>NZ_CP010978.1:32500-1232500 GCF_000271665.2 Pelosinus fermentans JBW45 | reverse complement strand
CGGTTAGGAAGTGTATTATTCGTCTTCCATGCCAATTAAATCAAACTTTTCAAAACTTACCACTACCGTATAATTTCCCGGAATATTTTTATACTTTGCATATACAGCACTTTGGGAAGGATTATAGTACCAACCTTCTTCTGCTTCTTCCAGCTTATCTAAATGCAAATATTGTTTTATCTGTTTGCCACCAACAGTCACCCAATAAGCACCTTTTTGCTTATTAATCACTTTTAAGAACATGTTTTCAATACTTGAAACAAAGCTGCCCTCTTTAGTAAAAGTAATCTCACTTTTTGCCGTATTTTTTACATCAATCCTGGTTTTTAAATATACGCCATTTAAATATTCATTAGATTTTCCATCGTCTTCATAAAGTGTGAAATTGCCGTCTTTATCACTAGAAACAAGCAATTCTAAATTCTTAACCTGGTCTTGAGTAATATTGAATATATCATCCGTCATTGGGACAATTGCAGTATCTCGCAAAAACATGGGGATAGACGCTAAAGCTACTGGTATTTCAATTTCTTGACCACCATCAAATTTCTCCATGGTTTCCCAATAATACCATGATGAACCTGTCGGCAAATATAATTTCCTGGTCACAGCGCCTTTATCAAAAACATTAGCCACTAATATGCTTGACCCAAACATGAATGTAAAATTCTCGTCAGTCAGACACCGTTCATCTTCTGGGAATTCTAAAAATAACGGCCGAATTATGGGCGTCCCTTCACCACAAGCTTCATACATCAAAGAGTACATATATGGCAATAATCTATATCTTAATTTATATGCCGCTCTTACCAAATCAGTGTTTTCAGCATACATCCATGGCTCAGTTACTGTATTATCATTATTTGCTGAATTCATGACAAATCTAGGCTGAAAAATACCGTTTTGAATCCATCGTAATAACAATTCGGCCTCAGGTGCTCTCCCAGCGAAACCGCCAATATCACAACCATTGTTGGCTACACCAGACAGTCCCATACCCATTATGGTATTGATATTAAACTTAGGTGTGCGCCAATCTGTCAAATTATCTCCTGCCCAAGTTTGTGCATATCTTTGGATGCCGGCAAAACCAGCTCGGCTAATAATATAAGGTCGTTGTTCTGAATAAACTTCGCCAATTGCTTCCCTGCCAACATGCGCCATTAAATTACTTTGCAGAATCTTCAAATGCGCCATAGTTCCTGATCCGCCATCAAAGTCGCAAACCGCATCTTTGTCAGTAATCCCGTCATATTCGCAATTATCATTCCATACGGTATAAGTTCCCTTTTGCAAGATATTTTCCTTCAGCAACTTTTTCCAGGCATTTCTGCCGCTCGGCTTAGTAAAATCAATAAATCGCCCTAGGCCCCCCCACCAATTGCCTATGCAGTCTACTTGGTTTTTTGCATCTTTAATGAAAGCCGCGTGTTCTTCATAATATTTAGCATAAGGATGATTTTTGAGAACCCCTGGCTTCAAGTTTGGTATAACATTAATACCTTTGTCATTCATAACACGGAAAAATTCATCTGGGTTAGGAAATTTTTTCGTGTTCCAATTAAATGTATAACGCAAATTGTCAAATTCACCTGTTGAATATCCTGAGGCTAACCAAAAATTATCAATAGGTATGTCTTCTTTGATATGTTTGTCGATAACATGGTAAATTTCCTGATCACAGTTTTTTTTCAACTCAGCATAATACATTGTAGAAGCTGTATAGCCCAATGTCTGTTTGGGCGGAAAGGCCTGCTTACCTGTTAAATCCGTATATCTTGCTATTATGTCCTTAACATTCGATCCATTAATTAAAAATAAATCAATATCGCCGCCATCTGTCATATAGTAACTGTATCTTGGCCAGTAGCCACTAATTTCGCAGCCCATGTCAAATACAGAATCATATGAATTGTGGTAGAAAAGCCCCGCTGCCTTTTTGTTGGTTTCATTGATGCGAATATAGAAAGGAATATGTTTATACAATGGATCTCCATTTTCCGGGTCATGTCCAATGGCATCTTTAGGACTCATCACCATTCTCCGACCCTTTTTATCCAATTTTCCCGTCTTCTCACCAAATCCATAAAAATGATCTTTTTCTAAATCAATAGCATTGTAATGGTACTTTCTGCCCAATTGATCTTCCACAAAAGATCTGCCTAACAAATCAGAGTACAGTAAATTTTTATTATTGTCATATAGTTTAAAACCAAACGGTTCTTTGTGTACTTCTAGTATCACACTGCTTGTCTTGAATACCAGCTTCTTTCTATCTTCGGTATAAGCAGCATCGAACGCTGTTATACGTTTTCTGTCCTTGCCTAAAAAGCTATCTAACCGATCTTTCCATGCAGTTAAGGTTAGTACATACGATTCTTCAATAAATTTCTTATCAAATGATGCCCTCACTCTGATAATATCTTCAGTTAAAAAGATAAGCTTTATAAATGGGCCGTCTGTTTCTATCAAATAACCATTTTCTATCTTTTTCAGATTTTCAAATTTATTTGCACTAATCAATTTATAATACCCTCCTCTGATATAAGCCCCTTACATAGCTCACTATGCGCGGGTTATGGTTATTCGCCTAGCACAAAATATCCTCAGAATCTTTGACTACTTATTTTCTTTCAGATGCCTAATTATTTCACTAATTATAAGCATCAACGATCATCCCCCTATATCAAAAGTTTTTTATTTTAAAACCCAAAATATCTTAATGCATTATAATAGGAGATATTTTCGACCATCTTTCCAAGCTTTTTACGGTCATTCGGATATTCGCCATTTTCTGCCCACGTTCCAATCAAATTGCAAAGAATCCTGCGGAAATATTCATGCCGTGTATAAGAAAGAAATGACCTTGAATCTGTAAGCATACCGATAAAGTTGCCCAATACAGAGAAATTGGCAAAGGCAGTCAACTGATCTATCATTCCGGTTTTGGTATCATTAAACCACCAGGCAGCGCCTAGTTGAACCTTCCCGGCAATTTCTGGTCCTTGGAAAGATCCGATAATAGAACCAATAAGCGCATTCTCATTTGGATTTAAAGAATAAATGATTGTCTTAGGTAATTTTCCCTGCCGACTGAGTGCATCTAAAAAGCGGGTAAGCGCATATCCTCCATTACCAGTAGCAATACAGTCAAAACCTGTATTAGAGCCAAGTATTTCAAGAGCCCGCGTATTTGGATTACGCTGGCAAGAATAATGGATCTGCATTCCCCAATCGTATTTATAATATTCCCCCGCAAGGAAAACTAACAAATACGTCTTATATGCCTCAACTTCCTCAACCGTAAGCGTATCTCCCCGCAAAGCCTTCTGCAAAATAGCATTGACATCCTGCTCAGATGCTTCACGATAAAACATATAATCAAGACCATGATCCGATATGCGACATCCAACTTCGGCAAAAAAAGCAATACGCTGAGCAAGTACTTGACGGATATCATCTATACTTTGAATTTCAGTTCCCACCCCTTCCCCTAAGCGGCATAAATAGGCAGCAAATTCGCTCTTTTCGATATTTAAGACACCATCCGGGCGCATAGTTGGTAATACATTAGCCGTACACCGATTATCTTCTTTGATTTTTTTATGCCACCTGAGATCATCAACCGGATCATCAGTTGTGCAAATCACTTCTACATTCGACTCTTTAATCAGTCCCAGTACAGACTGTTCCGGTTGTTGCAGCTTTTCATTGCATAATTGCCAAATACCCTCAGCAGATTCTCCATCCAAAGGCGTTTGGCAGTCAAAATACCGCTGCAATTCTAAATGGGTCCAGTGATAAAGCGGGTTTCCTATTGCCTTATCAAGCGCCTCTGCAAATTTCTGAAACTTCTCACGAGGCAAAGCATCACCCATAATATACTTTTCTTCTACTCCATTAGAACGGATCATCCTCCATTTATAGTGATCCGCACCAAGCCAAGCCTCCGTAATATTTTGAAATTTGTGATTTTCAGCAATCTCTTTTGGATCAATATGGCAGTGATAGTCAATAATTGGCATCTTTGCTGCGTGTTCATGATAAAGATATTTTGCTGTTTCATTTTCCAAAAGAAAATCTTCGTCCAAAAACTTTTTCATCGTTATAGCCTTCTTTTCCATTGTTTTTTGTTGCCAAGAATCTTCTGTAGCGCCTCATAAGCCGCATTGACTTTTTGGCCAAGTACGATCTGCAATTCCTGTCCGACAATGGTAATACCTTTAACGCCATCAAGGTTTGTCAGCACTTCCCTATTCGCTGCCTCATGATCCGTAAGTTTAATGCGCAGACGCGTCACACAATACGTATAATAGTCAATATTATAGGAACCGCCAACATTGGCAATAATTTCTTTGGCAAGTACAAGTTCATCTGCCCATGGATCTCTAGCTGCTGTCTGATGCGGCCAAAGTTCTTCATACTTATAACCAGTAAGATTTTCGCAAACAGCACGCGCTTCCGCTGTAACGTCTGCTTTCGCTTCGCCAGCTTTCAGCCGATTGACTTCATGGATAAGAATGGCATGTGTCTTCTTATCGAGTTTGAAGCTGCAGGCTAAAATGAGCGCAATAATCAATAGACCGCCTGTTCCGATGAGCAAAGTATAAGAAATCGTGTAAATGGCCTCTGGACTCTGTTGAAGCTGGCCCTTGACAAAGCCACCTTCCTGCAAAACAAGGCCAACAACAAGGGTAGCTATCCCCACTGTAGTTTTTCGCGAAAATGTCATAACTGCTGCAAATAAACCTTCACGCCGTTTCTGGCAAATAAGTTCATCCACATCCGGAATGAACGGAAACACATTCCATGGCGTAAACTCAAGAATCTGGCGCCCGATTTGGTAAAAGAAGCTAAGTGCATACAAAATAACTAGTTTTGAAGACGGATTATAGAGGTATACTGCAAAGAAACCAGCCAAAGTAACAAGCATTGTCGTATACGAAATCTTATATAGATTGCTTGGTCCGATTTTTACTAAAAGCAAGCCTGCGGCGATTGTAGTGGGAATGCCGATAATACTCAAAGAAAGAACATCCGCGGCATTCGCCGATGGAATATTAAGACAATAGACGGCAAAGAAAACAAATACGGTATTATAAACATCTTTGCCTGTAAATGAACAAATATAAATTAGTAAATGCTGACGAAATGCTCTAACCTTCAGCGTCGAACCATAATCATGCATAATAACCACAAGATCCTGCCATCTTTCACCGAAGCTCTTAGGGCGATCCGCCTGTAATAATTCTGCCTTCATCGTATCTGTAAGTTCACGTTCCCAAGTAACTTTGTAGCTGATAAAAATACAAATTGCAAAAAGCACCGCAAAAATTGTACCATTCAGTGTATACGCATAAGCATTGCTTTCCCCAAAAAAGCGAATAAGCAACGCCGGTACAAAAGTTGATAAAAATACACCTGTAGCTGAGATAAACATACGGGATGTAGACAATATGGTACGTTCATTGAAATCCGTTGTCATCTCTGACGGCAGAGTTTCCCATGGAATAAGCACTATTGCTGCGATAATTTCAAATGCAAGGTAGCATCCCAAATAATACCAATAACTCATGCCTGTAACCCAAAGCATAGCATACACTGCCATAAGCGGTGCTCCTATCAATAAGAAAAAACGGCGGCGCCCAAAACGTTTCCCTAGACTATTTTTAAAAAAATTATCCGTAACACTACCAATAAAGAGACTGACAATAGCATCTACAATACGGGCAATCGCGACAATAGAAGCTGCTTCTACCGGAGTAAGCCCTGCATAGGTTGTATAAAAGAAAAGCAGCCAAGCTGCAATAATCGAAAATGCACCACCGCCCATAAGGTCCGTAAGTCCATAGCCTATACCAATAGGAATAGTAATCTTTCTATTACCTATAGTCATTTAAAATTCCTCCCCAATATATTTGGTACTCTCTCAGAAACCCGAGATATTATATTCCTCCAGTTCTTACTGAAATTAAAATTGGGACTTGACTTTTGAGAAACGCCCCCATAATCGCGAGGAAAGCATTATTTAGAGCAGGTTTGTTTTGATAAATGTAAATATTTCGTTTTTTTCTTCATATGTAACTTCTTCAACCACCAGTAAATAAGGCCGTTAGAGAAGACCTCCTTTTAGTTTTATCTGGATTTTAGGTACACTGTTCTAGGACTTTGCCGCTCTTTGCTCGCCTACGTTGTCAAATTGGGAGTCTTAGAGCGGCTTAGTCATAACATAAGTCTCTATAAGGAAAACGTCTTATAACTATTATAGGAATAAATTTATAAATATTTCTGCAAGGTAGCTCTTACAGCACCTGTTCCAACAACCATTTCTTTTAAATAACCCTCAATTTTTTCACCTAAACCAACCTGATATAGATTTACGCCAAACATTTCTTCATTTGAAAGTATTGGCTGTAAAGAAGCCCCTACCGATTTCACATCTCCTAGTTTGATTCCTGAAATATATTCTTTTAACGTAGCTAACAATGGATCTGAACTTAAACCCATTTCATTACCCTGATCATCTAAGCCCATCAAATATCTGCACCAACCAGCAATAACAAGAGGAATATAGTTAAGATTTGTTGGATTCAGATCGTCTCTTTGACAATACGCCTTAATTGTCTCGCCAAATCGTATCCCAACTTTTTGGGATGTATCGGATGCAATCCGTTGTGGAGTGTCGGGAATATAGGGATTAGGAAACCTTACTTCAATTACTTCTTTGATAAAAGCTATTGGATCGACAATTCCAGGATTCACAACTACTGGCATTCCTTCTTCGTAGCCTACTTTTTCCACTAATTTTTTTAAGTTTGGATCTTTCATTTCGTCTGCAATCAAGGTGTAACCTAGCAAACAGCCAAACACCGCAAGAGAAGTATGGAGCGGATTCAAGCAGGTACACACCTTCATCTTCTCAACCCGGTCTACAGTCTGCCTGTCAGTAAAGATTACGCCTACCTGTTCTAGGGGCATATGGCCATTTGGAAACTTATCTTCGATTACTAAGTATTGTGGCCTTTCTGCATTAACAAAAGGAGCGATAAATGTGTTTTTGGTTGTACAAAGAATATCTGTACTTGCAAAACCGCTTTGTATCAATGTACGTTTAACACTTTCAGCTGGCCTAGGGGTTATTTTATCAATCATACTCCAAGGAAAGGATACCTTTTCTGGATTATTGATATAACTCAGAAATGTCTTTTTTACTAAACCCTGCTCAGCCCATTTTCTCGCAATTGTTTCCACGGCGTTATACAGTTTATCTCCATTATGAGAACAATTATCCATACTGACAAAAGCAATGGGTAATTCCCCGTGCTGGTAGCGGGTATAAGCCAATGATGCGATTTTAGCCATAACACTTTTGGGTTTTTCCGGTCCATTTGCTATATCTTCCTGCACATCAGCAGAATAGTCACCTGCAGCATTCTTTAAACTATAGCCTTTCTCCGTGATTGTGAAGCTTGCCATTTGTAGTGAAGGCTCCGAAAAAATCGTTTGTATTCTCTGCCAGTCACGTTCTCTCAAAGGATCTCCTATGAGACTTTCGCCTATGCTGCCGATAATTTTTTTATCTAAACTACCATCAGTATTCATAATGGCTAACAAACCTAAATTATCATAAGGAGTATATATTTTATCGATAATTTCACTATCATAGGTTTCCACTACAACAATTCCTGAATCTACTGTTCCTGAATTCAGAAGTGATTGTTGCAGCATGGCAATAAATCCTCTAAAGATATTACCAGCACCGAAGTGTACCCATGTAGGACTTTCTTTTGTCAAAATGGTCATTTTCTCATGATTAAAATTCAGATTTTCTATGCCTGCTTGTTCCCATAGGCTGGTATCTTTTATACTTTCTTTGTTTAGGACTAACATGAAAAAGCTCCTTTCACTTTCATTACTTACTCGCGCCTCTCACAATGGCATCCCAAAGGCCGCACAAATAATTGGCTCCTAAGGCTCTATCATACAAGCCGTAACCCGGTCTGCCCTTTTCATCCCAGATCATTCGACCATGATCAGGCCTTATTGGTCCTGTAAATCCAATATCGTGAAATGCCTTCATTATTTCATACATATCAAGAGAGCCTTCATCAGCCTTGTGAGCCGTCTCATTAAAGATTCCAGGTTCATGAACCTGTACGTTACGCACATGTCCAAAAGCAACTCGATCACCAAAGTAGCGGATGATTTCAGGTATATTATTATCTAGATTGGCTCCCAAGGAACCACTGCATATAGTCAAACCATTGCTGGTGCTATCAACCATATCTACAATCCTTTTTAGATTTTTCTTGGAGGTTACAATTCTAGGAAGACCAAATACGGAATAAGGGGGATCATCAGGATGGATTGCCATTTTGATACCATATTCTTCTGCAGCAGGTACTACCGCTTTCAAGAAGTACTCCAAATGACCAAACAGTTTTTCTTCATCAATATCTTTATATAAATCAAAAAGATGTTTTAACTCTTTTAAGCGCCATTCTTCCCAGCCTGGGAGCTCGAACCCATTGGAATTTGCCTGCATTTCTTCCACCAATTTTTGCGGATCTTTGCCTTGAATCAATCTAACATCAAAGTCTAAAGCAGTTGAACCATCTGAAAGTACTTTAGCCAAATCGGTTCGTGTCCAGTCAAATACTGGCATAAAATTATAGCAGACGACCTTCACTCCAGCCTGACCAAGGTGCTTTAACGAAGTGATGTAATTTTCAATATACTGATCTCGTGATGAAAGCCCCAACTTAATATCTTCATGAATATTAACACTTTCAATCGTTTCCAATAATAATCCCTGATCTTCGATCTCCTTCTTCAATGCAAGGATTTTATCTAATGGCCAAATTTCACCAACAGGAACATCAAATAATGCTCCTACTACTCCTTTCATCCCAGGAATTTGACGGATATTCTGTAAGGATATGGAATCATTTTCTTTGCCGTACCAACGAAATGACATAATCATTTACATTCGGACCCCCTTTGAAATTGAAATAGCAAACTGATTTCATTAACTGCATCTGCAATGATATTAATGATAAATTCACCAAGTAACGAATTCATTAATGATATCTGCTTGTTAATGATATTACCACACTACCATACTAGTGTAAATACCATTTAACAGTAATCTTTAATAAAATCTGATTCTTAAGTTTTTTTAGAACATTATTGCAATTAAACATAGCTGCCTAAAAGGCGAAAATCCTTTTAAGCAGCTGTTGTACAATACTTATAAAATTACAGAATGTGAATTCCTCTATCAAAACTAAACTTATAGCAATATCGATTGCTTTTGTTTAAAATAATCAGCATAATCTCGATATAAATCCTGAATATCAAATTTCACTTTATTCAAGTGACGGTCAATCGTCCGCATTCCCAAATCTACATCTTTTTCTTTAATCGCTAGAATCAGTTCCTTATGCTGCTTTAAGACGGGCGATACATCATACCCACCAGCCATATTTAACATTCTGACTCGATTATAATGTGTATTCATCTGCTGAATCATGGACCAAATACGTGCCTTCTTGCAGCCTACAAAGATAATTTTATGCATTTCTTCATCTAGTTCATAAAACCGCAAATAGTTTTTTTCCTTAAAGCATAATTCTTGCAATGCAATATTGGATTGAAGTTCAAAAAGCTTATCACTTGGAAAATCAACACAAGCCATAGCCATGACTGCCTTCTCAACCGTTTCGCGCAAAAACTTGGATTCCTCAACATTCTCAATATCAATTAGAGATACATATGTCCCTTTCTGTGGTAAAATATCGAGCAAATATTCCTGAGATAATTGGATAAATGCTTCCCGAACCGGAGTTCGGCTTACATTTAATAACTGTGCTATATCTTTTTCCGATAAAGCACTGCCTGGAATTAATTTCAATTCCATTATATTAAATTTTAAAAATCGATATACATATTCTCGCGTAGATTCACGAGGATTTTTTTCAATTATACTTACTTCCATGGTGTTCCTCCAAATTATCTTCATTGATATACTAATATATTAGTATATCAATATTTCCTCTATATTTCCAGCTAAAATATAATGAAAGAAATATATAATAAGGCTTAAAAGAAATCTTAACTAGACTATGCTCGTCTGACTAAAAAGAAATACGATAATACCGCAGCGGTTTCAGCAACAGCAATGGTAATCCCCATAGGAAGAGCTGTATGACTTCCGCCAATGCCAACAAGAGGTGCCATCAGCCCTCCAAAGACAAAAGACAAAACTCCAATAAGAGCTGCTGCACTGCCTGCCGCTTTTGCTTGATCCTGCATGGCCAATGAAAAACTACTGGTGCCAACAATCCCAACGCTGGAAACCACCACAAATAATGGCAGTAAGATAGAATAAAGTCCTCCCCCAATTAGGATCATAAGCAGCAGCAATACCCCTCCTGCAAAAGAAAGAGTCAGCCCAGCAATCAAAAGTTTCTTCTCAGAAATTCTCCCTGCAAGTCGCCCTGTAATTTGTCCGGCAATAATGATGCCAATGCTGTTAATTCCAAAGAGCAAGCTAAACATCTGGGGTGAAACACCAAAAATATTTTGCAGGATAAAAGGAGAACCAGAGATATAAGCAAACATGCCAGCCATTACAAAACCTTGTCCTAGTGCATATCCCATAAAATTTCGATTTTTTATTAATTCACGGAAGGTAAGGATCGTATTTCTTAAACCTCCCTTTGAGCGGCGGCTAAGAGGCAGGGTTTCTTTCAAACCAAAAAATATAGCAATTAACATAGCCACTCCCACAGCAAATAACATTAAAAAAATGCCTCGCCAGGAGGCAACCTGCAAAACCTGGCCGCCTAATATCGGTGCCAGAATGGGAGCTACTCCATTTACTAACATTAGCAGGGAAAAAAACCTCGTCATTTCCGAACCAGAATAAAGATCCCTTACAATCGCTCGTGAAATAACAATCCCCGCTGATCCTGCTAACCCTTGAATAAAGCGCATCGTGATAAACGTCCAAATCGTAGTGGCAAACATGCATAACAAGGACGAGACAACATAAATACATAATCCGATTAGTAAAGGTCCCCTACGTCCAAATATATCGCTAAAAGGTCCCACAAATAATTGTCCCAAGGCAATCCCCAGCAGGCACGACGTCAAACTCAACTGCGCTAAAGAGGTACTGGAATTTAGCTCAGTGACCAGATGCGGCAATGCAGGCAAATACATATCAATGGATAAAGGTCCAAAAGAAGCCAGCGCTCCTAGGAGAAATGCAATCCATAAGACAGAGAATTTCCCTTTATCTTTTATTACATCTTCTTGACCTTGCAGAGTACAATTCATATCATCAATCCTTTTCTAAAATATAGGTGAGTAGTATAGAAAATCTACAATAAAAAATGGCACTATTCCTCTTTACGACAAATAGTGCCTGCACTTTTGCTAATGTCTAACAGCATCTATGATCTTCTCCTTATTGTAAAGAGAAATGTTATCGCCGTCAAGAAGAGACGAGAGACTACAGTCCCAGGGATCTGATCTGCCCCACCTATATGCACTATAAAAAGGGCTTTTTCGATGACATAAACTGGAGTGGCTTTGGAGAAATTATAGACAGGTATAACCATTGAAATAGAATGAACCTCTGCCGCCAATGTGATGATAGAGTTGATTTTTTTGTAGTATATGTATAAGTTTTAGGGATTAAGCACTTGACAAGATTTTCTAATCTTTATACTATTACAGGTTTTATTATCCGGACCGGATTTCCACCTGCGACGACATTGTCCGGAATATTTTTGGTAACCACCGTACCGGAGGCTATTACGACATTATTCCCAATAGTAACACCGGGATTTATAATCGAACCACCGCCAAGCCAGACGTTGTTCCCGATGGTCACCGGTTTACCATATTCCACGCCAGAATTTCTCTCATACGGATCAAGCGGATGCGTTGCGGTGTAAATATGTACACCGGGTGCCATAAAACAGTTGTCACCAATGCATACTTCACATACATCCAGAATGACACAGTTAAAATTGGCATAAAAGTTTTCTCCCACATGAATGTTGTACCCGTAATCACAGCGAAAATCAGGCTCAACAAATAGTTCTGCCCCGGTTGATCCAAACAGCTGCTTTAACAGGTCGCCCCTTTTCTCCGACTCGGTTTCCAAGGTGTTATTAATCAAACGTGTTAGCCGCCTGGCGTTTCTCCTGTCTGCAATCAGTTCCGGATCCCAGGCACTATACATTTCGCCGTCAATCATTTTTTGTTTTTCCGTTTTTCCCTGCAATATGACTCCTCCCCCTTTTATCCCATTTATTTGCCTGCCAGCAGATATGCCCTCGTTTCATAGGGCTGCAGCATAATACGTTCAATAGCTTATCGCAATATCTAGCTCATCCCCCAGAATTAAATCAACCATACACAATAACCAGATTTAGCATAACTCCCGGTGAAAATTAATTAAACACTTAGTTACAAAATATAGAATATCATAATATTCCATATTTTGTAACTAGTTTCTTTATTTTTTGTTATTTCATTGCAGCCTTGCTGGTTTTAGGCATGGTAATTTCGCTCAATGGCTTTGTAATGGCTAACAGTTGGTTCTACTACTGGAATGTGTAATATTGATTACATTCTCAAGAATTTTGGACCAAGGATAATTACTCCATCATAGGTAATAATAACTTATATAGCAAAGGAAAATGCCAATAATAAATATTGACGGCAATACTCATCTTTCTGAGTTACTTCAGTCACGATGGGTTATTTATATTAATATCCACTAAATGAGTGTCTTACCTGGCTAAAATATTCATAAGTGACCAAATTAGATTACCTTTGCAAGAAAGGAATATTTATGACAAATGCAGTTGAAAAAATATTTTGGAGCATTGCCTTTCCCGGATTTGGTCAAATTTTAAATGGAAAATTAATTAAAGGCTTAATATTTATATTTCTAGAATTTTTAATCAATGTAAACTCTAACCTTAATGAGGTTATTATCTTTAGCTTTACGGGTGACATCGGTCAGGCTATAGCAAAAACAAATTATGAATGGATTATGTTTTATCCATGTGTATACTCTTTTGCAATTTGGGATGCTTTCCGCGACGCAGGGGGAGGCAAGTCATCCTACTCTTTTCTACCCATTGTTTTCTGTGCCTATTTGGGAACACTTGGTGTAACATATTCAACATTCTTTGAAATTTTTGGTATTAGGCTAGGACCAATTTTACTTGGTCTTATCGGCATGATAAGCGGAGTACTACTGGGTTGGATTATCCAAACTATTATCACTTTCCGAAAAAATTAATAAATACGCGTGTCAGGATGGGGTTATTCTTTGTGATATAATGTAAACAGAAGGATTTCCTTATCGTCGACGAAAACCAGGAAATAGAGCAGTGAATAACGTACAAGGAGACATCATATGGGGCATCATCATGGTCATAGTCATGAAGGACCTCTTCATGGAAAAAACAACCGCACCGCACTCACAATATCACTGATCATCACCGCAGGTATCATGGTTCTTGAATTCCTGGGGGGATTGTTTACAAATAGTCTTGCTTTGCTCTCTGATGCCGGACACATGCTCAGTGACACTACCTCACTGGGATTAAGTCTGTTTGCAACTGTTTTGGCACTTAAACCGCCGTCACCCCAAAAAACCTATGGATTTTACCGTTTTGAAATACTGGCCGCTTTTTTCAATGGAATGACTTTATTTATTATTGCCGGCTTGATTGTTTGGGAAGCCTACGGACGCTTCTTCGCACCGCCGTCAGTCAATAGTATCTACATGATCGCCATTGCTGCGATCGGCTTGCTCGCCAACTTATTAAGTGCCTTGGTATTGACGAAAAAGGGAAACATGGACAAGAGCATTAATCTACGCAGTGCATATCTTCATGTTCTTGGCGATGCCCTCGGCTCTGTCGGGGCCATAATCGCAGGGCTATTGATGTATTTCTTCTCCTGGTATACGGCTGATCCCATCATCAGCGTCATTGTTGCAATGTTAATTCTGCGAAGCGCGTGGGGTGTGATCAATGAATCGGTGAACATTCTGCTCGAAGGAACGCCTCCTACAATCAACTGGATGGAAGTAAGAGAATCTCTGCAACGTATCGATGGCGTTCGTAATGTCCACGATCTTCACATCTGGACAATCACCTCCGGTCTCGACTCACTAAGCTGCCATCTGTTAATTGAAGGGAGCCAAGACGCCCAAACCATCCTGCAGGAGGCAATCAGCATCATTCGCGACCAGTTTCAAATTAACCACACTACGATCCAAATTGAAATAGCAGACTTCAATCATGAAACATGCCTGCAGGTAACTCCCCCCCTCCATGCACGAACCTAAGGACAATGCATATAAAAATGGTCCCTTAATAGGTAACGAATCAATATAGGTGACTTCTTCAGTGGTTTCGAACCGTCACCGAAATTTCAGTAAAACAGGGGAGTTTCGCTTGATAAAAAGCGACTCCCCTGTTTTTAGCTTCTTACTTTCGTATCGCAGATGGTGATGCTTTTTGGTACTTTTAAATAATCGGCTGAAATAATTACTATCATCAAAGCCGACAGCCATGGCAATTTCGCTGATATTAAAATCACTTTTCGACAAAAAAATTACTGCCTTATTAATGGAAAAAGAAATATTTAGTTCATACTAGTTCTTGCCAGGATTGAAAATGATATTCCACAGTATCAGTAAGTACGCCATCCATATCAAAGATAAAAGCTTTAATTTGATTATTAATAAAGCTCGGCTTGCTGCGGTGGCATATGGACAAGTGTATCATAATCATTCATTTTCCCAATGTCCCACCAATCATAATCCTGAACAAAACCATTTATCTGTTTCCCTTCGCACAGTAACACAGGGAAAAAACATCGCCAGGTAAATCCACTTCGTTCCTTGATGGGTTAAACCTTTCGATATAGGAAAAAATTGATGCTTCCAAAAGATATGTTCCCGTACTGACGGGACGATTTAGGTTAGTTTTTTCCAGAAAAGCAGTAATCCTAACACTTGAGTGTTTTTTCCTTAGCCTTCAGTTTACTGATCAGCAAATATATATTTTACTTACGTAGTATAACATAATCGTTTACCTATTCCAAATATTGGGATGTTTTTCCGAATTTGCGTTCTGATGTGCTTTTCCATTCACCCTAGCTTCTTCGACCATCGCCTGCTCGCCGCGCCTGATGGCTTCTTTTACCACATAGCCGACGTCATCCCTTTTTACGCAGATTCAATTTGTTTATTGCCCATTCCGCCATTTCTCTTACCTTTTCATTGCTGTCATTGCATGCGTCATATATAGGCTCCGCATACTCCGCTTTGTAGTCATTCACCATTGCATTGATGGCATTGACTTTCCATTTCCAGGCATCGTCCTTAGTTATATAGAAAAACTTGGCTGGCATTACTTGCGCCAGAAAGTCATAATCCATCTTAAGAACTTTTTCCAGGGAAATATGTTCACTTAATTCAGCCAAAGCGGGAAATTCTTCAGTTGCCTTCCAGCAACTTTTATTCATCGGACAAACATCCTGGCATACATCACAGCCGTAAATCCAGCCGCCCATTTGCCCACTGCATCTTTCGTGCGGCAAGTTCCGTCCGCCGAATGTGGTGAGGAAAGAAATACACGATAAGGGATTCATTGTATAAGGTTTTGACAAAGAAGCTGTTGGACAGGATTTGACGCACAAATTACAATGCTCGGGGCATTCCTTTACTGCCGGGACTTCTATCAATTCCAACTCTTTGTCGATCAACCAGGCCTCCAAATGTACCCATGATCCCGATTCGGTATAGAAGAAATTATTTCTCCGGGCGATGCCAAGCCCAGCTTTTACTGCCGCCCAACGCAGCGCAGTAATGCCAAATTTTCGGCTTGTCTCGGTTTTAAGCCCTATCTTTTGCATAGCTGCTTCAAACCGCAAACTTTCCTGATGCTCTTTAGCGCGCTCATCAATTCTGTTGTCAAATAAATAGGCCTTGCCAATCAAACCTTGTAGATGCTCAGGTACGTGATATTTTCCATATTGCCCTACGCAAACAACAATGGATTTTGCCCACGGATAAGTATCTTGCAAATGAGCGAAACCAGTAAAGCGTTCGTAAAAAGGTTTCGTTTCTGGAAGATGCTCCATTCGTTCGTTAAGCTTTTCCTCAAAATCCGCCATATCAGCTATTTTAATAATGCCGCACTTTTCATACCCCATACTGAGGGCTGCATTCTTTATCTCTGTTACTAACGATTCCATTGATCCAGCCTCCTTTCTGTCAATACGCCTATCAGCACCCCTGCTTATATTTTTTATATTATTATGCCTGATATGTGCACATACACACATCAGGATGTAAAAATCCATCCATAACAATATTGTTTCACAAGCGCTTCGGATCGCGGAACTAACTCAAGGTGCCGTAGCAAGCCCAATTGGGCAATAGTCAGTCCACTCGGTTTCAATTCATAATACCTTTTCCTATGTTTATTTTTATTCAGTGTATATACACTAATATGTTTAGATTATAATCTACTCGTCATCTGAAGTCAAACACGAATATGGTACTTCAGTGACTACCTACGGGTGAGTAGTTACTGTAATTGTCCAAACTTAGATTTTCACTTTACTTTTGCTTGCAATCCCAAAGAATTGTAATATATGAAATAGGCGGATTAACAAAGTAATCCGCCCCTTCCCGAACCGTACAAGCGATTTTCACCGCATACGGCTCTCCATATTCCAAATGAGTTATCATCGACTGAGTTGATTAAGATGAAACCTGTTGGTTTCGATATTGGCAAAACAGTGGTTGCATAAGGGTATCTGACGCCGGTTGATCGTCAGCATGACAGTGACAATCGGTGGATAGGGCTTAATGAGCTTTTTCTTTGTTTGCCTGTGATACATGCTGACATGAAGATGCGGATTACCGCAGATGTAGCAAGCACGGGTAAGCGGGTTTACCAAGCTGTAACTCGGCAGGTGAAATGATGTAATTGCCGATTTGACAGTAGCGAAGAAGCTCTTTTGCCTTGAAAAAGACTTGTACAGTGCCAAACTAATTGAGCGGGTGTAGCCTTTGGCGTTTTCATAATTGACCGAAAGAGACTTGCCGTAGCGTGCGAAAATTTTCTTTAAGCTTATGTCGAATTTGCGAGCTAGAGTTTTAGCTATGGAAAACTGCACGATGTATTGGATGTGTCCGCCCTTAAAGAAGTTGTAGCAGCCGCGTTGCTGAGTCAGTAGTCCACGGAGTACCTGGTTGCCATATCTGATGATTTCTTCCGGGGGTTCTCTAAGAAGACGAGCGATACCAACGGGATAGTCATTGGCTATACACATGCCGTTTTCACGCAGCTTTTTCAGGATACCCTCCACATTCATGTAAATGCGGAGGGTTGGGTCAAAAGGATCGCATTTAAATCTGTTGTGGTTGCCGTAGCCCTTGCGGATGATATATCCGAGAAAAACTACGTTTTTATCTGCGGCGTGTGTGATTTTAGTTTTCTCGTCACTTAACCTGAGGCAAAGATTGTTTTTCAGGAATTCCTTGATTCTCTGTTTCAAAACGACTGCATAGGCTTTGGGAGCAATCAGGCCAATCAGGAAGCAAGTAGACCTAGGGAACTTCCCCCTAAGTCTCTCTCAGAACTGTACGTGAACCTCTCAGCTCATACAGCTCCCATTATCCAGCCGTTGGCAGTATCCCAAATTTCCAGTGTGCAAACAGTTTTCTATCACGCTTTGCTATTTCTCCAAGCCAATGTTCAGCTCTTTGTCTTGATTTTCGATTCTTGTATTTCTTGCGAACCCAGTAAACAAGACGTCCATTAATATATCTTAATACTTCATATATCTCTGATTTATAAAAATGCGTGTAGTAATTAATCCATCCCTGTATTTGGCTATTGAACATATTTGCTATGTCCAATAAGTCCTTATCCGGTTTCAACTGCAACTTCCACTTTCTAACTACTTTTCTTATGGATTTCTTCGCCTTTTCTCCCATTGCTGGCAGAAAGTTAGTGAAGAACTTTCCACATTTATTCTTTGCATGTCTTGGTCTGAATGTATATCCCAGAAAATCAAAAGAGGTGTATTCATGATTTCCTATTCGGTCATCATCTTTACAATATACAATTCTTGTCTTATCCAAATTTAATTCTAATCCAAAACACTCAAATCGTTCCTGTAGTCTGCGTTGCAAATATTTCGCTTGTTTAAGAGACACACAGTGTGCAATTCCATCATCCGCATATCTTGCCCACGGTATTGCTGGAAACTCTTTCGTCATATAATCATCAAATACATAGTGTAAAAATAGATTGGCAAGTACAGGACTGATTACCCCACCTTGTGGCGTTCCTGAAGTTCTTAGAACAATCGTTCCATCCTCCATTTGAAACGGTGCTGTCAACCACCTTTGTACATACAGAAGAATCCATTCTTCTTTTGTTTGGTGTTTTACCATTTCTATTAAGTAATCATGTCTGATGTTATCAAATAGACCCTTTATATCAAACTCTAAAACCCAGTCTTTTCTCCAACACCTTCTCCTTGTTACTTCTATTGCCTGTATTGCTGATTTATTCGGCCTGTATCCATAGGAATCTTCGTAAAATATCGGTTCCACGCATGGCTCAAAGTATAACTTCGCTACCATCTGCGCTATCCTGTCCTCTACGGTTGGTATTCCTAAAATACGAGTTCCACCATTCTTCTTTGGAATTGCTACTGCCTTTACAGGTTTCGGGAAATAACTTCCTGACGACATTCTATTCCAAATCTTATAGAGATTATTATTTAGCTTTCTCTCAAAATCCTCAATAGATTGCTCATCCACTCCATAGGTTCCCTTATTTGCTTTCACTCTTTCATAAGCAGTAATTACTGCTCTTTTGGAAATACTGTATGGCTTTGTTTCTTGCATAAGTTCCTCCTCCTTTCAAAGTTGACTTATTCTTGAAACTGAATAATTCGGGTTCTTCGCTCCATTCCCATTACAGAAACTTCATCACTACTACAACCCAATCTGCCCCCATGACTGCATTGGTACTCTTATCTTGCGGTTCTTCCGCTTGATATACTCCCTTAACATCAGCCCGTGGGTTCCCACGTTCCGTACAGACGCCTGTATTAAGTTCATGCCACCTTTATGCCGCCCACCGTCTAGGCAGTAAACAGGTTTCCCCTAGACTTATCCCAGATTAACGACTACCCCCTGGTTTTGATGGAATCTCTACGCTATCGACATTTTCGTAAGTGGTTCATTTGTTCATTCATCTCCTTAATACGCACTTGACAGTTTTATCACTGCCTTTTCCTTAACGCTCAATACCATGGATTTTGGCCACAGCACCTTAAGGTAGTTTGAAACCTCCACCTGTATGGCGATTTCGGTGGACCTACCACCATCATCTGTACAGCATGGCTGCCTTCAAGTAGCTACGCTACTTGGACACTCCTTCGTGGCGCACAATCGTCAGCGTAGCGTACATACTTTACCCGGCGAAAGTTAGGGTCGTATCTGTCACCTGACGGGATGGTTTTCATTTTGTTGAAAAGGGACTTAATGCTCTGCGGGTCGCTGCCGTTGCTGACTGCCTTTTTGTATTGATATCTCGCTTTGGAATAGTCAGGGTTTTGTCTGCGGCAGTTGCCTTTCGTGTCTCGCTCTATAGTGCATTCCATAAATCTGTCCAGCTTATCGAGATAGATATTGCAGAGTATAGGGCTGCAGCAGGAGCCTTGTGCGTTCCCAGTTTTAGCTCTATGACAGTTGTGCTGCATGTCGAAGTAGCCGGCCTTAAGAATTTTATTGATGAGCCGGATAAAACGTTCATCGTTAATACGTTCCCGAAGTATTGTTTCAAGTATGCGATGATCAATTTCATCAAAGCAAGCGGAGATGTCCCCCTCGATAAACCAAATCGTACCTCCCCAAGTCTCCACTTCAGCGACGGCGCTTTGTGTAGAACGTTTTGGCCGGAAGCCGTGCGCGAGGTTGGAGAAGGTAGGTTCGTATATGCACTCCAAGATAATGCGGATTGCTTCCTGAACCAGTTTATCCTTTCCGTTTGGAAAACTGAGCTTGCGCATCTTACCATTGCTTTTAGGGATCATCGTTGTTCTGCTTGGCTGAGGCTGGTATGACTCAGCGCGCATGGATGTAATAAGTTCAGTAATCCACTCTTGGCAAAAGCCATGTAGGGAGGTGCCATCAGCACCGGAGGTCTCCGCCCCGTCGTTAGACTTTACGGAATTGTAGGCGATGATGTACAAGTCCCTATCGTAGAACAACCGATAGAGGTCACCGTTGACATAGCCATGGTCGGCGTTATTCCGACGACGATAACCTTCCAGTCTTTCCATGAGTTTTGATTGCTCCATCCAAAGCAACTCCTTTCAAGGTTGGAACTTGGAATACTGCCCCCCTTCACCATGTGCCTCCCATTACAGAAGGCCGTTAGGCTACTATTAGGGCTCTCTGCCATATACCGTCAGCCGGTACTTAGGCAGGTCACGTTTGGCAGCTCCATATAGTGTTTCCATACGTAGGTACCCGGTTGGTCGTTTCCCTACTTACCGCAGGTGCGTCAATAGGCCTGCTTATACCCAATCTAATTAATATTGGAGATACCCATTGATACCGGAGTTTACGTCCGGCAGCGCCTACACAGCCACAGACCCGGATTCAGCCCACAGGCTTTACCATATATGGCCTGACTCGCCAGGCTACTCGATAGCAGTTGCTGTCTAATCCTGACTTTACCGACATGCTATTGTCCCCCAGCGGCTTTCGCATAAGGTAAGTCGGTTGTCTTACATCGCAACGCAGGAGCGATGATTTCTGTGAAATATATATGAAGCGCACAACGTGCGCACAATTAGAAATAGGTGGAAATTAAAAAGTCGCCGTGTCCTAAGAGTGGTGGAACACTCCTAGGCACGAGCAGGTGAATGAGCACCTACACGTAACAGCTAGCTGTCTACGACGACAATTTATTATACCGTGATCTTTCCTTGAAGACAAGGGATGGTATGTTCGGGATAATAGTATTGTGGTGTATTGGCAGAGGCTTTGCGTCTGCATGCAATCAAGATGAAGCAAAGCGCATGTGTAGGTTGAATAGACCTCGCATGCGCTTTTTAATTTCCCCCAAAAACAACTGTTTGCTGGTTTCTTCTATCCGTGCATACGGATAGAAGAAACCTCATGCAGTATGAAGATGGGGGGATATATAGTGGCGTTAGAAGAGGTAAGGAATCGTAATGTTTATACAACAAGATTACACGGAGTACATGGTTAAGGATATGGCAGGAGCTCATTTTAGATACTAAGGAGAGGATTATCGTGAGAAAAGAAAGCCTTTTTGAAAGTGCAATGGATTCTATGGAGGATGTTAGTCTTAATATACCACTGCAGCAAATATCAAACGACTATTATTATTCGGATATAGCGGCTAAACAATGTGAAGATGAGCTGCGTGCAGCACTTCCTCAGAATTTACAACTCATTTTAAGTAGGCTGGCGGATAAAAACGATGAGAGGGAAGCAGCGTGTATGGCCGTTAGTTATCGGCAAGGGTTTTCTGACTCGATACGATTTATCATGCAGGCATTGTCCTGGGAACCATCAAGGCGGTAAAATATATACTTATTTGAATGAGACAAGCAACCTCGTCCCTCGTTGATTAAGCTACTTATCCGTAGATAGTTACTGAATTTTAATATTGTATAGCATTAATGACAGTTAGGGACGTCAGGCTGTGCGAGAACGTTCAATTTTCGAGACTATCCCGAAATCTGTGTAAACCTCCAAGTTGATGTAAAATAGAGACATCAACTTGGAGGTTTTTATTATGTGAAGCAGCGGGACGGTTCGTCTGCTTCTAAGATATGTTATGCCTTAAAAATAATACTTTGATGTATGCCAGTAATTCTTGCTATTTGCCGTTGTGCTGCCCCTTCTATATTTTTCATTTGCCTTAAGACCTCATCTCGCCTAGGCTTTTCCATAGCCTGTAATTCTGCCAAAGATTGTCCCTTAAGTATCGTTTGTATCTCTTTATATATACTTTCATCGCTTTTCTTTTTCGATCTTACCTCTATTTCAAGAAACTTATTATCACTATTTTCTTGCTTCATGTACTCCTTAAATTTATCTCTCGCAGACTCTTCATTCTCTGCGAATATTCCTAGTATAAATGCAGTATTAGTCAATTCTCCTGGATATTCCGATTGATTATAATAGGTCTCACAACTGCTCCATTTGTATTCTTCTGGCTTTACTACCATTTCAGCTTTTACTGGATTCTTATGTATATATCGTAATACACTTAACAAGTATTCATCAGTTTCTACAGTTTCGCTTTTATATCGATCCTGAAATACGTGCCCTGCTCGGTCATATTTCTTGTTATACCACCACGCATAGCTTACCCCTATTCGCTTCATAACGGATGACATCGTTTCTTCTTTTTCATGTAGCAACAAATGAACATGATTACTCATTAGACAGTAACCGTATATTTCAAATTTACCTATACTTTTAGCACGATTTATTGCTTCTAAATACTGTGAATAATCTTCTTCATCATGAAATATATCCTGGCGATTTATTCCTCGAACCATAACATGATAGATATCACTTTCACTTTTCTCTCGCGCGCTTCTTGGCATCACATTTCACTCCACTATCTTTTTTATACTAATTTTAGCATAAAAAAATAGCAGGAGCAACAGAACCGTCCCCTCGCTTTACGTCCAGTTGGGTAATGTACTCGTCTTCCCACAAAAATACACCTCTCATGTAATATAGTTTTACTATACGACATAAGAGGTGTTTTTTCTTTTGTGTCCCATTTCATGGGTTCAGACTAGTAACGCCGGAAGGCTTTTTATATACATTGACAAACAGACTCTACGTTTCCTAATTTTAGCATTTTTTATTAATACTTCATTTATTCTGTTATAACATGTACCATCGTTGAACACTTTTTTCTTGTTTAATTTTCCATGAATTTTGACGATGACTTTTTGGAAGACTAAAAATAAAATCAAAGGAGGAGGATACGTATGGAAAGAAAATTATCAAGACGAAAAACGCCCCGTGGAAAATATAAAAAATACGCTGCTGCTTTAGCAGGTGCTGCTATCATGGCAGGTGCTGCTGGTACTGCTCTTCCTGCTACCACTTATGCTTCTGAAAATCCTAATATTCATCCTATAAAAATAGAGCAAACAGCAACAGATACTTCCAAGGCAAGCGCCAGCTATGATACCAGGTATAATGATAGTTCCCACTATAACACGAGGCAGAACAATGGCTCTAGCTATGATACTCGGTATAATGGCAGTAATAACAAAAATGTTACTAGAGCAAGCAATGATGCCACCTACGCTCCCAGACATAATACCGGTGCCAGCTATGATACCAGATATAATGATAGTTCGAGATATAATACCAGATATAACAATGGTTCCAGTTATGATACCCGGTATGATAGCAGTAAAAATACGAATACTAGAGGCACTTACGCCAGCGCTAGTTATGATACTCGCTTTGATGGCGATGGTAGTAAATATGATACTAGATATCACAACAGAGACGGTAAATATGACACCCGGTATAATAATCGAAATGGCTGGCATAGACACAATCATAGCTGGCCCAGCTCTAATGACAACCGGGCATTGTACAAAGATGGTCAAATCTATTATAGCAGTGATAACAATCGCTATAATGACTATTATGAATACGGCAATTACCAAACCAGCCCTATAACTGTTGCTAAAGATTATGCAGCCAGATACGGATTTGACACAAGCCGTGATTCTTTTTCCCTTCTTTCCCAATCTGGCAATCGGGCCACAGTTCAAGTGGTAAAACAAGATACTAATCAACGCTTTAAAATGGATCTTGTGAGAAGCCAAGACGGTGATTGGAGTATTACTGGAGTACGTGGAACAGGCAATGCCAATTACGCAGCAACGTATCGTTAAGATTGGACACTTTCCCCTTTAATAGCATTAAATGTCACACAAACCAAAATAGCTAGAAGCCTTTTCAATAAGGTTTCTAGCTATTTTATTCATAAAGAAAACTATCGCTACTAAAATACGAATGGAATCGCGCGAGGTAATCTAGGTCTTTGTTATCCGCAAGTGGCGCAATAAACGATTGCCTATTTCCTTAATATTTACTGCTCGCTGCCGCATATAATCATTCTCGAGGAGAACCAGCATAGAAACAATTTCATTCACAGTATATTCCACCGCTGCTTCTGCACTGACATTATTCTTATTGATGAAAGTCATAACAGAATTACTAAATGATAGGGAATTCACTAATTCCCTATGAATAGCTAAAACTTCAGTCTGTCCTTCTTTATCTGTTTCATTTAATTGCTGCAAACTGGTAATCTCTGCTTCCGCTGCTTGCTGTGCCGCTAAAAAGCGGTTTTTTTCTTTTGCTTTTTGACTCATAATAATTCCTGAAGAAGCTGCAGGTTTTTCTCCTTTAGCTATGTTATTACTCTTCGCCAAACTTATCATCCACAATTTTCTTCAAAGCAGCGCCTGCTTCAGCAGCATCGGGCCCATCAATTTTCACTGTGATTGTATCTCCTTGTTTTACACTTAATCCCATAAGATTAATTAGACTTTTTCCATTAGCCTGCTTATTCTCTTTTATTATCGTAATACTGGATTTAAAGGTAGAACATTTTTGAGCAAAAATAGCTGCTGGTCTTGCGTGCAGCCCTGCCTTATTTTTAATTTGTAACGTGAGTTCCATTACAATTCCCCCTTCTTTTCATAGGATCGTAAATCTATGCTTTTCTAGCAATGACTTTCTTAACAGCCAATACCACATCATCCACAGTAAGCCCGTACTTTTTTAAAAGCTCTTTTGGAATACCTGATTCACCGAAGGTATCACGTACTCCAACACGTTCCATCGGTACAGGAAAATTCTCCACCAGCACTTCTGCTACTGCACTGGAGAGCCCTCCAATAATACTGTGTTCTTCACAAGTAACAATAGCGCCTGTTTGCTCTGCTGCTTTTACAATCGCGTCTTTATCAATTGGTTTTATTGTATGAATATTCAGTACTCTAACACCAAAACCTTCTGCTTGTAATTTTTCAGCAGCCTCTTTAGCAATATGAACCATAATTCCTGTTGCGACAATGGTTGCATCCGTTCCTTCCATTAAGCAAACAGCTTTGCCATGCTCAAACCTATACTCTTCTGTAAATAAATCAGGTACTGCCATACGTCCTAAACGAATATACACAGGTCCATCATACTCAGCAGCGAATTGTATCGCTTGGCAGGTTTCAGTCTCATCAGCAGGCACTAAAACCGTCATATTAGGAATACTGCGCATTAAAGAGATATCTTCAATCGACTGATGAGAAGCCCCATCCTCCCCCACTGTCAAACCAGCATGAGTAGCAGCAATTTTCACATTTAGTTTCGGGTAGCAAATCGAATTCCGTATTTGTTCGTAAGCACGTCCACTGGCAAACATAGCAAACGTAGAGATAAAAGGAATTTTTCCCGCTGCTGCCAAACCAGCAGCAACTCCCGCTAAATTCTGTTCTGCAATACCAACGTTAAAAAATCGTTCAGGGTAACTTTTAGCAAATACGCAGGTTTTCGTTGATTTGGATAAATCTGCATCCAAAACTACAATATTAGAGCAAAGGCCACCCATTTTTTCTAGTGCCTCACCGTAGGCCTCTCGTGTAGCTTTTGCCATTTCTATATCCCTCCCCTTGACAGCTCAAATAAAAATTCTTCACATTCGCTAATGGATGGAGCTTTCCCATGCCATTCTGCTGCATTCTCCATCTTTCTGATACATTTTCCCTTAATGGTAGTAGCAATAATTGCAGTCGGCTTATCAAGAACTCCTTTGGCACTTTGAACAGCAGAATGGATTTCTTCGAGATCATGACCATCGATCTCAAGAACATTCCAGCCAAAAGCACGCCATTTTTCTGGAATAGGCAGAGGTGATAACACTTCAGAAATCAAACCGTCAATTTGAAGACCATTAAAATCAATAAAAATGGTAAGATTATTCAATTTATAATGAGCTGCAAACATTGCTGCTTCCCATATTTGTCCTTCCTCTAGTTCGCCGTCGCCCAACAATGCAAAAACGCGATAATCGCTGCCATCGATTTTGCCAGCTAAAGCCATTCCAGCTGCAGCACTCAATCCTTGTCCCAAAGATCCTGTAGACATATCCACGCCAGGAATTCCTTTCATATCAGGATGTCCCTGCAATCGACTATTTATTTTACGCAGCGTTAATAATTCATCCGCAGAAAAGAACCCTCTTTCTGCTAACGCAGCATATAATACGGGTGCCGCATGCCCTTTACTTAAAACAAATCGATCCCGCTTAGGGTTTTTACTATTTGAAGGATCAATATTCATTTCTTTAAAATATAGATAGGTCAGAATTTCTACTGCCGACAGGGAACCACCCGGATGACCTGATTGTGCTTGTGTAATCATACGAATAATATTCTTACGTATATTCAATGTTTTCTCTGTCAAATTATCAATTGATTCAATATTCACTCTATTTATAATACCTCCCGATTGTCATTAGATGAAATACGGCCAATTAAGCCGTATTTCACCTTTCAACTTTTTACTATTTATTTATTTTTAACTTTTTCCCAATCCGCTAAGAATTTGCTGATGCCGGCATCGGTTAAAGGATGCTTAGCCATCTGTTCAATTACACTATAAGGCATAGTACCAATATGAGCACCTGCTAAGGCTGCTTGTGTAGCATGGCGCACGGTACGAATGCTCGCAGCAATAATTTCTGTTTTAAAACCATAGATTTTAAAAATAGCAGCAATTTCTTCAACCACTTTTAAGCCATCTTCATTAATATCTTCTAAGCGTCCGATAAAAGGACTTACGTAGCTGGCACCTGCAGATGCAGCTAACAAGGCTTGATTAGAAGAGAAGATCAACGTAACATTTGTTTTAATACCTTTTGCTGCCAATACCTTAACAGCTTTCAATCCTTCAATTGTCATAGGAATTTTAATAACAATATTAGGGTTTAATGCAGCTAAAGGCAATGCTTCTTCCACCATTTTGTCTGCTTCCAGGCTAACAACCTCAGCACTAATAGGACCGTCAACGATCGCGCATATCTCTTGCACAACCTCTTGAAAATTACGTCCTTCTTTTGCTATCAAGGAAGGATTGGTAGTAACTCCGCGAATAACTCCCAAATCATTTGCTTTAGCAATGTCACTAACGTTTGCAGTATCAATAAATATTTTCATCAAAATCTCCCCTTTTACATATTTTCTTCCAATTTGAGTTAAGATACACATTATAATGATATTGTACAGCATTAGTTAAATATCGTGAACCAAAATATATTTAATAATGCAAGTTCTTACTTACATTTTATCACTAGACTTTACTTTGTCAATCACTTTATTATCTTTTATCTTGTTTTTACTATCTTTTTTCTTGCTTTTTCTTTTTATTGTTTATTATTTTTTCTTTTAATGAATCTAGTATTGATTGTTTTCTTCGTTTTTGCTATGATAACTATAATTGTAAATATACAACTTTTAGGGAATTTACTTAACCGTAATCATTTGCCAGACTATATATGCTTATAGAGAGTAAGAACATGATAAGCGATCAACAAGGAGAAACTATGTTTTTAATTGAAAGAAGAAAAAAAATTCTCGAATTTCTCAGTAGCCATGGAAAAGCTACAGTGAAAGAATTGTCATCATTTTCAGGGGTTACAGAGGTCACTCTGCGCAATGACCTGAAAACGATGGAAGAAGAAGGTCTTATTAAGAGATTTCACGGTGGTGCTATTATCTCCGAACAAGTTGATCCAGAAAACTTTTTTTCGGTACGAGAGCAAAAGAATCAGAATCAAAAATCCGCCATTGCCAAAAAAGCTGCTGAATTGGTTACTAATGGTCAATGCATTCTTTTAGATGGAAGCTCTACCATACGTGAATTTGCTAAACTATTAAAAACTATGCCAGTACGTTTAACAGTAATTACAAATGGCATCTATACAGCTCTCGAGTTGAGAGATAATCCCTTAATAACAGTGATTCTGCTTGGCGGAGTCATCCGGGTTGGCTCAACGGCTCTTGAGGGAACATTAGGAACCAACATCTTAAATCAGCTTAAAATTGATATCATGTTCACTTCAGCCAGCGGTTTTACGATAAAAGACGGGTTGATGGATTTCAATGTGTATGAGGTAGATCTGAAAAAACGAATGGTTGAGTCTTCAGCCAAATTGGTTACCCTCATGGATTCCAGTAAATTCGACACTTCTTCTCTGGCTTCTTTTGCTGCTACTGATCAAATGGATACTCTTATCACCGATGACAATGCACCAGCAGAAACAATTGCACAATTACGAAATATGAATATCAATGTTCTAATTGGCTAGGAAGGTCAATTATAAAGAAAATCACTGTTTGCTTGATGAAGAGCAAACAGTGATTTTCTTTATAATTCTACGACAATTTTTAACCCTTCGCCCTTTTTCACCATACCAAATCCCTCAACCAGCCGTTCCATTGGCAAGACATTCGTAATGATTTTCTTCCCATCTACAATTTTCTTAGCCAATAACTGATAGGCTGTCATATGCTGAGGTATGGTTGAAGCATAGGCTCCATAAACAGATATTTCTCTATAATGGACAAGATTCATATCTAAAGGATTTATAGCATGATCTTTAGGCAAACCTGCAAATAAGCTAAGTCTTCCGCCTTTTTTAAGAACTTGCAGTCCTTGTAACTGGGCAATAGGAACTGAGCAAGCAGTAATTGCCACATCGACCCCCTTACCATTGGTAAGAGACATTACTTTTTGCATAAGATCTACACTTTTTGAATTAATAAGATAATCAGCTCCACATTTTCCCGCAAGTTCCAGCCGATCCTGCGCTACATCTGCAAGAATAATTTTTGCTGCCCCCTTTGCTTTAGCCAAGGCTACATGCATAGCACCAATTGCTCCTGCCCCAATGACCAAAACTTCATCACCAATGCCAATCTGCAAATGCTCTTGACCATTAATAACACAAGATAAAGGTTCTGTAAGAGTAGCATCCACTAGATCTGCAGTATCATCCAGCTTTATCACATTGCCTCGATTTACAGCTTGAGCAGGTATTTTTATATATTCAGCAAAGCCACCATCCAGAGAATAGCCAAACAATAATACTTCTTCACAAAGATTGCTTTTGCCTTGCAAACAGTAATGACATTTCCCACAAGTCATTTGAGGAACTACTAACACCTTATCCCCAACCTGATAATCTTCCACTTCGCTCCCGATATTTTCTATGATCCCAGTCAGCTCGTGACCTGTAATCCTTGGAGGAGTTACATTTGCCTGACCAAAGTTATAAATCCTTACATCAGTACCACAAATTGCACAATATTTTACTCGGATAAGAATATCGCCTTTGTCGATATTAGGCACTTCTCGATTCTCAAATTTTACATTTTGCGGACCATAAAATACTGCTGCTTTCATCATACTAGACATCTCCCATCCTTGATTTTTTTCACCGTTTTCAACTCATTGCATTTACCCATTATAATGATCCTATATCTTCTTCAATTATACCACTTTTCATTTTCTTTTTATTTCTTTTTTTCCACCTTTTACTCGTTTTCACTATTTTTAATAAAGATTATCTTATTTTTCAATATAAAATATAATCAATACCTATTGACGATTGTTTCTTTTTTTCATATAATGAACTCAAAAGTAAATTAATAATAAGTAATAGAAAGAAAAAGAAAATTTCATAATCCATTAGAGTAAAATATTCCGCTAAATACCTTCCTCTTTTCAAAAAGAACTGAATACCTTTTCCAAAAGGAAAAAACAAAGTGATATACACTAATGATATAGATCACTTTCATAAATAAAGTCAAGAATTTTAATGAAAGGAGGCAGCTTTCTTAACAACAGTTTGAATAACAAGAAATAATTTATGAGGTGAAATACAAATGAAAATTGCAATTGGCTGTGATAACGCCGCTTTTGAATTAAAAAATATCCTAAAAAAATATATGGAAGAACTAGGACATGAAGTAAGAGATTTCGGAATTCCTTCTGCAGATGATTCAACCTTTTATCCTAATATTGCTGAAACAGTAGCTGAAAGCGTTAAAAAGGGCGAATCTGCTAGAGGCATGCTGCTATGTGGAACAGGTATCGGCATGTGCATTACTGCTAATAAAATCCCTGGTATTTTTGCTGCCTTATGTCATGATACTTTTTCTGCTGAAAGAGCCATTAAGAGCAACAATGCTCAAATCATTACAATGGGCGCCAGGGTCATCGGTTCCGAATTAGCTAAAGTGATCGCCAAAACCTGGCTTGCTTCTGAGTTCACACCTGGCTCTTCAACACCCAAAATTAATTTGGTAGCTGATATTGACAAGAAATATAGGGGCTAATATCTTTATAGTGTTATAAACTGTTACTAGCGAGGAGTATCAAGAGCTCCTCGTTACTATTTTATATTACATTTCAGGAGGTATAGCCAATGAAAATCTTACTGGATACTGCCGATATTAATTTTATAAAAAAAGCCAATGACACCTATGTCATCGACGGCGTTACAACTAACCCCAGTATTTTAGCGAAACAAAAGATACACTATGTAGATGTTTTACAAGAAATACGTTCTATTTTAAGTGATGAAAAAACATTGCATGCACAAGTAATCAATCAAGATGCCGAACGAATTATCGAAGAAGCGGAGTTCTTGCATAATACTTTTCAAGGAAATATCTATGTAAAAATCCCTGTTATTCCCGAAGGCTACAAAGCAATGAAATACCTTACAGAACGAAATATTAAAGTCACCGCTACAGCAGTATTCACTCCTCAGCAGGCATTAATGGCGGCTAAAGCAGGAGCCAGTTATGTTGCTCCTTATGTAAATCGCATTGATAACATTTCTGGCAATGGAGTAAACGTAGTAGCCGATATTGTTACCATCTTTCAAACGTATCATTTGCAGACCCAGGTTCTGGCAGCAAGCTTTAAAAATACGGAGCAGATTCAAAAAATTTGCTTAGCTGGAGCCCAGGCAGTAACGGTCAATGAAGATGTATTTAGCAAATTATTCTCTCACCCGCTGACAGATTGGAGCGTTAATACGTTCACGGAAGATTGGCAAAAAACCTATGGTCAAAAAATTATGAGTGATTTTTTATCTTAGGACTAAACCACTCTAAGACTCCCATCTTCTAGAAAGTGGGAATCTTAGAGCGATTTAGTCTTAAGGATAAGTGCAACTAAGATTCAGGTGGAGTTAAAATTTCATCAGAACCAAATCTTCTTTATAAAAACTTCTATTCTATTTCCATAGAGCTTTAAAGCTCTATGGATTTTGCTTTATACTAACAAATCACGGGCTGTTATACTACTCTGCCAAATGAACATCGCTAAAGATTAGACAATCTATGCGGTGTTCTTTTCATTCTATCTAGTTATTGAAGAATCGCTGCATTCAAGCCGAGTTCACATGCCATTTTTTTTACTTTTTCTAATAATGAGTAATTATTACAAATAACTTGCTGTATCGGATTTTCTATCCCTAATCTTGCATACTTGCCGCTTCCAAAATTATGGTATTCTAAAATATCCACTCTTTTCACGCTGGATCCCAAACTTTTAATAAATACTATGCGTTGATAGACATCATCCATATCATCATTAAATCCTGGTACAATGATCATTCTGATAATAATATCTTTATTCATTTTAGAAATGTGCTTTATATTGCTTAAAATTAATGTATTATCAACGGCTGTGCAAATTTTGTGAATTTCTCCTGCATATGCTTTAATATCATACAGCACCATATCCACATTTTCTATAATAGCCTTCATTTTTTCCCAACAAATATTTCCTGCTGTATCGAGTGCAATATGAATGCCTTGTGCATGGAGACGTTGGGCAACATCAATAATAAAATCACCCTGTAAGATTGAATCGCCGCCAGAAAACGTCACTCCACCATTAGAAACGCTATAAAACTCTTTATCACGCATTATTTTGTGTACCAATTCCTCTGATGAGATCTCAAAACCAATCTTTTCATATGCGTTCTGCGGACAGATCTCAGCACATTCTGCTAAATTACTGCACATTTGACGATCAATTCGGCATCCCTTTTCAGCAAATGTTATAGAATGATTCGATGCAATTTCAACACAAGCGCCACAATGTATGCATTTATGTTCAAAATGCATATATTTTATGTCTGGAGTGAGTAACTCTGGATTTGAACACCATTTGCATTTCAAATTGCATCCCATAAAAAATACTGTACTACGTATTCCTGGTCCATCCTTCGTTGAATAAAGCTGTATTGTTGAAATATATCCTTTGTTTTCATCACTCATCACATACACCACTCGTTTTCTGTACGGGCAATAATGGCATTTTGTGCTTCAGGCATTAAGGCAACAAACTGCGCGCAGTATCCAGCTACTCTTACAATTAAATCAGTATAGTTTTCCGGGTGCTCTTTCGCATCTAAAAGAGTTTTGGAATCAACGACATTAAATTGATTATGGTAAATTCCTTTTAAAATACACGCCTGAAGAAAATTTACAAATTTATTTAAGTTCTCATCTCCAGCTAAAGAGCCTGAAGAAAATCTCATATTTAACAATTGCCCTGCAGCAACTTTGGAATTGGGTAATTTCGCTACAGAATTAATTACAGCTGTCGGTCCACGCATATCTGTTCCCTGTGTAGGTGAACATCCTTCATTTAATGGGCTTTTTGCGGTTCGCCCATCTGGAGTTGATCCAACATCCAATCCATTGGGAACATACGATGTGATATTGCTCGTAGACATCGTATAACAGCTTATTTCAGGTCCTCTTCCCATACGCTCTGTTTTATAAGCTGGTAATAGTCTCAAATAGGAATCAAAAACATCTTTCACAATGTAGTCTACATAATCATCATCATTTCCGAATTTAGGCGCATTTTTAACTAATTTATGGATATATGAAGCTTCTCTACCTTGCCAATTATTATTTATAGCAGACAGCAATTGCTCCCAGGTAATCTTTTGCTCATCAAAAATTAATTTTTTAATAGCGGCAAGAGAATTTCCCACTACACAAGGTCCTATATTCGATTGAGAAATTACATCATACTTACATCCACCATTTTTGAGAGTTTTACCTAATTCCATACAATTATCAATAAAGCAGGATGCAAAAGGAGAGGCATCATGTTTTGCCAAAGAACGATCACAAATTGCATCACATTCCACAGCCAGATCCGAATAATATTTGAGCAATTTTTCCCAGCCATCCCAAACTTCATCATATGATTCATAATTAATCTCATTATCGTTTCTTCCATTAAGACTGATAAGCTGAATTCCTGAATTTGGATCTTTTCCGTTATTTAAAACAAGCTCCAGTACTTTACCCCAATTTACATATGTCATGCCTGTTGCTCGATGTCCATATTTTCCGGGAACTCCAGTTTCAACGCAACCTATTGCGCAATAGTCCAGTGCATCTTCTTTAGGAATCCCTAAGTCCATTAGACCTCGCACAGCTACCTCGTCATTAAACATAGAGGGCATTCCACAACCAGTACGAATTAATTTTGCTGCTAATTTTAATAAATCAGCAGGAGTATCTTGATTATACCGCATAGAAAAATTAGGCTCAGCCATTGATGTAAGATTCATCGCTTCTATACAAAGATAAGACAATTCATTGCTTCCATCTGCTCCATCTGGCTTTCTCCCACCGATCATAAGATTGGAATAAAGAGGATACCCTTGAGAAAATTTGGTATGACCATATGGCCTTACTTTATTATGACTACTATTCATCAGAAACATATGCGTGATGATTTCTAAAGCTTTTTCTTTGGTTAAAATACCATTTTGAATATCGCTATGATATAAATCAATCATATATTGATCAAATCTTCCATAGCAGAAAGAATGACCATTGCTTTCAAGCATTTGGAGAACATGTACCAGGTAGCAAACTTCACAGCCCTCATAGAAGTTCTGTACAGGGCGCTCCATTAAAGTTTCGCACATTTTTCCAATCTTCCATAGTTCCGCTTTACGTTTTTCGTCTTTTTCGCCTTCAGCCATCTGATAGGCAAGTTGAGAAAATCGTTTAATGTAAACTAACGCGCCTTCTAGAGTGATAATAACGGATTGATAAAAGATCTGCGCTTCATGATCAATGGTTTCATTCAGCTTTTGCTGTGCATCCCGTATAATAGCTCTAAACCCTTTTTCTAGAATTAATTCATGCTTTGGCACAATATGTCCATCACCGGACATTGATATACCGCCTCGATGAAGTACGCCCTGTTTTTCTGATAAAACAATAGTTTCAGGTGTATTTCTAAATACCTCATCCTGATGGGTATTATTCCGCCAGTAAGACGCAATACCTGACAAATCTTTTTTTACTTTTTCTGAAATTTGAAATACATCACCACTTCGTTGGTGGAATTCATCCAATTCATCAATAATCCAGTTGATTGAATATTCAGGGAAAATCGGTGCTGCAAAATTACAGTTTGCCTGATTGCCAAAGATTAAACTATCATTTTCAATGTAGATAGACATATGTTTTAAAATATGTGCAAAAGCTTTTGCCTTGCGTAAAACATAGTCTTCGCCTTCTGTTGATTGAAACGATTCTGTTATCAATAAGGCTCTTTCGCTACAAATACTCGCCTGGCGTTTTTCCATTTTTTTCTGCATTCTTGCTATTCTCTTTAAATCAATATCATTCATTTGTGGAACGAAGTCTAAAAAAGGTTTCATTTTGGGCATCTCCTTTCTTTTTTTCATAAAATATGCCATCAGATTAAGACCATTAACTTACTGCTTTGTAAGTTTTTGACCGATGAATCGAATCTTTCAATTTTATTATATGGTAGTTTTACTACTTTGTAAATATTTAAAAGTAGTTTTATTTCTTTTTATCAGCTTTACTATAAAAAAGAGGACTGCATGATGAACAAGTTACTTTGCATCACACAGCCCCCTTTATAGAATTGCTTTAATTCGATAAAATTCTGTTAATAATTTTTCTTTTCAACTAATAAATTTATTTTATCTAAGCGGTTAGTATACTTACTATAATCACTAAGAAGCAGCCCCATATATAGCATGTCAACTATCGCTAACTGAGAAATACGTGAAACCATTGTTTCACTATAAAATGTAGTTTCAAAATCACCTGTAAACAATTGAATATCAGCATATTTTGATATTTCAGATGCTTTATAATTAGATAAGGCTATTGTTCTAGCCCCATTTTCTTTTGCAATTTTCAACGTATCAATAACATCTTTGGTACTACCTGAGTGAGAAATGGCAATGGCTACATCATCTTTTGTTAGATGAGTTGCGCTGATTTGTTGTAAATGATTATCATTAAATGCTCGTGCATTTAAACCAATCCTCATCAGCTTATTCATTAAATCATTTGTGATGCTGCCAGAATTTCCAACGCCATAAATATCGATAATATTAGCCTCGGTCAAGGATTTAACAGCTTTTAGATATTCGCTAATATCAATAATTCTTAAAGTATCTTGCAGTGCTTTCATCGTTATGTGAATCATTTTTCCAGGAATATCTTCTAATTTGTCATCTTTGTTAACATGTAGATCAATTAAGAGAGAGACATTATTATCTTGGATAACTGTCTTCTTTCCCCAATCTTTCATAATACTAAGCTTCAAATCACTATAACCAGAAAACCCAACACGTTTAGTAAACCGTACTACTGTTGGTTCGCTTACTTGAGACTTTTGAGCTAAATCGGTAAGGGGGAGTCTTGTAACTTCATGACCATGCTCCAAAACATAGTCGGCTACTTTTTTTTCTGATTTACTTAAATGATTATAAACTGTTTTAATTTTATCTTCAAATGTTCTTTCACTATTCACACTATAGCCCCTTTCAGAATGACTATGAATCCCAATATTAAATAAAAGTATAACCAATAATTAGCATTATACATTAGTAGTAATACAAAATCAAATTCAACTATGTAGTATTAATACTATTTTTATATTGATTTTGTAGGAAAAGAACATTATAATGCTAATCAAGGAGGGCACCTATTACTAATAATAAATACGAAAATATAGGTGTTAAAAAAATGAAACATAAAAAAGCAATTGAAATGACAGCAGAGGAATTATCCCGTTATATTGATCAATCGGTATTGAAGCCAGAATTTACGGAATTAGAAATTAAAAAATACATTCAGGAAGGCATAAATTACCGATGTGCTACAGTTTGTATTAATCCAGCTTCATTGGATCTTGCGGCTGAACTAACCAAAGGTACGGATACGAAAATTTGTGTTGTTTGTGATTTTCCCTTTGGACTGAGTACGACAGCATCTAAAGCCATGCAGGCAGAAGACTACTGCAAACGTGGCGATATATACGAACTAGATATCGTCGCCAACTACGGTTGGATTCGCAGCGGAAAATGGGATGATGTAACAGCGGATATAAAAGCGGTTGTTGATGTCTGCCATAAGTACGGTACTGCAGTGAAAGTAATTTTCGAAACCGATGCATTGACTACGGATGAAGTGAAACAATCCTGCGAATGTGCCATTGCAGCAAAAGCTGATTTTGTCAAAACAAGTACTGGGTTCCTAGCGGGATTTGAAGCACACGGTGCGACACCAGAAATCATTCAGATAATGATGGATACTTGTCAAGGGAGGATTAAAATAAAAGGTAGTGGATGTATCCGTACGCGGGAACATTTTTTACAGCTAATTGATATGGGGATTGACAGAATGGGCGTTGGCTATAAGTCAACACCTGTTGTATTAGGAGTTAGCACAGAAACAGCAAGTCAAGAAACATATTAATACTCCCAATATAAGGGGCTGCCTCGCTACAATTAAAAATCGTAGTGAGGCAGCCCTAAGTTACTTACATGTGCCATGAGGAGGTTCCTATTCCATAGGATTCTCGGCCGATTCCTAAAATACAATATTATAAATGCCTTGTGGTTGCTTTACGATGTAAGTCGCATTATGATGTCTTAATTCTGCTTCATCGCGAAACCCCCACAACACGCCGATACTATCCATACCAGCATTTTGCGCTGTAATCATATCTGTTTTAGAATCACCGATATATAATACTTCTTTGGGATCAAGCTGCATTTGCTTGGCAATTTCTAAGGCAGCTTGCGGATCGGGTTTTTTAGCAAAGCCGGAACGCTCGCCATAAATAGCACTGAAAACAATATCAGGAAACAGATAGCGCAGTAGATTATTGGTATAATCATTACGCTTGTTGGAATTAACGGCTATTGGTATCCCCTTATTATTGAGCGCTTTCAGCAAAGAAACTATTCCGCCATATGGTTTTGTTTCCTTCTTGTAGTTTTCATGATAAGCTTTGATAAATTTCCCTAACCCTTCCTCAATGATTACCGGTTCTGTATCCTCCGGCATACTTTGTTCAATCAGGTTGCGAAAACCTTTACCAATTTTGGTTCGATACTCTTCTTTTGTATGTGTAGGATACCCATAGCTGGCAAGAACTTCATTCACACTATTGGCAATATCACTCAGAGTATCTAGTAAAGTGCCATCCAAATCAAAGATAATCCCTTTATATCTGCTCATTGATAATCACCTTTCTCCTGAATTCTGCCATGGTTTTCAATAGAGGTAATTTCCTGATACATTAAATATTATGGATTATTAACATGAAACATTCATAAAACAACAATAGCAAAACCGTAGCCGTCTTGAACCACAAAGACGCAAAGGACACAAAGGAGTCTATTTTCAACTTATCTTTGTGTTCTTTGCGTACTCTGTATTTCAACGTTCTCCTTAAGAAACGTATGAACACTTTAGCAAGTTTCTTCTAATGCTTCCTTCACTTGCTTTAATGAAGGGAATACAAGAGTAGGCTTTACCTCACTCTTTGGAATGTCCACTAATTGACTTTCACCAGACAGTACTAGAATCGTTGTCACATTATTCCCTTTTCCAAGAGCAATATCTGTATATAGTCGATCTCCAACAATCGCAATCTCCTCTTCTTTGCAGCCAGTATTCTCTAATATATACTGCAGAGTATGAGCTGTAGGCTTACCAAAATACTCAGGCTTAACACCAGTAGATGCCGTAATCAATGCGCATATTGCACCGCAGTCTGGAATATATCCGCCTTCTATCGGACAATTAAAATCAGGATTCACAGCTAAGAACCTCGCCCCATTTCGAATAAAGGTACATGCTTTCGTTAGATTATCATACGCCAGAGAAGTATCAAAGCCGACCACCACAATATCCGGATTCTCATCTACTAATAAGATCCCAGCTTCCTTAAAATCATTTTGCAGATATTCATTGCCCAGCACAAAGACGGTTTGATCTGCCGCATGTTTTTTCAGATAATTGATAATAACATGATTGGATATAAGCATCATATCTTCTTCTACGTGGTACCCCATATTACGAATACGGTCCACATATACCTTGGTATTCTTGGAAGAGTTGTTCGTAAAGAATTTAAATTTAATTTTATTCTTTTCCAACGTATGCAAAAAGTCTATAGCGCCGTCTAAAATTCGTTTCCCCAAATATACAGTGCCATCTAAATCCATAACGAAACATTTGATTTTTCTCAATATCTCTTGCTGCTGTGTCGTATTTATTACTGGCTCCATCAACATGACTCCTTCCTATTTAGATATATTTTTTAATATCGTTGGTGAACTCTGCTAATAGTCCCAAGTCCGATAATAAGTTAAGAATGGTATAACGCGGACGTACTTCTTTTGCTACCAAAACGCTATCCAGCACCGTTCTTTGGTCAACACCAACTTCCTCCGGCTTAATGGGTGCTCCAGCACTCTTCATTAAACTTTCAACTCGGTCTGCTCTTTCTGCCTCCTTGGCAATGTTAATAATCTGCGGAAAATTTTCCTTGATTACTTCAATTCTAGAGATTCTTGCTTCTATGGAATTTCTACCATCCTTTTCGCTCATAGACAAAATGCCAGGTGCAGCCTTTCCATAAAGTTCACTTATCGATTTTCTCCATGCTTTTTCATCAAAAGTACGGGCCTTGCGCACAGCTTCTTCAAAATCGACTTGCTTTTCTACTAACAATTCATACAATCTGGCTACGATAATACTAGTTAAGCCTACCTTTGTACCATGCAGCAAAGCTTCTTTACCTTCAAATAAGAACTTCATTTCCCAAAAGTGAGAAATATGATGTTCCGCCCCCGATGCCGGACGAGAATTTCCTACAAAACTCATCGCAATTCCTGTGCGAACTAAACCATCCATAACATTTTCAATTGCAATATCCTCTCGATTCTTAACACCATCAATATTATCAACACATTTTTTAATAGCATCGCTTGAAATTCTAGCAGTGACATCACAATAATACTCTTTATTTACGATGCGGCTTACTTGCCAATCGCTTAGTGCAGAATATTTTCCGATCATATCCCCAAGACCTGCTAAGATCATCCGCATGGGTGCTTTCTTTAAAATCTCAGTGTCACCAATAATAACTTTAGGATAGGAAGATTCCACACTCGTTTTTAGATTATCAATAATTAACGCGGAGCTGTCAGAAGCATATCCATCCATAGAAGGTGCAGTCGCTACCACGATAGACGGGATATTGGTTCTGCGGCTGATGAATTTTACAATATCATTCAAAGTTCCCGCTCCCACCGTAACAATAAGATCTGTATTTTTTTCGATTTGCAGCAGCAATTTTCCAACAGCCTCTTCATCTGGCACTAAATCTCGAGTCACTTTATACACATAAGACTTATAAGACAAATGATTTTCTGCCAGCAATGAAGCTACCTTCTTGCCAGCTACTTCGTAAGTATTTGTATCCGCAACAAGCAACACTGTTTTCGCACCTAATATTCTTACTACATCAGGCACTTGATTAAGAACGTCCTTTCCGATAATCACTTTATCAATATTGATACTATGTGGTTTTCCACATTGGCATTCCAATTTGGCGTTTAAAAAATCATTACTTTCTAATCTACCGATCGTATCCAATGTCAATTTCATTGCCATCACATCCTATGTCATATTTTTATAAAGAAGACTTATTTTGGGTCTTTCTAATTCCTATTTATTTCTCAAGGTTATAAACCGTATTTTACGAATATTGCTGCGGACTAGCACATCGTGTTAAAAAAATTGCTATTTGTTCTTTAAGGAGACAAATAGCAATTTTCTTATTTTTTTAATTGCCTTCGATTCGAATAATATCATTCAAAGAGATCTCTGGATGACCTTCGCCCCTTAATTCAATCTGCCCTGGCAATTCAACTGTATCGTTGCCAGTGAATTTAAATGTGCAATGCCCCAATTCTTCCAAGGTTTTAAGTGCCTCATCCCCGATAGCCGTAATCGTATACTGTGTTTTTCCCAAGGTCACTCTGTCACCAATTTGAATTGGTCTTTTAATTTCTCCTGTTGTATGCATAATCGAAATCTCTGCTAAACCATCTAAAGGGCATGTATCGAAAATAATGAGATCTCCAGTCGATTCCATTAATTCGGTAGCCATATCTCCTATGCTCGTCACTACAACTTCATATTTCATCATTCACTTCCCTCTCATTTCATAAATGTGTATCTTCGGAACAACCACAAGAGAAGCTATAATTCTCTACGTTTAGCTAAATAATCCTATACCCATGAAATAAGCAATCACTACTGATAACGGACCTGTCACCAATCTTGACATGAGGATAACAGGCACGCCAAGTTCAATGGTTTCTGGTTCTGCCTCACCCAAGCTCAAACCAACTGGCAAGAAGTCGCAGCCAACCTGGGGATTGATCGCAAATAAGGCTGGCAGAGCAAACTGCGGAGGAATATGACCTGCACCAATTTCAACACCAATCAAAACACCTACTACCTGAGCAATAACCGCACCTGGTCCTAACATTGGCGATAACACTGGCAGGGAACATATTACCGATATAATCAATAATCCAGGAAGACTTCCGGCATAAGGAGAAACTACATTTGCAACTATATTTCCTAGACCTGACTGCAAAATGATACCAATAATCATACTTACGAAAGCCATAAAGGGCAGTATGCTAGTCATAACCGTATTAATTGTATGACGCCCGGATTGAAAGAAAATACCCACTACTCCACCAACAGCTTTACCAAATCGAGCCAGGATATTTCCCTTTTCTGCCGGGGCTGCCTGCGCTCTTTGCTGCGTAGCTGCTGGCGCAATTGAAGGTTCAGGAGGAGTATATTCCCCTTCAAATAAAGTAAGGCAGGATTCCTTGACACCAGACACATAAATATCTTCAGTAATAAACTGAGCCAGAGGTCCGGACTTTCCTACAGGCAGTACATTCACAGTGAAAACTCTTTTCTTCGGATATACACCGCAGCGTGCAGTACCGCCGCAATCGACAACGACAACAGCAATTTGATCATCAGGAACCCCTGTTTTAAATCCGTTTACCAGTTCTGCGCCCAACATCTCTGCAATTTTAACTGCTACAGGATGAATATCACCACCGGTGATACATACTACTTTATTTCTTGTTTCGGTGGTTCTTATAATCAAAGGACCACCAAAACCACCTGGGCCTTTTTCGATTCGAACAGCATTACTCATAACAATCCCGCCTCCTATATCATTACTCTTCGTCCACTTATGCCCCTAAAGTCTGATTATTTTTGCGATTCATCATATAAATGGTCATTCTTTCCGTTAATATACCTCTAATTAAGATTACAATCACACCGGTAATAAAATAGCGAACTGCCAACTCACCTAAAGGAAGACCTAAAGCTGTGATACCGCTGGAAATACCTACCCATACAAATAATTCAGCAGCATTGGCATGTGGGAACAAACCAGTAATCGGATGTACAAAAGATATGGACGCATCCATGAAAGCCGGTTTATACTTTTCTGGCAAAAACCTGCCAAAACTGTAGCAAATTGGATTGGTTAGAAAAAATACAGCCATAATGGGAAATATCGTGTAACGTAAAATAATATTTTTCGTGGCAGCCTTGGCAATCTTATTGACTCGTTCTTCACCAATTAAACCAATCAATGAATTTACCGCTGTAATCAGAACAATCAGTGTCGGAAGAATCCCCGTAACTAAGCCTACAAAAACTTCTCCACCTTTTTGAAATAGTGCAATGAAACTTTGAGCTAAGTGTGCTAATACCAGCATGAATTTTTACCTCCCTTTACTTTTTCCTCGTACAATTTTCCCCATCTAAACAATTTATCTAACCGCCCCCTTCCTTTGTATAGCTTCATATAGGCAATCAATTACATAGCTTCAAGCTTTACTAATTGATTTTCAATCTGCTTTAGTGCATCCAGCGTTGCTGTATCTTTACTGCTTTCTCTCAGCATTCTTTCCTTTAATTCCCCGACATTAAATCCATTAAGATCTTTAAGGTTCTTGAATCTGGCTAAGATACTAAACCCTTGCATCATTCGTCCTTCTATAATATCTCCGAATTCATTGCTGACAAGAATAACAATCGTACCAGCAGACAACTTCCTTTTTTTTGACCCGATGCCAATAACTCCTTTCTTTCTTAGTTCATTAACATTACTTCGAAAATCTTTTACTTGAAAATACGTTAAAATCATTTGCAGGACATAAAACAAGAAGGCAACCAGTAGTAATTTCTCCATGCTTTTCCTCCTCTTACTCATTAAACGATCGTAGTCGCTTTATTTTGTTGGACAATTCTAATTTTTCAGATAATAATTCAAGGGAAAATGGAATTTCATCATTAAATTATTTCTTTATTACACTTGAATTCTTCTGTTAGCCCACTTGAAAAATGATGAAAATTCTTCCCGTTTTGTCCTTCTTATTGATTATTTTTATAATTATTAATAGCCACTGCATTACTATAGTTCGTAATTAAAACATCGATAATTTTACTATTCAAAGCACCAATAATCGCATTCACTTTTTTTTCGCCACAAGCAACGCCAATCACTGTATCAATTTTTTTCAAATCTGTTAAATTAATTCCTACTACTCGCTTGTTAAAATCAAATCGCTCCGCATTGCCATTTATATCATAAAATTGCAGGCAGATATCTCCTACTACGCCTAATTGGGCAAATTCTTTCGTATCATCTTCATTAAAATATCCCGAAGTCATCATAGTAGAACCCATATCCGTAGGCGAACCGATTCCTACAATGCCGATATTACACAATTTTGAATGATCAATAACTTCTTTAATACTCTGCTCTTTCAGCAGCTCTTTTTTTATATTTTCGTTACTGACCACAGCAGGTGCATGCAGCAATTTAAAATTTCCACCAAAAGCTTGTGCAAATCCCATAACAATATCATTGGGATGAATATCGATTTCAGATTGCCCTACCCCTCCGATCAAAGGAATGAAGGTTAATTTTCGTTTTTCGTTATTATTGATATGTTCTGCAATTGCCTTAAGAGTAGTTCCCATTGAAATTCCAAGGGTATCGCCATCTTTTACAATCCTCCGCAAATATTTGGCAGCCGCTTTTGCCAGCTGTCTTTTTTGCATTATTTCGTCAGCCTCATCTTCAATGATGAGCACTTCTCTAATCTGAAACCGCTTTTCAGTTCGTCTCTCAAGTTCCTCAAAATCACGTTCAAAAGGGTTAATAATCTCAATCTTTACAATACCTAAATCTCGTCCCTCTTTTAATAATCTTGAAATTGTTGGCCTTGAAACCCCTAAGATCTTACTAATTTCATTTTGCGTATAGTACTCTTCATAATATAATTTACAGCATTTTACAATTAAACGACTATCATCTACTATCTTTTGCATATTTGCTCCCCCCAACTATATTGTTAGTATACTGTTTATCCAGTTCACAAAAATAATATAGTATTAGCCACAAATTGACAATAAAAACTTCTTCAATTTTTGAGTAAGCTAATGATAATTGACACTAACGAATATTTTTTACAGGGAGAGCATTATCATATATTTCAAATAACTCAACAATCGGTGAATTTCTTACGCAAATAATTTATCTTGAAGCCTTCTCATTTGGAGAATGAAAGAATCCTCGCGCAGCTGCACCATGTCATAGGTAATAAGATCGCCTTTCTTAACATCTTGTTTTAAGATTGTATCTTTGTTGACTAGACCAACAGGCAAAGCGTTCTTTTCTTTGGCTATTTCATATCTTTCAATCGTTCCATAGACTGTATATCCACCAATACCATCTAAGTGATCGTCGGCCTTTAGATCCTTTTTAGCAACGGTTATCACTTCTGATACCAAACCTCCCATCGGTGCAATCGTGGCTTGATGATCCAATACAGCTTTGGCTGCTGATAAAGGAGTTTCTAAGCTGCACAAATGGTAGGGACGATACAATATATAGTTAGGTCCTTTCCCCATACTTACATATTCCATTTCGGCTCTTACTTCAGGCAGTTTACTTGTCACAATTACAAATACTCCAGGAGCAATGCCATTCACGAAATCTACAACGCCATACTGATTTAATACTCCATTTTCTTCTTTTAAGCTAAGTAATTGTGGCAGATCTTTTACCTCACCACTGATGCCATGCCCCCCTCTTACATCACAAATGTAACCCGTAGCATTAGACATACATGCTAGCTCAACCATTGTTTTCGTTCCTTCTTTAAACGATGCCAGCATGTGAGGGCTAACACCTCTTCTGGTAGCTTCTTCCAAAACAGTATCTGGGTTACAATCAAAATCCAGTACGTTATTTTTACCTTTTCCGATCACTCTAACTTCAAAACCTGAAGCTACTGCAAAGTCATATAATTCTTTCACTGCCCCTGGTTCATCTCCAGCAGCCCCTGTATAAATAACACCCGCCGCATCAGCAAATTTCTTTAGAATGGGTCCAATCACAACATCCGCTTCTGCATTCAGCATTACAATATGTTTCTTGCCAAGTATCGTATCTAAAGCAATTTTTGCTCCTACTTCTGTCACTCCTGTTGCATCAATAACAACTTGAATGACTTCCGATTTGGTAGCAACATCACTATGATCTGCAATAACCGACTTGCCATCTTTAATAAACGCATCTGCTTCGGCAGCGGTCTTAGCATATTTAATATTTCCTTCATCAACTCCTGCATGCAAAAATGCTTTTTTTGCATTCTCTATATTAATATCCACAACTACTGCCGGCGTCATGCCTTTCATCAGGGTCATCTGGCTGATCATACCTTTTCCCATCTGACCCGCTCCAATAATACCTGTCAATATATTCTTACCGTTCTTTTCTAATTCTTCTAATTTGTAATTTAATCCCAACATTTACTCGTCCTCCTGATTTTTTTATTCACAAGATCTCTCTTACTTTTGCATTTGTTCAGAACCTTTACCTATGTTTACGTTTAGTATACTTTCATTTTTTAGAATAGTCAATTATTTTTTATTTCTTTTTATTATTTATTTTTTAATTATCTTTTTTCGTTAAAACGACAACAACATCACCATTATAAAGCCAATAAAAAAAACCAATCAAATTCTTTAGAATCTAAAAAATTTGATTGGTCTACAATTAGTTGAAAAGCGAAGATATGAAGATTACTCCTGTACCAGGATACGTTTTGCTTCAGCTGGCGTGCGAGCTTCAATCAAACAATCAACAATTTCATCGTTTGTCAATTTGCCTCCCAGCTCTTGAACAAGTTCCCTGCCATCGGTAGCCGCAGCAAACAAACAGACAACATTTACCCGGTAATTCTCCCCCCAGGGTATGGCTTCAGGAAAGATAGCCAATGCTACTGATGTTTGATTTACATATCGTGGGTCTTCACCATGAGGAATGGCTACTCTCAGACTTAAAATCGGTACTCCTATTAGCTCCCTCTTAACCACATCCGTTGCAAATTCAGGTTTAACCAAATCTCTAGAAAGCAAACTTTGTGTGAGTAAGTCAATAACTTGCGGTTTGCTCCATTCCGGATTAGGATAAAAAATTAAATCCTCTTGGATAACTTCTGCTACCGTTGTTCTTCGACTTGGTGCACACTGCAAGATGGATGTTATTTTGCCCTTTACTATTTGATCAACTGTGATGAAAGGAACTCCAGGCAAACCGGGATCTAGCGTTCCAACTACAGCTTTAATCGAATGAGTTTTCATAATTTTCCGAACTTCTTTTGCAAATGTTTGCCGATCTGCTAATCCCATGCAGATTATTTCTATTTGGCCCTGCTGCCTACCAAGCTGCCGTTCTACTTCCTTCTGTAATTGCATAGCTCCTCCCTTTCCTGTAATGCAGATCGTTAAAATAGCTGACTTACTCTTATTGAAGGATAAATCATTTTGCAACAATTCTGTACTTAAGTTTTCGGCACTCAAATAAGGCTGCCTTAAGGTTTCAGTCAATTCATCCAGTTCTGTATCGGGGAGTAATGCCCGCCTAACGGCTTCAATAACCATCATAGTATATACCGGTCCTACCGATCGAATGGGGATACCGGTTATGGCAGTGATTTGGCTGCCAAAATTGGCTAGTGATCCCATATCAACAAGTAAGAGTACACCCTTGCCTTCATTAATTTGCGTAACAATCTCAATAGTGCGCTCTAACGCTGTCTCTGAACTTTCGTCCAACGACATTTCAACCGCTTTAGCATGGTTAACTCCTAGCAATCTGTTAGCAACTTCCGCCATTCCTACTGCCACATGGCCGTGAGATAATACTAGAATTCCTACCCGCCCATCTACATCTTGCCGGCAATACATTGTCAAATATAATGTGATGAAACCAATTTCCTCTTCTGGCAGTCTCACTCCAGTTTGTCCTAGAAAACATTCTGCCATTTCCCGGGCTATGGCAAATTCACGGGCATATTCATATTTTGTTTTTTCCAAATGGGGATTGATAATTCGTTTATTTTGCTTGATTCGTTTCAGTGTTTCTGTTAAATGAATGGATAATCCTACAACGATCTGTTCACTTGGCCGAATTAAAATATCGGCAGCTTTCTCGATCATAGCTTCGACGATATCTACAATCGCCTTATCAACCACTTTATATAAATCAGCCTTTACAATGGGCTCCGGCGAATCATTGGCCCTTTTAATCCACTTCCATAGTTTCGCTTCCAACTCCGATCCAATGATCCGGTTGATTTCTTCTTGAGAAACACCTTGCATAGAAAGTTTTCCATATTGCTCCTCAATATAAGAGTAGATTTCCCGTGGCACTGAGTACAACTCATCCACATATACCATATTTTCTTTTCCCGGCAAAATTTCACAACTGGTAATTCGAAGTTTCTCAATTTTATCGCGCTGATGCTGAAGTTTAAGCAGTCCGCGTCGTGCATGTGCAGGCAGATTGGAAACAGTAATATAGAGTGTTTTGCTGCCGCTGGTAATGAGATTCAGAAATCCTCTGGCACAAGCTACCTGTATATCTGCAGATAACTGTCCAATGTTACTGGAACAATCATAGAGTAAAAGTGACTTTAGCGCATCAGCATCAATATTTAAGGCATTCCCGGTACGCTGTGCTTCATGTTTTAAAAAATAGTGAATTAATGCTAGTCTTTCCTGTAAGGGTCTCTCCTGAAGGCTGGGCAGCTCTATAACCATAGGAACCCGACGACGAAATGTAGCCAGCAAGGCAGCTGACTGCACCTCTGTCGTAGCCATAATTAACATAACAGCTACTTGGCGCAGACTTTCGGTTTCCCCCATCCGTCGAAACTTTCCTTTATCAATAAGATAAAATAAAATTTCCTGCCCTTCTGGCGGCAGCCGGTGTACTTCGTCTAAGAATAGAATCCCACCATCAGCTTTTTCAATGAGCCCTTCCTTAGAGCGCTCAGCCCCAGTAAAGGCGCCTTTCGTATGACCACACAACTGCGAGAGCAATAATTGCGGATTATCGGCATAATCCGCACAATTAAAAACTACAAAGGGAGCCTTTATACTCAGTCTTCCTGAGTCCACAGCAAAACGATACATCGCTTCTGCTAGATCGCTTTTCCCAACCCCAGTTGCACCTAGCAGCAAAGTATGAAGTCCTTTAGGAGGATACAAAATAGCTGCTTTTGCCTGCTCGATAATGGGAAATAGACTTCCCTTCTGCCCAATCAAGTTATCAAATGCAGTACTGACAAATTCTTTACCTCCATTGTCAGCAACTGTACCCATATTGGGAGAAGAGACAACACTTTTTATTTCTTCCATACTATACAATGCATTGCTTAACAACTGTTCTATTGTAAAACGAGATACAGAAAAACCCATTTGCTGTAATTTTCCCGTTACCCCTCGTTTGGATATACCCGGATTGCTTTCTAGGATTTGCCGAATTGTTTCACATAAAATGGGTTTTCTCCGTTCTCTAGAGTCAGGGATCTTCAACTTTTGCCGCAACAGGGTAGCTTCACCGCGGGAAATAGACAATTTCTTTGCCAATACTTCATCCGTATAAGGATTTTTTCTATCCTCAGTATCAATTAATACATGTAATCGTTCTTCCTTCATCCCCATCATAATCTCCCCTTTGCAGCATTAATTGAAAGCGGAAGATCCTCCCTTTCTATACGCTACCATATAAATGTAGCATGTAGAAGTCAGATATGCCTAGTGATTTTGCCCATATTCATATAAAAATACATTTCTTGCTTTTTCAATTTCAGATGGATGCAACGGTATGGGATCTCCTTTGCATTTGGCTAAATGATAGACTTTTGCTCCATCTTCCAGCATTACTGCGGCCACTAATGCATGTCTAACCGATATCCCCACAGCTATCACTCCATGATTCGCTAATAAACAGGCATTTTTATCGCCGATAGCTTCTATCACAGAAAATCCAATTCCCCCCTCGCCAACAGGGCTATACTTTGAAATAGGAACACTACCGCCGACTTCGTTTGCCAGGGTAGTACTACAGCAGGGAATTTCTTGATGCAGCATGGCAAAACTACAGGCATAAGGCGAATGGGTATGTATAATACCATACAGATTGGGTTTATTCTTGTATATATATAAATGGTCTTGTAAATCCACAGAAGCCTTCCATTTTCCCTCCACCATATTTCCTTTGCTATCTACGATTACAATATCCTCTGGATTTAGTTTCTCATAATCCATGCCACTTGGGGTAATCGCGATATATCCGCTTTCTTTATCTCTACCACTTACATTACCTCCTGTAAGTGTTACTAAACCATAGCGAACTAATTGTAAAGCTGCCTCCAAAACCTCTTTTCTAAGATCCTCCAGCATTATACTTTCTCCTCCTTATACTTACTTCAATACACTGCTTGCAGGTATATGAAAAGAATACCGGCAAGCAGAATAGCAATATTAAGCTTGTATATCCTCCTGTGCATCCCTACGCTTCGTAATTTTGCTATTAATAACGGCCATAGCTCCAACGACCGCTACCAAAACAGCCACACCAACAACCTTTAAACCAGTCAGCTTCAAAATAATCCAGGTGAGGGGATTGGCTCCATCACAAATAGAAGCAATCTGCGTAGCACCACTCGGCATTTTGAAATTAGCATTTATGGCAAGCTGAGTATGTAATGGCGCCATATCCGTAGCAATTAGTAATCCGATCGTCACCATGACCAGCCCTACAATAAAGGTTCTAAACACATTGCCTTTGGTTACCGGAACCACCATAGCCAGCATGAAGGGAAGTACTGCTAAATCAGCAAAGGGAAGTACTCGATTTCCGGGAAGCACAGCGGCCAAGATGATGGTAATCGGCACAAGCACTAAAGCAGCTGCCATACAAGCAGGATGTCCGATAGCCACAGCCGAGTCCAAGCCAATATAGATTTTCCCAGCATTCTTAAACCGCTTCTGAATAAATTCTTGTGCTGAATCAGATATCGGTAAAAGCCCCTCCATAAGCATAGAAGCCATTTTGGGAATCAGCACCAAACATCCTCCCATTGTAATACCTACCGTTAGAATGGTCTTCACATCATATCCTGCAAGAGCACCAATAATCAAACCTAATATACTGCCAATAATGAGAGGTTCACCGAATATGCCAAACTTTTCTTGTAATGTTTCCGGATCGGCTTTAACGTCTCGGATGCCAGGAATCATATCAATGATTTTGTTAATTACAATGGCAATTGGAACATAGGCTGCCGAAAAACCATGTGGCAGGGAAACACCAGGCAGCTTGTTGTATTCTTCTACTCCAGGAGCTGTCCAATCTGCTAGATAAAATACAATGATCATATTAACAATAGCAGCAAAACCACCCCACAATATACTATCTGTAGCCGCTGTAACTAAGGCACCCGTAAAAGCAAAGTGCCAATAATCCCAAATATCTACATCAACCGTTCTTGTCTGCTTCGTAATCAAAAGTATAATATTGACTACCAATCCAATGGGTATGATGATTGCTCCTACAGTGGATGCAAAAGCAATAGCAGCAGCAGCAGGCCATCCCACATCAATCACGGTTAATTGCAGCCCGAGCTTTTCTACCATAGCGTGTGAAGCAGGACCTAGCGTACTGGTTAATAAACCGATAACTAAGTTTAAACCAATAAATCCTACACCAACCATTAAACCTGATCGGATCGCCTTGCTTAATTTAGCACCTAAGCATAACCCTAATATGGTAATAATAATTGGCATCATAACACTGGCACCTAGGCTGACAATATAACTTATAATTTCCACGTATGATTCCCCCTCAATTAAATTTTGAGATGATCAATAATTTCCTCTACTACTTTATCCACCCCAATTCCAGTTAAAAAAGCTGTTCCTGTTACTACCGGAATATTAATTTTTGCCGATACCTGAGTTGTCGCCACTACTAAGTCATTGTCTGATGCCATAGATGCTATTTCCGCAATTTTACATTGATTAATCTTTACTAGTTTCAATTTACCTCTTTTTTCTAGAGCATCCTTTAATTTATTAACTGCCATCGTAGAGGTACATACCCCGGTTCCACAAGCAACCAAAATTCTTTTTTCTCCAGCCATATCCTTTTCCTCCTCAAATTTGTAGTCTTTCGGAAAACAACTATCTATAGCCACAGACAGGCAAAGGATGAGCATAACTATAAGCGTAGGTTAAGTACAACGGCGAAGCGTTAGCTATGCTCATCCTTTGCCGTCCTAAATGAGATTTTCCGAGAGACTAGTTGTACTATGCTCTTACCTTATTTCCAGTCACAATCTCTGTTTGATATAGATCCCATCCCTCCTCTCTTTTTTTCTTAGCAAGCAAGGGCAGAAAGCAATAACTGATACGTAGCACTTGTACTTGTTTTAGATGCCAAGTTATGTAGAAGGTCCTTATCCTGGAACAAACCTGCTAATTTTTGCAGGAATGCAGGCTGCTCATGAGCATTCTTTAATGCCAGCATAAATATAATTGAAACCTCAATCTCCACTTTAGGATTCTCCATATTGGCAAAGCGAACCGGCTTTTCTAGCACGCCTACTGCCATAGCACATTGGACGACATGTTCTACATCCGTATGGGGAATAGCCACATTAATTTCGCCCGTGCATAATCCCGTGGGAAAAGCTCTCTCCCTTTTTTTAACTGCCTCTAAATAGGTACCCTTTACAAAACCGTATTGTTCCAAACCAAGTGCCAGCTTCTCAAATGCATCCTCTCGGCTGCTTGCCACAAGGGGCACTATCATTAGCTCTTCCTTTAGCAGCATCGTAAAATCCACTATCATCACCCCCCCTTTGACTCAATCTTGTTTTCTTCTACATGCTTCATTACAATAGAACCGCATTGCGAGTAAGCAATTCTGATACTATATATTGCAAATAACGTGCCAAACAAAATATACCAGTGAAATCACATACACACGCGATAAATAGTCTGAATTTCTCTATTGTTCGATCTTGCATACTTACATTTTCAGATTATTACTTACAATTTATACCGATAGATCATGTTAAATAACATTATCTGCCGACCTTCTCGCTAATTGGCTTTTTCAGTTACATTATAAGCAAGCATAATCGTTTTGAAACTTATAGCTCTATTGTGTGATATACAAAAATGCCGGATTAACAACTTCACAGTGTTTTTCCGGCAATAGGGTTTGATAGCACCATTACAATATGAGTTTTGAAACTTTTTCTCTAGTAAATGATCCACCCAATCGTACTAAGAGGAAAGACTTATTTTCGGGGAAAATCCTTCTGCGGCATGGTAAGAAGAGCGTACCAATGGACCACAGGCAGTATGAAAAAAGCCAAGCTGTTTGGCTAATTGCTGGTATGATTGAAACTGTTCCGGCACTATATATTCTGCAACTGGAATATGCTCTGGGGAAGGAGCCAGATATTGTCCTACTGTCAAGCTATCACAACCTACACTGCGTAAGTCAGCCAGCGTAGCTGCTACCTGAGCCGGTGATTCTCCCAGACCAACCATAATCCCTGACTTGGTTACGATTTGAGGAGCATTTTTCTTCACGTATTGCAACACATCTAAAGACCGTTGATAATCGGCTTGTGGGCGCACACGCGAGTATAAGGCGGGGATGGTCTCCACATTGTGATTGATTACTTCCGGTTGAGCAGCAATAATGATGTCTAAGGCACTTTCTTCACCTTGGAAATCCGGAATTAAAACTTCAATTACGAGTTCTGGAGAAAGCTCACGGATTCTTTTTATGGTTTGTGAGAAATGGGCAGCCCCCCCATCGGCAAGATCATCACGTGTAACGGAGGTAATAACAACATAGTTAAGCCCTAACTTCTTCACCATTTGAGCGACACGCTGCGGTTCATCTTGATCTACAGGCTGCACAACACCTTTAGGAACAGCACAAAATCGGCAGCGCCTTGTACATTGGCTACCTAATATCATAAATGTAGCTGTCCTCGACGCATAACACTCACCAATATTAGGGCAATGAGCCCCAGAACAAACCGTGGTCAAAGAGAATTCATCCAACATCCCATGCATCTCTTTGACACTGCTATTTCCTGACACATGCCCCTTCAGCCAAGATGGTTTTACTGTTTCTCCTAACCAGCGTCCTTCTGCCATCTCCCAATGTTCGATGCCAAATACAGCCATAAAGTGGGTGGTTACTGTTTCTCGTACCGTCTGCATTTGGGGTGCTTTACCCAGTATTTTCGCCATGCTGGTTACGCCTCGCCCTGTAATCCCGCAAGGTGTAATCAATTGAAAATAGGATAAGTCAGCGTCAATATTGAGAGCAAAACCATGATAGCTCAGCCAGCTTTTCATACCAATACCAATGGCGCAGATCTTTTCCTTGCCTACCCACACACCTGTATATTCCTTATCTCTAACCGCTTCAATTCCATGATCTCTCAAGGTGCGAATTACGACTTCTTCCAGTTTCTCCACATAAGCATGAACATCCTGGCCATAATGACGCAGGTCCAGCAGGGGATAGCCTACTAACTGACCCGGACCATGAAAAGTAACATCCCCGCCCCGATCCACCTGGCAAACTTCGCAGCCCTTGGCTGCAAGCACAGCATCATCTGCAAGAATATTGGCCCTTTCTCCTTTGCGTCCTAGAGTGATTACGGGGGGATGCTCCAGCAATACCAATGCATCTTCATTGATCTGTCCCTGGCGCCGCCCTTTGACAAAGGAGTGCTGAAATTCCCAGCCATGCTGATAGGGAGTAAGTCCCCAATTTAATACAATCACAACTCCACCTCCTAAGCCACAGCAATTTTAAACAATAATAAGAAAAACGCTGACGCGCCCTTTTTTAACCGCAGAGGCGCAGAGAACACAGAGAAAATATAGATAGGGTTAGAAAGCCCCTCTCAGCGCACTCTGCGCCTCTGCGGTTAAATCATTCTTTCTTGTTTCCTAGCATACTTGGTATCCTCCTTTCAACTTATAAAATAACTATAAGAAAACGCTGCGCATCCTTTAGAAATAAAATGTTTTGAACCGCGAAGATGCGAAGACTACGCAGATAGGAAATCAAATACATTTTGATACATTTTATATAGCTACTTTGCTATGAAGTGTATACCTTGGCCCATTGTCACGTGAGCGGCCTCCATAATGGCTTCTGACAAGGTAGGGTGAGGATGAATCACATGGGCCAGTTCTTCCAGGGTAGCTTCCATGGATTTTGCCAATACGCCTTCCGAAATCAGATCGGTGGCATGAGGTCCAACAATATGCACTCCCACGATTTCACCATATTGTTCCTCACAAATTATTTTTACAAAGCCATTTGTTTCTCCGTAAGCCATGGCCTTGCCACTCGCTTGAAATGGAAATTTCCCCACTTTTATATTGCCATATTTTTCTTTAGCTGCTTGTTCATTCATACCAACCCAAGCAACTTCCGGATTCGTATAAATGCAAGAAGGAATGGCATCACCATGATAGGAAGAATTCATTCCCGCTGCGTTTTGCGCTGCAACAATCCCTTGAGCGGAAGCCACATGTGCCAGTTGAATACCACCTACTACATCTCCAATCGCGTAAACTCCTGAAATACTGGTTTCCATTTGTGCATTCACCGGGATACCCTTTTTCCCATGTAAATGTAGGGTTTCAATTCCTGCAATGCTTACTGCCCGCCCAGTTGAAACCAGTACTTTTTCCCCTTCTACCCTATAAGCTATATTATCAATCTGATACTCAACGACTAAATTAGCTTCTGCCTTTGCTATCTTGCTCACTTTGGCATTGGTAAAGAAAGTCACTCCCAATTTTTCCAAAGATCTTACCAGCACTTCTACTGCTTCTTTGTCTGCCATAGGTAAAAGAACAGGCATCATCTCAATGATGGTTACCTTGCAGCCAAAGGTCTGCATTAAATAAGCAAATTCCAAGCCGATAACGCCGCCGCCAATAATCACCATGGATTTTGGAATGACGCCCAAATCTAAGGCTTCATCACTGGTTATGACCCCCGGAAGATCAAATCCGGCAATCGCTGGAACAAAAGGCTTTGAGCCCGTAGCCAAGATTAGTTTTTCGGTTGTAATCGTTGTAATTCCTGATTTTTCATTAATTTCCACTTTGTGAGGGGTAATCACCTTACCGCTTCCTATATATAAATCGATTTTATTCGCCTGAATTAAACCTTTTACGCCATTAACCAGCTGTTTTACAATACCATCCTTGCGAGCAAAAATTCTCTTTGCATCCACGCTGACAGGGGAAGCTTCAATACCAAATTCTTTTGCCTTATTGATCGTTTCATAGACTTCTGCACTTCTAAGCAAAGCCTTGGTAGGAATACATCCCCGATTCAGGCATGTTCCCCCTAGAGAATCTTTTTCCACCAATGCCACTTTTAGTCCGCATTGAGCAGCTTTAATGGCAGCTACATAACCGCCTGGACCTCCCCCTAGTACTACAACCTGATAGTTCATCGGTTTTCCTCCTTAAAAGAGACTCATATCCATTTTAGATAAGCTGTAAGTAATCTTCTAACAGTTCTTTTATTCTTCTTAAAAATTCTGCCGCTTGCGCTCCATCTACTGCCCGATGATCAAAGGAAAGAGATAGGGACATGCGCGGCTGAATGATCATTTCTCCATCCTTGACAACTACTTTCTCCTGCAATTGTCCAACCCCAAGAATACAAACCTCTGGAGCATTTACAATGGGCGAGAATGTATCGATGCCATACATGCCTAGGTTGGTTACGGTAAAAGTCCCTCCTGACATTTCGTCCGGCAGCAATTTCCCCTCTTTTGCCTGCACCGCCAATTCTTTTGCCCGCTTTGTAATTTGCTCGATACTGAGAGTGTCTGCATTTTTAATGACTGGCACCACTAAACCATTTGGCAAGGCTACTGCCATACCTACATTCACTTCATCACAAATTTCCAAACCATCCGAATGCAGCCTGGCATTAATCACTTGCTGGTATTCCCGTAATGCTTTGGCGACTACTTTAATAATAAGGTCATTATAAGAAGGCTTTACACCGATGCGTTTTTCAATACCAGGTATAAGCTTTTTACGCAGTTCTACCATACCTGACATATCTACTTCCATGTTATGAGTAACGTGAGGCGCTGCCCATGCATCTGCCATATGATCGGCGATGACTTTACGCATTCCTGCTAACGGTTTACGAACTCCTTTGGCTTTAGGTCCTGCTTTTACCAACACATTCTCAACATCGTTTTTCATGATTTTGCCGCCAATACCAGTACCTGCAACTTCCGCTAGTTCCACACCTTTATCCTGGGCAATTTTTTGCGCCAGCGGACTGGCTTTATAATTCGCAACGTCTATTGCAATAATTCTTCCACCAGGGCCGCTTGGAGGAACGGCACGTAAATCAATTCCGTCCTCACGGGCTGCGCGTTTTGCTGCCGGACTGGCTTTCACTTTACCGCCAATTCCTTCTGCGCTTTGCACAGGAGCAGCAGTTGTTGCTGCCACTTGCACTGTATGCTGTTCTTCAGTCTTTAGAATCTGGGCAGCATGGCTATCTACCTTTTCTCCCGGCTGACCAATATAAGCAATAGGTTTATTAACCTCAACAATATCACCCTCTGCCGCGATTATGGCTAGCACTTGCCCTGCAGCAGGAGCCTCGACCTCCATATTTACTTTATCAGTCAATATCTCAAGCAATATTTCGCCTTCCGCAACCGAATCTCCGACTTTTTTAAACCAGGTAACAATGGTACCTTCTTCCATAGTCATTCCGAGCTTCGGCATTAACAGTTCTGTTGCCATCCTATATTCCTCCTGCTTATACAATTTCCCTAACTGCGTTCACGATGTCATCTACCTGAGGCACAGCACTCTTCTCCAGTTCCATACAATAAGGGATCGGATTGTTTTTTCCTGCAACGCGTTTTATCGGTGCATCCAAATAGTCAAAGGCTTCACTTTCCATCACTTCAGCTGCCACTTCACCGCCGAAACCGCCTCGTTTGCAAGCTTCATGCACAATGATCAGCTTACCGGTCTTAATTACGGATTTTACCAGTGTTTCTTTGTCAAAAGGTACCAAGGTACGAGGATCAATTACTTCAACATCGATGCCCTCTTTCGCTAAAATTTCTGCAGCTTCTAACGATCGGTGAACCATTACTCCTGTAGCAAATACAGTAACATCTCTGCCAACTCGTTTTACATCTGCTACTCCAAAGGGAATGACATAATCCTCTTCCGGTACTTCTCCTTTTTTGTTATATACCGTTTTTGTCTCAATGAATACAACAGGATTGTCATCACGAATCGCTGTTTTTAATAAACCTTTCACATCATACGGAGTGGAAGGCATAACTACCTTTAAACCAGGTACATGAACAAGCCAAGCCTCTAAACTCTGTGAATGCTGAGCAGCCGCACCTGTTCCGGAACCTCCCGGCATTCTTAGCACCATAGGAACCTTTGCTTTACCGCCAAACATATAGCGCATTTTAGCTGCCTGATTGACCAAGGAATCCATAGCAATTGTAATAAAGTCACTAAACATAATTTCCGCGATGGGACGCAGACCTGTCACAGCAGCACCTGCCGCAGCACCTGCAATAACGCCTTCAGAAATGGGAGTGTCCCGTACTCGTTCTTCGCCAAATTCCTCAACCATGCCCAAGGATACGCCAAAAGCGCCACCATATACCCCTACATCTTCACCTAGTAAAAATACATTTTCATCCCGGCGCATTTCTTCTTGCATGGCTTGTCTTACAGCCTCTTTATAGGTTATCAATGCCATAGTCATTCACTACTCCTTTACAACATTATGCGTATACATCTTCCTCTAAAGTTTCAATACCAGGGTAAGATCCCTGTTGGGCAAATTCTACAGCACGAGCTATAACGTCTTTCGCACCAGCCGTAATTTCATCTGACTCTTGCTGCGAGATTACATTGCTTTTAATCAGGTATTTTTCAAAGGCTTTAATGGGACATCGTTCCTTCCAGGCTTCAATTTCTTCTTTTGTCCGATACCGATTGGCATCACTCTTGGAGTGTCCCAGCCATCGATACGTGATTCCTTCCACAATAGAGGGACCTACACCACTTCTAGCACGTTCTACTGCTGCTAAGGTTGCTTCATATACTTTTATAGGATCATTGCCGTCCACAGTAATACCCGGCATCTCATAAGAAGCAGCACGATCCGCTATATTGGCAACCGCTGTACTTCTTGCAACCGACATTGACATACCATAATGATTGTTGGTACACATAAATACCACAGGCAGCTTCCAAATAGCCGCTAAATTCAAGGCTTCATGGAAAGATCCTTCATTACTGGCCCCATCGCCAAAAAAGCATAAAACTACTTTTCCAGTTTTCTTCATCTGCTGTGTAAGAGCAGCGCCTACTGCAATGGCAAAGCCACCGCCAACTACGCCATTGGCTCCTAAATTACCTTTTTCTAAATCGGCAATATGCATAGAACCGCCCTTCCCTTTGCAATAACCGTTGGATTTTCCCATCAATTCAGCCATCATACGATTTAAGTCTGCATCTTTACCGATGCATTCCCCATGCCCCCGATGGGTACTGGTAATTAAATCATCTGCATGCAGCGCAGCAGTAGAACCAATAGCAAATGCTTCTTGCCCAATTGACAGGTGAGTCGTACCATGAATCATACCTTTTGCAAAAAAAGCATCAACCTGGGATTCAAAAAACCGAGTATGCAGCATTTTCTTATACCAGCTTATTAACGTTTCGTTACTTAATGTCATTGTCAATTCCTCCTATATACTTAGTCATTACGATAGATTGAAAGAATCCTTCTATAATAATCACTCCTTTAATACTATTCTAAATTGTTACGCTTTGTGAACATTGGTTCATATTAAAGAACGAATGTTCATGCATGACTAAAAAAATAGATGAATATAACTTATAAAGAATTATTCACCAGGGTTGCTGACCTAAAAATTGCAGCAACGAAAATCTTCCAACACATCTGTTCAGTGTTCTTACTTTTGTAATTTTTCTTAATTTTATAGTAATTCAATTTTTTCATTCTGTCAATAATAAAAATAGCTTTATTTACATCCATCTGTCTTACTTCTTTACTGCATCTATAATCGTTTCCAGCTACTTTACAGTATAAATGGAACATAGTATAATTTAGTCACTATAAGGCGGTTGGTTATTCGAATAGTCCTAACGTAACGATTTCCTTGTACTATCTATATGAAAAAAGTGATTTCACTTTTTGTCAATTTTTTGAGGTGAATAATGTCTATTTACGATAACGAAACTACATTTATAGCCAAAATTGCATGGCTATACTATGTCCAAGGCCTAACCCAAGACAATATTGCCAGTAAATTAGGTTGCTCACGACCTACCATCACACGTCATTTAGCAAAAGCCAAAGAACTTGGAATTGTAGAAATAAAAATAGCAGACCATTTTCGGACCTGCTTTGATACGGAGTATGCTTTAAAAGCTCGTTTTGAACTAGAAGAGGTCATTGTGATTCCATCTGGCAACACATTAAGTGAAAATCTAAAAGGTGTTGGAAAAGCTTGCGCTGATTACCTGCAAAGAACACTGCAGGATCAGGATATTTTAGGCATAGCCTGGGGATCTTCGATTTATGAAGTAGGCAAGGCTCTACAACTGAAAAAAGACTTAGACCTAACAGTGATTCAACTAATGGGTGGACTAAACAGCAGTGAAAAAATAAACCCAGAAGAAATTGTCAAACTGATTGCAACGCAGCTGCGCGCTTCAGGGATATGGCTTAATACACCAGCGATTGTCAGCTCTGCTAAAATCAAGAAAGCGCTGCTCAGCGACCCAGGCGTCAGCAGTGTCTTGGCGAAAGCCCAGAGTTGTACCAAAAGCCTCTTTGGCTTAGGAGAAGTCAGCCTTGATTCCTCTTTAATCGTTAGCAATGGCATTACCAATGCAGAGATGGAACACCTCCATGAATTGGGCGCCGTAGGCAACATCTTAGGTCAGTTTTTTGATATCAATGGTAAGCTTATCCATTCTTTCCTGGAGGATCGCCTCATTGCTGCACCTTTGGATACGCTGCAGTCCATTCCGCTTCGTATTGGCGTAGGCAGTGGCGGACACTATAAAGTGAAGGCCATTTTAGGAGCTCTCCACGGTCGTTTTATCAATGTGCTGATCACGGATGAAGAAACTGCACAGGAAATACTAAAAAGAACGTAGAATATCTTTGTATTAGGTATTTCTTTTTTATTACTCAGTCGTAAACAATTGTTTACGATATCGAACCATTGTTTACTAGATCTATATGCTTGCTACCTTAGAAACCATATTTTATATAAAGATCTTTCGTTACATATTCTATACTAAAATTCCCCAGAAAATAAGGAGGGTCCTACTATGTGCAAAGAGTCTTTTAAAGCGGTTTTAGTCTGCATGCGCTGTAATCAAGAGACTGTTCATGATATTGAATACAATAACAAACTAATTGTACAAATTTCTTGTGAAGAGTGCGGAAAAACCATCGGTCCTTATAAGCAGATTACTGCAACTCCTCTGCCAAGCAATCTGACCCATAAAACCACTATCACCTCTTCTCCCACTCCAATTGGTAATACAGCCTTAGCAAATGAAAATAGCAGGTTTGAAAAATCATCAAAAAGTTCGTCTTACCAGAGCTATGGTGAGTTGCTATTATCGCGTATTATAACAAAGCCCTCCCGTTTAAATCAAGAAATCCATAAAGACTTGGCAACCTTCCTTTATTCTATTCCTGTTCGCTTTATGACGAAACCTGTGCGTATCGCTAAAGAATACCGCACATTGAAGGATACTTTGCATAGATAATCGAGTAGCCCAGACCCCCACAGAACTAGGCGTGCAGATTTTCCACACCTAGCTTTTCAGAATTGATTCACAGCATGCCATTAGATTTCGCCCATTCGGGCACACTGAAATAGAGATATCTGCTACATTCTTAGCTGAATGATGTGAGAACTTATTCACACCACAGAAAGGAGCAGATATCTCTATTTTTTTTTGGATTATTCAGTAAAAAATTCTTTATAGCTTATTCATAACGTAATGCTTCGATAGGATCTAGCAATGCTGCTTTTCTGGCTGGATAAATGCCAAAAAACAAACCAACCGCAATAGAGAATCCAAAAGGAACCAGAATCGATACCGCCGATATTACAGTATTCATACCTCCAAAAGTTGAAATGGCAAATGCGGACAGAATCCCCAGAAAAATCCCAAAAATACCGCCTAATACACCAATTACCACCGATTCAATCAAAAACTGTAACATGATATCACGATATGTCGCACCTAATGCCTTTCTAATACCGATTTCTCTAGTTCGCTCCGTCACCGACACCATCATGATATTCATGATACCAATACCGCCAACCAATAATGATATGGCCCCAATACTACCTAAAAGCAGCGTAATAGTTCCTGTCGTTTCTGCCATCATCGCCATGATACTGGTTAAATTGCGTACTGTAAAATCATCTTCTTTAGTTCCATTGATTTTATGCCGTTGTCGTAGCAAACTGGTGATTTGTTCCTGCGCCTGATCCATTCCTTCCATTTTCGTAACTTGGATACTAATCGAATTGAGGTAGGTGATACCCACTAATCGTTCTTGCGCCGTTGTTAGTGGCACTAGAACAATGTCATCCTGATCTTGCCCCATGCTTGATTGACCTTTACTATCCAAAACACCGACAACCAGATAAGGAGCATTATTAATGCGTACATTTTGTCCAGTCGGATTCATCTCACCAAACAAGTTTTCTGCAACAGTGGCCCCAAGAACCGCCACCCGATTACGGGAATTTATGTCCGGCTGAGAAACGAAACTACCGCTGCCCACCGTCAAACTTTTAATGGCCATATATTCGGGCGTAACGCCGTATACAGTTGTTGTCCAGTTCTGATTTCCGGCAATAATCTGGTATGACTTACTAACAGAAGGTGATACATAATCAATGCCTTGTATCGTTTTCTTTATATACTCAGCATCTTCCAATGTTAAGGTTGTACTGCTGCCAGAAGCGGAGCGCACCCCCTGGGAAGAGGCTGCTCCTGGAGTCACAATCAGCATATTGCTGCCTAAACTAGCAATTGAATTCTGCACCTTTTCCTTAACGCCCATTCCAATAGATACCATGGAAATAACCGCTCCTACCCCGATAATAATACCCAGCATAGTCAAAATAGAGCGAAGCTTATTTGCCACTAAAGCCCGCAATGCGATCGCAATGCTTTCTTTAAACATGATACTGCTCCTTTACCTCATCACTTATGATTAATCCGTCACGTACCGTGATGACGCGTTTCGCAGATTGGGCAATGTCTGGTTCGTGAGTAACCAAAATAATGGTTTTTCCTTGTTCATTTAAATCGCCAAATATCCGCATGATGTCAACACTGGAGCGACTGTCAAGATTTCCCGTCGGTTCATCAGCCATAATAATGCTCGGTTCATTGATCAGTGCTCTGGCAATCGCTACTCGCTGCCGCTGACCACCTGACAGTTCATTGGGCATATGCTGTTTACGAGAAGCTAGTCCAACAGATTCCAGAATCGCAGCCGCTCGATTCAATCGTTCCTTTTCTGCTATTCCAGCATAAACTAAAGGCAATGCCACATTTTCCCATGCTGACACTCGTGATAACAAATTAAAATTTTGAAACACGAAGCCAATGCGTTTATTTCTGGTTTTCGCTAGCTCATCATCAGTCAAAGTAGCAACTTCCTGCTCCTCTAACAAATAAGATCCACTGGTGGGACGATCAAGGCAGCCAAGGATATTCATCATTGTCGACTTACCTGAACCTGATGGTCCCATAATGGCAACAAACTCTCCATTTTCTATTTCTAGTGAAACCCCAGCAAGTGCAGCCACTGTTTCTTCACCAATTTTATAGCATTTTGTAATTTCCTTCAGTGTAATCCCCATGATCGTTCAACTCCTTCTCCCCCTACATGGGTGGTGGGCCACTATCTTTTTGCTTAGAAGAACTTTGGCTTTGCGATTTAGTATAAGAAATGATTAATTTATCATCATCCTGTAAACCACTGATAATTTCAACTTTATCGTTACTTGTCAGACCAACCGTAACTGGAACATTCTCGCTCGTTCCATTATTCCGCAATACCATTACATATTGACCACTGGTACTTGTTTTTAAAGCGGACAACGGAATTAACAATGCATTATCCTTCTCATCAACCTTGATATTGACTCGTGCCGTCATTTCTGTTTTTAACAAATTATCTGGATCTTCTACTAGTAATGTTACATAGTAATATATAACACTACTAGTACTAGAAGAGGACGACGATGACGATGAGGACGAAGAGGAGGAGGATGAGGACGTACTCGTAGTACTTGTTGAGATCTGTCCAATTTTACTAACGCTGCCTGTAAAAGTATGATTCTGATAAGCATCTACGGTAAATGTCGCTGATTGACCAACTTTTATCTTACCAATATCGGTCTCATCTACCTTTACCTTTACCTTCTTTCGTGAAACGTCTCCAATCATCATAATAACCGTCTGGTCACTCACACCTGCCGTTACCAAAGTGCCTACCGATATTGGTTCTCCCAAAACAACACCCTCCATAGGAGATACCAATACTGTTTTTTCTACATTTGACTTAGCCTCATTATAGTTAGCTACAGCAGTCTGATAGTTTAACTGTGCCTCTTCAAGATCAGCGTCCGATTTAGCACCAATAGAATGTAAATACTGCATCCGCTTATATATTGCCCCCGTATTATTCATTGAATATTGGGCCTTATCCATTGTGATCTCAAGGGCCTTATCATCTAAGATTGCCAGAATCTGGCCGACTTTTACATAATCATTTTCTTTGACTTTAATTTCCTTAATCAATGCCGTAACCTGCGACGAAATATCTACCGCATCGACGGGCTTTACTGTTCCAGTCGCAGATACACTGGAGGTAATTTTCCCTCTGGTTGCCGTCACCGTTTCCTGATTAACAGACGCTTTAGCTTGTTGTGCATAATTGTAGTACCAGACTCCACTGATAATCCCTAGCAAAACAACAATACCTACTGCTACTATTTTCTTATTTATTTTTTCCCACATGTCATTGCCTCCTAGTCCATTCCCATGGCATTTTCTAATTTTGCCTTGTATGTAACATAATCATATTGCGCTGCAATATAGTTATTCTTTGCTGTCGTTAATGCTAATTGTGCATCAATAACATCAAGAATGACTCCTTCTCCTACTCGATATTTAGCCTCAGCAATGAAATAATCTTCTTCTGCCTTATGCACAGCAAACTGTGTTGTCTCAATCCGCTTTTCAGCTTCTCTTACTCCCAGATAGTATTCTTTTACAGCAAGTTCTACCGATTCTTCCTGTGCTGTCAACTCCAAACGAGCTGTATCTGCAGTACTTCGCGCTTTTTTGACTTTGTTATTGGTAACTTGACTATCAAATACATTCCAACTGCTTGTTACCCCAACATAAACCTCATTGTCATCCTTAGGCAAAATACTACTTCCCCACCCGGTTGCCGCAGTAAGCGAAACCGATGGCTTCTTGCCAGCTTTAGCAACATTGATATTTTGCTCCGCCTCATCAATAGCAAGGCGGTACTTTTTCACATCTGGACGATGCTCCAAAGCAAAAGCTACACACTCATCCATCGTCTTATTAACGGGGGTAAATTGAAAATCCTCAACAAATTCAATGGGTTCAGAGCTTTTCCAGCGAATCAGATTTTTGAAAGTATTAACTGCTACTTCATAGGAATTTTTAGCCTTTATTAAAGTCTGCTGGGCGTCTGTCAGTTCTACTTCTGACCGCAATACATCTGATTTTGCAACATTGCCAGCGCTATACTGCGCTTTAACGTCATCGAGATGCAGCAAATAATTATCTACTGTTTCCTGATCGACAGCCTGAGTTTTGCCAGCTTCTACTACATCATAATAGGCGGAAATGGTTTTAAATTTCACATCCTGCCTAGTTTTCAGCAGACTTAGACCAGCTATCGTCACATCTGTTTTGGCAATCTCTATGTTTCCTTCATTTTCTCCACCACTGTATAGGGGCAAAGAAAGCGTAATATCGCTCGAGCTAGTAGCTGCCGAATGGTGAATCTGCTTCAGATAAAAAGTATTAGAAGTATCAATCGATATCCCACGGCTGCCTTTTGTGCTCTGTAACGTATATTCAGCTTGTTTTTCACTATTAATGGCGATCTTAATATCCAGGTGATTTTCCAGTGCCATATTTACTGCTTGTTCTACTGTGAGGGGTGCGGCAAACCCCATCGTGGTCCTGACCAATAAATATAATCCCAAAATACCGGCACTTCCCGGCTTTACATATTGTCTTAATAAACTCAATTTTAATCCTCCTTATCATGCGCCCTCTATTGTTTTATTGTTTTTGGCTCAACACTAAAATGTTGCATTCGGCTTTTATGCGTAACAGATAGTAGTGTCGGTTTCTAGTAAAATAACTTCAATGTTTCGGAAAATTTTATAGGTCAAGTATCGTTTTTCTGTGTTGAGCCTTGTTTTTTTTGTAATAGTAACATATAAATGTCACTTAATTGTTACAGTAATATATTAAAATAAATTTATTCCCCTTTATAAACCTGGTAATTATTCACATGTAAACGCAAAAAATCTAACCTAACTATTTGATTTGCTATAACAGGACGCCTCTTTTCGGATCGTTTGTTTAGTAACTACGATTTACAAAAAACGTGTCCTTTTGTCTTTACTTTTTTTGGTTAATCAACACGCGTGATAATCAAAGTAAAATACTCATGCAGTTGTCAAGCCGCATGAGTATTTTACTTCTTTGGAATACATCTCACTAATTTTAAAGTAGAATTTGTACAATATATCGAGAAATGTAAAAAACATAGTACCCTAGCAAGGATACGAGAGTCATCAATATAATTACGATATTTTTCCAAGAATAAAACCACAGATTTCCTGTCGAAATATGCATAACAACATTCTCCTCACTTTATAGTTTTATTTTTTTAAATATTTTTATGTAATCTTAGTTAACACAATATTCAATCCCGTTGCCAAACTCACGCATCCCAAAGATGAGTTAGTCCCTACTATAACGATAAAATGTTTTTATTTCTATAAAATACTTTTATTCTAATTATGAAGGAATTTTGTTACAGTTTTGTTACAGAATTTTATACAAATCTAGCTATTCATTGACATCTTCCGTCATACTCTTTATGCTAAAAATAGAACTACGAATGCCGTCGAGTCAAAAGGAGGTAAAACTCATGAATAAAACAATCTTAATTGTTGACGATGAACTGCGTATCAGGAAACTGATTGCTGATTTTCTGGTCCGTGAAGGTTACAGCACCCTAGAAGCTGACAATGGACGCGTCGCCTTGGAGCTCCTGGCAGCAGAACAGGTGGACCTGATCATTCTAGATGTTATGATGCCAGAGCATGATGGCTGGACCGTATGCAGAGAGCTTAGAAAGAAAAGCAATATTCCTGTCATTATGCTTACAGCTAAAGGAGAAGAAGTAGACCAGCTTTTTGCTTTTGAAATTGGTGCCGATGAATACGTCACTAAGCCCTTTAGTCCTAAAGTTTTAACAGCTCGTGTAAACGCATTATTTCGCCGCATAGAAAGAGAAAAAGCCATCGTATATGATGGTTTGGAAATTAATACAACAGCAAGGCAAGTATCTATAAATGATCACTCTCTGGATTTAAGCCCTAAGGAATATGAACTCCTTACCTATTTGACCGAGAATAGCGGTAAGGCATTAAGCAAGTAGACCTAGGGAACTTCCCCCTAAGTCTCTCTCAGAACTGTACGTGAACCTCTCAGCTCATACAGCTCCCATTATCCAGCCGTTGGCAGTATCCCAAATTTCCAGTGTGCAAACAGTTTTCTATCACGCTTTGCTATTTCTCCAAGCCAATGTTCAGCTCTTTGTCTTGATTTTCGATTCTTGTATTTCTTGCGAACCCAGTAAACAAGACGTCCATTAATATATCTTAATACTTCATATATCTCTGATTTATAAAAATGCGTGTAGTAATTAATCCATCCCTGTATTTGGCTATTGAACATATTTGCTATGTCCAATAAGTCCTTATCCGGTTTCAACTGCAACTTCCACTTTCTAACTACTTTTCTTATGGATTTCTTCGCCTTTTCTCCCATTGCTGGCAGAAAGTTAGTGAAGAACTTTCCACATTTATTCTTTGCATGTCTTGGTCTGAATGTATATCCCAGAAAATCAAAAGAGGTGTATTCATGATTTCCTATTCGGTCATCATCTTTACAATATACAATTCTTGTCTTATCCAAATTTAATTCTAATCCAAAACACTCAAATCGTTCCTGTAGTCTGCGTTGCAAATATTTCGCTTGTTTAAGAGACACACAGTGTGCAATTCCATCATCCGCATATCTTGCCCACGGTATTGCTGGAAACTCTTTCGTCATATAATCATCAAATACATAGTGTAAAAATAGATTGGCAAGTACAGGACTGATTACCCCACCTTGTGGCGTTCCTGAAGTTCTTAGAACAATCGTTCCATCCTCCATTTGAAACGGTGCTGTCAACCACCTTTGTACATACAGAAGAATCCATTCTTCTTTTGTTTGGTGTTTTACCATTTCTATTAAGTAATCATGTCTGATGTTATCAAATAGACCCTTTATATCAAACTCTAAAACCCAGTCTTTTCTCCAACACCTTCTCCTTGTTACTTCTATTGCCTGTATTGCTGATTTATTCGGCCTGTATCCATAGGAATCTTCGTAAAATATCGGTTCCACGCATGGCTCAAAGTATAACTTCGCTACCATCTGCGCTATCCTGTCCTCTACGGTTGGTATTCCTAAAATACGAGTTCCACCATTCTTCTTTGGAATTGCTACTGCCTTTACAGGTTTCGGGAAATAACTTCCTGACGACATTCTATTCCAAATCTTATAGAGATTATTATTTAGCTTTCTCTCAAAATCCTCAATAGATTGCTCATCCACTCCATAGGTTCCCTTATTTGCTTTCACTCTTTCATAAGCAGTAATTACTGCTCTTTTGGAAATACTGTATGGCTTTGTTTCTTGCATAAGTTCCTCCTCCTTTCAAAGTTGACTTATTCTTGAAACTGAATAATTCGGGTTCTTCGCTCCATTCCCATTACAGAAACTTCATCACTACTACAACCCAATCTGCCCCCATGACTGCATTGGTACTCTTATCTTGCGGTTCTTCCGCTTGATATACTCCCTTAACATCAGCCCGTGGGTTCCCACGTTCCGTACAGACGCCTGTATTAAGTTCATGCCACCTTTATGCCGCCCACCGTCTAGGCAGTAAACAGGTTTCCCCTAGACTTATCCCAGATTAACGACTACCCCCTGGTTTTGATGGAATCTCTACGCTATCGACATTTTCGTAAGTGGTTCATTTGTTCATTCATCTCCTTAATACGCACTTGACAGTTTTATCACTGCCTTTTCCTTAACGCTCAATACCATGGATTTTGGCCACAGCACCTTAAGGTAGTTTGAAACCTCCACCTGTATGGCGATTTCGGTGGACCTACCACCATCATCTGTACAGCATGGCTGCCTTCAAGTAGCTACGCTACTTGGACACTCCTTCGTGGCGCACAGTCGCCAGCAAATCTTAAATCAGGTGTGGAGTTATGATTACTTTGGTGATCTGCGAACTGTAGATACTCATATCAATCGGCTGAGAACCAAGCTAGGAGATAAAAGCGCACTTGTCCAAACCATCAGAGGATATGGCTATCGATTCGAGGCCGAAAAATGACTGTTTCACTGCGTGCAAAACTCTTTATTATCTTAAGCGGATTGGTGTTATTCTTTGTACTTATGTTTTTAGGCCTCACCCGTATTGGCTTAGAAAAATTTTATACTTCACAAAAAAAAGAAGCTCTTATTATTAGCAGTACCAACTTCGATCTTTTATATCAAGGCAATCCTAAGGAGATGTCTTTGGAGCTGGAGCGGATTTCCAATACATTAGGAGCAGGCATTATTATTTTCACCAAAGAAGGACAGATCAAATATAGTTCTTTTGGTCCCCTTGTGGATCAAGATCCATCTAGCCCATCCTCCCCTCATCCTCCCTTTATCTCCAATTCTCTTGATAATCCTGCCCTTTCTCGGACCACACCTCCCCGCTTTCCTCCCGGTCCTCCACCTATCATCAAAAGCAGAGAAATCATTGATAACCGCACCATTTTGGAAATGGAGCATGACCAAGATTTAAAAATCGATTTTATGGTGATCCGCCATAAAATGACAAACGATGACATTTTGATTATAAAACAGCCCCTGGCATTAATATCTGAAAGCGTGAGTGTCGCAGCCCAATTCATTATTTTTACGGGTATACTCTCTGTTGCAGCAGGCTTTATTTGGGCTTTTTTCTTTGCGAAACGATTTACCCTCCCCATCATAGAACTGAATCGCATTGCACAAAGCATGTCACAGCTTGATTTTTCTCAGAAATGTACTATCAACCGCAACGATGAACTTGGCGAACTAGGTAAAAGCATTAACCACTTATCTTATCAATTGGATACAGCCATCTCAGAGCTTAACAAAAAAAATCAGCAACTCATGGCAGATGTGGAAAAGGAAAGAAAACTAGATACAATGCGTAAAAACTTTGTATCTAGCGTCTCCCATGAACTAAAAACCCCTCTTTCCCTCATTTTAGGTTATGCAGAAGGTCTAAGAGAAAACGTGGCTCAGGATGAGGATAGTAAAAACTATTATTGCTCCGTCATCATTGACGAGGCAGAAAAAATGGATAAATTGGTAAAAGATCTACTAAATCTATCCCAAATTGAATCTGGGTTCTTTCAATTAAGCAGAAACGCGTTCGATTTTTCCCTACTCCTGCAGGACATTCTCCTCAAATACTCTACCATTTTGACGGAAAGAAAAATTATTTTGGAAATGGACAACATTGATCCCTGTGTAGTATACGGGGATGAACTCCGCATTGAACAAATATTGCTCAACCTCTTTACCAACGCCATTGACCATGCCGAATTTAAGAAGATCATTAAAATCTGGGTAAAAGAAGCAGACAATCAAATCAGAGTTTTTATGTATAATTCAGGACGCCCCATTCCAGAAGAAAGCCTCGAAAAAATATGGACGAGCTTTTATAAAGTAGACAAAGCTCGAACCAGAGAGTACGGCGGTTATGGTCTAGGCCTATCCATTGTCCGCGCAATCCAGGAATTACATGGCAATCATTATGGTGTAAATAATGTGGAAGATGGTGTTGTATTTTGGTTTGATCTTACCAAAGCAAAAAATATAGGAAATCTATACTAGTCCGTAACTAAATTGTAACAATTTTCCTTCATACTAATCTCAAGGAAACCACTTATATAAAGGAGAGATTCAAATGAAGCAATATTTCACAAAAAGATTGGTTAGCGGACTGATTCTGGGATGCCTTGCATTATCAGTTGGAGCAGTCGCCTTTGCTCATGATGGACAACAAGAATTCATACCTGGACCAAGTATGAATCACCGAATGCCTAATCCTGAAGACAGAGAAAAACATATGAAAATTTTTATGGATAAATTGCTAAATGACAGTATCATCACTCAAGAGCAAGCCGCTAAGCTGATCAGCTTTTTTAAAGAAAAAGATGATCAACGAAAAACAGAAATGGAAAAAACGAGGTTCATGACTCCTGAGGAAAGAGATGCATTCTTCAAGGAAAAGTTTAATCAACGTCCAGACATGATCAAAGAATTAAAGGACGCTGCAGACTTATCCGATGAGCAAGCCAAAGCCGTAGACGATACACTGCGTCCTCCTCATAGACCAGGTCCTGAAGGCGGTCCATGCGGTCCATGCGGTCCATGCTGCCCTAAGCTGCCTACTCCCTAACCAGAGTACAATCAAAGATATTCAAATAGCCTGCGCTTTTATTTTCTAAGAGTGCAGGCTATTTTTCATGACTACCTCACTTTAAGCTCATACCTGCAGAATATAAGAACGTTAAACCAAATTGGCTACGGCTATTTTTTTTCTGGCAGATATGTATCACGTATAGTATAATTTCAAACAGCACCATTGATTTTGGATTTGTTTCATTGCCCACGTCTAAACCTTTTGAAGTGATGCCTTTAAAAAAGGATAAGCGAGCATAACTTCCTTGATTTTGAATAATCACATTATCTGCATTCTCCTTATTGATCCTATATTTAGCATTTTAATTTTTTTATTAATTACTAATAATTATTGACAAATATATTTTATCTATATAAAATATACAATATAATCATGTAAGAATCTATTAACAGCAATCATCCATTAGCTAAGTCTAAAGTGACTGCTAGGTTCCATCTGCAAATGACATGATGATACCTGGTAGTTTTTGTTTTTTATTGATTCAAGAAAATCAAACTATTCTTTGAAATAGTAAAATACAGCAATTTCTTAACACTAAATTGAAGGAGGATATTTTATGAAATGGACTGTAGGCAAAAAAATAGGTGGAGGGTTCTCCCTTGTCCTAGCTCTTGTTATTCTGATGAGTGGTTTTACCATTTGGAAAATAGGTGAAATAACTGCAAATTATCACATATTTAGTAAACTAAATATCGAAAAAATGGAAATGGTCCAAGGCGCAGCTGCTGATATTGCCAATGAGGCCGTGACCATGCGTCGCTTCAACTTTGTTGGCGATCCAAATGATATTCCAGTTTACAATGACTATAAAACGAAATCAAATGACCGCTTAAAATGGTTAGAAAAAAATCTTAATACAGGAACAGGAACAGAATACATTACTTCTATAAAGCAAGCAAAAGAAGAATATGAAAGAATCGCTGAACTATCGATGGCCGCCAAACAAGCTGGTAAATCCGATGAGGTTGCTCATTATATGGCTGATGCAGGAAGTCCCTATAAAGCTACTATGACTGCTGCAGAAAAATTAACCCTCGAGACAAGAACCTATGTCACCCAAGAGCAAGAACAATACGCGAAAGATGCTAGATCTTCTCAAGTCTTTTTAATTGTTATCAATATCATTGTCATTATTGTATCTAGTATCATTGCATTTTTTATTTCTCGTAATATTTCGTGCCCCGTACATACGGTTGCTGAAGTTGCCAGCCAAATCGCCGCTGGAAACTTAGCCGCCGACACAATAACCTACCAATCAGAAGACGAGATTGGACAGCTCGCTGATGCCTTTAATAAAATGCGTACGAATTTGCGAACTGTCATATCCCAAGTATCCGTCTCTGCAGAACAACTTGCCGCTTCATCAGAAGAATTAACGGCAAGTGCAGAACAATCAGCTCAGGCATCTACGCAAGTAGCTATATCGATTATGGAAGTAGCTACGGGTACGGAAGCGCAAGGGCGAAACATTAATTCTGCGGCAGCAACAATTGGAAATATAACAACAGCGATTCAAGAAATCGCCAGCAATGCCGGCATTGCCACTGGAATTAGCGACCGGGCTGCTGCTGCTGCACAAAATGGTGGAAACTCCATCGAAGCGGCCATCCAACAAATGAATACGATTAATCAAACCGTTACAGAATCTGCTAAAGTTGTCACAAAACTAGGTGAACGTTCCCGAGAAATTGGTCAAATCGTTGATACCATTTCCAATATTGCCAATCAAACAAATCTGCTGGCTTTAAATGCAGCTATTGAGGCAGCACGGGCAGGAGAACAAGGCAGAGGTTTTGCCGTTGTAGCAGATGAAGTTCGCAAACTGGCAGAACAATCCCAAGCAGCAACGAAACAAATTGCATTACTCATTCAAGAGATACAAAATGAAACAGACAATGCAGTTACTGCCATGAATGACGGAACCCGTGAGGTGAAACTGGGTACCGATGTAGTAAATACTGCCGGTGGAGCTTTTACCGAAATTTCCAATTTAGCCAGTCAAGTCTCCAATCAAGTGAAAGATATTGCTTCTGCCATTGATCGCGTAGCTGCAGGCAGTGAAGAAATGGTTGTCTCAATCCGTGAGATTGAAGCCATCAGCAAGGAAACAAGCGGACAAACACAAACCGTTTCCGCGGCTACGGAAGAACAATCGGCTTCGCTGGAAGAGATCGCCTCCTCCAGCGAAGCACTGGCCCATCTAGCCGAAGAACTGCAAGTAACAATCGCTACGTTCAAACTCTAGGCTCATCTTTTTGAATTATTAGAAAAGCGCTGATCATTCTTGCAAAACACAGGAACGAATTGAACCACAAAGGCGCAAAGGACACAAAGGGTTCTGTTTTAATTTATGCTTATTGCTCTCCTTTGCGTGCCGCGTCAGCGGCATTGTGCCTTTGTGGTTCATTGTTTTTTATGCTCTGTAAAACATAATCAAAAAGCCCACCAAGATGCCTACATATAGCATCTTGGTGGGCTTTTTGATTATAGAATCTTTGCTCCTGGGGGCCAATGGATTGCATTGCCGCTCACGCTGAGCGCTGCTTCAGCGATTCCTTCACTCATGGTAGGATGGGCATGGATTGTTGCAATGACTTCATCCACCGTTGCTTCCAGATTCATTGCCAGTGCTATTTCCCCAATCAAATCAGTGGCTCTTGGTCCAAAAATATGTCCGCCTAGAATTTCTCCGCTTTTTTCAGTGACAATTAATTTAATCAGACCAAACTCACATCCTTCAATGAGGGACTTTCCATTTGCCATTAAAGGAAATAAACCAACTTTATAGGATATCCCCTGAGCCGCTGCTTCATCTTCCGTAAGTCCCACACCTGCAGCTTCTGGAATGGTATAAATGCAAGAAGGGATGACTTTAGGATTGTAGAAAGGACTATGACCTAACGCATATTCAACGGCTGCAACGCCTTGGGCAGATGCTGCATGTGCCAGCATCATCTGAGCATTGCAGTCACCGATTGCATAAATATGAGGTATATTCGTTGCAAAATATTCATTTACAACAATTCTCCCCCGCTCCGTCTGGATTCCCACTTCTTCAAGCCCCATATTATGAATATTGGCCTTACGCCCTGTGGCCATCAAGATATATTCTCCTGCCACTTCATGGTTTTTGCCAGCAGTTTGCACTACGGCACTTAATCCGTTAGAGGTTGACAGTATTTCTTTTAATCCTGCTTCCAGCATAAAATCGATGTTGCACTCTGTTAACTTTTCCTTTACTCTCTTGGCAATTTGGCGATCTACCATTGGTAATATTTCAGGCAGCATCTCGACAATTGTGACCTTTGTACCAAAAGAGCTATATAATGACGCAAACTCTGTACCAATAACGCCACCGCCAATAATAACCAAGGACTTTGGCACTTTAGGTAAACTTAAGGCTGCCGTACTGTCAATGACTCCAGCACTATCTGCACCTGGTACAGGGATTTTACTGGGAACAGAACCGGAAGCCAGCACAATAATATCTGCATCAAGAGTTACAGTAGTCTCCCCTACCACCTGAACTTTGTGGGCATCTTTCAATACTGCTTGCCCACTATGAGTCTTCACTCCATGGGCTTTTAAGAGTCCCTTTACTCCTTGAACCAGGCGATTTACAATCGTATCCTTACGAGACATAAGGGCTGGCCAATCCAAGGATATCCCCTCGACACGCAGTCCATTATTTACTTCTTCCTGCACAGTGTGGTACAGCTTGGCAGTATGGAGAAGGGCTTTGGTGGGAATGCAGCCCACATTTAAACATGTCCCACCCATTTTTTCCTTTTCAACAATATGAACCTCAGCCCCCAGTTGTGCCGCGCGAATGGCTGCCACATATCCCCCGGGACCGCCTCCAACAATAATTACTTTTTTTTTCATGTTTTCTCTCCATTTGTTTTTTTCTATTACTTAGAATTAGCTAAAAAAATCATCACCGCTTTTAAAGCCAAGACCGGGATGGATATCAAAACGAACCGCTCCCACATTTGCTTTGTTCTGGGCAGCCTTGGTAACCGCAGCCGTTCCAATACTGCCAAAACCGCCACATAATTCAAGAGATGTAATTCCCTGATCTACTAGCTCTTTGGCAACTTTTTCAGCTTCTTTATAGTCTTTGACTCCAACTACAGTTAAGTGAACCTCGGGTGTTTTCACAATCGATCGATGGTGGATAGGATCAGCCTCTGGGGCTATAAACATAAAGGCAGCTTGAAGAGCCATACTATCTACCTCCTACTCTTTTTTGATTAACTACGAAAGGTTTTTGCATAACATTGTCCGGCATGATAGGAACTCCGCACCATTGGACCGGAAACAACTTGGCTAAAGCCAATCTCATATGCCTTCTCTTCCCACATTTTAAAAGCGGTGGGATGGATATATTCCATGATAGGGTGATGCTGGGCAGACGGGCGGAGATACTGTCCAATGGTCAGGATTTGGCAGCCCACTGCTTTTATATCAACCATGGTTTGCAGCACCTCGTCATGCCCTTCTCCTAACCCAAGCATAATACCAGCTTTGGCAATATTTTTACCACTGTTACTAACCCGTTTGAGTAATTGGAGAGACCGTTCATAAATCGCCTGAGGCCGCACATCTTTATATAAGCGTGGCACGGTTTCGATATTATGACTAATCACCTCTGGCCCCGCATCAATAATCTGCTTTAGTGATGCAAACTGTCCCAAAAGATCAGGAATTAGCACTTCGACTTTCGCTGTCGGCAATGCCTGACGAATCTCCTGAATGGTTTTAGCAAAATGTCCTGCACCACCATCAGGCAAATCATCTCGAGTGACAGAAGTTACCACTACATAGGCAAGGTTCAGCTGCTTGGCTGACAAGGCCACCGCCTTAGGTTCCTCCCTGTCCACAGGCAAAGGTAACTGCCCATGCTCTACGGCACAAAATCGGCAATTGCGAGTGCATATATTTCCCAAAATCATAAATGTACAAGTCTTCTGGGAAAAACATTCTCCGATGTTGGGGCAATTTGCACTTTCACATACCGTATGTAAATTACCTGCATTCAGCATAGACTGCATCTGGGCAAGATCATCCTGATCGGGTGCCGGAACAACTAACCATGCTGGTCTTAGCATAGTGGACCATCTCCTTTATCCGCTCTACACTCACTAGCTCTGTTTGTATTTCAAATAATTCTTCAAATTGTTTTCGCAATTGATTGCGCACCGCTCTAGGATCTACCGTCTCCAATATCCGGGACATAGAGGTGACTCCTAAAGAAGTAATACCGCAAGGCACAATAAAGGAAAAATGAGTTAGATTGGGGCAAACATTTAAAGAAACGCCATGCATCGTAACCCATTTTCGGATCGCAATGCCAATTGCCCCAATTTTTTGATCCTCAACCCATACTCCCGGATATTCTTTTTTGCGCATCGCTGCAATCCCAAAATACGCCAGTGTTCTGATCAATAATTCTTCCATTTTGTTGGCGTAAGCATGAACATCCCTCTGCACTCCTGTTAAACCAATGATAGGATAACAGATCAGTTGTCCCGGACCATGATAGGTAATATCCCCGCCCCGGTTTGATTCAAACACTTTGATATGCTGTTCATCTAATACCTTTTGATTGACTAACAGATGGTTGGAGCTCCCTTTTTTTCTTCCTATGGTAAAACAAGGCTGATGCTCAAGGAGAAGCAGCGTATCGGGGATAGCGCCTAACTGCCTGGCCTGATTTAGAGTCTCCTGTAAATGAAGAATTTCATCATAACTGCAAGCTTCAAGTTCTATACAGTATCCCTTGCGTCCCATTCTGCATCCTCCTATTCTAGATCCATGGTTAAATCAAAGCTTGATATGGTTTTTTTATCAGTTTTAAGAGTAATCCTAAAAATTCAGCGGCAGGCGCTCCATCAATGACGCGATGATCAAAGGATAAAGAAAGTCCGATCATTGGTTTAATTACAATTTCTCCATTTTCTACTACAGGTGTGTCTACCGTTCTGCCTACTCCTAAAATAGCTGCTTCCGGCTGATTGATGATAGGGGTAAACCAATCAACGGATTGATAAGCGCCGATATTCGTAACTGTAAAGGTTCCTCCCCGCATTTCCTGCATTCCTAACTGATTGTCTCTTGCCCGCAAGGATAAGTCTTTAATTTCCCGGCTAATTTGAGAAATGGTTTTGATATCTGCATTTTTCACAACGGGTACAACTAACCCTTGACTAATGGCAACAGCCACCCCTACATGAACTTCTTTATAATTTCTAATATTTTTGTCAACCAATGCGATATTAATGTGTGGCGACATTCTAAGTGCCACAGCAACAATTTTCACCAGCATATCTGTAATGGTGATCTTAACTTGTGCTTCTTCATTAATGGTTTTTCGTAAGGCTAGCAATGCAGAAAGATCCGTACTGACATGGTAATTGACTTTTGGTGCAACGGACCAGCTCAGGGACATATTATCACCGACGGCTTTTCGCATGCCGGCATAAGGAGTCAGAGTAAAGTTCTCTTGCTCTTCGATGGGAGCAGGGCTGCCAATGCTCTTTGGTGTGCTTGCCTGCTGGGAATTGCCACCTTGGGCAATAAATGCAAGAACATCATCTCGGACAATGCGTCCCGATGGACCCGTACCAGTGATCTGCGTAAAATCCACATTGTTTTCCTTAGCTAACTTGCGGGCTAGAGGAGAAGCCTTCACTCTATTTCCCGTAACCTCCCGACTGCCACTATCTGCCTGCTTCGTTTCGGAAATCACTGGTTCTGCAGCAGGTGCTGCTTTGCTGGCAGCTTTTGCACCTTGAACCGCTTCACCTTCCATACCAATCACACCCAGTAAAGCACCAAAGGGAAGTTCTTCTTCCTCTTGGGCAACGATCCTGAGCAGCACGCCATCTGCTGGAGCATCAATGGTATTAGTCAGTTTATCCGTCATTACCTCCAGAATAATATCGCCCTTACTGACTGCATCCCCTTCATTCTTTAGCCATTTCACAATGGTCCCTGTTACCATTGACAGACCCATTTTCGGCATAGTAATTTCTACTGCCATATGTTCGCACTCCTTTATCATTTGAAGTTTCATAAAAAACGCTACATGTTCTTTTAAAACAGAATTAAACGATTTGAACCACGACGCAAAGGACACAAAGGGTTTTATTTATAACTTATTTTTTGTGTTCTCCTTTGTGTGCCGCAGCAGCGGCATTGCGCCTTTGCATTTTTAAAATAAGCTCTTTACTGCTGCTATGATTTTGGTTTCGTTGGGTAAGTAAACGGCTTCTAGTTTCGCATTAAAGGGAACGGGGATGTCAAGAGCAGTGACCCGCACGATGGGAGCATCGAGCAAATCAAAACCTTCTTCCACAACAATGGCTGCTATCTCGCCAGCAAAGCCGCTGGTACGAACCGCTTCGTTTACCACCACGAGTCTGTTTGTCTTTGCAACAGACTGCAAAATGCATTCTTTATCTAAAGGAACCAGCGTACGCAAATCAACAACTTCTGCACTAATTCCTTCTTTTGCTAATTGTTCAGCCGCTGCTAATGCTTTGTGAACCATCCATGACCAAGCAACGATGGTTACATCCGATCCTGCTCTTTTTATATCTGCTTTGCCCAAAGGAATGACATATTCACCCTCCGGTACCTCACCGCTCATGGCTAGCAGCTGCTTATGCTCAATATACATGACGGGATTATCATCGCGAATGGCTGCCGCCATTAAGCCTTTTGCATCGGCTGGAGTTGAAGGCATAATTGTTTTTATCCCTGGTATATGAGTGAACCATGCTTCTATACATTGGGAATGCTGAGCCGATGCCGTCATACCGCCGCCGCAAGGAGTCCGTACCACCATAGGAACTTTTGCTTTACCGCCAAACATATATCGCATCTTTGCAGCCTGATTGAACAATTCATCCATGCATACACCCATAAAGTCAATGAACATAATTTCAACGACTGGACGTAGTCCAGCTGCCGCCGCACCAACAGCATGACCGACAATCGCTGTTTCGCTAATCGGCGTATCAAGTACCCGACCAGGAAATTCATCAAATAATCCTGCCGTAACTCCAAAGCAGCCCCCAAATTTCCCTACATCTTCACCTGCAATATATACGTTGGCGTCCCTTTGCATTTCTACTCTCATACCATCCCGAATGGCTTCGGCATATGTCATTTTTTTCATTTTCTTCATCCTTTCTTTGTTCTGTATCAATCAAACTACCGATTCTAAATAGCAATCCTTAGGAAAGTCATACCCTATATCCCTTTCCCCGCAGACCAACAATATAGCGGCAATCAGGGAGCATACACATCGGCCAGAACATCTTCTGGACTTGGCTCGGGACTATTTTCAGCAAATTCAACCGCCGCATCAATTTGCCCCTGTATCTGTTGTTGTATTTCCTTAAGTTCCGTATCCTTGGCAAATTTCAGGACCTTTAATTTTTCTTCTAATTTTAGTATGGGGTCTTTTTTCAACCACTCTTCTTGTTCTTGGGCATCTTTATATAAACCGGCATCTCCTTGGAAATGTCCATAATGTCTCCATGTTTTGCATTCAATCAAGCTTGGGCCTTCGCCCTTTCTTGCACGACTGATTGCATCCTTTGCCGTTTCATAAACAGCAGCAACATCATTGCCATCAATTGTGACTCCCGGAATACCATAAGATATGGCCCGCTGAGAAACATCCACAATATTCATATGATCTTTCTGATTCATAGAAATACCAAAACGGTTATTTTCACAGACAAAAATCACTGGCAGCTTCCAAACCGATGCCAGATTTAATGCTTCATGAAAGGTACCTCGATTGGAAGCAGCATCACCAAAGAAACATACGGAAACTGCATCATTCTTTAGATACTGATTCGCAAATGCAGCACCAACAGCAATGGGCTGTCCTGCGCCAACAATACCATTGGCCCCCAAAATACCCAGATCCACATCAGCAATATGCATGGACCCTCCTCTGCCTTTACAATAGCCTGTCACTTTGGCAAATAGTTCTGCCATCATCTTATCCACTTGCCCACCTTTGGCAATTAAATGACCATGACCTCGATGAGTACTGGTGATATAATCTTTATTTGTCAGGCTGGCACATACGCCTGTAGCCACAGCCTCTTCCCCGCTATACAGATGAACAAAGCCAGGAAGCCTGCCTGCTGCAAATAATTCGGCTGCCTTATCTTCAAATTTACGGATTGTCAGCATTGTTTTATAAAAATCCAATAATTGTTCTTTCGTAACATCGCCCATATCATAACCCTCCTAAACTATTTTGACTTTTCTCATTACTCAGATATTTTTTATGAATGCTCCAATCCTCTCCTTCCTTGTAAGTAATTCGCTAGTAAGTTGCTTTTAATTCTTCACATACTATTATGTTGCAATTTTCATACCAACTCTTTACAACTAATAACATGATGTACATCTTTTAAAACATATAAAATTGATTGAACCACAAAGACGCAAAGGACACAAAGGGTTTTCTTTATATTTTTTGTGCACTCCTTTGTGTGCCGCGTCAGCGGCATTGTGCCTTTGTGGTTCATAAAAGCTTGTTTTTCCAACTTATAGCTTATACTTTCTACACTTACAAAAAATGCTGACTCACCCTAAGACATATAGAAAAAAACCACCTGGTTTAGGTGGTTTTTGTATAAATGAACTGTAGCGTGAATGTCGTAACGGTGTATTACAGTGCTACACCTCGCTACACTTATTTCTTTTAATATTGTATTGCATACAATTGCATCTTTCGATAAACTGTGGTACGAGCTACGCCCATTCGTTTGGCAATATGACTAATATTTCCTTTGCACTCATGGAGCAGTGTAATGATTTCTTCTCGTTCTGTTTTTTCATTCTCCCGCTTGCGCTGTTCCTTAAAAGAACTTCTTTGGGTTGGCAGTTCAGTCAACTCTTCGCAGCAATGATATACATCGGCAGGCAAATGTACTAACGATACTGTCTTTCCCTTAACCAGATGGATGATTCGTTCTGCTACATTATGAAGTTCGCGCACATTCCCCGGCCAGCTATATTTTTTTAAGCAATGCAGTACTTCCGGCTCTAGGTCAAATTCGCAATTTCCGCCTTTGCTCAAATTTTGCAAAAAGGAAGTAAGCAGTAAGATGATATCTTCTCCCCGTTCACGCAAAGGAGGTATGGTAACAGAGATTACATTGAGGCGATAATAAAGATCTTGCCTAAAGCTCCCCATTCTCACTTCTTTCAGCAGATTTTTATTTGTAGCACAAATGATTCGTACATTTGTAGCAATTATTTTATCACTGCCAATGCGATTTATCTTTTTTTCTTGCAGTACCCGCAGTAAGGAGACTTGCTGTTCTAAAGGCATGTCACCAATTTCATCCAAGAATAGCGTCCCACCTGCCGCCAATTCAAACTTTCCTGGACGCCCCCCTCGCTTGGCTCCTGTAAAAGCCCCTTCTTCATAGCCGAAAAGTTCGCTGCCAATCAATTCTCGGGGTATTGCACCACAATTCACAGCAATAAATGGTCCCTTACGTCTAGCACTTTGGTTATGAATCGCCTGAGCAAATAATTCCTTTCCAGTCCCGCTTTCCCCTTGCAGAAGTATGTTTGAAGTACTTTCAGCCGCTAATACTGCCACTCCCATCACTTCACGCATAGAAGAACTAGTACCAATAATATCATTAAATGTGAAATCCGCATTATGGGCACTATAGCAATTTGCAGAACTCTTGCCTTGTTGAATCGGACGCAAGATCACTACACCACCGCTCACGCTTCCCTGATCATCAGCAACAATTTCACCTGAAGCCAAACAATGATTCGTTCCATTAGAACCAGGCACTGATAGCTTAATACCAGAATACGATTTCTTATGGTGCAGCATCTCTTTCGTGAAAGGTGATATTTCTTTAAAAATAGTATCAATCGAACAGCCGATCATGTTTTGGTTATTGCGATTGAGCATTTGTTTCGTAATAGTATTTACGTCTTTAATAATGCCACATTTATCAATGAGGATCACACCGTCTGACATAGCATTAAAAATACTTTCCAAATGTTTATTCACTAAAACCATTTCATTTTGTTTCTGCTGCATTTTTAGCTGCATGGAAATTGCCTCTGAAGCCGCGGCCACCATGCCCAGAGTATGAGAATTTTTCTCATGTACAGGCCCGGAAATATCTAGTACGGCAACCATTTCTCCTTGTCTATTAAAAATGGGGGCTGCCGAACAAGTCCAGCAGTGATGCGGTTGTGAAAAATGCTCCCAGCCTGAGACTTGAGCCGGCTTTCCCGTAGCTAACGCAAGTCCAATTGCATTTGTCCCCACGCTTGCCTCTGACCAATTAGCTCCAAGAACAAAGTTAAGATATTGTGCATTCTTTAAACGTTCCTTATCACCAAAAGATTCTAATATATATCCTTTAATATCCGCCAATACGATAATGAATCCCGTATTGGAAAACGTTTTATAAAGATTTTTCATAAAAGGATTGGCAATACGAATCGTCCTTTCGTTCTTATCTAGCAGCTCTTTAAGCTCATTATGCCCTAATTCAATTTGCCCTCGACCTTCTGTAGGGTTCATGTTTCGATTGGCACATTTCTCCCATGACTTAGCAACCAAAGGCGAAACAATTCCTGCTGCGATTTTTCCTGAACGAATAAATTGATTCCAAGCTATCCCCATATTATGACCAACGGGCTCACCGAGAACATTCATATCCATGAACTCTTCCCTCCAATCAGTACGCAAAGCTTCTTACTAATCTGTGTTTCGAATTTTCAATCTTAAGAAATCACAATATCCTAAAGTGATGAAATGACTAAACAGCACCCTTATTAAAAATTCTATGAAATACTGCATAACTTCATTACTTCTCACCTATATTCCTGCAATTTCTTAAAATTCTTCTATGAATTGCAATTTATCCATCAATACTGTAGAATATTTTAAAATAATTTCCCATTCTCTTGAATTTTATGGTTATTGTGCAAATTGTCATACTCAATTATCTTTTTTACATGGAACTACTCCTTCTAGGTTTCTTTCTAAAAACAAGCATCTTGAAGTGTCCATAATGTTCTCGGCAATCCTGCGTACCTGCTGCGCCTGCTCTGAAAAATATAACCTCCCTTTTCCTGCATTGCCATTGTCATTTAAAATCCCAGCATTGCTAAGCACATTCCTAATTTGATTAGCCGTTTCTTCTGCTGGATCAATCACCTTCACTTGATCTCCCATGAATTCTTTTATTAATTCACTTATATACGGATAATGAGTGCAAGCTAATAATAACGTATCTATTTTCTCTTTTTTTAAGGGGGTTAGGTATTCAGTAATTGCATCTTCTATTTCTATACCAGTCAACTTTCCTTGTTCAATGAGAGGCGCAAATTTAGGGCAAGTCTGAGCGTACACTTTACTCTCCGGTTTTAATGCTAATAAGGTTTTGTGGTGCATCCCACTATGAATCGTCACCTCTGTACCAATAACACCGATACGTTTATTGGTACTGGCAGCTATCGCTTGCTGTGCCCCTGTGCTCATTCCTACTATTTTAAAGTCATGATTCTTCTGAAACTCCTCCAATCCCAGTACAGTAATGGTATTACAGGCACTTACAGCTATTTTTAAATTACAACGATCAAAAAAAGATAACATTTGATTCACAAATTCTCGTATTTGCCATGGATTTCGAGTGCCGTAAGGAGCATGTGCCGTATCGCCAAAGTAGATGATATCCTCTTTTGGCAATACCTTTTTTATTTGACTGTAAACACTAAGACCACCAATACCTGAATCAAATATTCCAATTGGCAAACCACTTTTCATGATATCTCCTCCTTATTAAATAAAAAAATCCAACAAAGCAATCCTGATAAAAGGATTGCTTTGCTGGATTTCATTTACGTTAGTAATAAATGAAGCAGCCACATATGCTTTTTGCCTAAGAGTGGCACTACTCTGTCACTTGTACATGAATGCCTTTTTTTATACTGTTATATTTCTTTTGTGCATCTTTAAATGCTACAATAATCGCTTTCTGAGAAGCGCCAAAATAGCGATTTTCCACTTCTACGCGAATGATCTCACCATCCGTAGTTAAACTCTTATTACTAAAAATGGTAGTTATAAAATCATTCGTTAGACTGATTGCAAATGTACTGCTGCACGTAATAATGTTTCCAGAGTCTTTATCTACTACGAAACAAATGGAAAAGCGTCCATACTGATGAGTTACTGCGTCATTCTGCGGTGACTTGGCATCACCCACAATGCAAATGGTGTTAGGTCCAAACATAGAATTCACCTACAATTCTTATGCTTAAAGGATAACATCGCAGATAATAAATTGTCAATACCATTACAAATCGTGTAGCAAAGATACCAAAAACACAATCCATATCAAATTCCCTTATTAGCTGAATAATGCCATGATGGAGTGGCTAACTGTATATACTACTAACACACCTGCAAAAATCACGATTGGACTTTCCTTCCAACTTTCCTCTGTCTCATTCATTATTATCATCACATCCTTGCTTATCCTTAGCGTTCTGTCTTTATTATTGCCGCCATATAGGATAAATATTACAATTCAATAAAAATAACTAGACTGTCAGTATTCACTGATTTAGGGCTGATAAGGTACTGGCTTACAGGCTATAAAAAAACAAAAATGGATTTCTTATATAATCACCTCTGCTGATTAGAGAACGTGATTATATGAGAAATCCATTATCCTTTATTATTTTTAGCAAATTACTTAACTAACACCTAAACGAACGCAGCAGAACTTGTTTTCCTCTACTAAAATAGGGCTTGGTTTTCCTATATAGTATCCTTGTACATAATCCAAACCAATTCTTTTAGCTTCTAGAAAGATAGACTCTGAACTAACGTATTCAGCGATGGTTCGAATACCAAGCTGCTTGGCAAAATATACTATGCTTTCAACAATGGCGACCATTGCAGGATTTGTTCCAATTTCACTAATTAATGAGCCATCAATTTTAATATAATGAGCTCCCATATTTAAAATATAGGCAAAGTTTGAGTAACCGCTGCCAAAATCATCAATTGCTATTTTGGCACCAGAAGCTTTTATTTTTTTGATAAAGAAAGATAGATCGTCTGGATTCTTAAATTCTTCTGATTCAACAAATTCAAAAGTGACCCTTTTCGCGGTGCAAGAGTCTTCCAATAATTCTCCAATTAACTCTTGTACTCCATGATCTAAAATATCCGCAGCACTTAGATTGATTGAAAAATCAACATCTTTATCTGCGAAGTGAGTAAAAGATTTTTCTAAAACCACTTCTGTCAAACGAGGATACAGCTTAGTTTTCTTAATAATAGGCAAAAATGTTCCAGGTGAAATCACCTGCCCATCTCGGCCAAGCAAGCGAACCAATACTTCGTATTTACTAATTTCAAAAGTAAGAGTATTCATGATCGGCTGATAATATACCATTACCCGATCTTCCTGTATTGCATCTTGTACTTCATGTATCCAATGAAGATTATTGCGATGAGTCTCCCTCATAGGCAAATCATCATGATACACTTTTAGCGGCAGACAATATTGCCTGGCGTATTCCAAAGCCATTTGTGCTTTTTCTAAAGGTTTATCCTTCGTAATTGCAATACCGATAGTAACAAAAAGATAAGAGCTATGACCATGAATTTTAAAAGGTACTTTTTCAATTACATTATGAATATTCAGCATCCAATCACTAAAGTTCTTCTCATTTCCCTCATTAGCAAGAATGGCATATTCATCACCTGCTAAGCGGTATAAATTATAGTGGTATGGTTCTATCAGTTTTTTCAGACGTTCTGCCAGTTCCAGCAATAAATCATCTCCTGCCTGATAGCCGTAAAATTCATTAATCGTGCGAAATTGCTCTACATTAATAATTGCTAAATGAGGTTTCTCAGCATCTTTCATATCTTCATTCAGCTGCAGACGATTGGGAGTTGTCGTAAGTTGATCGGTATACATCTGTTTTTTCAGCTGTATTGCCTTTTCTTGTACCCGCTCTTCCAAATTTTTATTAAGCTCTTGGACTTCTTGCAAGGCTTGCTGCCTCAGCATTTTTTCATTGGACAGAGCGAGTAGCATCTCATTCATTTCTCCTGCCAAAATAGCAATTTCATCAGTTCCTGATACGCATAGAGTTGATGACAGGTCCTGGGTCTTAGTTATGTAGACGATACTCCTAATTAATGAATACAAACGACGAAATAAGATTTTTTCTAATATCATTGGTAAAAGAAAACTAAAAATCAAACCACTACACAATATCAAAATAGCTCCATAGTAAATACTTTTTTGACCTACTAGATGTAAATGCTGCTCTTCTAAGAAAGACATAGTAAGAGCGAGATTCTCATACCTACCAGTAGCTGAATTTTCAATAGAAATTTGTTTTTCCTCAAATTGCTGATCCAATGAATAATGTAAAGAAGCATATACACAAAAAATAAATAGACCAAAGGTTACGACCACTAGCATTGTTATTTTGGATCGCAGGGTCAACTATATCATCTCCTATTTCCCGGTAATTAGTAATTCTTATGACTCCACCGATATAATAGCCAAAAAGGACACAGAGAATAAAGAATACGAAATAAAGCACCAGCTATAGAAAGCGGGTGCCAATTTAATAATTACAATGTAATTATATTCGCAACCTGGCAGTCATAGACAATTCCTTAGACCCACGGCTTTGCGTCCTTACCTTTCGGTAAGTTTGCCCAATATTAACTTTTGAAATTTTTGTCAAATTATACATATAATTGTATTGCCTTATTATTATTAAGTCAAGTTAAAACTTAAGGACTAAAGTCCTCCAAGCAAGGATCTTTTTTAAAAAAAACATCCCACAATATCCCATATCGCAACCTCACGGTTCATTGCCTTCTTACATACCTCTACCTCTATACATTAAACGAATCAAATCACAAAGGTATAATGCCGCATCAGTGGCATTATACCTTTGTGATTCATAAAATCTACAAAACTTTTAATTTCTAATATACAGGTGTACTAAAATCCGAATATGTCTTTATTTTGGACGTAGCAACCTGAAAGAATAATTCTTTAAGTTTACGGCACACAGGGCCTTGATGGCCATTGCCAATTTTTCGGTCATCCACTTCAACAACAGCCACCACTTCCATCGCTGTACCGCTGAAGAAAACTTCATCCGCTGCATATAATTCCGTTCTGGTAATACTGCGCTCAATCACTTCAATGCCAAGCTCTTGGCGTGCCAAACGCATCACTGTATCTCTGGTAATACCTTCAAGAATATTGTCAGATGGAGGTGGAGTAATTATTTTCCCATTGCGAACCATAAATACATTTTCCCCCGGTCCTTCACAAACATGACCATTGCGTGTTAAAAACAAAGCCTCGTCATACCCTTTACTCACTACTTCTAAAGAAGCCAGAGCCGAATTAAGATAAGCAGCTGTAGGCTTAGTGCGAGGCGGCAGCATGTTATCCCCTAAGCGTTCCCAAGAAGTAAATGCGGCCCGAAGCTCATCTTTGCCAGTAAAGTTACCCATAGGCTGACAATAGATCACAATTCGATTGTCATCATCTAATAAGGTAGGAGCAACATGATTGGAGCCCTTAAATGCAACTGGCCTGATATAGGTTGTCGTCTGAAGATTATTTTTCTTAAGCAATTCAATCGTAGCTTGACATAACTCATCTACAGTATAAGGAATATTAATATACAACACTTTGCAGGATTGCAGAAGACGTTCATAATGTTCTCTTAGGCGAAATACATACAGCTGTTTTTCAGTCTCATCCCAATAAGCCCGTATTCCTTCAAAACAACCGAGCCCATAGTTAAATCCTTTACAGCGTACACTGATATGTACTTCGCTCTCCAAAACAATCTTTCCCTCATAAAAAACATACATATTTTCCATTCCTACAGTTCCTCCCCATTCTAATGTAGTCTCTTTCGAAAACCATCCATCTATAGCCACAGACAGGCAAAGGATGAGCATAACTATAAGCGTAGGTTAAGTACAACGGCGAAGCGTTAGCTATGCTCATCCTTTGCCGTCCTAAATGGAGACTTCCCTAGAGACTGCTAATCATTTATTTTTTGCCGCCTAGATAGGCTTCCATAACCCGTGGATCTTTAGCAATATCCTCAGCCTGGCCGTGGAGACTAATGCGTCCCGTTTCTAATACAAAGGCGTACTTAGCAATCTTTAATGCCTGCCTTACATTTTGTTCCACAAGCAATACCGTAGTTCCTTCTTGGTTAATTTCCTGAATGACCTTAAAAATATCCGCCACTACCAGCGGCGCTAACCCCATTGAAGGTTCATCAAGAAGCAACAATTCGGGTCTGGACATCAATGCTCTGCCAATCGCCAGCATTTGCTGCTGACCACCCGAAAGAGTCCCTCCTAATTGGGCTTTTCGCTCTTCCAGTATGGGAAATCGTTGAAAGATCCGTTGCAAGTCTGCCTGCACTTCATTATCTTGGCGCTGGCAAGCTCCCATCTCCAAATTTTCCAATACCGTCATTCGCGACAGTATGCTGCGACCTTCCGGTACTAGAGAAAGTCCTAAACTCACGATTTTATGGCTTGCTATTCCACTAATATTTTGACCTTTGAAGAAAATCTGACCGAACTCTGGTTTAATCAATCCCATAATAACCTTCATAACTGTTGTCTTCCCGGCACCATTTGCACCAATTAAAGAAACAATCGACCCTGCAGGGACAGTAAGATCAATATTTTTCAATGCCTTAATATTGCCATATCCTGCGGCAAGCTGTTGCAACTGTAGCATATTAGTCTTCCTCCTTGCCAAGATAGGCCTCAATTACTGCTGGATGATCCTGAATGATCTTCGGAATACCCTCGGCAATTTTTTTGCCAAAATTCAATACCACCAGCTTGTCACAAATGTTCATTACCAAGCCCATATCATGCTCAATCAAAATAACGGCTTTACCTAATTCTTGAATTTTTTTTATCAATATCTGAAGATCATCGGTCTCACTCTCATTCATTCCAGCAGCTGGCTCATCAAGTAACAGTAAATCCGGCTGTGACGCTAACGCCCTGGCAATCTCCAAACGCCGCTGCTTACCATAAGGCAAAGCCCCTGCCAAAGACAATTCATCTTCACCAATTCCTACTAAATTCAATAATTCTCTTGCTTTTTCACGGATATTTTTTTCTTCTTGCCGCTGAGCCGCTGTACGCCATATTCCCTGCCACAATCCGGCCTTCATACGGCAATGTGCGCCAACCACTACATTCTCTAAGGCTGTAAGATGCTCGAACAGACGAATATTTTGAAAGGTTCTGGCAATTCCCAGTTCTGTAATCTTATGTGGTTTAAAATCGACTAATGATTGTTTTTGATAAATAATCCTGCCAGAGCTAGGTGCCAGCACACCCGTAATAAGATTAAACAGTGTGGTCTTACCAGCTCCATTCGGTCCGATGACTCCTACTATTTCTCCTGGATTAACCGTAAAGCCCACATCCGTCAGAGCGGCCAAACCACCGAATTGTTTCGTGACTTGCTCAAGTAGTAAGGTCATGGCGTCGTCCTCCTTGTTACCTTATCTTGGCCCGCGATCTTAGGCTGACGAGTCAGCTTTGTCCGCCATAATGCAAGAGTACTTTCACTAATGAGTCCCTGCGGGCGAAAAGCCATCATCAGGACTAGTATTGCCCCATAGATCATTTCCCGATATTCAGTGGCAAACCGCAGTACTTCTGGCAATACTGTCAGAAGTACTGCTCCTAAAATCGGTCCCCATACCACATCACTGCCACCAAGAACAGCAAACAATAATATTTCTACTGCCCGATGATACGCAAAGTCTTTCGGTCCAATATAAAAAGTGATATGGGCTGCCAGACCACCAGCAATACCAGCTACAAAAGCCCCCATAAAAAAGGCTAATAATTTATAGTAGCGGGTATCAATACCAGAGACTTCTGCGGCATGTTCATCCGCTTTAATTGCAGCAAATGCTCTGCCTAACCGGGAAGAACTAAGACGCAAGGCAAAAAAGATCAAGAACCCTAAAATCAGAGCCAGAATGAGAATCACAGCAATACTGCCCAATTGTCGTACACTAATTCCGCCAATACCACCTGCTAACCCAAAAGCAGCAATCCCTTTACTGAGCATTACACCCATAGAAGGAATTGACGAAAGCCCTAAAGCACCATTGGTAATCTTAAGATTGAGAATAATCACCCTAACTACTTCGCCAAACCCGAGAGTCGCGATTGCCAGATAGATGCCTCGCAATCGAGTGGTGGGAATACCGATGATCGCTGCCAATAGACAAGCCGCGGCGCCGCCTAAAGGAACCGCAGCATATAAAGGAACTCCAGCTTTTAAAGTAAGAAGAGCCGAGGTATAAGCTCCTACGCTCATAAAGCCGGCATTGCCCAAGGATAATTGTCCTGTAGACAACGTTAGATAAATACTAATGCCTAAAATGGCATTTATGATGATAAAGGTTATGAGTTGCATGTAATACGGATTTAATAAAAATTCCATGCCTACCGTCCTCCTTGCTGCTCTTTGCTGCCAAAAATCCCCTGAGGACGCAAAAATAACAGTAAAATAATGAAACCAAAAGCTACAGCATCACGATACGATGACACCCCATAAGCTACACTGAATATTTCAGCGATACCTAAAAGCAACCCGCCGACCATCGCTCCGGTAATATTGCCTAAACCACCCAAAATAAGTACTGCTAACCCTTTGAATCCCATAGTAATTCCCATGGTTGGTTCGATTGCATTAAAGGCCAGTCCAACAAGTACCCCAGCTCCCCCTCCCAGGGCCGATGCCAGCATAACCGTTAGCACGATTACTTTTTGTGTATCCACACCTAACAGATTAGCCGTTTCAATATTTTCAGCTGTAGCACGAATGGATTTGCCCAAGCGTGTTTTCGCCAACCAGAAACGCAGCGCAACCATTAACCCAAATGAAATGGCCAAGATAATAATCTGCACCGCTGAAATTTTAAGTCCGCCCACCTCAAATAGTTGTGCAGCATAAATGGATGGAAAGGATTGCGCTTGTGGTCCAAACAGTCGAAGTGCCAAACTCTCTAGAAAAATGGATACCCCAATCGTACTAATCAGAGGTGCTAATTCAGAAACCTTACGACGGCGCAGCGGCCTCAGTGCCAGACGCTCCATAAGATACCCGAGCACTGCTCCTGCTACCATAGCCCCTAACAAGGCACTAAAGATACTCATATTGAATTTAGTAGCCAAAATCAAACCAATGAAGGCACCAAACATGAATATTTCACCATGAGCCATATTAACAATATTTAATACACCAAAAATCAGGGTGTAGCCTAACGCAATCAATGCATAGGTACTTCCTAAGGTGATGCCGTTAATCAACTGCTGCAAAAACAAGTTTAATTCCCCCAGTCTTAACCTTACTCGACATCCTTATTTTAGTTCTGTGAACTGACCGTCTTTTACAACGAGAACTGTAACATCCATCGACGGATTGCGTTTCTCATCAAAGGCAAACTTACCAGTTACACCCGAATAATCCTTGACCGTAGCCAATGTATCACGAAGTTTCTGTCGATCTGTAACTGAACCTGTTTTTTCGATTGCAATTGCCATAATTTGCAGTGCATCATAAGCCTGAGCTGCGAATTGGTCAGGTTCTTTTTTGTATTTTGCCTTGTAAGCAGCTATGAAGCTTTTAACCTTAGCATCATCTTTTCCCGGAAACCAGGGACTAGCTACAATGGCTCCATCGGCTGCATTACCAGCTGATTTAATCAACTGCGGCGAGTTAAAACCATTATTACCAACAACGGGAACAGTGATTCCAATTTCCCGTGCTTTTTTAAGAATCAACGCAGCCTCCTGATACAATCCAGCAACCATAATGGCATCGGGATTCAGTGTGGCAATTTTGGTCAACTGAGCGGAAAAATCAGTATTTTTATCAGCGAAAGTTTCCACTGCAATTACTTCTACGCCAATTTCCTTTAAGGTCTTTTCAAATATTTTAAACCCTGATACCGCCAAATCATTGTTATCCGAATACATAATCGCTACTTTTTTCAAATTGAATTTTTCTTTAGCCTTTTTTACAGACTGTGGTATAGCAGCCGAGTCGGGCAAAGAATTGCGGAAGACATAATCGCCGATCTCAGTAATTCCTTCTACTGTCAATGACGTTCCCATAATGGGTACTCCTTCTTGATTGACAATTGGTCCAACAGCAAACATTTCACCACTTAATGTGGGGCCAATGAGTGACAATACATTATCTTTGTGAATCAGTTTGTTAACAGCATTAATCGCTTCATTCTTCTCACCTTTAGAATCTTCAAAAATAAGTTCAAGCTTTACTTTTCCCTTGGCATTGACCTCATCGCTAGCCAGTTCTAATCCTTGACGGATTGACTCGCCGTAAGCCGCACCAGCCCCAGTCAGATAGGAAACCACTCCAATTTTAGCCGTACTGCCATCTGAGGCTGCCCCTTTATTCCCAGACTTTTCACTGCTGCACCCTAGGACCATAACCGTTAAAACCATTAGAAAAAGACTTACTATGCCCTTCTTTTTTATACTCCTTGTTACCATACGAATCTCCACCTTTTTTATTTCTTTTTTGTATTCTTTTTGCAAAAAACAAAAAGCCCCTATCAACGCTTTATTAGCGTTGATAGGGGCGACGATACGCGGTACCACCCTACATTGGACTCATTGCATCTGATTATAATCAGACTTCCGATTAACGCTCGGCGGCGCTTTTGCTTAACAATACGGAAGCAGCTGCAACAGTATTTATTTCGGCAAAAGAGTTCCTAGGCGAGATGACACTCACAATTTCGCTCTGGCTTACACCACCCGCCAGCTCTCTGTAGCGTTTTCTCTGCTGTGTCGCTCCTAGTCATTACTTTTTGTTATAAAATTTTCCCTATAAAAAGATCAATGATACAGATCCTATGCTGCCTTTTCAAAGTAGCATTCCATATTTCAAATCCCACATCATAATTCTTTTTTGTAATGGTGTATTCATTATCACAGGACATTGCTCTTTTGTCAAGGACTTTTATGATATAAAATATAGACGGTATTTAATAATAAAGCATTTTGAACCGCAAAGACACGAAGATTATGAAGAACACGAAGGATATGAATAGCCATAATATCCTTCGTGTTCTTCACATTTCTTTCGCGATCTTCGTCATCGCTTTTTTTTATAACATTATATTTTTTAAGTTACTAACGAATTATTTCACATAATTCGTTAGCTTGCCAATGTTTTCCACTTCTACCGTTACCACATCACCGGATTTCATCGGACAAGTGCCAGAAGGAGATCCCAATGCCAAAACATCGCCAGGTTCTAGGGTCATGATCTTTGAAACCCAGCTAATCAAAAATGGAATACTCAAGGACATTTCACTTGTGTTTCCGTCCTGTACCACTTTTCCATTTAAGGTTGTAACAATTCTCAAATGGGTCGGATCAATACCAGTTACCACCCATGGCCCAATAGGTCCAAAAGTATCAAAACCTTTTCCCCGTGTAAACTGCGGGTCTGTTTTAGTCAAATCTCTTGCTGTTACATCATTAAACACGGTATAACCAAAAACGTAGCTTAACGCCTCTTCTTCCGGAATGTTTCTACCGCTCTTGCCAATTACTAAGGCAACTTCGCCTTCAAGCTCAACCTTGTTCGTTAAATCAATTGGCGGCAAGCATATGGTTTCTTTGTCTGCAATTAGCGCAGATTGCGGTTTTAAGAAAAGAAAAGGTTCTTTTAAATTCGCCGTACCACCCGTTTCTTTAGCATGTCCGGCAAATGTCCAGCCAAAATTGACTACTTTTGATGGCTCTACAGGAATTAGAATTTTTGCATCTCCAAGTGCGACTTCCGTCCCCTCATAGGAACATGTACCAGCAGCGATTTCTGCAAATTCATTGGCTAATTGAAAGATAGTTTCTCCCTCAATAACGCCATAATGTATGTTTCCATCGCTATCTTGATAGCGAACAATTCTCTTTGACTCTGTTGCTGTATTATCTTCAGCACTCGTTCCTTCTGCTGTGCCAACGCAAGAAGCAGCTAAATGCTCTCCTGCTAAAATTCCCTCATGATATTCTTTTTCCATTATAAATCTCTCCTCATTCTATGCAAGAACACTTTATATAGCCTCGCCATTATCCTACCGTTTTAAAGCTGACAAGGTACTAGTTTCTGCACTTTTAGTATAGTACGATCCTAAATATAATGAAAATATCAATTAATCATGGTATGATAACTATAAGTTATTGACGGGGTGGAATAAAAAATGGATATAAGAGAATTAGAATATTTTGTTACTGTTTCTGAACTAAAGAATTTCACAGCTGCTGCTCATAAATTGCACATATCTCAGCCTGCTATTTCTAAAGCCATTCATAAGTTAGAGGAAGAACTGGGATTCCAGCTATTAGACCGAACCCAGAAAAAAGTACTCCTAACAGAAGAAGGAGTCGTATTTCTTGACTTGGCAGAAGATATTTTGGCAAGAATGGCTGCTGCCAAGAACACCATGATTGAATATAAGAATTTGACGAGAGGTACCTTCCGGATTGCGGTGCCACCATTATTAGGAGCGTATGTATTTCCTCAGTTATTTGCAGATTTTAAGAAAAACTATCCCTCTCTTGAGATGTCTGTTATCGAAGACGGATCTTCAACAGCTGTTGATTTGGTACGACAAGAAGACGTACATGTAGGTCTTGTCATCTTACCGCCCACATTAACCGATCTACATTCCCACTTAATTACTTCACAAGAAATCGTCGTTTGCCTTCCTACTGATCATCCCTTAAGCCGCCAACCCTTTTTGACCTTTGAGCAACTAAAAGATGAACCCATCATACTCTACAATGAAGGTTTTGTACTGCGAAGAATCATTTTGGATGAATATGCAAAATACGGTTTAGTTCCTAGTGTCGCACTCTCAACAAACCAATTTCAGACCATAAAAGCATTAGTGGCAAAAGGAGTGGGAATCTCCTTTTTACCGAAAAATTCAATAAAAGTCGTAAACCATGTCACAAAAATCCCTCTTCATCCCCACCTGTTCCTCGAAATGGGGCTTATTTGGAAACCAAATAAAATTTTACCTCTGGCTTGCAAAGCCTTTATCGATTTTGTAAATGAATTCGAATATGTGAAATAAGTTGACGCATCCTTTTTTTAACCGCAGAGGCGCAGAGAACACAGAGAAAGAATAATGAATTAACCACAAAGACGCAAGGGACACAAAGGGTTCTATTTACTTATTTTGTGTACTCCTTTGTGTGCCGTGTCAGCGGCATTGCGCCTTTGTGGTTCATTTTTTTTACTTAAAACTTATACAGCTTAAAAATGAAACAATCGCAAATCCAACGATAAGAGTGCCTGATATGCGATTAACCCATATCAATCTCTGATAATTGAATGTATGTCGCAGCAACTGAACCGTTCCACTTAACATAAACCACCATAAGCAAGATCCTAAGAATACTCCTGCTACCAATAAACAGGAGGAAAAGAAATCGTCTTTTGCATCAACAAACCCAAAACCTGCAAAAACAGCACTAAAAGACAATATGGTCATCGGATTCGTAATGGTCAGGAAAAACGTGGTAAGATAGGCTCTTATCCATCCGTCTTGATAAACTTCCTCCTTTATTGGAGCAGGTTTGGCAATAAAAGTACTATACCCAAGATAAAATAAAAAACCACTGCCTACAATACGAAAATATAGGCTATTATCTACAAACAAATTCGTAATTATGGTAAGTCCAAAGGCTGCTATACTTCCATAAAAAGCATCTGCAGTTGCCGCTCCTAAACCTGCAGCCAACCCATTACGCATCCCTTGGGTTAATGTTCGACGAATACACAAAATTCCAATAGGCCCCACCGGAGCGGCGATAGAAAATCCCAGTAATAGGCCCTTGATCAGCCACATCGAATCCAGCATCTGCAAACAACTTCCTCTCTGATTTTATTGGAGTGAACTTCTGCCTAACGGCAATCTTCTCTATATAGGCAATATAGGATTTTCTTTCACTGTAGATAAAATGACCGTAGTACGTGTTTTAGCAACACCTGGAATGGATTTGATATTTTCACTCACCATCCGTTCTAAATCCCGCGTCCCTTTACACCGTACTTTCAACACATAATCCTCGTCTCCAGCAATATGGTGACATTCTTGTATTTCCTTCGTATCTTGCACAAATTTCAGAAATCCTTTTCGATGTTCAGGCTTGTCAAGATAGATAGCAATATACGCAGCTAAGCCATAGCCAACTGCTTCAGGGTCTATTAGCGCATAATATCCTTTGATAATACCACGCTCCTCTAACTTATGTACGCGCTCAGCTGCCGCTGGCGCTGACAACCCTAAGAGAGCTCCCAATTCCGCCCAAGTGGTGCGGGCTTTTTCCATCAGCTGCTTTAATGCTTTCGAATCGATCGAATCAACCATCTCATACCTCCGTTTAGTATCTTTTGTAGTAATTATAGTTAATATTAATAATAAATGCAATCTTTCTTGGATGTTTATCTAAATTTAAACAAACAAAAACGAGCTACGTAGATAATCCTACACAGCTCATTTCACCTCAAATTCACTGCCTCAAAGATTTGCCATCAGAATTGCTCCTTTTTGCAGGTTATTCTTGATAAAACACCTCTTGCAAGTTCACGACGATTGGAGAATTATCCGGATTGGTCTCCATCACATCTTTCATATAGTCCCACCATTTTTGACAGATCTGGGTCTGGGCACTTTTATTCCATCTTTCTTCATCTTCAATTTCCAAATAGGCAAACAGAGTATTGCTGGTAGGATCAAGATAGATAGAATAACGATGTGCACCATGTTCTTTAAGCATCTGCACCATTTCCGGCCATATTTCATCATGCCTTTTTTTATACTCTGCGTGACAATTAGCAAACACCTTCATAAGGCATGCTTTACGAATCATTTATACCCCATCCCTTTTAGAAATTAAAAGTATCTACATTCTCCTTAGTAAAATCTAAAGGCTCTCCCATAATAATTTCTTTATTATCGGCTTTATAAGCAACTTTACCTACAGTAGGGACCTCCATGCCATCAGTGGGAGTTTTCCCGTCAAGAAGTTGCTTGGCCATATACATACTCAAATAACCAAGTTTACCAACGTCCCATAAAGTGGCACTTTGCGCTGCGCCGCTCTTTAAATATTGTCTCATTCCGTTTGGTGTAGCCAAACCAACCAGCTTGATTTTTCCAATTACGTTTAATTGTTCAATCGCCTGTGCAGCACCGGGTTCAGCAACGGTAGATAAGGCAGCGATTCCCTTTAAATTAGGGTAAGCCTTCACTAAATTCTGCGTTTGTGCAAATGCCTTTTGCTGATCTTCTTCACTTGGTGCAATGGTTACAAGAGTAATATTAGGATATTTAGCAGCTTGCTGCTCTTTCATCCACTTAATCCAGACATTTTGATTCGAGGCAGTTAATGAGGCTGTTAAGATCGCATATTCACCACTGCCGCCGATTTCTTTCGCTACATTGTCCATAATGTGACGACCAAGTATTTCAGGAGTCGTTTGATTAATAAATAAATCACGAGCGTCAGGTGTAGAGTCAGCATCATAGGTCATTACTTTAATTCCGGCTGCCTTTGCTTTCTTAAGAGCTGGAGCAACGGATTGGGCATCGTTCGCAGCAACGATCAAGACATCGACTTTTTTGTTAATTAAGTCTTGAATGATATTTACCTGTTGTGCAGCATCTGCAGAAGTTGGACCTGTATAGAGAAATTCAAAACCAAATTCAGCTGCTACCTTCTTAGCACCTTCTGCACAAGTATCAAAATAAGGACTGCCAATTACTTTAGGAACCATTGCGACCACTTTCTTGCCCGTTTTCGCTCCACTATCTGCTTTTGGAGCATTACTGCTGCTGCTACCGCATCCCGTCAACAGCAATGCAATAAACATAAAAACCAATAACATTGTAACTGTCTTTTTGGCTTTCATTCCAAGTCACCTCATTATTATATTTTTGAAATACCCGATACTGGTTCCGAATCAGGCTCTACCTACAATTCCTCCTTTCGTTTTGGTGTACACCTATGAGCCTTGCTGTTAAACCGGGTACTTCCACGACCAGCATTAGTTGAAATTCAATTTTATAAAGATGGCAATTTTCCTTTTGATAATCGATACGTTGTTAATGAGCAGCACCACAATCAAAGCCAAACCCATCAATAAATTTTGGGCAAAAGGACTTACCCCAATCAGATTTAATCCATTGGCCAACACTGCAAAGACACTGACACCAATTACCGTACCAAAAATTGTACCAGAACCCCCTGCAATATTAGTTCCTCCTAGGACTGTAGCTGCAATACTTTGCATTACATATACGGCCCCCAGATCTGCTCTGGCAGTAGAAACCCGGGAGGAGATAATCCAACCAGAAATAGCCGACATGATACCTGCAAAAATATATACATACAGTAGCACTTTATCAACCTGCACCCCAGAAAATACAGCAGCAACGGAATTATTGCCTACTGCATATACTCTCCTCCCCCAAGGTGTCTTGGATAATAAAAGAGAGGTCAAGATTGCCAGCACCAGAAAGATTAAGGTTTGCACTGGTACATTGCCAAACAAGTAACCCTGACCTACAAAGTAAAATTCCTCAGGCAAGTCAGAAATCGCGTTTCCTTTACTTAGCACCAATGCGATACCATTGAAGAATGTCATTGTTCCCAAGGTTACCAGAATCGGCGGTACACCAATTTTCGCGATCAATACCCCATTAAATGCGCCGCATAATGCTCCTGCCAAGATTCCTAGCAGAATCGCTGCAACAAGGCTGCCAGACCAGCCATAGCTCATGGCAATCACAATGGTAGTCAAACCAGCAATGGACCCGACAGAAAGGTCAATACCAGAAGTAATAATAATAACCGTGACGCCCAATGCCAATATCCCAAATTCTGACATTTGCTGGGTAACAGATAAAAGATTATCAATTGTTAAAAATGAAGGTGATAATAAGCTCATAATGATAATCAAACCGCTGAAAAACAACAGTAGAATCAATTCGTGAGACCGCTTTATCCCAATCATACGCTACCACCTGCCTTTACTTCTTCGGCGACATAGATTACTTTTTTGCGCTCTTCTTTTTTACGGTTATTCACAACATCTAGGGTTACAGCCGTAATTAAAGTCAATCCAACCACTACATTCTGCCAGTAAGGCTCTATACGCATCAAAATAATACCGTTTTGCAATACACCAAGAATCAGCACACCAATCAGGCTGCCCAGCAAACTGCCGCTTCCGCCCAGAACATTTGCACCACCGATAACGACAGCGGAAATAACCATTAATTCAAAGGATGTCCCTGCATTCGGATCAATGGTTGCTAATTGAGCACCATATAAGATGCTGGCAATTCCCGTTAATGCACCCATATAGGCAAAGACAAACATAGTTACCATTCCTGTATTGATACCCACCCGTGATGCGATGGCGGGATTGCCTCCTAAGGCATAGATACTCCGCCCCAGGCGAGTATGCTGCGTAATAAAATAGGTTACCCCAATCACCAATAACAAAATGATAATGGGAATGGGAATTCCCATTACGGAAGTGTTATACAGGCTTGTGTACCAGGCAGGCAATGCAGTAACCCATTTTCCATTTGTATACAATAGCAAACTTCCGCGGAAAATATTCATGGTACCTAAGGTAACGACGATGGCAGGTATCTCAGCACCAGCAATCAATATACCATTTAAAAGCCCTAATACAATTCCACTGACAATTCCCACAGCCAGAACAGTAAGGATATTAGAACCAGGAATTAAGGCTACCAAACCAACAAATATGGCTGCGAAGCCCAATTGAGAGCCAACGGATACGTCAATACCGGACGTAACAATCACTAAGGTCATACCCATAGCCATAATAGCTAAAATAATATTATTCATAACGATACTGAGTAAATTCGACGGAGTCAGAAATGTAGGGGTTATAAGTGATATACATATACTGATAACCATGAGCATCATAAACATGACAAACTCACGTTTTTTAAGCAAATCATTCATCGTGCATCCTCCTTTTCTCATAGGGTTACCTTTTATGCACCCAAGGCTTTTGCTAAGATGGCTTCTTGGGTTGCAAGATTTTTATCGATAACGCTAACGATACTGCCTTGTCGCATGATGAGTATTTTATCACTCACTGCTAATATTTCAGGCAGCTCCGAGGAAATGACGATTACACCAATGCCGTTATTAGCCAATTGCCGCAGCACTTTATGGATTTCAATTTTTGCCCCTATATCTACACCGCTTGTGGGCTCATCCATAATTAAAATCTTGGGGTTTGTAACCAGCCATTTTGCTAGAACTACTTTTTGCTGATTGCCGCCGCTTAACTGCCCAACCAATTTGTCCAGTTCTGTAGGCCTGACATCTAGTTTTTCAATATATTCCTGAGCAAGCTGTCTCTCTTTTGTTACATCCACACACTTATAGGAATTACAAAGACTGTTTAAAATGGATAACGTGATGTTCTGGCAGACACTGCTTTTACCAATGAGTCCTTCCAGTTGTCTATTTTCCGGCACATAGCCAATACCGTATTGGACAGCATCATTGGAAGATGCAATGGTAACAGCGCTGCCATTTAAAATGATCTCACCAGAATCTGGCTTATTGAGACCAAAGATTGCCTTTGCCAATTCGCTGCGTCCTGAACCAACCAGCCCTGTGATCCCAATAATTTCACCTTTCCTTAATGTAAAGGAAATATCACGAAAATTTCCTTTTTTACTCAGATGATTCACCTTTAAAACTTCTTCATCCCAGATTTTTTCAGCATTCATGGAGATATATTCTACATCCCTGCCAACCATTAACCGTATTAATTCTGGGCGATCCACATCCTGTATATCATGAGCAGCGATAAATTTACCATCTCTTAATATGGTTACGCGGGTAGCAACATGATAGATTTCGTCAAATTTATGACTGATAAACAAGACAGCAATGTTGTTCTTGCGCAAATTGTCAATAATCTGATAGAGATTCTCCACTTCCCCTGATGACAAGGTGGATGTAGGTTCGTCCATAATAATTAAGCTGGCGTTGAAACTAATCGCTCTGGCAATGGCAACAATTTGCTGGGAAGCCAAATTCAAATCTTTTAGCATCATGTAAGGATCAATCGCTGCCCCTACTTTTGCAATGGCACATTCAGCCAATTGCTGAATCTGAGACCAATTCAGCTTTCTTTTCCACACTTCATCATTGCCAATGCAGATGTTCTCGGCAACCGTTAAATTAGGAAACAAACTAATATCTTGGTAAATAACAGAAATTCCCTTGCGAATAGCATCCATCGGATTTCGTATGATGACTTTTTCATTATTAATATAGATCTCGGCACCATCATCTGGAAAATGAACACCAGACAGCACCTTAATTAAGGTGGATTTTCCCGCTCCATTCTCACCTACAAGGGCATGAACTTCACCACGCTTAATATCTAAAGATACATCATCTAACGCCTTAATGCCGCTAAATGTTTTGCTGACATGCTTTAATTGAACGATATAATCTGAGGTCAACCTGCTCTCCTCCAATCTCAATTGATTAAGAATACTTACCGAATATCTAATACTCCAGCTACTGGTTTCACGCCAAATTCTTTTGCTAAATCAATTAATTCCTGATCAGTAAGACTTTGCTGCACTCCGCCTTGATGAGAGCTAATTAACATATAAATTTGCGCTGCTTTTTCAACCGTTTCAATCAAACCAAAGGTTTCATCTATGGTTGTACCTGCACCGAAAATTCCATGCTGTGGCCAGATTACTAAACGAAAATCTTTCATTTTTTGAGCTGTACTCTTACCAATTTCGTTGGTCCCTGGAACAATCCATGGGATGACCCCTATGCCATCGGGAAACACAACTAAGCATTCGGTACACATTTGCCACAGGGTTTTCGTGAATTTCTTTTCGTCAAGATCATGTACAAAGGTCATCGCCAATACATTGGTTGCATGGGTATGCATAATAATACGGTGATTTTCATCTTTCTTCAAACGTTCAATATGACTCATAAAATGTGCTGCTAACTCACTTGTTGGCAAACTGCCGTCTTTATAACCCCATAGGATTTCAATTCCATTTCCATCGCTCTGAACTCGAATCACACCCAAATTTTCCTCTGGATTCATTACTACATTCTTAAAATATTTCCCCGTTCCCGTCACAATAAAGTATTTCCCCGCCAATTCTGGAACAGGAAAAGGCAAAGCCACACTACGTTTTATATCCAGCACATTTATGTATTGTTTTACGATATCTTCCTGAAGCAGGTAACTAATATTCCCGCCATTGCGTTCGCCCCAGCCCATTTCCCAAAGGTTGCGGGTAACTTCCATCATCTCTCTTACAAAAGGGATCTCATGCTCAATCATGATACTCATATCCATTCCTCCCATTACTATTTGATTACCGTTTCTGCAATACCTCTGCTTCATATTGCTTCACTTCTGTGAGCCAGGCTTCTCGTACTGGAACATGATTTTTTTGACAATAGTAATCCCAAATCGCACCAAATGGATAGGATTTTAGTTCTTCTAAAATTGCCAGGCGAGTCGTAAAATCAGCTGTTACTTCTGCCTTTTTCAGCCTATCTGTCGGCTCCAGCATGGCACGAAGCAGCGCCTTAATCATATTACGCGCACCAATGACCCATGCAGCAATGCGATTGATACTGGCATCAAAGTAGTCTAGTCCAATATGTACTTTACCCAATAAATGATTGCGTACCAATTCTTTGGCGATTTCTTGCAATTCATCATCCATAATGACAACATGATCACTATCCCAGCGTACAGGACGGCTCACATGCAATAAAATCTGGGTATCAAATAATGATATTGCTGAAAGTTTATTCGAAATGGTTTCCGTCGGATGGAAATGTCCTGCATCCAGACAAATGGCTTTATTATTTTTAAGAGCATAACTCATGCAGAATTCATGAGAACCAACTACGTAACTTTCGGATCCGATACCGAAAAGTTTACTTTCTACTGCATCCACATTAAATTGAGAATCTATTTTTTCTGCAAATACTTCATCAAGGGCTTCTTTCATCCTTTTTCTAGGTGCCATACGATCAATGGGCACATCCTTGAAACCATCGGGAAACCAAAAATTAGTGACACAGGTCTGCTGCAGTTCTTTACCGAAATATTCTGCTATTTTGCGCGATACCTTGCAGTGTTTGATCCAGAACTCCTGAATCTCAGGATTGGGATGACTAATACTAAATCCATCTTGAAATTTAGGATGAGAAAAACAAGTTGGATTAAAGTCCAGACCCAGCCCCTGCTTTTTTGCCCATTCTACCCAAGTCTGAAAATGTCTCGGCTCTAATTGGTCCAAATCTACCTTTTCTTTTGTATCTGCATAAATAGCATGTAAATTAACTTTATGCTTTCCTGGAATCATGGAAAGAGCTTTTTCTAAATCGCAGCGAAGCTCCTGAGGAGTGCGAGCGGCTCCTGGATAGTTACCCGTCACGGAAATGCCTCCGGACAATGCTTCATTTCTTAAGAATCCGTGAACATCATCTCCCTGCCAGCAATGTATGGAGATTTTCACTTGGCTTAATTTTTCTAGTACTTTGTCTACATCAATTCCCAGTTCGTTATAAAGGGCTTTTGCAGCTTGATACTGATTTTGTACTTCAGTACTCATTTTGACTTCCTCCCATTTTGCATAATATGTAACTATTTTCTCTGCCTTTTATCCGCCTAAGGTGCCAGAGGTTAGCTGTGCAAACTGCTTATCGATTTCGTCAAGCTGATGAATGGGAGCTGGCTGATAGGTTTTAATCGGAAAAGACTCCCTAATCACTTTTCGCGCTTCTGCCAGATTCGCGAGTTCACCACAACTAATCATTTGCACAATAATATTGCCAAGGGCAGTCGATTCAATGGGACCTGCAATAACGGGAATTTCTACAACATCAGCTGTGAGTTGGCAAAGCAGTTCATTTTGTACCCCGCCACCAACTACATGCAGAGAATGAATCGGATATTCATTCAGCAAAGTAAGTTCTTTTAACGTCTTGCGATACATTAATGCGAGACTGTCAAAAATGCATCGTGTAAACTCTCCCGCTGTTTGTGGCACCAGTTGTCCCGATTTTTGGCAATAACGCTGCACTTCGATCACCATATTTTCAGGTTTTAGAAAACACTCGTCATTACAATCAATTAGAAATTGGAAGGGCTTTATTTTCTTCGCTTCCGTAACAAGGTCTGCAAAAGAATACTCCTTTTCAAGCTGACGACGGACTTCTTGAATGAGCCAAAGCCCCATAATATTCTTTAGAAAACGATAGGTGCCATAAGCGCCCCACTCATTTGTATAATTCATATTATAGGATTGTTCATTCGCTATAGGAGACTTATTTTCCACACCCATCAATGACCAAGTCCCGCTGCAAAGATAAGCAAAGTTTTTCTCCGTACCTGGGACCCCAAGAACAGCAGAAGCTGTGTCATGAGTTGCTACACAAATGAATTCACATTGGGGTATATCGTATTTTTTCCTGATGGATTCCTTAATGGGTCCCAAGGATTCTCCAGGCTCCGTCAGCGTTTCAAACTGCTCGCGTTTCACACCAATCAACTGTAGTAACTCCTCATCATAATCTTTTGTTTCCAGATTTAACAACTGCGTGGTAGAAGCATTGGTTTTTTCACTAATTAACTTACTCGATAAACGATAATATAAATAATCTGGCACCAATAGTATTTTATGTGCTTTCGCCAACTCTTTTTTATCATGCACATACAACTGGAATAAAGTATTGAAACTTAAAAACTGGATTCCTATTTTTTTGTAAATGTCTTTTAAAGATTTTTGTTTTTTCACATTTTGAATGGCCGATTGAGTCCGCTCATCACGATAAGCATAGATCTCCTGAATTCGATTACCAGCCACGTCGATCAATGCATAATCCACGCCCCAAGTATCAATACCTAAGGTGCATTCATCAATGCCTTCCTTTCTTGCTGCTTCCAGGCCATTGATAATTTCTTCTATTAATTTTTCAATATTCCAAAAATAATTGCCATTTCGCTCTTCAATTCCATTAGGAAAGCGATAAATTTCCTTCAAAAGAATCTTTCTATTTTCATAGGTCCCTACTACTAAGCGCCCACTTGAGGCTCCGATGTCCACTGCAATATGCTTTTTCATCAGCACCATCCTTTAATTTGCGGCATCTACAACCCACTATCGTCTTGATTCTCATATCTTTCATTTTTTTGAATTAAGGTTCTTATTTTTTTGCTATTATTTTCCTCCCAAATCACCTTCATTTTATCACGCTTTTCTGTATTGTCAATATTTTTGTCATTTTTTTAACTGTTTTATCTTTGTTAATCTTTTATTCATACATTTAATTGCCTAAATTAATCTTTTATTTTATCATTACATTTCTGCTATTTTGATTTTTCAAATCCATCTTAAAATAATTGTCATTCATATATACATTATTTTATAAATCTTTATTCCATCTTTTTTAATCTTCTTTTTTTAATCATTAATTCTTTATTCCCACTACATAACAGATTTTTATTTGTTTTTTATTCCAAATGCCATTATACTAGAATCATCTTGAAAGCTACCATTTCAACAAATCCAGAGGAGGAAGCCCAATGCTTGGAATTGAACGTCGACAACGGATTATTAAACTAATTCACGAAGACAAAAAAGTCTATGTATCCAATTTAAGTCAACTGTTTAAAGTTACAGAAGAAACCATTCGTCGCGATCTAGAAAAGCTGGAGAATGAAGGTGTATTATCCCGCACTTATGGGGGTGCTGTTCTAAATCAATATACAATTGAAGATCTGCCCTTTCAGACAAGAACTTCTATGAATCATGAAGTGAAGCAAAATATTTCTTTGAAAGCAGCTAATTTAATTCATGATAACGACACAATTATGATTGATGCCAGTACAACATGCTTGGAATTACTACACGCTCTTCAAAAAAAGAAGGGAATTACCATCATTACCAATTCCGTAAAAATTCCTTATGATTTTATCAGTTCTAATTTCAACATTATTTCTACTGGTGGAACCCTTCGGGCTCATTCTCTTGCCTTAGTGGGATCAGTCGCTCAAAATGCATTGCAGAATTATTATGTGAATATGGCCATAATGAGCTGCAAAGGTTTATCCTTCGATAACGGAATTATGGAATCAAATGAACCAGAAAGCGAATTTAAAAGAAGAATGATCAAACAAGCCGAAATGGTCATTTTACTTGTAGACCATACGAAATTCAATAAAACCGGTTTTATAAAGTTATTTGACTTTAGTGATATTGACTATATTGTTACTGACCAAGAACCAGATCCTAATTGGATGGAACTTTTTAATACACATAATGTCAAGGTCATTTATTAAATTATAAAGACCAGCACCCTATCGGTGCTGGTCTTTATAATTTAAAGATCGGCCTTGACCTGAACAATTTTCAGAAGATGTATCGCTGTCCCAAGCATCATACGTACCTCTGCTGAATCAAGTGATACATTCAATATGTTTTCTATCCTTTGTTTTCTATTTTGAATGGTTTTATAATGAAAAAACGTCTGTTTTCCAACTTCCTTCAAGCTAAGCCCCGACAAAATCTTCTCCAATGTATCAACTAATTCCGTTTGATTTCTCTGATCATATTCAAGTAAAGGTCCTAATGTTTTCTTAACAAATACCTCAGATTCATCTGAATCAGCAAAAGGAATTAAGACTTGATAAACACCACAATCGTCAAAATGATACACCTTATGCTGATTCCAAATCCTCTTACCAATGCGCACTGCTGATTGGGCATGCTTAAATCGAAGAGCGACGCGTGTTAACGAATCAAAATAGTCGGCTATACCAATATGAGCTTGTAAGCCAGGAAAAGATAATGCTACAAGGTCAATGTAGGATTCTGCCAATTGTATCTCTTTAGTTTTATGGTAAGAAGAATCACACATAGCACTCAATATGCCAATACCTTCAGGCACTTCCCAGGCAATTGTAGCCTCTTGATTCGTAAGCTGATCAATCAGCACATCCATATTTTTTTGTCTCTGCTCCAATGCATTGACTTCACTAAGAAAACTGCCACTATCATCAATACTCAGAAAATATAACGAAAAATGATTAGGAAGCTGAATTCCTAACCGATAAGCATGATTGTAAACATCCGACTCAATTTCGATATCACCATTTAAAAGTTTCGTAAAGAAATCATTTTTTAACCTTCGCTCATAGGATTGCTGCAAATCATTTTCCGCCAGTTTTCTTTGGGTAATATTTCTGATTACACAAAGAAATCCCATATTCTGCCCCTCTTCATCCTTAGCGGTACTCATTAAAGATTCCAGCCAAATGATTTCTCCATCTTTACGCTGCTGCTCTACTTCCATAAGCACAGAGGGATCTCCCCCATCTTGCCCAGCCATCTTGCCTAATTGTATACCAATAAAAGGCAGTACTTGCTCCGTTAAAGATAGTTCAATAAAGTCCGCTGCCGTATAGCCGAGTAATCTCTCAATGGATGGACTGCAGTAGATAACCTTCATATTATCATCCATAAGTACGATCATGTCGTCCATATTCTTAGCGATGAGTCGATACTTTTGCTCACTTTCCTTAAGCTGCGCCTCACGCTTCTTTAATTCGGACATATATTTTTTTTCATTTTCTTCTGCTTGTTTTAACCGTTGTATCATGATGTTAAAGGATGCAGAAAAATCCCCCATAAAATCAATACGCTGATTAAAATCGCCTGAAGCAATCATACTCGTCTGCCAAGTTAAATGCCGTAGATTAGACTGTAATGCTTTTAATGCTCCAGCCCAATACCCCTTCATGCTTAGATTCTGGGATAAATCACCATTGGATATTCCATAAGTAAATTCTCGAATAGTCATAAGGTCTTCAACTAATTGTAAAATAGCCGGATGATCATTAAGGTCATCAATTAAAAATGCTGGTTTACCACGCTTTCTTAATAGATCATTCAACAGCAATTCAATGGTTTCTGTATGATTCACCTTCAATCCCCCTGACGCCGTTAACTAACTGCGCAAAACAATATTAATCGTTAATAATTTCTGCAACAAAACGGCAGGTACGATCTCCTGTGCACCAGCAATCAATTTCTTTAACATTAAATCGATGTCCTGTAAAAGCTTCTAATAAACCCGCAATAAATCCCTCATCATATCTGCAAAATTCATAGTCTAGCTCTGGCAAACCAGAACAATCCAGATCCTCAAATATGCTAATGACGAATTTTCCTTTCTCTAAATCGACTTCCTCCATCCTTAGTATTCCAATCCCCTTCTCAACTAAAGTGGCTTGTAATATCTTTATAAAATCATTAAAACTAGAGGCCTCTTTTATTAAATTCTTATAAAACTGTACTCCAGCCAATTGTCCTGACTCAAAAAAAAGCTGATCTGCTCTTTTGGTACCAAAGTTTTTTTCTAAAATATCTCGGAAACAATATTGCATCAACCGATACGCTTCTATGTGCACCATAGGACCAAGATTGGGTCGTCCCTCAACAACATCTCCCAAAAGATCCCATTTAAATTCATATTTACGTGTCATCTTTAAACAGTCCTTCCAATTATCATCTATACAAAAATAGCAATTATTTCAAGGATTATACACAATCTTACTTTTATTGATAAAGTTTCGTCATTTTAAAGTATTTACCTTCTTGCAACATAAAAAAATCGCTACGTCATCGAAAGTCCGATGCGTAACAATTTTTTCGAATACATCGCCATCCTTAACTAGTACTTCTTAAATGTAGAGTTTCCTTTGTCAAAACAAGCAGATTTTTCCCTTGCCATCTCGTTTTGCTTGATACATCGCCTCATCGGCGTGCTGCAATAAGGTTGCAGGATCACCAGCATCCTGGGGATATAAGGTAACGCCGATGCTAATGGATGCCATCACATGTTTATCACCTAAGACAATCGGTTCAGCAGCAGCTTTCAAGATACGTTCCAATACTACTTTATACTGATTTGTTTCTTCTAGATTCTGTAAAAGGAGCACAAATTCATCGCCACCGATCCGTGCTAATGTATCCTGCTCTCGCAGGCAGGATCTAAAACGCTTCGTTACCTCGATTAGCAAACAATCACCACTCTCATGGCCTAAGGTATCATTGATCAATTTAAAATTATCCAGGTCTAAGTAACAGACAGCCACAATTTTCTTATCTCGCTTACTCTGGGCGATAGCCTGGTTAAGACGGTCATATAATAAACGTCGATTGGGAAGACCTGTTAACGTATCAAAAAAGGCAAGACATTCTAGCTCTGCCTTGTGTCGTTTCAAGTCAATGATCAACTTGGCCACCCATGCCACTAATATACTAAAGATCAGCCCCTGCATCATCTTTAGATACAGTCCATAGGGATCACCCCAGCCATTGGTGGGAGCTACACTAAGTATCCACATTATGTTAGACACCTTCACAATTCTTTCTACAGGTTCCCCTGCTAAAGCATCTGCAGATCCAGCAATAACCTCTTTTTGCCCTGTATCTGGATGGACACGCCACAATTCATAGGCAAATCCCTGCATTTCCAGTTGAGAAAGGTGTGCAGATTCAAGGATCTCAGGAAAACGAAGTACCACGTTAACAAATCCCCAAAAATAAGAATTGCCTATTTCATCCTTAAGAAACACTGGCAAACGCCCTACCCCGCCAAAGGAGCCTTGAAGCATTTTGAAAGGCCCCGCGAAGGTTAACTGTCCGCTATCACGAGCCAAAATTGCTTCGACAGACCGCGTTTCGTCGTTTATCAGATCGTGGCCTATGGCTTTTTCATTGCCAGAAAGAGGTTCGATTTGCTGCACAACTCCCCCAGGAGCCAACTGCAGTGAGTCTACCCCAGGATACAACAACAGCATTTGGCTTGCTACATCATGAAAATGGGGAATCGTGCCCTTTCCCTGACGAACCAACGCTGCTAATGCATAGGTAGTAGCAAAACTGCTCTCGTTGGCGTGTCTAATTGCATCTGCATAGCCACTTGCTATCTCATAGGCACGCACTCTGGCAATTTTAAGACGATCTTGCTCCAGCTGCCAAATGATCCAGGTCGCAAAAGCAGCGGCCAGGAAAAAGACTATGACCGCAATGACCAGGGGACTGGACAATATATAATTTCTACGTAAAGGAGTTGTAGTATCATAATAAAATTCTTTCATTTTCTCCTCCTTCACCTACTTTGCAAATATTCATTTATTCCGTCTCTAAAAAATACTATTTCCTCTTGTCTAAAGTCCATACTTAAATATAGTCTTCTCTCTATAACAATATAACACTATATAATTATTATCCATTATCCACGCGGATAATAATTATTTAACAAAAAGCGTTTTAACTATCCCCTTTAGACATTCCTCGACACAAAACATCTTTTGCAAAGACCAGTTTCCTATAAAACGAAAAAGGAACCACAAAGACGCAGAGAACACAGAGAAGGATGGAGAAGATAAAAATGCTCTCTCATTGTTCTCTGCGTACTCTGTGTTCTCTGCGGTTCAGCGTTCCCCCTAAAACTTATAAATCCTAGTACTCCCAAAACATTCTTTGTATCTCCACGGGATCATTGGTGGTAAGCAAAGCCAGCATAAGAAGTATTCTGGCTTTTTGCGGACTTAAGGTATCAGATACGACAAAATGGTATTCATCATCATGTACCGCTCCATTTCGAGTCACAATGCCGCTGCTTACACGGGTACTCCTAACAATAACAACACCTTGTTTTTCAATATTGATGAGTCCTTCTCTTATGCTGTGGGACATATTCCCATTGCCTAATCCGGCATAAACAATCCCTTTTGCTCCAGCTTTTACTGCGGCTTCTGCTATGATCGGACTGCTATCAACATAACCGTAAATAATTTCAACTTTAGGCAGATCAGTAATTCCTCTACAATCAAATTCTGAGCATATTGTATGCCTCCGTGCTGGAAGCCGATAAAAATAAGGAATTCCACCCTGTATATAACCTAGATATCCCAAATCCGGAGCTTGAAAACTATCCTGCAGCATCGTATTTGTTTTGGTAACTTCACGGCTGCAATTCACCGTATCATTTAGAGCAACCAGCACGCCTTTGCCAACGGATTTATCATTGGCTGCAAGAGTAACTGCATTATAAAGATTCATTGGACCATCAGCACTCATGGCAGTAACAGGCCGCATAGCACCAACCAGCACTACTGGTTTTTGGCTTTGTACTACCAAATTTAAAAAATAAGCTGTTTCCTCCAGCGTATCAGTGCCATGAGTAATAACGATTCCATCCACTTCATTGGAAGCTAAAAGTTCATTAACGCGTGCTGCTAATTGCAGCCATATATCATAAGTCATATCGCAGCTATCAATTTGCGATAGCTGCTCTCCAGTAACATGAGCAATCCTATGTATTTCTGGAATTTCTTGAATCAGACTATTTATAGATAGGATTGCCGAAGTATAATGCAATGTTTCCGCTGCAGAGGAAGCCTTACCAGCGATGGTACCTCCTGTACCGATAATTACAATATTTTTTTTCATGGTTCTTCTCCCTTGCAAATATTTTTACAATTAAAATCAATGATTCCTAGTCTATTTTAGGAGATGGATGTTAGACCTTGGAATTGATCAGCTGCTTACTGACTTAGTTAAGGGAGTATCGCTGGATCTCGCTTTAGCACTCATGGCTACTTTATAGAGTAAGGTACAAAGCAGCAGATAGACAAAAACGCCCAGGTAGGTAGCCGCAGGTGTTTCTACCCACACTTCCAGAAAATAATCAAATCCCATTATACGCAATACGGCACTGATAAGACTGCCGATAGCACCACCTGCTATGAAACCGGAGGCAATCGTTTCCCCTTTGTTTAGACGCAAGGCATTTAGAAGCTCATCTTTGCTGCTATGAGAAACAAAGTGGGAAATCAGACCGCCAACTAAAAGTGGTAAATTAATTTCCATCGGCAGATAAGCGCCAAGAGCAAAAGCCAATGGCGGAACTTTAACCATCCAGAGAATGACAGCAAAGAAGCCACCTGCCAAATAGAGCGGCCAGTGAGCCGAGCCACCTTCCATTAAGGGCTTGACAATAACCGCCATAGCGTTTGCTTGAGGTGCTGGTAAAGCACCTTGCCCGACAAAGCCATAGGCCTGGTTGAGCAGTATAAGAACTCCTATAGATAATACAGCTGCCAGCGTAGCAGAAACCAATTGCCACTGCTGCATTTTACGCGGGGTTGCTCCCAGTAGGTGAGCCACCTTAAGCTCTGACATGAAGTTCCCCGCTACACCCAAAGCAGTGCAAAGGAAAGCCGACATCATCAAAATTGCTGTAATACCCACATCGCCATGCATTCCTGTACTACCCAAAATTAGCGCAGAGACGATAATCATGAAAATAGTCATACCAGAAACCGGCTCAGTACCAGTAAAAGCGATCGAACTTATGCCAACCACAGAGAATAAGAAGGAGAAAACTACAACAATCACTAGTGCTAGCACTGTTTGTAGGATACTTTGGGAGAAAAAGGTATGGAAAAACACTGTGAATAGCAGAATGACAAGAACGATGCCGCTCACAATAAGGGGCATGGGAATATCTTTTTGAGTGCGCTGTAAGGCTTGTTGTGTTTCGCTATTTCTTTTAAGCAAACCGCTCACAACGGTTTTTGCCACATTGCCTACAACATTAGACATAGATAAAAGTCCGATAATGCCCGCCATGGCCAGCATGCCAATGCCAATGTGGCGTACATACTCACGAAATACCGCACTGATGGGAGCATTAGCCAGCAAGATGTCTTGGCCTTTGACTAGCATGTGATGGTCGCCTGCCAAGAAATAAATGACTGGAATACAGACAAACCAAGAAAAGAATGAACCTGCAGTGATGATTGCGGCATATCTTAGCCCAGTGAAAAAGCCAATCCCCAGCAGTGCCGATTCGTTGTCTAAACTGAAAGTCAGTTTGGCTTTATCTGCTAACTGCTGCCCCCAGCTAAAAGCGGTGCTAGAAATCACTTCCTGCCACCATCCAAGGCTGCTGAGGATAAAATCATAAATGAGAGCAATTGCGCCACTGAATAACATGAGTTTAGCTTTACTGCCTTCTCCAGAGGTTAAAACTTCTGCCGCTGCCCGTCCAGCTGGGAAGGGATAGGCATGATGCATGTCTTCACAAAAATAGCGGCGGAATATAGCAGCAATCAAAACGCCAAGTAGACCACCAAGGATAATTGGTACAGCCATTTGAAAGTAGCTGAGACTGTTATTTCCTAGGATGTAAAAGGCCGGTAGAATAAACATGGCACCGCCCAAACCATTCGTACCAGCGCTAGCGATGGCTTGAATATGGACGTTTTCCGGGAAGGCATTTTTACGTTTAAGCATGACCGCCATGCCCATGGCCATTACTGACACAGGAGCAAAGGCATCTACCGTTTGCCCGATCTTCAGGCACAGATAACCAACTGCTAGGGCAAAAATAGCGGCATAGAATAACCCCCAAAAGACAACATATGAATTTATTTCCTGATACTCTTTATCAGGGGACATAGGTGTTCCCATTGGAGTAACGTTGCTTTTTTGTTCAGACATAATGCGCCTCCTTGATAAATTTGCAGTTACTTTTCTAAGTACTTCATTCTTAAGTCAGCTTTACATGTACTACTTTCTCTCCTCCTTATCATAGCAATAAGACTACACCTTAAACTCCTATTTTCTATAAATACAAATTAGCGCGGTTAACTTGGGAAATTGCTGGGATATAACTGGAGCGAACGCCCAGCCTTCTTTATGAATGCCTTATGTCCACGCTTAACGCTTACTCTAACTGCAAAGATTGTGCCAAAAAAAGTCTTCGTGCTACATTTACAATTAATATGTGTAAAAGTTGTTATCCAGAAGCCTTACATTCTAATATTTCTAGAAAATATAAAAAAATATCAGCTGACTGCCAAAGGCATTTTCATCTGATAAAATATTTTCTTGCGATAGTAAAGGCATCTAGGACTTAAAGAACGGGATAAACAGGAATTTATACAACCTATTTATTAACCTAATTAGACTTTGCATTCTTCATGACTTGGACATTTTTAGATTCCTGCCTTACAGAAGTTGGTACTTATGATAAAATAAAGAAGACTTGATTCAGATGGAGTTTTAACTCCATCTGAATCTTAGTCGCACTTATCCAGGGACTTAGCCTCTCTTAGCTCCCGCTTAAGAAGATGGGAGCCTTAGAGCGGTTTAGTCATCAGATAAAGCTAGAGATAGGCAGACTGCCTTCACTATTAGCAGCTTTTTTATAAAGTAAAAAAATTAGTTGATACATTTGAAAGAGGATTATTGAAATGAAAACGATTGGCATTCTTACTTTGGCTCCCTCTAATCTTAGTGAGTTTATCCAAATTAACTTGGAAAAAGTATTTTCAGGTCATATAACAATTCATACTTACTATTTATCTTATCTAAAGCCTGGAGATATCATCACCGATGATTTAGTCGTTGTCACCGCACAGAGCCATGCAATGGAGGCCCAACATTATATTTCTGATACTAGTCGCATCATCATCCTGCGCCGCACCCTTCCTAATAAAGAAATTTATAAAATAACCGCTATTCCAAAAGGTACAAATGTACTGGTTGTTAATGATTCACCAGAAACCACCAGCGAAGCAATCGCTTTTTTGTGTCAACTCGGCATTACTCATCTAAATCTTATCTCCTACGATCCGAAACAGGAGTATCCTGCTATCAACATTGCAATCACCCTAGGAGAAGCCAGCACTGTTCCACCCCACATCAAAAAAGTGATCGACGTAGGCCATCGCTATATCGATATCTCTACATTTCTATCCATATTAAATTATTTCAATTTGGATACGCAAGAAACCAGCAAGCGCCTTATCAAATACTCCGATACCATTGTCACAGTGGATATCGGCATTAAGAGCCATTATAAAGAACTTTTCATGAAAAATACGCAGCTTGATACGGTTGTCAATCTTTCTCATGATGCAATCCTGCTTACCGACAAAGATAATTTTATTTTACTGTACAATAAGAAATTCAGCCAACTATTTGATATCACCGATAATATAATCGGGAAATTTTTTTCTCATGTTCTACCTGATATTTCTCTCCAAAATTCAGATCAGAGTATCATTGATGAATTAATCCAATTCAAAGACCGCTCCTTATTAGTCAGCAGCAGCAAGATTGAATATTTCGGTGAACCCGCTGGGACTTATTACAATTTTCAGGAAGTAACCTATATACGCCACTTAGAAAAGAGCTTATCAAAGAAGTTACGGGACAATGGTCTGGTGACCCGTTATACCTTTGCAAATATCCAAACAAAATCTTCTAAGATGAAAGACTGCATCAATTTTGCTAAGCAGCTCTCTCCTACAAATCACACTGTACTGATTACAGGAGAAAGCGGGACAGGCAAAGAATTGATCGCACATTCCATTCATGCAGCTTCTCCTCGCTCCATGTATCCTTTCATTGCTATTAACTGCGCTTCTTTTCCTGAGAATTTATTAGAAAGTGAACTTTTCGGCTACGAAGCTGGTTCCTTCACAGGTGCCATTAAAGAAGGAAAACCTGGTTTGTTTGAACAAGCCAATAACGGCACTATTTTCTTAGACGAGGTTGGAGACATGCCCCTATCTGTTCAGGTACGCTTACTCAGAGTACTTCAGGAGCGGCAAATTATGCGTGTTGGCTCTCCCAAAGTCATTGATGTAGATCTGCGAGTGATTGCAGCAACCAATAAAGACTTGCAGGCAGAAATACAAAAAGGACTCTTTCGCCAAGATTTATTTTACCGTCTGAATGTCCTTCCTATCATAATTCCCCCATTACGGGAACGACCAGAAGATATTATTCCGTTACTGCATTTTTTTATGAAAAAGTATCACAATCAAAAAATCACTCTTACACAAGAAGCAGAAACAAGTCTATTAAAATACAAGTGGTTAGGCAATGTCAGAGAATTGATTAATACAGCCACCTATATTTCCTGTATGGCAACACAAATGGTGGATATCAGTAATCTACCTGCTTATATTTTAAGCACCCTTACCGATTTTAGTCCAGAATTTTCCTATCTATCTGCCCATTGTGATAAAGAAAAAGTCTATCTGGTACTTTCCATCCTCTCTGGCTGCCCTTCAGGGGCAGGGAGGAAATGGATTGAAGCAAAATGTGCTGATTCTGTAATGAATATTAAAGAAAGTGAAATTAGACGATTCTTATCGATATTCGGTGAGATGGATCTAGTGGATTCACAAGTTGGCAGACGGGGCAGCTGCCTGACTGCAAAAGGTCAGCAATTCGTTACTTGGCTGAAAGGAAACTCCATCTTATCATAACCTTTTCCTGCCCATCAAAGCCAAGGTCTTGCAATGATTTCACTTTTGCGCATCAATTATTTTCATAAACTCTGCCATGAAGCTTCCCAGTCCAAACATATTAAACAATACAAACCTTCGCAGCATTTCAATTGTGATAGCAAAAATTACGCTGGCTCCTACAGCCATCCCCAACCCTCGTGCAATCCCTGCCAAAAAATTATTTATAATGATTTTCTTGGGCTTTTCTAACATTTCTAAATACTCAGCAATGCGCATGGCTTCTAAATGATGTACCAATTTTTGTAATGTAATAGCACAAGATTCTGCCCGATTCACAAGATCTATCTTTTCAATCTCTGGACTTACTAAAGGCACATTCCCTTTCTTCAATTCCATTTCTTTCCCCCTCTTGCCATCCATCGTATCTATTTATATTACATTTATTATAGATTCAATCCTAGAAAATTCATACTGATTTCTCTTTGCTTCTCGTACTTTAATATTTAGGTACTCATTCTATCAACCGCCACTTTACTTATTGCACCAAATATGTCACAATAAAGTATAGGTTCTTACCACTTTATAAATTCATCTGATTAGCGGCTATCACATTAACGATAGTCGCTGTATGTTTATGCGATGACTAAACCGCTCTAAGACTCCCACCTTGTACAAGTGCGAGTTAAGAGCGTCTTAGCCCCCATAAGTGTGACTAAGACTGGTGGTGGAGTTAGCATTTCCTCTGAATCAAGTCTTTTTTATGCAAAGTTATCAATTAATTCTGCGAATTTTATTATAAAGGAGCTGGTAACTATTTCAAAAGAAATTTTTATTACTAATTTGGACAAGAAGAAATTGCAAAGGCTAATTGTATTGGAAGAGGAATTTCAGCCAGGTAATAAAGATTACCTGGACGATCTAACCTATGAACTGGAACGAGCGGTTGTCACGCAGCCGGAAGAGATTCCTGCTGATGTCATCACAATGCATTCTCAGGTAGTATTAAAAGATTTGGATAATGATGAAGAATTGATCTATACTTTGGTGTACCCGGATGAAGCCAATATAGCTGAAGATAAAATTTCAGTACTGGCACCTATCGGGACAGCGATCTTAGGATACCGAGTCGGGGATACACTGGATTGGAAAATTCCCAACGGCACCTTAAGGCTGAAAGTGGATAAAATCCTTTTCCAACCTGAGTCTAGCGGTAATTTTGAACTATAATAGATATAAGAGACTTATTTGTTATAGGAATAGAAAAATCCCTGCCAAATTCTAAAATGAATGTGGCAGGGATTTTTCTATTCCTCTATTTACAGCTTTCCACTGTGTCATTGGTGGTGTTCTGGGTCATCCCATGATTTTTCCTGATTTTCTCCATAATAGGAGCCACCTTTTCCATGCTTTCATTTAAGGCAGCAGCCTCATTGCTAGAAATAGTACCATCTTTCACAGCTTGCTGTATCATCTGCTGATGGTTGCCATTTACCGGCCCACACTGCTCCTCAGCCTGATCAGTGGTGGCTGCGAAAACTGGCACCGCAATCAATGCTGCTAATGCTGTTATGATTAACATTTTCTTTTTCATTGTCAACCCTCCTGTTGATTTAGTGTACTCTCGGAAAACAAGTATATCCTTTGCTGTCCTTCTAAATGAAACCTTCCGAGAGACTAATTTTATTTATATCTTACATCCTTATTATAAACAAAGATTGTGGATTTCTTATGAAGATCCTATGTTTTTTTAGAAATAACACAAATTCTTATAGCACTCGTTCTCCTCTCCAGCCAACCTTTTTTAGTGTTGCATGGTTTGCAAGTGGGACATAGTTGTCTTCATAACATCTTGCATCGTCTTCACTTTACTTTCCATAGCACTCGGGTCCATTTTTCCGGAGTTAACAGTATTTTTAATGTCACCTGCCGCTTTGCGCAAACTGTCTTTTAAATTGGCTTCCATCATATGGGGTACAATTTTTTCCACAGTACTCACGAGTTGTGCTGCACTCTTTTGCGCATCCATCGTCTGTCCAGCTTTGGCTTGTTTGACCACATCTTGTAAGGATTTATCCAAATCCTTCATCATCGGCACAGGGTCTTCCTTTGGCATCGCTGCGCTGTGCCCTTCATGTCCAATTGCTTGCTCTTGACTGGCAGTTGTCGGCTGAACAGTTGTTTTTTCACTCGATCCACACCCCGCCACTAAAAAAACAACTGCAATAATGGCTAGCATGCTAAAGAGTACTTTACTTTTTTTCATAATCTAAAACCTCCAATGATTGTCATTGCTTTATATTCTAATTTTTGCTGTAGTGAGATCATTTTACCACCACAGCTTCTTGCCATTAATGGCCTTTACTCAGTAGTATGGGATTTGCTAGATATAGCTGGATTCCTGCGCTCTTGCCACTGGTTCCACACCAGATAGATGCAAGGCAGTACGATCAATGTCAAAATGGTGGAAGTAACCAATCCTCCCACAACAACTGTAGCCATTGGTCGCTGTACCTCGGCACCAGTCCCTGTGGCAAAGAGTAATGGAAATAACCCTAAACTCGCAACTAATGCGGTAATCATAACCGGACGCAAGCGGGTAAATGCACCCTCGGTGATAGCTTCTTCCAAGGTTCGGTGATCCCGCAGATGCTTAATATAGGTAACCATGATGACCCCATTTTGCACAGCGATTCCAAAGAGAGCGATAAAACCGACAGCTGCAGCTACCGTCATGTAGGTGCCAGTAACATACATAGCTACAATACCACCCACTAAAGAGAAGGGAATGTTCATCAAAATGAGGAAAGCATCGCTGGCGGACTTAAAGGTCATATAGAGCAAGAAGAATGTGAGCACGATGACCGCTGGTACTACTAAAGAGAGTCGATCTTTCGCCCGCTGCTGATTTTCATACTGACCAGTCCACTTTAAGGAATAACCGGCAGGCAAGTCGACTTTTTCCTTAATGACTTGGTTGGCCTCATTCACAAAACTTACGACATCCCGTCCCCGGGTGTTCATCTGAACAATCATTCGATAGACCCCGTTTTCACTGCTGATCATCGATGGACCGTCCACAACCTGGAACTGAGCTACTTCACCCAGCTGTACATAAGCACCGCTACTAGCCGGTGCCGCTGCAGCAGTTGCGCCGCCACCCATACCTGCGCCCATTCCGCCACCGCTACTTTTCGCCGCGGCGCCGCCACCTGTTACCGGAATGAGGATGTTTTCCATAGCGTCAATGGTTTCTCGGTTTTCCCGATTGTAACGCACTAAGACATTAAAGCGTTTGCGTCCTTCAATGGTAGTGGTGGCATTTTTACCGCCTACCGCTAATTCAACGGCATCTTCTACATCGGCAATGTTAAGACCATACCGAGCTGCTTTTTCCCGGTTGACCTGAATCTCTAGATAGGATGCGCCAAAGACCCGTTCAGCCAAGAGATCGCTAACTCCTGGCACGGTCGCAAGTGCCTTTTCTATCTCAAAGGCCTTTTGCTGAAGCACCTGCAGGTCTTCTCCATAAAGTTTAATACCTAGTTCCGTACGAACTCCCGTTGTCAGCATGGATAACCGTCCGGCAATCGGCTGGGTAAAGGCTAAGTTAAGCCCAGGCATATTGGCAAGCTTAACCATCATTTCTTGTTCAATTTTTTGTTTTGTCATGCCGTCCCGCCATTGTTCTTTCGGTTTTAACGTGACAATCGTTTCAATCATACTAATCGGTGCCGGGTCCATAGCAGACTCAGCACGACCTACCTTCCCTACGGACATGTCGATTTCCGGAATATCCATAATGACTTTATCCATGGTTTTAGCTGCTTCCAGAGCCTCAGTTAAAGACACGCTAGGCAGCATGGTCGGCATGACTAGGAACGTTCCTTCATCCAATTCCGGCATAAAGGTAGTGCCAATGAGAGGCAGCAAAGAAAATCCGGCAATCATTACGACGACTGCGATACTAATCGTGATTTTACTGTGTTTTAATACTGATTTCAAAGTCGGTACATACCACCGATGTAGTTTAGCAACAACCCAGGTATCCCTTTCCTGAATTTTTCCTTTGAGCAGCAAGGTGCACAACACAGGTACCAAGGTGAAAGCTAGCAGCAGTGACCCGCTCATGGCAAAGGATTTCGCCCAGGCCATCGGGGTATACATCTTGCCCTCCGTCCCAGTCATCGTAAATACGGGCAGGAAGGTAACAATGATAATCGTAATCGAAAAGAAAATAGGTGCGGCTACTTCCTTTGCCGCTTCCAGGGTCACATCCACAATGCTGCGTCGACCGCCGTCCTCTGCCAAATGGCGATAAATATTTTCCACCATAACAATAGCCGCGTCGGTCATGACTCCAATACCAATGGCAATGCCGCCAAGTGACATTAGGTTAGCCGACAGATGAATCTGCTTCATGGCAATCAGTGCAATTAAAATACCTATTGGAATGGCACTTGTTACAATCAGGCTAGACCGAACATTCCCTAAAAAGAGAATGACAATGATTGAGACTAAAATAAATTCTTCAATTAATGCCCGGGTCAGCGTATTGACTGCTTTTTTTACCAGATCCGTCTGGTCATAAAAAGGCACAATCCGCATGCCTTCCGGTAAGGTTGGCTGGATTTCAGCAATCTTGGCTTTCACCTGGTCAATCACGTCGAGGGTGTTTTCGCCCATACGCTGAATGACGATACCCCCAGCCGCTTCATAACCAGATTTGGTTAGCACGCCCCGGCGAAAATCCGGCCCAGCAGTTACGTTGGCTACATCCTTGATGTAAATAGGTACATTGTTATTTTGAGAGATCACAATATTTTTAATATCATCAGGAGACTGGATTAATCCTAATCCTCGGATAATAAATTCTTGACCGTTTTGCTCGACAACTTTCGCACCAATATTAGCGTTGTTGGCACCAAGGGCACCAAATACCTGATTGAAGGTAATCCGATAGTTTTGCAGAAGATGAGGATCCAGGTTGATCTGGTACTGCATCACATAGCCGCCAATGCTGGCGACTTCTGCAACTCCAGGCACCGCACTGAGCTGCTGCTTGATGGTAAAATCCTCAATCGTACGCAGATCAGCCAGATTATGACGATCGCTTTCTATTGTATACATAAATACCTGCCCCATCGGCGTGCTGACTGGTCCCAAGGCAGGCTGCACACCCCGTGGCAATTGAGGAATGGCTTGCTGCACTTTTTCATTTACCACTTGGCGGGCAAAGTAAGGCTCTACACCGTCTTCAAAGATGACAGTTATGAGTGACATCCCGAATGAGGAAGCTGAGCGTACTTCTTTCACCTTAGGCAGCCCCCGCAAGGCAGTCTCCAATGGATACGTGACCTGATCCTGGATTTCCTGAGGCCCACGCCCCATCCAGTCCGCCGAGACAAGCACCTGGTTTTCACTAAGATCAGGAAAAGCATCGATAGGGGTCTCCCGTACGACGAAGATTCCCCAGATAATAACCAATGCAGATAACACTAGGATAATCACGCGGTTTTTCAAGGAAAATTCGATTAATTGATTCAGCATGTTGCTCCTCCTTACTGACCGCCATGGCCGCTGTGTTCGCTCCCGGCAACAGGTGCCGGAGCAGCTGGGCCGCTATTTGTACCGTTCACGGGTGCTGGTGCACTCGTCTCTTTAGCGGCCCCGCCACCGTGACCGGCATGAGAGCCAAAGCTGCCTAATTTGGTTTGGGAATCAATGAGGAAGGTGGCGGCTGTCACTACTGTTTCACCTGCCTGCAGCCCAGAAAAGATCTGAACATAGCCATCGGCGTATTGCCCCGTGACTACATCCCGTTTGATAAATGTATCTTCACTTTGAGCGACAAAGACAATTTTACGGCTACCAGAATCTAAGATGCTGGATTCCGGTATCACCACACTGTCCCCTAAAGGCAGTTGAACATTGGCATTAACAAACATATTTGGCTTCAGTAGGCCCCCAGGATTATCCATTTCCACCCGAACTTTCACTGTTCGGGTGGCATCATCCAGCACCGGGTTAATAAAGGTTACTTGTCCGCTAAAAGTTTCTCCCGGATAGGCACCGCTGTTCACCCCAACTCTTTGACCTAGTTTAATGCCTGCTATATCCTTTTCATAAATATCAATATACAGCCAAAGAGTAGATAAATCCGATAGACTGTACAGTTTATCCCCTGGCATAATGAATGCTCCTGGCAGCACTTGTTTCTCCAAAACCGTACCGCCAAACTGGGCATAGATGATCATATGATCCTTGGGTGTTCGGGTATGTTCCAGATGAGCAATCTCACTGTCTGGTACATTTAACAGCTGCAATTTGCGCTTTGCCGCCTCCCGCAGGCGATTATTGATCTGAACTACATCTTTGCCAGCGTTTTGCAGCTTCTGAACATTTTCCAGTGTTAATAAATATTCTTCCTGGGTCGCAATATAGGTAGGGCTGTATACAGCGGCGATGGCCTGCCCCGGGGCAATATATTCACCATCAGCAGTCACATATAGTTCATCAACCCGCCCTTCCACCCGGGAGGTAAGGTACGTACGTCCACTTTCATTCATAGCAAGTTTACCCGTGGTCTTAATTTCCTTCATAATATCTTTTACGACTGCTAGCGCCGTTTGCACTCCGGACAATTGCCTAGCTTTGGCATCCAGAGTAACAGTGTCACCCATAGCCATAACCGGAGTCGTTGTTTGATGACCGGTATGATCCACAGTCGGCTTTGCGTGCTGCGCAGCATAATAGTAACCGCCACCGCCAAATACTAGAATACCCGCTGTCACACCTATGATCATCTTTTTCTTAGCCTGTAGTTTTTCAATCATGCTATCCTCTCCTTTTGCTTGCACATTATGGCTGGGTTCCACTCGTAAATAAAGGTTTTCCTACCGCTTTTTCCAGATCCGCCACTGCTTTCTCATAATTCACGCGGGCTTTATAGTAATCCAATCGCACATTACGGAGAGCATTTAGACTATCCAGGACAGCCATGAAATCCACTTTGCCATTTGTATAGCTCACAACTCCGGCTTGATAGGTTTGCTCCGCTTGGGGAATCACGGTATTCTTATACAGGTCAATTTGGCGCCAGGCAGACTGCGCTTCGGTCAGTGCCATCTGCAAATCCAGCTCCGTCATACTCTGCATAGTAGCCAATGAAGCCTGAGCTGCCTCCAAACTAGCTGCAGCAGATTTAATTTCTGCTTTATTTTTTCCCTGCCAAATAGGCAGCATGACCATAACTTCCATTTTCCAGGTATCAGGTGTCGTATCCATCATCGTTTGTTTTCTATCTTTATAGCCAATGCTGAATTGATAATCTGGTAACTGCTGTTTTTTTGCCAATTCCACACCATTCTTTGCCATTTCCACTTGCTGTTCCATGCCAACAACAGCTGGTTTTCCAGCTTGGGCTTCTGTCTGCAAACTGGTCAAGTCAAAGTCAGGAGGTGGGGCACTGAACTCTTCTTTCACTGTGAAGGCGGTATCGGCTTTACGGCCGATAACAGTATTGACTTTCGCTTTTGCTACTGCCGCCATGGATGCCATGCTCAAAAGATCAGTAGTCATTTTAGAAAATTCAGTCTGAGCTCGCAAGGTATCTTGCAGAGGTACCATTCCAGTAGAATAGTTAACCTGAGCAATCTGCACCAGCTGGCCCATGAGTTGCTGATTTTCCTTGCCGATTTCTAGAGCTTTATCAGCATAGAGTAGATCATAATAGGCAGTTTTCGCCGCAGCATAGGCTTCCATCTGCTTATCTTGGTAATTCGCTTTAGTCATTGCAGCATCACTGCCAGCCATTTTACCCATGGCTTTCAATTTAGACGGATTCATAATGTCCTGGGTAAAAGTGTATTCCGTCATCATTGCATCAAAAGGATTTAAGGTACTCTTGGGTATATCATCTTTCATAATCCCAAACTGAGGATTCGCCCAGGCTTTTGCCAGGGGAATGCGAGCCTCTTTTTCTTCCCAGCGCTTTTGACTCTCAATGACCGCTGGATTATTCTTGACGGCAGTATCCACTATCTCTTTTAAAGACAGAGTCTCTTGGGCTTGTTCCGCCATAACTGGTATTATAATTCCCAATACGAGCACAGCAGTCAATGATAATACTTTGCATCGAAACCATTTTCCTACGTTCATATATCCCCCTTCGTCCCCTTATTGAAGACAATCATAACAAACTGACCTTAGATATTTTGGTTTATCCTTATTCTTCTTTAGCAACTAGCCCCTCAGCTCGATTTGTAAGATAGCACCATAAAGACCCCATCACTGCCAATTCGATCATAAGTAAGTCCCACATTGTATTTCACCTCGATTGCATCTTTATATTGATGTCTATCATATCCAACTAATGTGAAGATTTTATGAAGAAAGTTTGAAGAACTCATATTATTTGTATTTCATAACGAATCAGTACTCTTTTCTTATTTGTTGATATAAAAGCAGCCCTTTTAATAAAAGGGCTGCTTTGCTATTACATATGGTGACCTGAATGTTCATTACTGTTGTCTTTCGGAGCATCATCCTGCGGTGCTGGCTGCTCTTGATTTGTTGGTTCGGCAGCAAATGCTTTGGGCGCTTCTTTTAATCTCTACTTATGCTAAAAACGGCATCTTTCGGCCAGCTAGTGAAAAAGCTGTCGTCAAACTAAAAGACCAGGATTTCTCCTGGTCTTTTCCACATTACTTGGTGTTATTGTTATTGCAAAATCCCATCGTACCACCGTTTTGCATCATGCCGTTCATCATACCGCCATTTTGCATCATTTTTTGCATGACAGGAGCCATTTGCTGCATATGCTCATTCATCTGAGTCGCTTCCTCAGTAGTAATAGTACCATTATCCACGGCTTGTTGCATCATTTGCCGATGATTCTGAGACATCTGATTGAACCAATCATTTTGTGTCTGAGTCTTGTCAGTCGTTGCGGCAAACACCGGCACAGCCATCAAAGCTGCTAACATCGTAAATATTAGAATTTTCTTTTTCATAGGGATTCCCCCTCCTGTTTCTTATTTGTCTTCATTGTATCCCATGATTGTGGAGAAATTATGGAGCCTTTGTGAAAAATTTGTGTGGTTTTTATTCCAGTTCTTTTTTTATGTGCTGATACTCATCGGTAGTAATTTCTCCTTTGGCATACCGCTGTTTCAATATCTCCAAAGCGTCAGTCCGTGGCTCATTTTGGCTGCCACTACGGAACAACGTCTTAAATAGCCAAATCGCCGCCATAATAACAAGAGCGGTAAATGCTAAATGAACGAGTATCCCCAGGCCCATGCCCAGCCAACCGAAGGGACCGCTAAAACCGTACCCCATCATCATAGTTCATGCACCTCCTTTGTGTTAAGCATAGTATAACCTAACATTGTGGAGTTTTTATGGAGAAACTGTGCGTTTTTGATGGAGATCAGCCGGCAGCAGGACGGTGAAAGTACTACCTTTGTCTATTTTACTTTTGACCTTTACCTGTCCACCATGGGCCAAAGCCATTTGCTTGACAAGAGCTAGGCCTAAACCAGTACCGCCGCTTGCTTTAGTCCTAGCCGGGTCGGCGCGGTAAAAATAATCAAAAACATGTTCGACATCTTCTACTGCAATTCCAATTCCCGTATCCGTAACCGCAATTTCAATCATGCCATTTTTTGTGGTTGCCGCTATGGTAATCTGCCCACCGTCAGGTGTATATTTGATAGCATTTAAGACAAGATTATACACCATTTGGTTAACCATATCCCCATCCGCCCAAATAGCTGATACCCTATCATCTGTTTCTATGCGCAGGCTGATGTATTTTTCACTAGCTAGAAGCTTAATTTTCCCTACAATCTGACGTAGCAGTTGGGTTAAGTCTAAAAGAGCAAATTCCGGCTGTAGTTGTCCTGCCTCTAATAAAGAAAGATCTCTGAGTTCTCCGACCAACTTTGTCAGTCGGTCCACTTCCTCAGTCAGCGAACTCATTTGCTCCACGTCCGGAGTAATAACACCATCGGAGATTCCTTCCAGATTAGCCTTCAGTATTGTCAGCGGTGTTCTAAGCTCATGAGCTATCCCAGCCAGAAAGCGTTGACGCAAGACAGTATTTGATTTTAATTTGGCCGTCATGGCGTTAAACGCCATAGCCAATTGCCCCACTTCGTCTTGTCTTCCAACGGTAACGGCTGCATCCAAATTTCCTGCTGCCACTGCATTCACTGCTCGGTTCAAATCAATCACCGGAGTCGCAATATTACGGGCCAAATAATAGCTAACGCCAGCACCAATTAGTAGCATCCCGCCTGCAGCCAATAATAAAGACTGCTTTAACGATATCATAAACTGTTTTTCTGGTAACCCCATCATAGAAGCCATATTGCCATGATTCATCATCATGCCATGCATACCGCTCATATATAAATAGGAATTAAAATTTTCGGATACCTGATAGTTGACGACTAAGATGAGTCCCACCACAACAGTTGCCGTTGTTACAAAGAAAGTGACCATTACCCGTATCAGAAGACTACCCATGCGGATCACCTGCCAATTTATAACCAACACCATAAACGGTTTTGATATAACGAGGCTCGCCAGAGGAATCGCCCAGCTTTTTGCGGAGGTTTTTAATATGAGAATCAACCGTCCGTTCATAGCCCTCATAAGCATAACCTTGTACCTTTTCAATCAACTGCAGCCGAGATAGGACCTGGTTTGGATGGGTCAAAAATAGTTCTAGTAGTTTATGCTCGGTAGGCGTTAGTTCGATAGGGTTACCTTGAACTGTTAATGTGTGGTTATGCTGATGCAATGCTATCTCTCCAACCCGCAATTCATTCCCAACCTTGTCTCGCCGCCCTTCAGGCTTAACCCGCCGCAGGATCGCTCGTATCCGGGCAATCAGTTCCCGGGGACTAAAAGGCTTTGCTACATAGTCGTCAGCCCCGATTTCCAGCCCAATGACCCGATCATTCTCGGCATCCCGCGCCGTGAGCATAATAATCGGCACATCGCTATCCCGCCTAATTTCCTTGCATACTCCCCAGCCATCTAGTTCTGGCAGCATCACATCCAGCAATACCACATCAGGCTCCCATTGCCGTACCTTTTCAACTGCACTCCTGCCATCCATAGCTGTTTCCGTCATATATCCCTCTTTTGTCAGATAGGTTACCAGCACTTTTACAATTTTCTCATCATCATCCACTACTAACACTTTCATTTATCACACCTCCGCACCCATGACAACCAGTATAAAACCAACCACATCCTATAAGATACAACATGCTTATTGTAAAAAACATTATTTGCTCATATTGATGCTATTGTACCGCAGTTTCTATTCTTTCTGCAATATCGGCAGTTAATGGCAGATATAATTGAGTAAAACTAGCCGTCCTTTCAGCCACTAAAGTGAAAAGGGCCACCAAGTAGACAAAAAAGCAAGCAGCCTTTCCTGCAGGAAAAGCTGCTTTGCTATCATATTCCAAATTTTTATGGATGCTTATGTTGCATAGGTGGCGTATTCCCACCAACAGCATTAGGATCCCATCCCATAATCGTCGGATCCACCATCCCGAAAATCATAGCTACGTGAGCAACAACGAGAAATACGGTCAATAAAATGAAATGGAGTTTCATCTTTTCATCATCCGATTTACCCTTGCCAATTACTCCGAGTTCCAATAAAGCAATACTAAACAGCGGAATTACACCACTGAGATAAGAACCTACTGCCAGTATATCAGCAATACCGCGCCATTGAATCGTAGGAATAACAGTGGTTATTAAATTGAGAAAGACTCCCAGGAAGTAAAATCCCAGAAAAATACCAATTGCCTTATTGGCTGTTTTCCATCCACCAGCATTGGACCCACGAAGGAAAACCGTAAAAAATTCAGTTGCAACAAGCGCTTCTGCCAGGGCTACAGGAATAACCATATACAAAATTAAATTCCATGGCTGGTTAACAGCCAGCAATTCCATATAGTGTGTCATAACCATAATCAACACTCTCCTCATATAAACTTATATTGATAGTATACAAAGAAAATGTGAAGATCTTGTGAAGATACTATAAAGAATTTATGAGAATTTCATCCTGCTGAACTTACCAAAGCACATAGTACTCTCTCATGTTCTTTGCATGTCTTCGCATCCTTTAAAACATATAAAACAGAATCGAACCGCAGAGACACAGAGAACACTGATAGGTCCAAATAATTCCCCTGGAAATATTTCTAATAATATCGGCACCAGCCTCCATTCCTTCTACGACTTCTTTAATCGTCATCGCTCCTGGCATTATCGGTATACGATAGCGATTACACAGTTTGACCGTATTAATGTTCAAACAAGGAGAAACAACATATTGAGCATCGCTTAAAATTGCGATTCTAGCGGTCTCAGGATCAAGTACGGTACCCACTCCCAGCAGTATTTCCTCGACGAATATAGTTTTGCCAATTCGCTGATGATCTCGTGAGCACCAGGAACCATAAAGGAAAGCTAATCTTTATTGTATTTCTCTGTAGAAACCAGAACTCCTGTAAACAAAATATTTTGTAAGTTGACACCACCTGCTAACTTTGATACAATAGTCAAAATTTATATAGGAAGGCGGCAGTGTAACAATGGCATTCTATTATAAGGAAGTTTCTCGAACTTTTAGCGAATATCTTCTTGTACCTAATCTTACAAGAAAAGATTGTATCCCCAGCAAAGTGAATTTAAAAACACCTATTGTAAAATTCAAAAGAGATGAGCAGCCACCAATTGAAATCAATATCCCTTTTGTTTCTGCAATCATGCAATCTGTATCCGATGACAATCTAGCCATCGCTCTTTCTAAATGTGGAGGCTTATCCTTTATTTTTGGATCCCAGCCTATTGAAGAGCAGGCAGAGATGGTGAGCAGAGTAAAGAATTTCAAAGCTGGCTTCGTGGTTAGCAATGCGAATCTATCACCAGATCAAACCTTAAAAGATGTTGTAGAATTAAAATCAAAATTAGGACATGCCACCATTGCCATTACAGAGGATGGAACGCTTAACACTAAATTAGTGGGAATCGTTACTAGCAGAGACTATCGAATGAGTCGGGATTCTTTAGACCGGAAAATCAAAGAATTCATGACACCATTTTCAAAACTCATCGTTAGTTCCATTCATACCAGCCTTAAAGAAGCCAATGATATTATCTGGGAGCATAAACTAAATTGTCTGCCCATCATTGACGATCAGCAGCATTTGGTGTATTTTGTCTTCCGAAAAGATTATGAGGATCACAAAGAAAATCCTCTGCAGCTTTTAGACTCTGAAAAAAGATATATGGTGGGCGCAGGTATTAATACAAGAGATTACAAAGATCGAGTACCCGCATTAGTTAAGGCTGGAGTGGATGTATTATGTGTAGATTCTTCCGACGGCTTTAGCGAATGGCAGGCAGAAACTATAAAATATATAAAAGAAGAATATAAGGATACCGTTAAAATCGGCGGCGGAAACGTAGTCGACAAAGAAGGATTCATGTACTTCGTAGAAGCCGGTGCGGATTTTGTAAAGGTTGGAATCGGCGGAGGGTCTATCTGTATTACAAGGGAAACCAAAGGGATTGGCAGAGGACAGGCATCTGCCGTGATTGAAGTTGCACAGGCAAGAGATGATTATTTTAAAGAAACAGGCATCTACATTCCAATCTGTTCCGACGGCGGAGTCGTTCATGACTATCACACGGTATTAGCTTTAGCCATGGGCGCTGACTTTATTATGATGGGAAGATATTTTGCAAGATTCGATGAAAGCCCTGCTCCTAAAACAAAGCTTGGCAATAATTACGTGAAAGAATATTGGGGCGAAGGCTCAAAGCGTGCCCGTAACTGGGAACGGTATGACCTCGGAGAAGGCAGCAACCTTAAATTTGAAGAAGGTGTGGACAGCTATGTACCCTATGCAGGAAAACTAAAGGATAACATTGATGTTACTTTAAGCAAAATAAAATCAACCATGTGCAGCTGCGGTGCCATATCCATTAAAGAACTGCAAAGAGTTGCAAGAATAACTATCGTTTCCTCTACCAGCATTGTAGAAGGCGGAGCCCATGATGTAATACTAAAAGAAAACAACTACTAATATAGAAGTAAAACAGATTGAACCACAAAGACGCAAAGGGCACAAAGGATTTTATACTCTTCGTGCCCCCTTCGTGTGCCGCACAGCGGCATTGCGCCTTTGTGGTTCATTGTTTTTTGTCATTCTGTTCGCAATTTGGACTGATGATACTTCCCCTAGTAATATCAGCAAAATGCTAATAAAGGATTTTTTTAGCGACCAAATAGCAGCAACAGCCCGCCAAATATGGGTACAGCTACCATGGAAATCTTTAAAATAAATGGATCTAAGCGCCTGGTAAATTTTGCTCCAATATAAGCTCCAACGATCAGTCCTATGGTTACTTTAAAAAGCAGCATTACATCTAAGTGACCAGCTGTTAAATAGCCCAAGCCGCCCAATAATGCAATCGGCAGAATGACAAGCATGGTTGTACCTGCCGACTGGTGGATAGACATATGAAAGAAGATCAATAAGCCAATTTGAATAAACGGAGTAGCACCAATTCCAAAGGTTCCCGATAAAACTCCTGTAACAAGACCAAGACCGGAGGCCATTAACCAGAAAGACATTCCAGTGGGACCAGCTTCACTTTCACTTCGAGAAAAAATTCCCCTATTAGCAAAAAAGATTCTTAGCCAAAGCAAAAGAGCTGATAACAGCAGCATGCAGGCCGTCATCCATTTAAGTTCTTTCGCCGGTAATCCAGCTGCAATTTGCGCTCCAATAAAAGCACCTATAGCACCAAAGATACCAATTGCTACGCCATTTTTCACCACCACATTCCCTTCTCGAAAATGGCTGTATGCACCAGATATCATAGTAAAAATCATAGCGCTAAGCGACGTTCCCAAGGCAGTATGTATAGGAATACCGAATACTACGGTTAAAACCGCAATCACCACACCGGCACCCCCGGCACCAATAAAACCAAGTAATAACCCTAATGCAAACATTACAAGAACAATCAGCATAATTTTAGACTCCTTAGATATAGCTAGTACCGCATCTGTATAGTTTTAACGCAGATGAGATATTAGTTGCTTATTATTTCTTTAATTTATCATTAACTAGAAAATTCCTGCACGATTTTCCTAAATGATAATTTGCTGCATTATATAATAACAATATCAAAATAATTAAGCAAAAATTCCCATTCATCAGACAAATATTATATTCTTTAAAAATAATAAAAAGCAGGCTCCAGGTAAACTGATACCTATAGACTAGACACTTGAAAAAAAGTGTCTAGTCTATATTTTTTTTGTATAATTAAATAGTAAGGAAGTGAGATCAATGAGCAAAATAATATTTTCGGAAAAAGATAGTTTGAAATTAAAGAAGAATATATATGTTTTAAAAGTAAGTGAAAAAGCAATTACTTATACTGATGAATTTAAGGAACTTTTTATCAATGAATATTTAACGGGTAAATTTCCTGTGCAAATATTTGAAGAGGCTGGATTTGATATTGATTTAATCGGATATAAAAGAATTGATTGTGCTTCTAGTCGTTGGCGTGCAGCGTATGAAAAGAATGGAGTTTTAGGTTTACAAGATACACGAAAAACTTCAAGCGGTCGCTCGCTTAATAGAGAACTTACATCGAAAGAAATGATTGAGAAACAGGAAGCTAAGATTAAATTACTTGAAGCGCAGGTAGAACTATTAAAAAAATTAGACGTGAGAGAAAGGATGCTGATAATCAAAAAGAAAAAAATAAGATCCGTTGATATTTTTCAACTAATCAATGAGATAGTCCGGAAGTATAACTTGAAAAATCTAACGAGTTATCTATGCGAAATTGCATGTGTTTCACGTTCTGGATACTATCATTATATTAACGCTGAAAGTACTAGAGTTGGGCGTGAAAAATCAGATCTAGAGGTTAGAGAAGTCATTTTAAAAGCATTTAATCGTCGGGGATATAAGAAGGGATCACGCTCTATTAAGATGATTTTAGAGAATGAATTGAGCATAGTATATAGTTTAAAAAGAATACGTAGGATTATGAAAAAGTATAATATCATATGTCCTCACAGACAGGCTAACCCATATAGGCAAATAGCAAAAGCAACGCAAGAACATCGAATTGTGCCAAACTTACTAGAAAGAAACTTCAAGCAGGGGCAACCTGGTAAAGTGTTATTAACGGACATTACTTACTTGCCCCATAATGGTACAGATATGGCTTATTTATCTACTATACTAGATGCTTCAACGGGAGAGATATTGGTACATCATATATCTAAAAGAATAACGCTAGACATAGCTACTGACACAATAGGAAAGCTTACAAAACAACGAAGAGTCAAGTTAACTAAAGATGTGTTTATCCATTCAGATTAAGGTTCTCACTACACTAGTCCCAAATACCAAAAGTTGCTTAAACAAAAAGGAATAGGACAATCCATGTCTAGACGTGGGAATTGTTGGGATAACGCTCCTCAGGAATCCTTCTTTGGACATTTAAAAGATTCTATAATTCTTGCCAGTTGCAAGAGTTATGATGATCTTAGTGCCCAAATAGACAAATATATTACATACTATAATAATTATAGATATCAGTGGGGATTAAAAAAGATGACTCCTGTTCAATACAGGAATCATCTCTTATGTGCTTAGTTCTCTTTTTTCAAATTGTCCTTGACATAGGTATCAGTTTACAGGAGAGCCTACTTTTTATTCATTCTTTTTGTCTTTCACGAAATACTCGATCCATTTCTCGTTTGGCATCTCGCTCAGCCATATCTTGGCGCTTATCAAAGTTTTTCTTCCCTGTAGCCAATCCTAATTGCAATTTTGCTAAACCATGAGCAAAATACATTTTCAAAGGCACCAAGGTATATCCTTTTTCTTTGGTTTTACCAAGCAATTTATCAATTTCGCTGCGGTGCATTAACAACTTCCGAACGCGCAACGGTTCGTGATTAAAGCGATTCCCTGCATCATAGGGACTAATATGGGCATTATGCAACATGAGCTCGGATTTCTCAATCCTAGCATAGGCATCCTTTAAATTGGCCTTGCCCGCCCGCAGAGATTTCACCTCTGTCCCTGTTAGCACAATACCTGTCTCATAACTTTCATGTATATGAAAGTCATGTCTGGCTTTCCTGTTTTCTGTAATTATTTTAATACTGGCTGTTGCATCTTTCAAAAAACTCACCTCGATACCACATTATCTCTTTACTTCTTCTTGGGCTTATTTCTTCTTGGTTTCGGTTTGGCACGGCTTACCACAGCCTTCCTCGTCTTACTGCTCTTATTCGCGGCAGAGACAGTTCTTCGACCATTGCCAGAGCCTTCACTCTTCACTCCATTTCCTTGGGGTCTTCCTCCGCTCGGTCTTCGATTTATCGATCGTTCAATCCAGGCGCTATTGGATTCTAAGACAAAGTCGATATTGCGCTCTTCTGGGCTGACTCTGGTGAGGATGACTTTCACTGCATCACCTAGACGATATATCTTATGACTGCGCTCACCAATTAATGAATATTGTTCTTCCACATATTGATAATAGTCATCTTCCATACTGGATACACGTACTAAGCCCTCTACTCCATTATCCAGCTCCACAAAAATCCCAAAAGCCGTAACGCCGTTAATGATTCCGTCAAAATGCTCTCCTACAAACTGCGCCATATATTCTACGGTTTTCAGAGAAACAGTTTCCCGTTCTGCTTCTGCAGCCGCCCGCTCTCTTTCAGAGGAATGCAGGGCAATCTCTGGGAGCATGGCTGCTAGTTTTGCTTTGCGTTTTGTTGATATATCTCCCGAATTAAAGGTCTCCCGCAGAATGCGATGTACAATTAAATCCGGATAACGTCGTATGGGAGATGTAAAATGAGTATAGTAGGTTGCAGCCAATCCAAAGTGTCCCAGGTTCTGTGCTTCATAGCGAGCTTGTTTTAATGAGCGCAGCATAACCGTACTGATAATCCTTTCTTCTGGACGTCCTGAAATATGATTTAAAATTTTCTGCAAGGCAGCGGGCTGTACTTCATCCACCTTGGATAAACTCTGCCCAAAATTATGCAATAGATTATTTAATTTTACCATTTTTTCCGAATCCGGTTCTTCATGGACGCGGAAAACAAAAGGAACCTTTAACTTATGCATATGTTCAGCCACAGTTTCATTTGCCACCAGCATAAATTCTTCAATGATGGATTCGGCTAGACTGCGGACTCGTTTTATAATCTCAATGGGTTTTCCCGTTTCATCTAATTTCACTTTTAATTCCGGGAAGTCAAAATCGATGGCACCGCGGCGCATCCTTCGTTCCCGCAGGATTCGGCACAGTCGTTCCATATTTTCTAATTGTCCAAGCAATTCCTTATGTTCATGAATTAATTCTTCATCATGTTCCACCAAAATTTTACGTACTACCGTATAAGAAAAACGTTTCTGTACTCTTATGACGCTGGGGAATAATTCATACTTAACCACTTGTCCCTTATGGTCAATTTCCATATGAGCCGACATGGCCAGACGATCTTCCCCGGCATTGAGACTGCAGATACCGTTTGACAAGCGACGAGGCAGCATGGGCAATACCCGGTCTACCAAATATACGCTGGTTCCCCGCTCACTGGCTTCTTTATCCAGTACCGTATTTTCACGAACATAATAACTGACATCTGCAATGTAGACTCCCAGAAGATAATTGCCATTCTTCAAACGTTCGACATATACCCCATCATCCAAATCCTTGGCATCTTCTCCATCAATGGTTACAATGGGCAAATGCCGCAGGTCACGCCGACCGGAGATTTCATCTTCACTAATGGTATCTGGAGCATTCTCGGCAGCCTGCGCAACTTCAGCGGGAAAATCGATAGGCAAATTGTGCCTTTTGATAATGGAGAGAATTTCAATCCCGCTATCTCCCGTATTCCCCAAGACTTCCATGATCTTGCCTTCAGCACTCCGTTTTTTCTCTGGCCATTTGGTAACTTCTACTACTACTTTTGCACCACTCGGGACGATATTTTGTCCATCCTTCGGAATAAAAATATCCTGACCTAAGCGAAGGTCATCAGGAGTTACAAAACCAAAATTGCGGCTGGCTTCATAAGTTCCTACAATACGGGTATTGGCCCGTTTTACAATGCGGATGATTTCCCCATCCCGGGATTTGCCCTGCCCACTCTGGGTGTGGACACGAACGACTACCCGATCATGATGCATGGCACTCATCATCCCGTCGGGAGGAATGAAAATATCTGTTTCATTAGGTGTTCTAACTTTTTCAGGAATCACAAAGCCATATCCCTTATTGCTGGCGCTTAACTTCCCTACTACCAAATTCATACGTTCAGGTACACCGTATTTGTCATAGCGAGTTTTAATAATATCTGCATTACTTTCTAGCTCTTCAATAACCTTCCATAGTTCACTTAATTCTGTCCCTTTGAGCTCCATATGCTCGGCTAATTCTTCCGCGGTCAAAGGTTTATATGCTTCCGTTCTCATGAACTCTAAGATTTTGTCTTTTAATACTATCATGATGCTGTATCCTCCACCACTGCAATGGTGGCTTTACCTTCTGCGGTAACAGTCCCATCCGGCAGTGATAATTCACTCTTTATTTCATACAGTTTGCCACGCTGAGAGATGATTTTAGCCCTTGCTGTCAGTTGCTGCCCAAGGGGAGTCGGTTGGCGAAATCGCACTTCCAAACGTGCTGTCACTGCATTAAAACCTTTCATGTTAATGTAACGAGCCATGACTTCATCTAAAAGAGTACTGACAAGGCCGCCATGCATAATGCCATCATATCCTTGGTGTTCTGGCTTTGCTGTAAATGTCGTACGATAGGTGTCTTCCTCTTCTACAAATTCAAGCTTTAACCCGATTGGATTGTCCTTACCGCAAGCAAAGCACCACTGATCTTTTAATTCCATTTGCATCACCTCAATTCTTTATTCAAAACCGTTACAAAGTAAACCTAGAGATGTACTATGTCGTCATTTTTTCATTCTGTAGAAAATCAATTATTTCCTCAAATACCTGTTCACGTTCTATGTCAAGAGTAACAATATGACCGGATTTCTCCAGCCAGACTAGTTTTTTTTCTGTACTGCCCACTTGCTCGAAAATATAAGTCGCACTTCTTGGCTGTACCGTATGTTCAAAGCGAGCTTGTACTACTAATAAAGGCGTCTTTATTGTAGGTAAACGCACATCTACATCTTCAATTAAATCCAATAAACTGCTTAGACTGCTAAGAGGGGTAGCATTATAACCTACACAGTACTGTGAGCCAATACCTGCAAAGGATTTACGTTTCTTCGGAACAAATTGATATAATACACGATATAGAGGCAGCATGTCCAAACGTTTGTCAGCAATATAAATAGGAGTACTAAGAGATACTGCCTTATTGACAGGATATTCTGCTGCCAGTTTTAAGGCTAATAACCCTCCCATGGATAATCCTACAACTGAGATTTCCTTACATACTGATCTTACTATATGATACCCATCTTCGACTCCGCTATACCAATGAGGCCATTTTGTTTTTGCTAATTCTTCCACTGTTGTTCCATGTCCGCTGATTCTTGGCGCAAAAACAGTATAGCCTTCCTGATGCAATTTTTCGCCAAGCAAACGCATCTCAGCAGGTGAACCCGTAAAACCATGTAACAATAAAACACCTTTTTCGCCGCCGAGTAAAAAAAATGGTTCTGCTCCCTCCATTATAGTCAAAAGCAAACCCCCCTAAAGTTATTGCTATTATTACAATTATACCATTTTATAGAATAAAAATTCTACCTGCCAAAAAGAAAACTTAATTAGATTCCAAATTTAGAAGGAATTGACTTCTCCTTTTCTTTTTCCTGTAGTCGGATTATTCGGCGTATTTACGTAACAGCAGGATAAAAATACATCCTTGTCGAAGTGAAAAATTGTTATTTTCATAATGTTCTTAGTTAAGCAATGGGTACGTATATAGACAGCATTTTTATTATTGCCATTTATCTTCGCAATAATAATCTTAATTGGGTTAACATATAAATATACGGCAAGTACTATTAGAAAAAGGAAGGAATCATGATGCAGATTTTAGAGCAAGTATTAGCTGCAAATCAAACTTTTACTAAGAATTTATCTGATCAATTTGTGCACTATTTTTCTGAGCCCAGCAAAATGCCGAAGCGCCAATTGGCCATTTTTACCTGTATGGATACCAGGCTGGTGGACTTCTTAGAACCAGCAATGGGAATCAAACGTGGTGAAGCAAAAGTAATAAAAAATGCGGGTAATTCAGTCACTGGTCCTTTTGAGGCCACAATTCGCAGCTTAATTGTAGGAATTTTTGAGCTAGGCGTAAAAGAAGTATTCGTCATCGGTCATTTAGACTGCGGTGTTTCCCACACAACATCCCAAGGTCTTACGGAAAAAATGCTGGCTCGGGGGATATCGCCTGATGCAATCAAAATGATCGAAAAAGAATTAGAAGATTGGCTCGACCATTTTCACCATCCTATTAACAATGTAAAAGAAGTGGTAGACAAAATCCATAATAACCCCCTCATTCCAAAAGATGTTCCCATCCACGGACTCATGTTTAATCCACACACAGGAGAGCTAGAGGTTGTTGTGAACGGTTACTAGGTAAATAATAATAAAAGGAACCACAGAGGCACAGAGTACACAGAGAAAAGATATATCGAGTAAGACATAATATCCCCTCAGCGTATACCCTCTGTGCACTCTGCGTTCTCTGCAGTTCAATATCCTCCTAAAAAGCTTTCTCTATTTACAAAAAAGGTTATTCATCCGCTAAAGATGAATAACCTTTTTATCTATGATAATAATAGGGGCGCAATGATTAGTGATATCGTACCGGCTACTTTGATTAGCGGATTCATGGCCGGTCCGGAGGTATCCTTAAAGGGATCGCCCACTGTATCACCAATAACAGCTGCAGCATGGGCAGGTGTACCCTTACCTCCATATTTTCCTGTTTCAATATACTTTTTAGCATTATCCCAAGCCCCACCAGCATTAGACATAAACAAGGCTAACAGAACACCTGTTGCTGTTGCCCCTGCCAAAAAGCCAGCCAGCGCTTTAGCACCCATAAGAAAACCAACTACTAAAGGCATTCCTACGGCAAAGATACCTGGCATGAGCATCTCGCGAAGGGCAGCTTTGGTACTAATATCCACGCAAGCTGCATAATCAGGACGACCAGTGCCTTCCATAATTCCAGGAATTTCTCTAAACTGACGACGAACCTCTTCGATCATCTCAAATGCAGCTTTCCCTACTGCTTCCATGGTCATTGCACATACTAAGAAAGGTAAAGTTGCACCAAGGAAAAGTCCAATAATAACAGTAGGTTCTGTTAGATTGATAACTAAATGACCATTTACCAATAATCCGGATAATTTAGGATTCTTAGCAACTTCTTCACCAAAAGCTGTGAAAAGAGCCAATGCTGTTAAGGCCGCTGAGCCAATGGCAAAGCCCTTAGCAATTGCAGCGGTAGTATTACCTACTGCATCAAGTTTATCCGTTGTTTTACGCACCTCTGGTCCCAGTTCTGCCATTTCAGCAATACCGCCTGCATTATCGGCAACTGGACCAAAAGAATCTACAGCAACTACCATACCTGCCGTACACAACATGCCCATGGCTGCCATGGCAATACCATAAATACCTGCTTGATTAAACGCTACCCAAATAGCTGCAGAAAATACCAGCATAGGAAGACCTGTGCTTCTAAGACCAGTGGCAATACCTGCAATGATATTCGTGGCAGCCCCCGTCTGGCAGGCATCGGCGATATGTTGCGTTGGTGCTTTGGCACTGGAAGTATAATATTCGGTAATCATACCGACCAACACATTGACCACTAAACCTGCTACAATGGCGATAAATATACCAAAACCCTTGTCACCAAAGATCATGGTGGATAAGGCATAAGCCATGATCGCTGTCAAAAAGTTGGTGCTCCATAAACCCCGATTCAGAGCAGCCTGGGGATCTCCATCTTCGCCTGTCCGTACTAAAAATATACTAACAATAGCAGCAAAGATACCAGCTGCACCAATTAATAAAGGAAACAATACTCCATTGACACCAAATAAGGTATTTCCGATTAACATGGCGGCAATGGCTGTAGCACCATAGGATTCAAATAAATCGGCTCCCATGCCTGCTGTATCGCCTACATTGTCACCTACATTATCAGCAATAACGGCAGGATTGCGAGGATCATCCTCTGGAATACCTGCTTCAACTTTACCAACTAAATCCGCTCCCACATCTGCTGCTTTAGTAAAAATACCACCGCCAATACGAGCAAAGAATGCAATGGCACTGGCACCAAAAGCAAAGCTATTAATCACCACAGGATCACCGAAAATTATGTACAGTACGGATACACCTAATAAACCAAGACCTACGACAGACAAACCCATAACTGCTCCCGCTCTAAATGAAACGCTCAATGCTTTATTGAGACTATGGCGAGCAGCTTCTGTCGTCCTTGCGTTGGCCTTGGTTGTTGAAGTCATTCCCACATAACCGGCAACTGCTGAAAATACAGCCCCTACTAAAAAAGACACCGCTAACTTATAACCATCAACAAAGAATAAAACGGCAAAAATAATGACAGTAAAAGGAATTAGCGTCTTATACTGTCGATTGAGATAGGCCATTGCCCCTTCAAAAATAGCCTGGGACAACTCCTGCATTCTTTCATTTCCAGAACTTTCACTAAGCACGCTATTCATAAAATATGCCGCAAATAGTAATGCTACTATTCCGGCCAGTGGCGCAATATACAATAATTCCATTATAACAATTCCTCCCTTTATTAAACAAATTTCTTCGTCACTAAGGTCCGGTGCTAAATGGCTAGGCATATACTTCTACATACTTTAATTGTACTGCATTACTTGTTCTATAAATTGTCGCATATCTGGTCCCGTATTGAAATGTTTAGCTCATCAGTTTTACTAAAATCAAAGTGATAACAGCAAACAGACCGCCAAGGAACATGGTGATTTTGGATAAGGCTGCATCCAATCCTTTTTTCTGGCCGCCTCCGAGTACACTATCAGCTCCTCCGCCGATTGAACCTGCTAGTCCTCCCCCTTTGCCTGACTGCAACACAACAACAGCAATCAATGCGATACAAATAATGGCTTCTAAAATCATTAAAAATGTAACCAATGTAATTATAACCCCCTAACATCTCTAGTAATTTTATTGTAACATACTCAAAATCAAATTGACAATGTTTTAACCACTTATTATTTAAATCTCCAGTATTTTGAATACATTTACTGCTACTTCTCCCATTATAGACAAAAAGCGCCTTCTCTATACCTTATTATTCTGTTTGAAGAAATTCAAATAAACATATAACGAGGAACCACAAAGGCGCAAAGTACACAAAGGGTTTATTTATATTTTTTGTGCTCTCCTTTGTGTGCCGCGGCAGCGGCATTGTGCCTTTGCGGTTCGTGAAACCTCCATTTTTATACCTACTTTAACAACGCGGCAGAGGCGTTTGGTTCCCAATTCAATGAGTTCTGCTCCACGCTCCATGCATTCTTCCAAATTCATCGGACCTGGTACCGTACTCATTACTCCATCGATACCATGCTGCAATACATCTTCGTATCCCTGGCCTAAACCACCAGAAAGACACAAGGTAGGAACATTATATTTTTCTGCCATTTTAGCTACTCCTACTGGGGCTTTTCCAAAAGCCGTCTGAAAATCCGTTCGTCCTTCTCCTGTAATAACCAGCTGGGCAGATTGAACTAAAGAATCAAATCCAGTGGTTTCGAGAACAATTTCGACTCCAGGCCTAAGGGTCGCATTGGTAAAGAACAACAGTCCTGCACCAAGTCCACCAGCAGCACCTGCCCCTGGATACTCTGCTACCTCTTTACCAGTCACTTTGCTCACTTTACTGGCAAAATGTTTTAATGCTGCATCAAGCTCCAGCACCATTTTAGGAGTTGCTCCTTTTTGCGGACCATATACAGCAGTGGCTCCTTTTGCGCCGCATAAAGGATTGTCCACATCACAGGCAACGATGATTACAGTGTCCTTTAGTCGTGCATCCAGGCCAGAAAGATCAATCCGATCTAACTTAGCCAAAGCAGCGCCCCCGTAAGGCAGCTCCTGTCCATCAGCATCTAAAAACTTTCCGCCTAAGGCCTGAGCCATTCCGCAGCCGCCATCGTTCGTAGCGCTGCCGCCAATTCCAATAATGATTTTTTTCAAGCCTTTTGCCAGAGCTGCTTGTATTAATTGACCAGTTCCATAGGTAGTGGTAATACGAGGATCTTTTTTGTCATTGGGAACAAGGGGCAATCCAGAGGCAGATGCCATTTCGATAACAGCAGTTTTACCATCCCCTAAAATTCCCCAATAGGATTTTATCGGATCACCAAGGGGCCCCACTACATCTTGGTATATAACCTGCCCAGCAGTAGCTGTAACAAGGGCTTCTACGGTACCTTCTCCACCATCAGCAATTGGTACTTTAATCACTTCTGCATCAGGGAAAACTGCCTTAATTCCTTTTTCCATAGCGTTAGCAGTACCGACTGCTGATACACTTCCTTTATAAGAATCGGGAGCAACTATAATACGCATCTTCACCCATCCATCCTTTCTCTTTTACACTTTGGTTTATTTCCGACTGGTAGTATTATTGTATGTAAGAAACCAATCCATTACAATGATCAGAATATATAACAGATCTCCTTCTATGCTGCTAAATATTGTGCAAAGTATCTAATCAATGAGCAAATGTAAATCCTACTATCACTCCCGGGTTCTACAATAGAACAATCCTTAATAAGCTTGCCCCAATTAGTAGTTTTCACTATAATAAGTATGATGGAAAACACTATTTTGGGGAACGACCACTGCCCAGTGTTTATGAATAATATTGTACATTTTAACTAGTCGAGGTGAATACATTTGTTACTGACAAGTAATCTAGCCCAACCCATTGTAGATCACATCATGCCGATTGCCCAGCAAAATATTAATATTATGGATAGCAAGGGTGTGATTATCGCCTCTGGGCATAAACACAGGATCAATACCTTTCACCAAGGTGCAAAAGATGTAATCAACAGTCTCCAAATCGTAGAAATTTTTCCTGGCGACCTTGACCAATATACAGGATCACTGCCAGGTCTTAATATGCCTATTGTATTACATGATCAAATCATCGGTGTAGTTGGTATTTCTGGTCATCCGGACAAAGTACGGGATATCGCCAGAATGGTAAAATTGGTAACAGAGCTAATCCTAGAACAAGAAGTCCTGCAAGAAGAGGTTCGCTCCCAATTTCAATTACGGGAAAACTTTGCGGCGCTCCTCTTATCCGATCATGCAAGTACAAATTATGATAAATTACTAAAAACCGCTAAACTGCTAAAATACGAGTTGTCTCTTCCCCGCTTGGTACTTGTGGTGGATATTGGACCTCTTCTTGATCATGCCCACAAGAATTTTGGCCCGAATGATTTGGTAGCATCCAGAACGCGAGAAAGTATCATGAAATTGTTATCCAATCCCTCTCATATTGATCATCAGGATTTAGTTGTTTTCATCGAAGACAAGCTCATCATTTTTAAATATTTTGAATACAATACATGGGAAATGTCTTATAAAACATGGGCCTCTGATCTATTAAAACAATTGAGCACGATGAACCTCCCCCTATGCCTGGGTTTAGGAAGCCTCGCTATGGAGTACACGGCGTTAGGACAATCCTATCAAGAGGCCTTGTTTGCTCTAAATATGTCTACGAATCAAGCTCCCCTTGCTGCCATACATGATTTTGATATCTTATCTTCCTATCTCGTGAAGGAAATGAATGCAAAAGACCCTTGTCAGCCATTACAAATCATCAAAGCAAAACTAACCACCAGTCTGACGCGAAAGTATGATATGAAAAATACCATTGTTAGTTTACTCAACAATAATATGAATATTACCAGTACGGCAAAAAATCTTTACATCCATCGCAACACCTTATTATTCCGCCTGAAAAAATTCAAAGAAATCACAGGTCTCGATCCTTGCGGATTTTTAAATCATGCGATACTGTGTAAAATACTATTTGAAGAGTAAAAAAGCATTTTGAACCGCGAAGATGCGAAGAGAAATAAGAACACGAAGTAAAGATGCCGAACCGCAGAGGCACAGAGGACACAGAGAAAAGATAGATAGGGTTAAAAATCCCTCTCAGCGTCCTCTGTGCCTCTGCGGTTAAATCGTTCTATTTGCTCTGTTAGTCATTGCGAGCGTCAGTGAAGCAATGACAGGTAGATAGGGTTCTATATAATACAAAAGCACCGAACAGGCAGCAGTGCAGGCTGCTGACAGTTCGGTGTTTTTTTTAAAACAAACAATTATTTTAAGTTATAGAATACTTTGCGGCCTTTGTACTGGGAAATGGTGCTCAATTCTTCTTCAATGCGAAGCAATTGATTGTATTTGGCAACACGGTCTGAACGGGTAGGTGCGCCAGTTTTAATTTGACCAGCGTTTACTGCCACTGCGATATCCGCAATAGTGGAATCTTCGGTTTCACCGGAACGATGGGAAATTACGCAAGTATAGCCTGCGCGTTTTGCCATCTCAATGGTATCAAAGGTTTCTGTTAGAGAACCAATTTGATTTACTTTAATCAAAATGGAGTTGGCAGTGCTGGTTTCAATGCCACGAACTAGACGCTCAGTGTTCGTAACAAATAAATCATCACCAACGATTTGAATTTTGCTGCCTAATTTTTCAGTCATCAGTTTCCAGCCAGCCCAGTCATCTTCGGACATACCATCTTCAATGGAGATGATTGGATATTTGGCTACTAATTGGCTATAGAATTCAACCATTTCTTCCGATGTTTTGACAACGCCTTCACCAGCAAGGTTGTATTTGCCATCTTTGTAAATTTCAGATGCAGCTACGTCAAGAGCTAGGCAGAAATCTTCGCCTGGTTTGTAACCAGCTTTGGTGATAGCTTGTACGATGACTTCCAAAGCTTGTTCGTTGGAAGTCAGGTTCGGAGCAAAACCGCCTTCATCGCCAATGGCGGTGTTAAGACCAAGACCTTTTAATACACTTTTCAGGGTATGATATACTTCCGCACACATGCGAAGTGCTTCAGCAAAGCTAGGTGCGCCAACAGGCATAATCATGAATTCTTGAATATCTACGTTATTGTCGGCATGTGCGCCGCCGTTTAAGATATTCATCATAGGTACGGGCAATTCTTTGGCATTAAAGCCGCCAAGATATTGGTATAAAGGTAAACCAACAGCAGTAGCAGCCGCTTTTGCTACTGCCATGGATACGCCAAGAATGGCATTCGCTCCTAATTCGGATTTGTTAGCAGTACCATCTAGTTCGATCATCGCTTGGTCAATGCCTACTTGATCAAATACATTCATGCCTACTACTTCAGCAGCAATGCGATTGTTTACGTTATCTACTGCTTTTAGTACGCCTTTGCCTTGGTAGCGTGCTTTGTCGCCGTCACGAAGCTCTACTGCTTCATGAACACCTGTGGAAGCTCCGGAGGGAACTGCCGCACGACCCATAATACCGTCTTCAATCACTACATCTACTTCTACCGTAGGGTTACCGCGGGAATCCATAATTTCTCTTGCTATAACGTCTGTAATTATCATTTAGTGAAACCTCCATTTATTTTATTAAAGATTTTCCAGTCATTTCAGCAGGAATTTCAATCCCTGCCAAATCGAGAATAGTAGGAGCAATATCTGCTAAAATCCCTTTTTTCATTGTTCTTCCACGGTGTTTTTCCGACACCATGATCAAAGGGACTTCATTTGTCGTGTGAGCAGTAAATGGCTCACCAGTAACATGGTCAAGCATCTTTTCTGCATTACCGTGATCAGCAGTAATGAGAGTGATCCCCCCTTGGCTGCGCATAGCCTCTACTACACGCCCCACACAATTATCAACAGTAGTTACAGCCTTCATAGCAGCATCTAGTTTGCCAGTATGACCTACCATATCACTGTTAGCATAATTTAAAATAATCACATCAAATTTGCCAGTTTTAATGGCTTCTACCAACTTATCAGTCACCTCAATGGCGCTCATTTCTGGCTTTAAATCATAAGTAGCTACTTTGGGGGAAGCAACTAAAATCCGTTCTTCACCTGGATAAGGTTTTTCATCTCCACCGTTAAAGAAGAACGTTACATGAGCATACTTTTCCGTTTCCGCAATTCTAAGCTGAGTTAAACCATTGTTCTCCAATACTTCACCTAATGTATTCTTTAAGAATTGAGGTTTATAAGCCACAGGTACAACCACTGTTTCATCATACTGGGTCATACTTGCGAAGTCTATTGGTAAAAGCCCTCCGCAGCGAATGAAACCATCAAATTTTTCATCAATAAATACACGCGTGAGTTCTCGGGCCCGGTCAGGACGGAAATTAAAGAAAATAACGCTGTCATTAGCCTTAATGCCGCAATCACCACATCCTGCAATCACCGTTGGAGCCACAAATTCATCAGTTTTGCCAAGTTTATAGGATGTTTCAACAGCTTCGCTAGCCGAAGCAGCTTCTTCTCCCTCACGGCAAACCATAGCGTTATACGCTTTTTCTACACGCTCCCAACGTTTATCACGGTCCATGGCATAATAGCGTCCAGCAACTGTCGCAATACTGCCAATACCAAATGCCTTGATTTTCTCTTCCAAGGCTTTAATATACTCAATCCCACTAGAAGGCGGTACATCACGACCATCCAAAAAGGCGTGAACATATACCTTTTTCAGATCGTGGCGTTTTGCCAGTTCTAATAGAGCATACAAATGGTCGATATGGCTATGTACGCCCCCATCAGATACAAGACCCATTAAATGCAACGCACTATCATTGGTTTTTGCTTGTTCTACGGCATTGACCAAAACCGGATTTGTGAAAAATTCACCTTCCCTAATTTCTTTGGTAATGCGGGTCAATTCTTGATATACAATACGCCCTGCACCAATATTTAAATGGCCTACCTCTGAATTCCCCATTTGTCCTTCAGGCAATCCTACCGCTTCGCCAGAGCAAGTTAATGTTGTTGTCGGATATAATTCTGATAGCAGTTTCATATGAGGTGGTTCAGAACGGACAATTGCATTATATCCGTCATTCTCATCTCCCAAGCCCCAACCATCTAAAATTACTAGTGCAATTGGTGCTTTTAATTTACTCACCAAAACGCCTCCTAAAATTTAACGATTTTACTAAAGCCTACGGCATCAAGACTTGCACCACCAACTAATGCGCCGTCAATATCGCTTTTGCCCATTAATTCCGCAATATTATCAGCTTTTACGCTGCCGCCGTATTGGATACGAGTTTTATCCGCAGTATCTTGTCCAAAGACTTCCGCTACCGTACGACGAATAAAGGCACATACTTCATTCGCTTGGTCAGCAGTTGCAGTGCGTCCAGTACCAATTGCCCAGATAGGCTCATAAGCAATGACTAGACTGGCTACCTGATCTTTTGTCAGATCTTCTAAAGCAGCTTTTACTTGCTTGCCGACAAGTACTTCGGTTGTTCCCGCTTCCCGTTCTTCTAAGGATTCGCCAACACATACAATCGGTACTAAATTGCCTTCCAAAGCGGCTTTCACTTTTTTGTTCACCGTTTCATCTGTTTCAGCAAAATATTGACGACGCTCAGAATGTCCTACAAGTACATACTCGCAGCAGACATCACGCAGCATCTCCGCTGTCACTTCACCTGTGAAAGCACCTTTCTTTTCCCAATGCAAGTTTTGAGCACCTAAGTGAATATTCGTGCCATGCAATGCATTTGCTACAGCAGTTAATGTAGTAAAGGTAGGGCAAACTACAATGTCTACCTTCTTCGCATCAGCAGTTAATTTACCAAGTTCCTGCACTAATGCCACACCTTGGCTGCTTGTATTATGTAACTTCCAGTTACCCGCAATAATTGGTTTACGCATTATTAAATTCCTCCATCTATGTTTTTTGTAACACGTTAAAACACAGGACTCTTCTAACCGCAGAGACGCAGAGGACGCTGAGAAAAATTAAATATGAAACTAATTTCCCCTCTGCGCTCTCTGTGTTCTCTGCGGTTCAAAATCATCTTTTCCTACTCTTTTAAAGAAACTACAGTTTACTTATCAGCTAGAGCTGCGATGCCTGGGAGTACTTTACCTTCCAGGAACTCTAAGGATGCACCGCCGCCAGTGGAGATGTGGGTAATCTTATCCGCTAAGCCCACTTTTTCCAAAGCTGCGATGGAGTCTCCGCCGCCAACAATACTCGTAGCTTTTGATGCTGCAACTGCTTTAGCTACTGTTTCCGTGCCATTTGCAAAAGCATCCATTTCAAATACGCCCATCGGTCCATTCCATACGATGGTTTGAGCTGTTTCTACGGCTTTCGCATATACGGCTGCTGTTTCAGGTCCAATATCAAGAGCCATCCACTCACTGTCGATGTTAGCAACTGCTACCGCTTTATGCTGGGCATCAGCAGCAAATTTATCCGCAATCACGACATCAGTAGGTAAGAGTAAGCTTACGCCACGTTCTTTAGCCGTAACAATCAGAGTTTTTGCCAATTCCACCTTATCAGCTTCCAGCAGCGATTTTCCAATATTATAACCTTGGGCAGCAAGGAACGTATTGGCCATACCGCCGCCAATGATTAGCGTATCCACTTTCTTCAATAAATTCTCAATCACGCCGATTTTATCAGAAACCTTCGCACCGCCAATAATCGCTACAAAAGGGTGAGTAGGATTCGCTACGGTTTGACCTACGAACATGATTTCTTTTTCCATTAGGAAACCTGCCACTGCAGGCAGATATTTCGTAATTCCCTCTACGGAAGCATGTGCCCGGTGGGATACACCAAAGGCATCATTAACAGCTACATCCGCTAGGCTTGCCAATTGACGAGAAAATTCCGGATCGTTCTTTTCTTCGGCTTTATGATAGCGAAGATTTTCTAACATTAAGATTTGACCTGGCTGCAAGGCTTTCGCTTTTGCTTCTGCCTCGGAACCAACACAATCAGGTGCAACGGCTACTTCCTGGCCTAGTAAATCGGAAAGTCGTTTTGCCACAGGCGCTAAGGAAAAGGCAGGCACAACTTCACCTTTTGGTCGTCCTAAGTGGCTGGCTATAATGATCGCAGCATTTTGTGACAATAAATATTTCAATGTTGGCAAAGTAGCACGAATCCGAGTATCTTCGGTAATATTACCTTCTTTATCCATGGGAACATTGTAATCTACACGAATAAAGACTTTCTTTCCGGCTACATCGATGTCTCTAATAGACTTTTTATTCAACATTTTTATTTCTCCTTAAAAATATTGCCCGGCCCAAAAAGGCCGGGCCATAAGATCTTTTAAAAACTATGCAAGTTCAGCAAAATACTTAATGGTACGAACCATTTGGCTTGTATAGCTGCATTCATTATCATACCAAGAAACAGTTTGGACTTGAGTCAATCCGTTATCAATAGGAGCTACCATAGTTTGTGTAGCATCGAATAAGGAACCATATCGGATACCAACGATATCACTGGATACCAATTCATCTTCCGTGTAACCGAAGGATTCATCAGCTGCTGCTTTCATAGCTGCATTGACTTGATCTTTGGTAACCGTACCTTCAACAACTGATATTAAAATCGTAGTAGAACCGGTTGGGGTTGGAACACGTTGTGCCGAACCGATCAATTTACCATTTAATTCAGGAATAACTAAACCGATTGCTTTTGCAGCACCTGTAGAGTTAGGAACGATATTAACTGCTGCAGCACGGGATCTTCTGAGGTCACCATTTCTCTGAGGGCCGTCAAGAGTCATTTGATCACCAGTATAAGCGTGGATTGTGGACATAATACCACTCTTAATAGGAGCCAAATCATTAAGTGCCTTAGCCATAGGAGCTAAGCAGTTTGTCGTGCAAGAAGCTGCAGAAATAACTGTATCGCTAGCTTTTAATATATCGTGGTTTACATTAAAAACAACAGTAGGCAGATCGGTCCCTGCTGGAGCAGAGATAACGACTTTTTTAGCGCCAGCTTTGATATGCGCAGAAGCTTTTTCTTTGGAAGTATAGAAACCTGTGCATTCAAGAACAACGTCTACACCAATTTCACCCCAAGGTAGTTCTTCTGCTTTTGCTGATTTATAGATTTTGATTTCTTTGCCGTCAATAGTGATAGAATCCTCGCCTGCAGTCACTTTGCTAGCTAGAGCATACGTGCCCTGAGTTGAATCATACTTCAATAAGTGTGCCAGCATTTTAGGACTTGTTAAGTCATTGATTGCAACAACATCATATCCCTCTGTCCCGAACATTTGCCTAAACGCAAGACGTCCAATACGTCCAAAACCATTGATCGCTACTTTTACTGTCATGTTAAAAATACCTCCCAATTATCTATTTATTTTCGCCTAATACCATTCCATAGGATATGCCATTAGGACTTATATAATACTCTGAATGGCTTTGGCTGCAGATTCATCTGTAATCAGAATATCCTGCCCACCGGCATTCGTAACCGCCACAATGGCCTCAGCTTTCCTTCGGCCTCCTGCTACAGCCACTACTACACCGATATCCGCCAAATCATCCAGATGTAACCCCACACTACTTGTAATATAAATGTTTTTACCTTCTACGGTACAATAATGCCCTAATGCCTCGCCAACAGCACCACTATTGATGAGTTTAGAAACAAATTCATCATCAAACCCTCGGCGAACAGCCATTTCCTGTGCTTGGCCAATACCATGTATCAGAACATCTGCATGTTTAATCATATCTGCTACAGTGAGAATATTGCTATTATTAGCCACCATCACACCGAGCATTTCTTCACTGATCCCCTCAGGCACATGAATCATACGATACTTGCCGCCTAATTTGGTAGCCATAGCAGCCGCAATGGTATTGGCTTGGTTCTCTACTTTTTCCCCAAGCCCGCCTCGAGCCGGAACAACTGTAACAGAAGGCTGAGTGAAATGGATAGCTTCTGCCACATTGGCCATAATGGTTCCACCGCTTACCGCGACAATCATATCATTCTTGTTTAAATATTGAGCCAGTACGTTAGCAGCAGCACGCCCTAATTCCCTGCGTACCGCAGTGTCACTATCACTGTCACCAGGAATAATAATGACTTGTTTAAGTCCTAGCTTTTCCGAAAGTTCATCTTCTAATGTCGTGAGTCCATGAAGAGCTTTGATATATTCCGATAAATCTTTCAGCAGCAGCTGACCTTCCAACGTGATTGTCATGCCCATTTGAGAGAAATCTACCAGACCAGCATTCTTCAAAAATTCTACCTGGGCACGCACCACTCGCTCGCCTTTTTCTAAAATAGCAGCTAATGCTCTTCGCCCCACAGGTTCGCTATGCTGAATGGATCTCAAAATATCATATCGTTCTTCAATGGCTGCAATAAATTCAGGAGCAATTTTACGCTGAAGCTGGACGGCTTTTTTCCACATGACCTCTTCCTTCGGGACATTTAACGTCCCCATGGCACATTTTTTGTCCCATCTTGTCAAAAAAATATACTAACTAGCGTAAGGTATATTATTTTCTAATATACTAACTTCGCCATACAATAAGTAACTCCTGCTAGTTTTAGCAAAAATTACGATAAAAATTGTAAATAATTTTCAAACTATTACCGTGCGTTAATTTCGCCGCTGTAAACTAATCCGCGAGCTGCATCTACTGTCACAACCGCACCATCGGTTAAGCGTTCGGTAGCACCATCTGCACCCACAATCACCGGTATCCCTGCACTAATGCCTACAATTGCTGCATGAGAGGTCAAGCCGCCTTCTTCTGCTATCACAGCTGACGCTTTGGCTGCATATTTAGCCGTTTCATCATCTACATGAGAAACCACTAGTATTTCGCCTTCTTTAAATTTGCTCTGCACATCTTTGATGGAATGGGCTACGCAAACTTTACCCGTTACGGCTGTTGCACCAATACCAACGCCTCGTAATATAATATTGCCGACTACGTGCACGCGAATCATATTCGTCGTTCCTGTGCCCGTTGCATGAACACCAGCCGTAATTACAACTAAATCACCTTCATTGACAATTCCGGAGGCAACTGCACTGTTAATATCATTTTGTACCATTTCATCACTATTCTTTGTTGCTGATCGCAGCACTGGCTGTACACCCCACAGCAGAAGCATTTTTCGAACGGTTCTTTCATAAGGTGTTACCGCTACAATGTGAGCCAAAGGACGGTATTTGGATACCATTCTGGCACTGTAGCCGGTTTGGGTATCGGTAATAATGGAGGCTGCATTAAGTTCGTGAGCTACTTGTACCGTTGCATGACTGATGGCTTCCGTTGTGGTACGTTGGGTTAACACGCCTTTATTATGCAGGATTTCACTGTATTTTAACTCTTGTTCCGTACGTACTGCTATTTTGGACATCATTTGTACCGCTTCTACTGGGTAATCGCCGCTGGCTGTTTCACCACTGAGCATGATGGCATCCGTTCCATCCATAATGGCATTGGCAACATCACTGGCTTCTGCACGGGTAGGGCGAGGATTGTTGATCATGGATTCTAGCATTTGAGTGGCCGTAATAACAGGTTTGCCTAATTTATTACATTTTTCAATGATCATTTTTTGTACCAATGGCACTTCTTCCGTTGGAATTTCTACTCCTAAATCACCTCGGGCAACCATGATTCCATCGGATACTTTAATGATTTCATCAATGTTTTTTACGCCTTCAGCATTTTCAATTTTAGAGATAATATGGATATCGGAGTTGGCTTCTTCCAATAATTTGCGAATGGTCAATACGTCAGCTGCTCTTTGGATAAAGGAGGCTGCAATAAAATCCATGCCTTCTTTGGCAGCAAATAATACGTCTTTAATATCTTGTTCCGATAAAGGGGGTAAATTGACCGATACACCAGGGGCTGCTACACGTTTGCGATTCCCAATCACACCCGTATTTAATACCGTAGTATGAATATCATCGCCTTCTACTTTATCAACTTGAAGACAAATCAGTCCATCGGATAGCAAAATTTGATTGCCGGCAGCTACTTCCTGGGGCAAATGACGATGATTCACGGAGCAAATCTCTTTTGTACCTTCTATGTCTCTGGAGGTTAGGATGAATTTCTGACCTTGTTCAATGGTCACTTTGCCTTCTACAAAATTGCCAAGACGCATTTCTGGTCCCTTGGTATCGAGTAATACGGCTACTGGAGTTTTCTTGGCTGCCGCTGCTGCACGCAGCATGTTGATGCGAACACTGTGTTCTGCATGGTCACCATGGGAAAAATTGAAGCGCGCTACATTCATACCTGACTCTATTAATTTTTCCATGATTTCTTGTTTCCCTGTGCTTGGACCCATTGTACAAACAATTTTCGTCTTCTTGATCATACTACTACATTCACACTCTCTTCACTTTTTATTTTAGTACATTGGCTGCTTTTCTGATCACATCATACACCTGATCCTGGGCTTCAATAAAACCATTTAATCCAGTTTTTTTCATTACTGAAGCATGTGTAGATGTCCTATCGGTAGTTTCTATAAAAACCTGTTTAAGACTTGCCAACAATTGTTCATCAAGTCCAGGTCGCCCAGCAATAACATCTTTAGGTATCGCATCGGTTTGCTTTAATATTACCAAATTATGTACAGCAAGTCCATACTCTTTAGCAGTTTCTACAGCTTCTGAATAGGTAGCTCCTGCATCAACCGTACCATCCAGGACTGCATCAATGACCCGATTGTGACTGCCTAAGAAGACTGTCTCCGAAAAAAATGTTTCCGGATCTTTACCTTGTTCTAATAACATGGCCTTTGGATACACGTATCCAGAGGCTGATTGTTTGTCAACGAAGGCAAAACGTTTACCTTGCAGACTATCTATCGACTGAAACGCTTTATCTTTACGAGCAATGATATAACCATGATAGGAAGCATTTTTGTTCACTACCGTAGTCACCAAAGGAGTAATCTCACCTTTATCTTTTGCAGAAACATAGGCAAAAGGAGAAAACCACCCTACATCAATTGTACCTTTCAGTAAGGACCGCCCCAAAGAATCATAATCAGAAACGATAATGATTTTAGGTTCTAGTCCTAATTTCTTGGCAATCGTTTCTAATATCGGCGTATAATTTTCTTTAATTATTTGTGGTGCTGTAAAAGGGTTAAAACCAAATACTAATTCTTTACCGGTTTTAAAAATAGCGGCAACTTCTTGTATTTGATCTACAGCAGCTGTCATTTTTTTCGTTAATGCATATACTTCTTCAATATCATGTTCCTGCTGGCCAATACTTTTCAATGCTTCTTGCGTGCCAGCAGCAATTTCAACGGTAGCACTCCCAATACTCTCTACCGCTTGGGCCATTTGTTCTGTGGTCATTTGCTGGTCATTGGAGAGGCTGCACAATTTTTCTACTGTGCTTTCAATTTCGTTAACAGTATTCACGATTTCCTGCATACTCTCTGCAGATTTTCTTGCCAATTGCTCAATGCCCTGAATTTTTTCCTTACTGCCTTGCATATGTGCCGTAACATAGCTCGTACGATTGGTGATATCCCTCACCGTTTCTTCCACTTCATGAGTTACGGCTTCACTCTCACTGGCCAATTTACGTACTTCTTCTGCCACAACGGCAAACCCCCGGCCTTGTTCTCCCGCACGGGCTGCCTCAATGGCTGCATTCAAAGCCAATAAATTCGTTTGGCTGGCGATCCCTTGAATTTTGCCCACAAAAGCACCAATTCGTTTTGATGCTACATTCAACTCTTCCATATCACGTACCGAGGTTTCCACTACCTGGGCTACTTCCAGCATGGTATTGCTTGCCTGGGTAATTTGCAGCTGATTATTGAGTGCTAATTGCGAAGAACTCTGACATTGTTTTAAAGCTTGCTGGGAAGCATTTGCCACAACCGCTGCATTGGAAGCAATTTCTTCTACACCTGCAGAAGCCTCCTGGGCACTGCTTGCTGTGGTTTCACTTTCTTGCGCTATGGTATTGGACTGTTTGGTTAGCTTTTTTAATGCAGTGTTGCTATGTCCTGCAACCCAAGCCAACTGCTGGGATACAAAGGATAAATCTTCGGAAATACCATACATATCCACCTGGGGCATCGATTGAGTTTGCTTTACAGAAGGTTGGACCTGACTTCTCTCTATGTCTCCAGTCCGAGGCCAAGTTCTGATTAAAACGGCTGTTGAAACACCAGCCACTGCCAAAACGCTTACTATTGTTCCCAAATTCCCTATATACTCCACTAGATATGGTGCTATTATACCAACGAGCATCACGATCATCAAGTGAAACAGACCTACTTTTTTCTGTATCATAAGGTTTTCCCTCCCATAAGTGTATTCAGCATTTAGCACTATGAATCAAACCAAATTCTACTGCAGGGCCAATTTTCACCCAACTATGATTTGCTGCTGCATTAGGCATTAGCCACCAGGTAGAGTGTATTCAAGGAATTCAGTCAAGAATAATCCTACTTGTGGTAAGCTTCATAGGATTTACGCACCAATGTCAAAGGATGCAAGGTTTTTACATTTGCTCCGTGGCCAATTTGTAAACGGCATGTTCCACATTCCGAAACAACGGTATCACGACCACTCTCTTTAATCGTTTTGAATAAGCCTGAGCCGATCTCCATGGAAATATCATATTTGTCGTCTTTAAAACCATAATTACCCGAAATGCCACAACAACCAGCATCTGCATCTTGCACATCAAGCCCTGGAATTAAAGCTAACAACTCGACTCCCGGTAACCCCATACCTTGCGCTCTTAAATGACAAGGAGCATGATACATATATTTTTCATTTAATGTGCCAAAGTTTGTATTCAAACGTCCTTGATCATGAAGATCCAGTAAAAATTCATCTGCATCATATAAATGTTTTGCATATTCTGCCACGCCTTCAATATGGAACAGTTCCTGATATTCTTGTTTCAACATCAAACCGCAGCTGGTGCAGCAAGTAATGATCGGATATCCTTTATCTGTCCATTTCTTGAGGATTTGAACATTCTGTTTTGCATTTTCTTCTGCTTCATCCAAAAATCCGTTTACTACTAATGGAGAACCGCAGCAAACAAACCCTTCTTCTACGATCACTTCCAATTTATTGGCTTGCATAACAGCTACAAAATCCATGCCAACTTGGGGATCGTTGTAATTAATAAAGCAGCCAGGATAAAATACAACCTTATCCGGGTAACTGGTTTGTTTCAGATTTTTAAACAATTTGCTAAAAGATTTTGATGCATATGCCGGCAATGGCGCCTTATCAGAGATACCAATCTTTTTCAATATGCCCCGACTCATTTTCATTCCAAAATTAGCCATACCTGGAGTAGCAGCACTCAATTTAGCCATTTTTTCGCCATGAGATAAAATCCAATCCCGTAAGCTGCGTTTACGATTCTTAAAATATTTAGCTCGAGCTAACATATTAAGCGTTGAAATAGGAACACCAGAAGGACATGACATATCACAATTCTTGCAATTAGAACAATACTCCAAAGAAGGTTCTATGTCATCTTGTGATAATCTCATTCTTTCTAAGGTAGGACCAACCATTTTAGGCCCACGAAACTTCCGAGTCGCAGCTGTTACCGGGCAATTGGCAATACACACCGTACAAGCTGTACAGCTATCTGGATTATTATGATGTTTCTTCATTATTTTTTCTCCCCTTACACTGACATAGCCGCTTGATAACCTGACGCAATTGCTACACCATTCCCTGATTTCTCAAAGCTGAAATCATAGCCGCGCAGATTACGTCCCGCAACAAAAACATTATTTAGTAGCACTTTGCCGTTGGCATCAAGAGGACGCATTTTTTCGTCAACATCTAAACCAAGTTTCGCAAAAGGCTGTGCTTCACTGGAGAATAAAGAATAATTCGCCCACAATTCATGATCCGTTGGAGCCTCTACTGGTAAATTGAAAATAGGCTCGATCACCTTACCTGGCTCTGCAAGCAGACCACCGCCATAGAAACCGCCATTTGCTAAAATAAAGGATTTAGCATAGTAGGTACGTTCCCGATCCACACCTTCTGTGATCACTGCCACGCATTTGCCGTCTTCCACAATGGATTTTGCTACAATAGCTTGTTCTACAATTCGTACGCCATTTTTCTTCAGATATCGTACTAACATGGTACGCAGGCGCAAACCAGTAATAGACGGAGGCACAGAAGCTGTTTCTACGAAATGACACCCTAAAGCTTTTTCTAATTTTTCTTTAACTGCATAGCTCGGACGAGTCCCTAATATAGGCGGAATGATAACCACACTACCGGAATCAATCACGTTACGCATTTTTTCAATGCAGCTTGCAAGACCTTCCTCTGTATCTAACCAACGAGCCACATCCAGAGCAGTAACATCGCGGCCTTCAGATAATTTTGGATCAATCATCACGACTTCATACTCTTTTTGCGCAAATGCAGGAATCTTTTTAAAGTTTTTAGCTATTAAGCTAGGATAAAAATCCTTTAATGCATCAAAACCCAATACAGTTACTTTGTCTGCTTTTTTAAGTTCTGTTGTGTCCATTGTTCTTGGAACAAGGCAAGTTGGTTTTAATGTACCAGCAGCAGTCGGTATCCATTGCGTTTTGTCTAGATTTCCGATATAGGAATATCCTTCTTGCTCGCAAATTTCTTTAAAGAAGCGAATGGATTCTTCGATTGCCGGCCGACCAATTTTTTTGTACGGATGTCCAGCGCCGACTTGCAGCAGACCCGCACTTGGAGTAGCTGCTGGTATGCCGCCTTCCAAATATCCCATTACATCAACGATGCCGCCTCCAATGGTTAAAGTTCCTGAACCTAAAGACAATAGTGTTACTTTCTTGCCGCGTTTTGTCGCTGCTGCCGCCGCCATTAAACCTGCTAAGCCGCCGCCAATTACTACAATATCATATTCCCTCATTGTCAATCGCTCCATTTATGTTTAAAGTTCCTTCATAAATTCCCCGGGTCAGTTCCATTTCACGCATGACATTGCCCCACAAAATAGGACGAATCCCTTTCCAGCGGCCTTGCAGGAATTCTTTAAATAACACATTGGTATCTTTGCCCCATGACAATCCATTTGCGTCCACTGCGCCTACACTGCGGAATGTGCAGAAAGCTCCCTGGCAAGTTCCCATCCCCATACGAGTCTTACGACGAACATCACTAATCATATAGCTGGTACTGTCAGCTGCCGCTTCTTCCACTTCAGCCATAGTTACATTTTCACACTCACACAATAATTGGCGTTTTTCCGGTTTTTCCTGTATACGGGCAATTACCTTTTCCAAGCCTTCTGAACCTAATCGTGAAGCAGCAAGTTCAGCACCATAAGCAGGAAAGTATAAGCGAGCTTTCGCCATCAGTGCTGGAGAAGTATCCTCAACAAGGTTTTCTACCGCCGTACGACAAGGTGTTTTGACATTCAAGTAACCGCATACTAAATCCGTTACCTTTTCTGCCATTAAGCGATAGGTGGTGAATTTTCCTCCTACTACGCTGACAAAGCCCTTTAATCCGTCATGAGCATGATCAAGAGTCACAAAACCACGAGATGCACCGCGGCCTGTTGCATTTGGATCAGCACTATACAGTGGTCTGGTTCCGGCAAAAGCTCTGAGCATACGATAACTCCTAATGTCTTCAAATAAAGCTTCCCCAATATTTAAGAGTTCTACTACTTCTTTTGCATTCGGCACCGTATCATCTGGCTTGTTTACTGATGCAGATGTTGTACCTAAAATCGTAATAGAACCGTGGGGAACAAAAATGTCTCCGTCGGAAGCCGGACGCAAACGATTCACGATACGGCTGGTAATACGATGATTAAAAGCAATTAAAGTCCCTCTATCCGGCTGCACATTTACGTTAATCCCTGCCAAAGCAGCAATTTCCCCAGCCCAGGAGCCAGCAGCACTGACAATGAAATCACAAGCAATATTGCTGACTTCACCAGTTAACGTGTTGCGAACTTTAATGCCTACAACTTGATTATTGCTGTGTTCAATACCCACAACTGTGGTATACGTTAGTACCCGTCCGCCATATTTACGGGCAGACGCTACATTTTGCCAAACCATACGAAAACCATCGATGGCCGCATCCGGCACCCGATATACAGACTTAATTTTGGGACTCAGATTGGGTTCTAAACGAAGAGCCTCCTCTACCGAAATGGGAATAGTAGGAATCCCTACTTTTGCGCATGCCTCCACCCATTTTCCTTCAAATGCCTCATCATCTAAATGAGTTCGGGCAAAAAAACCTTCCGTTTGCTCTACACAATGTCTGCCAATTTTACGCAAAATGGTATTTTCCTCAATACATTCTTTGCCTGCCTCGGCATCTTTTACCGCATAACGACCACCGCTATGCAAAAGTCCATGATAACGTGAGCTGGTGCCATAGGCTAAATCCTGCTGCTCAAGAAGAATTGCATCAACTCCCCGCATGCATAAATCACGCAGAATACCAACCCCTGTGGCACCGCCACCAATTACTACAACTGTCGTCTTTTGCATCTCAATCCCCCTTCTAGAAATAAAATAATGAAATAGAGCTTACCTGCACCTGTGTTTAACCGCAGAGGCGCAGAGAACACAGAGAAAAATAGATAGATATAAAAATATCCCTCAGTGCGCTCTGCGCCTCTGCGGTTACCTGTATTCTTTCCGCGCTTCCCATAATTATAGACTATACCTGAGAATCAGGAAAAGCAAATATGATCCCTTTGTATCCGTTTGATCGAACACAAAGGGATCTCTTATCTCAGCCCTTTTATAGCTATTAAATTGGATTTAGTCTTCCCAGTCCATAGCGCGTTTAACCGCTTTTTGCCAACCTTTGTATAATGTTGCACTTTGTGCAGCATCCATGGTAGGCTCGAAACGATTGTCAAGCTGCCAAGTACTGATCAGCTCTTCCTTGGTTTTCCATACGCCAACAGCCAAACCTGCAAGATAAGCTGCACCAAGAGCAGTCGTTTCAGTCACTTTAGGACGATCCACTGGAACACCTAAGATATCTGCTTGGAATTGCATTAACAAGTTATTAGCAACAGCGCCGCCATCTACTTTTAACGCTTGCAATTTAATGCCGGAATCAGCTTCCATTGCACTTAAAACATCTTTTGTTTGATATGCCATAGAATCTAACGTCGCACGAACAACGTGAGATTTGCTAGTTCCACGGGTCAATCCAAGAATCGCACCGCGAGCTTTCATATCCCAATATGGAGCACCAAGCCCTACGAAAGCAGGTACTACATATACGCCATCAGCATCTTTTACTTTTTTGGCAATATACTCAGAATCAGGAGCAGCTTCTAATAAACGCAAACCATCACGCAACCATTGAATAGCCGATCCAGCAACGAAAATACTGCCTTCTAACGCATAATCTACTTTGCCGTTAAGTCCCCAAGCAATGGTAGTGAGCAAACCATTCTTAGACTCATATACTTTACTGCCTGTGTTCATCAGCATGAAGCAGCCAGTACCGTAGGTATTTTTTGCCATACCAGGTTGGAAGCAAGTTTGACCGAACAACGCAGCCTGTTGGTCACCAGCAGCACCAGAAATAGGCACAGCCGCACCAAAGATAGCAACATCTGTTTGACCATATACTTCACTGGAAGATTTAACTTCTGGCAGTACACATGCTGGTACAGTTAAATATTCAAGAAGTTTTTCATCCCATTTCAATTCGCGAATGTTGTACATGAGTGTACGGGAAGCATTGGAGTAATCAGTAACATGTACTTTTCCGCCAGTCAATTTCCAGATTAGCCAAGTATCAATAGTACCAAACAGCAATTCGCATTTTTCTGCTTTAGCACGAGCACCTTCTACATGATCTAAAATCCATTTTACTTTGGTTCCAGAGAAATATGCATCTACAACTAAACCTGTTTTTTGCTTGAATTCAGCTTCCAGACCTCTGGCTTTTAGATCATTGCAAATATCCATTGTTTGACGAGACTGCCAAACAATCGCATTATAGATTGGTCTGCCAGTGGTTTTATCCCAAACTACCGCAGTTTCACGTTGATTGGTGATACCAATAGCGGAAATATCAGTCGCACTCAGGCCAGCTTGTTGCACAACTAGCCTCATTACTTCAATTTGCGTGCTCCAGATTTCGTCCGCATCATGCTCAACCCAACCAGCTTTAGGGAAAATCTGTGTAAATTCTTTTTGTGCTACTGCAATAATATTAGAATCTTGATCAAATATGATTGCTCTGTTACTTGTCGTACCTGCATCAAGGGCCATTACATATTTTTTTGTCATTTTAAAAGTCACTCCTTTAATATTTCAAGATCTTTACCCTCTTAATAATTTATCTTATACTTATACTCTCCAAGATTTACTAAATAAATGTACTTTAAACAACTAACTTCAATTTAACTATTAAATAAGTCCAAGCGCTTTTGCAATTATGAACGCAGCGCCGCCACCAGCCATAGGAGCTACTACTGGTACCCAAGAATAAGCCCAGTCGGAACCACCTTTACCAGCGATAGGCAAAATAGCATGAGCAATACGAGGGCCAAGATCACGACAAGGGTTCAAAGCATAGCCAGTAGGACCGCAGAAACTCAAACCAACTGCCCAAACGCACAGACCGACCATATAAGTACCGAAGCCACTAGGAAAACCATTAGGGCCAGACACAAATTTGCTACCCATACTAAAGAATACTAAAAATAACATTGTACTTACCAAAAATTCGCAAAGCGCATTGGCACCATAACTACGAATCGCAGGGCTAGTGCAGAACACACCCAGTTTAGCAGCTTTGTCCTCAGTAGCTTCCCAGTGAGGAAGGTATGCTAACCAAACCAGCGCACCAGCAAGAACACCACCAAGAATTTGCACTGCCATTATGCTGAGAGCAACAGGTACCGTATACAAGCCCATTAACATTTTATAAAAAGTAACCGCACAATTCAAATCACCAGTATTACCAATGGCAAGGGACACAGTTACACCTAATATTACTCCCATTGCCCATCCAGTATAAACTACAATAGGTCCACCACCATTACCTTTAGACTTATTCAATGATACGTTAGCTACAACACCGCAACCAAAAGCAAAGAAAATCGCAGATCCAATAAATTCACCTAATAATAAATTTGGCATTAGTCCAATTCCTCCTTAGTTTTTCGAATAGAGTTTTTTCTTTTATTCACCAAACTCTCACCTTTTTATTTCCATAATCACCATCCTTTACCATTAAATATTTAGACAAAAAAGAGAACTCCATTCACGCCTCTATATATACATATTCAGAGGAATAAACGGACTTCTCTTTAATCTCTAGTCCAAAGTTATTTATTTTGAATCCCATAATAGAAAAAAACAACTATCTCTTAATTTATAACTTCTACATCATATTGAAATCTCCTGCTAAATAGACTGAAAATTTTAACATTTTAAAACTAAATTTTTAGTTATTACTTTGTTGCAACATTCATGTATTTAAACTATCAAGCGGATTCTTTTTCTCTATGTTGTTATACTTCTACACAGCAGTTAAAACTCCTGCTAAATAAACTGAATTTATCATATTATTTAATATTTTTTTAAAATGTGTTTTTTATACGGTGATAATGGGCTCTATCTTTTTACTTGTCATTAACCATAATATCATCCCATAAATCCCGCCGACTGGTACTCACTGCCGAAATTCCTCTTTCTATCGCATGATTCACATCTTCCTTGGTGCGTATTAAGCCACCGGCTAAAATTGGCAGACCTGTTTCACGAACTAGTTCCTGTACTGCACTTTCAGGCACCGATCCGGGTAATATTTCAATGGCATCCGGTTTAAAATTACGCACTAAATTCAAACCGGTACGCAATGAATCTGAATCCATTAAGAATAACCGTTGTACCACAATCATTCCTTCGTCCCGTGCAAATCGGCATAGATGGGATTTAGTTGTAATAATGGCGTGAATCCCTAAGCGTGCTAAAAATTTAATGCCTGCTTTGTCTTTACCAATACCATCAAATAGATCTAAGTGCAGAACAATGCGTTTTTTATATTCATTTGCTTGAGAAATAAGCGTTGGTAATGTATTAATATCACCAAAAAGTAATACTACGCTGGGAGAAACCGTATGGGTTAAAGCGATTTTAAAATCTTCCATAGAACGAGCCGACGGAATTACAGGGCCACTGGCTAAAAATTTAAGAACGTCCATTGTCATTTTTCCACTCCATTCCTTTTTATTTATAATTACTTCATTACCATAAGCTCAGACTTTACAAAATGAACTTGAACAGTACTCTAAATTTCAAATTTCGAACGCAGTCACCCTCTAAAGATTTGAAAAACTGATCTAAAAAACTACTATCTAGATTATTAATTCTATGAGTTATAAATTTAACATTATTTACAATATTAGTTTTCATTGTCAACACGAATTTTTTTTCTCTCAACAGTTTCGTCGCTTCATTATACCAAACAAAGAAATTTATTTCTATTATGAATCATCACTTTACAAAAAAATACTAAAAGTTTACTACTAATCATTAAACCTAACTTAAAGATTATATATATATATTCTGGTGTTAGCAAATCAAAAAAATTTAATTTTAACGTTAATGGATTAAAATTTAATTCGGTCTTCAAAGGGTAAGCAATGGAGCACAAATAATTACTAATAGTAAAACAAATAACCTTATACTGAGAGAAAAATAACAACAGCATAAAGCTGCTTTAAAACTACTTTGTGATCTAACTAAGTTCAATTCATCAATATAAATATTATGTTTTTTTATTTGCATTTCCTCTTACCTCAACCAATTCTGTTATGGTATTTTTTTATTCACGGTTTGTACGATTTTACCATTAAATCCCAATTGTTTAAAATGCCTATTCCCCCAAATAAAAGCGATAATGAACGTTAAAATATTACCAGTTCCTACGCATATGAAAATCGGAGTCATATCCTGTATAGCAAAACCAAACAAGGGTAGGCAAAGAGGAGTGCAAGTAATTACCATAAAGATAAAGCAGTTAATTAGATTTGGCATAGGTCTGCCAGTGGCTTGAAAGGACAACGAAATCACAAGAACAGTGGCAGAACAAAGAGTAGTAAATGCCAAAAGTCTGACCTGTTTGACACTCCCATCGACAACTTCCGGCACAGAAGAAAATAACTGAAATAGTTCAGGAGCAAATATAATATATAAAAAAGCAAGTATTGCACAAATTGATATGCACAATATTACATTTACCCGAAATATCTTAGCCGCCCTCATCAAATTTCCCCGTCCGTAATTTTGTCCAATCATTGTAATTGTGGTGGTCGCAATGGCGGTACTCGGAATTACAAATAATTGATCTGTTCTGCTGACTAATACCCATGCATTCATTGCCGCCTGACTTACTGAGCTTACTATATTATTTAATATTCCTGTTGAAATAGTTATTAAAAACATTCCTAAAGAAGCAGGAACAGATATCCATAAGATTTCTTTTATCAACTTTTTATTAGCATTAAATACGTTCCATTTGAAATGAATCGTTGTTTTTCCTCTGACAAACAAAACTGTTAAATAAATCAAACTTAATCCTATAGCTATAGAAGTTGCTAGAGCAGACCCTTTAACTCCCATGTTAAAAATAAAAATTAGAATAGGATTTAAGATAATATTAGTACTTGTTGAAAGAACTGCCCCCCAGCCAATATATTTAGCCAAACCTTCTCCTTGCAGTATACCGCAATAAACGTGTGTTATTAAGAACATTTCCAAACCAGGGAGAATATAATAAAAATATTCTAGTCCATATTTAATTGTTTCCGCCGTTAACTGACTGCCGGCAAAGAAGCGTATTATTTGTTCTCCAAATAGTACACTTAAGACAAAAGTGACAACACCGATTACAATGACCAACAATAATGCCGAATCCCCTATCTTATTAATTACCTCCTCCTTTTTTTCGCCAATCCCTCTTGCTACATGAGAGCTTGTGCCCTGAAATAATCCAAAACATATGTTTAAAAAAAATAAATAAATTGGAAACACCAATCCGACAGCACTAACTAAAGTAGTTGATTGCTTATCAATCATCGAAATAAAATAAGTATCTACAAATAAATAAGTAAAGGATAATAGTTGAGTAACTAGCATGGGAATACTCAATCTTAGTGTTGTGTAGACAATAGGACCATCAAAAATATCCGGATCGGAATTCTTTACGCGTTCACTATTCATTTCAGATGAATCAATTATAGCTTTTAACATTTCTGTCTCCTTTTACAAGCAAAATAGGAACACCCTCCCTTTTTTCAATAAATTATTAGGGAGGGTGCCCATAATTACCAGTTCATCTGTCAAATAACAAAATCTGATTCATACACTTTTCCCACCATTGATCGTTGATTTTTGGAAAATCGACATCAAAGCCTTGTAACGCTGTTTGCAGATTCTCATTGTTAAGTCCCATATTTGTAAAATAATATTTAAATACTCTGGAGCCAGAATCTAATTTTGTAAAAGATCCTACCATGACTGTCTTTACTGAACTTTCCGGCAATTCAATAATATATTGCAAACAACGATCAGCCCATTCTTCAAAAGATATCTTCGATAACCGGCTATTCTTTTTCTTTAGATACGCAAAAAATTCTCTCACCGGAAATGGTTTCATATGGTTCAAATGATATATCTTACCATAGCAATCCTGCTGCCGACTCACTGCTAATATTACCTTACTAACATAGTCAACTGGTACAATATCCATTACGCCTTCATTCCATTCAGGGATTGCGTTTACTTTACTAAAAATTCTTAAAAAATTATGTACCATGTCTTCAGTAACTCCATATCCCGTTTGACTAGATCCTGTAATCTCACCGCACCGGAAAATGGTAATCGGAATACCCCTTTCCTGGACCTGCATGAGATGATGTTCAGAGACCCATTTTGATTGCGCATATCCACTAGTCAAATTCTTGCCTTGCCCCAGCAAAGTTTCCATTTGATGCGTCGGCAACATGATATCGCCATCCATCTGTGAACAAACTGCAATTGTAGACGTAAAATGTATTGGTTTGATCTTCCCGGCTGCTGCAAATTCTATAATTGCTAAGGTCCCATTCACATTCGCATTTCGCAGTGAGTAATAATTTAATATATGGTTGGGAAGCGCTGCACAATGATAAATGGCATCGATGGAATGACTCAATTCGGTATAAATTATTTTTTCTATTCCTAATTGAGACATTGTTATATCCCCTAATACAGGAATAATTCGCGACTGATAATCAGATTGCCACAATGCAAATTTATTTAAATTTTCTTGTATACGCTGCAATCCTAAAGTTGCTGATTCTGCGCGAACAAGACAATATACATTTGCAGAAGTTTGCTGCAGAATTTCATTGCATAGAAAAGCCCCTAACAGTCCAGTTGCCCCAGTCAGAAAAATGTTCTCAGGTAAAGAATTATGCGTAAAGGAAGTTTTTTTCAGGTTTAACATAAAGCTCATAGGCAGCTTCTTATCCATTTCCCATGGCGATAGAAGGATTTTATCCTGATTGGCTACTGACTTTAACTGGTCGATAATACTTTGCAGCGTAAATTCCGAAAAAAACCTTCTGCCATCTAATTGGGTACCTAGTTCCTGCCTTATTTTGTCCAATATCTGAATCCCAGATATGGAATCCATACCATACTCTCTTAATTGACTCTGAGGGTCAATTGCAACATTTGAAGGCAGACCTAACGTATCCTGAACTAACCTGGTAATATACTCCAAAGTATCCTTCGGATTACCTTGCACAAAATCCTCGCTTCTAGATTGTGTTTTTACATTCTCAATTGTAGTTGAAGATTTTTTTTCCTGTTGTAAGAAAAGTTTGTAACGTTCTCTGGTAAAAGGATAAGTTGGCAAACTGATCCGCTGAGGCTTGCTATCCGGATAGAATAATTCCCATTCTATAGGAAGTCCCTTACTCCATACCTCTGCTATCTTTTTCATTTTTCCCTTTGCAACCCACTTATGAAGCAGCTCTTCAAAATCATCATCTGTTCCCAATAACTGAGCAGCAATTCCTTGCTTAGCATCTTCACTAAAATAATTTTCAGCGTTTTCGGTTCCATCGATGAAGCTTTCCAGCTTTTCCATCAGCTCCTTTATGCTTTTGACAATAAAGGCAATTCTGCTTTCCATTGCTTCGCGCCCTACTTGAAGGGTATAGGCCACATCCGCTAAATGAAGGGCAGAATCAGCCGCTGCCCCATCTCTTGCTTTTAGAAATATAAGGAGGTTTCGAGCATAATCATCAAGACGAGCTCTGTTTTTTGCTGATAAAGGCACTATATAAGGTAAATTTTCTTCTGGAGGAATATGTTCCTGCTTAGGAACATATTCCTCCAGGACTACATGTGCATTAATCCCGCTAAATCCGTAGCCATTGATGCTGGCACGCCGAGGCAAACTGCTGCCATAAATATTCTTTAACGCACTCCACTCATAGTTGCCCGCAGCAATTTGAAACGGACTCCCTTCTAAAGAAATATGATCGGATAAAGTAGTAAATCCAGCAATACCCGGAATTATCCTATTGCGCATAGCTGAAATGACTTTTATCAATGCAGCCATTCCTGAAGCTACTTCTGCATTGCCAATGCATGGCTTCAAACTGCCGATATGACATACGTGCTGATTTTTCACATGTTGTAAAGTTTGCCGTGCCACAAGTTCCTGATAACCTGCTTTCAATGCATCAACTTCAATACCATCTCCTAAGAGAGATGCAATCCCGTGAGCTTCGATGTAAGACACTGTCCGCGGATCAATTTTTGCTGCTTGGTATGCCTGGATCATAGCTGCTTTCATTCCGTTTGCATTCGGAGCAGTTAAAGACATCCCTTTGCCGCCATGAGAAACACCCGTTCCCTTCACGACTGCAAAAATTTGATCCTTGTCTTTAATCGCTTGTCGCAAGGGTTTTATAATGAGTACACCGACTCCTTCGCTCCTCGCATATCCATTAGCATCCGACTGAAATGATTTTGCCTTTCCTTCCGGGCTGAGATACCCTAATGAATCAAGACCAATAAATCCTAAAGGTGAAAGCAGTAAATTGACAGCACCTACAATGGCCTGTTCACATTCATTATTTTGAATAGCTTGTACTGCCCGATGCAACGCTACAAGCGTGGAGGAACACGCTGTATCGCAATATTCGCTGGGACCTTGCAAATCTAAGGCATAGGAAATGCGGGCAGGAAGCACTGTCGGCGTAGTAGATGTTAGTGCCAAACTGTTATTCTGCATCGACACCGAATCCGTATATTCACTGGGACATGCTGCGATAAAGACTCCCGTAGATTTCTTTGACATTTCTTTTGGGGTAATCCCTGCATCTTCCATGGCCCGCCAGACAAATGTCATGAGCATACGCTGTTTAGGATCCATGCTTTCAGCTTCTTTAGGCGAAATTTTAAAAAATAATGAGTCAAACTCATCAATCTCCGTAATAAAGCCGCCCCATTTTATTTTAGTTTTATTTACTTCTTTGGCAGCGTCTCCATAAAATTTCTGCCAGTCCCAGCGCTCTTTTGGAATCTCAGCAATACAATCCCTGCCTTCCACAATATTTCCCCATAATTCATGCACATCTTCAGCCATAGGAAATTTACCGCTCATACCTACAATTGCTATAGAACCCTGCTGTTTTATATCCTCAGTATCCTCTCTCCTTCTAGCAAATCTGATTCTTTGAAATTTTGGACCCACTACTGCTTTATTTTCTGTAGAGCGCTTTTGCTCCATAGGCTGCCAAACAGCTTCTTCTTTATAGAATTCATCCATGATATTATGATGGTCAGTTACAAAATACTGTGTCAGTTTTTCAATCGTAGAATATCCAAAGAATAGTGTTGCTGTCACTTCAATTCCATAATGGCTGCGCAATAAGGCAGCAAGTTGCGTCAGACTAATGGAATCGAAGCCAAAGTCTGCCAGGTTTTCTTCTTTATCCAGCTTATTGAACGGAATCTTCAGCAATTGGCTGATATATTCTTTCAAATCCCATTCAACACACTGTTCCAGATTTAAGCCTTTCATTTCTGGACGTCTTCCTCTCGACGGCGAATTAAGGCTTAAGAGGGAAAGAGAAACATCATCATGAGTTAAACCTAAAAAACGTTTTATTCGACTGGGCTGCCCCACTAATACTAACTGCTGGATTGTACTTTGGGACAGAATGCAGTCAAACATAACCGTACCTTCTTCGGCTTCTAAAAAACGCTGGCCGCTGGATTTTAAATAAAGTTTGCTGTTCTCTTCCTCACCGACTCCCATTCCTCCATCCTTCCATAAAGGCCAGTTTATCACCAGACTCTTGCCATATCCCTTTCCCTCCAGCTGCTTTTCCTGCCGATAGTGAGCATACGCCATCTGAAAACGATTGCCGATGGCATAGTCACAAGAACCAAAATCTCCTAGGATGGCAGATGAAGAGGAAAAATAGCACATAAAATGAAGTGCCACTTCCTGAAGCACTTCATCCAGCACCAGAGTGCCTTTAATTTTCGGTTCTATTATCTTCTTAAATCCTGCCAGGTCTTTTTCAAATAGACTTTGGCTGCCTGCCAGCCCCGCTGCATGAATCACTCCATGGATCTCACCATATTTTGCTTTCGCCTGTGCCAAAGCGCTTCTCATACTGCTTACATCGCAGCTGTCTGCCTGCAAGTATAGGGCATGGCTGCCTAGTGCTTCTAATTCATGAATTTTTGCCTGCTTCTTTGCATCCAGAGCTGATCTGCCTGTTAGGATTAGATTGACGGCATGGGTTTTGGCAAAGTGCCTGGCAAATAGAAAACCCAGTCCTCCGCACCCTCCTGTTATGAGATAGGTTCCTCCTGCCTGTAAAAGGCTGCTGCCTGTCTCTAGAAATGTTTCCTGAATCTGGTATACATATCGTTTTCCCTCTTGGTAGAAAACGCTTTGGAGTTTCTCGGTCTGCAGTTCTGACCAGAGTTTGGTCAACCAATCTTCCATGGTCGATTTCGCATCTGGGCCGCTGCTTTTTTGATACGTCACAGCTACTTGCGTATTGGGCAAAACAAGCCCTAAAGAGCGTTCAAAACCAACCCAGGAATCCAGATAGCAGCGTTCCAGCCCTGTTTCAAACTGCGCTCCCAGCAAGACTCGTCCGGCTTTTAGTTTTACGGCAGCAATACTTTGCAGCAGATACACAATGACGGAATAGTCTTCAATACATGTGGCATCTTCTATTGTCCACAGATAGAGCATCCCGTCTATCTCGCCGTAATCTTCCCGGATGCTTTGAAATGCTTGTTCATAGGTAGAGGGGTCTTTGCGGGAAATGGGGTAGATGGTATGGGAGGATGCTGTATGATTTGGATGTTGAGAGATGAAGAGTATTCTTGTTTGCGGATCAAGGGTTTGAATCTCTTCTGCTGCCTTGTTTTGATTTTCTACATTGGACAAAAAACAAACCAGTGTTCTGATCTTAACAGGTCCACGATTTGACAAAGCTTGCTCCTGCCAGGTTTCTTCAAATGTCATCATTTCAAAAGCTTCCTGTTTTTTAGAAGCTGCGGGGGTTTGTCTTAACTCCTCTACAGAATCGCCAGACGTGCTTTCTTCTGTATCCCCTTGCATTTCCAAACCTTTCATACGAATGCAAACCTTACCCTGAGTGTCGCACAGATCAATATCTAATTTTTGTAATGTATCAGCAGCACTGCCTTCACTGTAACGAAGCCAAGCCCACATGGCAGGCGAACAAGGGCCAAGAATTTCAAGCTCCTGCAAGGCAACTGGCAGCATTAATCTGCGGTCTTCTGAATTCAATATAAAACCGATTGTTGCTTGCATTCCAGCATTCAGCAGGCTGGGATGCAGCATAAATTGCGATTGGGTCTCTGCTATGCAGGAAGGCATCACTAGCTTTGCCAATACTTGGCCTCTTCCGACATATACAAATTCCATTCCCCGGTATTCCGGACCATAATTAAATCCGGCATTTCTTAATGCCTCATAACACTGGCTGGCATTGAAATGGTTCCTGCACTGCTCTTGAATAGCAGCCAAGTCCAATTCTATATTTTCTGCAGAAACATCACTAAATACAGCAGTTCCTTGGCTGTATATGATAGTTTCTTCCTCTCTGCCCCCGGGCTGGCTATAGACTTCAAAGATAATTTCGCTGCTGTTCTCAGGTATTAGTCCAATATGTACTTCAAGCAAAGATTCATCTACAGCAACAGGAAACATCCACCTGATATTGGTAATCAAAATTTTCTGTCCTTCTTGCAGCCTTCCAGCAGCCTGCTGTAAAGCCTCTCGCACCATTTCAAGGCAAGCAGCCTCCGGCAGTACTCTAAATCCTTTAACATGATTCACGAAGAAGGTTTCTTTCCCCGAAAATTTAGAGGTAAAACGCTGCTCCGTTAAATCCGATGTATTCTGATGAAGCAGAGGATGAAGCATTAGTGCATTTCCAGTATGAGTCAGAATATGATTGACAGCCGTTGTTTCAAATTCAGGTACCCAATATCTTTCTTTAGCAAAAGGATACGTGGGCAGACTGATTCTTCGAGGCCTTGCTTTTCCATATAACTTTTTCCAGTCAATGATTAGCCCTTTCACCCAAACCTCGAGAAGCTTCGTATATTTTCCTTTTCTCATCCAAGAATCAATCATAACTGCCATATCTTCATCCGGACCTAAAGCAGCCAATATTTCCTTATTGCGCTTATTTTGCCCTCGGTACAAATTTTCAATATCCTCATCTCTTTCCAAAAAGCGACCCAATTTTTCTTCCAGTTCTTTAATAGAATTCACTGCAATCGCCAAGCGTTCATCCATTGTTTCCCGGCCAATTTGCAGCGTATAAGCTATCTCCGCCAGATTTGCATCAAAGAACCTGACTTCCTTTATCATAAGCAGCAATTGTCTCACCTTTTCCAAAAGACGCTCTTCATTTTTGGCTGATAATACAATCATAGCTGGATGCTGCTGTGAAATCAGATTTATAACCGGATTTTGATCCTCTGGGATATATTCTTCTATCACAACATGAGCATTTGATCCTCCCGCGCCAAAAGATGAAATACCTGCAATTCTCGGATGCTCTTCTGTTTTTCCATGTATGTTAATCAACGGTCTTTTCCATTCTGCAAGTTCTTGCTGAACAAAGAATGGCGTATTGTTAAAATCAATATTCGGGTTTAATGTTTTGGAGTGTAATGATGGTACTAGCTGGCGATATTTAAGCTGCAGCAATACTTTAGTCACTCCTGCAATGCCGGCTGCACTTTCGCAATGCCCAATATTTGATTTGGCAGATCCAATTGCACAAAATTGTTTGTCTTTGGTATGCTCTTTAAAAAATTTACTCAGTCCTGCTATTTCAATAGGATCTCCTAAAGAAGTTCCCGTACCGTGTGCTTCAATATAGCTGATCATTCTGGGGTTGATTCCTGTTTCAGCAAAAGCCTGACCAATAACCCGAGCTTGCGCATTGGGATTAGGAACTGTATAGCCATTCGTTTTCCCGCCATGATTGATTGCTGTTGCTTTAATAATTCCATATATATTATCACCATCAGCAATGGCTTGCGTCAGCGGTTTGAGCAGTACAGCACCAACTCCTTCACCGGGCACATAGCCATCGCCGCCCTGACCGAAGCTTTCACACCTTCCCTTGCTTGAAATAAACTTTCCTTGTCCCAGCATCAGATATTTGTTGGGATGAATTGAGACATTTACACCACCTGCAATTGCAATTTCACATCCTCCTTGCTGCAAACTTTGGCATGCTAAATGAATTGCTGTCAAAGAAGAAGAACACATCGTGTCAATAGCCATACTAGGTCCATGAAAATTAAAGAAGTAGGATACTCGATTGGCAACCGACGATGGATTTCCGCTAAGAGCAATGGGTCTTCCCTGGATTTGTTCCTGAGCACCGTAAAGCTGATACTCTTCATACATCACTCCTACATAAACTCCTACGTTTCCTTCAACATTAAAATTCTCTTTTAATCCAAGGTCTTGCCTGGTATATCCTGCATCTTCCAGGGTTTCAAATACACATTGCAGGAACAATCGTTCCTGGGGATCAATAAATTGAGCTTCCCGCGGCGAAATATTAAAGAAAAGAGGATCGAATTGGTCTACTCCCTCTAAAAAACCACCCCATTTACCATAGGTTTTACCAAGTTTATTCTTGTCTTCATCAAAATATAAACTATGATCCCAGCGATCTTTAGGAATTTCTGTAATACAATCCTTGCCATCCCGCAAGTTTCTCCAATATTCCTGAAGATTTCTTGCACCAGGATAACGTCCAGAAACGCCAATGATCGCAACATCCACCCCCGCTGCTGCTTTTTGCCGAATGCTGCCTTCACTAAACTCTGGAGTACGCAGCTTCCTGGGACTTCTAAACAACGAGTTTTTCTTTTCTGCACCAGCACTGCTGTCAGATTTAGCCGAAATGGCAGTACCGTATTCCACATTTAAAATTTTGATCAGCTCAGTGCGATAAGCGGCAAGGAAGTAGTCAGTTATCTGGTGGAGACTCTCATATTCAAAAAATAATGTTTTTGGCAAAGAACCAAATATTTTTTCTAACTCATTGGTTAACTGCATAACCATAATCGAATCGATCCCGTATTTTTCCATTTGCGCATTTTCGTCTATTCGATGCACCGGAAGCTTAAGAACAGAAGATAATTGCTGTTTGAAATAACGTATTGCTTTTTCCTTCAGCAGCTCTTCTTCAAATTCTGTCATTACTTTGCTTTTCTCAGTTATCGAATGTGATAATTCTTTTGCTTGTATCTGACCAGCAAGCATATCGTAATGTTCATTAACCAAATACTCGGCAAAGCTCTGTATGGTTAATTGTGTATAAAATATGCTTGGAAGCAGTTCAAGCTTATAGTCCTGATTTAACCGATCTGCTAATGCAGCCAGCATAACCTGATCCAGTCCGTTTTCATTCCACTGGGCCTCTAGATCAATATCTTCAATTGTTACCCTGGATAATTCAGATGCCCTCTGCAGCAAAACAGTCTGTATTCCCTCTATCAGAGTGGCAGTATTAGTCTTAGATAACGCATGATTTTCTAAGATGGGAAGTATGTGTTGCTGGGTCTGCTTTGCTTTATGCTCTTGAATCTGCCTTATTGCATCTTCTCGGCTTATTTTTTTATCTTTTATCTGCTTATATAAAGACGATAATTGACTCTCCATTTCTCTTTTCTCCCCCTCTTCACACCTTCATTAATGTACTAAATTCTTCTTCTGATAACACTCCGGCTGCTATTTCATCGAAAAGCTTTTGATATAAGTCTTGATTTATGATTTTGTCGCCTGCAGCAGCATATACACTGCTGTGTTCACCCCTTTCATCAGGATGATTTTGTTCCAGAGCCATCCTGAACTGATCTGCTTTCCCCACCATGACCATTACCTGATTTTCCCCTGCGCCTATACTTTGATATAGTGCCTGGATACCATTTGCTGTCTGCAGTGCAATCATCCCCATATTCTGCATCATTATTTTTTCCGTTATTTCATCAACCCCCATTCCGCCCTCTTGCCACAACGGCCAGTTCATGGAGAGCGTTTTCCCCTGCCTCTGCTGCCGGGCAGCCAAATCATTGCGATATTCGGCATAAGCATCCATAAAGGCATTGGCAGCAGCATAATCAGCCTGGCCTGCGTTCCCCAGACTGCCGGCTATGGAGGAAAACAAGATAAAGAAATCTAGCTTCATATCTTTTGTAGCCTGATCCAGATTCACCAGCCCCAGCACCTTGGGTGACAAAACTTCCCGCATTTCTTCCTGTGTCTTCTTCAAAATAAAATTATCGCGTATTACGCCGGCACAATGCAAAATACCATGCAAACCGCCAAATTCTTCTTGAATCTTCTCAACTAAACGACTCACGACCTGCTGATCTGTTACATCTGCCTGTCGATATTCCACCCGTGCCCCCAATGTCACAATTCCTTGCCACTTCGTTTGCATTTCTTGGGTGAAGGCAGATCGGCCTGTAAGGATTATGGTGGCTGATTTTGCTTGCCGGGCAATATCCTGAGCAAAAATAAGTCCCAGCCCTCCTGATCCTCCTGTAATTAAATAAACTCCCTGGTCTTTCCAGGGAATCTTCACAGTATCTTGCGTATCTTCGATTTCCTTCCACTCAGTAACCCATCGTTTGCCATCCTGGTAGCGAATATGACTGTCGAAGAGCTGATGACTATTCTCTATCAGCTTTTCCCTGATGCTTTGAGCACTATCCTCAGGTTCTACCTCAATAATTTGTCCAATCAGTCTTGCGTTTTCCAAATGAGCCGTCTTTAATAATCCAGAGAATCCAAAGAACGGCATCTGTTCATTGGAGAAAATTACAATCTGGATTAAAGCCTTGCTATTTGTCTTCTCTTTGAGAATGGCTCGAATCTCTTCCAAAATTTCATATGCATACCCTTGAAACCGTACCGCGATATTTCCCCCTTTCCTTTGCAAAGCAATACAACGTACTCCATTCATGTTCATTGCCGTACTATCTTGTATCCCTTGATCCGGTTCGCATAGGATTACCATGTGCTGGTCAATGTGTGAGACTGTCGCTGTTTGATCAATGCATTTTTCCTTCCACCCATGCTGATACAGCAACATGTCAATATTTGCCCCTGAATCGATTTCTCCTTCCAGAATTCTTGCAGAAAAGCCCTTCATGCGTACACAAAGGGTTCCTTCTTCATTACATAGAGCAATATCCAGCTTCTGTACCTTATCTTCCCCTTTGCTGCCCGGGCTGTACCGTACTACTGCCCACATACTGGGGGTGCAGGCTGCCATTACTTCCAGTTCCTGCAGGGCAAAGGGCAGCGCGGGTTTAAGACTGCCGGAGCCAATCATCAGACCCATGGATGCCTGCAGGGCAGAGTCCATCATACTGGGATGCAGGATAAACGAATCCTGAGTATCCAACAGAAAGGCAGGCAGCAGCAGTTTTGCCAGAACCTGATTATCCCCAATGTACAATGTCTCAATTCCCTGATGCCCTGGTCCGTATTCCAGTCCCATCGTTCTCAGTTGCTCATAGCATTGGCTGGAACTCAAAATTTCACGACTGCACTGCTTCCGTATCTGTTCTATCGGCAGAGACTTAACTTCACATGCCGGACGCAATAGGATATTTCCCTGGCTGTGCACCACTGCTTCTTCAAGACTTTCATCCAAATGGCTGTAGATTTCATAGGCAATCTCTCCATTCTCTTCCGGGAAAAGTCCTATATGTACCTGAACTGCCTCTTCTCCTACCCCTATTGGACGGCTCCAAACTACATTTTTTATCTGTATCCCAATGTTTTCTTTCCCGCTTCTTCCTGCTGCCTGCTGGACTGCAGCCCGGGCCATTTCCAGATACGCTACACCAGGCAGTATACGCTGCCCCTTCACTATATGATCTTTCAAGAAAAACTCCTCACCCGTAAAACTGGAACTGAAACGTTGTTCTGAAAAATCCGATGTATTTTGATGTAGCAAGGGGTGAATAACTGTTACACTTTCTAATTTGGTCCTGTTATTGAGTGAGCTTTCCACCTCCGGCACCCAATAGCTTTCTTTCGCAAAGGGATAGCCGGGCAGATGAAGACGGTTAGGTTTTTCTTCACCATATAGCTGCCGCCATGCAAGGTCATATCCCTGGCAGTAGAGATCTGCCAAGGCGTGCAGTATCTCTTTATAGCGATTCGTATCTGCCTGGGAGAAGCTTTGCGCTAACAGCTCTTGACCATATTCCTCTATCGCTTTCTGTCCTGTAAAGTCCCGGGCTACTATCCCCTTAAACAGATTGGGGAGTTTTTCTTTGCTCCCCATCTGCTGCAGTACATAGATCCCATCTTCTTTGTCCTGCACTACCACTGCGCAGCGATGGGCAAAGTGCTGACGTCCTTCCAGCAAGGTAAAGCTAATCTCCCCTAAACTCTTTGCCTTTTCCTTTTCTAAGCAGACGATCATTTCTTTGCATTTTTCCTGCAAGCTCTCTTGGGTTTTGGCAGAAAAGGCCAGCAGATAGCAGGGGGAGGTTTTCTTCATTTCCATCCTGTTCTCCGGATAGCTTTCCAGTACCATATGCACATTCGTACCGCTCATTCCAAAGGCACTTACTCCACCCATTCTCCTCTTTTCTTCCTTTTCGGGCCAAGCTTTGCTTTCTTTATTTACATAGAACGGACTTCCCGACCATTGAATGTATTCATTCTCTTTTTGAAAGTGGAGGCTGGCTGGTATGGTTTCATGACGAAATGCCTGAACCAGGCTAATTAAGCTCACCAGACCGGAAGCCGCCAGCGCATGCCCAAAGTTGGTCTTGGTAGACGTCAAGGCGCAGTAGCCCTGCTTTTTCGTATAGTCTTTAAATGCATCATACAGAGCATTGACTTCAATGGGATCTCCTAATTTCGTCCCCGTCCCATGAGTTACAATATATTCAAGGTCTTCGGGGTTTATCTGGTACTGATCATACACCGATTTTAGAAGCTTCGTTTGGGAAGCACCACTGGGAGCGGTGATTCCATTGGTTTTTCCGTCATAGTTAATGCCACTTCCTTTGATTACGGCATAGATCGGATCTTTATCTGCCTTTGCCTGGGATAGGCGTTTTAGTACCACTACCGCAACCGCTTCCGCTGGGACCATTCCATTGGCTCTTTTATCAAAGGCAAAGCACTTCCCGTCCTCTGACAGCATACCCGCTTCACTCATCCCTTGAAACATCTGCGGTGTCAGCAGCAGATTCACGCCGGCCGCCAGGGCGGTGTCGCATTCTTGCTGGCGGATGCTTTGGCAGGCTTGATGTACTGCCACTAAGCCGGAGGAGCAAGCCGTATTAATTGCCATATTCGGTCCGCTTAGGTTTAGGAAATAGGCTAAGCGGGCAGATAAAACGGCATTATGATTGGACGTAATACTGCTCTTTTCTTTGAGCAGCAAGCGATAATCCCCTTCTTCCACTCCCACAAACATACCGATTTTACTCTTTTGGATCTGAGAGCTTCCATAGCCTGCATCTTCTAAGGCCTTCCAGGATTCCTGCAGCAGCAGCCGCTGTCTGGGGTCCATGCTTTCGGCTTCCCGGGGAGATATCTCAAAGAACAGCGGATCAAATTCACTGACTCCCGGAATGGCACCGTATTGATATGGACTTTTCCCTTTTCCTGAGAAGCGGTCTGCCGGAAAGTCCTGGATTACGTCTTTGCCTGCGGCAAGAATCTGCCACATTTCATCTATGGTTCTGGCCTCTGGAAAGCGGCCGCTCATTCCGATGATGGCAATGGGCTCTTGCTCCTGTATCTCCTGAGAAGCTGGTTTCGTTATAAATCTGGATTGTATAGATGTCTGACGTTTGGAGATTAAGGTAACTGCCGGCACTGCCTGAACGACTTGTCTGCCCTCTTCCATAACAGCTTCTCGATAATGCAATTGCATGACATCCTGATACTCTGTTAAAAAGTATTGTGTTAAATTTTTTAACGTTGAGTATCCAAAAAATAGAGCAGGAGTAAATTCAATGCTGTAATGATTTGTTATGATTCCTGCAAATTCGGATAAGCTTATGGAATCAAAACCAAATTCTGCCAGGTTTTCTTCCCGATCTAATTTATCTCGGGGGATCTTAAGCAGCTGACTGACTTGCTCCTTTAAATCCCAATCAATACATTGCTCCAGGGTAAATCCCTTCATTTCTGCTCGTCTTCCTTGAGCAACCGGATACTGGCTATTGTGAATTTTAGGATATTGGGAATTTTTTTCAGAAGGTATCATATTCATCTCTTCTGTATACACCTGTATTTCCAGCCCTTTCATTTGCATGTAAACCGTTCCTTGATCATCACAGAAATCCATATCAAATCTTTCCGACTTTCTATCCCTGCAAATTCGAACCCAAGGCGCTGAAATACATTGACCAATTATTGCAAGTTCTTCTAAAGCAATGATAGCAGCAGGTCTGCAATGTTCGACAGTCATCTGCAGACCGATTACCTGCATGGCCGAATCTAGTAAACATGGATGCAAATTAAATTGTTCCTGCGTATCCAAGATAGAAGAAGGGATCACTAACTTAGTCAGAACCTGATCCACTCCCAGATACACACTTTCGATTCCCTGGTATCTCGTATCATATTCCATTCCTGCTGCTTTAAGTCTTTTATAACATTGAGCAGCTGATAAAATACCTTGGCTGCATTCAGCCTGCAATGCCTTAAGATCTAAAACTTTCCTTTCTTCCATATAATTTACCAGCGCAATACTCCCCTGATTGTGTATAACAGCCTCTTTTACATTGTCTTTCATTTGACTGTAAATTTCATAGGATATTTCTCCATTTTCTTTTGGGAAAAGTCCTATGTGTACTTGAGCTGCCTCTTCTCCCACTACTATCGGCTGTGCCCAAATTATGTCTTTCAACCGCATCCCTGTTTTTTCTTCCATTAATGCTCCTGCTGTCTGCTGGGCTGCAGCCCAGGCCATTTCCAGATGCGCCACCCCAGGCAGTATACGCTGCCCCTTCACTATATGATCTTTCAAGAAAAACTCCTCACCCGTAAAACTGGAACTGAAACGTTGTTCTGAAAAATCCGATGTATTTTGATGTAGTAAGGGGTGAATAACTGTTACACTTTCTAATTTGGTCCTGTTATTGAGTGAGCTTTCCACCTCCGGCACCCAATAGCTTTCTTTCGCAAAGGGATAGCCGGGCAGATGAAGACGGTTAGGTTTTTCTTCACCATATAGCTGCCGCCATGCAAGGTCATATCCCTGGCAGTAGAGATCTGCCAAGGCGTGCAGTATCTCTTTATAGCGATTCGTATCTGCCTGGGAGAAGCTTTGCGCTAACAGCTCTTGACCATATTCCTCTATCGCTTTCTGTCCTGTAAAGTCCCGGGCTACTATCCCCTTAAACAGATTGGGGAGTTTTTCTTTGCTCCCCATCTGCTGCAGTACATAGATCCCATCTTCTTTGTCCTGCACTACCACTGCGCAGCGATGGGCAAAGTGCTGACGTCCTTCCAGCAAGGTAAAGCTAATCTCCCCTAAACTCTTTGCCTTTTCCTTTTCTAAGCAGACGATCATTTCTTTGCATTTTTCCTGCAAGCTCTCTTGGGTTTTGGCAGAAAAGGCCAGCAGATAGCAGGGGGAGGTTTTCTTCATTTCCATCCTGTTCTCCGGATAGCTTTCCAGTACCATATGCACATTCGTACCGCTCATTCCAAAGGCACTTACTCCACCCATTCTCCTCTTTTCTTCCTTTTCAGGCCAAGCTTTGCTTTCTTTATTTACATAGAACGGACTTCCCGACCATTGAATGTATTCATTCTCTTTTTGAAAGTGGAGGCTGGCTGGTATGGTTTCATGACGAAATGCCTGAACCAGGCTAATTAAGCTCACCAGACCGGAAGCCGCCAGCGCATGCCCAAAGTTGGTCTTGGTAGACGTCAAGGCGCAGTAGCCCTGCTTTTTCGTATAGTCTTTAAATGCATCATACAGAGCATTGACTTCAATGGGATCTCCTAATTTCGTCCCCGTCCCATGAGTTACAATATATTCAAGGTCTTCGGGGTTTATCTGGTACTGATCATACACCGATTTTAGAAGCTTCGTTTGAGAAGCACCACTGGGAGCGGTGATTCCATTGGTTTTTCCGTCATAGTTAATGCCACTTCCTTTGATTACGGCATAGATCGGATCTTTATCTGCCTTTGCCTGGGATAGGCGTTTTAGTACCACTACCGCAACCGCTTCCGCTGGGACCATTCCATTGGCTCTTTTATCAAAGGCAAAGCACTTCCCGTCCTCTGACAGCATACCCGCTTCACTCATCCCTTGAAACATCTGCGGTGTCAGCAGCAGATTCACGCCGGCCGCCAGGGCGGTGTCGCATTCTTGCTGGCGGATGCTTTGGCAGGCTTGATGTACTGCCACTAAGCCGGAGGAGCAAGCCGTATTAATTGCCATATTCGGTCCGCTTAGGTTTAGGAAATAGGCTAAGCGGGCAGATAAAACGGCATTATGATTGGACGTAATACTGCTCTTTTCTTTGAGCAGCAAGCGATAATCCCCTTCTTCCACTCCCACAAACATACCGATTTTACTCTTTTGGATCTGAGAGCTTCCATAGCCTGCATCTTCTAAGGCCTTCCAGGATTCCTGCAGCAGCAGCCGCTGTCTGGGGTCCATGCTTTCGGCTTCCCGGGGAGATATCTCAAAGAACAGCGGATCAAATTCACTGACTCCCGGAATGGCACCGTATTGATATGGACTTTTCCCTTTTCCTGAGAAGCGGTCTGCCGGAAAGTCTTGAATTACGTCTTTTCCATCAGCAAGGATCTTCCACATTTCATCTATGGTGCTAGCCTGAGGAAAGCGACCGCTCATTCCAATGATCGCAATGGGCTCTTGCATACTTTGCGGAGTATTTTCCATGGCAATTCTAATTTTTTTAAATTCCTGTCGCCTGGATGTAAGCGTAACAGCCAAAACTTCTTGCGCTGCCTCTGGCAATACCGTACTTTCTTGATAAAAAAGCTGCATGGTTTCTTGATATCCCGCAAAAAAGTATTGAATCAATTTTTCAATCGTAGAGTGCCCGAAAAATAAAGCAGGGGTAATTTCTATTCCATAATGATTAGTTAACAGGTTTGCAAATTGAGCTAAGCTAATGGAATCGAAGCCAAAATCCGCTAAGTTGTCTTCTCTGTCTAATTTATCTCGAGAAATTTTGAGTAATTGGCTGATATGCTCCTTCAAATCCCATTCCAAGCACTGTTCAAAGCTCAATCCCTTCATTTCCATACGTCTTCCTTTGCCTGAAGAGGTTAAGCTAATCGTAGGTGGCATAGAAGATTGGTCTTGCGTCAGCTCTAAAAATCGGTAAACCTTGCTGCGATTTCCAACCAAGATTAAATGCTGTGTATTGGTTTGAGCTAGTAATTGATCAAATAGCAAGACCCCTTCTTCGGCTTCTAAGTAACGTTGACTGCTGGATTTCAAATACATTTTACTATTCTCTTCCTCACCAACCCCCATCCCTCCATCCCTCCATAGAGGCCAGTTAATCACAAGGGTCTTGCCTTGCCGCTGCTCTACATTCCGATAAAAAGCGTAGGCCGTTTGGAAGCGGTTACCGATGGCATAATCACAAGAGCCAAAATCGCCTAAAATCGCTGAAGATGAAGAAAAATAGCATATAAAATGAAGTGCCTCTGTCTGAAGCACTTCATCAAGCACAAGAGTGCCTTTGATTTTGGGTTCTACTATCTTTTTAAAATCTTCCATGTCTTTTTCAAAGATGCTTTGACTGTCAGCCAGTCCTGCAGCATGTAGGACTCCATCGATCTTCCCAAATTTTTCTTTTGCCTGGATCAAAACGGCTTTCATGTTACTTACATTGCAAGTGTCCGCTTGTAGGTATAATACCTGACTGCCTAACTCTTCTATTTCTTTGATCTTATTTTGTTTCTTTTCATCCATTGGGGATCTTCCCGTTAGTATCAGATTCACAGGCTTGGTTTTTGCAAAATGTTTGGCAAACAAGAACCCAAGTCCACCGCAGCCTCCTGTTATGAGATAGGTACCTCCTGTTTGCAATAGACAGTTGCCCATTTGCAAGGTTGTTGCCTTAATCTGATATACATGCCGTTTTCCTTTTTGGTAGCAAACACTTTGGAGTTTCTTTGTTTGCAGTTCTGACCAGATTTTTTTCATCCAATCCTTTATGAAACTTTCCTGCTTTTGCCCTCCACTCTCCTGATACATCACAGCCACTTGCGTATTGGGCAGAACAAGTCTTAAGGAGCGTTCAAAACCAATCCAAGAATCTAGGTAACAACGCTCCAGTCCATTCTCAAATTGAGCGCCTAATAAAACTTGTTTGGCTTTCAATTTCACGGCGGCTATACTCTGCAACATATATACAATGACGGAATAATCCTGAATATAAATTGAATCCTCAAGCGGCCATAAATAGAGAACAGCGTCAACTTCACCATATTCTTCACGAATGCTTTGAAAAGCCTGCTCGTATGTTTTTTTATCACTTCTGGAAATAGTATATGCTTCTTGGGAATGTTTTTGATAGGTTGTACCTTGTGAAATAAAAAGCACATTAGTTTGTTGCTCTAATGTCCGTATTGCTTCCACAATCGCTTGTTGATTTCGAAGGTTCGATAAAAAACAAACTATAGTTTTAATTTGGACTGGTGCACGTTTTGATAAGGCTTCCTCTTGCAAGATTTCTTCAAACGTCATCATCTCAAAGTCCTCTTGTATCTTAGGAGTCATTACGTTTTGTGGTCTTGGTTCTAAAGAAGCCGTAATCACTTTCTCTGTATTCTCGTGCAATTCCATTTCCTTTACCCGAACACAAATTTTACCTTGATCATCACATAAATCGATATCAAATTTCGGTGTTTTATTCACTGCTTTGCTACCATCGCTGAATCGAAGCAGAGCCCACATGGTGAACGTGCAATTGCCCAGAATCTCAATTTCTTTCAGAGTAAGGGGCCGAACAAAATTAAGATTATCAGAACTCATCATCAAACCTAACGATGCCTGCACCGCTGAATCCACTAAACTAGGATGCAGTACAAATTGATCTTGCGTAGCTGCTACTGAGGATGGTAACTTTAGCTTTGCCAATACTTGACCCAATCCTACATATATTTTTTCAATACCCTGATATTCGGCACCATAGCTAATCCCCATCTTTCTATATGCCTCATAACATTGCGTCGATGATAAAACATTTTGCTTGCACTTAACCTGCAATGCCTTAACATCTAACGTCTCCGCGTCCTTAGTCGAACTGAATAACGCAGCACTCCCTTGATTATATACTACAATTTCTCCACTGCTTTCTTCAGACTGGCTATATATTTCATAGGCAATCTCTCCTTTATCTTCTGGGAAGAGTCCGATATGTAGCTGAACCGGTTTATCCCCTAAAACAATAGGCCGATCCCAAATCACGTTTTTTAGTCGAATTCCAGTTTTAACTTCTTCTAAGTTTTTTGTCGCCTGCTCCACAGCTGCTCGTACCATCTCAAGATAGGCTACCTCAGGTAAGACCCTCTGCCCCTTAACGACATGATTTGCCCAAAAAAGTTCCTGACCTGTAAAGGTAGAACTGAATCGCTGCTCAGATAAATTCGATGTATTTTGGTGTAGTAAAGGATGAAGGCACCCCATCATGGCTGGAGTATTAGCTGAGATTCCGCTAATTGACTCAGCCTTGATCTTCGAAATCCAAAATCGCTCCTTAGCAAAGGGATACGTAGTTACACTGATGCGATGTGGTTTGGCATCTAGATACAGCAATTCCCAATCTATACAAAGTCCCTTACTCCATAACTCTGCAATTTTTCTTACTTTTCCTTTTGTAATCCATTTGTGAATTAGCTCTTCAAATTCATCATCTTTTTTAAATAATTGGATAGAATCTTTTGCTTGTTTTACTTCTCCTCTAAAACAACCATCAATATTTTCTCTTCCATCAATAAACTCTTCCAACTTTTGAATTAGTTCATTTTTATTGTTGAAAACAAAGATTAATCTGTTTTCCATCTCTTCTCGTCCTACTTGGAAGGTATAGGCTAGATCGGCTAAATTAATATCGTGATAGGCGGCAGCTTCAACAAATTTATCGTCATTATGATTTCGAGGTTCTTTTAAAAAACTAAGAAGGTTTTGTGCATAGTCTTTAAGACGATCATTATTTTTAGCAGATATAGGGAGCATATAGAATATATTATCATTGTATAATTGTCGATTTAAATATTCTGGTTTCTCAACACTTGTATACTGTTCAAAGATTGCATGAGTATTTGTTCCTCCGATCCCAAACGAACTCAGTGCAGCTCTATATGGAGATGAATTTTTCTCTAATTTCTTGATTTTATTAACAACATAAAATGGAGAGTCAGTAAAATCAATATTGGGGTTTGGTTTCTTAAAGTTAATTGTTGGTGGTATTTCATTGTGGTATAAGCTTAATGCGACTTTAATGCACCCTGCTAATCCTGCAGCTGCATCTAAGTGCCCTATATTGGTTTTTACAGATCCAATTCCACAAAACTGTTTTTTTGTGGTGTATTGTTTATAAATATCACTCAGCGCGGTATGTTCAATAGGGTCTCCTAATTTTGTTCCGGTTCCGTGAGCTTCCATATAGCTAATTGAATCAGGATTAATTTGGGTTGAATTTAACACTTTCCGAATTACCTCAGCTTGTCCTTTGATACTTGGAGCATAAAAGCCTACTTTATCTGAACCATCATTATTTAAACCTATTCCTCTAAGGAGGGCATAAATATGGTCTCCATCTTCTATAGCATCTACAGCTTTTTTAAGTACAATAACTGCAGCCCCTTCACCGCTTAACATTCCGTCTGCTGAAGCATCAAACGCTTTAATATGTCCATCACTTGAAAAATTTAATCCAGGTTGATAAACATATCCTAAGTTTGATGAAGGGAATATATTTGCACCACCTACTAAAGCATACTTTGCTTCATCTGATCGCAGGCTTTGGTAAGCTGAATATAATGCTACTAAAGAAGAAGAACAATTTGATTGTACAAAGAAACTAGGTCCTTTTAATCCTAGTTTGTAGGATATCATTGTAGGGATTGTTCCTCCTTGAGCCAAAATCCAGGATACATATTCGTCAGAGTTCATCAAAATGTTATTTTCTTCCGATTTGGAATTAAGCAATAATGCTTGATAAATACTGCTACTGGCTGTCATAAATACACTAGTTTCAGGAATTTTCCTTGGAATATAGCCGGCATCCTCTATGGCCTTCCATGAATGAAGTAATAAGAGTCTAAACTGGGGATCCATAGCTGCTGCATCTTTAGGAGAAATATTAAAGAAAGCAGGGTCAAACAAATCTTTACCTTCTATAGTTGACTGAACAGGAATATAGTTCGGGTCTTGAATAATTTCTTCCGGTATATTTAAGTTCCTAAGTTCTCCTTGAGAAAAAAACTTGACACTTTCTTTACCTTCTCGTAAATTATGCCAGAATTCAAAGTGATCTTTAGCTCCTGGGAAATGGCACGATATCCCTATGATCGCTAAACTATCTTGGTAATATTCAGGATAAGATGACTTTCGATTTTTTTTGTTATGACCTATTTCACTGTTATCCAAATTATCATTTCCTGAATTTCTATTTTCCCTATCATAAGAGACGGCAATTGTATCTTTATTTTCCGCAATATATTTACTAATACTTTTAATGTTGGTATATTCAAACAATGTTGTCACATTAAAATCGCATTTCAGCTTTTTCTTGATTCTTTCTGCAACGGCAACTGCTAAAAGTGAATCTCCTCCCACCTCAAAAAAACCATCTTCGATATTTATGTTATCATTATGAAGAACAGCTTTCCAGATTTCTAAAATCTTTTCTTCAATTTCTGATGGAGGGGAGAATGTTTTTTTTGTTCCTGTTAATACGATTTTACGATTCATCAAATCCTTTCGATCTATTTTCCCATTAGGCGTTAAAGGAATGGAGTCAACTTCGACAAACAATACTGGAATCATATAATCAGGTAAGTTTGATTTTAAATATTCACGTAATTTGGGGAGGCTAAGAGAAGCTTTATCTCTTCCTGGATTTGTTCGTACATAATATGCAATAAGTTGCTTTATCCCCTCCTGCTCATTCACTATCACGACACTTTCTTGGATCTCAGGATGGTTTTTAAGTTGGCTCTCAATTTCCCCCAATTCAATACGAAATCCACGAATCTTAACCTGTTGATCGTTGCGCCCTAAAAACTCAATATTGCCATCGGCAAGCCACCTGGCTAAATCGCCTGTTTTATAGAGCTGTGTTACCAGATTAAAAGGATTCGGAATGAATTTTTCTGCTGTGAGCACAGGCTTATTTAAATAACCTCTAGCTAAACCATCACCTGCTATACAAAGTTCACCTGGGATACCGATAGGAGTGGACTTACCATTATTATCAAGAATATAAATTTTTGTATTTGCTATCGGTTTGCCAATCGTGATAGACTCCTCTTTCTTAATGTGTTGAACCGTCGACCAAATCGTTGTTTCCGTTGGACCAAACATGTTCCATGCATCACTATTCGTGTCAATAAAATATTGCTTTAGTCTTTCCGGAAGCGCCTCTCCGCCACAGAGAATTTTAACTCTTTCTTCATTTTTCCAACCAGCATGAAAAAGCATTGTCCATGTGACCGGAGTGGCTTGCATTATTGTTGGTTTGTTTCTTTGTATTTCCCGTTTTAATTTCTCAACATCTTTTGCTTTTTCCGAACTGCAAATATAGCATTGAGCACCGTTAATCAATGGCAAATAGAACTCTAACCCGGCAATATCAAAACAGTAGGTTGTCACAGCAAGTAGTCTGTCTTGTGAATGTATGCCCGGTCTGTCTCCCATTGAAATAAGAAAGTTTGTTAATGCTCTATGAGGGATCATCACGCCCTTAGGTTTTCCTGTACTACCAGACGTATAAATCACATATGCCAAATGGTTTGATTGTACTTCTCGTTTAAGTGTATCCTCTACTTTTACCTCTTGTTCTATCTCATGCCGATCTTTATCTAAAACAATGGTTTTTATATTACCTTCAATTAATGGAGATATCTTTCCCAGCAATTTGGATTGAGTTAAAAGAAATGACGCTTTACTGTCTTGAAGCATATACTCTAATCGCTCTTTGGGATAATGGGGATCCAATGGTACATATGCCCCTCCTGCTTTAAGAATCGCTAATAGCCCCACGATCATCTCCAATGACCGTTCCACACAAATCCCGACCAAGCAATCAGGGAACACCCCTAGTTTCTGCAGGTAAATTGCCATCTGACTACTTCTTTCATCCAATTCCTTGTATGTAAGGCATCCTTCCTCATAAACAACAGCAATCGTATTGGGTGTTTTTTGAGCCTGCTTTTCAAATAATTCATGGAAACATTTATCACTAGGATAGTCTGCATGGGTCTCATTCCAATCCGTAAGTGTAATTTCTTCTTCCTTTGATAGTAAAGAGTACTCCTCCAAGGCTACACTCGGATCATCAATAATCTCCTCTGTTAATTTTGCATAGTGCCCCATCATACGGGTAATTGTCGAAAGATCAAATAAATCGGAGTTATATTTTATAGTTAGAACAAATCTCTCTTCCTGTTCATAAACCTCTAATCCAAACTCATATTCTCCCTCCTGATGAATCCCTTCAACAAATTCTATGGGCAGCTTACTCTGCCATTCTTTTAAACCTGTAGGGTGCAAGAAGTTTTGATATAGAAAGGCTACTTGAAAAATAGGTGCGTTTAATGATGTGCGAGGGATATTTAAATCTCGAACCAATGATGGAAAAGGATATGCATGATCCAGCCCATCTACTACAGTTACCTGCAATTCCCTGATGAATTTCGAAAAGGACTTTGTCCCTTCCACTTGACTACGCATGGGAATCATATTAACAAAATAGCCTATTAGCGAGTCAAAGCCTTCTTGTATCCGGCCCATGGTTGGCATACCCACTATAATATCTTCTTGACCTGTATAGCGATGCAGTAATAGTTTAAAAATTCCTAAAAAAACTATCGACGAATTTAGATGCTGGGATTGAGCAAAGGACTTTATCTTCTTACTTAATTCTGGTGTAAGCAAGTTTGTATAAGTTTCCCCTATATCACTTCTAGAAGAAAACCGTGGTCGATCGGCTGGAATTTCGAGAATTGGCAAATTCCCTGATAGCTGTTGTCTCCAGTAGGACCGATGCTCTTCTCCTTCTTTACTTATTAACATTTTATGTTCCCATTCAATAAAATCATAGTAGCTAGCTAGTGAAGAATTGGGGATTGGATTCCTATCTTTAGCAAGTTCTTGATATGCATTTAACAGGGTTGTCATGAGAAGTACGCTTGAAGCTCCATCAAAGACAATATGATGAATGGTAATAAGTACAATGTACTCTGCTTCGGATCGGAACAAAAGATGAACACGCATTAAAGAACCATTTTCCAAACAAAATGGTTCTTTCGCTTTTTCCCTTAAATATGAAAGTATCTCTGAACATTTAAGATTTGAAATATCCTCTTGTTGAAACGTTAGAGGACGGGATGATTCGATGGTTTGATAGGGAACTCCATCGCTGTCTTCTTCAATTACACTGGTTAGAATCGGATGTTCTTCCAAAACAAAATGACACGCTTTCTTGAATTTATCAATGTTCACTTTTTCAAAAACTCGAAAGCATAGAGGAATATTATACGAGCTCATCTCAGGTAACACTTTTTGCAACATCCATAAACCTTTTTGCCCTTCAGAAAGTGGATTCTGGAAGGGCTGCTTCTTAAGCTTGTAAAGTTTTTCTTTTACTTCAATTGCCGTTAACTCCCCTTTTTTAAATGCAGTAAGAATTTCTTTACGCCTCATATTATTTCTCCTTTGTCTATTAAATTCTCAATTTCCTCCAACGTTAAGACCCCTTGCCTGAATTTCTCCAACGCTTCCATTCCTTGGCCTTCTATGCATTCATTCTTTTTTTGATCTTTTGCTTCCAATTGATTGTTTACAGTTATCTCTTGTTCACCTAATTCTGTCAATTTCTCAGAAAGATGATCTGATAAGGATTTAATCGTTCCATACATCAACATTTCTCTTCCTGAAATCTGGATATTGAATTGTTTCTCCAAACTTCGCATAAGTTTCAAGCCTATGATTGAGTCAACACCATAGTCTTGGATATTTTGATTTAACTTGATTAGCTCTTGTCCATAATTTAGTTCCTGAGATAAGAATTGCACGATATAATCCTGGATATTCTCCTGTATCGAATTCTCAGGGTTAATTAGACTTTCCTGGGGTTGGTCTTTTAATTGCTGGTTTAAAACTTTTGGGTTGTATTGTAACTTATTGGAAGCAATCCAATATTGTTCCTTAGCAAATGGATAGGTGGGCAAGGATATCTTTTTCACTTTTTCTCCTTCGTGGAGTAACTTCCAGGGGATCACACCTCCCTGCGTCCAATAAATAGCAATGTTATCCAGATTATTTTCTGCCAGAAATAATTGCATAACATTCTCTCCTATTTCACCGGAAAAGAGTCTGCTAATTACCAAATGGCTTTCTTTCACATCTCCTGTGAAAATGGGCAGGGAACACTCTATCTCAGCACCTTTTTCACTCAAATTCAGATAATCCTTCAAGCCTCGAATTAGCTCTTCTCTGTCGCGTACAACCATTGCTACGCGGCATGACATTGCTTCACGTCCTACTTGGAGTGTATATGCTATATTCAACAAGGATATCTCTTTTTGAAATTCTATAAAGTCAAGCATCTGCTGAACGAGGGTCTCGAGTTGTTCTGGATTTTTAGCCGAGAAGACCACGATTTGAGGTGAAGTTATCTCTTGAATAGGAATTACTTCTTCTTGCCAATGCGTATATTCTTCTAAAATCACATGCGCATTGACCCCACTAAATCCATAACTATTAATGCTGGCACGCCGGGGCAAACAATTACCATAAATATCTTTCAATGATTCCCATTCATGATTCTCTGCGGAAATTTTAAATGGACTTTCTTCTAATGAAATGTACTCCGATAGAGTCGTAAATTGTGGAATTCCTGGAATCAGCTTATGGTGCATTGCTAAAATCGTCTTTATCAATGCGGTCATCCCAGAGGCAACTTCTCCATGACCAATACTTGATTTCAAGCTACTAATATAACAAGGGGTATTTACTTCTACATTCTGCGGCTGTGATGCTGCCAGCTCCTGGTATCCAGCTTTCAGTGCATTTATTTCAATACCATCGCCTAAGGGAGACGCAATGCCGTGTGCTTCAATATAGGATACTGTTCGCGGATCAATCTTTGCTGCCTGATATGCCTGGACCATGGCAGCTTTCATCCCATTTGCATTGGGAGCAGTTAATGACATTCCTTTACCACCATGGGACACACCTGTACCTTTAACCACTGCATATATTTTATCCTGATCGTTGATAGCTTTTTGCAAAGGTTTTATGATAATCACACCAACTCCCTCACTTCGAACATATCCATTAGCACCTGTCTGAAATGGCTTTCCTTTTCCTTCTGGACTAAGATACCCCATTAAATCAAGATAAATAAACGCCTTGGGAGAAATAAGTAAATTAACGGCACCCACAATGGCCTGCTCACATTCTCCACTATGGATGGCTTGCACTGCACGATGTAAGGCTACTAGTGTGGAAGAACAAGCCGTGTCATAATATTCGCTGGGACCATGTAAGTTTAATGCATGAGAAATACGCGCAGGAAGCACTGTTGGAGCTATTGATGTCAAGAAAAAACTACTATTCTTGACATCAATAGCATCTGTATACTCGCTAGGACCGGCAGCAACAAAAACGCCGGTAGAACCCTTTGATATTTCTTTCGGCGTAATGCCAGTATCCTCAATAGCATGCCATACGTAAGTCATTAACAAGCGTTGCCGTGGATCCATCATTTCAGCTTCCTTAGGGGAAATTCCGAAAAATAAAGGATCAAAATACTCTACGCCATTTATAAATCCGCCCCATTTGATTTTTGTTTTATTAACTTCTTTTGTAGAATCGCCATAATACTTTTGCCAATCCCAACGCTCTTTAGGAATTTCCGTAATACAATCCTTGCCTTCCACAAGGTTTTTCCATAATTCATGTACATCTTCAGCCATTGGAAATTTCCCGCTTATTCCCACTATTGCAATGGCGTCTTGCTGTTTGAAATGTCTAGCACATCCTTCTTCATAAGAGACGGCAATTGCATCTTTATTTTCCGCAATATATTTACTAATACTTTTAATGTTGGTATATTCAAACAATGTTGTCACATTAAAATCGCATTTCAGCTTTTTCTTGATTCTTTCTGCAACGGCAACTGCTAAAAGTGAATCTCCTCCCACCTCAAAAAAACCATCTTCGATATTTATGTTATCATTATGAAGAACAGCTTTCCAGATTTCTAAAATCTTTTCTTCAATTTCTGATGGAGGGGAGAATGTTTTTTTTGTTCCTGTTAATACGATTTTACGATTCATCAAATCCTTTCGATCTATTTTCCCATTAGGCGTTAAAGGAATGGAGTCAACTTCGACAAACAATACTGGAATCATATAATCAGGTAAGTTTGATTTTAAATATTCACGTAATTTGGGGAGGCTAAGAGAAGCTTTATCTCTTCCTGGATTTGTTCGTACATAATATGCAATAAGTTGCTTTATCCCCTCCTGCTCATTCACTATCACGACACTTTCTTGGATCTCAGGATGGTTTTTAAGTTGGCTCTCAATTTCCCCCAATTCAATACGAAATCCACGAATCTTAACCTGTTGATCGTTGCGCCCTAAAAACTCAATATTGCCATCGGCAAGCCACCTGGCTAAATCGCCTGTTTTATAGAGCTGTGTTACCAGATTAAAAGGATTCGGAATGAATTTTTCTGCTGTGAGCACAGGCTTATTTAAATAACCTCTAGCTAAACCATCACCTGCTATACAAAGTTCACCTGGGATACCGATAGGAGTGGACTTACCATTATTATCAAGAATATAAATTTTTGTATTTGCTATCGGTTTGCCAATCGTGATAGACTCCTCTTTCTTAATGTGTTGAACCGTCGACCAAATCGTTGTTTCCGTTGGACCAAACATGTTCCATGCATCACTATTCGTGTCAATAAAATATTGCTTTAGTCTTTCCGGAAGCGCCTCTCCGCCACAGAGAATTTTAACTCTTTCTTCATTTTTCCAACCAGCATGAAAAAGCATTGTCCATGTGACCGGAGTGGCTTGCATTATTGTTGGTTTGTTTCTTTGTATTTCCCGTTTTAATTTCTCAACATCTTTTGCTTTTTCCGAACTGCAAATATAGCATTGAGCACCGTTAATCAATGGCAAATAGAACTCTAACCCGGCAATATCAAAACAGTAGGTTGTCACAGCAAGTAGTCTGTCTTGTGAATGTATGCCCGGTCTGTCTCCCATTGAAATAAGAAAGTTTGTTAATGCTCTATGAGGGATCATCACGCCCTTAGGTTTTCCTGTACTACCAGACGTATAAATCACATATGCCAAATGGTTTGATTGTACTTCTCGTTTAAGTGTATCCTCTACTTTTACCTCTTGTTCTATCTCATGCCGATCTTTATCTAAAACAATGGTTTTTATATTACCTTCAATTAATGGAGATATCTTTCCCAGCAATTTGGATTGAGTTAAAAGAAATGACGCTTTACTGTCTTGAAGCATATACTCTAATCGCTCTTTGGGATAATGGGGATCCAATGGTACATATGCCCCTCCTGCTTTAAGAATCGCTAATAGCCCCACGATCATCTCCAATGACCGTTCCACACAAATCCCGACCAAGCAATCAGGGAACACCCCTAGTTTCTGCAGGTAAATTGCCATCTGACTACTTCTTTCATCCAATTCCTTGTATGTAAGGCATCCTTCCTCATAAACAACAGCAATCGTATTGGGTGTTTTTTGAGCCTGCTTTTCAAATAATTCATGGAAACATTTATCACTAGGATAGTCTGCATGGGTCTCATTCCAATCCGTAAGTGTAATTTCTTCTTCCTTTGATAGTAAAGAGTACTCCTCCAAGGCTACACTCGGATCATCAATAATCTCCTCTGTTAATTTTGCATAGTGCCCCATCATACGGGTAATTGTCGAAAGATCAAATAAATCGGAGTTATATTTTATAGTTAGAACAAATCTCTCTTCCTGTTCATAAACCTCTAATCCAAACTCATATTCTCCCTCCTGATGAATCCCTTCAACAAATTCTATGGGCAGCTTACTCTGCCATTCTTTTAAACCTGTAGGGTGCAAGAAGTTTTGATATAGAAAGGCTACTTGAAAAATAGGTGCGTTTAATGATGTGCGAGGGATATTTAAATCTCGAACCAATGATGGAAAAGGATATGCATGATCCAGCCCATCTACTACAGTTACCTGCAATTCCCTGATGAATTTCGAAAAGGACTTTGTCCCTTCCACTTGACTACGCATGGGAATCATATTAACAAAATAGCCTATTAGCGAGTCAAAGCCTTCTTGTATCCGGCCCATGGTTGGCATACCCACTATAATATCTTCTTGACCTGTATAGCGATGCAGTAATAGTTTAAAAATTCCTAAAAAAACTATCGACGAATTTAGATGCTGGGATTGAGCAAAGGACTTTATCTTCTTACTTAATTCTGGTGTAAGCAAGTTTGTATAAGTTTCCCCTATATCACTTCTAGAAGAAAACCGTGGTCGATCGGCTGGAATTTCGAGAATTGGCAAATTCCCTGATAGCTGTTGTCTCCAGTAGGACCGATGCTCTTCTCCTTCTTTACTTATTAACATTTTATGTTCCCATTCAATAAAATCATAGTAGCTAGCTAGTGAAGAATTGGGGATTGGATTCCTATCTTTAGCAAGTTCTTGATATGCATTTAACAGGGTTGTCATGAGAAGTACGCTTGAAGCTCCATCAAAGACAATATGATGAATGGTAATAAGTACAATGTACTCTGCTTCGGATCGGAACAAAAGATGAACACGCATTAAAGAACCATTTTCCAAACAAAATGGTTCTTTCGCTTTTTCCCTTAAATATGAAAGTATCTCTGAACATTTAAGATTTGAAATATCCTCTTGTTGAAACGTTAGAGGACGGGATGATTCGATGGTTTGATAGGGAACTCCATCGCTGTCTTCTTCAATTACACTGGTTAGAATTGGATGTTCTTCCAAAATAAAATGACACGCTTGCTTGAATTTATCAATGTTCACTTTTTCAAAAACTCGAAAGCATAGAGGAATATTATACGAGCTCGTCTCAGGTGACACTTTTTGCAACATCCATAAACCTTTTTGCCCTTCAGAAAGTGGACTCTGGGCTTCGCCTAGGTTGTTCAGGTGCTTACTGATTTTGGAATTGGTTTCCAATTCATTTTTTACATTGATCTCTTGTTTATTTAATTCTTCAATTTTTCTAGCAAGATGATCTGATAAAGATTTAATCGTTCCATATGTTAGCATTTCTCGTCCGGAGACATGAATATTAAATTGTTTCTCAAAACCTCTCATAAGTTTCATGCCCATGATTGAATCAATGCCATAGTCCTGGATGTTTTTATTTGGCTTGATTTGATTTTGTCCATAATTTAGTTCCCGAGATAAGAATTGCACGATATAATCTTGAATATTCTCCTGTATCGAGTTCTTAGGGTTAATTATTTTCTGGGTCTGGTCTGTGAATTGCTGGTTTAAAACTTTTGGACTGTATTGTAACTTATTGGAGGCAATCCAATATTGTTCCTTAGCAAATGGATAGGTGGGCAAGGATATCTTTTGTACGTTTTCTCCTTCGTGGAGTAATTCCCAGGGAATCACACCTCCTTGCGTCCAATAAATAGCTACTTTTTCCATATTATTTTCTGCAAAAAATAATTGAAAAATATTGTCCCCTATTTCACCGGAAAATAATCGTCTAATCAGCATATGACTTTCTTCCACTTCTCCTGTATATATAGGAAGAGAAGATTCTATTTCAGCCCTTTTATTACTTGATTCTAGATAATCCTTCAGACTTCGAATTAACTCTTCTGTATCGCACACAACCATTACTACACGAAATGCCATTGCTTCGCGCCCTACTTGGAGTGTATACGCCATGTTCGACAAGGATATTTCCTTTTGAAATTCTACAAAGTCAAGCATCTGTCGGACAAGAGCCTGCAATTGTTCCGGGTTTTTAGCTGAAAAAACCAGGATCTGTGGTGAGGTTGTCCCTTGAATAGGAATCCTTTCTTCTTTTAGAGGCGTATGTTCCTCCAAAACCACATGCGCATTGACCCCACTAAATCCATAACTATTAATGCTGGCACGCCGGGGCATACTATTACCATAAATATCTTTCAATAATTCCCATTCATGATTCTCTGCGGAAATTTTAAATGGACTTTCTTCTAATGAAATGTACTCCGATAGAGTCGTAAATTGTGGAATTCCTGGAATCAGCTTATGGTGCATTGCTAAAATCGTCTTTATCAATGCGGTCATCCCAGAGGCAACTTCTCCATGACCAATACTTGATTTCAAGCTACTAATATAACAAGGGGTATTTACTTCTACATTCTGCGGCTGTGATGCTGCAAGCTCCTGGTATCCAGCTTTCAGTGCATTTATTTCAATACCATCGCCTAAGAGAGACGCAATGCCGTGTGCTTCAATATAGGATACTGTTCGCGGATCAATCTTTGCTGCCTGATATGCCTGGATCATGGCAGCTTTCATCCCATTTGCATTGGGAGCGGTTAATGACATTCCTTTACCGCCATGGGATACACCTGTACCTTTAACCACTGCATATATTTTATCCTGATCACTGACAGCTTTTTGCAAAGGTTTGATTATAATCACACCAACCCCCTCACTTCGCACGTATCCGTTAGCACCTGCCTGGAACGGCTTCGCTTTTCCTTCAGGACTGAGATACCCCATTAAGTCGGAACCAATAAATCCCCGGGGTGAAAGAAGTAAATTAACAGCACCCACAATGGCCTGTTCACATTCACCACTATGGATGGCTTGTACTGCACGGTGCAAAGCCACAAGCGTCGAAGAACAAGCCGTGTCATAATATTCACTGGGACCGTGTAAATTTAACGCATAAGAAATGCGCGTGGGAAGCAGTGCGGGAGCTGTCGATGTCAAAGATAAACTATTATTCTGAAAAATAGCTACAGCATCTGTATACTCGCTAGATCCCGCAGCAACAAAGACGCCGGTAGGACTCTTTGACATTTCCCTTGGAGTATTTCCCGCATCTTCAAGCGCGTGCCATACAGAGGTCAGTAACAAACGTTGTTGCGGATCCATCAGTTCGGCTTCTTTAGGGGAAATTCCAAAAAATAAGGGATCAAACTCATCTACTCCGTTAATAAAGCCGCCCCATTTGATATTTGTTTTATTGGCTTCTTTCACAGAATCTCCATAATACTCTTGCCAATCCCAACGCTCTTTAGGAATTTCCGTAATACAATCCTTGCCTTCTACAAGATTTTTCCAAAAATCATGTACATCTTCGGCCATTGGAAATTTCCCGCTTATTCCCACAATTGCAATGTCGTCTTGCTGTTTTAACTCCTTAACGTTTTTATCCTTTTGCTGATTTTGTATCCACTTACCTCTTGCCTTTACTGGAGTCGGTGCTGCCCCCTTCGCGTCCAAAGATGCTTCCACTACTACTTGCCCTTTCTCTCCGAGCTTAGTCCATTGAATACATTCCTGCCGATAGTCTGCAAGAAGATAATCTGCTAAATCTGCTAAAGTCTGATACTCGAACAATAAAGTTTTTGTTAAGTTTTTAAAGACGTCAACAAGTTTCTGAATAATCTGAATCATGATAACTGAATCAATCCCATATCGTTCCCAGGGCTCATCGGGATCAATCCTTTCTATACCTAACTTAGTGATTTCTCCAAATAATACTTTTAATTGATGCAAAGTTTTTTCTCGAAGCAGTCCTGAATTTACTTGCAAATTAGATATTCCATACTCCTTTTCAAGTTGAACAACGGCAGGACTACTCGTAATAGAAAGTATTCTTTCCATCATCCGTTTCTTATTGCCTTCCATCACCATTACATGTTCCTTGCCATAAGTAAGAGATTGATACAAAGCCAGAATACCAGTTGAAGTCTGCATAGGAATAATGCCCATATTTTTCAACATTAACTTTTCAATTTCTACATCCACATGCATTCCACCATCTTTCCACAGAGGCCAGTTAATAGATAAAGTTTGTCCTTGCCGTTTTTTTTCAGCCACCAATACATTGCGGTACTTCGCATAAGCGTCCATAAAGGCATTACCAGTGGCGTAGTCAACCTGCCCTGGATTGCCTATACTCCCTGCCATGGACGAAAAAAGAATAAAAAAATCAAGTCCCACGTCCTTACTTGCTTCATCTAAATTTACAAGTCCACTTACCTTAGGATCTAGTACCTCTCGCAGCTCCTCCTTGGACTTTTTGATAATAAAATTATCTCGAACTATTCCTGCACTATGGATGATGCCATTAAGATTTCCATGATCCGCCTCAATACTTTGGATCAAGCCAGTAACTGCTTTCTTGTCAGTCACATCGACCTGCCTGTATTTCACCTGGGCACCTAATTCTTCTAGTTCTTTAATTTGGGCTTGTTTTTTCTCATTAAGCGGAGATCGTCCTGTTAAAATTAGAGTTATATTCTTTACATTTCTCACTATTTCTTGTGCAAAAATAAATCCTAATCCACCCGCTCCGCCCGTAATTAAATAGACCCCCAGACTTCTCCAGGGGGTTTTCACTATTTCTTGCAAGTCCTCTATTTCATTCCAGCCAATTGTCCATCTTTTCCCATCCTTATATCGAATCTGATTGTCTATTGGGCTACAACTATTTTCCTTCAACTTTTTCACTATTTGTTCACTATCTTCATTTGATTCCATTTCAATCACTTGCCCACTGATTTTAGGATTCTCAAGCTGAGCGGTTTTTAACATTCCAGAGAACCCATTAAAAACTTGCTGTTCCCCTTGACCTAAAACCACAATCTGAATTAGCACCTTGCTATTTGATTTGTCTTTAAGAATCCGTTGAATTTGCTCAAATACTTGGACTGCATAGATTTGAAACCGTTCTCCGATTGCCTCTTGCTCAGCTTGCAATATGAGACATTGTACCCCATTCATTTGACTTTCAATGCTTTTCCGAGAAACTCCACCTAGTTCACAAAGTAATACCAGATGTTGAGTATAGTCAGGCTCTATAGCGCCTTGAACTACACCCCGTTCTATATATATAGCCTCGAGAAGTAAAGTCCCTAAATTTTCACTGAATCTTCCCGGATTTACTTCCCATTCTATAATTCGTGCGATAAAGCCCTTCATCCGAACACAGACTCTCCCATTTGCATCACATACATCGATATCAAATTTTTGTACTTTATCTTCTGCGTTGCTGTCATTACTATATCTAATGAATGCCCACATATTGGGCGTGCATCTATAAAAAATCTCAAGTTCCTGTAGCGTAAAGGGTAATGCTAGCTTGAAAGTATCTACGCCAATTAAACCAATTGACGCCTGCAGGGCTGCATCCATCAAACTAGGATGCAGGACAAATTGATCTTGCGTATGGACAATTGAGTAAGGCAATGACAGTTTTGCCAGTACTTGGCCTTGCCCTATATATACCTTCTCAATTCCTTGATGCCCCGGACCATAATCAAGTCCCATTGCCTTAAAAGCCTCGTAACATTGGCTGGAACTCAAACTACGTTGGCTGCATTCAGACTGAATACTCTTGAGATCAACTACTGGAACCTCTGTAATTGGAGTTAGTATTATTGCACCTTGACTGTGTACTACAGCCTCTACATCATCTGTTATAGCCTTACGATAGATCTTATAAGTAATCTCTCCATTCTCTTCCGGATATAGTCCAATATGCACATCTAAAGGATGTTCTCCAACTGCAATCGGTCGAGACCAAACCACATCTTTAAGTCGAATCCTGAGTTCACCTTCTTTTATACCTCTGACTGCCTGTTCTACCGCCGCTCTGACCATCTCAAGATAGGCCACTCCAGGCAAAATTCGTTGTCCTTTTACTACATGATCCGCTAAAAAAAACTCTTGACCTGTAAAGGTCGAACTGAATCGCTGTTCCGAAAAGTCAGATGTATTCTCATGTAGGAAAGGATGAAGAAAGTCGGGCTTATTAGAACTAATTTGAGTTTGAAATTGACGAATCAAATTTATCCCATCTATTTTTGATAATCTCTTACTTTTTACTTCACACAAAATATATTGTAAAAAATCTCTCATATTTCCCTCCCGATATCAGTACTCTTTTGGAGACCAAGTCCTAAATGATTCAAGTACATCAAACTTTGGTCATTCATTATATTCCTACAATTTTATTTCTGTTGAAAAATAAAAACTTAACAAGTGCCACCATTAACAAAAAAAGCTCTTCTTTGCCTCTTTTTAATAATGATGGTGTTTTTTCCTTTTCGTCCTCACCAATAAAATTCAGATTCAAATATTATTTTATCTGAGATGTATTTTTCATTTTTTGAATAGCAACATCAACACTTATGCCATCACTTATTATTTCATCCATTAATTTGTCATAAAAAACATCACTAAATTGATTCTTATTTTGAACAAATAAAGAATTACTTTTTATCTGGTTTTCAATCCCTGGAATCCAATAGCGTTCCTTCGCAAAAGGATAAGTAGGTAAACTAATTCGTCGTGGCTTGCTATTGCTATAGAGCTTATTCCAATCAAAAATCAACCCCTTAACCCAAAGATCTAGAACTTTTGTAAACTTTCCTTTCTCAATCCAAGCTTCAATTGTTTTTGTCATATCTTCATCTGCAGCAAAAACATCCAACGTCTTTTTATTACGTTTAACCTGTCCTCGACATAAACCTTCAATATCATCATCTTGGCCTTCTATAAAACCCTTTAACTTTTCTTCCAACTCTGTGATTGACTCTACAACCACAGCCAAACGTTCTTTCATAGCCTCCCGACCTACTTGAAGAGTGTAAGCCATATCTGCTAGATTTAAGTCAGATAACTTTTCTTCTTGAATAGCAACCAGTAATCGCTGTACCTGTTCTTTGAGTTGCTCCGAAGTTCTTGCTGATAATACGATAATTGCTGGTTTTTGATTATTAATTGTAATCAAAATTTGCTTCTCATCCTTGAGAATATATTCTTCAATTAATATATGAGCGTTTGAGCCTCCGGCGCCAAAGGATGAAATACCAGCACGCCTTGGATATTCGTGCCCATTAACAAACGGTCGTTTCCATTCCGCTAGTTCTTGCTGAACTATAAAAGGAGTATTACTAAAATCAATGCTAGGATTTAACACCTTGGAATGCAAAGAAGGTACTAATTGATGATATCTAAGTTGTAATAATATCTTAGTTACCCCTGCAATACCTGCCGCACTTTCACAATGTCCAATATTCGACTTTGCCGATCCGATAGCACAAAATTGTTTATCATCTGTAAATTGTTGGAAAGCCTTATTCAAACCTGCTACTTCAATGGGATCCCCTAAAGAAGTACCAGTACCATGAGCTTCTACATAACTAATAGTCCTAGGATTAATCCCAGATTCCTTAAAAGCTTGCCCAATTACCCCAGATTGAGCATTAAGATTAGGAACGGTATACCCATTAGTTTTCCCACCATGATTAATGGCTGTTCCTTTAATGACTCCATAAATGTGATCACCATCTTCAATAGCACTTGCTAACGGTTTAAGCAATACTGCTCCAACACCTTCTCCCGGAACATAACCATCTCCTCCTTCCCCAAAACTTTCACATCTCCCCTTACTTGATACAAACCTCCCCTGTCCTAGCATCAAATATTTATTGGGGTGAATGGAGACATTCACACCACCCGCAATGGCAAGTTCACATCCACCTCGTTCAAGACTTTGGCAAGCTAAATGAATGGCAGTTAGAGAAGAAGAACACATGGTATCTATAGCCATGCTAGGACCATGAAAATTACAGAAATAAGACACACGATTCGCTATTGATGATGGATTCCCTGCTAGAGCAATCGGTCTACCTTGAATGGTTTCCTGAACTCCATAGAGTTGATATTCCTCATACATTACCCCTACATAAACCCCTATATTCCCTTCTAAACCAAATCCTTTATAATGCCTAAGGACTTCTCGAGTATATCCCGCATCCTCTATGGTTTCAAAAACACATTGCAAAAACAAACGCTCTTGAGGATCCATCAATTCTGCTTCCCGAGGGGTAATGTTAAAGAAGAGTGGATCAAACTGATCCACACCGTCTAAAAAACCTCCCCACTTGCTATAGGTTTTCCCAGGCTTGTTTTTATCTTCATCATAGTACAAGCTATGATCCCATCGGTCTAAAGGAATTTCTGTGATACAATCCTTCCCCTCTCTTAAGTTTCTCCAAAATTCTTGAATAGTTCTCGCCCCCGGATAACGTCCAGAAACACCAATGATAGCAACGTCTAGACCTTCTGACTTTTTTTCTTCCTTACATTCCGTACGAAGGGCTGCAAAACGTGGACGTCTATGAGTGTCAATGTTTGATTTTATAGATACGGTCATATCTATATTGTCGTTTGACATCTCAGTAGTTGCTGTTGCTTTTTCCTCAATTCCTAGCAATTCAATCAATTTGCTGCGATAAGATTCCAGAAAATACCCTGTTAATTCTTGAATGTTCTGGTATTCAAAAAATAAAGTTTTCGACAACGAACCGAATTTCTTTTCTAATTGATTGGTCAATTGCATGACCATAATTGAATTAATCCCATATCTCTCCATCGGAGCGTCAGCTTCAATTCGCTGTGCCGGCAATTTAATAACAGAAGAAAGCAACTGTTTAAAGTATATTGTGGCTTTTTCTCGAAGCAAATCTTCTCCTATTTTTATAACCAGGCTCTTTTCCTTTATTTTTGAAGGTTCGTTGGATATTTGTATTTGGAAATATTCCGCAAATAATTCTTGGTGTTTTACAACTAAATACTCCGCCAAACTATGGATGGTTGGATATTCCAAAAATATGGTATTAGTCAGTTCAAGCTTATACTCCTGGTTAATGTTATTGGCAAATTCGCCCAACATGATCTGATCAAATCCATATTCTTCCAACTCAGTATTAGCATCAATATTTTCAATTTTAACCCTGAGAACTTTGGAAACTATCTGCATCAAAGCAACTTTCATTTTATTTGGCAAATAGATGTTTGTAGAGTCGGATATGGTTTCGGAAGTTGCTATTGGAATTAATTTTTGCCTTATTTTTTCAATCTTACCTTCTAGAATTCTCGCTGAAAAACCTTTCATCCGTAAACAAATTAGCCCTGTTTCATCACACAAATCAATATCGAGTTTTTGTACTTTATCTCCTGCTTTACTACCTTCACTGTAGCGAATCAATGCCCACATATTGGATTTACACTCCCCTAAAATATCCACTTCTTGCAGGGCAAAGGGAAGAGCTAGTTTAAAATCATCATTATCTAGGACAAAACCGATCGATGCCTGCAAGGCAGAATCGAGTAAACTGGGATGCAAAAAAAATTGGTCTTGAGTAGATGAAACGGAGGAAGGTAAGAATATCTTCACTAACACTTGATCATATCCAACATACACCCTCTCAATTCCTTGATACCCTGGACCATAATCAAGCCCCCTCTCTCTAAACGCCTCATAACATTGATTAGACGATAAAATTCTTTGACTGCACTCCGCCTGCAAGTTTCTTATATCCAATGTTTCTACTCCCTCAATAACACTTAGTAATGCAATTCCTTGGCTGTGTACTACCAATTCCGCACTACCCGTTTCAGAATGGCTATATATTTCATAAGCGATTTCTCCGTCATCTTCTGGAAAAAGTCCGATATTTACCCGAACAGGCCGTTCCTTTACTGTAATAGGTTGAGTCCATACCACGTTTTTTAGTCGAATTTTCCTCTCATCTTCATTTAGTACTCCTGCAGCTTGCGCCACTGCGACTCGAGCCATTTCAAGATACGCAACCCCTGGCAAGACCCGCTGGCCTTTCACGACATGATCAGTCAAGAAAAATTCCTGACCAGTAAAGGTCGAACTGAATCGTTGCTCGGAGAAGTCGGAAATATTTTGATGCAGTAGCGGATGAATGACAGTCATTGGTGCTACACTTTTGCTAACGTCTTTACTCTCGCTACTGGGTATCCAATAGCGCTCCTTAGCAAAAGGATAAGTAGGTAGACTGATTCGCTGAGGTTTTGCATTGTCATAAAGTTTGTTCCAATCAAAAGATAGACCTTTAACCCACAAATTTAAAAGTTTCTTATATTTTCTTTTAGCTACCCAAACATCAATTATTCTTTCTAAATCTTCATCTGCTGTAAAAATAGCGACTGTTTCTTTATTGCGTTTGACCTCACCAATATATAAATCCCTTATATTTTGTTGACCTTCTATAAAACACTTCAACCTTTCCTCAAGTTCTTTAATGGACCCCACTATTATCGCCAAGCGCTCTTCCATGGCTTCACGCCCTACTTGAAGCGTATAAGCCATATCAGCTAAATGACTATCAAAAAATCTTTGCCCTTCAATTGCATTCAACAATTGCTGCACCTGCTCTTTCAGCCGCTCCTCATTCTTGGCCGACAGCACAATCAGCGCTGGATTTTGATCACTAATTGTAATTGGCTCCTGCTTCCGGGGAATATATTCCTCAATTACCACATGAGCATTTACACCGCCAAAACCAAAGGAACTCACTCCACCCCGTCTTGGAATTTCTTTTCCTGCTGCGTCCTGCAGGGCTTTCCATTCTGTCTGTTCCTGCACAATGTAAAACGGGCTGCCTGCAAGCTGTATGTATGGATTTATCGTATCGCAATGAAGACTTTTCACTAGAGTTTTATGTTTTAGCTGCAGCAGCACTTTGATCACGCCTGCTACTCCTGCTGCCAACTCCAAATGACCAATATTAGTCTTCACTGAACCTAAACCGCAATGCCTGCTTGTTACTGCATCATCTCCTGTTGCTTGGTACAACTCTTTAAAAGCTGCTTTCAGTCCATTGATTTCAATAGGATCGCCAAGCTCAGTGCCCGTTCCATGGGCTTCAATATAGGTAACGGTCCTGGGATCAATTCCTGCTTTTGTATATGCAGTTTCCAGCAGCTTAGCCTGTGCCTTGGGATTGGGAGCTGTCAAAGAATTGGCGTGCCCTCCATGATTCTCAGCAGTTCCTTTAACAATCCCATAAATATGGTCTCCGTCTGTCTCTGCATCTTTTAACTTCTTTAGAAACAGCATTCCTACCCCTTCTCCTCGTACATAACCATTGGCTTGGTCGGAGAAGGTCTTGCAGCGTCCATCCTCTGAGAGCATACCTGCTTTATTAAAGCTGATATGATTCTCAGGTGTTACCATTGTATTAATGCCACCGACAATCGCCATCTCACAGGCTCCATTTTCTATCGCAGCCACAGCCCGATGGATCGCTATTAAGGAACTTGAACAAGCCGTTTCTATCGGTTCGCTGGGCCCATGGATATTTAAGAAATAACTCATCCGATTCGGACCTACTGACGGCAACGTACCTGTAGCAGAATATCCTTCAATTACTGTATTAGAAAGCGATACTAAGCCGCTATAGCCGCTGCAGTTTGCAGTCCCTACGAAAATTCCTGTTTGCGTGCCAGAAAGACTTTGAGCCGAGTAACCAGCATCTTCTATTGCCTTCCAGGCATAAGTCATTAATAGACGCTGCTGCGGGTCCATTAATTCAGCTTCTCGTGGAGAAATTCCAAAGAATAAAGGGTCAAACTCCTCTATACCATCAATAAATCCCCCCCACTTAATGTTAGTTTTATTGATGTCTTTTCCAGGATCACCATAATACTCTCGCCAATCCCAGCGACTTTTAGGAATCTCTGTAATACAATCCTTATCCTCCAGAAGATTCTTCCAAAGTTCATTCATATCTTTAGCCATGGGGAATATGCCACTGACCCCAATTATTGCAATGGCTTCTTGATCCTTTTCATCTACTTTGGACAACGTCAGCGGCATTGTCTTTATAAATCGAGAATAACTTTTCGTATGCAGGCCCTCTGCGGGCACATATATCGCGGTTTGTTCCACATTCACAGCTGCTGCAAATTGTGATACCAGTAGCGTGCGATACTCTTTAGTGAGATATTCTGCAAAACTCTGAATGGTAGAATATTCAAAGAATATAGCAGGAGTTAATTCAAATTTATATTCCTGATTCAGTAGATTAGCAAATTCAGTATACATAATGGAGTCAAATCCATATTCATTTAGTTCCGTATTCCTATCAATATCATTGGCTCTAACTTTGAGCAACCTCGATACGACTTGGATCAAAATCATCTGTATGTTCTCTAGCAGACTGCCATTATCAATGACTTTAGGTGAACTGGCCATAAACTCAGGTTCCTTAAATCCGTTGAGATCTGTATCCTTTTGCACTGCTAATTGTGATGAAAATTCAGCTAGGTAACTTTCGAGCAAGTACTCAGCAAAACGATTGAGAGTTGGATATTCAAAAAATATAACAGGTGTTAATTCAAGTTTATACTCTTGGTTGAGCTGATTTGCAAATTCGGTGAATGTAATAGAATCAAAACCATATTCATTCAATTCAGTGTTACTATCTATTTCTTCCATCCTGACCTTAAGCAGCTTGGATGTCATTTGTATTAAAAGTGATTGGATTCTGTCCAGCAGATTACTGGCATAAGCCGCTTCCGTAAAAGTTGATGCTGCAGTGATTTTATCAGGCTGGGAGAAATATGCTGTTAAAAGCAGTTTTTCTTGTATTCGCTCTGGCTCGCCTGTCATTACCAGCACTTGGTCCTTATCTGTATTCATCCCTAAATAAAATAATCTTAGACCGCTGGCAGTAGGCATGGCTCCCATACCCATATTTCGCATCATTTTTTCGATTGCTTCGTTAACATTCATCCCGCCCGCTTGCCATAAAGGCCAATTTATGGCAAGCGTCTGACCCTGCCGCTGTTTTGCTGCTGCCAGAGCATTACGATATCTTGCATATGCATTCATAAAGTCATTGGCCACAGCATAATCAGCCTGTCCCACATTGCCCAGACTTCCTGATATAGAGGAAAACAGAATGAAAAAATCCAGCTTCATATTTCTAGTGGCGTGATCCAAATACACTAGTCCTGAAACCTTCGGAGCCAAAACTTCCTGCATTTCTTCTTTCGTCTTTTTAATAATAAAATTATCCCGGATTACTCCAGCAGCATGAATAATGCCATGAAGATCACCAAATTGTTCCTGAATCGTTTGGATCAATCTGATAACCGCTTTCTTATCAGTTATGTCGGCCTGCCTATATTCGATCTTAGCCCCCAATTCCACCAATCTCTTCAGTTTCTTACGCTTTTCTTCATTAAGGGCAGATCGGCCAGTTAAAATAATGACCGGATTCTTAACTTGCTGTGCAATCTCTTGAGCGAATATTAACCCTAGACCTCCTGCACCTCCTGTGATCAAATAGATTCCCTGCTCTTTCCATGGAGTTGTTAAAACCTCATGGGATCTTTCTATTTCCCTCCAAACAGCAACACGGCGTTTGCCATTCAGATATTGAATTCTCCTATCCATCGGACAACGACTATTCTCTGCCAGCTTTTCCGAAAATCTTTCCCAAGACTCCCCTAATTCCACTTCAATCAGTTGTCCCCATACCTTGGGATTTTCAAGCTCAGCTGTTTTTATCAAGGCAAAAAGTGCAGAAAAGAGCTGCTGCTCTTCTTGTATTGAGACGACAATTTGGATTAAAACATTGTGTCTAGGTTTGCTTCTAAGTACATTTTGAATTTCATCAAATACTTGAAATACATAGGATTGGAACCGCTCCTCTAACTGCTCCTGATTCGACTGTAAAATAAGGTAACGATTGCTGTTCATCTTTTCCTTGATTTTTTCCTTAACCATTTCATCTGGTTCACAAAAGATTACTATCTGCTGCGTATCATCCGGGAAAGCAGCTTCTGCATTGGCATCTTTTACTATCCAGCTGGAATGGAACATCAGCGTTTCCAGAACCGCTGCTGATTCCTTCTGAATATTATCTTTCTCCATTACTCTAGCTGAGAAGCCTTTTAATCGTACATAAATTCCTCCCAGCTCATCGCATATATCAATATCTAATTTTTGTATTTTATCGCCTGGTTTACTGCCGTTACTATAACAGACATGAGCCCACATAGCTGAAGTGCATTTCTGAAAAACCTCAATCTCTTGTAAGGCAAATGGTACAATTGGTTTTGAAGGCTCTATTTCGCTATAGCTCATGATTAAGCCGATTGATGCTTGTAAGGCTGAATCCATTATGCTGGGATGCATAATAAACTCTTCCTGCATATCACGAACACACGATGGCATAGAGATCTTTGCCAGAACCTGATATTCTCCCACATAGATTTCCCTGATGCCCTGATGTCCTGGTCCATAATCAATTCCCATAGTCCTGTAAGCTTCATAGCACTGACCAAATGAAATAGTGCCATGACTGCATTGTCTTTGTAAGGCTTGCAGATCTAATGGGGGAGGTTCGGTAATCGGGCTCAGTACAGCACGCCCTTGACTATGTACGGTTGCTGCAGTGCCGTCTAACGCTGACTGACTATATATTTCATAATTAATATCTCCATTTTCTTCCGGCAAGAGCCTGATTTGTGCCTGCAATTCTTTATCTCCCATAATCATCGGACGAATCCAAGTCACATTCTTGATCTTAATACTATTCTGTTTCTCGTTAATGCCTGAAGCCAATATGACTGCCGCATGGGCAATTTCAAGGTAAGCAACTCCTGGCAGCACCCGCTGCCCCTTAACAACATGATCCTTAAGAAAAAATTCATTCCCTGAAAAGACTGAACTAAAACGCTGTTCAAAAAAGTCAGAGGTATTTTGGTGCAGCAAAGGATGAAGCCGGACTGGCTGTACTTCATATTTACTTACCAGTACATTTTTATTGATAGGCAGCCAATGGCGCTCCTTGGCAAAAGGATATGTTGGCAAGCTGATTCGTACGGGCTTCGAATGGCTGTATAGCAAACTCCAATCTACCGCTGCTCCCCCAACCCAAAGATGAGCCAATTTCTTATATTCCTTTTGTCTTATGATCGCTGCAAGAAATTCTTTGCCGTTGCTTCCTTCAAGCAGGGCTGAAATGTTCTTTGTTTCCAGTCCGCCGGCTCCTGTATAGACTTGTGTTATTTCTTTTTCATCGGCACAGTACTGTCTTAGCTTCTCAGTCAGCTCTTTTATATTAGAAGCGACGATGGCAAGTCGTTTATTCATAGCCTCGCGCCCCATCTGCAAGGTATACATTATATCAGTAAAAAGAGTCCCTATCCATTCTCCTTTTTCTTCACGTGCTGCAACTTCTTCTAAAAATGCAAGCATATCTATAGCATATGCTCTAAGCCTGTCCTCACTCTTGGCAGAAAGCAGAAAAACATTAGAAATGTTATTGTTTATTTCAGCATTTGTTTTCGTACCGCAATATTCCTCTAGAACAACATGTGCATTTGAGCCGCCAAAACCAAAAGAACTCACACCGGCTCTCCTTGGTACGGTTTGCCCTGCACTATCCCTTATCCGTTGCCATTTCTGTGTTTCAGCTGCAATATAAAACTGCGTTCCTTCTAAGTTGATGTACGGATTCTGTTCTTTAAAATGAATCATTCCAGGCAAGGCGCCTTTTTGCATTGCCAGTACTATTTTTAGCAGTCCCGCAACACCGGCACCAGCCTCCAAATGTCCTATATTGCTCTTTACGGATCCAATACCACAGTACTTTTCAGGTCCTATCCTTCCCCACTTTTTACCCAATTCTTCGAAGGCCATCTTTATGCCGTTAATTTCAATTGGATCTCCCAAGCTAGTCCCTGTCCCATGGGCTTCAATATAGGTTACTGTCGATGGATCGATTTCCGCCTCACTATAAGCACTGATAAGCAAACCGGCTTGTGCATTGGGATTCGGTGCCGTTAGTGAATTTGTGCGCCCTCCATGGTTCTCAGAAGAACCTTTAATGACTGCATGAATATTGTCACCATCCTCAATGGCTTTGCTGAGAGGCTTTAAAATGAGTACTCCTGCCCCTTCCCCTCTTACATATCCATTTGCCTGGCTGTCAAAGGTTTTGCACCGCCCATCCGCACTAAGCATTCCATTGATCCCCAGAGCAGTATGCATGAAAGGATTCAATATAACATTTACGCCGCCAGCAATTGCCATGTCGCAATCACCATGTTGTATCGCGGTTACAGCTCTATGGATTGCTACTAAAGAACTTGAGCATGCGGTATCAATGGTTGCACTGGCTCCTTGGAGATTCAATAAATAAGAAACCCTGTTTGCAATCACACAGTTGATATTCCCTGAAATGGTATACGAATCAGCCTCAAGTCCGGAACATAGCATCATATCCCAATAATCTGAGCTTACTGCTCCAACATATACGCCTGTCTTAGTACCAGAGAATTCTGATGCCTTATAGCCTGCGTTCTCAATCGCTTTCCATACCGTTTCAAGAAATATGCGCTGCTGAGGGTCCATTTGTTCAGCCTCACGGGGCGAAATATTAAAGAATGCCGCATCAAATTTATCAACATCCTCTAAAAAACCTCCCCACTTTGCAAAAGGAATCTTCTTTTCCTCTGCGATTTTAGCATAATAATGATTGGAATCCCAACGCTCCCAAGGTATTGGTGTAATCAAGTCTCTCTTATTTACAATATGATCCCAAAAAGTATCCAGATCAGGTGCCTGAGGAAATATACCTCCTATACCAATAATTGCTACAGGTTCTTTTTTCCATTTCCTCTGATCTGAATCGAATTCCATATTTGTTTTGTTGAAATTAACCACAGAATTCATTTCCTTGTTTTTAAGCTCACTCCTCCCTGAAATTGTTTTTACTTCAACAGACACGTCACCATACGACTTTTGAAGTTCATCTCTATAGGCATGCCAAAGAAATTCAATTACTTTCTTTACGGTCGTATAGGTATAAAATTGTGCAGGAGTGACGGAGATATGATATGCATCCTTAATTCTTTTGCTTAGCACGGTAAAGCGGATGGAGTCAAAACCATACTCACCCATAGGAATCTCAGCATGAATCTCCTCAGCAGAAATTTTGACTACGCCTGCTACAAGCTGGGTGAGATCCCGTGAAAAAAGATCGAAAGCTGCTTCATGCGCTGAATCGGCTGCTTCAACTTTACTTTTAGAAAGTGAATCCTGTATCCCTTTCGTCTCTTTGCCATAATGCTTGTCAAGTTCCTCCTGATAAGTCTTTGACATGTAGTCAATTAGCTTATTAACGGTTTCATAAGTATAAAACTGGGCAGGAGTAACCGATATGTTATATGCATCCTTAATTCTTTTGCTTAGCACGGTAAAGCGGATGGAGTCAAAACCATACTCACCCATAGGAATCTCAGCATGAATCTCCTCAGCAGAAATTTTGACTACGCCTGCAATAATCTTAGTCAGGTCCTCTGCAAAATGACCTGCAGCCTTCGACTCCTCTTCTTTCCATTCGAGAGTCTTTATGCTGTCATTAGCAGGAATGTGTATATGATGATTCATTTCTTTATAGCCATACTTCTCTATCAGCTGAAAATCAGGGGCAGCTGATAGCACTTTTCTATCCACTTTCAAATTAAGCGTCAAGGGTAACATCTCCAGATACACATAGGAAGCAGGAATCATATAATCGGGAAGGAATTCTCTCATTGCTTCCCTAAGTTTGCTCCCTGCTATAAGATCTTGGAATTTATCTGGCACCATAAATGCAGTTAAGCTTTTATATCCTGTGCTGTCTGCTTTCATTACGACTACTGCGTGCTTAACATGAAGTTGTTTTTGTAAGACTGTCTCGATCTCACCAAGCTCAATCCTGAATCCTCTCAACTTCACTTGATTGTCCATTCTTCCTAAACAAACTACTCTGCCATCCGGTAAATACTTAGCACAATCTCCAGTTCGATACATTTTCAATTGTAAATCCGCAGCAAAGGGATTCAAAATAAATTTCTCGCTGGTCAATTCCGGACGATTCAAATAGCCTTTTGCTAACCCGTCACCGCCAATACACAGTTCCCCTTCCACTCCATCAGGTACAGGATTTAGATGCTCATCCACTATATAAAATTGAGTATTTCCAATAGGATATCCGATCGTTATTTCTTCCCCCAAATTGATTTTGGAAACAGAAGACCAAATTGTCGTTTCTGTCGGTCCATACATATTCCAAACTTCTTTACTTCTGTCTAAGAGCTTTTGTGCCAATTGTCTGCTTAAGGCTTCTCCACCGCATAATATCTTAATCGATGTTCTTTTATCCCAGCCAGCCTCTAAAAGCATCTCCCATGTTGCAGGCGTAGCCTGAACAACAGTAGCCCATTCCTTCTCAATCCGTTCTTTTAGTGCAAATCCATCTCGTGCGGTTTCTGTAGGCAATATTTCAACCTGCCCTCCAGTAATAAGAGGCAAATATAACTCAAGACCTGCAATATCAAAGCAAATTGTCGTTAACGCCAGAACTCGGTCTTCTTTTGTAAAACCTGGACACTTCGCCATCGCACAAAGAAAATTTGTCAATCCCCTCTGGGTTACTTCCACACCTTTTGGCTTTCCTGTTGAACCTGATGTGAAAATAACATATGCCGAATCCTCAGGCCTGACAGTCTTGCTGGAATAAGAATAATATTTCCGAGACGAGCTTTTGCCGCTATTTATACATATGTCCTCCCAGTCTGTATCCAGACAAATGATCCTGGCATTGCTGCCAGGCAATTTATGCTTGAACTCATTCTGTGTTAGAACCATTTTAATATCTGCATCTTCAATCATGTGCAAAATTCTTTCTCCAGGATAAAGGGGGTCAATCGGCACATAGGTTCCTCCTGCTTTCAATACGCCCAGTAATCCCACCAGCATATCCAGTGATCGTTCGATAAAAATCCCTACCAAATCCCCTCTGCCTACCCCTGCTCGATTTAAAAAGGATGCAAGACGTGATGCCTTTTCTTCTAATTCCATATACGTTAAACTTTCATCCCTGCACAGTACGGCAATTTTTTCCGGTGATTGCTTAACTCTCTCTTTAAATAATTCATGCATACACTTGTCTCTTGGATATTCAGCAACTGTATGATTTCTCTCATATATTGCTTTGTGAAATTCAGCATCTGTCAAGGTAGTCAATTTACTTATGGGAGCATCTGGCGTGGCAGCAGCCCGCGCCATACATGCTGCAAGCCGATTCGTACCGTTAACAGCTTTTGCCGTTGCTAATAGTGCCTCATCGAAAGCAATCCGCCAAGTATTGCCCATTTCTGGCACAATCAATGAGATGCCGTACCTATTGCAGGCCAGCTGAGAATAATCCGTAAGATCTTTTACATATTCCACTGTGAATGACAGCAATTTTTTTTCATGTACAGGAGAATTCGACTTCAGTTGAGGAGTTCGAGCAATAAGATCATGAAGAAAAGTCTTATGCTCCTTTACAGATTGTATTTCTGCCCTTGCAATATCACAAGTATCCCTAAAAGTAAGAGTATCATTCAATTCCAACTCTACGGGCACATGGACAGCAAACAGCGTATCCACTCCTTGAAAATCCTCTCTTAATTCCTGGTATCCAAGAAAAAATTGAACATTGTTTGTCTTGCATTCTTTGGATAAAAACGTACTAATGGCAGCTAAACAACTTGCCAATCGATTGCCGTAATCCTGCTCTGCATAAGTGATAAACTCTTCTGCTATTGTAAAATCTACGAAGGAATTATGAATGCTATCTATGCCCTCTACACTTTGAATAGCACCTGGCCAAATAGCAGCATCCATTTTCGACATTTTTTTAATCCAATAGTCTTCAAATCGGCTTATTTGCTTATGCAGTGCTGTAATCCTCGTACTTGTTTTCCTAGCAAATCCAGGCAATAAGCCTCCTGCCTTTAAATGATATTTCTCTATGCAATCAGAAATTGGCAATTGGACTCCATGAATCGATCTGATTGAACGTATCTCAATATCATTGTTTACCGTAGCCACAGTAAAGTTCAAATCTGCAATAGCAACAATCGTTCCAGGCTTTGCATCTGATTTATTTTTGGTAACAAAAATCTGGTCAACAATAATATACTCATTATTCACTGCCAACTTGGCAATTCCAAGTTGATTCTGATATTTTCCAAATTGCAGTGCTCTTACGGCTGCATCCATTTCCTCAGCAGAAGAATCCCATGATATAACACCTCCAGCAGGAGGATGCTGATATTTTCCATAATACGTTCGACGACTTAAATCTTGAAAGGTTAGTGAGTAGCTGTCTCCAGCCAGTTCCTCTACCAGATCCCTAAAAGATTCTAATCCCGCCTTATAACATTTCACATTTAAAGAATGTGCTGTCTCCCCCTCTTCGACTGGTATAATCATTTGTTTTAGAATATTTCCTTTATCAACCGCAGAGACCATTTCGTGCCAGGTGATTCCATGCTGTTTCTCCTGATTCATTATAGCCCAAGAAGTCGCGTGTATCCCCGCATATTCCGGCAATAGTGCATCATGAAAATTTATCGCCATTCTTTGCGGCAATGCAAGTACCTTTCTGGGTATTAGGCTAAGATAAACGATGCTAAATAGATAGTCAAAAGGATTTTGTTTTAAGAAGTCCACATAATCACTGTCATGATCTGTACATGTTAGTCCTTTGTCTTCAGCCCATTCCCGAATGGAAGGATTGGAAGAAATAACTCCGTAAATATCATGACCGGAATCAATTATGAGTTCCCCGCAAGCAGTAAGTAATGCCCCGTCACCAATAATATAGCAGCTGAATTTACCGTCATTACCCATATGATCCCTCTCCTCAATCGATTTTCTTTGACTAATCGCCATTTCTTACTATCTACGTGTTTAGAAAACAGTTATAACCTGCCAGCTTTCAGCTAGGCAGGTTATAGACTGCAAAGAATTCCTTATATTACGTCCTCATATTTTAAGCCAAGTCTGCTAAGGGCATCCTCAATATATTCCATGGGAATTGGTGCATTAATCATATGAAGTGCCCTCTCTCTGCTCAATTCACCTTTGCGGATGAGAGTACTTAATTCGGTCTCATGCTGTGAATAGCCAAAGTTTTTTACTGCTAAATGCTGAGATACGTAGTTAAAAAAGCAATTTGTTGAATCTGCAGGCCAACTCTTTTCAGGAAATCTGACATTAAATTCCCGGGTAAGAAATTTAATTATGCTTTCATCATCATATTTCATATATTGAAAAGGGTTTATTTGAACCATAGATTCAAAAGTCTCATATAAATATAGCGCATGGTCATCTAAAATAGATAAAATGTCTTTAAAATCAGGTTCTTTGCTAAGTTCATCATGAATACTTTTATCGGATATATCAAATAACCAGTATAACTCCGTATTCTTAACATACTCCTGTCCTTTGGTGTATCCCCCCAGGATTAAGTTTATCCCGTGTTTCGATGCTATATCCCTGACATACACATCAAGCAATTCATGACAGGGCCTGCAATAATATATGGGCTTCTTCGATTTCAAGAGGTAGATTAAGAAATCTTTGATTTCATTTGGCTTATAAACAATGAGATCTACTCCTAATTTACTGGTAACAGTCTGTATATTATAATACATTTCTTCAAGAGCAAACCCGTTATCAATGAAAATTGCCAATGGATTCAATCCTAATTCTTTTTTAGCCAGATATAAGGTCATCGTACTATCCTTACCGCCGGAAAGCCCCACTGCACAATCATATTTCCCAGTATTTTTGGATTTGGATTTTTCGATTTTAGCTTTTAACACCTCAAAATTTTTGTCTTGGCTGCTGATGTCTTCTTCCTTCCTGTCTTTCTGGTGATTGCAGATATTGCATACCCCTTTTTCATCTAAGACAACATGAGGATATGTTTCCGGCATTATACATTTGTCACAGCGTATCATAAAAAGAACCTCCTCTTATTCTTATGCTCATTCTTCCTTCGTTAATATGGCATTAGGATTCTATCTATTAATTGCAATTCTCCAAGAAGTTTTTATACCGCTGATTTAATAATTCTACAGTATCATTCATTAATTTTACTGCAATCACATCTACATTCCTCTGCTTCCAATCTTCTAAATTGGTTCCTTTAACCCATTGATTGAATGCCCCGAGAGCAGGTCCGCAATGTATTTGATAGTCAACTTTATTTTCCTCACTTCCTCCTAAAGCCAATCGAGTACTATAACCAAAATACCACCGAAAAATGAGGGCCATTTTGTGCTTAGGATTTCGTTCTGCTTTTTCGATTTCTTCAGCAGGATAAAAGGATTTAATATCTTGATATACATCACTAAAGCTTTTTTTAAAATATTTTTCCTGTATCTGTACCTTAGTTTTTTCATCAATTTCGTCCAATGAATTATACCTCCGGTACAATTCATACAATTTATTCGCCCGTATGGGAAAGAATAGTCCCTTTTTTAATACCTGAATTTTGGCACCCATTTCAAACATATCGCCTGCAGGCGCATAATCCGTATCCTGAACATTCATCTGCTGCAGCAGATCTTTTACGTTGCTGCTTGTAGATGCCTCCACTGTGCACTGATTAATGGAACCCGTCACAATAAAATCTGCCCCCATAATAAAGGCTGCAGCTGCAGCCTCGGGAGTCCCAATGCCTCCGGCTGCGCCAACTCGCACTTTTTTCTGGTATTGATATTTTTTCATCATCTGATCTCGCAGCGTAATCATTGCCGGTATTAACGCAGAAGCTACTCCTCCATCTGTATGCCCTGCCGAATCCGCTTCTGCACAAATATCATCAGCCATAGGAACCGCCTTTAACAGATCCGCTTCTTCCTCTGTAATTTTCTTTTCTGCCAGCAGCTTCGCAACAATCCGCTCCGGAGCAGGGCTAAAGAATGCTTCTGCCACTTCCGGCCGTGATACTTTAGCAATGATCCTGTTGAATGCAATAACTTCGCCTTGGAGATTTCGCGTCATTCCTTTGGCCCGATATTTAACCAAGGCTGGAGTAATACTGATAAAAGCCGCTGCTTCCAGAGTTTTCACACCATGTAATAAATAAAGATCTACTATTTCTTCTTCTTTTTTAGGATCAAGTGGATTATGAAGCAAATTCATCCCATAGGCCTGTCCTTCGGAAAGCTCCTTTTGAATATATTGAATAGCCGCTTCAATTTGTGGGACGTTTAGACCACCAGTTCCAAGAAACCCCATCATTTTTGCCTTACCCATTTTTACTACCATTTCTTTTGAAGCAATTCCCCGATACATTGCACCAGTCATATAGGCATATTGAATATTATAGTCTTTCTTAAACGCAGCACTTCCCAAAGATGATGGGGATATTCCCTCGAATTTTCTATTATTTTCTTTTGCTTTTTCATTATTACTTTTCTGATTATGTACCTCGGCTGTTTCTGCCTCAATTAAAAAAGATGCTCTCTCTGGCGGTATAGAAAGATCATCTTTTTGCAAATCATTCTTGCTTTCAATATCTGTAAGAATTAACGGCTGCGCTTCTCTTTTAATTCGTCTAATCAATCCTGTTAAGACATTACCAGATCCAATTTCTACAAATTCCATTTCTCCAAGTCCCATCAGGTATCGAATACTTTCAGTCCATTTAACTGGTTGAGTGATCTGTTCAATTAGGTTCTGCTTCACAGCGAATTGTTTGTAGGGTCTGGCATAAACATTTGAAATTACAGGGATATGCAGATCAGAGAATGTAAAGTCCTGCAAGAATATTTCAAATTCCTTTCTGGCTTCCTGCATATAGCGAGAATGAAATGCGCCGCTTGTTTTCAGTAAAAGAAACATTTGCACCTCCTTCATTCCTTCAAAAATAGGCTGTGCATCTTCAATATCTTTTCTTAATCCAGAAATTACAATCTGCGTAGGTGAATTATAATTTGCAATATCAATCGTCAGCATATTATTTTTCTTTAAAGCATCGGATATTTGTTCTTCATTTAGACCAATCACTGCTCCCATGCCGCCTCCAACAGCGCGGCTCATAAGTTGTCCCCTCTTTTGTACAAGTTTTAATCCCGTCGTAAAATCAAATGCTTCTGCAGCAAATAAGGCATTATATTCCCCCAAGCTATGGCCAGCAACATAATCGGGTTCTTTTCCTGTATCTTTAACTTTTTTAAGATAACCTAATGCATTCACTACATACAAAGCAGGCTGAGTATATTGTGTTTCACCTAAATTTGAATCTGCATCTTCCAGACAAAGCTGCTTAATTGAATAACCCAAAATCTCATCTGCTTTTGCCGTCAATTCCTTAAATTCATCAAAAAGTGATCCCCCCATCCCTTTACTCTGGGAACCCTGACCGGGAAAAACATATGTAATCATGCACAATAAACCCCTTTCATAATTTAATTTAATGATTCCATTACTTTTTGTAGTGTCCTGACATCCTGTCCAAAAGGAGTTAAAATAGTATACACTTTTGACTCCGAGTCAGAAGTTAGGTTTCTTTTCACAAAATTAGCCAATGTTCCAGATGGACCTAAATCAATATACACAAACTGATTACCTGCTTCAAGCCTTTGTATCGTTTTTTGAAAATCAATCGGCTGCCGAAGTACATTCCAAAAATGCTCTGAATCAATGTCGTCAATGCTGCCAGCTGATACACATGATATGAAAGGTATCTGAGGATGATTGAATGTTAAATTACTTAATTTTTTCTTATATTCCCTTGCTATCGGTTCAATATTGGCAGAATGAAAGCCATACCTTACAGGAAGTGTCTGAAAAACAATTCCCTCCCTCTTTAAATATGCTTCTACAGTTATCAATTCATCACGATAATTGCCGGATATAATAAAATGGGAAGAATAATTGATCGCAGCAAGCTCAAAATGGTCATGGATAATAGAAGTTTGCTTATATAATTCAGGATTATGAACAATCGCTGTCATACTTCCTGGCTGACAATCACTCTGGATTAACGCAGACTGAATCAGGAGACATTCTAATGCTTTTTCCAATGATAATATACCAGTAATCGCTGCTGAAACAAATTCTCCTAAGCTTGCTCCTAACACATAATCCGGTTCTATCCCATTTTCTATGCATACTCGCGCTAAGGAATATTCCACCATAAAAATAGCAGGATGCGTGTAGGACAGCTTATCAAATACTGTAGATCTATGTATTGCTGGGTTGTATATTTCTTCTAGAATGTTAATTCCAGCATTTTGCTGTATTATCTGATTCATTTTAGACATCCAATGCTGAAAAGTTAAATTCGTTTCATACAGCTCCCTGCCCATATGATAATATTGCGATCCTTGGCCTGAAAACATAAATACTTTGGATTTTCCCAAGCATTTTTCTCCTTTCCAACGATATGTTCTTTCTTATCTCTTTCTTTCAACCTCTGCAGCAAAATTCAGGTCCTATTTCTACCATTGCATTAGCTCATAGGAATAGACATGTCTTGTTTTTTTGCTTTTTGCCTGTCAATCTCTTGGCAATCCGTTCAACAGCCACATATAACACTGGAATAATATCTAACTTTAACAAATTCTACAATTAGAATCGCATATGCTTAACATAAAGCCCTTCCTTTCTGATACGAGTCGTTAAAAGTTAAAATTAACTAGGATGAGCAAACAAATTATCGCAATGTAAAAAATATTCCGTAAATAATGGATATGATCTTCTGAATCGCTAACGGTCTTATGTATTTTCTTTTTTAGCATTTATCAAAATACCTTCCAACTCTATGATCTTTTTTTCCTCTAATATTGGTACTTCTACAGTAATACGCCGATTTCTGCTGGAGAATTTTTTAATCATATGCTCAAATCCCAGTAATGGCCCATCGATCACCTTTATTTTTTCTTCTGTTCGTTCTATTTTGCTTACTTCAACGATTCTTCCATAATCCATCAGCCCCTGAAGCAGTGTTCGTTCTTGATAGGATATGGGGACTAAAGATCCTGCACTTCTCACAAGTCTGACTACATTAATTTTGTAGGCACGCAACAAGCGATCAAATTTACTAATATCTTTTTTATTTACCGATACGAATAGGTAACCCTCAAATAAAGGTCTGATGATACTGACGACCTGTCCACTTTTTCGCCATCCGATTCTCCTTTTAGGGCAAAAAACTTCAAAATCTGAAAATACTTCCATTTTTTTTAAGATTGATAAAACTACTTCTTCTTTTCCACATAAAGTGCGCAGCACGTACCAGTCCATAGTTCCCCTCCTAAAGCTTCTTCTTCTTGAAACGTTTTATACAATACACATTATTTGAATATTGTGCTTAGCTTAAAATCATACAGATAGAAGCATCCTATGAAGGAAATAAAAAAGATGAATCAGCTTTTTTATTCTCTATTACCAATCTGACACCTAAAAACACTTTGAGACAAAAAAGATATCCATTCATACCTCAATATATGATTTATATCAAGGAATAAATGGACTTCTCTTTATCTCTAGTCCAAGGTTATATATTTTTTCTTAACTCCTTACTTTCTATTTATTGCTATATTATAGATGAAATTCCTGCACATAAGTCTTACCTCTCTACTACAGGCATAAGCAGGTCACTGCTTCCAAATAGACATAGACATTCCACGAGCATAAAATCGCCCTTTATAATACTAAGAATATAATTTTTTCCCTTTTTCTCGACTAGCGCCTCCGCAATCGAAAATTTCGGAAAATTGTCGTTATATTCTAATTATATCATTTATTGAATATTTTACCATGGGTTTTTTTGTCATTTTTTGTTAAGTTTCATCTATTTATAAAAATTATCTATCTCTAGCCGGATTTATTTTACTTTGTAATGGTTCATTTTTATCTATTTCTACATATTACTCAATTTATATATAAAAATGCCTCTTACTATGCCAAGTTGTATGTTCATTCATACATTTTGTATAGAAGAGGCATTTATGCTTACTACAACCCTATGACTACTTCCCAAAATTCTTGATCGTCTGTTCAATGGTATCATCAGCTATTCCGCCGTGAATTGGAACAACAATATGATGCTGAGCCATTAAAGAGCTCTCTACGGCAACCGCTGCTGCTATAGACAAATTTATTCCCCATTCTGCTTTTCCATCATCACCAAGCATCCCTGCCAAATTGCCAATCACATTTTTCATGGACTTTGCAATCATTGTGCTATCACCATTCATCAACCAAGTAATGGCAGCACTGGCACCTGCCGCGGCTGCCATGGCACAGCCACATAAAGCTGGTAAATGCTCGATACGAACTTTTATATAAATAGTAATCCCAAGGCTAATGGCAATAGCCCTGGCTAACCGTTCTTTGGAAACGCCCATTTTTTTACCTATGGCATACACGGGAAGAATCGCTGTTATTCCATGATTTCCACTGCCTGCGCAGCTCATAATCTTAATGTTTTCACCAGACATACGGGCATCAGCAGCCGCGGCCGTCAACATCTTTGCATAATTGACAATATCATCCGATAACACACCCTCTGCTATTAAGGAGTGAAAGAATGCTCCAATACCCAGGCCCATTTTTTGGGCAATACCAATTTCTGCGGCAAAACAATTCATTTCTACACCATCCAGCAGAAACTCCATCTCATACCAAGGCATCTTCTCAACGATGGAAATCATCTCTGCAATGCGTATTTCATCCCCTTGAAAAACAGTACGATCCTTCTCAGTATCTCCACTCGCATCTTGTTTAAAAACAAATTGTCCATTTTTTGTAATACTGACTACATTAGCATGTGTATCTTTGATAATAACATGACACTCTTCCTGACCGAATCTTAGATATGCTTCAATCCATAAACCCTTTTTGCTATCATCAATGGAGATGGTAACGTCTTTTTGTTTTAAAAATTCTTTTCCTTGATCCAGCTCTTCAGTCGTTATACTCGCTAATATAGATAGTTGCTTTTCAGGTTGTCTTTTTATGGCTCCTAGTACTGCTGCAATCTCCAAACTTGTTTCCTTTGTACCGGGAATGACTGCAGCAGCACCATCTGTATTCACCTTTGCATTCACAATGATGGAAATGCTGTCGAATCTTCCGCCTAATGTCTCACTGGCATAAGCAGCAGCCAAAGCAATTGCCCCAGCCTCCAGACTCCCCACCGTTGGCAATACCTCAGCTTTTAGTATATTCAGCAACAAATTGTAATTCACAACCCATTACCCCCATTCACGACCGTATCATTATGCATCAAATGCTACATTGGTAATCCCAGAAATATTTAAAAGACCAACTGTCAATTGATTCGTTTCTACTTGCTTAGGAATATATACCGTAAAGACTATTTTAAGCAATTCTTTTTGCTCCCGAACTTCTACATTTCGAATTTGGATGCCATATACACCCAGTATGGAAGCAATTTTTCCGATTTGCCCAGGTGTGTCAATGGTTGTAATCGCTAACTCCACAAGGGAATGATGATCTTTTTTTTCAATGCGAGATAAAATGCTTAATGTCAGAAACACAAAGCCCGTCGTCATGAAAGCCCCCATGTAATATCCGCTGCCTACAGCCAAGCCCACACCGGATACCACCCATAAGCTGGCTGCCGTTGTCAATCCTCTAACTGTAGAGCCTTCTTTCATAATACTGCCTGCACCTAGAAAACCAATACCACTGACTACCTGGGCTGCCAGCCGGGTAGGATCGGCATTTGTATAGCCCTGTACCGATGCATAGATTTTAATTGACAAGATCATGATTAAACAAGAACCAATGGACACCAAAATATGCGTCCTGAGCCCTGCCGCTTTATGATGTGATTCCCGTTCATAGCCAATAAAACCGCCCAAAAAACTGGCCAGTAATAGTCGAATCGCCATCTCCCACTCGATTAACATATCCTAACCCCCCTTGTGTGCATCAAAGGTGCAAAATAGCCTCATATAAATCACAATATCTAACGTATAGTATACATTCTTTTCTCACTACACACAATCATTGCCTATTTAATAATCAGGCAAGAAAATAAATGAACCGCAGAGGCGCAAAGAGCACAGAGAAATAATAAGAGACGTAACTACAAGTTACGCCTCTTATTTTTCAATACCGCTTACGTTTTGCTGATGAGGGGATATTCTGTTCCTCCCGATATTTAGCTACAGTCCGCCTAGAAATTTTCATTCCATGTTGACAGAGAATCTCTGATAATGCTTGATCACTAAAAGGATCAGAAGAATCTTCTGTATTAATTAATTCTTTAATCTTTTGCTTCACTTTTGTTGCCGATACATCCTGACCACCATCACTGCTTTGTACAGCTGTCGAAAAAAAGCTACGCAAGCTGACGAGCCCATGAGGCGTATCAACATATTTATTAGCAATTGCACGACTTACGGTAGATTCATGAACTTCTATCTTTTCAGCTACTTTTTTCATGACCAAAGGGCGTAAGAATTTTGCTCCTTTATCAAAAAAGTCCTGCTGCAGCTCAATAATTGCTTCCATCACATTATATAAAGTGCGACGGCGCTGTTCAATACTCTTAATCAGCCAAACGGCAGAGTTTAAACGGCCTTCAATAAACTTCTTGGACTCACTATCAGCATCAACCGCCACACGGCGATAATAAGGATTAATAGTCAATTTAGGAACACTCGTGTCATTTACAGTAATCACATACTTGCCATTTACTCTTTCCACAGTCATATCCGCCACGATATAACTGCACTGGTCATTACCAAATGCGCGGCCTGGTTTGGGATCAAAAGTACGAATCACATCTACCGCTTGTTGTATTTCCTGAGGGCTACAGTTTAGTTTTTCTGCAATTGCTTTATACTTACCCGCTGCCACCTCGGGCAAATAATGACAAATAATATCTTCCACCAGTGTAGTATAAGTGCCTTTTTGCTGACACTGCAGCAATAAACATTCTTTTAAGTCCCGTGCTCCTACACCCATAGGATCAAATGTCTGGATCAGGTTAAGAACTTCTAAAACCCGATCTTCGCTTGTGCCTAAGGTATCCGCAGCTTCTGACAACGTACCGCATAAATAACCATTTTCATCAATGCAGCCAATCAGATAATGCCCTATTCGTTTGGCAGCCTCATCTCGTACCGCCAAATGCAATTGGAATTCCAAATGTTCATGCAAAGAAACATTGTTCTTGACGAACTTTTCTACAGTAGTTTTTTCATCATCAACTACCATATACTCGGACTTCTTATCAATTCCTTGATTAAAGTAATCATCCCAGTTCAAGTAATCATCCAGTTGTTCTTTTGGATTTTCATTTACAGGATCTGCTTCAGGATCATCAACCTCTTTTTCCGCTATCTCTAATACAGGATTCTCCATAATTTCTTGTTCGATCATATCTGACAATTCCAAAGCAGAAAGCTGCAAAATGGCGATTGCCTGCCGTAGTTCAGGTGTCATCATTAACTTTTGGTTCAATTCTAATTTAAGACCATAACCTAGGTTGATAGGAATCACCTCCTATAGCTTATTCAACATATGCGCGGCAATTGATCACCTACCAGCATATCCAGTAATCGAACACCGCCAATCCTGGTACGTAAGCCAACCTGTCCACGCGGTTCCTTCACAACGGTGCCAATCACTCGCGCCTCACTCCCGTAAACATGCTGCTGCATAATATCCAATACTTGATTTGTCGACTCGGGTTCCACAAAAACAATCATTTTTCCTTCATTCGCCAAATACAGCGGATCAAAGCCTAAAATATCGCATGCAGCCTGAACAGCTGATGATATAGGAATATGAGTTTCCTCCAGCATAATACCGACCCCCGATTGCAAAGCAATCTCATTTAGAGTTGTTGCAAGACCGCCTCGGGTTGGATCTCGCAACACAGCTACCTTAGGTACTGCCGTCAGCATCTTCTCTACTAAGCCATTGAGTGGCGCACAGTCACTGCGTACACTTTGCGGAAACTGCAATCCATGTCGTTCTCCCATTACCGCTAAGGAATGCTCACCTAGATAGCCGCTTAAAATAATATTCTGTCCAGGCAAAGCGTTTTTACCTGAGATGTGAATACCATCCATGATCTTGCCAATACCAGCAGTATTGATATAAATACCATCCACCGCTCCTTTTTCCACGACCTTCGTATCTCCGGTTACAATATACACGCCAGCTTCCTTGGCAGCTTGCTGCATGGAGGCAACAATACGCTGTAGATCAGCGATAGGAAAACCTTCTTCCAGTACAAAACCAGCGCTTAAATACAAGGGAAGAGCACCATTCATCGCTACGTCATTTACTGTGCCGCATACTGCCAGCTTGCCAATATCTCCACCAGGAAAAAACAAAGGTTTTACTACATAAGAGTCCGTAGAAAAAGCCAATCGGCATCCGCTGATATGAAGCTGAGCCCCATCATTCATTTCTCCTAAGATCTCATTGGCAAAAGCAGGCCACATTACATCTTTTATTAAATCATGACTTAACTTCCCGCCGCTGCCATGGGCTAGCTGAACACGTTCATTACTCACACCTGCCACCTCCCTGCTCCGTACTTATACCATGCTGCACAAGTACCTTCTACAGACACCATACATGATCCAATGGGATGTTCAGGTCTACAAGCTTTTCCAAACAAAAGACAGGCCGAAGGCTGGAGTAGTCCGCGCAGTACTTTTCCGCACTGACACTGGCTGGCTTCTTTTGTCTCCTCTACTATTATAGGTATGTTCAAAAGAGCATCAAATGCCTGGTATTTTTCTCGAATGGACATCCCTGAATTAGGAATTTTGCCAAGTCCCCGCCACACAGCATCCGTTTGCTGATATACCTGCGACAAAATAGTACAGGCAGAAGGATTGCCTTCTTTGGGTACAATGCGACTGTACTGATTCTCCAGCCTTGCTGTCTGATCGTGAATTTGCAGCATGAGCATGTACACCGCTTGCAAAATATCTAATGGTTCAAAACCCGCTACAACCCCTGGAATATGATATTCCTTGCTTAAAAAATCATATGGCTGCAGCCCAATGATAGCACTGACATGACCAGGCAGTAAGAAACCATCGACATGACTTTTACCTGATGCCAGCAGAGCCCTAAGAGCAGGCGGCACTAATTTATGAGCTGACAAAACATAAAAATTAGTTAGATGTGCCTCATCCGCCATTAAAATTGCTGCAGCTGCAGTGGGAGCCGTTGTTTCAAAGCCAACTGCCAAGAAAATCACCTTTTTACCTGGATTCTTTGCAGCAATTTCCAACGCCTCCAAAGAGGAATACACAATACGGATATCAGATCCTTGCGCTTTTTCTTTAGCTAATGTAGAAGAAGAACCAGGTACTTTTAGCATATCCCCAAATGTCGTAATCATAACATCAGATTTTCTGCTATAAGCAATCGCAGTGTCTAAATATTCATTTGGAGTCACACACACAGGGCATCCTGGACCGCTAACCAGTTCTACATTTTCCGGCAGCAGCTGACGAATACCAGACTTAAAAATCGACACGGTATGAGTACCGCATACTTCCATTAAACGAAGAGATCTCCCACTGGCTAATTTTTCAATTTCCCTAGTAAAAAAAGCAGCAGCTTTTTTTACTTCTTCATTTGTCATGCTCAGCATATTGTTCCAACTCCTTGAATAGGGCCAAGGTTTTTTTTGCTTCTTCCTCATCAATAACCTGAACCGCAAATCCTGCATGCATTAATACAAAATCTCCTACCTGAGCCTCGGGCAAAAGCATAACACTCACATTTCGCGTCACACCCCCTACTTCAATCGTAGCCAACATATCCTGCCTCGCTAGAATTTTTCCTGGTACAGCTAAACACATAGGATCACCTCTTTCTCATACATGCTCCAGCCACAGCTGCCTGCCCGAAAGCAAGACCCCCATCATTAGGCGGAACAAGCTCATTCGTATACACACTCATACCCTCTTGTTGCAAGATTCCGAATACTTTTTTTAAAATAGTCGTATTTTGCCACACGCCGCCACTGAGTGCGACCTTTCGTATACCTGTATCTTCTTGTATTTTCTTAACCATAGTGACAACCGCATCTGCTATGGTTGCATGAAAACAAGCTGCTAAAAAATCAACTGAACTTCCTTTACGAAGCGCTTCTGTCAGGGCAGCAAAGGTAAGCATAAAATCTAAAATATAGGGACTTGTCTGAGAAATTTCATAGGGCAATACATCTCCATATTGCTTGTGCCCAGCTCTTTCTAACGCAATGGCTCCTTGCCCTTCATAGTGGATGGTATGACAAATGCCTAATATTCCTGCAGCAATATCAAATAAGCGGCCTGCACTCGAAGTCAGCGGAGCATTAATTCCCTTTGCAGCGGCCTGTACCATCAACTCCCAGCCTGGAGACAAATTATGACACAGTTTGATATCAAAAGCAGCAAACTCTTTTCCATATAGATTATATAACACCCAGGCCGCTATGCGCCATGGTTCTTTAATGGCTTTTGCACCACCAGGCAAAGGTAAATATTTGCAATGACCAAGACGAACAAAATCTGTGCTATCAGCTACTAAGAATTCTCCCCCCCACAAAGTTCCATCGCATCCATAGCCAGTACCGTCAAAAGCCACACCAATCACCTTTTCGCAAATATCATGCTCTGCTAGTACAGACGCAATATGGGCATGATGATGCTGCACCCCTAGATGGGAAATAGGCAAAGATAAGGCATATTTTGAGGCTAAATATTCAGGATGCCAATCATAAGCGACTAGAGCAGGTTCAATGGAAAATAGTTGTTTATAATGTTCAATAGCAGCAAGATATGCCTCATAGGTTGCCATATTCTCTAAATCTCCCATGTGACTACTCATAAAGGCAAAAGACCCGCGCACTAGGCAAAAGGTATTTTTAGCTTCGCCACCAACCGCCAAAATAGACGGTATTTCCTGGGAAATTTTTATTGGTTTAGGAGCAAATCCTCGACTACGCCGCAGTATTTGTCGCCTGCTCCCCACTATTCGTACCACAGAATCATCACTTTGCTGAAAAATTTCCCGATTATGCACCAGAAAATAATCTGCAATCCGTCCTAATAATTGGAGGGCTTCTTGATCTTTATATACAATTGGCTCGTCACTTATATTACCGCTGGTCATTACCCATACATCCTGGTCTGCCAGCAGCAGCCAATGGACCGGAGCATAAGGCAGCATCACGCCCAGAAAATCTGTGTCTGGCGCAACACTCTGTGCTAAATCAGAACCAGTCTTTTTCGCTAATAACACAATGGGGCGCGAGGCACTGGTAAGCAGAATTTCTTCTTCCTTTGACACGTCACATAATTGTCTGATTCTCTCTATACTACCACACATAAGGGCAAAGGGCTTATCTTCTCTGATTTTACGAGTTCGCAATTGACTGACGGCTTGTTCCTGGCGAGCATCACAAGCTAAGTGATAGCCGCCAATACCTTTTATTGCCACAATATTTCCTGCTGCAATCAGCTGTCTGGTTTCCCTGAAGACATCACAAGCAATCGGTGTTCCCTCCCTCGTAAGAAGGCGAAAGGCAGGGCCACATTCCGGACAAGCATTAGGCTGGGCATGAAACCGCCTGTCACCGGGGTTATCATATTCAGCTTGGCAGCTAGGGCACATAGGAAACGTATTCATCGTGGTAGCAGCGCGATCATAAGGAACATCTTTAATAATGCTATAACGTGGACCACAGTTTGTACAATTGATAAACCCATAACGATACCGCCTGTTCTCAGGGTCTGTCATTTCCCTTAAGCAATCAGAACAAGTAGCGACATCGGGAGAAACCCATGCTTTCTTTTGCGTCTCTTCCCTACTGTACCTGATTATAAATTCCGTATCTCCAAGCAGACTGACTGGATTGACAATCACTTCCTCCACTACTGCAAGAGGAGGCGCAGAAATGCTTAGTTCCTCAAGAAAGCGCAAAACTGCTGGAGAATCCCCTTCTGCCTCAATTTCGACCCCCTGGGAGTTATTCAGCACCCAACCCGTTACGTGATAACGATGTGCTAGATTATAAACAAAGGGGCGGAATCCCACCCCTTGTACAATACCTCTTATGTGTATGGCAAGACGCTGCATAGTATTGTCCCCTCTACTATTTTCCGCTTTCCAATCTTAATATTGCCTGAATCATTAAGGCACATTCCAGTCGTTTCTTTTGCAATTCACAGCCAATTTTATAGGGAATATTAATATCCTTGTTAAATAAGTCTGCATTTGCATGACAGCCGCCGCTGCAATAAAACCGTGCCCAACAGTCACGACATTCGCTTTTATTTAAAACATGGCTCTGACGAAACTGGTCTGGTAAGGTAGTGTTTTTTACACCCTCAAACACATTACCCAGTAGAAATTCTTCCCGTCCGACAAACTGATGACAAGGGTATAAATCACCTTCAGGCGTTACAGCAAAATACTCATGCCCAGCGCCACAGCCACTTAAACGCTTTGCGACGCAAGGACCATTATCAAGGTCTAAATTAAAATGAAAAAACTCAAAACCCTGCCCCTTACGTTTACGCTCTAGATATGCTCGTGCCAATAGATCATATTGAGCGAACAATTGAGGAAGATGCTCTTTCGTAAGAGCATAATCACAGTCCTGGGCTACAACAGGCTCCACGGATAATTGGGTGAATCCTTTATCAGCGATATCTAATACATCCGCAGCAAAATCTAAATTATGAGCAGTAAAAGTGCCTCTCAGATAATAATTCTGACCGTTGCGAGACTCAATGGTTTTAGTTACATTTTTCAAAATCATATCATAACTGCCGGCACCATTTACAAAGGGACGCATATTGTCGTGCACTTCGCGCCGTCCATCTAAGCTAAGTACCAGGCTAATATTATTATCATTCAGATACTGGTTGATCTCTTCATTTAAAAGCACGCCATTGGTCGTCAACGTCAGTTTAAACTTCTTACCAGTCTCTTTTTCACGACGACGAATATAAGATACTGCATGACGCACTGTACTCATATTCATAAGAGGTTCACCGCCAAAAAAGTCAATCTCGCTATTAATGCGCGGTCCACTGTTTTCAATAATGAACTCTACCGCTCTTTCAGCTACTTCCTTACTCATCAAACCACGGGTATGTCCAAAATCTCCTGTCCCAGCAAAACAATAGTTACAGCGTAAATTACAGTCATGAGCTACATGTAAACACACCGACTTCACTAAGGCCTTCTGACTAAAATGCAGCGGTACATCTACCATCTTGGAAAATAATTTATTCTCATCCATTAATTGATGCAGTTCTGATAAAACTTCCCTTATTTCTTCAACCGCGTAATGAGTAGAGAATTCTGCCAATACCGCTTCATCATTACTGCCATCAAAAACATCCATCATGTCATAAACCATTTTATCTACAACGTGGACAGCTCCACTGTTAATATCTAATATAATATATAGACCATTTAAATAAAACTTATGTATACTCATTTTTGTTATTCACCTTTAAGCCAAATTATTTTATTTGTTAAGTCAGGAAAAAAGTTGAACCACAAAGGCACAAAGGACACAAAGAAATACCATTCTGTCGTCTTTCCTTTGTGTGCCGCGCTAGCGGCATTGCGCCTTTGTGGTTCATTCAATTTTAAAATCAAGCCCTCTGCCCATTGGGACAGAGGGCTGTCTTGACGGTCTACTTTTGGCAGACCTGATTGCCAACGGTGCATGATGTCTTGCAGGCCGATTGGCAGGAAGTCTGGCACTCTCCACAGCCACCAGTATGTACAGTTTCCTGTAAAGAAGCTTTATTAACAGTAATAATATGCTTTGCCATGATAAATCCCTCCTTGCCCATATTTTTATTTCTTGCTTTACCTATTTTATACGTTTTTGCAACACTAAGCAATAGCTATTAAAAATTGCCTTATCGATATCAGAATTCCTAAAAAAACGCTAATACACCCATTTTTAACCGCAGAGGCGCAGAGAACACAGAGAAAATATAAATAAGGTTAAACCTCCCCCTCAGCGTACTCTGCGCCTCTGCGGTTAATCATTCTTCCTTATTTTCTAGCACGCTTGGGGTCCTCTTGTCATTACGAGGCACGAAGCAATCTCTACTTACTACTATGCCTGTGCTTGGACGGCTGTCATGGCAATGACTCCAATAATGTCTTCTGCCTTGCAGCCTCTTGATAAGTCATTAATCGGTTTGGCAAGTCCCTGGGTAACAGGTCCATAAGCTTGGGCTTTTGCAAGCCGCTCCACAAGTTTATAGCCAATATTTCCTGCATTGAGATCCGGGAATATCAGCACATTGGCCTTGCCTGCTACAGTACTATTTGGCGCTTTTAACTTAGCCGTACTGGCAACCAATGCTGCATCTACCTGCATTTCCCCATCAATAAGCAAAGTAGGTGCCTTTTGTTTTGCTAAGGCAGTTGCTTGTACCACCTTTTGGGTGAGGACACTATTGGCACTGCCATAGGTTGAATAGGAAAGCATGGCGACAATAGGGGTAACGCCAAGCAGGTTCTGCATGGTGTGAGCCGATGAAATTGCAATTTCAGAAAGCTGTTCTGCATTCGGGTTTTCATTTAAACCACAATCCGAGAATAAGAATACTCCATCCTCTCCATATTCACAATCAGGTATTACCATAATAAAAAAAGATGAAACTAAGCTGGTACCCGGTGCGGTCTTAATAATTTGCAGGGCAGGTCTTAATGTGTCTGCCGTAGAATGAATGGCTCCCGAAACCAATCCGTCTGCATCATTATGTTTAATCATCATGTTGCCAAAATAAACGGGGTCTTTCAGCGTCTCCCTTGCCTCTTCTATTGTAAGTCCTTTGGACTTTCTTAATTCATAAAAACCTTGGGCATATTCTTCGCGTTTTTCTGCCGCTTCCACATCAATAATGGTAACCTGAGATAAATCAATATTCCCAGCGGCTTTCAAGATCTCTTCTTTACTTCCTAGCAAAATAATTTCAGCAAGTCCCTCTGCCGCTGCAACGCTGGCGGCGGTCAAAACTCGTAGGTCAGTCCCTTCCGGTAAAACGATTTTCTTTTTACTGAGTTTTGCTTTTTGCTTCATCTCATCAATAAAACTCATCACTAACCCTCTCCTCGTTTCTCAATTATCACTTTGATTCGAAAGCATAAAAAAACTACTTGACGCAAATGGAGTTACAACCTAATTTTATTATATCATACTTTTTCGACACTAGAATGCTTTATACTACATTTTCCGTCCCATCGGTATTTTTCCATATCCACGCATCCCTCTTTGGTAAATGTAATTCCCTCTGCTTCAAGCAACTGACGCTGCACATCTTTGCCGCCAAAGGCAAAACCATCCGTAAGACTGCCATTTTGAAAAACGACTCTATGGCAAGGTAATGCCCCATGATAAGGATTGCGGTGCATTGCATAGCCCACCGCGCGAGATGCCCGGCAATTTCCCGCCATAGAGGCAACTTGACCATAAGAAACTACTTTTCCTTCCGGGATATGACTGACGATTTCATAAACTTTACTGTTAAATCCCATAAAAATCACCTTCGTATTCTAATAGTAGTTTTATTATATCTTCAAATGATCCGTTTGCCATCATCCTAATAAAATAAAACACTTCCAAGCGGTCACAATAGGGTGATCAAGCGCTTTATGCCTGTAGCTTTATTTTCAATCATTATTTCTTAGGGATCTACTAATTTTGCTACAAATTAGGCTTTATTTATACGCCATTGCCTTCATGTCTTTATTGAGCTCACCACCCATGTCTTTAATTGCTTCTAGTGCGGAATGAATTTTTCCAATCGACATTTCTTCTTCTTTTGATTTATTCGACGCCTGCATAAATACATTTTGATTATAATCAATGACTCTTGCTAATTCTTCTAAAGTTGGTGCAATTTTATTTACAAAGCCTATGATTTCCTGAATTGAAAAATGGATTTTTTCTGTTGACGTTTTGCTCTCACCTGCTAATTTTCCGTTTTTATTCTTTATAACATCTACAAAAAACACAAACCCTTTCATCAAAAGTCTTATAAAAATACCCCTTGTATGATACATTTTTCTAAAATGTATCATACAAGGGGTTCTGTTCGATCACAGATGACTCTTTTTCAATTTTCTTTCCAAATACTACATAACTAACAGCAATTATGCCGTAATCAAATGCTTGCCATCCTTAATGACTAGCTGGCCATCAATCGTCAGGGTAGGACTCAGCAGGATGCCATCCAAATGCATCGGCACCTGACATGTACCGCCAAATCCGAAATTATTGCCCAAAGCAATATGAACAGTTCCCATAACCTTTTCATCTTCAAGAACTCGCCCAGACAGGATCGCCTGATCATTGGTACCAATGCCCAATTCCGCAATATTACAAGCCAATTTACCATACTCGTTCAACATAGCTTCCAGCTTTTCAGTCTCTCTGCCGCCTTCTACTTTAGTTACATAGCCTTTTTCTACAGTAAGTTTAATGGGTGATTCCAGGACACCAATACCTGCCATGGCGCCATCAATAATGATGATGCCTTCTGCCGTTTCCTCAACAGGCGCGACATAGGCTTCACCTGCTGGCAGATTGCTAAAATCACCTGCTGCATGATTGATGCCTGTATCTGCATGGCCTTGTCTGCCTGCGATGGATAAAGTCAAGTCAGTACCAGCCAATGTAGAAATATGTACTGCTTTGCCATCGCTAAGCAGCTTGGCAAACTGTTGGCTTAGCTCTGCAATATGCTGATAATCAGCACTTAACGTACGCTGCATGATATCTTCTGTAATGCCAGGCAGAGTAGCAATCCGCGCCCCCTTTTGACTAGCATCTTTCCGAGCTTTAGTATGGGAGAAAGAGCAAGAGGTGGCACCTAAAATGACATCAGCATGTAACATTGCCACAGCAATAGCGGGTGGTGGCTCTACACCGTCATTTTTACGTGGCAGCATTTCAACATATAGAGCCTCCGCTCCAGCTTCCACAGCCTTTTCCCATAATGCTCTCCCAACATTGCGGGTTGGCTCGTCAGTAACCACAAGAACGGTTTCTCCCTTTTTAACCGCCATACATTGGCGGATTGCAATTTCTGCACTTTTTTCCAAATGCTTTGTCATAATCTCATCATCCTCATGTCAAGTTATCGTTCTATTGTTGTCAAAAGATACTTGGGCGTTTTTCCCTGGTCGTGTTTAACAACCAGCCCACGGCTAATCATCTGGCGCAGCACCGCATCAGTAGCGGCCCGGGCATCTTCCACTTGCAGCTTGTAGCCTTGCAATTGTCCCCCCACACTAAGATCACCAATCGATTTAGCAATTTCTTTCAACGTCGCACCATGAATCTGGCTGGCAAGGAGGGCCTGAATTCTAGCTTCAATTGCCTGCCCCATCTGAGCATGTAAACGGCGGGGAGTGCTGCGGGACTTTCGATACCCCCAGACATACAAAATAGCTCCCATTGCAGCAAACCCTAACGTTCCCATTATAAAACCTTCGATAGGCAAAACAATCCCCCTCCTTTGCTAATCCTGCAGGCTAATTAGTTTTCTGCCAATTAGAATTCTTAAAAAAACAATCAGCCGCTCCATGACAGGTTCTGCTTCCGTACCAAACTCTTCACTCATTAATCTGGCAATATCACCCACGGTGTACTCACCATTACAGTGAAACCAGACAAAGGAGCCATAGGAATCAAGATTAAAATAGGTTTGTGCCGGTGTCCGAAAAAAGCGGGTGCAAAGTTTACTAATCCAATGATTATGGTGAACAACCAAACGTGATTCATTACCCATTTCAGCCGCCACATGGGGGCGACCGATGGGGCGTTTCAACAATAAATTATTTCGCTGTTTCATAAACAATTTCCTTCAAGATTTTTTTCGTTTCCCAGAAATACAATTTTTCTAATTTTCTTTATCCAACTTATAAGTCAGACAATGCCGCAGGAAGGCAATTGCCAATATTACAAAAATCCCCATAGATACTTCATTAAGCATACCGCCCCACTTCATATCCATAGAAAGATCAACCCCTTGGTAAACCAAAAGTGCCAGAACAACGCCCATTAATGAGTCACCTGCGATTAAACCAGAAGCGAGTAATATACCTTCTTCTGTACGTCTTTTTAATTGATCTGCATTTTTTATTACCTTCGTCATAATTAAGCTAAGCAGACCACCAGTAGCAATCGCTGCATTTAGGTGGATTGGCAGATACATACCTACTGCAAAAGCCAACACAGAAATTCCCAACAATTCAGCAACAACTGCCACAGAAGCACCGATACCAACTAACGCCCAAGGCAAAGAACCATCAATAACACCCTTAACAACCAGTGACATCAATGTAGCCTGTGGTGCGGCCAATTCTTTCGTGCCAAAACCATAAGCACTATTTAACATTGTCAGCGTCCAACCAATAACAGCAGCTGATGCAACAACACCAATTAAGAGAGCATATTGCTGGCGATAAGGAGTGGCACCAACTAAAAAGGCTGTTTTTAAATCCTGAGAAGTATCTCCCGCCATTGCAATGGAGATACAAACTAGAGCGCCAATGCTAAGAGCTGCCAGCATACCTTCAATACCAGTGAAACCCATTGCTTTTAGCAAAACACTTACTATTATCAAAGTACCAATAGTCATTCCAGAAACCGGATTACTGGAAGAACCGATTAGACCTACGATACGGGAAGACACAGTGGTGAAGAAAAAACCAAACAATACCACCATAATCCCTCCGATCACGCCCATATGAAGCTGAGGCAGGAAGGCACATGCAAGAAAGATAACGACTGCACCAATTAGAATAATGGACATCGGCATATCTTTTTGCGTTCTAAGATTTTCGTCAGCAGAACCGCCGCCTTTTGTCAGCCCCCCAAGAGAAGCCTTAAAAGAACTAAAAATGGTAGGTAAAGACTTAATCAGGCTAAACAGACCGCCTACAGCTACGCCGCCTGCACCAATATAGCGAATGTACTTACTCCATAGATCCCAATGATCCATTTGGGAAATGGGTGTAGTTGCTGGAAATACCGGTGCTGTTAAGCCGCCGCCGAAATAAGCAATCAGCGGCATAAGGACCATCCAGCTAAGAAAGCTGCCAGCAAACATAGTAAAAGCCGCCCGGGGTCCGATAATAAAGCCTACGCCCAGCAAAGCTGGCAGAACATCAAATCCGATAGCCGCGCCTTTGAGACCCGGAATCGGCCACTCAGGGTTTTCATTCCAAATACCCATGGCCCCCATTAGAAATTTATACCCTGCACCTATACCAATTCCAGCAAATACTGTTTTCGCACCAGTACCTCCTTGGTCACCTACAACCAGCACTTCTGCACAGGCCGTACCTTCTGGATATGGAAGATTATGATGTTCATCCACAATCAAATAACGACGTAACGGAATCATGAGTAACACGCCAAGAGAACCACCAAGTAATGCCATCAATGTCATTGTCATCATATCAGGTGCGTATCCCCATAGGAACAGGGCCGGCACTGTAAAGATCATACCTGCAGCCACAGCTTCACCCGAGGAAGCAATAGACTGGGCTACCGTGTTCTCCAAAATCGTTCCTCTTTTTAATATTCCTTTCAAGATCCCCATAGAAATAACTGCTGCCGGAATGGTAGCGCTTACGGTCATCCCAGCCTTTAAACCTAAATACGCATTCGCCATACCGAACACAATTGCTAAAATAAAACCGATAATGATTGCTGTTGCTGTAAACTCCGGAATGACTTTGTCTGCTGGTACGTAAGGAACATACTCCTTCCCTGACACATTCAGATAATCTAACCTTCGTTCTTCACTACTCATCGACTATCCCCCCTTAAATTAGTATTACAATACTGGCAGAATAATCATACTTCTTAGAGGGAATATATGTCATTGTCACTATGGCACAAAGAAAAACATAGTACACTTGTTACAAAGTTACAACGTACTATATCTTTAGCGTGCTCATTATACATACTTTGGTTTTATACTAATTCTAATTAAAATGAATCAGTATTTTATTTTTAAGGAAAAACCTTCCGTATCTTGAGTGCCAATTGCAAATTAAAGCGAACTTCCGAATCGTCCAAATCCACTCCCAATAAATCCTGAATCCTCTTCAATCGATACGTCATACTGTTGCGATGAAGATATAAGAGTTGAGCGGCTTTGAAAATGTTTCCATTGGCAATGAAATATGCCTCCAACGTTTTTACAAATTCACTCCGTGTCAAGGTATCCAATTGATCAAACCTGCCTAAAATCGCCTCATAGTATTCCTTCAACTCTGGCATATCCTTTAGCTTTGTAAGAATTTGATACACCCCTAAATCCCAAAAGCAATATACCCTTGCCAGTGGATCTAAATTTCGTCCGATCTCCAGAGTCTCCTTGGCCTCACGATAAGCCAAAGGCAGCTGCCTGTAGTCTTCGCAAACCCGGCTCACTCCTACCGCAATTTCAAGCTCCGGAGCAAATCGCTGTAATTCCTGCTTGATTACCTCTACCCGCTGCATAGCCTGCTCCCGAGCGTGGCTATTGACCGTCATTGGGCAAAGAACCGTGATCCACTCCTGCTTGCAAGCTACTATTAAATCCTTTTGTTTCGCTGTTAATTGATCGATTAGTATCGCCAGATCCCGCTGTCTGCTAGCTGCCTCTTCTTGAACACTGTCGGCAAAATGCCTCCGACGATATTCCTCTAAATTAACCAATTCAATCTGGATTATGCTCCACGTCGTATGTAAAGAGATCTGTAACGATTTCGCCTGTTCTACTACTTCCTGACCTAGGGGCAGCTGCCCTTCCAGTACATGAAATAAAAAATCATTGCGCTGACGGCGGGCAACCTCTTCCTCCACTACCTGTTTATAAATGGCCATTCCGGTTACAGTAGCAGCCTGTACCAATGCCCCCCAGTCTTCTTCTCGCATTCGATGGTAATCCTCCAATACGGCGATGTATCCAAGGATTTCATCGTTGACTAAAACTGGTACCACCACCCAAGCCTGCTCGCCTTGTTTACTGAATAAGACTTCCACACGGTCCGCTTTCTTAGTCTTACGTATTTTATCAATAAAGCCTGTTCGTTCCAGATTATACAAATATTGATCCAACGTTCTTCCCACATACGCCTTTCGTTTGTGATTCTTATGCTCCTTTTCCCAAAAAGCAAAAGAAAGCAATGAAAAATTTTGATCCGCTACAATGATGGTATTGCCCATCAAATTTGCAATGGTTTGTGAAATTTTCTGCAAATTAGCACCGGAAAATGCTACTTGAGTAAGCTGCCTTTGGATTTCTTGAGAACGTCTTAAGATCGCGCTCTGCTGCAAGAAAATCTGTTCCAGGCCTTCTCTAATAATATTGGCAAACACAGCCCCCTGAGGCAATTCTACAATAGGAAATTGCAGGCGATTAGCCTCTTCAATCATTTGAGAAGATAATAGGGTCAGATAGCGGCCAGGCTCAACAACAAGTCCGGCCGCTCCGATATCTTCCATATGAGCAATCAAGGTTTCCTGCAGCTGCTCATTTTCATGAAATGCAAACCCACTGGTAAGATATAAGACTCGTGGTTTGATAAGCACATCAATATCAGGATGTTCCAGTACATCAATATATTCCACTTCCCGGATAAGTCCCCGCACACCCGCTAAGGTATGGGATAGCCTGAAGGTTGGCAATTTTAACAAATCAGCTACCTGGACAGCCACACACATCATCTCCGTCAATTCCATATTGTCCCGGGACAAGGGGACAGGTTCCCTGTCCCACTACGTCCTATCAATCACACTCTTTGAGATCCCAGTTACCCTTGCCAGTTGCCTTATCGTGACACCTTTGCGCTCTTTCATCTTTCTTATCACATCATCTCGCTGTTCTCTTTTCAGTCTTTGCAATTCACTAATTGTAACAATGCCTAATTCTTTCATATACTCTACGACCTCTTTATCCGATACACACAGCCGTTCCTCATAGTCTAAGCATGCATCCGAATTCTTCTCCTTAGTGTGGTCTTTAAATAATGCTGCCGCTTTTTTTCGATCCTCTGAAAACATATCTAATGCAAAATCAATATTGATGATACTAGGAGTACCAGTATATTCATGATAGCTGCTCCACAAGTATTTTCTTATGTCTTTAACAATTCCTGCTTTTATCGGATTTTGATGAATATATCTCAATGCCATAAGAAAATATGCATCCGTTTCTATTACTTCACTTTTAAAACGCTCCTGAAACAAATGTCCACATCTTTCATATTTTTGATTATACCAATATACATAGCTGCTGCTGATTCGTTTTATTACTTGAGATATGGATTCTTCATTTTCTCGTATCAATAAATGAATGTGGTTGTCCATCAGGCAATAACCATACAACATATAGTTACTAACCATTTTGTAATACCCCAACGTTTCAATAAACTTCTGTCGATCTTCATCATTTTCAAATATAGTTTGTTTGTTAATTCCTCTTAATATTAAATGATAGATTCCACTTCTGCTTCTCTCACGAGCCTGCCTTGGCATGATATCACCTCAACTACAGTATAGCACCTTTATTTTTCTGGGACAACGAACCTGTCCCCTCGTCCCAAGCAAGGTTATTCCCCAGTTTTATCTTTATTATAAAAATGACTCATCATTTCTTTAGGAACCATACTCCCCCCAGTGGCCCAGACAATATGGGTGGCATTTTTCATTTTAGATATAAGATTGCTTTGTTCTAAATATTGCTTGCCTTTAGATTCTGCAAATAATTTAACGGGGCCAACAAAACCAGCTAATGCAGATGGCTCAAGATAGATTCCTTCGGAATCCGCCAGTCTTTTGAGCAGTCGATACAATTCTTGATCTTGTATGGTAAAGACACCGCTAATATCCTTTTCAAGAGTCTTCCCCACAAATCCCGACGGTCTGCCAACAGCAAGACCATCTGCATCAGTCACATTGTCAATTCCAAATTCTTGAGCCGATACTTTGTCATGCAACCCCGTCATAAGCCCCAGCAGCATGGCAGGAGAGTGAGTTGGTTCTGCAAAAAAGCAATGAACATGATCATGAAATACGGTCTTTAAGCCAAAAGTAATACCGCCAGGTGCACCCCCAACGCCGCAAGGAAGATAGACGAACAATGGATGGTCTTGGTCAACAAGAATCTGCAAGTGCTCCAGCTGTTGTTTAAGCCTTTTGCCTGCAACCGCATAACCTAAAAATAGATTCTGAGAGTTTTCATCATCAATAAAGTAACTATTTTCTTCCTGTTGTGCTTGGATTCTACCTGCCTCAACGGCTTGACCATAATCTGAATCATATTCCACCACAGTAACACCTTTTTCTCTGAGCAAATCCTTCTTCCACTGTTTGGCATCTGATGACATGTGAACAACTACTTTAAACCCTAATACAGCACCCATAATACCAATACTAAGACCTAAATTTCCTGTCGATCCTACAACAATTGAATATCTGGAAAATAGCTCTCTACATTTTTCACTAGCAAGAATCGTATAGTCATCTGTTTCAACTACTATCTTTTTTTCAATTGCTATATCCTCAGCAATTTTCAATACTTCATAAATACCGCCTCGTGCTTTAACCGACCCTGAAATGGGCAGATGACTATCGCACTTAAGATATAAGGAGCCACTAATCTCTTGATTATATAACGCCATAAGCTCTTTTTTCATTTTATCAATATTCACAAGAGGCGATTCAATGATCCCCTTTGTTTCGCGAGTTTTTGGGAATATCTTTGCAATATATGGAGCAAATCTAAGAAGTCTTTTTTCTGCATCTTGGATATCAACTTCGCCTAAAATTGGGGTTATGATTCTGTCACTACAACTTACATACTGAGGGTTTGTCCAAAACACTTCACGAGTCCTGATAATCTGCTCCAACAGTGGATGTTCGCACTTCCATTCATCAATGCTTTTTCCTTGGATACTATTTTTCACTCTACATCCCCCCAAAACATATCCTTTATCTCACTTTGAAAAATGACTGTTCATTTCTTTCTATTTTTTACCATAATTATAGTATATCACCTTTAAATTTGGGGGACAATGCACCTGTGCCTATCCCAAAGAGAAGATTAAAATTTACTAAGAAAGACGGGCTGCCAAACAGTTTGGTCAATCATAACTCTATGCTTGTTTTTTGTCACAACCTGAATGAAGAAAAACTTGGGTACCTGAATCTGGGTTAAAGGGATCTTAATAATCACATCGTCTTGATATCGAATGACCGCATCAGTATATAAATTGGTATCACTCTCGCTAAAATAGACTGTATCCTTCTCCCGAATTGTTTTATTATTCTGTAGACCAAAGGCCACAATAGACACCTTATATTGATTTTGCCTGCCTATAAACCCGGGAATATGAAAATGCAGCCAAATTGTCTTACCTTGTACATAACTGTCAATGATGGATATCTTGCCTTTATACTCTAAGGCACCAATTATGCTTGTCCCCCGCGTATTCACTAAAATGGGGTCTTGATTTGACCAAGCGTTAAGACTTGCTAGATCTGACTTAGATGGTTTTTGTGCAACATAAGGAATATTGGGATCTGCAAACAATTCATTCTTGCGTATGAAACTGTGCAGCAAACTTGACATAATGGGAACTTTCGTCTGGCTTACATATTTTTTAATCGATTGCTCTTTTATAACTTCAGTGTCAGAATCAATTGGATAGGTTAGCCATTTACTATGCTGAGCCTGATACAGAGGTCTGGGCGGTAATAGCAGCGCATCCGTCTTATACCCATGTGGTATAGGAAAATCGCGGCGATGGACTAAATAGGTGTACAAATGTACCCCTGATATCCTCCCACTGCTGCTAAGTTTTGCAATGGACGCAGCAGCAAAAGCCCACCCAGCAGCATGATCAGGGTGCTCATCTGCAGGATGTGGTGCTGCTATAACATTGGGCTTAAACGTAAGCATGATTTGTTCCAAATTGTCCAGTACGGCTTGCCCAGCATAAGGAGCATTTTTCTGATAGCTATTGTTGTAAGGTGAATGATCACTGCCAGTATAGCGGGATTGATATGGTTGATCCTTATTCCAATTATCCTTCCATAGGTGGTCAAGACCTCGATCGGGATAGCCGAGAAAAAGGATCTGTTTTTCTGGTAAACCTAACAGCTGTAGGGCTTGTATTGTTTCTTTTTGACGCGTATATCCTGAATTCACATAGTCTGCACGCGTGAGAAACAAGCGATGAAATTCTTCTTCTGTAGCAATCGTAAACCCATCACCATTAGTCATAACAACGACTAAGACTTGTCCGCCTGCTTGTATCACATCATGAATCATCCCCCCGCAGCCAAGTGCTTCATCATCACAATGGGGAGCAATCACTAATAAGCGAGTCTCTTTTTGTACAATAGGCAGGGATGGAAGCTGCATATCTGCTTCAGGCTTTTCTTGATAATAGAAATAAATAGAACTAAGGCAATACAGAGCTAGAGCCACCCCTGCTGTGACAAATAATATCTTGAAAATAATCCGTGAGCGCATAATGATCCTTTCCAACATTTTATTTAAAAAGAATAAAGTTCCAAAATCATCCAGGCTAATAAATCTACTGATAAAACCTTTTTTTGCATATATGTAGCTGTAAGAGGTGGTTGCGATGTGAGAACTCTCTATATTGCCAAAAGACAAATTATCTTATGTTTGTTATTTACGCTACTGGTAATCGGCACACTGTATGCACACGATGATAGGGCTCATAAACTATCGGGCAAAGTCATTGTCGTGGATGCAGGCCACGGTGGCATTGACACTGGTGCAAATCGTTCAGGTGTTCTTGAAAAAGACATTAACCTCCCCATAGCGTTAGAGCTAAAAAATGTTCTTCATCAGTATGGCGCAAAAGTAGTACTCTCCCGTCAAGCGGATATTGAGCTTAGTCCTGAATGCGACAACGAAAAAGTCAAAGGACGCTACCATCGCGACTTGGCTGCTCGTGTAGAAATGGTCGAAGAATCGGATGCCGATTTATTTATTAGTCTTCACGCGAATGCTGCTTCTAATACCAAAAGGCAAGGCCCAGAGGTTTTTTATTATGCTAAATCAGAACCCAGTAAGTCATTAGCAAATGCTATACAAAATGAGCTCAGTAAAGTCATAAAATCCGCTCCAACCGCCAATCCTGGCAATTACTTTGTGCTGCGCCGCAACAAAATTCCTGCCGCGCTGATTGAAGTTGGCTATATTACGAATCTAGAAGAACGCTCCCTCTTACAATCACCGGAATATCAACGAAAATTAGCAGAAGCAATTGCAAAAGGTATTTATAACTATTATTAGCAGCATCACAATGAGAAATAACGACCGTTGAATCAAACTAACGTATTACTAAGGCAATGAATAGATATACTATCATTGATAGACCATCCAGAACTAAATAGACTTTAATCAGATTAACTATCTATAAAACGGGAGCGTGATTACTATGGTCAAAGGTAAAATTGATACGATGCAGGAACTGAATGCAACACTTCCTAATAAACATGAAGTAGCAGAGGAATTGGGCATACCACTAGATCAAGGTCACAATAGAGAATTAACAACTAGTCAAGTTGGTAAAATTGGTGGTCGAATCGGTGGTCAAAAAGTTAAAATGATGATTGAAATGGCTGAAGAACAAATGGCAGAAAACGCAGCTGCAGAAGCTGCCGAAGCAACCAACCATAAACAATAAGTCAATCAAAAAAGACCATCCAAGCTGGATGGCTTTTTTCATAATTAGATTTACTATCTCTATATTACTTTAAAATCCCCAACCAAAATCCAACTATACCTATTGCAAAGAGACCAAAAATAATCCAAATTGCATTCACGTTCTTCTTTAAAAGATGCATGCAAACAAACGTTAATAAAAGCGGAATAAGACCTGGCATTAACTGATCCAGGATAGTTTGAATGGTCGTTGTTGCTATTTTTCCATTCTGCATGGTAACCTGAGATACAACAACCGGTATATTCACTGATGTCCATTTATTTACGAGCGCGCCCATAACAAATAATCCTAATATGGCAGCACCTTCTGTAAGTTTTTGCAGTTTATTACCCGCTAGATCTTTTACAATATCCGTACCTTTAGCATAACCATATTTAAGACCATACCATCTAACAACTATCCGAACTACATTATAAAAAAGGAAAAACAAAAGTGGTCCACCGATACTGCCGCTAAGCGCCAATGATGCACCTAAAGCAGCTGTGAGAGGTCTAAGCGTCCCCCAGAAGATTGGATCACCAACACCGGCAAGCGGTCCCATCATGCCAACTTTGATACCGTTGATAACGCTGTCAGAAATATCCTGGCCATTCGCGCGTTGCTCTTCCATAGAAGCTGTAATTCCAACAATGGGAGCACCTGCGTATGGATGTGTATTAAAAAATTCAAGATGGCGTTTCATAGCCTTTTTTCGTTCTTCTCCTTCATAAAGCCGCTTAATAATCGGCACCATTTGAAAACAGAAACCAAGAGCGTGCATTCTTTCAAAATTAAAGGAACCTGCATGAAAATTAGACCGTAGAAATACCCAGAAAAAATCTTTTGATGTAATCTTTTGCATTATAAAATTCCCCCTCTAGTCAAGTTCATCATCACTTACTGTGCCAGCAACCGCTGCAAAGGCTTGATTCTGGTTATATTTGGGATTCAATTGGATATAAACGGCAGCGATTACCAGACCAATCACGCCGAAAGCAACCAGATTAAAGTTTGTAAATGCTGCAAATACGAAACCTAAAAAGAAAATAGGCATGAGATAAGGGGCTTTCATCATGTTAATAACCATGGCATACCCAACAACTACGATAAATCCACCAGCTACCTGTAATCCCCCTGTAATAACAGGAGGAATTGCATTAAGCATGGCCTGCATAGCGCCAGTTCCTACATACATAGCAACAAGAATAGACGGAATGGCTACGCGGAGCGCTTGTATTCCCATAGCCCCAAAATGACAAAGATCGATTCCTCTAAGATTGCCTTCTTCTGCATAGTCATCCGCTTTATGCTGGAAAAATACAGTCAGGGTTCTACATAAAATACCCAAAACTTGGCCGGCTGCAGCAAGGGGTATTGCAATCGCAATGCCTGCTCCAATACTTTGATGTCCAGCTATAACCAAAATAGTCGAAATCACCGCAGCCAAAGCCGAATCAGGTGCTACTGCGGCCCCAATGTTCATCCATCCCAATGCAATCATCTCTAATGTTCCACCAATAATAATACCTGTTGTTAAGTCTCCTAAGATAAAACCGATCAACGTACAGGCAAGAAGTGGTCTATGCATCTGAAACTCTTCTGCCATACCTTCCATACCTGCTATACACGATACAATAAAAATGGCAATAAGCTGTAAAACACTAAGTTCCATTATATTTCCCTCCATATAACATATATTGTTACAATCGTTCTCAACTATTTGATATTAGCTGTTAATGGATATTTTAAAATATCCATTAACAGCACTTTTTTATCTGAGGAGATTTTGCGAATTTCAAGCTCAACGCCTTTCTGATGAAGTGATTGAAAAGAAGCAATATCCTGCTCATTGACAGAAACGGCACTGGTAATTTGTTTCTTTCCTTCTTTAAAACTCATTCCACCAATGTTAACCGTTTTGATATCTACTCCTCCCTCCACGAGACGAAGTACATTTAGAGGATTTGAGAAAAGCAATAAGCATTTTGTATTTTCATATATAGGATTATTGTAAGCGCGAATTGCTTTATCAATATCTACTACGCTGCCCCTAATACCTGGCGGTGCAGCCTGCTTGATTAATGTAGAACGAACCGAATCTGCCGCAATCTCATCATCACAAATAATAATACGTTCACACCCTGTTACTTTGGCCCACCCGGTTGCTACCTGACCGTGAATTAAGCGATCATCAATTCTTGCCAATACAATTTGCATTATAAATCTTCCACCTCATCCTTCTCCACAGTGCTAGCATGAAACATCTGCGTACCTGCCTTACCAGCTTCTACTGCTTTACTCATCATTTCTTTGATACCAGCTCCTTCATTGACCACTTGTGCTCCTGTCATTTCAATAAGCATGGGCAGATTAACTCCTGCTACAACACCATATGTCGCATGATGAATAGCCAAACGACAAGCCACATTATATGGACTACCTCCAAAAAGATCATTGAGGAAAATAACTCCATCATCCGTATCCATTTTTTGGATGGCAGCTTCATATTTTTTCAGAATATCTTCCTGGCCTTCTCCTGGGGCCAGCGTTACGGCTCTAACATTGGTTGTTTCTCCACAAATCATTTCACAAGTCTTGATCAATTCTTCAGAAAAGTTGCCATGTGTTCCCACAATAATTGCCAACAATATAAAAATGGCCTCCTTCCTAGATAAATAAAGTAATCTCCCATCGAGTTTTTATTCTAAATTTGCATGTCTTTTAAATAAATCTTCACTCGTCTGCTTAGTATCATTCATTAACATTAAGACTAACGTATCACAAACCAGCCATGCTAATTGCTCAAATAAGGAACCTGACATTTGTATAGAAGTCAATTGAGACCCGTCTTGACTCTTCATCGATGTACCGGGCAAGGCAATAATCGTATCTGCCAGTGCGCCAATTTTATTTTCCGGAAAAATAGTAATGGTCGCCAAATGAGCTTTCAGTGATTTGGCTTTTTCAGCCATACTCACTAAGCTTGCAGTATTACCAGAACCAGACAAAAGAATCAATAGGTCATTTTCCTCTATACACGTAGTTGTTGGTTCACCAACAAAATATACATGAAACCCCAAATGCATTAACCGATTTGCAAATGCTCTTGCCACAAAACCCGAACGTCCAGCTCCTGCTACAAAAATAATATCTGCTTTATGAATGGCTGCCAGCATCTCTTGTAAATCAGCTTCCTTTACTTTTTCTGAATAAGCGGCTAATTCATGAATAATTTCTGACAAATAGATGCTCTTCATATCATCCTTTGGACCTTTCCATAGATAAATTTTGCTTCTTTCACAGGATCCAATGCATGCGTGATTCCTGATCCTACGATCACAATATCTGGCTGCAATGCTACATAATCATTAATTGTTTTGCTGTTGATGCCTCCTGCCACAGAAACTTTTGCTTTTTTAGCATGCTGTTTCATGACTTTCAAATCTTCCAATGGATTGTATCCAGCCGCTTGTTGATCTGCACCCACATGCACAGAGACATAATGCACACCGATTTCTTCCATTTCTTGAATACGCTTCGGCAAGTCGGTTATACAAATCATATCAACAACGATTTTTCCCTGGTATTTTTCCGCAGCATCTACGCAGCCTTTGACTGTTAAAATATCCGTAACCCCCAAGACAGTCACATAGTGCGCACCATCTTGCAAAGCCTCTTCTGCTTCATAATAACCAGCATCCATAATTTTCAAATCTGCCAAAATTTCTTTTTCCGGAAACCGTTCCTTCATTACACGAACGGCATGCATGCCTTCTGCAATAACAAATGGTGTGCCAATTTCGATAATGTCGATATAGTTTCGTACTTTCTCTACCAATTCTAAAGCGTCATCTAATTTGATATCATCAAGTGCTAATTGTAATTTCATTATGATTCCTCATTTCTGTAAGATGCTAAAAACAGGTCCATCTTTCCTTCCATCGTTAACATACCCATCTCATCCGGAACCAAAATAGTTTCCCCTTTACGGATGGAAACACCTTGAATACTGCCTCTGCCTTCTACACAAGTATAGAAAGCAAATCTAGGATGAGAGAACGTTCCTTTTTCATCAATTTGCAGCCTTATTAACGTGTATAAACCTGGTTCATCCCAATAACGTGTAACACGAATGCCGCGTTCAAAAGCAGATGGATATAGAACAAACTCCGTAGAACGATCTGGAACATTGACATTTCCAAACACTTCTTCTGGCTGAATGTCACGTTTTTTACCAGTGGCTGGGTCAATACGATCATAATCATATAACCGCAAGGTACAATCCGCATTTCGGGAAATATTATACGTCAATACACCTTTTCCGATTGCATGCAAGGTTCCCGCGGGAATATCAATAAATCCATCTTTTACAGCTGTAAGATATTTCAATAATCCCTTCCAGTCATTATTTCTGGTTTTTTCAATAAACTCTTCTCTGGTTTTGGCATAGTGCCCGAACTGGATCTCACCATCTTCCGGTGTATCTAAAATAACCCAGGCCTCCGGTTTTCCCCTTCCCTTATTATATTTTTTCGCAAATAGATCATCGGGATGAATCTGTATAGATAAATCTGCCATAGGATCCAATATATTTACCCGAACAGGCAGTTCTTCGGTATCGCAGTTAAACCATTCTGGTTTTACTTTATACAATGTAGATAATGTAATTCCCATTTCCGGTACTTCACAATCGCATTGATCTTTTAAAGCCACGACATTATATACTTCTCCTAAAGGTGCAATATCGGTATGATAATTAAACTCATTGATCAGACGATTTCCGCCGCCCCACATCCTTGCCTCATAAAACGGTAAAATTTTAACGATTTCTTTCATCCTTATCCTCCTGCCACTAAAGTAGTCCATATCTTTCGTAGATGCAAAGCTGAACCTTTTGATGTTAACAACCTCCTCGCGATTTTTTCAGATGTCATTGAAGACACGCGCCAACTGAGCTATAATGAAGACAAATCGCAGTCGGAACACGCTCTTGTTTCCCCTTCGATTTTTTCCTCTGGCAGCAGCATCGGTCTTGCAATGATGATCATGTCAGTGTCTTTCAGACACATTTTTAGGCAGACGTTGCCCTTGTGTGCTAGCTTATTCTGTATAAGCCCAAATTGTCCTTACCTTTATTTTTTATTATTCTTTTCTTCGGTCAGGTTTTAAAAGTTTTTCCTATTCCTTTTCCTGTTTTTTCTCATTACTAATTAGCCCTCTCGTAATTGTTCTGATCATATTTTCTTAGCATAGGAAAGATCAGAAAAGATGACTTGGCGGCAATCACGCTAACATAGTTGTAACTTTACTTGGCTATTCTCCAATTGACTTGCTTTTGTGTAAGTCCTTATTTTGTGCATTCTAAATACAACCACCTCCGTTTCATCTCACCATTTTTCGTTGGTCAACTATTGGTTGACTTTACTATATCTATTTTAGTCAACTTATTGTTGACTGTCAAGGAGTATCTTTATGTTTTTACAAGAAATTTTTTGCCAAAGATTAAGGAACTTAAGACAATTAAAAAAACTAACACTTGAACAATTAGGCGCAGAATTTAATGTTACAAAGCAGACCGTAAGCCATTGGGAGAAAGGTGATAGACTACCCTCCCTAGATGTTGCTACAACTTTAGCTGAATATTTCAATGTGTCGTTAGATTATTTAGTTGGTTTATCCGATAACCCAAAGAGAAGATAAGTATATAAAAATAACTGAGTCTCTTACCATTCAACAGAAGGCATTAACGCTCCGTTAGGCACCAATATCTGTTCTTCAGATTCCTAGGGTATGAACTTTGATGAGGGCTTCATTGTCACTTCTGCGCTCTGCCATGGGGATGTTTTCGATGCCGATTTTGAGCGGTTGAGTCTAGGGTTATTTCATGTGTTTTGTCTCCTTTTGGTGTAAGATTTCGATGGTATGTACCGTGGCTAAAATGCGAGTTTCCTTTCTAAGAATAAATGCAGAATTTTGCAACTATTACTGGTATAATCTAGGTAGTGAGATTCTCTTGAAGTCTTTTCTTTGTTACTTGCAACTAGAAGGGCTTCTAATTGCTACTTTTCTTTTTAGTAACCTAACCATTAAGAACAATTATTTATCACCTCCTTAACTAACTGTAGATTTCAGAAGGTAACTCCATTATTTCTGCTTCATATTGAAGCCGTCTAGGTCAAAAAAAATATTACTGGGCGATACTTTAAAAATTTTAGCTATCCGCTTTGCTAATCCATAGTCAGGATTCCTCATTCCATTTTCAATTAAGCTGTAATAGCTACGAGATATTCCTAGCAATTCAGCCATTCTTGCTTGTGTCAGTCCAATATTATCACGCGCAATAGCTAACTCTTTTCTCATATAAGTACCCCTTTCGCTTCATTATGAATCATTTATATTTCTTATTATAATGCTTCATATCCTTATATGAAATAAATCAACGTGAACCAGATCTGGCAACAACAAAGCAACTTGCAGATTTCTTCAATGTAACCATAGACTATTTAGTGGGTCGTGACAATATCGAATCTCTTTCCCCTACTGCGGAAGGGGAAAACTCCAATGACCTCATTAAATTTCTAGAGCGACCAGAAGTTTTTTTTGATGGCATACCACTAACTAAAGAAGATAAATCCAAAATTAAAGCGTCACTTGATATTATATTTTGGGATGCAAAACAAAAAAAGAAGCAGGAAAAATCGTAAACCGATTTTTTCTGCTTCTTTCTATACAGGACCTCAGACTATTATACATATTCAAAATAAGGACTTCTTTGATATCAACGTCATCCGACTACCTAGTTTACAAAAAATTATGACCATTCAAGATCGTACAACCCCAATAAAATCAATGGTTCATCAGGATATCGGATTATTTCCCCTCATAGCTGCTTTCGCAGTTTTAAGCTGGTCTTTGTTCCTTAAATCACACCGTAAGGTACAAAATAAGGAACAGTTTTTTGAATGCTAATCCCTGCTAATAATAGATAAATATAAAAGTTTCCTTCATTTTAATAAGTACTTGCCCAGCCATTGTGTTGGGCTTTTTTTATTACAGAATGCAAAATTTGGCGAAGGAAGGCATATGGTTGATTTAATCTTAATGTTATGCTAGAATTAATTTACGATTTTAGATTTGTAAATCATAATTTAATTGTATATTTAAGTTTTCTAGGGTTCCGCAGTTTGTAACTGGCAGGTCCGAGAGAAAACGCACAGTTGACTGTGTACACGGAGGGATAAAAGCCTGGGAGATATTTAATAATATCTCTTAGGCTTTTTTTATTTTTTATTTTTAGGAGGATAAGGCAATGGGTGGTTTCAGTTATAAAGATATTTATATTGAAGATGGAAGAAGGGTACTGGAAGTTAATATACTTCCAGAAAAGTATTGTAACTTTGACTGTATATTTTGTCCTATTGGAAGGTCGCAAAATAAGGTAGATACCCAAAAGTCATTTGATAAAATGGATAGTTCATTGATTGAACTAGAACGCATGATAGAAAATACAAAAGCAGAATTAATCTTTATTAACTCAAAAGGAGAAGCCTTAGTAAATGATAAAATTGGTGATATTGTTGACTTTATTAAAGGTAAAGTTTTACCTGTAAGACTGCTTTCTAATGGATATTTACTAGGTAGAGATGAATATATAAAAATTGCTAATAAATGTGATGAGGTTGTTGGAGAGATAAAAGTAATAACAGAAGAAGATTTTCAAAAAATCCAAAGACCGATTGAAGGGTATACGTTAGTAGAATATATTTCAAACATGGTTTCCTTTAATAAGCAATATAAAGGGAAATTTATATTTGAAATTACTATCATTAAGGGCTATAACGATGATGAAGAATCACTTCAGAAGATAAAAGATATTATTAAGGAAATATCTCCTAACAAGATAATTATTGCAAGAATGGAAGATGAAAGATTTAAGAAAAAACTTGGTATAACTGATGAAAGATTTGAGGAAATTTCAAATACATTACTAAATATTTAGTATTGTAATACATAATATGCTTATTTTGCGACATTACAAAAGTTTCCAATATGTAATTTATGATTCACTAATTATGAAATTGAAATATACTATCAATCGTAAAAATACATTTAGATTATTAATTCAAAGTTATATTTTATAATAAGTATGTAATAATGATTTATTCATAAGGAGGAACTTATATGGTTGATGAAAAAATTATAGAGGCTTTTTATATGATGTGGGACAGTTTTCCAGGTTCGGTTAGATTAATTCATAAAAATCATACCGTATTGGCTGTTAATGAAATTGCTCGTAACGTAGGATTTGACATAGGAACTATATGCTTTAAAGTTGGAACGCCTGAATCTCATAAGGGCTGTAAGGCAAATCTTGCACTTTCTACTAAATCAGGACAGGCTGTAAAGTCTTTAGAAGGAAAAATCAGATATTGGCTTCCTATAAAAGATTGTGATGATGTTTATGTTCATTTTTCATTAGACCCTAATAATATTAATTAATATTAAGATAAAATATCGCAATTGTGTACCCTTTTTCAATAAAAATATTATACAGTTAAAATCAGGCAAAAAAAAGAGGCTGTCGCCAGCGTTAAAAAAACGTGATATGCTACCCCTATATAGGACACTGAAATATAAAAGTCCTATATGGGGGTATTTCTATGTCTAGAAAAAGTAAGATTGATCCAGTAGAAAAAGTAAAAATTGTTGAACGATACCTGAATGGCAAAATTGGCATTAGACAAGCGGGAAGAATTGCAAACGTAGCCTACCAAAGTGTGCAGAGATGGGTGCGAATATATAAAGCAGAAGGTCCTATCGGATTGCTTAATCAAACCAAGAACCGAAGTTATTCAAAAACGTTAAAGATGAATGCGGTTAATGACTATCTGAGTGGAAAAGGATCACTTGGTGACATTTGTCAAAAGTACGATATTCGTTCTAACAAGCAACTTTGTGATTGGATAAAGGTGTATAATTCTGGTGGAATACTTAAAGAATCCACTGGAGGTACATACATGACAAAAGAAAGAACAACAACTCCTGAAGAACGATTACAGGTAGTCAAGGATTGTTTAATGAATGATAAAAACTATGGAGCAATGGCAAGCAAATACAATTGTTCTTATCAACAGATTCGAAACTGGGTCAAAAAGTATGAAGATATGGGAAGGGCTGGACTTGAAGACAGACGTGGTCACCGTGTTGGTTCGCAGCCAAGTCGTAGTCCAGAAGAAGAGCTACGGGATAAGATTGCAGAGTTGGAACGAATGAACACCGATCTACAAATGGAGAATGATCTGTTAAAAAAAGTCAGGGAACTGGAGAGGAGGGATCACTATCTTTAGTACAGTACCTTACAGCCTATATAGCTATCAAGGAATTATCTTCAACCAAAGGCTATCCAACAAAAAAATTATGTAAATATCTTAAAATCACGCGCTCTGCTTATTATCGTTGGCTCAATCATCCAAAGAGTGATAGTGAAATTAAGAATGAACGTATTTCGGAAGAAATATATACTATCCATAAACAACATCCAGATATGGGATACCGCCGTATTCGTGATGAGCTGGATGTAAATTACAAAATTGTTGTGAACGATAAACGCGTTCTTCGTATTTGCAGAAACAAAGGAATTCAATCCACCATTAAATGGAGACCAAAAAGTTGTACCAGATCTGCTCAAAATCCGGACCACATCGCAAAAAACTATTTACACCGTGAATTCCACGCTGATATGCCTAATGAAAAATGGCTTACGGATGTTTCTGAATTCAAATATTATATCGGTATTGAAGTTCACAAGATATATCTGAGTGCCATCCTGGATTTATACGACCGCAGAATTGTAGCCTTTAAAATTAGTAATCATAACGATAATCCATTGGTTATGGATACTTTTGATGAAGCTGTTCGTTTGGAACCGGAGGCTCATCCGCTGTTCCACAGCGACCGTGGTTATCAATATACAAGTGCTCAATTCCATATGCGTTTAAAAGATCATCACATGAAGCAAAGTATGTCCAGAGTAGCCCATTGCATTGACAATGGACCAATGGAAGGATTTTGGGGAATTTTGAAACGAGAAATGTATTATGGTCATCGTTTCACTAATAGAGATAATCTAGTGGAGGCTATAACGGATTACGTAGATTACTACAATAATCGACGTCTGCAACGCAAGTTAAATGTAATGACACCAATGGCATACCATAATCATTATAGATTGGCAGCATAAAAGTATCGCCAACCGTTATCAGGCTGGCGATAGAAAAATTTATTATTTTTTATTGTCCTCTTGACGGGTAGCACACCAACGCTTAGTGCGACAGCCTCCTTTAAAATTGGCAAGCGCTTGTCGATTTACTTAAAACATGAAAAATAACTTATCTGTTTTTCTGCGTATACTTTACTTCCCACCCTGAACTATTCCCACCAAAATGGCGCTCATAACTTACTGGGGGAAAACAGGGACAGGGACTATGTTTCATTATTGAAAACAACATCCCTGTCCCTGTTTCGTTATATAGAAACACTCCATGAATTTGAACCTTCCCCAGCTGAATACCATTTACTAACTATCACTCCTCCCCATTTACCTGTTGAAGCTGGACATACCCAACCTTCAATCGTAAAATCTCCAGATCCAAAATCAAAATCAGTATTATTCGGTGTAGTTAAGCATTGATTTATTCCATTAAGATAGAGTGATGATCCACCAAATTTTGATTGAGTAGTACTAACAGTTGCCCCATTCTGCGCTGCCCACACCTTACCACTTTCATCCGTTAAGCCACCATCAAAATGTAATAACGACACTGTATACTGATCAACTTCATACATATTTATTACCTCCATTTTTTTTAAGCCGACATAACCAAGGAACTTTATTAAACTGTATGTTTCCTGTACATCGGCTTTCACTAGTACACATTCCGTAACAATTAAACATTAAACTACTGAATGCAAATTTGTTTTTCATTTTTTATCCGTACATCTACATCGAATTTTGGATAGGTATGAAACAATTAAAGCTGCCCCACTCGGTTAAGAGTAAGGCAACTTTAATATGGATAACTCTATTTACTTTTTTACGGCCATCCCAGGGACGTTTCAAAATTGCAAACGCTTGCCGGTTTATTAGGAAGCAAAACGGCTATTCACATTCTTACTATTAATATTTAATACAAGCTAATAATGCTACGTTGCGGGGACGTATTACACCACATAGTCTCATATCCAGTTCTCTCATAACCTGGATTGTTGATGGCGCCCACCAGTAACTCCCTTCAGATGATACATGTCCACTTGATAACGGATCTTCCCACCCGTATACAGACCGATTCTGAGGAAGACCACCTAACGTTACTACGCTTTTATTTTCGTTATAATCGCCATTTACAAGAGATGGTTTCTGCCAACTACCTAATGTCCGATTAAGATCAATCCCGCGCCCATCATCTAACCCACGTATAAATTCACCACGCAGATCAGGCAAATTAAAAGTTGTACTACCATCACCAGCACCAAACATAGTACCTACTGCTGCAAACAGATTAGCATATTCACTTCTTGAAACTGCCGAACCATCAGCTTTTAGCCAACCTTCAGGTGATGATGTCCTAGCAAAATAATCAATAGCACCAACCGGAACAAGATATTTCATTACAAAATCAATCTGTTTCTGTAAATCTTGGTCTGCACTAGCCCGTGTACTTGATTCAGTTTCATCAGCATTAGTACGAACTGCTATTTCCTCATCAAGATTTTCCTGCAGTACCTTATCAGCATCTCCCCTGTCTGCAACCTCTTTGTCAATCTGACCTTGTAAATCTTTGTCTGCAGCAGCTCTAGCATTAGCTTCAACGTTGATATTAGTCTGCAATTGATCATCAGCATTAGTTCTCTTTGCAATTTCACTGTCAATCTGATTCTGTAAATCAATGTCTTTTGCATCTTGCGCTACCTCCTTATTTTGCAACTCCTCAATTACTCCAGATAAATTAGTTTCAAATTTTGTCATAATGTAATCTCTCCTTTTATTTGTGTAAACTGACATAGCCAAGGAACTTTTCTTTTAACCGTGTGTACCCTGTATATCGGCTTTCACTAATACACATTCCGTAGCAACTATAAATTAAACTACCAAATGTAAATTTATTTCTCATTCTCTATCCGTACATATAAGCTGAATTCTGGATAGTATAAAAATAACAAAGGCGCCTCACTCAATAAGAGTAAGACGCCTTTTAAGGAATACTTGCTAAGCGGCAGGCAGGTTTAGGTTTTAGTAAAAACACAGGGACTATGTTTCATTATTGAAAACAACATCCCTGTCCCTGTAAGATATATTACAGAAGGGTTATCCATTATGGGCTAGAAAAACCCGAACAATTGCTTTTATGTATAATGGGAAGGAAGGATATGAATGTACCTGTCCCAGGGAAGATTTTTCTATACCCATACGTGAGACAATTCATCCATTTCCAAAGCATTTACGTTTTAGCTGGTTGGGATCTTCTATTCCCGCTTCACGTGCAAGGATGTAATCTTTGAGAGACTGAAATGGATAATCCTTCAACTTTATTCTTTAAGGAGGTTGAAAAACCTATGATCTCAAATCGCCCAGTTATCGGCATTGATGTTGCCAAGGATTTTTGTTTCTATGCTGCTGCCTCTCCCAGCGGCACACCATTCCTGAAGCCCTTTATGGGACACGGGTATGGGACACGGGGACAGGTTCCTCGTCCCACTAACTGCTATCAACCACACTTCTAAATATTCCTATTATCCTTGCTAACTTCTTATTAAAACACTCTTACTATATCTTTCATCTTTTTATCACATTATCTTATCTCTCTGCCTTCTTTAAAATCTTTACAAGATCTATCCTATCCCTTATTCTCGCCAATGCTGTGGCTGATTAAGTACATCAGAACTCTGAACCCTGCCTCTAACACTGCCTATTACTCCAGAGCGTAGTTCTTGAACCATCCATGCATCAGCATGTTCATCTGGAATGGGATAAGGAGCATCAAATCCATGTTTTCCCGCCACACAAAAGCCATGTTTTGGATAATATGTAGGATGACCAAGAACAAAAACTAATTCTACCCCTGCTGTTAACAATTTCGTTAATCCGTATTTTATTAATTTACCACCAATTCCTCTGCATTGAAAATCCGGCTGAATTGCAAGAGGTGCCAGTATAACTGTTGAAACCGCCTGATCCGGATTAGTAAGCTTTGCCTTAGAAAAAATAACATGGCCAACAATACTATTAGTTACAGTTGCAACAATGGATAGCAGAGGTAAGGCTGTAGAATCTATTAATAGATCATTAACGAGATGAGCAATTTCCTCTCCTTTTCTTCCACTAAAAGCAGCGGCATGAACAGCTAGAATTTGTTCTAAATCTTGTTCGTGTGAAATTCTCAATTCCATTTTTCTTCTCCTCCTATGTAACTTGTTTCTAGTATTATTTGAAAAATATAGCCTAAACACCGCGTATGAGTCAGGTGACGTTCCAAAACGCGGGACAGAGTGCCTTGTCGAACGTTAATAAGCTCTAGTAACACTACCTCCATCCCCTTCCGACGGCTTACTATCACCCTTATGATAATGATAATCTTTTTTTCTTCATCGGGCAGTTTGAGGCTCCCTTGCTGCTGTAACCAATATGGCTCCCTAACACAACTCAGTACTTCAACTGATTTTTGTTCAGCTATATTTTCTGAGCCGCTAAAGCAATCCAATCTCCGCCATTCTTATATTCTTCCCCCGTTAGGCTATTCCACCGATGCGCAATCTTGAAACCATGCCGGGCCAGTACTTCTGATATTGTTTGCAGCGAATAATCATGAAACCACATATGATATTTTCTGCATTCTCCATCTTCCTGAATGATCGTGTATTGATCCACCCAGGTGTCATATTCCGGATAATCAAATCCCTGTTCTAATACGACATGTTTTCCCGAATGCCAAAAACCGCCATCAGAAAACTGCCATCTATTTTTTAATCCTTCACGCTTTCTTAGTTCACGGGTAGAAACATCAAAAATAAATAAGCCATCTCTTTTCAACGCTTTATGAACCATTCTAAGCAACCGATCCCGCTCTTCATCAGGAAAAGTACTTAGTTCTCCATATATCTGCAGAACGCTGTCAAACATTCCATCATAGTTCATGTCAAAAAAATTCCCATGAACATATTCAATACGCAGTTCCTGCTCTTGCGCTTTTCTCTGGGCGTATTCAATTGACCGCTTGGATAAATCAATGCCGGTCATGTGTATACCAAATTGACTAAGTCTGCTGCTATATAATCCCGGACCACACCCCAGGTCTAATACCCTATCACCGGGTTTTAACAGAGCACTTTTTGTAAGATTTGCAACTGTCTTTTCGATAGTGGCCAGAGTTCGGCTCGCACCGTCAGATTCAGGGTTTAAATGAGCAGCAAGCAAATGCTCAGAAATATAAGGATCATCCCAAAATGAAACCGCGTCTGTTTCAAATAAGGCAGGTCTTTTAACCGAATCAGCAATCCATTCAAATACTTTTTGTAATTGTTGCTCTATGATTGCCATTGTTGCACGATTCCCCCTCCAAACTAATTCTACGTTACTATGATTAAGAGTGACAAACAGAAATAGAACGAAAGAATCTTACGCTCTAATTATATCTTGCTCAAGAACTTTAATAATCGTTTTAACCATAAACCACAACTTTCACTATTATGTAAATCTAAAGAAAAGATGCCCATAAATCTACTAACAAGGTAGATTATGGGTATCTTCTCTTTGATAAATACTAAATCCTGCTAAAATTTTACACACCCGCCGTATCCGACACTTCCCTACCAACATCTCTTGATTTAATTGTTCCTCTACAGTAATCTTCTCTACTAACTGTTCCCACGTTAGCCCCGTTCCTTTTTCTCCCGTTTTTGATTTTATTTTGCCTGTACTGGATTTTGATCCTATACCATTCCGAAAATTTTTTCTTGGTAATCAGAATGGAAATTTAATCCTTGACAATATTTCTTAGTAGCATTTATAATTTGAACATAATTCAATTTATTGAGGTGCATTATGGCCAGAACTCCGCAAGATCCTCAAATTCGCATCACCGAAATTTTAGATGCTGCCGATCAGCTATTTTTCACTAAAAGTTACCAGGGAACAACCATCAAAGATATCGCTAAGAAAATGGGCGTTGCCCAGGGAATGCTGTATTACTACTTTAAGTCAAAAGAAGAGGTATTAGAAACCTTACTTGATCGCCATGCCTCTGCTCTTATTTCGGAAATCAAGGAGATAACTTGTTTAAACAACACTTCCCCGTCTGAAAAAATGGCCTTAACGGTAGCTGCCGTGTTACGTAAAACCAGTTATAAAGACGGGTTTCTGCTCAATATGCTATATGATACCCAGAACCTGCATATTAAAGACAAATTGTTTCGCCAACTTGCCGTCTCCCTCTCACCTTGGCTATTGAATATCATTGAAGAAGGAACTATGAATCGGGATTTTTGCGTATCCCATGCTCCGACCACTGTGGATTACATCTTGGTGATCATGGACTTTTTAAGCGAAGCACTCTATGAAAAAACAGCTGCTGACATCTTGTCTTATCGCTTGAGAATGGCAGAAGCTCTTATTGAAAAAGCGCTGGGCGCACAGGAAAAAACAATCCATATCATACTAACCGGGCAGATTTAAAACATAATCCGGGGAAAAATTCCGCCATCCAAATAGCTTATTGGGATGAGCGGTTTTTCCGGGCAATTAATTGAACGTAATTCAATTAATTGTTCAACTTCTATCGTTTCACACAGCTTGAACCATATCAATTAGTAAAGGAGTAATATCAATCATGCAATTATTTAAGCCATTCAATTACATAAAAACAATCTCCAAGAAGAAATTATTTTACGTTTTGGCAGCAGCCGCTTTATGCTTTGCCGGTATTCTTTTCTGGAAAGCTCATAGCCAGCCAGCCGCCGCAGTTGAAACTATCCCCATGGTACGCACTGCCGTAGTAGACGCTGCCGGGGGATTAAAGAGCTATACCTATGCCGGGGAAGTGCGCGGCCGCTATGAAAGCCAGCTTGCCTTTCAGGTAACCGGTAAAATCATTAAACGTAATGTGCAACTCGGCAGTGTCGTCAATGCCGGCGATATATTGCTTGAAATTGATCCAAAAGATCTGCAGCAAGCGGTTAACAGCAGTTCAGCTCAGGTCCATTCCGCCGAATCACAGCTAAAGCTGACGGAAAGCAACCTTCAGCGCTACCGGCAATTATATGCTCAAAGCGCCATCAGCCGGGCCCAGCTGGATCAGTACGAAAATGCTTATGAAATGGCCCAAGCTGCCGTTCAAGAAGCATCTGCCCAATATGGGCAAAGTTCCAACCAATTGGATTACAGCCTGCTCTATGCAAATAAATCAGGTGTCATTTCCAGCATCAGCGCAGAGGTCGGGCAAGTTGTCAGCGCCGGTCAAACAGTATTAACCATCGTCCAAAGCGGCGAACGCGAAGTGGAAATCAGTGTACCGGAAAATCGCATCGAAGAATTACACAAAGCAGCACAATTCACTGTATCCTTCTGGGCTCTCCCAGATCTAAAAGTCAACGGCAAAGTGAGGGAAATCTCACCTACGGCCGCTCCGGCCACCCGCACTTACCAGGTGCGCATCAGTTTACTAAATCCACCACCACAAATCAAGCTAGGCATGACGGCTGCCGTAACCTTGAGCAGTGCCAGCGATCAAAACACCAACCTTATTTCCATCCCCTTATCGGCCATATATCAAACCAGTGACACTCCCGGCGTTTGGGTAGTGACCGATCACACCGTCAATTTGCGTCCTATCCAAGTTGGCAGCCTCGGCAATGACCAGGTGCAGGTGACAGGCCTCCGTCCGGGTGAAATCATCGTCACATCTGGCGTACACAAACTCCACGAAGGGCAGAAGGTCGGGATACCGGATGGTGGCAGGCAATGAAAACATTTAATTTAACAGAATGGAGCCTTAAACACAAACAGCTAATCTACTATTTTATTACCGTGATTTTCCTGGGTGGAATTATTTCCTATCAGAATCTTGGCCGGATGGAGGATCCTGACTTTACGATCCGCCAGATGATCGTATCGGTAAGCTGGCCTGGTGCTACCGCCCGCCAGGTGGAAGAACAGGTAACCGATAAAATCGAAAAAAAATTACAGGATACACCGGGACTGGATTATCTGAAAAGCTATTCTGTTCCCGGACAATCCGTAATTTACATATCATTGAAAGAGGACGTTGTTGTTGCAGACAAGGTGCATCCAACCTGGCTGGAAGTGCGCAATATGGTCAATGACATCAAAGCCACTTTGCCGCAGGGTGTGGACGGTCCTTATTTCAATGATCGGTTTGACGATGTATTCGGCTGCATCTACGCCTTAACCGGTGATGGCTACAGCTACGAAGATATGCGGGAACGAGCGGAAACTATCCGCCGCCTGCTACTGGCTGTGCCCAGTGTTAAAAAAGTTGATTTAGTTGGCGTACAGGCAGAGAAAATTTATATTGAAATCGAATCCACCAAACTAGCGCAGCTGGGTCTTGCCCCATCCGACATTACCGATGCCGTACAGGCGCAAAATGCCATGACGGCGTCCGGCAGGATCGAAACCGCTTCGGACAATATCTATTTGCGCGTATCCGGCATGTTTGAGAATATCAATGACCTGAAAAATCTCCCGGTGCGCTCCGGCGGCCACACCTTCCACCTTGGTGATATCGCCAAAATCGAACGCAGTTACGTCGATCCGCCGGAGCTGAAAATGGTCTACAACGGTCAGTCGGCTATCGGGCTGGCGCTTTCCATGGAGAAAGGCGGCAACATTCTTGCCTTAGGCAAATCCCTGGAACAAGCGGTGGCGCAGATCAAGCAGAAACTGCCGCTGGGGCTGGAGCTCCATACCGTTACCAATCAGCCCACCGTGGTAAAAGAATCCATTAACGAATTCGTCAAAACGCTGGCGGAGGCCGTAGCCATTGTCCTTTTAGTCAGTTTTGCCAGTCTGGGCGTTCGTTCCGGAGTCATTGTGGCGCTCTGCATTCCGCTGGTCATTGCCGGCGTGTTCATTACCATGCACATACTGGGGATTGCCCTGCACAAAGTTTCCTTGGGGGCTCTTATCATCGCCTTGGGTCTGTTGGTGGACGACGCCATTATTGCCATTGAAATGATGATCGTGAAACTGGAGGAGGGCTGGAGCCGTTTTGACGCCGCCTGCCATGCCTATACTGCTACCGCCTTTCCCATGCTAACCGGCACGCTCATCACCTGCGCCGGGTTCATTCCGGTCGGGTTCTCCAAGGGGAGCGCCTCCGAATTTGTCGGCAGCATTTTCTCCGTCATCACCATCGCCCTCCTAATTTCCTGGTTGATCTCCGTTATGGCTGCCCCCCTGTTCGGGTATCATTTACTGAAGGTCACTCCCACCGACAACATAGCAGAGCATGCTGCTTACAATAAACCATTTTATCGCCTGTTTAAACGCTTACTGACTTGGTGCATGATCCATCGCCGTCAGGTGTTGGCTGGCACCCTCCTCTGCTTCGCCGGCTCGCTTCTCCTACTAGGACTGCTCAAGCAGGAATTCTTCCCGGCCTCGACCCGTCCTGAACTCATTGTAGAAATGCAGCTGCCGGAAGGAGCCTCCCTGCAAGCAACCGAGCGGGAAGCCGAGCAATTCGCAAGCCATTTTGCACAGGATGATAAGATTATCAACTATACGTATTATCTGGGAGGGGGAGCGCCGCGATTCGTTCTGACCGCCGACCCACCTATAGAGAATTCGAATTTTGCCCAGTTTATTTTTGTAGCGAAAGATTTACAATCTCGCGTAGAACTACAGAAAAAAGTCCAAAAGCTGTTTGCCACTGAATTTATCAATGTGCGTGGCAACACCAAAGTCATCCAAACCGGCACGTCGGACCCTTCTCCGGTTATGCTTAGAATCAGCGGTGCTGATCACGATAAAGTCCGGGACATCGCCGGACAAGTGCGGGGCATCATGTCCGCCGATCCTCACCTTACCGATATCAGTCTGGACTGGAATGAAAAAAACAAAGTCCTGCATCTGGACATTGATCAGGCTAAAGCCCGTGTGCTAGGCATCGACAGTCAGACATTGGCAACCAACCTGCAGTCTTTGTTATCTGGAACGGAGGTTGGGGAATTCCGCGAAAAGGATAAAACGATCGGCATTGTTTTTCGCGTTGATCCAGACAGCCGCAAAGATCTTTCCCGCCTTAAAGATCTCAATATTCACCTTGGCGGCGGCCGATTTGTCCCTTTGGATCAAATCGCAAAAATCCGCTATGATGCTGAAGAAGGTATGATCTGGCGGCGTGATCTAAAACCGACGATTACGGTCCGGGCCAATACCGCGGAAGGCGTATTGGGGGACGATGCTGCTAGTGACGCCTATGAAAACTTAGAAGAACTCCGTGCCTCGCTGCCACCAGGCTATAGTATTAAAGTCGACGGTTCCACGGAGTCAAGTGAAAAATCCATGCTTTGGCTGCTCCAACCCGTACCGGTGATGGTAATCATCATTATTACCCTGCTCATGTTTCAACTGCACAATATACCCAAGATGCTCATGACGCTGTTAACAGCACCGCTGGGTATGATCGGCGTCAGCACGGTGCTGCTAATAACCGGACGCCCTATGGGATTTGTCGTACAATTAGGCATTTTAGCACTTGCCGGGATTATCATCAGAAACTCAGTTATACTTATTGATCAGATTGACCGGCATATCGACTCCGGCGAACCGTTGTGGGATGCGATCATCAATGCGACCGTCAGCCGTTTTCGCCCCATCATGCTTACGGCAGCTGCGGCAATTCTGGGCATGCTGCCTTTGGTTTCCAGTGTTTTCTGGGGACCGCTGGCTGTCGCTATCGCCGGAGGGCTCTTTGTCGCTACCATTTTGACACTCATCATTTTACCGACCATGTATGCGGCCTGGTATAAGGCCAGACCATCATATGAAAACCGCCCTGATATTACACCATTAACCTGGAGGTCATAAATATGTACCGTAACGTGTTGTTACTCTTTATTTTATTTTCCTATCTTTTAGCCTACTCAGCAGCCCCAGCCGCTGTCAAACCTGTCATCACGGCCGATACCACCTATTACGATACCGATACCGGCCTCTACATGTTAAAAGGACATGTCCGTGTTGAAGTTGGCAGCCGCGTGATAACGTCCGGTCAGGCCAAAGTCAGCCTCAGTTCGCTGGAATAGTCTTATCCATCTTCTGTTGACGCTGATTGTGTTCACCGGTCTATATATGTAATCTAGTAACGCCAGCCATAGCTTTTTACATCATTACACTGACGAAACCGGCCGGAGGACTCGGTAAAACAAAGGAGGGCGATAATCTGGAATGGTTTGATGTACTATCCTTGTTCTGGTATGCAATAGGCATAGCATTTATCATAGGTGCACTATTCATAGTAACTACAATTTGGCTTTTTTTTGAATTTTATCACACCTCGGTTAGTGATGAAGATGATCTGGAGCGGCATGAGTGACAGAAGGGACGCTCCCTTTGGTCACTTACCATGACAAACAGAAATAGAATCTTACGCTCTAATTATATCGTCTAAAATACGGATTTCTTGGATTACGGATAAACAATCTTTCCCTTTTAAAAAGTTTCCTTCATTAGGTGAAAATAAGAGTACCGTCCTGCCAAGATACTCCTTGGCAAGACGGTACTCTTATTTTAATGCATCTCTTTTGAAAAAGACTATTTAACAAGTCCTCTTTTTATCACAGCTATCCACGCTCATTTCCTACCGCTGACAACGAATTCGACTTACGAGCTACATTTATACAATATCCCAAAACCACCCCAACAATTGCTGGCACAACCCAGCCAAACCCCTCCGCATACAGTGGCATAACCCTGTTTAACCACTGATGAACTAGGATTAATTGTAAGCCTGCTGCTTGCATACCATCTAGCAGACTAATAAGAGCTGTCAAAAAGATACTACAGACATAAACTTCCCTTTTACCATTGAATAAGGGTTCTAAAAATACTAATAGAATTAGGACAATAACGATAGGATACAACGCTACCAATACAGGAACCGAGAAGGCAATTAATTGATTTAAACCCATATTGGCCACAGCCGCACTAAATAGCGTAAAACCTGCGACAAGTTGTTTGTATGAAAAACGAGGAAATATCTTTGTAAAATAAGTTGCACAGGAAGAAATCAATCCGATACTTGTGGTTAAACAAGCAAAGATAATCGCCAAACCAAGAACTACATTACCTAGTGGCCCAAAAAAATGATTTGCTACACTGGACAAAATAATCCCTCCATTGGCAACTTGCCCGAGTGTTTCCACACTAGTCGCCCCAACATAAGCTAAAGCTGCATAAATAATTGCTAAAAATCCCGCGGAAATCAAACCAACTCTTGCACAGACCTTGGTAATATCCTTGGACTTTGTAACCCCTTTAGCCTTAATAGCATTAATCACCACAATCCCAAATACCACAGATGCCAATGTATCCATTGTCAAATATCCCTCTTTAAAGCCTGTAAATAGAGGGGAATTAGCATACTCTACAGACGGCATTTGAATGGTTCCTAATGGATTTATAATCGGTTGTACTAATATCACTACTAAGGTTATCAGCAATAAGGGCGTCAAAATCTTACCGATTCGATCTACCAATTTATTAGGATTCAGAGATAGCCAATACGTAATACAAAAAAATAATAAAGTATATAGCGATAATCCTATCGTATTCACGCCACTATCATTAGGCATAAATGGACGTATGCCAATTTCATAAGAAACAGCCGCCGTACGAGGAATCGCAAATAAAGGTCCAATTGTTAAATAAATACTCACCATTAATACTGTAGCAAATATCGGATGCACTTTTGAAGCTAAAGCTTGTGAATCCTCACTTCCCGATAAACCGATCGCCAACACCCCAAGCAAAGGAAGACCAACTCCCGTAATTAAAAAACCAATAATGGCAGGCCATAAATTACCTCCTGCCCCTTGTCCTAAACTAGGGGGGAAAATCAAATTTCCTGCTCCAAAAAATAAAGCAAATAGCATCAATCCAATAGCAGTCATATCCTTTAAAGATATCTTATTTGACATAGAAATAGCCTCCTACATATTCTTTATCATTCTTTAACTCAACTTATATACTTTGGAGCAATAAAAAACTTCTACACCTTGCCAAAGCAAGGGGTAGAAGTAAAATCCGCAGTACTACCCTTATTACTATCAGTTATATCTGGGAATAATGATATCTCATCAGATCACTGAACCCTAGCACAATAACGGATGCTTTGAAAAATCCGGCACAGTTTACTTTCATATTTCAACTGCCAACTCAGAAGTGACTATTTTATATACTACTGCTACCAATTCCCACCAACCATCGGCTCTCTGGAACAGAAAATATATATGTTTCTCTCCACTATTAGCTTTATAATTCATTATTAGGTTATTTGCATATTAACACAAAAACCTTTAGCCGTCAACTTTTTTGTATTATATTTTTAATACTTCCGTCTCTATTTTCTTCTCTGTAAAAACAAGAGAGAAGCCAACCGCCGTTTCCGATCACTATATCCCCTTTATTATCCCAAGCTTCTGCTACCAGCACATTTTCATCCCACTCTGGGAATATTGGAATTCCTTCTTTCTATTCAAATTTTTATGTTACCCCATCATAATCATTTTTGGCACAAATTATCATGGTCATTATATCACCCCATCACTTATCAGTTACCCCTCTATGGTCGCTGAAATATTGGTAATCTCCATACAAACCCCATCCATCTTTTCCTCAAGATTCTTTATCATAGGTGGAAAACAAAAAAGGCGTATCACCTTGTTAGTGCGGCTTTTAAGAATATTTCGAAGTATTAGTGGCTAAAATCCCCTGACTTGGTTATACCATTTGTATGAGATCCTTTGCCACATCATCCATACTATAATATCCATTTGGTTTTGAGCATAGCCATATAGCAGATTTAACAACACCCTTTGATAAAGATTCTCTTGATGATATTTTATGAATAAGTTCAATCTCTTCATTATTACAGTTTGCAAGTAATACTCTATGTTCACCAACTATACTACCAGCCCTTATACTGTTTATATTAATATTTTTATCAATCAATTTAGGATTTGATTCCAATATTGCGTTTAAAATTCTAATAGCTGTACCACTCGGAGAATCTTTTTTCTGATTATGATGGTACTCAATTATTTGTAGATCTGTTTCCCTATCTAGGTTAGAAACAGCGCACTTTACGGTTTCAAGAAAATTATAGAATCCGAAACTATAATTTGGTGAAAATACTATCGGTATTTTTTTTGCAACTTGATTTATTTTTATAAAATCATCTTTACTAAAACCCGTAGTAGCTATAACAACTGGTTTTAGTATTTCTTCATATTTGGGTAAATTATTAATAAATGTTTCTTTGTTTGTGCAATCTACTAAAACATCGCAATTTGCAGCATCTTTGATACTATCTGTTATAATAATCCCAGTATTATTACTACCGATTAATAATGAAATATCATGTCCCACAAATTGGTTAGCTTGCCTAGCTATAGCTTTATTAAGAATAATTGTTTTAGACTGTAAAATATATTTTATGATGTCTTTTCCAAATTTACCAGTGCAACCTATCAATCCCAACTTTAACATACAAATGTTCCCCACTTTCATTTAACGATAAAAGCAATCTTTATTTCGTTTTATCTAACGACTATGTCGTAACTCTATATAATATTATCATTATTTACCACTCTTTGTAAAATATTCTAAGACTAACCTTTGTCAGCAAAAGGTTAGCCTATTTCTTTCTTTATTTTCAATTTAAGATACCAGACGTGAATCAGAGTCACCCCGAACCCCTAGAAAACATGATAAAATACTGGGAAATCATATGCTCAAAGTCATTAATAAAGCGGTAGATTTTATATTATAAGCATTGTTTTACCAAAGTGAAGCTCTGTCTCAGGTTTCTTGTACACTTGGCAGTTTCTTTAATCCCAATGAGGGACATGAGACCAGCTAACTAAAGTCAAACATCCGAATATTAAAAAAGGCAATACTGAAAATGTTCGCCTATGTAAAATTTTCGTTACGCGACTTTTTTAATCAGTTTACCTTCTTCTAAACTAGGAATTTATTCCCTTGATTTATTCTTGATCGTCTTCTACTGGTTCACTTATAAAACGGTCTTGAAACAGATTGCCTACTCTCTGATGTTTATTATTATACCAGTACACATAGCCGCCGCATTACTTGTTCTAATGGCTCTATACCTATCTTCATCAACAGGTGTACGATTTCCTATCAAACAATATGCATAGACTTGATAGTCGCTTTTTTCTTTATATTAGTTTCATAGCATGGTAAACTCATCTGCTTGTTTTAATATAGATTTGAGTATATATAATCCATTTTCTAATTCCTCTAAATCTTTTGGAGCCGTTATAGCGATACGAACAGCTGCAGGTACAGGGGAATTACCAACTGCAAAACGTTCGGCGCAATATACTTGGACACCTGCATTTTTTGCACATGCTTCAAAGGTTTTACCTGTCCAACCTTCGGGGAGCAGCAGCCAACGAAAATAGCAATATTTATCACCAAGAAGATGAAAGTCATTAAGGATGGAATCTATTAACCTGTTTCGTATAGCAATCATCTCTTTTCGTTCCTCAACGATTTTATCGGCAAGGGAAGAGTCTATAAGCTGGCGAATGATTTCAGCATTAAAAGGTGATATCACCAGATTAATATTATACAGTGATAATTCTAAATTGCTTTTATAAATGGAAGGCGTAACGATAAATCCAATCCGCAGTCCTGCACACAATGCCTTAGATGTGCTGGAAATATATACGGTTTGCCCTGGAGCTAGCATGGCAACAGGGACACCTTTATTTTCACTTAATATGCTATTTATTGCATCTTCAATAACGATTAAGTTATATTCTTTTGCAATGCTTGCAATTTCTTTCCTAGTATTAAAAGACATTGAATGTGTAGTTGGATTTTGATAATCAGGAATCAAATATATTCCTTTTAATCCTTGATTTTTACAATAATTACGTAACGATGCAGGAGATATCTCATAATCTTCTTGTTGAATAGGAACTAATTGGATTCCTATCATTTTGGCTAACGTTTTCATACCTGAATAAATTAATGGATCCGTACCAATACGATCACCAGGTTGAAAAAGAGAAGATAGAACTGCACACAAAGCATTTTGACCACCATAAGCAAGGATGATATGTTCTTCAGTAGTATTTAAATTCGCCTTTTTAAGCCACTTTACACCAGATGATTTTTGCGGCAATGATCCAGAAGGTGAAACATATTGTAAAAAATCGGCGGCATTGGACTGATCCAGCATATTTTTAATAAATTCAATTACAACATCATTTTGACTATAGGTTGGATAGGTAGGTCCCATTTCAATAAACCCACTTGTTTTGGCAGGAGTTAGAAGTCTGCTGTTAACATGCACATCAGATGAGATATAAGTTCCTTTACCGATTGTTGCACTTATCATTCCTTTTTGTTCACATAACTTGAAAGCTCTAGAAATAGTGCTTACGTTAATATCCAGATAATCAGCAAGTTCTCTTTGCGGTGGTAACATATCTCCTGGTTTTAAAGTTCCGTTTTTAATATCTTCTTCTAGTAGCTTTGCTAATGCTTTATATAATGGTGTTTTTTTACCAGATAGGTTTGGTTTCCAAGTCATAGGGTAATTGTCAAATGAATTGACAGGCATATCAATTCTCCTTTTAAGCCAAATTGTTTTGCATACAATTATAATATTGCATGCAGACAATTGCAATGTTACAATTCAAAAAAGCAAACAATATTATAAATTTGTTAGGAGTTGAAAGAATGGTTATATTAGAAAAACCATATATTTCAGATTTGATGTTAGAGTATTTAAGCCAATATAACATACCCGTATTAGCCAATGACTTTGCAAGAGAATCCGCGAAACGATATCAGTTGAATTTGTTGACCGATTCTCAGATGAAAGCAGAATATGAACGGAATGGGAAGATCTATACTACATCGGAAAATGCTTTGGATTGGATATATAATAATTTGTCTAACCATGAAATTATTGAAAAGATAAGTGTTTTAAAAGACAAGTTTAAATTCAGAGAATTACTACGTCCAATGTATCCTGATTTCTTATATAAAGAAGTTACAGAGGAAGAATTGGATGAAATCAATTTCGAAAAATTTAATCCCCCTTTTATTTTGAAGCCCTCAATTGGTTTTCTAAGTTTAGGGGTATATACAATCTATAATAGGCAAGACCTAGAAGCCGCAATTTTAGATATAAAAGAAAGCAAAATGAATTGGAAATCAAATTTTCCCAATTCAGTAATTGGCGATTCCAAATTCATTCTTGAGCAGTATATTCCAGGAACAGAGTATGCTATCGATGCGTATTATAATGATGGTGGAAAGCCTGTAATTCTGAATATTTTTACTCATAGATTTGCTTCTACCACTGATGTAAGTGATAGGGTGTACTACACAAGTAAAGAAATTATTGATACATTTAAGCATCCATTTGAATTGTTTTTGACTGAGGCAAATCAATTTTTACAGTTAAAAAACTTTCCTATGCATGTCGAAGTACGAGTAGATGGAAATGTAATTTGTCCAATTGAATTTAATCCTATGCGCTTTGCTGGTCTTTCTTGCACAGATGTTGCTTACTATGCATATGGAATTCGAACGATAGAATACTTTTTACAAAATAAAGAACCAGCTTTTTCAGAAATATTAAAAGGGAAAGAGGGCCATCTGTATAGTTTAATTCTACTGGATAAACCCGATAAATCGATTCCTTGCTCAGTATTTAATTATGATAAACTATATAACTCCTTTGAAAATGTCCTAGAACTTCGCAAAGTAAATAACCCTAATCTTGATATATTCGGATTTGTTTTCACACAAACACAGAAAAAAAATGAAAAAGAATTAGATTATATTCTTTCCTCGGATTTATATGAATTCTGTGATTACTGACCCCATAAAATTTTGTGCAAAAGAATACTGTAGTATCTAAATTAAACCGAAGAAGTTATAGTGTAATATTCGTCAATAGCAATATCAAAATACTTTGTTAACTGAGGGAGAGATTTATCTGTTTCAGGATAAGAGAAGTAAGAAGATTGTTCTCGCCGCCCACTGTGTTTTAAATCAAAACTCCAAGATTGATGCCTGTGCACATTACCCTGGTGTAATCCTAGAAGCCGACAAAAGCTTTACTAAACACAAATGTTGGGATAATACAGATGCCTTGCCCCGAACTTCTTTATTTAGGACTCGACAGAGAAGTCGATCCGAGAATGAGCCGCACAGTTGAATCAGAAGACACAAGAGTTGCAAAACGCATGAAAGAAGCAAAACAAGCCTTATAAATTGCTTCATCAATTAAGTTATGATTTCTTTTTCCAGCATTCAGCTCCCACTAAACCTTCAATGTTATCGCTATAAAACACTGGATCTTTGCCAGCATTTTTTTGCTTGGTATAATCCTGCAAAGCTGCAAAAGCATATTTACCAAGGATTCCAATAACAATGATATTCATAAGTGCCATTAAAGCCATAAAGAGATCCGCTAAATCCCAAACAAAACTTATCTTTGCCATGGAACCAAACAACACCATGCTAACAACCATTATGCGATATACAAATATCCAAGTAGAATTGTTTTTTATAAATTCAATATTAGTTTGTCCATAATAATAATTTCCAATAATAGAGCTAAATGCAAACAAAAATACAATCAAAGCGATAAAACCTTTTGCCCATATACCAATATGTTCGCTAAGAGCTGTTTGCAACAAAGCAACTCCAGTTAACCCCTGATCCATAGCTCCGGATAATAAAATGATAAATGCTGTTGCACTACATACCATTAACGTATCAACAAATACCCCAAAAGCCTGAACTAATCCTTGTTTTACAGGGTGAGAAACGTCTGCCGTTGAAGCAGCATTTGGTACACTTCCCATACCTGCTTCATTAGAGAATAAACCTCTTTTAATACCCGTCAACATAGCAGCGCCAATCCCGCCACCCGCTACAGCTTTTACACCAAAAGCACTTCCTAAAATGAGACTAAATACCTTAGGTAGTGAGGATAAATTGGTAAGCATAATATATAATGCTAAAATAATATATCCACCAGCCATAATAGGAACCAACCATTCTGTAATTTTGGCTAATCGTTTGAGTCCGCCGAAGATAATAATCGCCGTTAAAACCGCTAGTACCAGACCAACTACAAAGTCTTGAATTCCAAAGGCTTCATTAAGCGCAGCAGCAATTGTATTTGCCTGAACCGAATTAAATACGAGACCAAAACTAATTGTAATCAATATCGCAAATATCATGCCTAACCAGCGCATATGGAGAGCCTTTTCCATATAATAGGCCGGGCCACCACGAAAACCGTTTTTATCTTTTACTTTATATATTTGGCCAAGTGTACTTTCCACAAACCCTGTAGCAGATCCCATCAATGCAATTAACCACATCCAAAAAATTGCACCTGGTCCACCAACTGCAATGGCAATAGCAACACCTGCAAGATTACCTGTACCAACCCTCGATGCCGTACTAATACAAAAAGCCTGAAAAGATGAAATACTATTACTAGACTCATTATTTCCTCTTGCCACAATGAGACGTAACATTTCCCTCGCAAAACGAATTTGAACAAACTTTGTTCTAAGTGTAAAATATATCCCTATTACAATTAACAAGAAAATAATCACATAAGACCACAAAATATCATTACCTATTCCAACAATTTTTTCTATAAACTCCATGTACTACTCCTTCACTTACTTTATACTGCAACGCAGCTTTTCCTATATGAGATTATAATATATACTTAAAACATTGTACAGTATGTGTTAGAGATAAACGAGAAGGTAGCTTGTAAAATGGGGAAACATTATCGACGGTTAATACCATTGGATGCAAAACAAAAAAAGAAGCAGAAAAAATCGTAAATCGATTTTTTCTACTTCTTTTTTTTACATTCAAGTAGCTAATTTTCTGGAACGATTAATGAATTATGTATCCGCTTTGTATCATTTAAAATACACTACTATCCTACTTATTACGCCATAACTGATCCGCAAAACCAGACAAAGAAGCTTTTGTATCGTCAGTCAGCGCAGTCAATGGTGCTTTGCAGTTTTCCTGCATACCTGTGCCTAACTCCGCCATAGCCCATTTCATCACAGGATTAAATGGTGTATAGACTTCATAAAAACGCATTCTTTCATCAATCAATCGTTGCGCCTTTACAATTTGGCTCAAATCTTCCTTGCGAAGAGATTCTATAGCCTCAGCACATAGAGACGGATATACATTAGATAACGCACCAATACAACCGTCGCCACCGGAAATAACCGTTGGAATGCAATTATTATCATATCCAGTATAAACAATGAAATTCGGATACTTAGATTTTACGAGTTGAATATACTTTTGAGTATGTCGAAGCACGGCATGCGTATCTTTCATGCCCTCTAGATGGTCATGCTTAGCTAGTAGGCGCAAAAAGGTGTCCACTGTTACATCATAACCAGTACGGTCTTCGTAATTATAGATATAAAGTGGTCCTTTTACATCTGTTAAAAGATTATCATAATAGTTAAATACATCCTCCTGGTTGCAAGCACTATAATATGGACCTACTACAAGTACTGACGTTGCACCTGCCTTTAAAGCCAAATTTGACAGATCCACAGTTTCTTTGTATACCATACGTCCTGTACCTGCCATCACAATTGCTCGCTTACCAATATATGATATCGCATCCAAGATAAATTCCTTAATCTCTTCATACGTAAAAGCATAGAACTCTCCCGAACTGCCTCCAACCAAAATTCCATCTATTCCTGCATCAATCAATTTGTCGTACAGCTTATGCATCGTTTCATAATCTACCGTCCCATCGGCATTGATTGATGTCAAAATCGGACTAATATATTTACAATTCATTTCAATTCCTCCTATAACCTACAATTAAATCTACCTTGTTGATTACCCTTACTATATTTATTCGGATAATCACTATTTAAGTATTGCATCTAACGCCAAAATAAATATCAGTCCTACAACGGAAGTAATTGTCGATAACAATGTCCAGGTAGCAAACGTTTCTTTCAAGGTTAAGCCGAAATATTCCTTAACCATCCAAAATCCAGCATCATTTACATGTGATGCAATGGCACTGCCGCAACCTGTTGCAAGGGTGACCAATGCCAAATTAGCATCATATTGAGCTAACATCGGAATAACTAATCCAGCTGTAGATATCGCCGCAACAGTTGCTGAGCCTAAAGAAACACGCAATATCGCTGCAACAATCCATGCTAAAAGAATTGGAGACATAGATGTCCCAGCAAATATAACTGCTATATACTTGCCGACTCCACCATTAATAAGCACTTGCTTAAAAGCTCCACCGCCACCAATAATCAATAACATCATACCGATAGAAGCTGCTGCTGACGAACAGGATTTAGTAATTTCTTTTATAGAGATATTTCTGTTAATTCCCATCGTATACACTGCAATTACTAAAGATATTAACATTGCTACGGATGGATCGCCAACAAATGCAATGATTTTTAACACACCATTTGTGCCAGCATTGCCAAATACCATTTTTACACCAGTAGCAATCAGCATTAGAATCACTGGAAACATAGCTGTTAATAAACTAATATTAAAACTAGGCGTATCATCGAGATTAAATTCTTTTTGTTCGCCTAAAGAATCAATACTACCTCTCTTCTCAAATGCCGAAGGAACTATCTTTTTTGCCAGTCGAGTAAAGATAGGACCAGCTATAATAACAGTGGGGATAGCCACAATAATACCATATAACAAGACTTTCCCAATATCAGCTCCGTACTCCCCAGCGATTACCGTAGGACCTGGATGTGGCGGAAGAAAACTATGTGTGGCCAATAATGCTGCCAGCATTGGGATACCCAAAGATAACAGCGATACCTTCATTTCTCTTGCAATCGAGAAAACAATTGGAATCAACAATACTAACCCGACTTCAAAAAACATTGCGATTCCAACAATAAATGAGGAAACTACAACGGCCCACTCTATTTTAGTCTCTCCAAATTTATTAATTAAGGTCATTGCAATTCGTTGCGCACCACCAGCATCAGCCACTAGTCGGCCTAACATGGCACCCAAACCAAATATGAGTGCAATATGCCCTAACGTTCCGCCAATACCAGTTTCTATCGTGGAAACAACTTTTTCCATAGGAATACCCAGTATAAGTGCTACACAAAATGATACTATTAGAAGTGCAACAAATGTATTTACTTTTAATTTAGATATTAAAACAATCAATAAAATTACGCCTATTGCTACAATTAATAATGGCATGGTTCTACCTCCTAAATTATACCAGAGTTATTGTTTACTCGGAATCAGAAAATATAATATTTTCTTGATTCCAAGTAATAACAATTAAGGATTCTGATGGTGTCTGAGTACTTATCAGAAACCAAGTTTTTTCTTATCTGCTAGAACTTTTTTTCCTGCTTCAATAACCTCTATGATTTTATCCACATCATAGACACAGCCTTTCCATATTCCACCACTAATAGACTGAAGTTCTGCCCACAATTTAGTATCATCAGGCAAATCCAGATCTGGCTGCAATCCTGGATACATCTCTCGTTTTTTCAATACTTCAGCGGCCTCATTATAGGAAAGCCGATTTTCTTCTGTTCCGATGAAATTAAGTGAACCTTCAAACTGATTTCCATCAACAATAATTTCGATTAAATCCCCATCTCGCAATTTACCCAGTGGCCCGCCAACCAATGCTTCAGGCCCTACATGTCCAAAGCAAGCTCCTGTAGAAACACCAGAAAATCTAGCATCCGTAATCAGAGAAACATGTTTGCCAAAAGGTAGTTTTTTCAATGCGGAAGTCAACTGGTAAGTTTCCTCCATACCGGTTCCCTTTGGACCTCCACCCATAACAATCATAATATCGCCAGCTTGTATTTTTTTATCTTTTATTGCTTTAATTGCTGACTTTTCGGATGTAAATACTTTGGCCTTGCCAGTGTGTCTGAACACACCATCTTCATCAATCACCGTTGGGTCAATAGCTGCAGATTTAACAACAGATCCTTCCGGCGCAATGTTGCCAACTGGAAATGTTACGGTAGATCGTAATCCCTTCTCTTTAGCTTTGGCAGGATTCATAATGACATCGTCAGGATTTACTCCATCTAATGCTTCTAAACGCTCTCTACATTTTTTACGTCTTTCCGATTTTTCCCACCAATCCAAGTTAGCTCCTAACGTCTCACCTGTAACTGTCATAACATCTTCATGCAGCAAACCAAGTTCTCGTAAGCGAAGCATAACTTCTGGAACTCCACCAGCTAAAAAGACGCTTACCGTTGGATAGTTAACCGGACCAACTGGCATAACACTTACTAAACGAGGAACTTTTTTATTAATAGCGGCCCAATCATTTACTGTAGGCACTTTACAATTTGCTGCAAAAGCAATTGCTGGCAAATGTAGAAGTAAATTTGTCGATCCACCAAATGCCGCATGTAGAACCATTGCATTCTCAATTGCCTTATCCGTAATAATATCGCTTGTTTTAATACCTTTTTCCTTTAATTCCATCACAGCTCTAGCAGACTGTCTTGCAACTTCTTCCCAAATAGGCTGCCCGGAAGGCGCTAAAGCAGAATGTGTAATTGCGAGTCCCAGTGATTCCGCTATTACTTGAGAGGTCCCTGCCGTTCCAAAAAATTGACACCCACCACCGGCAGATGCACAGGCTCTACACCCCACTTGTGCCGCTTCATCAAAAGAAATTTCATCACTAGCGAATCGAACACCTATTGTCTGAACCGTCCCAGCATCTTCACCTTTTACGGGTTGAAGCGTTGCACCTCCTGGCACAAGAACAGTCGGAAAATCGTGCATCGATGCCAACGCCATCATCATCGCTGGCAACCCCTTATCACAAGTAGCAATACCCATTACCGCTTTTCTTGTTGGAAGAGACCGGGCCAATCGTCTAAATACGATTGCAGCATCATTACGATAAGGCAATGAGTCAAACATTCCAGTAGTTCCTTGGCTTCTCCCATCACAGGGATCTGTAACATAGGCCGCATATGGTATGCCACCATGTTTTGCCAATTCATCCGCGGCCGCACGCATCTGCAAGCCTAATTCGTAGTGGCCTGTATGTAACCCCACAGCTACAGTGCTGCCGTCTTCACCACGAATTCCCCCCTGAGTACTTAAAATAAGTACATCATCATCATTAAGTCTTTCTGGATTCCACCCCATACCAGCATTTAGAGTCATTCCAAAAATATGTCCACTTGGCGATTCTCTTAAATACTCTTCACTAAAAGGCAACTTTCCCTTTGGCCCCTCAGCATGAGTGTAAATGTTATATAAAGATACATCTTTTACATCATAAATTGATTTCATTGACATAAACAGTTCCCTCCTTACAATTTTATTACATTCTAAGACTACAACCTATATGATGGGGTTGTTTCTGGTGTTAACCACTCCTTTTACACATAAATTTCAATCGAATTAAAGTCATCATGCGCATGCTTATAATTCTTATATACGAATCAAATTTGTTTATGAGAACTATTAACTAGATAATAGCACATTTATACTATTATTCGCAATAGTATTTTAATTTTTGAATATTCTTTGTATACTGAGCGAGTAAATTACAATTCATATTTAAGTAGACATTCTTTTTAGAAATCAATAAAATGGTAGTAATACAAAAATTATTTATATAAGGAGTATTTATGTCTCATAAACCTACAGAACGAGTATTAAATATATTAAATCTTTTATCTGTTAATGCAGATGGATTAACTCTTACAGAAATATCTAAAGCTATCTCGGTTCCTAAGAGCACGCTTTTCCCTATCTTACAAACGATGACTGATATGAATTACATCCAACTCGGTAAGGATTCTTTTCGTTATAAACTAGGCATTTCCACTTTTTGTATTGGATCTTCTTATTCTCAAGATGAATACATGCTTGAATTCGCTAAGTCTATAATGAAAAATGTCGTTACTGAAATTAAAGAAATCTGCCAAATGGGAGTTTTAGAAGGAAACAATGTTTTATACGTCTTAAAAGAGGAACCCGAAGTAGGCTTGGATATTCGTATTATCTCTCGTGTCGGAAAACGACTTCCCGCATATTGCACCGCATTAGGAAAAGCTTTAATAAGCAACTATGAAATTGAAGAAGTAAAAAAATTATATCCAAAGGGCTTAATTTCTTATACAGAAAATACAATTACGGATTTCGATATTTTAAATAATCAATTATTAACAATTAGAAAAGAACATATTGCTAAAGAATACGAAGAAATTACCAAGGGGCTATGTTGCTATGCTGTACCTTTGGAGTCCAACGGCAATGTAATTGCCGCCCTAAGCGTTAGCGTTCCTAATTTTCGAGCGACTAAAGAAAAATTAAATTTAATAACCGAATTGTTATTAAATGCCCGCAGACAGTTCGGTAATGTTAATTTCAAGTAAAAAAGAATCTATAAAACGAATTTTTCGTTTTATAGATTCTTTTACAATACTACAAATATGAGTACCTCTGATATCCTACAAGCCTTACCGCGGATAATATCGTTTTTTGTTTCGCGCGCTTCACTTACTCAACAGACTGAAGTCTAAAATAAAGTCAATCCCAAAAGACCATCCTAGCTGGATGGTCTTTTGGGATAATGACTGCATTTTTGTGGGACAAAGAACCTGTCCCCTCCTCCCACAAGATAAACCCCCTCCAAGAACTGCTGAATACTCAACGAATCTTGGAGGGGGTTCATCATTATTTTACTTTTTCAGGCTCAAGTATTAATTTAATAGGTAAATTTGAAGCTCCTGGGGGGCTGAATGTCATCCATAGGGACTTGCCGCTTTCATAGGTGCCAAGATAAGCACTTTCACTGATTTTGTTAGAACCAAAAGACATGATATCGGCAGGGGTTGGGATCGTATGTACATCCTGATGACGATATTCTAAGCCTAGCCATCCTGCATATTCCCCTCCGCGAGGATTTAAATAGTAAGAGATTTCATCACCAGAAGTGGAAGGCAGGTATATTTTATATACAATACCATAATTTCCATAGTTTAACGTTGGCGTGCCATCCGTAGCATCAATACCTCTGACGTATTGATCAAGATGATTGTCCGCCAGAGTAACAGCAACGCTACCACTTTTCATGCCATCATAAGTATGTTTACCAACAACCAATCGATCTTTGCCTTCAAAAGTTCCTCGTAAACGATGCTCACCAGGATCAGCAGGCAATACTTTTGCCTTTGCTGCAAATTCTGCAATATCAGCGTCTAAAGGCATCATCATTACCCTTACGATAACAGGATGATCAATTTTTAAGTCATACATGCCATTTACCAGCATATTGGGTTCTACAATACTGTGATCCAGAGACGAAATCAAACTTCTTGATTCTTTGCAGGGAACTTCTATAAGATACAGATTACCACCTTCTAAATATTCCTGCTGTACCTCTTTACCAACTTGCAAATAATCAAGACTTGGACCACCTAATCCATGCTGTACTACCGTGATATGAGCTGTATCTTTTCCATAATTCTCTAATAATACCACTATCTTCTTAGGTACCTCTGTTGCATTCACATGATGAAAGAACAGACGAATGTCACCACTTACTGTATCTTGATACATAATTCCGTCATTAGACACCATCTCAGGACTATCAGATAGTACTAATTTCCCACCATAAGGTGATACGACAACCGGCCATTCCGGCAAGGTCAAACCATCTAATTTAACAGTCGAATAGGTATCAACTGCTAATGCTGTACTATGTAACGTTACAAACATAATCAGCGGCACTATGCCAAACTTAATCCAATTCAATATGCTACCCCCTTGTTAAGACATAGCATCATTATACCAATACCTTAATCTTATGTAAAATGACAAAATAAGACCCTTATGTCAGTTTTTGTAACATTTTATCATCTGACGGGTCTTATTGTGCATTTTACAGCTGATTTGAACCTACCGCTTGATTTGCAGCATCGATTGCCCGATGAGATAAATCAATGGACTGCCCAAGAGTATGCAGTTCTTGCACAGAGTTGTGAAAACCCATACTGTTAGATGCCGCTACATAATCCCAGTACCATTGAGCTTGACGCAATAGTTCCCGTGCATTGGTTAGCTGCGTCTGATTGGCATTGGGGATATTCCCGGCTTTGGTTATGATCTCATGGGCCTTAGCCACGTTCAATCCAGCAGTATGCTGCAACTGCCAAACATTATCCTGGGTAGCTTTTACTTGATTATACAGTTGGTCTGTACCATCTCGATGACAAGGCATACAAGATGCATCCAAATTTTTTAAAGGGCTTGTCATCCAATGAGAACTGTATTTCTGTCCATTCTCACGAATATAAGGCATATGGCAATCCGCGCAAGATACGCCGAATTTGGCATGGACACCATTTTGCCATTCTTCAAAATCAGCATGCTGAGCTTTTAATATGGGTGTTTTCGAATCTGGGTGTATAAAATCCTGCTGAAATCCATTGGGTTTTGCAGCATAATATTGATACATTTGCTGAGGTGTAGTCCCTTGATCCCAAGGAAATACGACCCGTGATGTACCTGGTTCAAAATAATATTCCGAATGACATTGTCCACATACATAGCTGCGCATTTCTTCCCGGCTCGCCTTATTTACATCAATGCCTTGCCGTCCCATTGCTTCAATGAAGGCAGGATTAATGACCCTGAGATTCATAGTCTCTGGATCATGACAGTTGGCGCAGCTGACAGGGTGCTTGGATTTATCAAGCAGCTCGGTTAAAGGCTGATTGGCAAATCCCCAGCCCGATTCCTTATAAAATTGTTCCACATAGGGTGTTTTACAGGTAATGCATGCACCTTTGCTAGTAGGTCCAATACGCTTGGATTCCTTAAGATCTTCTATGGCATACAGATGTCCTCTGTCTTCTGTATAATCCTTACTAAAGGGATTGCCTTTAAAATTAGTGTAAATTTCAGGCTGCATATCTGCTTTCTGTACTTTTACGCTTCCTCCATACCCCGTTGGTGAGACTGCCATCTCTAAATTTTTTTGGTAGCTGGCGTACTCCAAAGGATATGCTTTTCCCCAAACAGCCGGATCATATTCGCCAGCAGCTAAAGGTGATAATTTCATAGTTGACGGCGGTTTAACAGCCCATACGCGAACCACAATAACACCAAAGAAAACGATCATCATCCCTAAAAATACAGCTAAAAATTTCTGCGCCCTATTCAACGCTAACCCCTCCTGGACTCCTATTTTGACCATGAACGATACCACGATGACATTTTATGCAGCTTTGTCCACCTGCTGCCATGGCTGTGTTTTCCACAGTAGAAAAATGGCAGCGCAGACAATTTCCCTCCGTAATCCTCTTGCCTTTCGGTGTAAAATATAAGGTATCAGGATAGTCACGCAAAAATTCATGATATACATCCCGCATGCCGTTTTCTCCCTTTACGTACATCATGGAAAAAATATTGTCATGAGGAACATGGCAGTCACTGCAAGTTACGGTTTTATGATTTGATCCCTGCCACGTATAATATACATGATTCATAGAGTGGCAGCTGCCACAAAAATCTGGACCGCTGGAATACACAAACCCAGCACCGGACACTGCCATTCCCACCACCGCAACCACAATACCCAGCAAAATTAATTTAAGTGAACTACGCTCCAATAATTTTCCTAAATCCAACCACCCCACTCCTTCCTATTTCAAACTTTACAAGGCATAGCTATGCAAACCAGGCAATAATACATTCACGCCGATAAAAGTAAAGAGTACCGTAATGAAACCAATTACTGCCCAATTCATTGCCTTTTTACCTCGCCAGCCTAACGCCACACGACCATGAAGATACATCGCATAAATTAGCCACGTAATCAGTGACCATGTTTCTTTAGGGTCCCACCGCCAGTACGATCCCCAGGCATACTCTGCCCAGACGGCTCCTGTTACAATGAGCAGGGTTAGAAAAGGGACAGCAAAGTGAATACATCGATTCACTAAGGTGTCTAATATGGCTAAGGACGGCAGCAGGCTTGTCACTGCTCCTTGTTCACCCGCTTCTTCCATACGCTGCCGCCACAAATACATAATTGCCAACGCGAAAGAAATCGCCAGTGCTCCATAGGCAATAACCGCTGTGATGACATGGATAAGCAACCAATTGCTTTTAAGAGCAGGCATGAGAGGACGAACCTCTTGATAAAAGCTGGAAAATATGCCTGTCAAAACAAAGGCTACCGGCAATACAAAGGCACCCAGAGAGTAATTCTTGTAACGATAAGCAATGTACAAATAGAAAAAAATCAGCCCCCAGACAAAAGCCATACCAAATTCATACATATTAGCGAAGGGGATGCGCCCAGCCTGCAAGGTACGGGAAGTCAGCGCTAATGTATTCACTACAAAGCCAATCACCGTCAAAGCAATCGCCCAGCGCCCAAGCTTTTCCTTCAGCCAAATGAGATGTCCAATATTAAAGCAACTTGCTAAGAAGTAACTAACAAAAGCAGAATTAAAAAACTCTTTTTCCAAAGCACCCACATGATTTCACCTATCCTTTTTGATTACTCGCCAAAACTGTTTTTTATAGAGACTGGCAAAAAAGCCAAAGGCAAGCAGAAGAAACCCAAACCACACTAGGGGTATTCCAGGGTCCCGTTTAATGAGCAGTCCCGAAAAAGGCTGTGCCTCTATAAACTTCACCATTCCCATTTGGGGACCGATGAATCTGCTGCTGCCTAAAGGTGCCGCTCCCCAATCATATTCTCGCCCACCTTTATAGACAATGTACATAATTTGAGGAGTCAATCCTCCGACATACCGCACTGGCAGAATCATCATATCTCCCTCAAGCACCATCCCTCGTCCCTCACTCAAGCTGGCTTCCTGCAGCACCTTACCAGCAGCATCTAAATACTGGGTTTGTATTGCCATCCCAAAAGAAGATTGGTAAATGCTTACCCCTTGGTAGATCAAAGGATGATTGACTTTCACCTCTTGAGTAAATCCATTCTGTCCACTATGTTCAATACGAATGTGACTGATCCAATCTGAGACTGTTCCATCGGCATAATATTGGGTTTCAAAATTCTCTAGATGTAATGTAAACGGCTCACCAATACCCCTGTATTTTTCCTGATTGATTTCATAATCTTTCCCAACAGGAAGATTGATTTCCTCGCTAAATCCATAGACATTCCCATATAACGCTCCTAAAACAATGAGGACAATAGCCGTGTGCACTGCGAATGTCCCCCAAGGAGCCAAATGGCGCCATTTATTTGAAAGGCATAAAGCAGCAAGCTGCTTCATGCTGCAAATAAAAGTGCTGCCGCAAATCAAGGTTAACAATAAACGAAAGCCAATACTATGATAGATATCATATCTCTGAGGTGAAATGACAGTCCCTATCATCGCTGCCCCAGCCAATAGCATAAGCAATGCCATTGCAACCTTCATAGACGTAACGATATGTAGTACCTGAAAAAACCTTTTTCTATATGTTGTCTGCTGGACGATTACATCCTGTTCGTTCATATTGCCCTCCCACTTATCTTCCAGTTACCATGCTAGTATTCCATATTTGGTAAAAAAAATAAGTCAGAACCATAACAATTATGGTTCTGACTCATTTTTTATAATCCTAACTTACTGTACAAATGGGCTCTAAAGAGGCGCAAGCGAAACTCCCACAAGCCATATTTGGGCTGAGGCATATTAATCCGCTTTAATGCATAGGAATCGGTATTTGCATCATTTAATCCAGCAAGGCCGGAGCAAGCACCTCGGTATCCCGTTTCTTTTAATATTTGCTGAGCACCTTTCGAAAACTGCCCATAGGGATAGGCAAAAAATTGAATGGGAGTACCAATCTGTCTTTCCAAAGCCACTTTTGATTCCGCCGCTTCCCGCTGCTGTTCTGCAGCATTAATTTCATTCATCCCCACATGGGACATGGTGTGAGAGCCAATTTCCGTGTGCCTTTCCTGCATGCCAATTACCTGCTGCCAGGATAAATAGTCTGTTGTACCAATTAAGCTTGGTACAACAAAAACCGTGGCTGACATGCCGTACTGTTCCATAATCGGCAGTGCAGTCAGATAATTGTCTGCATATCCATCATCAAAGGTAATCACAATAGGCTTTTCAGGTAAGACTGTCTTTCCAGTAAAAGAATTAAATAAGTCTTCTAGAGAGATAGCATGGTATCCATTTTCCTTTAGGTATTTCATTTGTTCTTCAAACTGACCGGCAGTCACACTGTAAATCTCCTCATCCACTTCACCCACCTGGTGGTAAGCTAAGATCGGTACAGCATTCGTGGGCCAAAACAGCCAGCCTAAAATCGCTACCATAACAAGGACACCAAATGCCAAAAATTTATTCATGTTCCAACTCCATAGCAATCTGTTCTATTTTTCGCAGCCGGTGGTTCATTCCCGATTTCCCTACCCTGCCATCCATAGCATCTACCAGTTCCTGCAAGGTAGCTTCTGGGTGGGCGAGTCGCAACTTAGCAACGATAAGCAGAGACGGGGGCAGTTTATCAAGCCCTTTTTGCCGGGCAATGAGTTCAATACATTTTACTTGGCGTACCGCTGCATTCACCGTTTTCTGAAGGTTAGCCGTTTCACAATTTACCAGCCGATTGACTTGATTACGCATGCCCTTTACTACGCGAACATTTTCAAAGGTCAAAAGAGCATTATGAGCACCAATCAACCGCAGGAAATCAATAATGGCATCACCATCTTTTAAGTAAACAATATAATCATTTTTACGCTCTGTCATTCCAACAGGCAAGGAAAAAAACTTCATCAAACGCACGAGTGCTTTTGCAAAGTCTAAATTACCTGTAACCAATTCCAGATGATAATCCCCTTCTGGCTTGTTTACAGAGCCACCGCCTAAAAAAGCACCTCGTAAATAGGAACGGCGACAGCAGGATTTTCGCAAAATACCGCTATCACTGCTTACATTCAAATTTTCGCCCCGCATAATCCCTAAAGCTGCTAACAACTCTGTCACCACTGGTGATGGCACTACTTTGATCAAATAGGAATTGTTTTTCTTTAAACGACGACCACGGGTAACAACAACTTCTGTTTTTAAATGAAAGCCACTTTTAATCAAGGTGAGAGCTTTACGTGCTACAGCAGCATTCTCCGTAGTAAAATTAATCCCAAGATTACTATTGCCGCCAATTAACATGGTACCGCCCATACGAATCAGAGAGGCCAATTCTGCCATATTGCAGCACTCTTGCTCCTCTACGATCCGAGCCAATTCATTTCTTACTTCAGCAGAATAAGAAGCCAATCTACTTCACCCCCGTAAAGCTGCTTTGCCTTAACGCCGCAAAACTCAGCGCTCCGTTTTCTTAAGATCCTTGATACTTTCCGCAATTAAATAATAATCCAATAATCGCATACGCTCCGAGTTGGTCTTAAGCTTATAGATCATGGAAACAATGGTTCGAGACAATTTAAGAGGATCATGGCGCACTAAATTTGTCTCATTAATTACATCTGCCTGGGTCACTTTGATCCCCATTGCTTCCACTTTCTCTGCATCGTTTTTTACAGGATAGGCCCCTTGATCCGCATACTTTTGCTGCAATTCTTCTGCTACATTTTGATTATTGATCACAACATAATCAATAACCCCAGGACCTACATGATCTAAAATCGCCTGCACATGCTCTGATGCGCTATAGCCATCTGTTTCTCCCGGCTGGGTCATTACATTGCAGATATAGATTTTGACAGCCTGGCTTTTCCGCAATGTTTCCGCCACTCCCCGCACCAACAGATTAGGAAGAATACTGGTATATAAGCTGCCAGGTCCTAAAATAATGGCGTCTGCATCTCGTATGGCTTCCAGAGAGCTTTCCACGGGCATGGTTTCTTCCGGCTGCAAATACACTCTTTCAATCCGTTTATTGACAAGAGGAATCTGCGACTCGCCTTCCACGATACTGCCATCCGTCATTTTAGCCCATAACCGTACTGTTTGGGTCGATGCCGGCAATACTCGACCCCGTACCGCTAAAACCTTACTGGATTCCTTTAAAGCCTGCTCTACATCTCCTAGTACTTCTGTCATCGCAGCGATGAATAAGTTGCCAAAATTGTGTCCCGCCAGTCCCCCTGTACCACCAAATCGGTGCTGAAAGAGTTTTTCCATCAGTGGCTCGGTATCTGCTAATGCCACCAAACAGTTTCGCAAATCTCCTGGAGGAATCATGCCCAAATCCTGCCGTATTCGCCCAGAAGAACCGCCATCATCAGCAACCGTAACGATCGCTGTGATATTACTGGTTACACTCTTAATACCTCTTAACAGTACGGATAAGCCTGTTCCACCGCCAATAACCGTCACTGCTGGTCCCCGATTGAGTTTACGTTTCTGAAAAATGAGCTCGATCAATCGTTCAGACCCGTCGGGAATGAGTACACTGATCACCGAAGCAATAATCTGCTTGGTGGCCAGCGTCATCAAGACCAAGCCACCTGCAATAATAAAGATCCCCACAATGGTCGTAACCGCATAATAATACCTGCCCGTCGTCAGGTACACCATTCTGAAAATCGTCTCTTCAAAATTGCCTACATATTTATAATTGAATACGATGGCAAGCCCCATACTGGCTATGATAACGCCCATAGAAAATAATAACAGCCACCGTTTCACCTTAATGCCTGGGTACATCCACTTTAAAAAGTGCATATATATTACACCTCAATTTCTATCTCACCACTACCACTCGTCGCTTTTCAGCAATGTACTTCATCTATACTATGTTACCCCTCAACAGGTGCTTCTAAAACATTGTGTTTAATATCCCGATGATCTACATTTACTTTATAGCCTTTGTTCTTTAAACCTTCGTAGATTTTACCAGCGACAAATACAGAGCGATGCATGCCGCCAGTGCAACCAATAGCAATGATAAGCTGACTTTTTCCTTCTTTGATGTAATTAGGCACTAAAAAGTCTACAAAACCGGAAACCTGTTCCATAAACTGCTGTGTAATCGGCCATTTCCAAATATATTCGCCCACTTCCGCTACCGCTCCGCTTTTGCGGCGCAAAGACTCGACATAAAAAGGATTGGGCAAAAAGCGAACATCAAAAACCATATCTGCATCTAAAGGAATGCCATATTTAAATCCAAAAGAGACAACGGTAATATTCATACGCTGCTGTTCATGTTCACTGGTAAAGAGCCCAGTGATTTTTTCCCTGAGCTTGGCAGTGCTTAATTCCGATGTATCTATAATTTGCGTAGCTCGTCCTCTTACGTGGTCAATTTTTTCTCGTTCACGGCTAATCCCCTCTATAATACGGCCATGGGGTGCCATAGGGTGCCGACGCCTAGTTTCCTTATAACGCCGGATTAGGGTTTCATCAGAAGCTTCTAAGAAAAGCATTTCATAACGATAGCCCTGCTTTTCTAAATCTTCTAAAGCTTGTATCAGGGTATCAAAAAACTCTCGGCCGCGAATATCCACTACTAAACCGACTTTATTGACCCGCCCTGCCGATTGGGTGCAAAGTTCGGCAAATTTAGGAATCAGCATAGGAGGCAAATTATCCACACAAAAATATCCCAGATCTTCCATGGTTCTCACCACCTGAGTCTTACCTGCACCTGACATGCCCGTGATAATCACCAAACGAACATCGTCCATATTCTACACCTCCAAGTCACTAATTCACGCTGCTTTTTCGATTGGAACGACGATTTAAATGACGCAGCACATTTTCAATCGATGTATTGATCACTAAATCAGGGGAAATTTTATATTTATCCAATATTTCAATGGCCTTACTGAAATCTCCTATGGCCAAGGCAAAATGACTATCCGTCCCCAGGATAATTTTCGCCCCATACTGTTTCGCCAAGGCAGCAATATTTTCACAATAAGGTCTACTGCCCACGCGAGATACCTTAAGAGAACTATTATTAATCTCTAAAGCTACATCATATTCTACAGCCGCTTTTACAATCGTCTCAGCATCCACCAAATATTCAGGATTACCTGGATGAACAATCGCATCCACCCAAGGATTTTTCATGGCATTAACCATCATTTGCGTATTTTTGGCTACAGAGCCGTTTGGGGAACAAACTGTATGCAAGCCAGCTAATACAATATCAAGGCTGGCGAGCCGGTCTTCTGCCAAATCTAAATTCCCCTCATGATCAATCACATTCGCCTCTACCCCTTTTAGAATACGAACACCAAATAATTCAGCTGGTACTGCTTTTAAATTGCCAAAGTGATAGGCATGAGGGCCTCCTGGCATATCTGGACCGTGATCCGTAATTGCAATCATTTCAAGACCTTTTTCTGCTGCTGCAGTCACATTTTCCAATATCGTACTATAGGCATGACCGCTTGCTACCGTATGAATATGTAAATCAGCGACAATTTTCATACTCTCGCCCTCCTTATTACCTATATTATCTCTCAATTATATGGCAAATCCACTAAAAAAGCAAAAGAGCGCATCTAATTTATGCACTCTTTCGAAATTATATAGGTTCAAGAAGAACGTTTGAACACAGAGGACACAGAGTTCGCAGAGAGCACAGAGGTTTTTAACCCTATTTATCTTTTCTCAGTGTTCTCTGCGGTTCGTTTTACTTTATTGTTTTAAAGCACGCGAAGTGTTTTTCTTATATTTATATCATAACTGCAGCTACATCTCTGGCACCATATTGCAGTTGTTCATCTTCCGTAACTTCTTTTATAGATAGGTAAATGATATCCAGCATATGCTCAATTTCGGTGATTGTACTTGCCAAAGGCGGCATAAACACTACTACGCTGCCAATGGGGCGAATGATTAAACCATGTTCACGGGCCCTTTTGCAAACCTTAGCCCCAACCGCCATTTCCCAAGGAAAGGGAATCTTTTCTTGGGGATTTTCCACGAGCTCGATGCCAATCATCAAACCCCGCTGACGGATATCCCCTACATGTTTCAAAGTAAAGCCAGCTAGTTTATTGCGAGCTGCTTCTATTTTCCCTTGAAGATTCTCTAACACGTTCTCGTCTCGAAATATTTTTAAATTAGCCAGCCCCGCGGCACAGCATAACGGATTTCCTGTATAAGAATGTCCATGGTAAAAGGTCCGCTGCTGAGCATAGTCTCCTAAGAAGGCATTATAAATTTCATCTGTCATAAAAGTGGCTGCCAAGGGTAAATATCCTCCTGTGATGCCTTTTGCTACCATCATAAAATCAGGGGACACCTCTTCATGATCACAAGCAAACATTTTGCCAGTACGTCCAAAACCCGTCGCGACTTCATCCACCAGCAGCAATACATTATATTTCTTGGTTATCTCTCGCAGCCGCTTCAAATAACCAGGGGGCTGAGTTAACATACCTGCTGCTGCCTGAACCAAAGGCTCCACAATAATGGCGGCAATTTCCTCATGTCCTTCCTCTAGGATTTTCTCAACTTCCTTGCTACAGGCCATACCGCACAGCTCAGCCCCTGAGGATAACTTGCAATGGTAGCAGCAGGGAGCTGGAGCCTGGATGGTTTCAAACAAAAGAGCCGAAAAAATGCGATGAAATAAATCAATACCTCCCACGCTAACGGTACCAACCGTATCACCATGATAAGCATTGGCTAAGGTAATAAACTTTTGTTTTTTGGGCTTACCTTTTAGCTGCCAATATTGAAATGCCATTTTAATCCCAATCTCTACAGCTGTAGAACCATCATCAGAGTAAAATAACTTTTTTAACCCTTGGGGCACAACTGCCATTAATTCTTCGGCGAGCTGGGCTGCTGGCACATTCACCAAGCCTAACATGGTAGTATGAGCGACTTTCCCCAATTGCTCAATAATCGCCTGATCAATGACAGGATGACGATGCCCATGAAGATTGACCCATAAAGAAGATACACCATCATAATAGCTATTGCCCTGATCATCAATGAGCTTGATACCTTCCGCTGCTTCAATCACCATCTGAGGCTGTGCCACCCATTCCTGCATTTGCGTAAAAGGATGCCAGATAAATTCTTTATCCTTTTCTTCTATACTGCTCATAACTCTTTCCTCCCCCTTATCACTTCAATAATTGCATCCATCTGTAAATGTTCTTCCGCTAACTGTGCTAAACCTGCGGTTTTGCCCTTGGGCACACTGATCCCAGGAGCATAAGGGAACTTACCCAAAATAGGTAATCCCGTCATTTCTTTTATATACTCTTCATTAGAGGTTTCTAAAATACCCGCATGATCCTGCTTCCAGCCATTTATTATGATTCCTGCTATATCTAACCCACGGCTGCGTCCATATTCGACTGTCAATACCGTATGATTTATGGTTCCAAGGTTAGGCCTGACAACCACAATAACAGGCAGTGCTAATTCAGCCATCAAATCAGCCACTGTGTATTTTTTCCATAATGGAGCAACAATCCCTCCTACGCCTTCTACAATAACGGGGTTATGAAGCTGGGTTAACTGCTGAAAGGAGGTAATAAAATCCTGTATATTGATTGTTACGCCACTAATGGCAGCTGCTACGGCAGGGGTTAGGGCAGGAGCCAAACAAACAGGATTCACCAATTGGCTTTCCTCAGGACCAATGCCCGCCGCCTGCATCAAAAAAGCAGCATCTTCTGCCATAAGGCTTCCCATTCGATCCGCTATGCCGCCGGAAGCCACCGGCTTCATAACGCCTACATCACAGCCCCGCCCTCTGAGCGCTGCGGCAATGGCTCCTGTAATCACAGTCTTCCCAACCTCTGTATCCGTTGCTGTAATAAATAAACCAGCCATACTGTCACCTCATCCTATTTTAAAATATAAATACCTATAAGCTGGAGAAAGCATAATGAACCACAGAGAAAAGATAGGATAAAAAACGAAATTGAACCACAAAGACGCAAAGGTCACAAAGGGGGTTATTTATAACTTATTTTTTGCGCACTCCTTTGTGTGCCGCGTCAGCGGCATTGTGACCTTTGTGGTTCATTGATTTGTTAACATCACTTATATTAGCTTTACCCTTCTACTCACTGCAATGATGCTTTCCACCGCTTGGGCTAATTCTTTCCTGTCATGGGCAGCGGATATTGTCAGGCGTAATCGACTGCTGCCAGGGGGTACTGTCGGCGGGCGAATGGCTGATACGAGTAAGCCTTCTTCTTTTAATAACTCAACCATCTTTACCGCAAGGGCTGCTTCTCCTACCATAATCGGCAGTATAGGAGTCATATTTCCTTCCACAGGCATGCCAGCAAAAGTTAGTGCCTCTCGTACATATTGAGCATTCTGTAATACAGTCTCAACCAGCTCCGGGTGATTTTGCAACTCCATCAATGCCCCATGAGCGGCCCCTACTGTCGCTGGAGATAAAGCGGTAGAGAAAATAAAACTGCGAGCTTTATTCATCAAGTATGCAATTAGCGCTTGGCTGCCAGCTACATAACCACCTTCTGATGCCAGGGACTTGCTCAGTGTTCCCATTTGGATATCGACCCTTCCCTGTAGACCAAAATGATCCACCGTACCGCAGCCCCCACGCCCCAAGACCCCTACTGCATGGGCATCATCCACCATAATCATAGCCTCATAGGTTTCTCCTAAGGCAACAATATCATCCAGAGGTGCAATATCACCATCCATGCTGAATACCCCGTCAGTGACAATGAGACGCCGGCCTGAGCAAGGGGTATCTTTTAGTTTCTCTGCCAAATCATCCATATCCCCATGACGATATACCACCCTATGAGCTTTGGACAAGCAGCAGCCATCAATAATGCTGGCATGATTGAGTGCATCGCTAAAGATTACATCTCCCTTACCAGATAAAGCACTAATCACTCCTACATTGGCCATATAACCTGTATTAAAAACTACAGCAGCTTCCGTTTTCTTAAAGGCTGCCAGCCCTTGCTCCAACTTTTGATACAGAGGATGGCTCCCCGTTGTCAGCCTGGCTCCTCCTGATCCTGTGCCATACTGAGAAATAGCATCTATAGCTGCCTGCTGTACAGCAGAAGAATGGGTTAATCCTAAATAATTATTCGTCGATAATGATAAATAGCTTTTACCTTCCAGCTCTACGTGAACCGCATCTAAGAATCGATAACTCACTGGATTTCGGTATAAATTCTGTTCCTGAACCTTTAAAAGATATGTTTTACAAAATTCCATATTGTACCTTGTCCTTTATAGTGTTACAAGCACAGGCTGGTGCTGTAAATAATTCTCCAAAAGGGATCTATCCGCAGTAGGATTTACAAAAAAGATTCGCCCGCCTACAGGATTTCCTAAGGGTTTGCAATGGGGAATGCGAATGTATCCCTTAGCAGAAGCAACATACCCCGTTGTATATTCAGGATCATCAGACCAACAAAGTTCAGCTACTACACCAGGACCAGCAGCTACTTTACTTGCCAGCACCAGCGCTTCTTGTACATGCAAATTGTGAATCCCCTGCTTTACCAATCTATCAATCAATGCATCTTCGTTTTCAATATCCATACGAGATACCCGAATGCCTCTGTCTTTTGTATGATCAAGACGCTGACCCGTAACAGCACATAACAACATGGCTCCGCGCATACTGTCAGCTAAAGACAACAAGCTTAGAATCCCTTGCTTTGCCCCACTAGAAGTTACCCCTGCTGCGACTAATGCATGTTCTACTGCCTTATGCCCTTCCTCTACCGTAAGGGAGGAAGAAGGATAAACAGGCAGCAAAGGTACTTGTTGTATCCTACTGGGCTGTACTGTTTCTATCGTAATATTAATAAAATCAGCCTGTCCCCGACTGTGAGTGAAAGCTCTTTCCAGCATCCCAGCAGCTGTCTGCTCCACTTTATCATAAGGAACGATCCGCTCTGCACCAGAAATATGACGCCCGCCCTCTTCATGCCGTCCTCCCTGGGCCGCCCGCATTCTAACGCTGTACACTTTGTACCACCTTCTCCGTTTGCAGCTTCACCTTCTTTAATAATAAAGTAAGAGGCCAAGCAGTCAGTGCTGTATAAATCATACCTGGTACTGCTGCCAGCAAAAGAGGTATTGCTCCCTTACCCAATATACCTCCAAGAGCCAGGCGAGCCACGCTGGATCCTAAGGGTCCCGCCATCACTAACACAGGCCACGATGTCCCTAAAGCAGTCACGCAAATGCCTACGACTAAGCGAAAAATCATGGCAATACCCACATTCAGCAAATTCTGGGTACCCAATATAAGTCCAATGAGACTCGATAATATACCTGCCGTTATGTACTTGGTAAAGCCAAAAACACCACAGATAGCCACCGCCAAAGGAGCTGATAATTGAAACTCGGTACCTGGAATGAAGCCAGGCAATTTAATCGCACCAGAAATGGTAATCAAAGTAGTCAGCAGCGCAGTCTCCGTCAATCTTCGAGTGTTATAGTACACGCTGGAATCCTCCTTTTTGTTAACTGATATTTTTTTAAGGTTAACCTATTGTTTAAATAAAAAAAACGGTTACGGCATGTGTTCTAATCGGTAAACCAATTACTAATTAAAGGTTAACAATATTATCATACACTTCTCACTACAAAATGTAAATTCTTTTGCAGCAAAAATTTGCGGATAAGAAAAATGCTACGCGTCCTTTAAAACATAGAAAGTAAACCGAACCGCAGAGGCGCAGAGAGCACTGAGAAAAAATAGAGACTATCTTTACGATAGCCTCCATTTTTCTAATTTACTATTTGGCTCGCACATAGGCTTCGGGCCATTGTATTTCTTCCTGCAGCACATGGGCGGCCTGCAAAGGCCAATAAGGATTTCGCAGCAATTCTCTGCCTGTGTACACCAAGTCAATACCAGCCTTAAGCATTTGTAGAACTTGAGCAGGCTCTGTAATGAGCCCTCCTGCCAATACAGGCAGCTGTGTTTTCTCTTTAATCGTAAGTGCCATGGCAACCTGATATCCAGCATAGGCACGTGGCATTGCCGATATAACAGCGCCAGAACTTACATTCACCACATCAATTCCATGATGCTTCACCAGGTTTAGCATAGCAGCGACAAGTTCTGGTGTGTTTCCTTCTGGATGGTAGTCATCTGCCGATACCCGAACAGTGATTGGCATTTCCCGCGGAATGACCTGTTTGACGGCAAGCAGAACCTCTTCTAAGAAACGCACTCTCTTTTCCAGGCTTCCTCCATACTCATCAGTACGAGTATTGGTTAACGGCGATAAAAATTCATTAATCAAATATCCATGAGCTGCATGAATTTCAAGAATATCAAAGCCAGCAGCGACTGCCCGCTTTGCTCCCTGGGCAAACTTTTGAACAACTTCTTTAATTTCCTGCAAGGTCAAAGCTTTAGGTAAGGCGTATTCTTCGCTAAAAGCAATAGCGGAAGGTGCTACGGGTGTGCTATTAACAACGCCGCTCTTTCTGCCTGCATGAGCCAGTTGAATCCCAATTTTTCCCCCTTGAGCATGAACCTGATCAACCACTCTTTTAAGACCTGGGATATGGGCATCATCCCAAATACCTAAATCCTGATTGGAAATACGTCCACGAGGTTCAATACCAGTAGCTTCTACAATAATCAGCCCCACTTGCCCTACGGCCCTTGTGGCATAATGAATAACATGCCAGTCCGTCACCATACCATCATCTGCCGCACTGTACATACACATGGGCGGCATAACAATCCGATTCTTTAATGTCAAGTTTTTAAAGGAAATAGGAGTAAATAACATATATACCATCCTTTCATCTATTCATAAAATTATCAATCGAATAAGATTCAAAATTATACCAATTCATGGCTTCATTCTATCGTATCGATCACTATTTTACAAGTACATACTTTTTAGTATTATAGTAACCAAAATCATACTTTAATAACGTCTGTAGCTCTGGCTGTCAAGTAATAAAAAACTTCGCTCTTATTTTCCCTAAGAACGAAGTTTTTTATTACTTTAATACATATTTTTCAATGGCCTCGGCTACGCCGTGGGCATTGTGATGACCAGTAACAGCTTGAGCAACCGCTTTTATTTTATCAGTTGCATTTCCCATGGCTACACCAAAACCAGCATATTCAAGCATTGGAATATCATTATTCGAATCACCAATTGCCATTACTTCCTCACGGGTAATATTTAGGCTCTGTGCTAGTAATTCTAAACCATGCCCTTTATTGACACTGGGGTGCATCATTTCTAAATAATTCGATTTAGAAGAGGCCGCATAGATGTCTCCAGCAAACTCATTATTGATTTTTCTTTGTATCTCAAGTATTTCATGGGGTTCAGCTATCGCCAGCATTTTAGTAGGCTCGTGCCGCATGGAATAAAACGTATCACCAATAGGAACTGCCGAAATACCCGCTATCGACTCATAAAGCTTCGCCTTTTCATTGCGTTCTACTACAAATAATTCATCATTCATGTGTGATTGCAGATACCAGCCCTTTTCATGAAAAAACTCTACAATTTTGCCAGCTACTTCTGGAGAAATGGTCTTATGGAATAACATTTCCTTGGTAAAAGCAGACCGAATCATACCACCATTATAAGTGATAATCGGTGTCCGTATATTAAGTTCTTGGGCAAAAGGCATTGCCGAGCTGAACATTCTGCCTGTAGCGATAGTTACAAGAACCCCTTGTTCATGAGCCTTCTGAATCACTTCACAAGTGCGCGGTGAAACTTTTAGCGTTCCATCCAACAATGTATCATCCATATCTACGGCCACTAATTTAATTGCCATGCAATAACCTCCGCTATCTCGTTATCGGTCCTTGATTACTTTCGATAAAGTACAACTGCAAAGGGTCATTAAACATACACCTGTCACAGGTGCAGCCATGCTGTAAATTTGATAACCTGGTAAGGTTTTTATTACTAACATAGGAGTCAATATATTCATAAAAAACGTCAATCCACCTAAAGTGAACCAATTTAAAGGTTTCGTTTTCAACGCAAGCAAGGGTCTTACAGCACTATTAGCTAATCCAATAACAACAGCTCCCAGCAATGCACCGCCTAAGGTATCAACGAAGATCCCAGGTAATTTTATGGTAAGCAAAAACAATAATACACCATTTAAAATCATACGCAGCAGAAAACCGCACACGCCTTGACCCTCCTCATCATCTATAACTCATTAAATAACACTGTCTTTTATTATATACCGTAGGACAAATTATTGACAATATTTTTTTCATCTAATCAAGTCTTTCATTGCTTATCAAGACTTCTTAACCCCCTGATTGGTACAATGAGACGTTATGATTCAGCAATACCGCTTTCCAACAATAGCAGAGCTTGTTTTAATTCAACTCCCCCGCCAAATCCTGTCAGGCTGCCATTAGCGCCGATCACTCGATGACAGGGTATTACAATTGGTACCCGATTGATATGTAACGCTCCCCCTACCGCCCGCACAGCCTTTGGATTGTCTATTTCTTTGGCTAATGTTCCATAGGAAATGGTTTGACCATAGGGAATAGCTGCCGTATAAGTAAGCACAGATTTTTGAAAAGAAGTATAACCACGCCAATCAATGGGTACACCAAAATGAACAACAAACCCACGCCAATACATGTTTAGCTCTTTTCTCAATTGCTCTGACCACAAATCAACATCTGGCGTGGCAGTACCCTCTGGTTCTTGAGGTTTTGTTTTTAAAGGAAAATCAAGCTGCCACAGTCCTATATCTGTCCAGACAGCGTTCATGTAACCCCAATCTGTTTCTAGTATTGTATGCATTTGTTGCATCATTACACTTCCTTCTTGTAAAAATAAAGCGGCTTTTTATCTTTTCGGCTGACAACACATAGAATCCTTCTATTTTAATTGCTTCATTTCAATTGCTAAAACAGAAAATACCCCCTCTGCTTATTTCATTGCTGAAATTTGCAGAGAGGGTAATTTTTGTATGCTTGTCTTCTATTTTTTTATTATACTACTTTCAGATCCACTAATACTGCATTCATTTTACGAACAGCGTCAGCGCTCTTATTGAATTTTTCTTGTTCTTCTGCATTTAATTTATAATCAACAACTTTTTCCCAACCATTTTTGCCGATTACAACTGGAACGCCTAAGCAGATATCTTTTTGTCCATATTCGCCGTCTAAAGCCACGCAGCATGGATATACTTTCTTCTCATCGCGAACGATTGCTTCTACTAGTAAAGCACCTGCAGCGCCAGGAGCATACCAAGCAGAAGTACCTAATAAACCTGTTAATGTAGCACCGCCAACCATCGTATCAGCAGCTACTTTTTCTAATGTTGCTGCATCTAATAATTCAGCAGCAGGAATACCCATATATGTAGCAAAACGAGTTAAAGGAATCATTGTAGTATCGCCATGACCACCAATTACTACACCATGAATGTCAGTAGCAGGAACATTAAGAGCTTGGCTCAAATAACACTTGAAGCGAGAGCTATCCAAAATACCGCCCATACCAATGATACGATTTTTAGGCAGGCCGCTTGCTTTTAACGCAAGATATGTCATTGTATCCATTGGATTACTAATGATTACAAAAATAGCCTTAGGGGAATATTTTAAAATATTATCAACTACACCTTTAACAATACCTGCATTGGTGCCGATCAAATCTTCACGCGTCATACCAGGTTTACGAGGAATACCAGAAGTGATTACAACTACATCGGAATCTGCAGTTTTACTATAGTCACTGGTACTACCAGTAACCCTAGTATCAAAACCAAGCAAGGTTGCAGTTTGCATCATATCCAATGATTTACCTTCGGAAACCCCTTCCTTGATATCCAATAATACCAATTCGCTTGCTAATTCTCTTTGAGCAATTACGTTTGCGCATGTTGCGCCTACATTACCAGCACCAACAACTGTAATTTTCATCCTGACATCATCCTCCTAAAGTTTGTACATTCTTTTGCTTTTAGTATGTGTTAACCCTACTAACAATTATAACTCTCTTCTCATAGGTTTGTATAGAGCTCAAGTGAATTAAATTACATACTATTGCAAAAATAATACAATATTGTGAAACTAGATAAAGAATAAACATAGTAAGAAAATCTATTTGTCAGGTAGCAGAATATCAACGCATTCTTTAAAACCTATAAAACGAATCGAACCACAAAGACACGAAGGACACAAAGGGTTCTATTTTATATTTTCGTGTTCTCCTTTGTGTGCCGCATCGCGGCATTGTGCCTTTGTGGTTCATTATACTAAAAAAAACCCTTCTACAATTGCAGAAGGGCTGATTTGTTGAGATATTAACGACCGCTGTTTTTGCTGAAGCAATCGCGGCAATATACTGGACGATCGCTGCTTGGACGGAAAGGCACTTGTGTTTCTACACCGCAAGCTGCACAGGTTACATCATGCATTTCGCGTTGTGGACGAGCGCCACCACGGTTAAAGCTGCTACCGCCATTATTTCTTTGTTTACGAGCTGCACGACATTGTGGGCAACGGCCAGGCTCGTTAGTGAAGCCTTTTTCGTTATAGAATTCTTGTTCTGAAGCTGAGAACACGAATTCTGCGCCACATTCGCGGCATGCTAAAGTTTTGTCTTGAACCATTGTAATAGTCCCCCTCAAATTTTCTGGCCCAAATGGTATAGGGTTCACTACTGTCCTTACCAAAAACCTACTTGAGAAGGATATATAATGGAATCTCACTAGACCTATGTACTTGGGCTCTACTATAAGTATACTATTATTTTTTTAAAAGTAAAGTTTTTTCTATAAATTTCTCTCTATTTTTTTATATTATTTCCTTTTTTTGATAAATATTGGGAGTTATATTTTTAATAGTATGCATGAAGCAGAAAAAAGCTGTACATACTATTTTTGATTACAATAACCTAAAATTTCTATAGGGAGGCTAATTTACATGACGATCCTAGACAAAGTAAGTTCAGAGACTCGTGGTATCTTTAACATGTTTTTTGACAAAGAACCTCTTAACTATTTAGAAGCAGCTGGATTATATGGAATCATTGCCCAAGGCCGCTATAATGTCGCTGCCCTCGAGGTTCTTTATAATCATGCCCAAGATCATGATTTAAAAGCATTAATTAAGGAAGCAATTGACAGACAAAGCAAAGTGATTATCGAGCATTCCGAAGATCTGCTGCAAGAAAGCGGTGGTCGAATCCCAACATTATCCTTCAGTCAACGTACTTTGCACAAAGACTCTTTAAACATTCCCACAGATGCTCATCTAACGGATAGCGAAGTTGCCATCGCTGTCGGGACCATGGGTAAAGCAGCGCAAATGGCCTTATTAGCCGCCCTGCACCAATCTTACCAAGTCGAAGTCGCATTAATGTATCGCAGAATGCTAGATGCCGGTCTCGAGTGGGATTATCGTCTATTGCAGCTTATGTTACAACGCGGCTGGCTCCCCAGACTGGCTAAAATTGAACATTAAAAAGAAACGCTGACGCATCCCTTTAAAACTTATAAAACAATCGAACCACAAAGACGCACTCCTTTGTGTGCCGCATCAGCGGCATTGCGCCGAACAAAAAACCTTCCAATGTTGGAAGGTTTTTTTTATTCGTTCTTTTATTATGCTTGTTTTTCGAATTGGTCTTTGCCAACTCCACACAATGGACAGACCCAATCTTCAGGGATATCTTCAAATTTAGTGCCAGGGGCGATACCGCTATCTGGATCACCAGCTTCTTCATCGTACTCATAGCCACAAACTACACAAACCCATTTTTCCATGTTTAATCGCTCCTTTTTCTTGTAAATTTAGTTAATCTGTTACCATTTTACCATATTTATAAAAATTAGCAACTACTATTCATTATCCAAGTGTCATTTACCACCTGCGGCTGGAACCGCCGCCTCCGCCAGAGCCGCCGCCAAAACCGCCACCGCCTCCTCCGCCGCCACCGCGTCGGGACAAAACGGACAACAGCATATAAGTTATGGCTCCGCCAAAAAATAGCCAATCCATCATAAGCAGTAAGATAACCCCAACAGCAATAGCAATTTTCGCCCACCAAGGAAGTGCATCCCACCCTCCTTCCTGACTGGCAGCTTGTGCCCGCTGTACAGGTTTTGCATCGGTTTTAAGTTCGAGCTTATATTCTTTTGCTACTTCCGTGGCAACCGTCAGATAGCCATTTAAAATGCCTTTGTCATAATCGCCCTGTTGAAAATAAGGAATCATATAATTATCTTGAATACGCCCAGTCTTAGCATCTGGCAGTGCACCTTCCAGGCCATAGCCAACTTCAATGCGTGACTGTTTATCGTCCACAGCTACTAAAATAAGAACTCCATTATTGAGGGTTTTATCACCCACACCCCACTGCCTGAGAACTTCTAAAGAATACTCCTCCAAAGGTGCTCCCTCTAGTGTTTTAGTGGTCATGACCACAATTTGCGCCTTTGTTTTAGCAGCTAGCTGGCTTCCTAAATTATTGATCCGGGACTTTGTTTCTGGACTTACTACGCCAGCATAATCCTGAATGTAAATGCTATTTGTCGGAGCTGGCGGTACTTGCGGCTGTGCCCAGGCTACTGCAGCGATCAACAGATATGCCACAAACACAATCCAGGCTAGCCTCTTTTTCATATTCTTCCCTCGCTTATACGAATAATACATAAGAAGAAAACTAGACTCTTCCTTCTAAAAAAAGAGAGAACGTTTAAACACGAAGACGCAAAGCCGCTATCGCGGAACGAAGGATACAAGAGGACTATTTTAACCGCAGAGGCGCAGAGAACTGTACTCTGTGGTTCTCTGTGTCCTCTGTGTTAAATCGTCTCTCTTTATTTAAAACTTCACTTGCGGTACTTGCTGTGCGCCTTCTGCTGCTTTGAAGTATTCTTTTGCTCCAAAGCCTAACATTCCTGCATAAATATTTGATGGGAACGTACGGATTTTTGAGTTGTATATCTGCACTGCATCATTATAATCTTTACGTGCTACTGCAATGCGATTTTCAGTACCAGCCAATTCATCAGCCAGCTGTCTAAAGTTCTGATCCGCTTTAAGGTTCGGATAGTTTTCTGCGATGACCAATAATCTGGAAAGTGCACCGCCTAGTTCGTTATTTGCTTCTGCTTTAGCAGCAACGCCTTGACTTCCGGCAAGTTTTGCTCTTGCATCGGCTACTGCTTTAATGGCTGCTTGTTCATGCTGCGCATATCCGGATACAGTCGCATTTAAATTCGGAATTAAATCGGCCCGACGCTGCAGCTGATTTTCTACTTGGCTCCACTTGCCATTTATCGCTTCATCCATATTAACTAAGCTATTATAGCCAGAGAATGCGCCTATCACCAGCACTGCAACTAGAGCAAGCACAATCCACACTGTTTTGTTCATATTATTGAATCCTCCTTAACATTATGTTACTTACATTCTATCCAACTTTACAGGAAATGAACAGCACAATTTTTTCCAACTACTAATGTCCTTGCTGGCGGAAAAAATTATATACGGCTTGTGCCGCTGGAAAAGTCATAGTGCTTACTGCCGCCATTTCCTCAACCGTAGCTGCTTTCATTTTAGCCAAACTGCCAAAATGATCCCATAATGCTTTACGCCGTTTCCCGCCAATCCCTGAAACATGATCGAGTACTGACACCATATTTCGTTTGGAGCGGAGCTTTCGGTGATAGGTTACAGCAAAACGATGGGCTTCATCCCGAATACGTTGAATCAGATATAAAGCTTGTGAATGCCGGGGCAAAATCAAAGGCTCACTATCACCTTCACGGAAAATATGCTCAAATTCTTTTGCCAGGCCAATAACAGGAACCTGCAGCCAGCCAGCGCCACGGATGATTTCTAAAGCAGAGCTTAATTGTCCTTTACCACCATCAATGATGATTAAATCAGGGGGAGGCTGCCCTCCTTGGGCATATCGCCTGCTTACTACCTCCTGCATGGATTTAAAATCATCTGGTTTTCCTTCCACTGTCAACAATTTGTAACGACGATACTCTTCTTTCTTCGGCATACCACTTTCAAATACCACCATCGATGCCACCGTCTCTGATCCTTGAATATGGGAAATATCAAAGCACTCCATGCGTTCTGGCGGACCATCTAACCCTAAGTATCTTCCCAGATCAGCTAACGCTCCTTCTGTTTGCTCAGAATGCGCCTTTATCTTTCCTTCTTGCTCTTGAAGCACTAGGACTGCATTGCCGTCTGCCATGGTGACAATATCTTTTTTCGTACCTCGTTTGGGTGTTTCCACAGCCACTCGACTGCCCTTTAACTGGCTTAACCATTCCCCTAACAAGGACTGCTCTTCGATGTGCATCGGCAATAAGATTTCTTTCGGAATAAATGTACTTTGGCTATAATACTGTTTGAGAAAAGCGGCTAGAACCGCCTCATCCTCTTCCTGGTCACTGCCTGCTAACAAGAAATGATCCCGCCCTACCATTTTTCCGCTTCTAATAAAAAATACCTGAGCGCAAGTTCCGAGGGCAGAGCGAGCTAAGCCAATGGCATCCTGATCCCCTGCCCCTGTAACAATATTTTGTTTTTCCCTGACTTTTTCCACTGCAGCCAATTGATCCCTGAGCTTTGCTGCTTGTTCAAAGGCCAGTTCCTGGGCTGCAACCTCCATTTTCTTCTTCAGGCTTTGCACTACAGTATCACTGCGGCCTTCCAGCAGCAGACAAACTTCTTTTATCATACCTTGATACGTTACCGCATCTACAAAACCAGCACAAGGCGCTAAGCATCGCTTAATATGATATTCTAAACAAGGACGTCTGGCATCTAATATTCTGCAGCTGCGCAAAGGAAATAATTTACGCATTAATTTGATGGTTTCATGAACCGCTCCTGCACTGGTATAGGGACCAAAATAACGGGCACCATCTTTTTGTACTCTTCGGGTAGCATATAAACGAGGAAACTGTTCATTTGTCGTTACCTTTATATAAGGATAGGTTTTGTCATCCCGCAAACTAATATTATACTTTGGACGATGTTTTTTAATTAAATTGCATTCTAAGATTAAAGCCTCAATTTCCGATGCTGTAACGATATATTCCAGATTGGCAATCCGCGATACCATGGACTGCACTTTGGGGGAATGATTACGGCTGGATTGAAAATAAGAGCGTACACGGTTCTTCAGTACTACGGCTTTTCCTACATAAATAATACGCTCCTGGGCATCCTTCATTAAATAAACACCTGGCTGATCCGGCAAATGGCTTAATTTCTCGATTAATTCATCATTCATATTGCTAAAATACTCCTTTGGAAAATAATATCTCATTGCCAAAAGACTAAAAGTATGAGATAATTGTAACATACTTTTAGTACCAGCTAATAATTTTTTTTAAAAGGTTCAATGTATACATGCAATAAACTCATTGTCGATTTAAATGTTATGTACTATAATTAAGTCCATTAACGTTCAAAATATTTCACTTGATATTTGCAAATGGGAGGTCGCTATTGATGTTCAAAAGAATACTCATCGCCAATCGTGGTGAAATTGCCGTTAGAATCATTCGAGCCTGTCAGGAACTAGATATTGAAACAGTTGCTGTATATTCAGATGTTGACGCCGAAGCCCTACATGTCCAACTGGCCGACTTTGCGTATAACATCGGACCTGCAGATGCAATGAAAAGTTACCTAAATATGGATGCCATCATTATGGCTGCTAAAGCTTCAAAATCAGAAGCCATTCATCCAGGATATGGTTTCTTGTCAGAGAATGCTGATTTTGCCGAGAAAGTTACGAAAGCAGGCTTGATCTTTATCGGACCTAGTGCCGAAATCATCCGCCAGGTAGGAAATAAAGATGCAGCTCGTGCGGCCATGAAGGCAGCTGGTCTGCCTATGACAATAGGTAGTGAACCGATTGTCAATAATGAACATGCCTGTGATTTAGCCGGTGAAATTGGCTATCCAGTCATTTTAAAGCCAGTATCTGGCGGCGGCGGCAAGTCTATGTATGTTGCCAATAGCCAATTAGAACTAATCAGTGCCTTAAACAAGGTTGATGTAACACGCAGTCCTTTTTACTTGGAAACTTATATTTCTGAAGCCCGACACATAGAAGTACAAATCATGGCAGATACCTATGGCAATGTCCTTCACGTGGGTGAACGAGAATGTTCCATACAGCGCCGTAATCAAAAGGTACTCGAAGAATCCCCATCCAGTGCCTTAACCCCTGAAATGCGTACCACTGTTGGAGCAATGGCTATTCGCGCCGCCAAAAGCATTTATTATACCAATGTAGGAACAGTAGAATTCTTACTGGATGTGAAAACTGGCAAGTTCTATTTCATGGAGATTAATCCTCGTATTCAAGTAGAACATGCTGTAACAGAAATGGTTACGGGTATTGATTTAGTTCGTCGACAAATCCGGATTGCTGCGGGTGAACCTTTAAACAAAAAGCAAGAAGACATTTTGTTTATCGGTCATGCCATTGAATGCCGCATTAACGCCGAAGATCCAGAACAGTGTTTTATTCCTTCTCCTGGTCATATTGACTTTTACCACGAAGCAGGCGGTCCAAGGGTTCGAGTCGATAGTGGTGTATGTGCCGGTATGACAGTACAGCCCCATTATGATTCCATGGTTGCAAAAGTCATTGCCCATGGACGTACCAGAGGGGATGCCATTAAAATTATGCGCAGAGCCTTGGCGGAATACCGCATTTCTGGTATTAAAACCAATATTAGCTTTCAACAGGAAATCTTAAATAACCCTCATTTCTGCAGCGGCAATATTGATACTCAATTCGTTTACAAACGTATGACTCCTATTCAAGAAGTAGAATGTGAAATTGACAGTGAAAATAAAAAATACTATTCCCAAGGGTAGGCACTATGCCTACTCTTTTTTATGTTCTCAGCAATTATAATTGTGCAATATAGTAAAAAAGAACATTAACCGCAGAGCACACAGAGGGCGCAGAGGAGAAATAATCTAAAAACTCTTCGCCATCCTCTCTGTGTTCTCTGCGTCTCTGCGGTTAAAAACTTACTCCCGTATTCCTCTTTTCAAAATTGGCGCCAGAAATTGTCCTGTGTAGGAAGCCTTGACCTTTACGATGTCTTCCGGGGTTCCTTTGGCAACAATGGTACCACCACGGCTGCCGCCTTCTGGCCCTAGGTCAATTACATAATCCGCAGTCTTAATGACATCCAGATTATGCTCAATCACTACAACGGTGTCCCCTCCATCGACCAAACGCTGCAGCACGGTAAGCAGGCGGTGAATATCAGCAGTATGCAAACCGGTGGTTGGCTCATCGAGAATATAGAGTGTCTTACCGGTACTGCGTCTTGCCAATTCCGTTGCTAATTTAATCCGCTGAGCTTCTCCTCCAGAAAGGGTCGTAGCAGGTTGTCCTAATTTAATATATCCTAATCCAACATCCTGTAAAATTTGCAGTTTACGCTGAATTTTGGGGAGGTTTTGGAAAAATTCTACTCCTTCATCCACCACCATATCCAACACCTGAGAAATACTCTTCCCTTTATAACGAACCTCTAGGGTCTCCCGATTATAGCGAGCCCCTTTGCACACTTCACAAGGAACATATACGTCAGGTAAAAAATGCATTTCAATCTTAATAATCCCATCACCGCGGCAGGCCTCGCATCGTCCGCCTTTTACATTAAAACTGAAGCGTCCAGGCTTATATCCCCGCATTTTGGCTTCCTGAGTTTGGCTGAATACTTCGCGAATGACATCAAATAAGCCTGTGTACGTAGCGGGATTGGAGCGAGGGGTACGACCGATGGGCGACTGATCAATCTCAATAATTTTATCAATATATTCTACACCACGAATATCATCATGAGCACCAGGCCGAGTCTTAGTACCTCGATACACCCGTCCTGCCAGCCCTTTGTATAAAATCTCATTTACCAGGGTACTCTTGCCTGAGCCAGATACACCTGTCACAGCAGTAAACACACCTAAAGGAAATTTCACTGTTAATTTTTTCAGATTGTTTTCTTTCGCTCCCACTACTTCCAGCCATTTTCCATTGGGTTTACGCCGCACAGCAGGTACCGGGATATACTTACTTCCCTTCAAATATTGACCTGTGATGGATTCTGAACAAGCCTTGATCTCTTCTACGGTTCCTTGAACTACCACTTGTCCGCCATGGGCACCAGCAGCCGGACCAATATCAATGATGTGATCGGCTTCATACATGGTATCTTCGTCATGCTCAACTACCAGCAGGCTATTGCCTACATCCCGTAAATGCTTCAAGGTCGTTAACAGACGGTTATTATCCCGCTGATGTAAACCAATGCTTGGTTCATCCAGTATATACAGTACCCCAACCAGCCCGGAGCCAATCTGAGTAGCCAGCCGTATGCGCTGGGCTTCTCCCCCTGATAAGGTACCTGCGGCCCGACTGAGAGTCAAATAATCTAATCCCACATTCAGCAAAAATCCCAATCGAGCATGAATCTCTTTTAGAATTTGGTGAGCAATGGCTTTCTCTCTATCTGTTAAATCTAAATTAGAAAAGAAATCCTGGGTTTCTGCAATGGTGCCCGCCGTTACCTCATAGATATTTTTACCGCCGATCTTAACAGACAAGGTTTCTGGTTTTAATCTTGCTCCCTTACATGTGGGGCAGGGTTTAGAACTCATATATTCTTCAATATCTTCTCGGGACCAATCAGATACCGTTTCCCGATACCGACGATTTAATAATGGGATTACACCTTCAAAAACAGCGTGATAAGTTTTTGTTTCCCCATACATGTTATCATATTCAAAATCAAACTGTTCTACACCTGAACCTGTCATAATAATTTCTTGGACTTGTGAAGATAAATTTTCCCAGGTGTCATGTAGAGAGTAATTATATTTATCCAGTACCGCTTCTAACTGGCACATAAAATAGGAATTCGTATTTTTACTTAAAGGAGTGATGGCCCCATCAATAAGAGCCTTGCTAGTATCAGGGATAATTAAAGAGCGGTCCACTTCCATATTGTTTCCTAAGCCTGTACAATCCGGGCACGCACCAAAAGGGCTATTGAAGGAAAACATCCGGGGAGCAATTTCAGGCAGACTAATACCGCATTCGATACAAGCAAAATTCTGGCTGAAGATTCGTTCCTGATCTCCTACGACATCCACATTTACCACGCCTTCTCCCAAGGTGAGAGCTGTCTCCAGAGAATCCGCCAGCCGCTGATTGATTCCTTCTCGCAGGACAATCCGATCTACTACCACTTCGATGGTGTGCTTTTTATTTTTTTCTAACTTGATTTCATCTGCCACATCACGAATTTCACCATCAACTCGTACCCGGACATATCCATTCTTACGAATATCTTCCAGCACTTTTTGATGTTCGCCTTTTTTCCCTCGTATGACTCCAGCAATGAGCATCAGACGAGTCCCCTCAGGCAAAGCCACTAACTGGTCAACCATCTGCTCAATGGTTTGCTGGGTAATGGGCTTACCGCATTTCGGACAATGAGGGCGGCCTGCTCTGGCAAACAACAGACGCAAGTAGTCATAGATTTCTGTTACAGTCCCAACTGTGGAACGAGGATTACGGCTGGTTGTTTTCTGATCAATGGAAATGGCAGGAGACAGCCCTTCAATATAATCCACATCCGGCTTGTCCATCTGCCCCAAAAACTGACGAGCATAAGCAGACAAAGATTCCACATAACGCCGCTGCCCTTCCGCATAAATGGTATCAAAGGCTAAAGAAGATTTACCTGACCCGCTTAACCCTGTAATGACAACCAGCTCATTACGCGGAATCTCAATATCAATATTTTTCAAATTGTGCTGTCTTGCACCCTTAATAATAATCTTTTCTTTCATTGGTATATTCCTTTCTGATCCTAATCTAATGATCTATCATAAGTATAATGAATAAAAAATAACGTTTCTCTCCAACTCTCAGACAACCAAGAAGAGATTGTTTCGCTACTGCTCGCAATGACAAACGGAGCAAATAGAACGATTTAACCGCAGAGACGCAGAGGACGCTGAGGGGAATTTTTAACCCCTGTCTATCTTTTCTCTGTGTTCTCTGCGCCTCTGTGGTTAGGTTATTTTTTTCTTGCAGTCTTTTTACCCGCTGACTTCTCTTTTCCTGTCGATTTTGCTTTTCCCACCCGACCTTTTAGTTCTACGATCATATCTCTGAGTTCGGCGGCGCGTTCAAATTCCAGTTGTTTGGAGGCGAGACGCATTTCCTTTTCTAGATTGCCGATCAGGTCTAACATTTCACTCTGGCTCATATTACCTAAGCGGTCAGTTCGATACAATTCGGGGCTTTCAGCCACTTTTGTCGTTTCAATCAGCTCTTTAACCCGCTTTTGAATAGTGGTGGGAGTAATGCCGTATTCCTCGTTATACGCCATCTGGATATCACGGCGGCGATCCGTTTCTTCCATGGCTCGTGCCATGGATTTGGTAATCACATCCGCATACATAATAACCCGCCCATTTACATTACGAGCTGCTCTGCCGATGGTCTGAATCAAGGAAGTATCAGACCGCAAAAATCCCTCTTTATCCGCATCCAAAATGGCGACTAATGTAACCTCCGGCAAATCTAATCCTTCTCGCAAAAGATTGATGCCGATGAGTACATCAAACACACCCGCTCTTAAGTCACGAATAATCTCGCCCCGTTCAATGGTCACAATATCGGAATGCAGATACCGTACGCGAATCCCCATTTCTTTTAGAAATTCTGTAAGATTTTCTGCCATTTTTTTCGTTAGGGTCGTAATCAGCACTCTCTCATTTGCAGCAGCCCGTAATTTAATTTCACCAAGCAAGTCGTCCATTTGTCCCTTAATGGGACGTACTTCCACTTCAGGGTCGATGAGACCTGTAGGACGAATCACCTGCTGCGCAACTTGGCTGGCTTCGCCCAGCTCGTAAGCACTAGGAGTAGCAGATACATAGACAATCTGATTAATACGCTCTGTAAACTCTAAAAAGGTCAGGGGCCTATTATCAAAAGCTGATGGCAGACGAAAGCCATTTTCTATTAAGGATGCTTTACGAGCCCGATCTCCTGCATACATGGCACGAAGCTGAGGCAGCATCACATGAGATTCGTCAATTACGATTAAAAAATCTTCAGGAAAATAATCAATTAAGGTATAAGGAGAATCCCCTGGATTCCGTCCCGTCAAATGTCTGGAATAATTTTCGATTCCCGAACAATATCCCATTTCCTGCATCATTTCCAGGTCATACTTGGTACGCTGCTCCAATCGCTGGGCTTCTACCAATTTCCCATTTGCCTTGAATGCCGCCAGCTGTACTTCCAGTTCTGCCTCAATATCCGCTACGGATCGCAGCATATTTTCTCGTGACGTTACATAGTGAGACGCAGGATATATAGCAATATGTTTGCGCTCTGCCAAGATTTCTCCTGTAAGCGTGTCAATCTCTAAAATTCGTTCAATTTCATCACCAAATAATTCCACTCGTATAGCTCTTTCTCCATAGGCGGCGGGAAAGATTTCAACTACATCTCCTCGCACTCTGAATTTCCCGCGAACAAAATTAATATCATTGCGTTCATACTGAATCGCTACTAATTTTCGCAAGATTTCATCTCGGTCTTTGGTTTGACCTTGGCGAAGAGATAACACGAGACCATGATACTCATCAGGAGATCCTAGTCCATAAATACAAGATACACTGGCTACAATAATCACATCACGGCGCTCGAATAAAGAACTGGTCGCGGAGTGACGCAATTTATCAATTTCATCATTGATAGAAGAATCTTTTTCAATATAGGTATCCGTATGAGCAATATACGCCTCTGGCTGATAATAATCATAATAGCTTACAAAATATTCTACAGCATTATGAGGAAAAAATTCTTTGAACTCACTGGCAAGCTGAGCTGCCAATGTCTTGTTATGAGCGATTACCAAGGTTGGCTTCTGCACTTCTTCAATCAATTTTGCAATGGTAAAGGTCTTGCCTGTCCCCGTCGCTCCCAGTAGAACCTGCGCCTTTTGCCCTGCTACAATACCATCTTTCAGCTTATGAATTGCAGTCGGCTGATCCCCCATTGGTACGAAAGGAGCTTCCACCTTAAAAGGAATTCCGCCTTCATGGTATACCGTATTCAGTTTAGGAACCGTTGCCATAAACATCACCAGTCTTTACAAATATTCATTAGAACGTATGTACTGTAATTTTATCACAGTACATACGTTCGGTCAAACTTCTATGGAACCTATTGAATGTAAATCTATTATATAATAATTCTTTAATAATAAATATTACATTTTTTTGTTATTTTTTCCCCATATCTCTTTTGCTTTTTCCCATAGCCAAAATTTGTCTTCTGCTAATTGAACATAATATAATTCATTGCCTTCCGGCACTAATATTACACCTAACATTTTATGGTTTTGAGAAAATTTCACTTTTCTTTCGATCCTGCGGTCGTCACGCAAAATTTCTATTATAAATACGGGGGGAGCAAGATATATGGCTTCTGCTAATTGCTCCTTAGTATCAATGGTCAGATTATGCAGTCTTAGCAGAATATCGCCTGATTTTATCCCTGCCTTTTGGGCAGGAGTATCCACTACAGTATCTAATACCATAAGACCTTTAGTAGGAGGTACATAACGGGGAGGAGCCTCTAACTCCTGGCGGCTGTCGATCTGAATCAGCATCTCATGACCTAAGAAGGATACCATCGCCGCTACTGACTGCAGCCATTTATAATGAACCGACAGCAGAGCGAGTGTAAGCAGTACAATACTATAAAGGCCCAAATGCAAAGCGGATTTACGGCGGCGCATTTGCGGTGAACTGGCTACTGCAATGTCTGTATATCCTAAAGCAGCCACTACTGATACCATCGTATACATCCAAATATGTCCTTCCATCAGTCCCCCTTGGACTGGCAGCAATGGCCACCAATCCGGCATGTCTAAGACACTCTCAGGTACTTTTAACTCTGGTACTGCAACTGCTGACATTAACAAAAGAGGAAGAGGCCAAAAGTTTTGCAAATTAAAGGCCCCGACTAATTGTCCATTTTTACGCTGTAAAATAATCGGCATACTGCCATAAATTCCACTAATCGCGATTAAGATACTTTCTGTGATATGAAGAACTGCGACCAAAACTAATACCTGGGAAACGTCAACGTTCGGCCAGCCAAACAATACTTTAGATAAAGCCACCACGCCTCCAGCATAAGCAAAACATAGAAATCGCATATTGACCATCATCAGCAGTATTGCTACCGGCCAAATATACGCAAGGCCCAATTGATCTACATTGATGCCTACCAGCGTCAGCAGAAATGTTCCCACGATGCCGCCGATACTCCCCAGACAAATGGCTAAGGCAATCTGCTGAGTCAAGGAAAAGCCGCATACACCAAACATTCGCTGCTGGCTTTTTTGCAATTTCCAATATTGAAAACCAACTAAGGCAATGATCATCCAAAATATAGGTTCAAAGAAAGCAGCTACCACACCACCCACAGAAAGCCGTATTAATTCCTGCCATGGGAACATAATTTCACCTCTAATCTAAAAAGTAATAGTAAAAGATTGCAGACGATTAAACCGCAGAGGCGCAGAGAACGCTGAGGGGCTGCGCCCTCTGCGGTTCAATCCTTATCTCATTTTTATCTATTAGAAAAAAGCGGCTAAGCAAAAGCCAGCCGCGAACCCTTTATTTTCCCATCTTTTCTTTTACAAAATCAATGGCTTTGTCTAATTGTACATCTGACTTTGCATCCTTATCCATTTCCACTTTTATATCCGGCTCAATACCAATGCCATTTATGGAGCGATCATTTGGTGTCAGATATTTGGCAATGGTCAACTTAATGGCGCCGCTATCTAAGCGAAGCACGGTTTGCACTGACCCTTTACCATAAGTCTTCGTGCCAATTAATGTTCCAGATGCTGTATCCTGGATTGCTCCAGACACAATCTCTGAGGCACTGGCGCTGCCACCGTTAACTAACACAGCTACAGGATATTTAATCGCCTCTAAGGTAGAAGAATGAGTCTCACGATGCCCATCCCGGGTAACAACGGAAACAACTGGCCCTTTGGGCACAAATTTACTGGCAACCTTAACACTTTCCTCTAATAAGCCGCCTGGATTATCCCGAAGATCGAGAATAATGCTTTTCATACCTTCTGCTTCCAGCTCTTTATACTTTTGAGCAAAATCATTGCCTGTATTGTCATTAAACATGGATATTCGGATATATCCAATCTTATCGGGAAGCATTTTACCTGCTACGGTTTTAATTTGGATGTTAGACCGAGTCAAAGTAATCTCTTTTGTAGGTTCACTTTCATGACGAACGGCTAAACTGACAGTAGTCCCTTCAGGACCGCGAATTTTATTGACGGCTTCATCTAAGGCCATATCTTTCGTATCTTTGCCATCAATTTGAAGAATTTGATCTCCGCTTTTGATTCCAGCTTTATCACTGGGCGTACCTTCAATCGGCGAAACAACCGTCAAGGTCTTCTCTTTTACTCCCAAAACCATACCCACGCCGCCAAAAGAACCTTCTGTTTCTACCATAAAGTCCTTATACATCTTGGCATCCATATAAATGGAATGGGGATCTCCTAAAGAGCTGACCATTCCCTTGACAGCCCCAGCTACCAAGGTCTCTGTATCCACTTGCTCTACATAGCGGGCTTTCACAACCTGCAAGGCCCTAAAAAACTTTAAGGTACTTACAACATCAGCAGAATTTCCCTTTAACAGATATAAAAATCCGCCAGCTGTTACCGTAAAGGTAAAGACGATTAATAAAATGGCTGATACTATAATCTTACGACGACTCATCTATACACCCCAATTCCAAATTAGAAATTTGAATTACCAAATTTCGCTACTTTCTTCTCTATGAAAAACACACATAATTAAATATATGTAGAAAATCCATGAAATATTCCATAAGGGCACCCACCGCGGGTACCCTTATCGTGATGCTGTTTACATTTACGGCAAATAATCCATCGGACTAGTAGGTGAACCATTTTCACGGACTTCAAAATGCAAATGAGGCCCGGTGGAATAACCTGTTGAACCCACACGGGATATCACTTCTCCTTTACGCACTCTTTGCCCTTCTACTACGAGCAATTCCGAATTATGTCCATATAACGTAGAAATACCATTTCCATGTTCGATGATCACGGCTTTACCGTAACCACCCATCCAATCTGCATAAATAACCACTCCACTGTCAGCAGCCCGTACAGAATCCCCATAATCAGCTCCGATATCAATACCACTGTGATAACGGGATGTGCCAAAAATCGGGTGAGTACGCCAGCCATATGGTGAAGTAATTTCCGTAACATCCGTAGGCCACATCATAGCCCCTGTACCGCCGCTAGGTCCTTGTTTTCCATTTTGACTGCGCCGGATCATCTGCTCAATGTTACGGGAAGTTTCTAAAAGTTCCTGATAGGACTGTTCTGCTGTATCCCGTTCATTAACAGCCGATGCCAAAACAGCTTCTCTTTCTTTCTTACTGGACTCAATGATTTTTTTCTTTTCAATGGCTGCTTTTTCTAACTGTAAAATAGCAGCCTTATCACTTTCTAATTCAGCTCTCTTTTGCAAGACCAATTCTCGTTCAGCTTTCACTTTTATAATCAATTCAATATCTTTATCCATGATCCGTTTCAAAAGATCCATACGAGTGGTAAAATCGCTAAAGTCATTGGCGCCAAACAAGACATCCAAATAACTTAGCTGACCATTTTGATAAATATCGCGAATCCGTTTATTCAATATCAAACTGCGCTCAGATAGATTTTTTTCGGCTTTCGCTAAAACAGTCGTATTTACAGCAATCAGTTCTTCTGTTGCACTTCGCTTTGCCTGAATTGCATTATAATCTCCCTGGGCATTCTCTAACTGGATCTGTACTTTATGTAATTGATCAGAAACACTATTGACCTTCTGTTTGGCCTCAGCAGCTTTTTCCTGCTGAATCTGCATCTGCTGCTGAACCTGCTGCTGCTGCTCTGCCAACTCATTGGCTAATGCAGGTCCAATCGCCACGCACATTATCACAACTGCTAAGCTCATGGCTAAATACTGCCTAATTTTAAACATCCAATCCCTCCTGCTACCCTCTATACTCTCATATAGCGACGTAGTGATATCGTACTGCCTAAAGCACCAATTACTGTTCCTGTCACTAATAGCACTACACTAATATTCGTAATAAATGGGTATTGGGGAATTAGCGGTAGAAAAGCCAAGGTTTCGTATACCTGATGGATCAGAATCCCATAGGTTTCGTTTAAGAATAAGACTGCAACTAATGCTCCACCAAACCCTAACATCATACCTTCCAATAAGAAAGGCCAGCGAATAAACCAATTGGTAGCCCCTACATATTTCATAATGCCAATCTCCTTACGCCGGGCAAATACCGTAATTCGAATGGTGTTCGAAATAATAAATAGAGCGGCCAACGCCAAGAATACAATGATAACCAAACCAAAAATGCGCACCATTTTTGTTAAAGCAAATAACTGCTCGACTACTTCCTGACCAAATTTAGCGTTTTCTACCCCTTTAAACTGCATCATAGCCTGAGCAGCGGCTTTTACACGTTCTGTCTTGTCCACCTTTACTTCAAAAGCATTCGGTAAAGGGTTTGCTTCTCCTAATGCATTCAGTAGGCCTTGCTGCTCACCTAGACGCTCTTTAAATCGATTCATGGCTTCTTCTTTTCCTACAAAATTCACTTGCACAACACCGGGAATCTTGGTAATGCGGGTCCCCACCTCACGCATTTCATGATCTGTTAAGCCATCTTGCAAATATACAGAAATTTGTACCTGTGATTCTAACGTAGAAGCCATATTATTTAAGTTGAGTACCATGACCAGAAACATTCCCAAGATGAGCAGGGATAAGGCTACTGTAGTCACCGATGCAAAGCTCATTAACCCGTTGCGTTTCAGAGAAGAAAGAGCTTCTTTAATAAAATACTCCATGGTTCTAATCTTCATAGCCGTATACCCCTTTCACCTGATCCCGAGCAATACGGCTTTTTTCGATGGCAATAACTCGTTTTTTCATAGCATCCACTACGCTTTTATCATGAGTAGCCATGACAATGGTTGTCCCATCTCGATTAATGCGTTCAAAGATCCTCATAATGTCCCAAGACGTTTCCGGATCAAGATTACCCGTGGGTTCATCGGCAATGACCACCACTGGATTATTGACAATCGCCCGAGCAATGGCAATACGCTGCTGCTCACCACCAGACAACTCACCTGGAAAATTTTTAGCTTTATGACGTAAACCCACCAAGTCCAATACATGAGATACCCGCTTTTGAATATCACGGCGGGATGACTCGATTACCTGCATGGCAAAAGCCACATTCTCATATACGGTTTTATTTGGCAGCAATCTATAATCCTGAAACACGATACCTAAATTACGCCTCAGATATGGTATCTCTGAAGGCTCTAACTCACCAACATTACGACCATTGACAATTAATTTACCTTTTGTCGGAAGTTCCTCCCGAAAAATCAACTTTATAAAAGTGGACTTACCTGCACCACTAGGACCTACCACAAATACAAAATCACCTTTTGGAATGTCAAGCGTAATATCAGAGAGGGCGACACAACCATTGCCATAAATTTTAGAAACACCATCTAAATGAATCAAACTTTCGTCACTCTCCCTCACTACCAGAAAAATTTCAATTCTAGTATTAAATCTTTGACGTTAATAGCTAAATCCCTTTTTTTTGCTATTAATTTTCATCATCCAACTTTTACAGAGTAGTATTTTGTAGAAATTAGGCTGCTCAAATAACCGCAGAGACGCAGAGGACGCTGAGGGGGATTTTTAACCCTATCTATCTTGTTCTCTGTGTTCTCTGCGGTTAAAATCGTTCTATTTGCTCTGTTTGTCATTTGCGAGCATCAGCGAAGCAATCCCCTACATTTCCATGATATTGGATCAATCTTTCTACTGGCCGTGAAAGATTGACCCAATATATAACGTAGTGACCCCTAGGACGATAACCAAGCCAAAGTACCACCAGCCCACTGCTAAACGCTGCTTCATGGTGAGCTGATAATAGGAGAAATTCTCCTTAATATCGACATTCTTCCAGGTTCTGTATAATGAAAACAAAAAGAATATAAATAAAAAAAAACTATATGTCTGCAAGAATAGTATGCCAATAATTAGGCTTCCTAGCCACCAAAGACGGTGGGTTACAGCAACAGCAATGCGTCCTCCATCCAGAGGATCGCAAGGAATCAGATTAAATAAATTTAAAAGACAAGCTGTATATGAAAGCACCAGCATCAATAAACTGTCCGTCCATAAGTAAAGTACCAGACAGAGCAATGCACTCAAAGTCCCCATGGCGGGTCCGCCGATGGCTACATTGGCTTCCATCTTGGCATTTATCGGCAGTTTCTTGATACGTATAACAGCACCAAGAAAAGGTACAAAAATAGGACGTGAAACAGGCAAGCCAACAACCTTAGATGCCACTAAATGCCCCCATTCATGCAGAAGCAATAGGATTACAAACCCAACAGCGAATTTTAGGCCAAAAGCCATCGCATATACCAGAATGGAAATAATCATCGATACCGCCATCGCTACTGTAGACCCCATCTTCAGCATGGCAATAAAGCCCATCATACAAAGGGCTAATTTACTCAGCACCCGCCTGCCTAAACTGACAACCCGCCATGCCTTCATCCTTTCCCCTCCATACACATAAAAAAGGTTCATAACACCCTAGAAAATAAAACGCCCCTCTACATGTGTATGCATGCGAGGGGCGTTTTATTGGTATTGGTATTTATTTCTTGCGGCTAATTACTTTTTTAGCAGCTGCAGCAATATCTTCTGCAGTTAAGTGGTATTTCTTTAAAAGAGCGCTAGGTATGCCGGACTCACCAAAGGTATCACATACACCTACACGTTCCATGGGAACAGGACTGTTTTCTACCAATACTTCCGCAACAGCACTGCCTAAACCGCCAATGATGCTGTGTTCCTCACAAGTGACAATGGCGCCTGTGTCAGCAGCGGCCTTTATGATTGCTTCCTTGTCAATTGGTTTAATGGTATGGATATTCACCACTCTGGCGCTGATACCTGCATCTTGTAATTGCTTAGCAGCTTCTTTTGCGGCGCCAACCATAATACCAGTCGCAATAATAGTAACATCTTTACCATCTGCCAGCTGTACAGCCTTGCCATGCTCGAATGTATAATCAGCAGTAAATAAATCGGGAACTGCCATACGTCCTAGACGAATATAAACAGGACCATCATATTCTGCTGCAAAAGTAATCGCTTTACGAGTTTCTTCAGCATCTGCCGGTACAATCACTGTCATATTAGGAATACTGCGCATGAGAGAAATATCCTCAATGGCTTGATGGGAAGCTCCATCCTCACCAACTGTTAAACCAGCATGAGTAGCGGCAATCTTAACATTCAGTTTTGGATAACAAATCGAATTCCGGATTTGTTCAAAAGCCCGACCAGCAGCAAACATAGCAAAAGTAGATACAAAAGGTATCTTTCCGCCGGCAGCCAAACCCGCTCCTACGCCCATTAGGTTTTGTTCTGCAATTCCTACGTTAAAAAAACGCTGAGGAAATGCTTTTGCAAATACAGCTGTCTTGGTAGATTTGGATAAATCCGCATCTAGCACAACAATATTTTCATACTTTTCCCCAAGCTCTTTTAATATTTCTCCATATGCTTCACGAGTTGCTAAACCCATTCTCTACACCTCTCAACGGCAAGTTCAAAACGTCTATCTGAATCTGCCTATTTTTTATTGTGTTTCTAATTCATTTAATTGGGACAGGAACAATTCACATTGTTCACGGCTAGGAGCCTTGCCATGCCAATCAGCGATGTTTTCCATTTGGCATACGCCTTTACCTTTTATCGTTTGGGCAACAATCATCGTTGGTTTGCCTTTTATTGTTTTAGCAGTTTGAATGGCATCATAAATCGCCTGTATGTCATGTCCATCAATTTTAATCACATGCCAGTTGAAAGCAGCCCATTTCTCAGGGATTGGTAATGGTGATAATACTTCGGAAATGGGACCGTCAATTTGCAGTCCATTAAAATCTACAAAAGCAGTCAAATTATCTAATTTGTAATGGGCGGCAAACATAGCAGCTTCCCATACCATACCTTCCTCCAGCTCGCCATCCCCCAGCACTGTGTATACGCGGCTTGCATTATTATCAAGACGAGCAGCTAGTGCCAATCCTGCAGCAGCGCTCAAACCCTGTCCTAAAGAACCGGTAGACATATCAATACCTGGCAGATTTTTCATGCTGGGATGTCCTTGCAAGCGACTGTCAATCCTACGCAGCGTTAGTAATTCTTCCTTTGGAAAAAAGCCTTTCTCTGCCAATGTAGCATACAAAACAGGAGCTGCATGACCTTTGGACAAAACAAAACGATCTCTGGCCGCTGCCTGAGGATCGTTAGGATTTACATTCATCTCAGCAAAATATAATGTTGTGAGAATATCTGCCGCTGATAAGGAACCACCTGGATGACCCGATTGAGCCTCCGTAACCATTTGCACAATACTATAGCGAATGGACTGTGCATATTTTTCTAATTGGGATACTTGTTCTTGCGTCAGTTTTTCAGCCATATCTATGACCTCCTTAAAATCAAGCTTTATATTTTTACTTCCGTAAAACCTTCACCTAATACCTCATGAGCAGTGGTCACAATCACAAAAGCCTTCGAATCAATATGATAAATCACTTCTTTTAACTGTGTCACTTCACTGGTACTTACCACACACAATAGCATCTCTCGAGGATCTCCCGTATAGCCGCCCTTGGCTTGGAGCACAGTTACGCCTCGATCCATTTCCTTAATAATAGCATCTGCTACCTGTTTTGGCTGACTGCTCATAACAAAAAAGGCCTTTGATGTACTAGGGCCTTCTTGTACCAAATCAACAATCTGTCCTGTCACAAAGATCGAAATCAACGCATATAATGAAAGTTCAGCGCTTTTAAAGGCCAAACCGGCAAAGACAATTACAAAAAAATCAGCAGCCATCATAGCTTGCCCAACACGAATCTTCAGTAATTTATTCAAAATAACAGCCGCTAAAGCTGTCCCTGCAGTATTGCCTTTATATCGAAAGACAATTCCCATACCAATGCCGCCTATGACACCGCCATATAAGGAATTAAGCAGCAAATCACCTGTCAGCACAGGTGTGTAAGGAGCCATCACATCAATCGCGATAGAAAGCATCGCAGCACCAAATAAGGTATTAATGCCATAACGCGCCCCCATGACCTTAAGACCAATGATAAATAAAGGAATATTAAATGCCAGCATAATAATCCCTACTGGCCAATTCAATAAATGATGCAGCACCGTGGCTAGACCGCTGACACCACCTGCTGCCACTTTATTCGGTATTAAAAACATATTTAGGCTAACCGCTGTAATAGCAGCTCCTACTGCAATTCCCAGATAATCACGCCATATTATTTTTTTCATGATTTGCCTTCCCCCACTTTTTTTGAGAAATGAGTTCCAACGCTAATTCTGCATTTTGAAATGCTTTATCCCTAAGATATGTACTCTGCTCAACTTTGGATTGTTTTGCCGCTTTACTTGTCGGCCATAGCTGGCGCACTTTTTCTACCAAACTTTGGGCATCTAAATTTTGCAAATCTCCAGCATGACATTCTCCCAAAGACTCTAAAAAACGATCAATTTTAGGATCATAGGAAATCCCTACCATTGGCACATGCATCACTGCGGCAAAGATTAAAGCATGGAGACGAATGCCAATCAGCATATCCAAGTTTCCCACTAAGGACAATAATTCACTGGTGGTATACTCTTCGGTGAGTACAATGGCCTTGGATTTCGTACGAATGGCCATTCTTTTTGATACAGCACAATCCTCCGGCCATTGCATGGGCAAGAATACAATTCTTGCCCCAAATTCTTCTGCCAATTGATTGGCCGCTTCCACTAGAACGTCTTTATAATGCTTCCAATCCTTCCATTCCCGCACCGATATACCAATGAGAGGTACATTGCCTTCCACTCCGGCATTCCGCAAAATCCTGCGGCCAATTTGCTTATCTACCTGATGCATCGCCAGTACAGGATCGGCAGTAACATGGATTGGGGGCTTTATTACGTTCAGACGCTTTAACTCTGCAAGAGAACCTTCATCTCTGACAGTAATCAAATCCACCATATTACCAATATAGCGCATAGCACTTCTAGCCAATGTACCGCGCACTGGACCAATTCCCTGAGCATAGAGCATAACCGGAGTACCCAGTTTTTTCGCTAATATCATAATGCTCAAGTAATAATATAAGCTGCGTTCACTGGTGACATCCTGGAGCAAACTGCCACCGCCGCTGATTAGCAGCTGGCTTCGGGATAAAACCTTGATAATCTCTGGGAAGTTTAAACGATATACAGCCGCAACTCCGTGACGTCTGCAAGTATCCTCTGGATTACCGGAGATCACTGTAATTTTTATATCGGATGCAAGTTCAGTCAATACCTCGATCATGGCTGCCAGCATGGCTTCATCACCGGCATTGCCAAAACCATAGTATCCTGAAATAACAATCTCACTCATTCTTAACAGATCTCCTTCCTAGGACAACAGACAAGTAACAAAGTACTTGAACTGCAAGTACTGCTACTATACCTACACCAATCCCCGCTACCATGCCATCTATGCCGCGAACAAAAGACATGAGCACTGGTGTCCGCAAATGAGCAAAGGTTTCAACTAGGGACCCCTGAGCAATGGTAGCAACTACGATCATTGCATAGTGTACCACACGAGGCCATTGACGATACAGTGCCATAACTGCTAAGAAAAAAGCAGGATGCCCAATCATAAATTCTTTGCCACGCGGTCTGGCATACATAGCCCTTTCTAGAAAAGCCCGCATTTTTAGTTCTATATCCGGTACAGGCACACCTGCTGTATGACCAGATCTGCCAATGAAGACCCAAGCACCAATTGCTGCCAGGGCAAATACAAATAAGGTTTTAATATACAAAGGATAATTCAGCAATTTTATAACCTGCTGCCAAATGTCTTTTTCATCCTCTTCTTCATTTTCAAATAAATTATACCGAGCTAAATAAATGATAGTAATGAGGAGCAACGGAGCCACAAAGGTTACCTTTACACCACGGAAAATTTCCATTTCCAGAAAGAAACGTACATCCCCCAGTACAGCTGCCACATACATACCGCCAATCATGGACAGCATAACGGTGATGATTAATCCGCCTATTCCATCTTTTATAATCCCCGCAAGGCTTCCTCGCCCTTCTATCGACATCTTTCTCCAACGGTCAAGCTGCCACGTCATAGCTAAAACAGGAAAAACAACAGCACTGCATAAGGCCACTGCCTGGCGCACTGCGTTGCCGCTGCCCTTTAGCAAAGGAAATGCAAAGACCAGAGAGATCAGCAGCAATAGTGCATATTGATAGCGGGCAGGAAAAGGACGCACTAAGGTTAAAAATAATACTCCCGCAGCCACTGCTCCAATGGTAATTGCCACTAATAAGAAGACTTGAGGGAAATAGGGATGGAAAATGCCTGCCTTACCAATGGTAAAACCACTGGCAATTAAACCATCTCTCACATTGGCTACATACTCCAAATTGGTTTCTAAAAGAGTTTTACCCGGTTCGGCTTTATCATATTTCCGAAGCAAATTAATGCGTATATTGCGTTCTTGATCCGTTACAATCCAGCGTTGAACTGCTTCGGCTGATTTTAATTTAGGCTGTTCATCTTTAGGAATCACATACACACGAGCTGCCTTGTAATCATTGGCTATAGCCATGGGAACAAGTCCCTCTTGTTTAAAAAACTGTAATTGCAGAGGATGTTCAATTAAGCCTAATGTCAATTGTTTGCTTTTGACCTTCTCCAAAGTTAACGACAGAAGATCAGGATAACCCAAGGCCTCATCACCAACAAATATCAGCGCAGAAACATTTTCAATACCTGATAAGCGGGCAAATACACCTTCTACGTTCTCTTTTTCCACTTTAGTATAATTGCTTGGCCTTGCTACTACATAAAATCCTTGACCAGACACATACCGCATCTCATCGGTCGGCAAGCCAAGATTCCATTTTACTACTTTTTCATAATTTGCTTTCACAGCTAAAATCTGGCGCTGACTGTCAAGGACTGCCACCCTCTCGGGGCTCAACCTTTCGACCAGATCTTCTTTTACCTCAGCGAAAACCCCAGGATCACGTCCAACAACATAGACATCTTCTGCTTGAATACGGCCTGTTTCAACTAAGTTACGCCAAACTGCATCACCTAGCATACCTGTATAATACTGCTGCAGCAATTGGGCACCCGACAAAACAGCTACCTTGCCGCTTTTATTTAGTTTCTCCAGCGTAGTCTCATACACTGCCAGAGAAGTAATTCCAGCCTCTTTCATGCGCCGCATCACATGTTCGGTAGGAACCCCTTCAAGCTGAGCCAGTTCCACAACATCTTCATACTCCATAACCATCTCAATGGTCGTGCTGCTTTCTTCTATTTTATGGCGCTGCCAGACAATGGTTAAAGCTGCCGCTAGACCGATGACGATGCATAATAATAATATCTTATTATATTTAAAATCTCTCAAAACAATCTATCCCACCTTATCTATCAAATACGGTCATATAAACACTATTGTAACCCCTAGTTACAATACTTTATGCAACTTCATCATATTCTGGCAGAACACTCCAATATCCTGCTTTTTAAGGATAATTTTTATAAAAAAACTGCGCGTCATAAAAATACTAATACCTTCTAAAACATAATCGAACCGCAGAGGCGCAGAGAACACAGAAAAAAGATAGATAGGGTAAATAATAAAACTCAGCGCACTCTGCGTCTCTGCGGTTCAATCATTCTTCGTTACTATGCATTGTATGTAATTTACTATTACAAAAAAAATTGCCCTGATAAGGGCTCGTGCAGCATCAACCCTAATCGGCGTGATATTGTCGGGCTGTTTTAGAGTTGACGCTGTACTAGTGTGAACGATTATCTAGATATAAAATCACTTTCCCGTTTTCCATTACAATGTCACGGACATTTACATGGAAGGGCAACTTATTCAAATCGACTAAAGGGATCTCTGTTAAAAGAGCGCCTCCTAAATTACCAGTCATTCGATTATTCAGTAAGAATCGGTCCGTAACAAATTTGATCTTTTGTCCGTCACCCACAATCTTTCCCTCTAAACTTACAGCCACATTGGCAAAGCCTCCAAGGGCAAAGCTGCTGCTGGCCTTTATTTTGTCAGATTGAATATCCACTACGGCATTTTTTACCCCTTTAACGGTTTGGTTTAAATACCGCGCCAGTTCATCTTGAGTCACTGTGCCCCGAATCTCTACATCACCAACGGACTGAAAGGCAACCAAACGGCGAGTAATGAGCGCTCCCATATCTAACTGCGCATCTTTTAATGCAATACTCATATCATCAAATACCAGTTTATCTGCTTTTGCCTGCTGGGCATTGACGGTAATATTATCAAATTTACCGCCCAACATGAGAAGAGCTGGGCGTTTGGTCAACGTAGCCGTCACTTGCTCACTACCTACCAAGCCCCTCATACCTTTGGCTACTATATCCGATAATATCATTGGCAGCAGTACCTCACTGGCAACTGCTAACAACAATATCACTATCACAAGACGCAAGCCTTTTGTCACAGGATACGCCTCCTTATTTTTGAGTTCAAAAGAACACTACACATTCTAATTCCCCTCTTGAGAGGGGTGCCGTAAGGCGGGGTGTGTTAACCGCAGAGACGCAGAGAACACAGAGAAAATGTTAAAAAAACTCTTTAAAATATGACAATACTAATACAGTTGAGAGATTGCTTCACTACCGTTCGCAATGACATACTTTCACATGTCTCCTCAGTGTTCTCTGCGCTCTCTGCGGTTAAATCGTCATCCAATTTACTTCTTTCCTTGTTTTAAATATGCCTCGATGAAAAGACCAAGGTCTCCATCCATGGCAGCATGGACATTACCGGTTTCCGCATTGGTGCGATGATCTTTTACCATATTATAAGGATGAAATACATAAGAACGAATCTGGCTGCCCCACTCAATGGCCTGATAATCGCCGCCAAGCTCATTTTTTATATTTTCCTGTTTTTGGCGTTCTAATTCATATAATTTAGCCCGCAGCATTTTCATACATTGTTCACGGTTCTTGATCTGGGAACGCTGCGTCTGACACTGCACTACAACACCGGTTGGAACATGTGTCATGCGTACGGCGGAATCCGTTTTGTTGATATGCTGACCGCCCGCCCCGCTGGCACGATAGGTGTCTACACGAACATCAGCCATATTAATATCAATGTCTACATTATCATCAATTTCAGGCATAACATCTACAGCAGCAAAGGAAGTGTGACGACGACCGCTGGCATCAAATGGAGAAATACGTACTAGACGATGTACCCCTTTTTCTGATTTTAAATAGCCATAAGCATTTAAACCAGAAACTAAAATCGTAGCACTTTTCACTCCAGCTTCATCACCCGCCAGAAAATCCATGGTCTCTACTTTATAACCGTTCTTCTCTGCCCAGCGCACATACATGCGCAGCAGCATTTGAGCCCAATCCTGAGCCTCCGTACCGCCAGCGCCAGCATGGAGTGTTAGTATGGCATTGCTGCCATCATGCTCCCCTGACAGCATTAAAGCAACTTCCAATCGTTCAATATCCTTAGTCATCTTATCAACGGCTTCCAAGACTTCCGGATAGATGCTTTCATCCTTTTCTTCCATGCCCATTTGCCATAACAGACTTAAATCCTCATAGGCTGTGGATAGCTGCTCAAATTGAGCCACACCATCTTTCAAGACATTTAGCTCCTGGGCTACTTTTTGCGCTTTATCAGGATCATCCCAAAAGCCTGGTCCCCCCATTGTATCTTCTAGTAAGGAAATACGCTCTTCTTTGCCAGCAACGTCAAAGAGAAGCCCTCACTTCAACTAATTTCTGTTCAAAAGCAGCAATCTGTACTCGCAAATCTTCTAACAACAACTGTATCAACTCCAATTAATTAAGTTTTAAAAATCATTAACCACAAAGGCACAATTGCGCTTACGCGCAACACAAAAAATTATTTAAACCTTTGTGTCCTTTGTGCCTTTGTGGTTCAAATCTCTTACTTTGCAGCTCCGCAGCATTTTTTGTATTTCTGACCTGAACCACATGGGCATAAGTCATTACGGCCAATTTGTTCTGCATTGACGATTGGCTGCTGCGCTTTTTGTTCTTTCGCCTCTTCTTCTTCTCCATGAGTTGCATGTGCCTGCTGCAAGCGATCTTCAGGAGGAGCAACAATGTTGACCCGATAGATATATTTCACAATATCTTCCTGGATGATATCAATAAGCTGCTGGAACATGTCATAGGCTTCAATCTTATATTCAATCAATGGATCACGCTGACCGTAGGACCGAAGACTAATGCCTTCTCTTAGCATATCCATGGCATCCAAATGTTCCATCCATTTGGAATCAACCACTTTCAGCATAACAACCTTTTCCATCTCCCGCATATTATCAGAACCAAATAAGGCTTCACGAGCATTATAGGAATCCGTTGCTACCTTGAGCAATTCTTCCTGCAGCTCTGTACGACTTAAATTGCCAAGTTCCTCTGCCTTTAACTGACCCTCTGGGGCAAAAATATCTTCACAGTATTCAACCAAACCTTGGGTATTCCAATCTTCTGGATATAATTTTTCGTCAGCAAACAGTTCCATACCGCGATTGATAAGTTTCTCAATCATATGGAAAATGTTTTCTTTCATATCTTCGCCTGTCAGAATCTGGCGACGCTGTCCATAGATGACTTCCCGCTGCTGGTTCATTACATCATCATATTCTAATACATGTTTACGCATGTCAAAATTACGGCCTTCGACTTTCTTCTGAGCCTGTTCAATGGAGCGTGTAATTAAGCTATGTTCAATGGGCTCATCTTCTTCCATGCCCAATTTATCCATGATTGTCGCAATATTATCAGAGCCAAATAAACGCATTAAATCATCTTCCAAGGATAAGAAGAAGTGAGAAGATCCAGGATCCCCTTGACGACCGGCACGACCACGCAACTGATTATCGATACGACGGCTTTCATGCCGTTCTGTACCAATAATATGAAGTCCGCCCATATCAGCCACACCTTCACCTAACACGATATCCGTACCACGACCTGCCATATTCGTAGCAATGGTCACGGCTCCCGGCTGTCCGGCTTGGGCTATAATTTGGGCTTCCATTTCATGATACTTGGCATTTAGTACATTATGAGGCACGTCTTTCTTTTTTAGCATATCGCTCAAATGTTCTGACTGCACAATGGAAGTCGTACCTACGAGTACCGGCTGTCCTTTTGCATGACGTTCTACAATGGAATTGACTACGGCTCTATATTTTGCCCCGGTAGTTTTATAAATTACATCCGGCAGATCCGTACGGCTTACTTCTTTATTAGTCGGAATCGTAATAACGTCCAGTTTATAAATTTTCCGGAACTCTGCCTCTTCCGTTTTGGCAGTACCTGTCATACCAGACAATTTGTTATACATACGGAAATAATTTTGGAAGGTAATGGACGCTAAGGTTTGGCTTTCCCGTTCTACCTTTACTCCTTCTTTTGCCTCAATGGACTGATGCAGACCATCAGAGTAGCGGCGACCGAACATTAAGCGACCCGTAAATTCATCTACAATGACGACTTCTCCGTCTTTTACCACATAATCCCGATCCCGTTTCATTAATCCCTTAGCTTTCAGGGCCTGATTAAAATGGTGAGACATCTCGATATTGGCATGGTCATACAAATTGGTAATTCCAAGCAGTTTTTCTGCTTTGGCGATACCACTTTCCGTTGGTGCTACGGTACGGGTCTTTTCATCGACCGTATAATCTTCACCTTCTTTTAGTTTCGGGGTAATTCTTGCTAAGACATGATATAACTCGGTTGATTTTTCCCCTGGTCCGGAAATAATGAGAGGTGTACGTGCTTCATCAATTAGAATACTATCCACTTCATCCACAATAGCGTAATTTAATGGACGCTGTACCATTTGCTCTGCATAAATAACCATATTATCCCGCAGATAGTCAAAACCAAATTCATTATTCGTACCATAAGTAATATCCGCATGATACGCTTGTTTACGATCAACGAAATCCAGGCCATGTACGATGAGTCCCACTGTTAAACCTAAAAAGCGATATACTTTGCCCATCCACTCACTATCACGTTTTGCTAAATAGTCATTAACGGTAACAACGTGGACACCTTTACCAGTCAGAGCGTTCAGATATGTAGCTAGAGTACCTACGAGTGTTTTACCTTCCCCTGTACGCATCTCAGCAATATTACCTTCATGCAGCGTAATACCGCCTAGCAGCTGAACATCAAAATGCCTCATACCCAATACACGGCGAGAGGCTTCCCGCACAACAGCAAAGGCCTCTGGCAAAATATCATCCAATGTCTCGCCGTTTTCTAAGCGACGTCTAAACTCACCGGTCTTAGCAGCCAGTGAAATATCGCTTAATTTATGCATGGCAGGCTCAAATGTATTCACTTCTTCTACATATTCCATCATACGTTTTATTTCTTTTTCATTATCATCGCCAAAGAGATTTTTTAGAAACTTAAACAACTGGTATCAACTCCTTAAAAGTTAGCACATCCATGAAAAAACTTCTCTTAGTTTACAGTATATGCCTAATTCTAAATTTTATCAAAAGATAATGCATAAGTCAAAGTAAATAAAGATTACTTGACCTCACAGTAAGCAATAAACGTATATGACACAGAGCAAATGCACGTCCTTTAAAAACAAAGCAATCGAACCACAGAGGCGCAGAGAACACAGAGAAAAGATAATTAATAGAATAAGAAAATACCCCTCAGCGCTCTCTGCGTCTCTGCGGTTCAATCATTCTTTCCAGCTCTCTCACAAAAATATATTATAGGTATAAAGTATTCATAAAATGGGAATACCTGAGAATATAGACTCATTTTTTATTTTAAGGAGGAATTAGCTTGCAGCTAAACTCGATTCATCTCATTGGACAAATTGCGGATTTAAAAGATACAGATTATAAGAATACCTTGGCAATCACAGTGTTAATTGATTTACTCATTGAGAAAAAAATTTTTACCCGAGAAGAATTTGCACATAAGGCCAGAGACCTTGATACCACAAGCCTGAGCCAGCTTGTATCCAATCGCCGTCTAGAACTTTTATCCAATCAAAAATAAGCCTCTCGGAATTGTCAGTACTTTCATCTACGTGCAAAAAGCCGTCCCCCATGAAACGCGATCGTTCATGGAGGACGGCTTTTTTGTCTATTTAGTTAAAATCAGGTTCAATCAAACCATATCTTCCATCTTTACGGCGATATACTACATTGACCTCTTCTGTTTCTGAATTGCTAAATACATAAAAATCATGATTCACAAGATTCATTTGCAAGATAGCCTCTTCAATATCCATCGGTTTAACAGCAAATCGCTTGGTCTTCACAACATGGAGTTCTTCTACCTCTGGAGCGGCAGTAGCAGCAACTAATTCCCCTTTAAAGGCACCAACTTTCATGCGGCGAGAAATTTTAGTTTTATATTTTTCAATTTGTTTTTCAATTTTGTCTACAACTAGATCAATGGAAGTATACATATCAGCAGTGGCTTCCTCGCCTCTGAGAATCATACCATTAACCGGCACAGTCAATTCAATAATATGGCGACCTTTTTCTACAGCCAAAATAGCTGTAATCTCTCCTAGAGTATCGAAGTATTTCGTAATCTTACTAGCACGTTTTACTACATACTCCTTTAATGCTGGTGTAATCTCAATATTTTTGCCTCGTACGATGATTGCCATAATCGCCCATCTCCTTTCAGTGTCTTACTAAGTATGATTCTCCATAGAGATACTAAAGTCCTTTATAAATTTTAACTATTTCGATAATTATATATGCTAGTAATAAGAGAATGCTGACACGTCCTCTAAAACATTTAAAACGAATTGAACCACAAAGGCGCAAAGTACACAAAGGGTTTATATAATCAAAAAAACCCGGCTATAATAGCCGGGTATATTTGCTCAAAATCTATTAAGCTTTAGCAACGTTAGCTGCTTGCGGTCCACGTGCGCCATCAACAATATCAAACTCAACTTGTTGACCTTCAGTTAAAGTTTTGAAGCCTTGATCTTGAATTGCTGAGAAATGTACGAATACATCGCCACCATCTTCTCTTTCAAGGAAACCATAGCCTTTTTCAGAACTAAACCATTTTACTTTACCAATCATTATGAAACTCCTCCTAAAATAAACAATAAACTGAGGCCAACCACGTGACCACTATCTAAAGTATAACATTCCTGGATATGTGTGTCAAATCGCACAGGCTGGAATTTATAAGAAATCATCCTTTTTCTTACAATATCTTAGATAAAAAAGATTTAGTTCGATCTTCTTTCGCATGAGAGAAAATCTCTTCTGGCGTGCCTTCTTCTACAAGACGTCCTTCATCCATGAAAAGAACCCGATCTCCAACTTCCCGGGCAAAACCCATTTCATGAGTAACAATCGCCATTGTCATCCCCTCATGAGCTAAGGATTTCATAACATCCAGCACTTCTTTGACCATTTCCGGATCAAGGGCGGAAGTGGGCTCATCAAACAGCATGATTTTCGGTTTCATAGCCAATGCTCTGGCAATCGCCACTCGCTGCTGCTGTCCACCTGACAGTTGCTCTGGATAGGCATGTTCCTTATCGGCCAGCCCAACCTTTACAAGTAAATCCTGGGCTATTTTTACCGCCTCAGACTTCGGTGTTTTTCGCACAGTCATAGGCGCCAGGATGATATTTTCTAATACTGATTTATGAGGAAACAAATTAAAGCGCTGAAAAACCATCCCTACTTCTTCCCGCACTTTATTAATATTGGCTTCATTCGTAAGAGGAATGCCATCCACTATAATTTCGCCCTCTGTTGGCTCCTCTAAATAATTAATGCAGCGGAGTAATGTACTCTTACCCGAACCACTTGGTCCAATGACAACGACAACTTCTTTCTCAGCTATATCAGCATTAATCCCTTTTAAGACATGGAGTTTACCAAAATGTTTATGAACATTTTTAATGTTTATCATCGATTTTGTACCTCCGCTCCAAATAATCTACCAAACGTGAAATTGTGAAGGTCATAATCAAATAAATAAATGCTACAGATAACCATATTTCAAAAGACCCGTAGGTGCGGGCAATAATTAACTGCCCTCTTCTCGTAAGCTCTTCAAAACCAATTACCGATACCAAAGAAGAATCTTTCATCATTGCAATAAACTCATTCCCCAGAGGTGGGATGATGCGTTTGAAAGCCTGGGGCAAAATAATATGACGCATCGTCTGTCCCCAAGTCATACCAAGAGAACGTCCCGCTTCCATCTGCCCTTTGTCAATGGATTGAATCCCGCCACGGAAAATCTCTGCAACATAGGCACCGCTGTTAATACTGCAAGCGGTAATCGCAGCAATAAAAGGATCAATCCGCTGCCCTACAATAATGGGAAGTGCAAAATAAATAAGAAAAATTTGCACTAACAACGGTGTGCCGCGAATAAAATCCACATACACTGCAGCTAATGCTTTAATAATCCAAGTATTGGATAAACGTGCGATTCCAACAAACATTCCAATTAGCAAACCCAGACTCACACTAAATGCTGTAATTTGCACCGTTACCCCTGCACCGACTAGTAAAAGGGGAAAGGAACGCACAATTAAATCAAAATCAAAGTTCATAGTCTTCACCCTTAATTCAAAAAATATGTATGCATGTATAATAACGCAACACTATGATTATAAACACACAGGACAATGCTGTCAATCCTATTTGAAATGCTATATATCCTTTAGAATATGAGATTCTTTTAAGGGTCCGTCCTGTCTCAGCATAAGAAAAACGCTGTGCGCCCTTTAAAACATATAAAACGGATTGAACCACAAAGACGCAAAGGACACAAAGGGTTTTATTTATGATCTCCAAAGAATCTGCCTCGAAGCAGCCTTTTTTATTTTCAAAGCAAAAAACAAAGTTGAGCAGCGATAATTGATGTAATTGAAAGTTCATTAAAATCTTTAGGAGGGATCTTTTCATGTTGAAAAAAAGAACAAAAACAGCTGCGGTATCTTTTTTTTGCACCTATCTAATGCTTGGCACCGCATTGGCTGCTCCAGTTAAAAATTTGGAAATTGGAGATCTTAATGTAGACTTCATGATTCATAACAGTAATGATAGTGGGAGTAATTATAACTTTGATTATAAAATTACACATTCACTGACAGTTGGATTCGAAAAGAGTAATTGGCGTTCTGCTGGTTACAAAGCAACTGAAACCTATGCCCAATTTAATTTTGGTCCTAGCTCTCGATTCATTGTCGGCAATGTATCGATGGATTCTCATAGCAAGCCTTTTTGGGGAGGAGCAACTGGCGGCATTCTCAATGAAGACTGGGATTACTATGCTTCCCAGATCATTGGCAGTCATTTCCGCGAATCACAAGTGGGATTAAATTATAAGCTAACCGATGATTTAAAAACCAATTTTACTTACCGGATTTCAAAGTTTAACGATAAAAAATGTGATGGTTTTTATTGGGGCTTATCCTATCGCTTTAATATAGGAGGCATTAACAAGGAAAATGATGAAGGTGATTCGGAAATTATGTTCGGGATATAAGTTTCCTCTCGTATGGTAAGGAAAAAGTAGAGGCTGCCTCAATAAACCCTTGAGGCAGCCTCTACATTTTTTTATAGTTGTGGTTTTTTACCAAACCATTTCACATAAATTTTTTCATATTCGCCGTTTTTCTTTAATTCATCGATTGCCTTATTTACTTTTTCCACTAGCTCCGTGTTTTTCTTAGTTACAGCCATGCCATATTCCTCGGCATTCACGATATCGCCAACAATTTTGGCATTTTTCTCGCCGCTTTTCGTTAAGTAGTATTCATTCACTGGCAAATCATTCACTACTGCGTCTACACCGCCTGCTTTTAGTTCCATATATGCTTCGGAATTGCTATTGTATTCCCGTACTTTCGCATCTTTTATTTTTCTAGCTTCTTCAGCACCTGTGGTGCCAATTTGTACAGCAATTCTTTTACCTTCTAAATCTTTAAAGCTAGTAATCGAATTATTATCCCCTTTAACTACGATGGACAAACCAGATTTATAGTAAGGTTTGGAGAACGCTATTTTTTTACTACGTTCTTCTGTAATGCTCATACCGGAAACGATCATATCAATATTGCCTGCTTCCAATGCAGGAATCAGACCATCAAAACCAATGTTTTGAATTTCTGCAGTGTAGCCCATTTGCTTTGCCACTGCTCTTGCCAAATCCATATCAAAGCCGACATATTCTTTATTGCCCTCTTCCTGAAACTCAAAAGGTGGAAATGTCATCTCTGCACCAATTTTAAGCACTTTGGCCTTGTCCGCATCTGCAGCCTTCTGGCCACAGCCAACTAAACCCAAGGATAATACCAAAATTCCAACTACCATCAAACTCAACATTTTTTTCGACAATCAAATAACCTCCCATAACAACTCTATTTGTTTACCTTCTACTATTTTACATCTTTTTTCTGAATCATCAAGCATTTTTTGTATTATCAAAATAATACACTTTACTAAATGTCCACTCTTCGAGTAGTAAAAATAAAACCTTTTGAAACGCGAAGATGCGAAGAATAGGTCAGACATAGTAAAAAATCCCCTCTTGAGAGGGGTGGCACGCAGTGACGGGGTGTGTTCTTTTGTCATTTAAAAAAGACATGGAAACGTTTAGTCATAAACGCTCCCATGTCTTTATGTACGATGATTTTATTACGGTTTTTTACCAAACCATTTTACGTAAATTTTTTCATATTCGCCGTTCTTCTTTAATTCTTCTATTGCTTTATCAACTTGAGCAATTAGCTCTTTATTCTTAGCTGAAGCCGCAATACCATAATCCTCAGCAGTTAGAGGTTCACCAACCATTTTAGCATCTTTACCGCCGGCTTTTGCAATATAATATTCATTAACCGGTTTATCATTTACAACGGCATCAACGCCACCAGCTTTAAGCTCTAGAAATGCTTCTGGAGCACTGTTAAACTCACGAATTTGTGCATCTTTTACTTTTTTAGCTTCATCTGCGCCAGTAGTACCTAATTGAACAGCAATGTTTTTACCTTCTAAATCTTTGAAAGACTTAATACTCGTATTATCACTTTTTACAACCATCGTCAAACCAGATTTATAATAAGGCTTAGAAAAGCTTACTTTTTTGGCTCGTTCTTCTGTAATCGTCATTCCTGAAATAGCCAAATCAATACTGTTAGCCTCTAAACCAGGAATCAATCCATCAAATCCCATGTTTTGAATCTGTACTTCGGCACCCATTTGCTTACCAATGGCTTTAATTAAATCAATGTCAAAACCTACATATTCTTTTGTACTCTCATCTTGAAACTCAAAAGGAGCAAAAGCCGCTTCCGATCCGACTTTCAAAACTTTAGCCGGTTTCGCTTCCTGCTTACCACAGCCAACCAGACCTAACGATAGGATAAATATCCCAATTGCGAACAAAGATAGTATTTTTTTAGACATTTTTTCTTCCCTCCTGCTATTTGTTTGTAATCTTGTAATGTTCATAATTATACATATGTCTTGGATATTTAGTCAATAGTTTTTTTATAGAATATAGCAAAAGGGACCCGGTTTTCACCCAGTCCCGCAATGTATACATTATACTTTTATCAGCTTATATTCCTGGCTTTTTGCCAAACCATTTCACGTATATTTTTTCATACTCGCCATTCTTTTTCAGCTCATCAAGAGCTTTATCCAATTTACCTGCTAGTTCTGTATTCTTTTTGGCAACAGCAATCCCGTATTCTTCAGCTTGCAGAGGCTCGCCAACCGTTTTGGCATCTTTACTGACTGATTGGGCAATATAATATTCGTTAACAGGTTTATCATTCACAACGGCATCTACACCGCCAGCTTTTAATTCCATAAACGCTTCGGGAGCATTATTAAACTCACGAACTTGGGCATCTTTAATCTTCTTTGCCTCTGCAGCGCCAGTAGTACCAATCTGCACTGCAATTTTCTTGCCTTCTAAATCTTTAAAGTTCTTAATTGCATTATTGTCATTTTTCACTACGATGGTTAATCCAGCTTGATAATAAGGCTTCGTAAAATTCACTTTTTGCTTTCTAGCTTCTGTAATGGTCATACCGGAAGCAACTGCATCAATGCTATTCACTTCTAAACCAGGAATGAGTCCATCAAAATTCATATTTTGAATTTGTACTTCATAACCCATTTGTTTGCCTAAGGCTTTAATCAAATCCATATCAAAACCCACATATTCTTTTGATTTTTCATCTTGAAACTCAAATGGAGCAAAACCTGCATCTGTACCCACTTTCAATACTTTCGCAGTTGATGCTCCCTCTTTACTGCACCCAACCAAACCAAATGATGCAATCAGCACCACTATAATTAGTAATGACATAATTTTCTTTGACATAGAATAACCCTCCTGCTTACATTCTCAATTTATTTATAATTATACATTGTTTATGCATATTTAGTCAACGTTGTTCTAGAAGTATTTTTATCTTGCATTAAACAAATAACAAAAAACTCGGATGATTTCTCATCCGAGTGCTGCGTACTTATGATCTTTGCGCGGTGAAACATTCCCGACAATAAACCGGTCTATCATTACGAGGCTTAAATGGCACTTGTGTAGTAATACCACATCCAGCACAAACCACCTCATGCATTTCTCGTTGCGATGTTTGACGTTCGCCACCTTCGCGACTGCGTTTTTTCGCATCGCGGCACTCGCGACAACGTGCAGGCTCATTTTCAAATCCCTTTTCTGCGTAAAACTCCTGCTCTCCTGCTGTAAACACAAAATCTACGCCACAGTCCTTACATTTTAGAGTTTTGTCCTGAAAAGCCATTAAAGAAATCCCCTCACCTTATGAATTCTAAAGGACCACACTGCTTAGCTGACCTGGTCTTTGCCCCCACACCCGCCTGCTGGAAGGTTCGCTAATAAGAAATCAATCTCCTCACTACTGCCACTCTCGAATCTAGCTGACGTAGCTAATAACTCGGCAGGACTTACCCCTAAACCGCACCATGCTCAGAGCCACTTTGGACTCCTTATGTGGATCGTTTCGCCTGCGACTGGCCTCGACTTTCAACCACAGACCTAAGCAATAGGTTCTTAACCTATATTATAAGCTTATTAGTAGTAAATTGCAAGTCTCAATAAAAAGTATCGATACACTGTTTGTCATTGCGAGGCACGAAGCAATCCATTCTCACTTAAGAATTTCTTATATTCGTCCATTCCCTCTTTATACTGATTATGTGAATCGTGTATAGCTTCTTCATAGGTACTTGCGGCTAAGGTAATCTCACCTGTATTAATATATATTCGTGCAAGCTCAAGCTTTGCTAAAAAGCTTCCCCTGCCATATACAGTTGGGAAATCTCCAGCTTCACCGATTTTCAAACAATGACTGAAAGCTCGCTCAGCCTCTTTATATTTTTTTTGCGCTTTGAAGCAAAGCCCCTTTATGAAAAATAGATCAACAAATCCCTCACACTTTTTATTTGTTAAAATTTTATCAATAAACGTTCGGCATTCTTCAAATTCTTCTAACATAAAATAATTGAGGGCAATGCGTTTAATTAAATTGAAATGAAAATTATTAAAGCCTGTTTCTTGTTTTAATTTCAAGCACTTAAAGTAATATTCTTGGGATCGTTTATACTCCTCCATGGCACCATAGGTAGCACCAATATGAAAATAGAGAAAATCATCTTGGGGATTTTTCTTCAACTCCGTCAACAAAATATCTAAATTCCTTTTAGCCTTGTTTTTCTCTTTCATATTCTGTTCTAGATATCCATAGTGAATGATTTTACAAGTCGATTCCTTTAGGCTTTCGACAGCAGACTGATTAATATTCAGTTGTTCATGAATAGCCCTCTGATATTGATATCCCTTATTTCTAAATAGTCTAACATACGCCATTGCTTTCCCTTTAGCGCCTCCGCCCATATGTGATTCCTCTACAATATCGTAGCCATCAACTGTACTGCTAATAAGTTTTTCTCGTATTTTTTGAGCATCACAAATAAGTCTTTCATCCCCATCAAGTACCAATATCCAATCAGCATCTATGCCTTCAAGAGAATAATTCCTTGCTGCTGCAAAATCATTGCTCCATTGTAAATGCCGTATTTCAACTCGTTCACCAAACTCTTTTAAAATATCAATTGTTTTATCTGTGGAACCAGTATCAACAACTACAGCCATATCAACAAGTTTCAATGCACTATTTATAGCAATTTTTATGTATTTTTCCTCATTCTTCACTATCATACATAAACATATTTTCATTGTCTCACCTCTCCTGCATCAAGGTTGCATTGTTTGACCTATTTATTATACTCACACTTGTAATAAATCGAACGATCATTTTAATAGGTATCATAGTCACACGGTTTTATTCTACGCTTTTGACGCCAGGAATATCTTTACTCGCTTTTACTATGTATTTATAAACTGTAAACTGATCTACTAAGATATCATTGGTAAGCGTCGCTATGGTATCTACGAATCCTTGTTCCTTCTCAGAAACATCCAATCGAGTAGCACGGTATTGTATATCAGAAAAGCCTGTTTGAAGAAGCATTTTGTGGATTTCAGAGAAGGTGAAAAACCGTAGATGTGCTTTGTCTAAAATCCCTTCACTTTCGTAGCTCCAATTTCCCTGAAGCAAACTTTGAATTACACTAAAGTGCATAATATTATAAATACTCGCCAAGATTTTTCCACCGGGAGCTAAGTGCTTATAGAGCCGCATTAATATCTCCCAAGGGTTTTGAAGATGTTCTAAAACATCGCCAAGAATAATATAATCAAAAAATTCTAGCGGGTAATCCAATTCTACTGTTTCAATATCAGCTATAAGCATTTGCGCAAAACTATTTGCACTTTTTGCAGCATATGGGTTTAATTCAATACCATATAACTCGGCTTCCTTATATTGGTTTTTAACTTGCAATAAAGTTGCTCCACAAGCACATCCAACATCTAAAACACGTATTTTTGCATCTGGTGAGACGTCGATTAGGTCAATAATCTCCTGTCGTATAAACGAGGAATATTGGGAATTATAGCCCCATTTGCCTTCAAATTTCTTTCGGTTCTGCTTTAAAAGTTGTATATATTCTTCAGACCAGTCCTTAAATGAAGCGCCACCAAAATGATGAATAAAGGTATCACGACAAAGCAATAGTCGATAACCAGCTTCTCTAATGCGTGCTGAATAATCATCATCTTCATAGTTTCCTGGTGAAAATATCTCATCGAGTAACCCTATTTTATCAACAACTTCTTTTTTGATTAACAGGCAAAAACCTATCAATTTTAAACGTTCCTCCCAGTATGCCTGTTGAGAAATATTATACTGAAGGGCAAATTGGTGCATCTCATTGATAGAATGGTACGGCACAGATATTGATTGGCTATTAGCGCAGTTATTGGTTACTGGTCCTACAGCACCAATATCATTAACACTGTATAAAGTCATCAATAAATTATTGAGCCAGTTATAAGTTACAATAACATCATTATTTAATAGCAGAATATTCATACCTCTTGCAATAGCAATTCCCTGATTGCACCCCTTTGGGAATCCAAGATTTACACTATTATAAATAGTGTAGATATCGTCTTGCTCTTTTAACCACTCAACAGTACCGTCAGTAGAATGGTTATCGACCACTATCAACTCATATGAAATCGGAGCAGTATATTGGCGAATGCTTTCAATACACGATTTAGTGTACTCAAGCTTATTATAGGTCAGTATTATAATGCTGGTATTTATAAGCGACATATTTATTCCTTCCTAACTTTACAATGATTTTAATTTCTCATTAGCGATTTTTGCTCTTTCTTATGCACTTATATATTACTGATTTCCTAAAATATTAGTATCTACCAGAGAAGATGATTAAGTACTTTTCTTCATCTTACACAATCATGCATAAACATATTTTCATTTGTCTCACCCCTTTAGCGATCGAAATCCCTCCATCATCTGAACATGTCCAATTATTTCTTGGGCACGCGCGTTCCATGTGTGATTTTGTTCCGCTTTTTTTTGTCCCTCTTGAGCGATTGCATCAAGTCGAGGCAAATCTGCTAACAATGTATTGATTTTTTGGGGTAGTTGATTTTGTAGCGCAATAGAATAAGTAACAATTTCTTTATCCTCTACAAACTGTTCTTTCCAATACCCATTTGTATCCGTTAATGCCACTGCACCGTTAAGCATGGCAGAAAACACCCGTTCATGAGAACCATGCGAGAAGAAACTTGTAAAATTAAGAACTATCTTTGCATCTGCCATAATTCTTAAAGACTCATCAAAACTTACCGCTTTATGAACATCAAAAGATTGGGTACAAGGCAGCTGATCCCAGCCATTACCATATAGGCTTACTTTGATCCCTGCATTCGCTAGTTCTGTGAGCATTCTTGCACGCCGCACATTTCTAACATAAATATCAACATGAACCACCATATCTAAAATTCGTTTAAAAAAATCTGGACTTAAGGCATAGTCCCGTGCTCTCAAGACCTGCTGTAAGGCATCGTACACTTGAATATTTTCTGCACTTAACATTATTTCTGCGACATCATTTAATAAGGAGCTAAGAGGATGCTGAGTCCATGAAATATTTGGCTTACTATATGTACCGCAAAAGAAAACATCTTTGCTTCTGCTGGCCATGTCTTTATATTCACCAATCCCCTGGGCATACGACCCTGCATGAGGTAAAAAGGTGCTAAGACCAACCTTGCCATAATGCTCCAAGATCTCTAAATGATTTTTATCTATACAAGTAATCAAAAAATTATCCGGCATACCTATAGTGTTAATATCACAAAATTTAACAGAAAGATACAATGGACTATCAACTAGGATTCCAATATAAGGAATTCCCATGTCTCTTAAAAATTTTATCCCTTCATGTCCAAGACCAAGATCATGCCCATTTAAATTATAACCACAAACAAAATCACACTCTTTACTAAAAGCATCCTGGACTAATTGGACATTATACTTATTTGATGCTAAATCAAGAATCAAAACTTCTCTTCCTAATGCGCGGAAAGCTGCTCCTAAATCATCAGTAAAATGACGCACTACATCATATTGAGAAGTACCTTTAAATAATAAAATTCTACCGCTCATCAATAAAACGCCTCTACTTGTATCATAGTATTTCCCAACTCACAGGTGTACCTCGCCGCACATCTTCTTTTACTTTTCGGCCAATGACTAAATCTAAATATTTCGTTGGCAGACCTAATCCTGGTCGAATGGCCCGTACATTGTGCTTAGTAAATAATTCTCCTGCCTGTATATCTTCTACTACATATAAGGATCTTCGATGTTGTAAAGATGCTTGCTCTGCTTGACTCGGACCATAGCTAACTTGTCCCAGCGCTTGATGAGCACGCTCGCTTTCTGTAACCAATGCTGCCATTTCGGCCGGTTCCAAAGAAAAAGCAGAATCTACACCACCATCGGCTCTTGATAGCGTAAAATGTTTTTCGATAACAGTAGCTCCCAATGCTATACTAGCAATTGCCGCACCAATCCCCATGGTATGATCAGACAGACCCACCTGGCAGGAGAATAAATCCCGCATATGAGGAATCTTCATTAAATTGGTATTGGCTGGTGTGGCGGGATACGTACTAGTACACGTAAGCAAAATAAGATCCTGACATCCCCCTTGCCTAGCTGCCCGTACCGTCTCATCAATCTCTGCCACAGTTGCCATCCCCGTAGATATGATCATGGGCTTACCAGTATCTGCTACTTTTCGAATCAGCTGCAAATCTGTCATTTCAAAAGACGCTATTTTATAGCAAGATACTTCCAGAGATTCTAAAAAATCAACAGCGCTTTCATCAAAGGGAGTACTAAACCCAATTATTCCTCGCTCACGACAACGATCAAAAATTGGTTTATGCCATTCCCAAGGTGTGTAAGCTTCCTGATATAATTTATAAAGAGAATTCCCCTTCCACAAGCTCTTAGGATCATCAATAAAAAATTCTTTATCATCAATATCAATAGTCATCGTATCTGCTGTGTATGTCTGGAGCTTTAATGCCTGTACACCACAATCTGCCGCTGCATCAACAATTTCCAGTGCCCGCTCTAGCGATTGATTATGATTTCCGGACATTTCCGCAATAATAAATGGTTTATGATTTTTACCTATAGAATAATTACCTATTTGGATTGAGCTCACATCTATTCCTCCATTAAACCTCGTTACTAAGACAATAAACCATACCTAATAAATCATTAACTACTAACAAACTCCCGAGTCAGTTCCTTAACAATTCGTTCGCTTCCCAAGCTATCAACTAGCTCCAGGCATTTGCTGCTCATCTTAGTTCTTGCAGCATAATCATTCATTAATCTCTTCGTACAATCTACTACTTGCTCCTCACAAATTTGATTATACCACCCTAAATTGATTATATATCCTAAATGTTCCATTTTTTCTACAAGAAACCTCTGATTTTCAGCCACAACAAATGCTAAAACTGGTACGCCGCACGCAGCAAATTCATATAGAGTACTGCCACCAGCTGATATTGCGATATCAGAACGTAGCATTATTTCAGAGATAGAAGAATGCCTTATTATTTCTGGTGTATCTGCTACCGTATTTGAATACAAAACTACTTGATCATGATTTTGACTTAAATCAACTAATTCTTGGCTAGTAGTAAAGCCCCCTCCTACCAGTACATTAAATCGAACCTTACTAAAATAATCATTATTTAAAAAAATATTCAGCAGCTTTTCAGTCATATGATAAGGATCTGATCCACCTGTAGTAATCATTATTTCTTCTACATTTTCCCTAATTCCTCTAGGAGAGATATTTTTGAATTCATCACGAATCATATTATATTGTGGTCCCAATAATAACACTTGATTGTCATCATACTTTCGATATCCTAGATATGCAGCAGTAACATTACCATTAATCACCACATCCACTGGATACGTTGATTTATTTTCATCATCAATATAGGCTAAGCAGCTTACAGAAGACTTCAAAGTCAAAAAATATTGATTGGTTATATTATAACTATCTACTATTAATATATCTATTTTATATTGATGCAGCAATCCAAGTATAACATCTGCTTCATCTACTAACTGCTCCGAATTACCGTAAAAAAAGCCTTCTGTTTCCTTTTCCTCAGAAGGTATTCGAATGACTTCGAATTTTTCTTTTTCTAATAATGCTATACCCATGTTGTATTTCGTAAAAAAATAAACCAAATGTCCAGCTTTCCGAAAAGCATTCGCTAAGGATAAGCAGCGCATAATGTGACCTAGACCTACACCTTTTCCGCCGTCAGCCCTTATTGCAATCCTAACCATTTCACTCTACCTTCTCTACAAATTCAATTTTCTGCAAAATGGGCATTACATTTTTTATATCGCTTACCAATTCTCTGCCACTCGACATCTAAAAGTTCCAGAACCGTCACATCATGATACTTGTCATATTTATATATGTGCTCTTTATATATGCCAACATGCCGATAACCATGAAGTTGGTGAAGTTTCACAACCTGATCGTTCCCCTCCATGACTTCGGCAATTATTTTCTTAAATTGTAAAACTGTAAAAACATAATTATATATGTACGGAGGGATAATACCGCCAAGTCCTCGAACTGTCTCATCCCCAATATAGTATGTTAATGAACAGCGTTTATTTTTTGCATCAATCTCGCTAAGTCCAATCACTCCAATTGGTTTTTCCTGATAATGTATTAGCCAATAACAACACGTAGGGTCAAGTGATATCCTTTGATGCCATTTTTTCTGTTCTTCAAGATCCTTAGAAATATCTGTATACATGTATTGTGTAATATTTTGTTTCGTCCGCCAGCTTAATACGAGTTCCAAATCCTCTTCCCTAATAGGATCAAATCGCAGCATTCTTTATCACCACCATTGCTTTTACTCTTTACGCATTTTTTTGAAGCGTTCGCCATGCATCGTTGTATCAACCAATACCACCTTTTGCGGAACCTTAAACCCTTCCAATTTTCCTTTACAAAACTCACGCATTCTTTTGCGGAATTCACCAATGGTCTCTTCTGTCTTGAGTTTTACTCTCGCCTTTACCAAGTTACCAGTAATCGGATTCCTTTCAGCCGATATCGCTACATCTTCCACACCATCCATCAACTGTAACACACTTTCTACTTCAGCAGGGTAGACCTTCTCCCCTCCGACATTGATGATCTCAGACTTGCGTCCCAAGATTTTCATGTATTCACCATCGACTTCCACTACATCTCCTGTATGAAACCACCCATCAGCGGTAAATGGACTTGGAGCATTAAGATACCCCATCATGGCTGAATTTGCTTTTATTTCTAAAATATTATTAACGATTCGAGTTTCAAAGCCCTCACCACCAATTTTCACCCATAAGGAGTCCGATGATTTAGATTTGGACCGCATGATGCCAATTTCTGAAAGACCATAGGTTTGCAGCAAACGAACACTAGGGAATAATTGGTTAAATCGTGAAAGAGTACTCTCCGGCATAACTTCGGTCCCATAAGTAACTAGCGTTAAGCTACTAAGGTCAAAACGCTTGTAGGCTTCACTTAATAATAATAAATTAATAAAGGTTGGCGACGTAGGTAATGTTGCTACATGATACTTTTCAATAGAACGGCAAACCTCTTCTGGGGAGCGTTCGTTAACAGTAACTACACATCCTCCGTTGGATAATGTATATAACAGAGTATTTACGCCACCAATATGATCAAATAACAAAAAGCTAATGGTTCTCATCCCATGCCGGGGAACTTTAAATTTTTCCAGCAATGGTACAAAATCATGTAATGCCGCTTTACTTTTACCTGTAGAACCTGAAGAAAACAAGACAAGTCCTGGCCTCTTCTCCGTCTTCAGATGTAATAAAAATTCATGCTCAACCTTTGTTCCTGTGTGTTCTATTACAATTTCATCATTTATCGTAACCGTAATAACAAATTCAACTTCTGCTATTTCTCTAAACTCCGCCTTTTTATGCGCTACTGAATCCGTCAGGGGCACAATGATGCAGCCACACTCAATTAAAGCCAATAAAACGGCCACAGCGTTTGGAGAAAAATCAGCCTCTAATGCAACTACAGAATTAGGCTTTAAACGTTCTTGTAAAAACGCTAGTTTGGCTTGGGTTGAAGATAGGATCCATCCATAACTGAAGGACTGGTCTTGCCAAACAATTGCTTCCTTATCTTTATTCGCGGTAAATGCCTCTATTAAAAAATCAATATACACTTAAATGCCTCCCAAAAAGATCACTTGTCCTGTCACAAAATCACTTTCCTTTTTCAAGAAAAAATCAATGACATTACTAATATCGTGAAATTGCCCAAAACGCTTAATAGCTTGCCGATTCAGCAAGCTATCAATCTTATCTTTGGGCACAGACTTGATTAGGTCAGTTTGTACCGGTGTAGGTCCTATTGCATTCACCGTAATACCATACTCACCAAACTCCTTGGCCATGATTTGCGTTAATGTAATCACTGCAGCCTTCGACGCAGCATAAATTGCCTCTCCTTCCAGCTTCAAAGGAGTGGCAACGGTGGCAAAATTTATAATTCTACCATAGCGCTTTTTTTGCATTAATTTCGCTGATTCTCTGCAAAATAAGAAGGTACCAACTACATTCGTGCCCAATACCTGATGCACTGTTGTCAGTGGTGTAAGCATAGAATGATTCATTGATGCAATTCCAGCATTATTAATCAAGTGATCAAGGCGACCATACTGTTTGCGAATATCGGAAAACATAGCCTTTACAGCTACTTCATCTGTTACGTCGGCAATATAATGTTGATAATTCCCCTGGGCACCTTCGATTTTCCACTCAACAGCATTACGGCTGCAGCCGATAACATGATGACCAAGTGCAACATAATGCGCAACTAAAGCTTTACCGATTCCTTTACTGGTTCCAGTAATTAAAATAACAGGTTTGTCCATCACGCTTCCTCCTGACTAACCTTTACAATATAATCAGCTAATGTACCAATCGTACGAAAAGGACTATTTTTTTGTGACATCGCTCGTTCATCTGCCAAGCTAATAGCCAACCCTAATTCATCCTCTATCGCTTGCTCAACAGCAACAATCAAAGTGACAAGTCCTAAAGAATCCAGGACTCCCGTTAAACCATATAAGCCTGCATTTTCGCCGTTTTCTATAGCAACTTTATGATCTAGCTGCTCATTTAATTCACTTACCTCGTGAAGAATAATGCCAATGATTTTTTGTTCCATTTTAACAAACTCCCCCATTATGATCAACCCAGATACAAGCGGTAACGTCTTTTATACATTCGTAATTAGCTTCGAAATACCTTGAATCTTTATTCAATTACAATTCTCGTCTACTCATAGGCCCTAAAACTAAGGAAATTTATCAGTCCAAACAGTTCCAGTGTTAAGGCAACTATATACTGTAATTATTATCAGATAAAAAGTTACTCACTCAGTCCCATAGATTTGAATTCTTATATTAATTATAAATTTTAACGCCTTCATTCATAAATAGAAATTAATCTAATATGTATTTATTCCTTTTAATAATACATTTGTCTAATAATCGTTCCGTTAGCCTAATATTGTCAAAATTTCCGTTCGCAATACTTTCGAGATTTTTTTTTGCATCAAGATAATTAGGAATCAATTTTAAGCTTTTTTCTATAAGTACTTTACTTTTTATTTTATCTTTATAAAATAAATAATGTAATAATCCTAAATTATTTAGCAAAGTTGCTTCATTACAATTTAACATGTATGCAGAACAAAAATTTTTATAGCTTTCAGATAAGTTGCCTCTAATAAATTCACAAACACCAAGATAAAAATAAAGTTCAAAATCTTCTTTTTCCTCATAGCATTTCTCTTCTAATGCTTCAATTAACAAATGATAACAACAATTTTGATTTTTTCTAAATAATTCAAATATCGCAATTGTAGTAAGAGCTTGCTTTCTTGAATATCCCCGCAAAAGAAGCATATTCATTATCTCAGTGGAGTCATATCTTTTAAGTCCACTCGTCAGCTTTTTAGCTAACTGTGATTTATTATTTGAGCAATTATTATCATGTATTCTATACTTAATTAAAAAACTGTCAACAACAAAAATATCATAGCCTGATAATAAATACTCAATAGCAATTTGGTAATCTTCAATTTCTTCAAGCATATGTGCTTTCAATAAGATTTCATTATTTCTTTTTAAAGCCATAGTAGCACCTAAACAATAATTTCGTTTAAATTGTTCCATAGCTATTGTCCTATTATTAACGGCTTTTGAAATAATATAATCTTCATCTACTTTATTTGAAAACTTATCAATTATTGTTGCGTTTGAGACAACTATTCCAACATTAATGTTATCCTTAAAAACATTAAGACATTTATTAATCCTATCATTAAAAGAAATATCATCTGCTCCAGCCAAAAAAATATATTCACCACTACTATTTTCAATTCCTGTCTTTACTGCTCTAGGACACCCTTTATTCTCAATGTGTTGAAATAATTTTATTCTTTTATCAAGCTTCATAGATTCTTGAACAATCGTTACTGAAGAGTCTTTACTTGCATCATCTACTAAAATAATTTCAATATTTTTATATTTTTGAAATCGTATACTGTCAATAGCATCTTTTATATACTGCTCATTATTAAAAAAGGGAATAATAATAGAAACTAAACACATAATAAAAGTACCTCACTTAGTGGTTCATTAAAATAGATTTATTATCGACGACCAAACAATATGGACATTACAAAAGGCCTCGACTAACAACCTGCAGATTTTCACCCTAGGGACAACTAAAGAATCATGACAAATAATTGATTTTGTCGGTTACAGCAGCTAGGGGTATTCTAATCTTGTTGAGGCGATCAAATGTCAAATGATCATATAAAAAAGATACAATACAGAATTAAGAACAAGTAATATCTGTATTGTGTAGGATAAGAAAAAAACGTCGCCAGTATTCACCATTACTCCTGCAAATAACAGACTTATTACAAAGATAATATTCTTCTTGTATTAAATGTCTAGAATCCAATCTCATCCCATATCATATTTACATACTGCGAATTATTATATCCATATAATTTGCACAATCTAATATTATGCATATTGCAAGTTTGAATATTAGCTTTATAAATTTGTTCTTCAAAAGAATATGATGAAATTAAAATAGCTTGTACGCCTCTCTCAATAGCCTCATTAAGTGAAATAATTTCTATTCCTTCTATCTGTTTTCCCCAGTTCCCCCCATTACTATCGATTATACAACAGAGTTCGATGCCATTAATTAGATGAAAGAATTTAAGTAATTTTTCTGTATGTCCTCCAGATGCATACAAGGCAATTTTCCTATAACCAGATTTTAAAAATTCTCTTTGTATATGAGTCAACAAAATCTCCAACGAACAAATATTACCCTTTGCTTGATAAAAACATAAAGAAAAGATTTTAGAAAGCTCATTTACAAACTCAATTTTTGAATATTCACTATCAAAAGCGATCTCTTTTAAATTCACCGAACATTTATTAATATAATCTTTTAATTTTTCTACTACACTACTTAAAGAATGATTATTATTATTATATTCATAACATCTATCACCTAATGTAGCATTTTTATACAAAATATCGATTATTTCACTAAATGTATGTCCCTTAAAATCTACAAACTCATTTACATAATTCCCTAAAGAGTAATTTTCTCTTTCAAATAACCAAGTATATTTGTATTCACGAATATATGGAGTAAATGATGGATCTACCATTACAGATGGTATTTTTAACTGTGCACCTTCAAGACAAGAAGTTCCCGTTGCAAATAATACGTCAACATTTTCTAATAAATATTTATCAAGCTCTCGACCTATCATAGTTCCGAGTAGTACCAATCTCACTTTGATATTTGGTACTTTCTCCTTTAACATATACTCAGATTCACCCGTCCCAATAATATGAATATTAATCTTTTTATTTTCCATAATAGAATATTCATCTGCATCATCTATTATTTTTATCAATGCGTGTACTTTCTCTATACTAATTCTACCCAACCATGCTACATTTATTTCATCTTTCTGTATTTTTCTTCTAACACTATTATTATCAGATTTATTATGTATGGGAATAGGTAAATAGTTAGGTGAATCAAAGGGAAGGTCAAAAATCGATTTATTAACTGAAAAATTAGGTTCGTCCATAAATAAAAGCGAATGTAAGTTATGTAATCGACTTAATAAATTAGAAATACCTTTTTTACTTTCAGGATAAATACAACTAAGAACACCCGCAATCTGTTTTGAAGTTAAATGTTTAAAATAATTCCATAAGCGAAAGTTCCACACTAAATTATGAGGTTGTATACACCAAAACAAAACCTTCACCTTATCATTTGGTATAATTTCTTTTGTAACTTTCTTTAGAAAAGAGAGAGGTACTATCAAACAAGTTTCAAATTCAATGTTTATCATATTAACTTTTGTAATATTTCTTTCGTAAGGAATAAGTCTAACATCAGTATCTTTTAAAAGATTCGCCATGAATCCGTCTACATAATCAATAATACTAACATCATAACCTTGATCAGACAATTCTTTAGCCAATCTAGCAAATAAGAATTCTGTTCCAGCAACAACACAACTTGGATAAAAAAAAGTAATTGCATTTTTTTTATTCATACTCTCACCACTTTATAAATATTATCGAATTTCACATTTTAAAAATTATTTCATTTTTTCAACTATAAAGTCAATCTGTTCATTCGTCATATGTGGCCCTATAGGCAAACTTAGCACTTCATCCGCCAATTGTTCTGAAATATAAAAATCACCCTTTTTCCATCCATACTCGTCATATGCGCCTGATAAATGAGGTGGAATTGGATAATGAATCAAACTACCTATACCGTTATCAGATAATTTTTTTTGCAATTCTTTACGCTGCTTAGTACGAATAACAAATAAATGCCATACTGGATCTGCCCACTCCGGAACATATGGCAATATAATTCCATGATTATCAGCTAAGTCATTCAAATAACTTTTAGCGACTTGAACCCTACGACTGTTCCAAACATCTAGATATCTTAGTTTTACCCTAAGCAGGGCAGCTTGCATTTCATCAAGGCGAGAATTGTGTCCGACTACCTCATTATGATATTTTACCCTTGAGCCATAATTACGCAGCACCCTCACCTTATCAGCGATTTCATCATCATTTGTCGTAATTACCCCAGCATCGCCAAGTGCCCCTAAGTTTTTACCTGGGTACATACTAACCCCTGCTGCATCACCTAAGGCTCCAACTCTATTCCCGTAACACTTAGCACCATGAGCCTGAGCGACATCTTCCAACACTTTTAGGTTATATCTTTGTGCAAGGTCATTAATAGCAGGCATATTAGCTGGTTGTCCATATAAATGAACGGCAATAATAACCCTAGTATTCTTAGTAATTGCAATTTCAATCTTAGTAGGATCAATATTATAAGTGTGTTCATCAGGTTCGACAGGTACAACCTTGGCCCCAGTGTATGTAACGGCCAACCATGTGGCAATATAGGTATTCGCAGGAACGATAACTTCATCCCCTTTACCTATGCCCCATGCCTTTAACACTAAAAATAATGCATCTAAGCCATTGCCTACTCCTATACAATACTTCACACCACAATATTGAGCAAATTCCTGTTCAAAGGCTTCTACTTCTTTACCTAATACATACCATCCAGATTCCATCACCTTTTGATACGCCTCATCTAATTCTTCTTTTAATTCCAAATATGGTGTCTTCATATCCAAAAAAGGAATTTGCAATTATTTTTCCCCCTCTTTAACTGCCGTTACAAACGCACTATAGTCACGGTAGTAATCTGTTGCATTATAATAATCATCAGTTAAAGCCATACAAATTGAACCTGATGAAAAATTTTCTAACCCACGCCAAATCATACCAGGTATATACAATCCATAGAAGCTGCGGTTTAATGTAAATGTCTTTTTTGCATATCCATCATCGACAACCACATCAAAACTTCCTGACATAGCAATAAGTATTTGCTGCAATTTTATGTTAGCATGTTCTGCGCGAGTTTCTCCACCAGGAACATCATATAAATAAAATACACGTTTGATATCAAATGGAATTTGTCTTGAATTTTCGACAAATGTCAAATTACCTCTTGGATCTGAAACTTTTGGAAATTCTATTATATGGCAATCTTTTACACTCACGATATACCTCCTATATTTTCCTACCACCAAATTACTTTTTAGACTTATAAACTATTTGTTATATTAAGCATGTCCATCTACTATTTAACATCAGAGCCACTATGTTTAATACAAATATTAATTTCTGAAGAAAAATAGCCTAATTTACCAATCTATTTCATATAACTGAGATTATTTGCTTCATATCAATTTGATAAATTTCTTCAAAATAGTAATCGGCACATAAATGTTTTTTTTCTCGCAGTCCATTCGTTATAGCAATCACTTTTATCCCTAACTTTTCTGCTGTGATTGTATCTTCTTCTGTATCGCCAATAACAATAGCTGTATTAAATGATAAACCCTTCAATTCATTATATTTACCACCCTCTTGTTTTATATTTGAGCAGGATATAACATTATCAAGCAAATTATAAATACCAAAATGGTGGAGTTGCCACAATAAATTGTCATGGTTATTCCTCATAGTGACAAGTACAATACTTTTTGCAAAATCACGCCAATCTGATAGTGTATCGGATATATAAGGCTTTAATTCATCAAACTTCAAATATTCCTTTTTTTCAATATTATCGATCCATTGCTGAAGAAAGTTTTCATATGTATTCTGATATTGGGATTGATGTAATATTATATCCCGTTTTATTTTTGCCCTTTTCATATTCCAGTATTGATCTATGTCTATTGGGACTCCTCCATCCTTAAGAATTATATCTCTGTAACAATTGTAATGTCGTAATTTACCGTCTAATATAGGTCCATCAAGATCAAGAAAAATATAATCAATTTTGCGCACTCTATCCCCCACGATAATCATTTATTTTATTATGTTTGAATATCTTAAATGAGCCACTAAAAATCATTTGAGAACTTCCACATAACTAAACTCCCATAAGAATTTAACATCAGTTTTAAATTTTATTAGATTTGAAATACTCGTACTCTTCTTCTAATCCCACTCTTATAGAAATAGTCTCCATCCCTAAATATTTTATCATTTTAGCATTGTTAAATATAAAATCTTTTGTTTTTATATTTTCGTTTTTAATATGCGGAAGTATATTCTTTTTCGAAATATCTATAAGCATTTGTACTAGTTCTAAAATAGAAATCGATTGATTAGATACTAAATTAATCGGTCCCTTATATTCCTTTAATTCTACAGCTTTCATAATTAGGTTACAACAATCAACCACATTTAAAAAAGATCTTTTCTCACTACCATTAGAAATAATGACAGGATTATGATCCAAGAGAATTTCTTTTATCGACACTGGAATAATTTTATGATAAGCACCCTCACCTTTGCCATATATATGCCCAACCCGCAATATCTGTAGGACCACTTGATTTTCGATTGCCCACTGTTCAAGCATTTTTTCACAAAATAGCTTAGATTGACCATAAAGTGTACATGGTATCGTAGGAGTATCTTCAGTTATAGGTTCATTGCTATTCATGTAAACATCGAGAGTACTAATAAAAATCATTTTTTTAGGAATCGACGGAAGGTTGGCGCATAAATATTGTGTATTGATAATATTAGAAATACACTTGTCAACATTATTTGCCTGTTGTGAATTTTTAGGTGTAAAAGCTCCTAAATGTATAATAATATCTATATTTTCTATTTTTTTTTCAAGAAAATCCTCTTTTACAAATTGATAATTTTTGTGATCAATATATATATACGGTGAGTTTTCAGTTTCCCTATGGGACAAAATAATTATATTGTTTTCAGATTCTTTTTGTTTATGTGTAAGAACAGTTAACAAATTTGATCCGATAAAACCCGTGGTGCCAGTTAAAAGTATATTCATTTGTTATACCACCGTAATAGTTTCCTTTACTTCTTTTTCTGTAGTTAACAGTGGCTCTCTATCCATTCCTCTAATCCACATAAGTCCATCAGGTAAAGGATTGATCTTCTTTTCTAAGCTAGGAAACTCATTATATAAAACAATATCCTTGAAGATCTTAGGCATATTCAGACCAGCTTTAGTAAAAAAATAAACAGTAGTAAAGAATCTAGAAATATTAATTTCTGTAGGGTTGGGGAATCCGTTAAAATCATAGGTCATGTCTGCACCGTATATACCATGTGGTTTTGGATCAATTGCTAATATAGAATCCATCGCCACTTTAGTCACAACATTATCTGAATAGGTTTCCGCAACACCCGTAACACCAGTCACTCCCGATAAAGTTCTATTACCAAAATTCCATGACCTACGCCTTCTGGTCTGTGCTACTACGAGTTCACCATTGTACCATATAGACAACCAAGTAACAGAGTTAGGGGTCAAAAGCTCTGCCGCAGTAAATCCCCCCCAACCTTTAAACTTATTAATCCAAAGTTTAGCAAATTCATAATCATTGGTAGGTAATGCTCCTTTTCCGCCACCACCAACAGTTGCCCTTAACCATATTTCACCATCTTGATTAACTAATTTTGAAAATGCTTCCTTTAAATCTTTTTCATCTTTTATTAAAATAGTCTTTGGTACTTTTATTCCTGCTTTCTCCCACAAAAGATAGGATGCATCTTTATCAACACAATTTTCAATAACACCATGATTTGGCATAAAGATCTTAGTACCAGTAGCTTGTATTTCATCCCGAAATCTTGATGCTTCTCTAATTTCTAGATCATTTTGAAAGTGAATTAAATCTGGTTTTTCTTTATTAAGAATTTTAAGTAATACTTGCTTATAATTTTTTTCTTCTGCATAAGGTACATAATATTTTTTGAGCGCCCGAGATAACATTAAATCTGTTGCCTCGCTACCAATCCCTACGATCTCTTCTCTTTTATCGCATTCATATATTGATTTTATAACGTTTTCTGAGGGTGCACCACCAGCACCAGCTATTATAATTTTCGCCATCACGCAGTCTCCTCCAATTTTTAGTTAGCACATCAATATTTTAAGCATATTCGACACCAAAGCAACAATCGTTTTTTATTCTCCATACTCTTTTTGCCGAACTTCATCATTAATATAATACCATTCGGGATTTTTTGCTAATACATCCAATATATCGACAAAATCAAACTGTTTCTTAATAGGATACAATTCTTCAATAATCCGCTTTACTAATTCAAAATCTTCTAGCGTATCCACCGTCCATCGATGATGACTGTAATCCTCAGAAGGATTCATATATTTTACTTTGTATCGTTCTGGATGCTTATATAGAAACGGAGTGACATGTTCCCTTTCAGGTTTTTCAATTGCTTCGAAATAACTTTCCTCTAATGCTTTAAAAGTAAAGACCTCTGTATCTAGTCCTCGAGGATATTGGAACAATCGCAGATAGTCATAATTATTGTTAGGGTTGAAAAAGCAACTAATCGCCTTGTCACTTAGCATCGAATCAATAACAGGACAATCCGAAGTAACTCGTACTACTACATCAGCTTTATATTGCACAGCCGCCCCATGGTATCTAGAAAGTACATCATCCTCCGATCCACGAAAAAAAGGCAGGTCAAGTCGGTTGCAAAAATCAACAATCGGCTGATCTGTATCGTTGGTAGTAGTCGCGATCACAATTTCGTCTGCTAATTTCATCCGTCGAAGACGTTCTATTTGGTATTCCAATAGAGGCTTTCCTAAAACCGTTTTTAGCACTTTCCCAGGCAGACGCATGGATGTCATTCTTGCCTGTACGATAATTACTGTTTTCATACTAAAACCTCTTTAAGAGTTTTAATAACATAATCTTGATCTACTTCTGTCATCGCCGAATACATGGGAATGCTAATTGTGGTTTGGTAATAATACTCACTAACAGGAAAGTTTCCCCAATCAAAACCTAATTCACGGTAATAAGGCTGAGTATGTACAGGAATATAGTGCAAATTCACACCAATTCCAGCTTGACGTAGCTCTTCAAATACCTGTTTATGTTTTTTTGTTATTTTATCTTCTTCTAAGCAAATTACATATAAATGATATGCTGAATAGGTATCTGGATGCTGCCATGGCAATACAATGGGCAAACCTTGTAGTTCTTCATTATATTTTTCTGCTATCCCTTGCCGTCTAGTTACAAATTCATCTAACCGATCCATCTGACTAAGTCCTAACGCTGCCTGAATATCTGTCATGCGATAGTTATACCCTAAATCAAGCTGCTGATAATACCAAGGACCATGAGATTCTTCTGTCATCAGTTCTTGTTTCCGGGTAATTCCATGACTACGAAACCGAATTAATTTTTCGTAAAGTTCTATTTTATTAGTTAATACGATTCCACCTTCAGCAGTGGTAACAACTTTCACAGGGTGAAAACTGAACACGGTCATGTCAGAATATGCACCGCTACCTACTTTTTGACCTTTATAACGACCGCCAATGGCATGTGATGCATCCTCAATCACAGTAAAACCATATTCTTTAGCTAGTATAGAAATGCGATCCATTTCACAAGACTGCCCTGAGAAATGCACGGGAATAACTACTTTAGGTAGTTCATCTTGTTTTTTAGCCACAATTAATTTTTGTTCCAATTTTTCAATACTCATATTATAAGTGCGAAAGTCAATATCCACAAAATCCACAGTTGCTCCACAATAACGTCCACAATTGGCCGAAGCAACAAAGGTATTTGGTGATGTCCACAATAGATCATCTGGCCCAAGCCCTGCTGCCATGCAAGCGATATGCAAAGCAGAAGTAGCGCTGTTTACCGCAACCGCATACTTAGCACCACAATATTCTGCTATCTTTTGCTCAAACTGTTCAATAGTAGGTCCTTGCGTCAGCCAATCCGATTGCAATACTTCAATAACGGCTTCAATATCAGCCTGACTAATATCTTGTCTACCATAAGGAATGTATTTCATTTAGATCATCTCCTGCAACTCTTCTACAGATAGCATCTGAGGATTCGTACCAGAATTATATTCAAATCCTTGCTCCACATAATGTCCTTTTTCCCCTATAGCATTGGTTGTATAATCAACAGGAGTCACAAAGGTGATAGACGGACGAATAACATAATGATCTTTAAACTCTAAAGTCAAATGAGAATCATCAATGGGGCACATAATTTCATGCAGTTTTTCTCCTGGACGAATTCCAATCTCTTTAATTGGCAATTCTGGTCCAATAGCCCTAGCTAAATCTGAAATAAGACTTGAGGGGATTTTAGGTACGAAAATTTCTCCGCCATGCATTCGACGAAAGGATTGTAAGACAAATTCAACACCTTGCGGCAATGTGATCCAAAATCGAGTCATACGAAGATCCGTAACAGGCATTTCTGTTACACCTTCTGATACCAACTTGCGGAAAAACGGCACGACCGAACCGCGAGATCCTAGAACATTACCATAACGAACTACGGCAAAACGCGTATCATGTCCTCCGGCAATATTATTAGCTGCCACAAACAGTTTATCAGAAACTAATTTCGTTGCACCATAGAGGTTGATTGGATTCGCCGCTTTATCTGTCGACAAGGCAATTACCTTTTCTACTCCAGTCTCAAGAGCTGCTTTAATTACATTTTCCGCACCATTTATATTGGTTTTGACACATTCCATAGGGTTGTATTCGGCAGCTGGAACTTGTTTCAGTGCTGCCGCATGAATCACATAATCCACACCTCGCATTGCCTGTCTCAAACGTTCTGCATCTCTTACATCGCCTAGAAAATATCGCATGCACGGCGCATTAAATTCCTGCTGCATTTCATATTGCTTCAATTCATCACGAGAAAAAACGATTAATCGCTTAGGGCTATATCTTTCCAATATGGTTCTAATACAACACTTACCAAAGGATCCTGTACCACCGGTGATAAGTATGGATTTACTGTCAAACATGGAATTCATTTCAATCATACCTCTATTCCTTAGCACGTTTTCTGCCTTATTCAATGGATTTATTATTTTTCTATGTTACATAAATTCCCCTGATCTGGGAAAGAACTTTCTTCATATGCCTGCTGAATATTCATTTCCTTGCGATTGGCTAGCATTTTCTTACTAATATCCGTACTACGTTCTTTTATAATTTGCTGACTCTGACTTTCACTTACGGTAATTTGGTGTAACAAATTACTGACCTTTTCCTTAATATCCTGCTGGCAATTATTAATATCAAATTGTCCTTGTAACTCTATCATGCTGTTCATTATGATTTGTTTTTGCGCAGCTAATTCAGTAACCATATTATATTGTTCTTCTTCAATAGCACGCAATTGTTCAGCAGATAATCGCTGAAAATTGCTGCAATGTTTTATAAAAAGTAGTCCGATGTTCTCTTGGTGCATGTTAGTCCCCTCCATTAAGGTGAAACTGATTTGTTTTTTAAAATAACAGCGTCCCAAGCCCCTTTTAATGTAGAAAGCAACTCAACAACTTCTTCAATCTTAGTATTATCTTTGGCCATATTGGCTTCAACCAAGCGCTGGAGCATATACAGATACAAATTACGCAGGTTATTAGAAATTTCACCAGCACTCATATTTAAAGTGAAATTCAATTCCTTGATAATATCTTGGGCTTTAATTAGCATACGATGAGCACCATTTATATCTTTGCTAGTAATACAATGCTGTGCATTACGCAAGTTTTTTAGAGCCCCATCATAAAGCATAATAATTAATCTGCCTTGACTTGCTGTTTCTACCTGCATACGCTTATATTGAGCATAAGGATTATTTACCATTATCAATATCACTCCCAATTTTTTCCATGCATTGTTGAAGCAGGTCTTTTATTGCCTTCAATCCCTCAATAATCTTTTTATAATAAAGAGTGTAATCGGCGATTGCATTGCTATATTCATCATTTTCGGAACGCACTGCCTTATGTGTTCGAGTCATCACCTTGTGGACATCATTACGAACGAACCATTCAGCAACTTCACATATATACTGATCCTTCTCGAATTTTCCAGTTATCTTATTAACAGCTTTTAAATATTGCTGCATTTTTTTTGCTTGTCGGCTCTCACAAGCCCTTTCCAATTGACTGAGATATCTAATCGCTTTGTTCGCTTCGGCAATCATATTGTTTGTATCTTTTAGGCGCAATTTTATGGTTTCTAGTATAGGCTCCATATTCGGTATATTAAAGTCTACTTGTGCTTCTTTAATAATTTTCTCTACATCCACTGCATTCTGACAATGTTGATCAAGTACCTCTTGTAACGTCATTAACTTTGTGCCCTGAATAAAGGCTCCGCCTTCTGTGGCATTTATATATTCACGTTCGGGATACGTTTCAATCCAAATTTGAAAAAAGAGAAGAAACTGATGAAAGGAACGATCAGTAAGAATATATCCACCATCATTTGCCTTCACAGGAAAGAACTCTGAATTTTCGTCTAAGGAGTAAACTTGATTCTCATAGTTTGTGCCTGCTGCATGAGAATGCCCCTCTCTTGAATAAGCTAAATCCTGCCCCACTAAAATAATAGGGTTAGCCCCCATTTTATAAGCCGCCGCAAAGGCATTATTAGCAACAGATCCTCCACTTTCAAGTTTCCCCTTGCTTTCAATACCTTCTCCGAACCACTTCACGATCGGCATGTCTCCGGATACAAATATGGGTCCCTGATGATTTGCGACAATCATATGATTGGCTTGTATTTCGGATACCAAAGCCACCTTCTCTGTATTTAAGCCCTTAAAATGCAATTCATAATTTAAGTCCTGAGGGTCAATACTAAAAACAAAATCCGGTTCAATATCCCATTTTTTTAATGCCTTAAGAGCCGTACCAACTGCCAAAATAACCGCTTTGCCTTTCGCTGCTTTCAGCAGGTGAATGTTTTTATTTAAGGATGGACCTGCCGATACAATAATGGCCGGCACGCCAGCCAATCTCCCATACAAGGATGAGACCCCCGGATGAGTGCAATAATCCACCATATTCAACAAGGCATTCTTTGCAGCATCAGGCCCTATTTTAATCATTGTCACCAAGTTAAATAATTTCGCATCTACAGCATCCTTTATTAAGGGCACTAACTCATGATAAGTAGTGGGATACACCGTCTGATGACCTGATAATCCTGTCATCACAATATCATCATATTTGGTTTCATCATATAAAAGAAAGAAATTAGTTCTAATTTCGCCTGGCAAATTGCTTACGAGGACATGAACGCGCTCTGAGTCTATAATATGGTGTAAATCTCTAGCAGCCATCGCTGCACAAAATAGATCATAATCAGGCTCTATGATAAATAATAGATTTCTTTTATCTGTGGTTTCCAATAATGCTTCTACTAAATATCCTAAAGCAAATCCATAAATTACAATAATCTTTCCCGGATCTGAAGAAACACTATCTGCAATTTTCTGCGCTTCTTTGACAGGGTCAATAGAACTATGCAGAAAAATCCATTTCCCATTGGACGACATGACCCTTACCGTCGGTACTCCTGCACGACTTTCCTTAATCTCAATGCGCTCTTGTCTGCTGCTCCTATCAAAATCTATACTATTATAGCGTTCTTTATAGGCAGCCCAGTTTTTTGTTGCCCACTCATTCTTCGTTTCTTGTATCACAATCTATATTGCCCTTTCCTCATATCGTTCTTGCAGGATTACCAATAGTTCGTGAGAGATAGAGATAGCCGGTATCAGATCATATTCTATGATATCAGTCAGTAATGAATAATCTTCATTTTCTGCAGCTTCGAGTATACTAGCAAAGATCTGACATAGCTGTTCCAACAAGGAAGCTACAGATACGTCTTTATATAATACTTCCGAAAGATCGATAGTTAACAGCACTGCTGCAGATTTTACCAATTTTTGATAATAATTTAAACCTTCCATAATTTGCGTCAATGTTTCTAATGCCTGTGACCTATCAGCTTCATGAAACTCAATGGGCAATTGTTGACAGTTTTTTTCAAATTTACACAGGTATTCCTTCATGTCATCTAGCAAAGTACCTAACTCATTAAACTGTTTTTCACTAACTAGTTCCATTTTGCAGCCCCTTTTTCATTAAATAATATCCGCCGCCATTTCCTCTTCGCACCCCCACCTGTCTTATTTTCACCAATTGAGAAAGCTGGCTGCGAATATAGGATGGTGTTACTTTTAATATTTCACCGATCTCCTGAGAATTCATCGGCTTAGCATAAGACGTTCCATGTTGAGCCAGCAACTTGAGCACTTCTTCATGCAAATAATTACACATTCTTTCCTCCAAGTATCAGAACTAGACAGTAGTGAACATTACTTTCCTTTAAAATGGTCAACAGCATTTGTTGACCATTTTAAATTTTGCTTTTGTTAGCTCTTACTACTGTTCAAGCTAGCAAGCAGTGCCGTTATATAGCTCCCTTGAGATTGAAGACCTTGCAGTGTTGTCTGCATATTTTGATATTTCGTATACAAGGTGGCCTGCTCCTGTGACAATCGATATTTCAAGTCTGTTATGCGCTCATTATTATACTTTATGTTCTTTGCAAGATATCCGCTTGAGCCCATTTGAGCATCCAGCGTACCACCATATTGAGTATAACTATTCAACATCGAGTTCATTTGCACAAAAAGCCCTGCATTACCACCTGACTCAACGTCATAATCATAGGTCGCAGTTATTTCTCCCGTCGGGGGATCATTTTTCTTCCCTGTAGAATCATAACTGTCTGCAAAGGTAATTTTTCCAGTAGTACGATCAAAAAAATACTCATGTCTATCCCATGTAGATGAATCATCTTTATTATACACTGTAGCAGTCTCAACTAGCGTATACGTTGTACCACCAACTTTAACAACAGGATCACCGATGATATCAGTACCATATTTAAGGGCATAGGTCGTTGTAGTTCCATCTCCTGTACCAACCTTTTCCTCATCAACACTAACAGTTGTGTTCCCAAAAAGTGTTTCCACGGCCTTAGGATCAGCTGCTAATGCTGCACGAAGTTTGGTTTCATCCAAGTCCAAATGTCCACTTTGGACTTGCGCTAAGTCAAATACCCCTGCTTTCCCCGTAGTAATTCCGACCTGAGAAAGTTGCTGCATTGCAGATGACTGGGATGATAGCACCATCGAACTGTAATTTCTTAAGGATTGTTCAATGCCTCTTAGCGTTGAGTCGCCAAACAAATCCCCTACAGATGCATCTGTAGCTGCAGAATCAGATTTTTCGTTAATCTTATTGACAACTGCGTCCATAGCTGCATTGTATGCAGTAATAAAAACTTGTACCTTTGACACCATAGCATCAATATCATCCGATACTGTAACTGTAGCGGTCCCCTCTTTTACAAGCGTAAATGTATTTCCTTGGTAGGTTATTTTATTATCCTTTACAGTAGTAACTACTCCATTTACCCAAGCTTCAGCGTCCTTACCTGTATTTTGCTTACTTGCTTCCAAGCCGACTTGTGATAGAAAATTTGAACTATCTGTGGAACTGGTTCCCAGAATAATATTTTCATCCCCAGCTTCTTGGGACGTCAGAGATATTTGATGAGTGGTAGAATCATAGAAAGCTGATACACCAGCTGTTGTAGAAGCATTTATCTTTTTAATGATAGACTCAACTGTGTCAGTCGTCGGATCAACAGCAAAAAATGTCCCATTAATAGAAAAATACCCTGATGTTATGGCGCCGGCACCAGTAAAAACGTCATTTAATGAACGTTTAGCATCAGCATTCAGACCAGCAGTTACCCCTGCTTGTGTAATACCGGCTTTGTCAAAAAAACCAGTATTATCATCCCCTAGCGTAATCTTATTGTCTTCGCCAATGGTTTTCTGGGTAAGGGTAATTTTCCCGTCCGTCCCCACTGTAGCTTTTACACCAGCACCGGAAGCCGTAATTTTATTCGCAATGGTGTTAATTGTATCTGTCGAGGTTACACTAATACTTTTATCGTTGATCGTAAAACTGCCAGCCTTAATAATATTATCCACGGTTATCGCTTGATTCAAATTAGTAAACTCCGTAGATCCGGTTACCGTCGCCTTACTACCATCTGAAGTTGCTACAGCCGAGCTCGAATTGCTTGTTATGGTAGCCATATTACCAACCTTAATGGTATAACTACCATTCGTACCACCATTTGTCGCACTGCCTGTTACTATCTTTTCATCTGAAGAGGTAGCCTTCCGCCCAGAAAAAGTGCTGGCGTATGTCAAATCTTTTGCAGCATATTGCAAGGTTTTTAAAGCTGTTTTAATGGCCGTATAATCATTGATCTTGGCTTGCAAAACTGCATTCTTATTCTGAAGAAGTGTGATCGGTAAACTCTTGGCGGCAATTGTCGCACTTACCAAAGCATCGATATCAAGTCCGCCAACAGTACTGTTTAAATGAGTCGTTCCAAGAGCAGATGAAGTGGTTGTAGATAATGCAAGAGTTGTCGAGGAAGTAGAAGAAACAGAAGCCATTCTTTCACCTTCTTTTTAAATTTTCTTATCAATTATTTTTAATTCTTGTTCTACCATTTCCGCCATTTTAAGAATTTGTTGGGGAGGATAGGTGGAAATAACCTGATTGGTGATTTTATCCACCACTTGAACGATTACACGATTTGTATCTTTATACATTGCAAATCGAACATCATATTTTTTTTCTTCTTCTGCTTTTTTATTTAAAATGTCTACCGCTTTACTCAACTGGAAAGAATTCACTTCCGCTGCATTCTTTGCTTTATCCATTTCAACATTATCGGGCATATTATCTGTATTCTGCATCGTTCCAGATGAGCTAACCCTATCAATTTTCACAAGGCAACCCTTCCTTTGTTATTTAAAAACCGGCCGGCATATGCCGGCCGGTAGTATTTCACTTGTTCGTATAAAACTACTGTAATAATTTAAGAACTGATTGTGAGGATTGGTTAGCTTGTGCAAGCATTGCAGTACCGGATTGAATCAGTACTTGTTGTTTGCTGTAGTTAGCCATTTCTTTCGCCATATCAGTATCTTGAAGGTTGGAACGTGCAGCACTAAGATTTTCAGATGCCACTTCCAAGTTGTTTACAGTGTGCGTCAAACGATTTTGAACAGCACCTAAAGTAGCACGAGTACTGGAAACAGTACTTAGAGCTTTATCAATAGCAGTGATTGCACCAGATGCACCGCCTGCAGTGCTAAGATTAACGGTAGCAATTGTCAAAGCGGTTGTTCCCATGGAAGCAATCTTCACATTAATTGTTTGACCCGCATTAGCACCAATTTGGAAAGTAAGACCATTAGTAGCTTGAGAACCATTTAACAATTTCAAAGTATTAAACTCAGTAGTACCAGCGATACGATCTACTTCAGAAAGCAATTGTGATATTTCTTTTTGAGTTTGTTCACGGTCAACATCTTTATTCGTATCATTTCGAGACTGAATTGCCAAAGTACGTATACGTTGTAGAATAGCAGTAGTTTCATTTAACGCACCTTCAGCAGTTTGAATCAAAGAGATACTGTTTTGTGCATTGGAAGTAGCTTGGTCTAAACCATTAATTTGGGCAGTCATTTTTTCACTGATAGCTAAACCGGAAGCATCATCAGCTGCTCTATTGATTTTTTTACCTGAAGATAATTTTTCCAAAGAACTGTTCATGCTGTTTTGGCTAGCTTGAAGATTCCTCCAAGAATTTAAAGAAGCGATATTAGTATTTACAACACTCATTATAATTTCCTCCTTGAATTTAAATTGTGGCATCCTTGCCTACAATAATATGACCGCTGGCCAGCTGCGTCATTCAGTATCTTTGTACTGTCACTATATATATCGTAACCTTATCCTAGTATATTAAGGATAATTTTTGTCTATTTTTACTGTTTTTACATTAAACTTGTCGTTTTTTCTTCATATCTCTCATTTTATCAGCTTATATCGTCTAATTTCACTTTTTTTCATCTTTATTTGGCATTTTATTCAACAAGGACAACACATCAACATTTTGCACCGTCAGAGCAGCCTGGGTGTTGGAATCTCTTACAGCCTCATATAGTTCTTGTCGTAATATGGATACATCCCGGGGTGCTGTGATTCCCAAACGTACTTGATCTCCTTGTACATCAACAATCGTTACCAGAATATCGTCACCAATACGTAATGTCTCATTTTTTTTACGGGTTAAAATCAACATTTTTTTAACCCCCAACCAATTTTTCAGCCATCAACTTATATTGTGCTGTGTATTTTTTATTGGAAACTAACATTTGAAATCCGATACCAGTATGTTGGTTCAATACAATTGGTCCCATAAGATTTGCGGTGATTTTTTCAGGAGTCGATGCCACGTTTACAGTAACGAAAACTTCTAAGTTTGAGCGTTCTCCGATTTGGTCTGATTGTCCCTCTTCTAGTTGAAATTCATAATCTGGCAAAAACCAAAATGGATTGGTAATTACCAATCCAAAATGCTCATCTTCTAAACTTTGCAATAACCAGAATTGGGTTTGCTCAGGCAATGCTGAAAGTGTAAAATCACGATAATTTTCTAAGCCAATTAATCCTTTGGGAAAGTGTATTTTTCTATCCATAATTTACCCTCCGGTTTATGTTCTAATGTCAATTGATGGTTCACGTTCCATATAGATATCCACTTTGCCCCAAGTAAAGTTATTGGTGATCGTGCCTTCCTTTACGGTAGCATCAATACGTGCAGGAGTATAAGTTCCTTTTATAGTTCCTAACTTTGCAGAAATGTCAGGTCCTACTGACGGAGAAAGACCAATCACCACCTGTTTTTCAGGAGGTTTACTTGCCGCTGCAATAATTTCGCCAATAGATCCAGTATGAGGATCCTCCATTTGGTGCATTACAGATACCCGTTGTTCAATTCCCTGGACACAAGCTTGTTTCGCCTCTTCCGCTAGAGAATTCCCGAAGGAATACACCCCTTGCAACCCCATACTATCAAAAGCTGCTCGTGAATCAATGAAGATTTCAGGAGGTTCAATTGTTAAATCTAGATTGACAGGTGTCGTCTTCATTTGAATATCTGGTGCGGTGATTTTTAAATTTATATTCGGCTTGGTAATATTGAGTCCTAGTTGACCAGATACTTGATGGATCTGAATTTCGATTGGCTTCAAGATTGCATTGCCCTCCTTTATCTTATTTTACGATAAGTATACTCCTATTACAAATAATCAACCAAGGACTTCGGTAACACATTAGCCCCTACTGACAGTAGTGTATTGTAAGCATTCGTGGCTAATTGTGACTCAATGCTTGCCTTTGCAACATTAAATCCATCATTATTGGTAGCATCTTTCGCAATGGTAGTAGATTCTATTGCTAAACGCCCTTTTACCGTTTCATATGATTTTTGTCTTGCTCCTATTGTCGTTTGTCCAGAAATAATGTAATCCAAATCTTTAGCAATCGTTCCTAGGTCGCTGGATAAAGTAGCTGCCGTCACACCATTCGCGCCAGTTTGAATATCCAATAAATCCTGCTTAATTTTTAGTAAATTTTTAAATATTTCAGGCTGTCCAGTTGCATCGATTGCGCCAAATACTTCCGATCCATCCAAATTAATTTTATCCCGCGTTGTGCTAATATCCCCTGGAACAATTTGCATCGTTATCGTTCCTGCAGTAGCTACGCCACTTTGTCCATTGTAGGTGCCATGATACGTCACAACTCCGGTAGTCGCGTCTCGGGTAAAAGGCTGAACATTGTCACTTTGTCCACTAAAAACATAGCGATCTCCAATTTGTGCATTACCGGCTGTTACCAACTCGTTTATCATCTGATCCACGTTCTTTGCAATGGCTTCATAGGAGCTAGGCGGATTTGCAGAAACAGCACCGGTGAGGGCGGTCTTTATGTTTGTCATGCTCGTTACCATCGCTGCTAAATTAGTATCGCTGGTTTCCATCCAAGAAATTGCATCATTTGCATTTTGGGTAAATAATTCATTTGTGCTGGCAGCAGCCGTAAACTGAAGATTACGTGCCGCCCCTACCGGATTATCTGAGGGTCGATTAATATTCTTTTGTGCAGTCATTTTCTCTGTTATATCATTCATACGTGATAAGGTTGTCTGATAACCTGATAGGAATTGAGTACTCATCATATTATCTGTAACGCGCATTAACGTTCACTCCTTTGTCGATTACATTTTTTATCTTATATTAATGAGAGAATCCAGCATCGAATCCATGGTTGCCAGCATTTTTCCACATGCCGCATAGGCTTGTTGGAATTTGATCATATTTGACAATTCTTCGTCCATGCTGACTCCTGATACGGATTGGCGAGTAGTTGCCACAGAATCAAAAATAACAGTTTGATTGGTAGTCATATTTTTAGCTTGCTGCGTCTGTACGCCCGCTGAACTAACGATGGAACCATAGTAACTAGAAAGGCTATTTTTTCCTAATGATGCAGATGCTGTCGCAGGATCATCAACTAACCAGTTCTTCAATGCTGTTGCGGTGGTGCCATCAGCAGACCCTGCAGCGGAACTGCCTGCAGCAGCAATCAGATTATATCCATCCGTACCATAAAAATCCTCGTTAACCTTAAGTATACTAAGCCAGCTCGCAGGAGAAGTTTGCACTGTCGGGTCATTAGCTCCCCCTGTCGCATAATCATTAACCGTTGACGCCGTACCAAATGATTCTCCAAAGAAATTGTCTGCAGCGTTCAAATCTTTCGTTTTGCCTTGTTTATGCTGCGCATTGAAATCTTGCAATAGCGACTGAGCCATAGCATCTAAATCAGCTAAATAGCCATTAATGGTCGTATCTCTGAGGTTCGTTAAACTAGCAATGGAGCCATTCTTAAAGCTGACATTTACGGTGCCGTTCAGAGCTGTAACCTTCGTTGTATCATAACCATACGGAGTATTTCTTCCATGTTCAACAGTTAACTCTGTGGCATGATCTCCCTGCACTAGGGAAATTCCCCCAGCGATCATCACTGTATAAGAGCCATTTTTTTCTTCTGATACATTTACCTCTGTGAAAGCAGACAGTTCATCCACTAACTTATCTCTTTGGTCACGCAAATCATTTGCCGTGGCACCAGTAGCTTCTTGGCTAACAATCTGCTTATTTAAAGCAGCAATTTGCTTAGATACACTATTCACTTGGGTAATCTGTGTGTCAATACGACTTGAGGCATCATTTGCCTGAGATACCAGATTGTTACCGCTTGTCTTCATCGTCTCTACCAATGCACTAGCAGCTTCGCGAGCAGAAGTACGAGCACTCGGCTCACCAGCGTTACTAGCTAGTGTACCCAAGGCTGTGTGGAACAGCTCAATTGCATTTTGAATGCCGGTATTCTTCGTATCGTTAAAAACGTTTTCAACTTTTGCCAGAACCTCGCCCTGAGTTGACCAATAGTTTTTCGTTGCATTTTTCTGCCAGTATTGGGTATCCACCAGAAAATCCCGTGCTCTGGTAATGGATGCCGTAGTGACTCCAGTACCAGCCACGGACATTCCATTTGCTGTGTAAATTTGCTGCGGAGTAGTGGTAATCAAATTAACCGTTTGCCGCGAATATCCATCCGTTTTAGAGTTAGCTACATTATGTCCCGTTGTATTTTGGGAAAGCTGCTGCGCTGACATTCCCAGCGTCATTATATTTAAACCGCCAAAAGTAGATGCCATCCTCATTCTCCTATCTAAATAATTTTATTAAAAATACTATTATTACTCGCAAAGCTATTATTACCGCCATATTCCGGCACTGTACTTACTTTAAAAAGAACATTCCGTTTATGATTTTCCAATTTAAGCAAATTGTTCAATACTATGGAATTCGATTCCTGCACTACACTTATATCGTTTACCAGTTGGCGCAATTCTTGGGATAAAGCAATCCCTCGCTGCTTTCTCGGTTCTTCCAGTAAGGCAATTAACTGGCTGAAAGAGGTATGAGTATTATCAATCATACGTTGCAATGTGTTCCTGCGTTCTTCTAAGGTTGCAATGACAGCCGCTATTTTTTCTTCTTGTTGAGCAATGATCTGTAAATCAGTAAGGTTACCTGCTGCTAACACACGTTGTTTATCACCATTTGACACCTTCAAACTAGTATAAATCGCAATCAATTGTTCTAATATGTTTAATAATTCATCAACCAAATCATATTTTTCTTGCAACATCATAATCGTCAGCCTTTCTTTTTCACTATGCCTTACTGTCAAATAAAGACTTATTAGGGGGAACAAATGAAGCCTTTTCATTTGGATGATAGGTGGGACCAACAGAACTTTGGGCCAATAAATTAAGGCTATAGTTTACAATCAACAATCCTTGTTCAACAAGTTCCTTATTTACGTTATTCACCTCGGAAATTTTAAAAATGATAGTGGTAAGCTCTTGGTCAACATTTTTAAAATTCCCTATCTCATCTTGGTCAGCCATTTGAACCAGTTCTGACAAAGCGATCTTCGTATCTGTAATACCATATATAGCAGCAAGTTCTTGAATGATACTTTTACGTATTTTGTCAAGCCTCGTTACTTCAAAGCATAAATTTTCTTCCTGTTTCATAATCGTTTCTAATCCAGGTACATTACTTTGTACCAGCACTTCACGTTTTTGAAGGCTTAGTTCGAATATCGCTTGGTACACTATGAGCATTTTCTCAAGAACAGCAGTAAGCTTTTCCCATTTATCCTTCACTATATTCTCCTTTACAGCAGATCATCTACAAGTATGCGTCCAATCATTTTATCCGCAATATCCTTTGAGTCCACCTGATACGTACCCGCTTGAATTTTTTTCGACAACTCTTGTACCCTCTCTGGTCTTACGTCAGATATAGTAATCGCACGCTGCAGTACCTGACCAAATTCTTGTACTCCTGATGATAATATCACCTGATCTTTTCCTTTAGCAGGTTGCGCTTTCTCGGTCTTCGTATTTTTCCCCGCATTATTTTGCTCGCCATATACTTTTAGCACACTTTGAATTTGTTTGTTTGAAATAATCATCCTATTCGCACCTCACAATCTACACAAAAAAATCCTTCACTAATAGTATCGACAAAAATGGCCGGGACATTAATCCCTGCCATAATTTTTTTTTATTTTTTTGTTGTTATTTCTTAGGATTGTCCTTCGTATACATCCGTAAACCAGTACGCTGGCTGTCATAATTGTCTTTATCATGCCACACTTCTTTGACTTGTTTTGTAAAGCTGCTGCCGCATTTTGCACAGATACGACCTTCATAAATAGGAACTCCACACATATCGCAAGGATAGCTGATCATACTGATACCATCCACCAACAATCTACCACTTTTTATCATACGCAATATAATTTTTTCCTTAACGCCCGTCGCCTTATGAATTGTTTCAACCGATGCTTTGCCATATTCACGCAAATATTCACCAATCTGATGCTCATATACTTCTTCTTGAGCATAACATTCCGGACATAGACCACTGGGATTTTCCACATACAATTTACCACACTCTGGACAATTTTTAATACCCATTATAGTCCTCCTATTTACAAAGCAATTTAATCAGAAAATTACGATTCCATTATAACAATAATTTCGAACTAATTCTATCAAATCTTAACTGCTTTGATTAATTTTATAGTTTTTTAAATTTATCAGCAGGATTTTGTTGTTTTTTAGTCAAACATAGAATATAATTTGTATACTTTTAAAATGAAAGGCAGTTTGCCGTGGTTATGTTAACGCTTATGCAAGGTCCCGAATTTTATTCTGGCGATGACACCTTCGATAGCGTCATCGCCAGTCTATTGCAGCTCATTCAACTCAAAAATGCAAATTTATATTTACACAGCCAGCAGGTAGCAAATTACGCCGTCAGCGTTGCTGCCAAAATGCGTCTTCCCCGAGAGGAAATTGAGCGCATACGCCTGGCAGCTTTGCTGCATGATATTGGTCATCTTACCGTTCCCAATGCAGTCTTAGCAAAAGTTCCCTATCTCTCCACCCGTGAGATGACGGTGTTTAAGAACCATTGTAATGCAGGCAGCGCCATGCTGGAGAATATTTCCCAATGTCAGGAGCACATTCCCTACATTCGCTATCATCACGAACGTTGGGATGGAAAAGGGTATCCAAAACGGCTAAAGGGAGTCAATATTCCTCTGGGAGCTCGTATCATTTCCGTAGTCAATTACTACGATCGCTTTATCAACCCCTGTACAGAGCATTGGAAGAAAACTAAAGAAGAGGCCGTCCGGGAACTGCAGAATATGTCAGGCACGGCTTTTGATCCTGAGATTGTGAAGGCGTTTATTGAATCGTTGGGATGAAACTGTTGGGATGGGGACGAACACACCCCGTCGCTTCGCGCCACCCCTCTCTAGAGGGGATTTTTTATTCCCCTCTTAATTAAGAAAAATACTCTCAAACGAAGTTGGGCCATCCTTTGCTTTGCTCCCCCTTCTTGAGATGATTGCTTAATTCCCCTCTCGAGAGGGGTGCCCGCAGGTGGGGTGTGTCGTCGTTCCCTCTTATCTCGCCCCGCTGGCTATGGCAAGTCCATGGACGGATGCTGCCCCTGATTCTTTTAAGACCTTGGCACACTCATCTAGGGTAATGCCAGTAGTTATAATATCATCTACCAACAATATATGTTTATCCTTCACCAATAAAGGGCGCGTAATGACAAACGCGCCCTTTAAATTTTCTTTTCGCTTTGCCAGAGTTAGCTCCCATTGGGGAATGGTATGCTTGCCCCGTACTAATAGTTCTGGCATCCACTGTAGGTTTTCTTTCTTTGACCATTTCTTAAAGATAACCTCTGTCTGATTGTAGCCCCTCTCTCGCAGACGAGCAGTGTGTAATGGTACAGGGATTACATACTCAATCGTTGAAAATGTATGTGCTAGTTTACTGTTGGTTAATAGCCAATTTAGATGAATCCCATATTTCTTTTGTTGACGAAATTTCATATCGTGAATAATCCGCTTTAGACCTCCTGTGTATTCGCATACCACGCGACAGGAGTCTAAGGCTTTTAGCCGATGCTCCAGAACATTAATTTCTCGAACCGCGAAAATGGCGGATAAACAGGAAGAGCACCATGCCCCATGCTCCTGCACCAAGGTTTTACAATAAGGGCACTTTGGCGGATAGAGGATATTCAAAAAGGTCTTCCAATAGCTACTAATCACACCAATGCAGCCTCCTTATGCAATCATGGGTACGACGAACACACCCCGTCGCTGCGCGCCACCCCTCTCTAAAGGGGAATGGATTTTGGGAGCCGGACTCAAGATGAACGCATACGCTGCTACGATAGGCTGGTTTTCTCTGGTAGGGATTTTAAACTATTCCCCTCTAGAGAGGGGTGCCCGCAGGCGGGGTGAGCCCGTTTTCTCCCTCATACTTACAAATCCACATCTTAATAGCTTCTACTACACCTGCTAAATTTTTCTTTACATCACTATCATGAAACCTTAAGAAATGAATTCCTAATGACTCCAGCCTTTTTTGTCGTTGTATATCATAGACAATCTTCTCATTATGGGTAACTCCATCTATCTCAATTGCTAGCATTAATTCATGGCAAAAGAAGTCAACAATATAATTTTCAATCGGTTTTTGGCGGTGAAAGCTATAATTCATCATTTGTTTACCCTTTAGTTGTTGCCAAAGCAATACTTCGGATAAAGTACTGTTTTGACGAAGCTGTTTTGCTAGCTCCTTTAGTTTGGGATTGTATGAAATGATCTTTTCTTTAGACAAAACATTTCATCCCCTTATACTCTCTACTTGCAAGAAACGACGAACACACCCCGTCGCTGCGCGCCACCCCTCTCTAGAGGGGAATTTTAAAAAGCCATTTCTGATGGATTGTGTGCATTTAGTGTTTCACTGATCCATTCTTTAAGAAGGTGATTAAAAACTATTCCCCTCTAGAGAGGGGTGCCCGCAGGCGGGGTGTGTTTGTTTCCGTCTTCAGGCAACATTACAACTCTTCTCCTCGCAGGCGTTCTGCCAGGAGGGAATAGCGTCTTTTGGTGCGATCGTTGGATAGAGCGGTGTTGAGGGCGGCTTTGCTGCCTAGGAGGACCACTCTTTCTTTAGCTCTTGTTACAGCGGTATACAGCAAATTGCGCTGCAGCATAATGTGATGTCCTGAAATCAGGGGCATAATGACTACAGGATATTCGCTGCCTTGGCTTTTGTGTACACTCATGGCATAGGCAAGATGCAGTTCATCAATCTCTCCTCGTTCATAGATCACATTCTGCTCTGGATAGCGAACGGCTACTCTGCCGTTTTGAATGCCTGTAATGAAGCCAATATCTCCGTTATATACCCCTTTGGTATAATTATTTTTCATCTGCATAATCTTATCGCCTTCCCGCAATACCTGATTGGCACCAGAGATAGATGCTTTTCCTTCTCTTTCTGGATTTAGTGCTTGTTGGAGCAGCTTATTTAAATTCTCCACACCGCACACCAATCGATGCATGGGCGCCAGTACTTGTACATCATAGGAAACATTAAAACCTTCTTTTGGAAGATGCTCATGGCATAAATCTACAATGGCATCAGCCACAGCATCACTGTCATTGATTTCAAGAAATTGAAAGTCCTTGCTGCTTTTAAAGTCAGGCAGCATCCCCCGATTAATCTGATGGGCATTCATAACAATCATACTTTCACCAGCCTGACGGAAGACCTCTGTCAAGCGCACTACGGGCACAGTCGTTGAGCGGATAATGTCTTTCAGTACAGATCCGGGACCAACAGCAGGCAGCTGGTCTACGTCACCTACTAAGATGACTCGGCAGCCATCTGGTATCGCCTGAAGAAAAGAATTCATCAGCGAAATATCCATCATGGAAACTTCATCAATGATGACCACTTCTGCATCTAATGGCTCATTCTCATTGCGCATAAATAAAGGTGCTCCCTCGACTCCCCCCGTGGATTCCAATAGCCGATGAACGGTCATTGCTTCTCGGTCCGTAGCCTCACTTAAGCGTTTTGCAGCCCGCCCAGTAGGTGCCCCCAAAAGCAGCTTAAAGCCTTGATTTTCTAAAACATCCAGCATACCCCGTACAACGGTAGTTTTACCCGTACCAGGTCCACCCGTTAAGACTAAAACGCCATGCAGTAACGATGATAATACAGCTTCACGCTGGGCGTCTGCCAAGGTGATTCCTGATTGCTTCTCCCAGCTGTCAACAATAGCCGGTAAATCTTCATCAGGGGCTTGTTTGGCTCGATCTTTTAAACGCAATAATCGATCCGCTACCCTTTTTTCTGCATAATATAAATGGCGGGGATAGATTAGAGTCATTCCATGAAAATCTTCTACACATAAACGGCTCTCTTGAATTAATGAGGATACATGCCTGGCTACATCTACGGGATCAACCAGCAGTAACTTGGCAGCTTCCTGTACTAGAGTCTCTTCCGGTACACAGCAATGGCCTGCTTGGGAAATCTGCAGCAAAGCAAAATCAATCCCTGCAGTGATCCGTTCCTCATGATTGCGTTCTAAGCCCAAAGACATGGCAATTTGATCTGCCGTACGAAATCCAATGCCTTGTACTTCTTGCGCCAATCGATAGGGGTTTTCTTGTAATACACTAATTGCCAAAAATCCGTACTGGGTAAAAATCTTGCCTGCATAGGCACCTGTTACGCCATTCATTTCCAGAAATAACATGACTTCATGCATTTCGGATTGCTGGGAATAGGCATCATGAATCGCCTCAGCTTTCTTTTTACCGATCCCTTCTATTTCTTGTAAACGCTTGGGCTTTTCTTCGATGATTTTCAACGTATCTAAGCCGAATTGCTTTACTAAACGTGCCGCCATGGCTGGACCAATACCTTTAATGGCACCTGAGGCCAAAAAACGTTCGATGCCTTTCACACTGGCTGGTGCCACTTTTTTAAAGCTGGCTACCTTAAATTGACGGCCAAAACGGGCATGCTCCGCCCATTCTCCTGTTAGCTCCAGCTGTTCACCCACTAAAGGCACCAGCATGTTGCCGACCACAGCGACAGTGCCATTCTCATTGGCTGGCTTTAGCTTAAAAACAACAAAACCATTATCGGTATTATGAAATATTATATTTTCTACGGTACCTTCTAAATGTTCCACAGCATTACTCCACTTTTAAATAATATCAATTCCTTTTTTATTCGCAAGTTTCTGCCTAAATCCTGCCAAGGGAGGAAAATAACCAGATATTGTACAATAGCAGGACTAGACAGTCGTTAAAATTCGGTGTATCTTAGAGAAATATACACTAAGAAAAATATAAAGGGGTTTTTACAATGACTACTTATAATACAGCTGGCGTATGTGCCAAAGAAATAGATTTTGAGTTGAAAGATGGAATTGTAACCAATGTACGATTTAATGGCGGATGTCCTGGGAATCTGCAGGCTATAAGTGTATTAGTGGAGGGCATGCCCGCTGAAGAGGTTATCAAAAAACTAAAAGGCATTACCTGCGGACAAAAGACGACTTCCTGTACGGATCAATTGGTAAATGCAATATTGGAACAGATGAAGGAAAAGCAAGATAAAAAAGTTTGAAACGCGAAGATGCAAAGGCAACGAAGGGTATGCCAGCTTATTCTTCGTGCACCTTCGTACCTTCGCGTCTTCGCGTTTCGTTATTTTTTTATAAACAAATCCCCCCAGCGCATCGAAGCGATGTGCTGGGGGGATTTCACTTTAAAATTTTGTTGCGATGGTCTTGGACAGTTCATTGATACTGGCAGTCAATTCTTCCAGTTTCCCTTCGATTCGCACTAATAAGTAAAGGCTAATCACTATGGGAAATCCGAAATTGGCTGTGTAGGTTAATAATTGATCCATGAGCATACCTCCTTCTCTATAACGAAGAACAACACACCCCGCCCTTGGGGCACCCCTCTCTAGAGGGGAATTGGGAATGATGAAAATTTGAACCGCGAAGATACGAAGCAGCGAAGGGTAAGGAAGAAATAAGTATCCCTTCGCGGTTCATTGCTTTTTTACTTAACACTGGTTATACCAATACTGCGGTATCCTTGCTATTGATGCGTGCTTCCACGATCTGAGACAAATCTCCGGTTTTGCTTTCAAAGACTTGTTTAGCGATAATGTCCTCCATGACCGTTTTCACTTCTGCCAGAGTCAGGTTTTCTTTCGGATCTGCAATGCTTAGCGTGACTTCTTTGCCACCTTCACTGCGAAAAACCATTTCCAGTGTTTTTGCCATTGCCACTCACCTCCTTACTAACCGATTTCTCAAGAACACTTAAGCATTTACTAAATTGCCTTCGTCTTGTCTGCTAATGCCGATTACTGCATGGGTCTGCAAATTAGCAATTGCTTGTGCTACTGCATACACATCTGCATCTGCAGCACTTACTTTCACATTCTTATAGCTTCTTTGACGCTGCACTGGCTGACCATTGGCATTCACACCGTTTTCAATCGTAATTACCATTTTGCTGGTTTGCGGTAATTTATTCACTGCCATTCCTCTCACCCCCTTTCACTGCTATACATTCCGGAACATAGGATCTTTAAACGTGCAAATCCTCGCTGCCGCAGATTATATACCGCTTGGGTGGTGACTCCCAGGGATGCTGCCACATTTGTTAATGTTTCCTGCCCAATTACTGTTTTTAAAATAACTTGCCGCTGTTTGCCGGGCAATGTTTCGATGGCACTCCTAAGTTCATGAGACAGCCACCGATTTTCCACTTCTCCTGCTACATCCGCATTGTCAGGCAAGTAGGCAAAAGAATCGACCTCTTCACCCTCCTGACCCCCTTCCACTTGCTCCTCCTGCCAGATACGACGTTCCTTTTTAAACAAATTCCAAATCGCAAATTTAACCTTACTATTCACATATCCAGCAAAATGAACGCCGCTGGTTTCATCATAGGTCTTTACAGCTTGAACTACCGCTAACCAGCCTTGAGCTTCTGCCTCATCAGCAATCGGCCGTAAATGGGCCTGATGTGCATACTTTTTAACCAACCCGGTAAAGCAAGTACAAATTTCGTGGAAAGCCTCTCTGTCACCCATTTGAGCATTTCTAACCAACTGATGTAATTCCATTATTCTCACCTTATGGCGAGAAACCGGTTCCTCTTATATTAGCGCTGACTTCAATCTATCACGCCATCATAAACAAAACAAAAGCCGACCTGCATGTCACTTGACACACAAGTCGGCTTTAAAATAAAAAAATTGTTGAAACACGAAGGCGCGAAGACGTGCAAAGAACACGAAGATAAGTTTAATAATGTCCCTTCGTGTTCTTCGTGTCCGCGCTAGCGCTTCGCGCCTTCGCGTTTCACGTTTTTTGTCTTTTTGCTGCCTTATTCTTCCGTTAACTCCACCCAGGCATCGTACTTTTCAGCTAGAGCCTTTTGGGCTTTGCTGTATTCATCTGCCAATTGCTGGCTGGCATCTTGATCTTCGTGGCTGGCAGGATCGTTGAGACGGTACTCTAAGGTTTTAATCTCTAATTCCAACATGGCAATTTCACCTTCCAGCTTCTGCTGGTTCTTTAAACTCTTGTCTTGATCTACCTTTCGCTGTCGCGGTCGCTCATTCTTTTTGACAATGGATTCCTGCTTGGTAATTGCCACTTGGGCTGTAGCGGCTTGTTTCTGCTGGATTAACTTCTTCTCCCGATAGTAGCTATAGTTGCCAGCATATTCCTCTAATTTCCCATCCGCTAATTCCACCATACAGTTTGCTACTTTATCCAGAAAATATCGATCATGAGATACTGTCAGAAAAGTACCGGGAAAGCTTAAGATTGCTTCTTCCACTGCTTCTTTTGCAGGTATATCCAAATGATTGGTCGGTTCATCCAAAATCAAAAAATTAGCTCCTGTGAGCATGAGCTTAAGCATTGCCAGCCTTGATTTCTCGCCGCCGCTCAATTCACCCACAATCTTAAAAACATCATCTCCCCGGAATAAAAAAGCTCCTAGATAATGCCTTGCCCGCTCTTCACTAAAGCCATATTCATGCATGATTTCATCAACAATTCGGTTTTTCCCATTCAATCCTTCATGTTCCTGAGAAAAATAACCAACCTTCACCCTGCTGCCAAGCTTCACCCTGCCGCTAACGGGCGTCAATTCACCTGTCAGAAGTTTCAATAATGTAGTTTTTCCCGCCCCATTAGGTCCCACTAAAGCCACGCCATCACCCTTACGAATCAAGAGGGATACTTTTTCAAAAATCTTCCGCTCCCCATAAGCAGCAGACGTCTCTTCCAGTTCAGCTACCCGCTCCGCACATTCACTGGGCGGATTAAAGCCGAAAAAGTCAAAACGGGCAATATTGGCAGGCAATACAATCCGTTCTAAGCGCTGCAGCTGTTTCTCCCGCCCTCTGGCTTGCTTGGACTTAATCCCAGCCTTATACATTCGAATGTATGCTTCTGTTTTCGTAATATGATCTTGCTGTTTGTCATAGGCATTTTCCAACGCCGCCATGTTTTCAGCTTTTTGCTGCATATAGGAAGTATAGTTGCCTTTATAAGCCGTCAAGGCTTTATTTTCTAACTCAATCACCCGATTAACCACTTTATCCAAGAAATAACGATCATGAGAAATGATGAGCACGCCCCCTGGATATCCGCTAAGGAAATCTTCCAGCCACTCCACCATTCCAATATCCAAATGATTAGTAGGTTCATCCAAAAATAAAAAATCAGGCTGTCGAATTAAGGCTCTTGCCAAACAAATGCGAGTTTTTTGCCCGCCTGAAAAGGTCTCAATCCGCCTTGAGAAATCCTCCGTAGTAAAGCCTAAGCCAAAGGCAACGCGGCGAATATTGTTCTCATATTCATAGCCCCCGCCCCGCTCAAATTTGTCTACTACTTTTGCATATTCTTTCATCAACCCATCTAGAGCACTTTCCTCCTTTGCGGCTGCAATCGCCTGCTCTAATTCATGCATTTTATCCTGGCAAGCCAATATATCAGCGTAAGCAGAGCATAATTCTTCATACAGCGTTCCCTGATGCAAAGTAGAATCCTGCTGCACATAACCAATGTTCTCACCGATCGGTACTGCCACACGGCCACCATCAATGGCTTCCAGCCCTAGTAAGCAGCGCATGAGCGTCGTCTTACCTGTTCCATTGGCACCAATTAACCCAATGGTATCTCCCCGGTCTAACTCAAACGCCACATTGGTAAATAAGGTCTCAATACCAAAAGCTTTATGTAAACCTTCCACTCGTAATATTCCCATCGATCCACCTCAAACAAACCTCGTAAGGCTGTACTTATTCTTATAACATTATACCCGGCACAGGTAGGACCTGCAAGGGATGAAGAAAGAAACGAGGCACAGAGGCAGAGGATTGCTTCGCTATGCGCTCGCAAAATGACAGAGAGGTAAAGAAAAACGGTTGAAACACGAAGACGCAAAGACGCTTACGCGTACACGAAGGACACAAAGGAGGATTTGAGATAGGGATTGCTTCGCTGTGCTCGCAATGACAGGCTAATGGACTGATGACCAGCAAGCTCCATAACAAAAAAGAGACACAGTGGGTACAGGAATGTATCCCCTCTGTACCCACTGTGTCTCTGAAGTTAAAAACCTTACTTTCCCTACTCAATCGTACAAATTGCATCAGGACGACGTACTAATAGAGCTGCTGTTTCTAATACTCTAAAAGTATGATTCATATTGGCTGCTCCCATATAAGAAGTAGTCATATCCTGACCAACTGCCAAGTTCACATTATGACCGCCAGTAGCTAATACTACAGCTTTGTTGCCACTAATCGTGTTGGAGTAATATACTCCGCCAGTAATTAAGGCTTTCACCTGATCCAATTCCAACATTCCAGTATTGCCATATACCCGTACCATACGACCAAAGAGAAGGGGACTCACTACCATAGCATAAGGACCATAATGTCCAGCCTCACTCAAAGCACTAACGGCTTTTACCGCATCTGCCAAAGCGCTGCCTGGTTCATCCCAATTGCTGATTTTTACAGTTTTTCGTCCCTGTACATTCAGCAATCCGACCTGGCCGAGTTCTTTATTGCCATTGAAAATCAAATTATCTTCCTGAACCGCTACATAATTCGCAGCTACCGCAGCAGTGCTAACATCAAGAGGCAGTCCCATATGACGATCCGCTTCCACATCCCGCCACATAATTCTAAAATCTTTGTAGAGCATCGGTACACTCGTCGTCGCACGAGAACTAGGCGCTACGATAAAATCTTCCTGCTCTCCCACCATATCAATGCCAGTAGATGAAGTTCCGCTAAAAATCGAATATGGAATCGTATATACTCCAGGACCCATAGGTCCTAACACTTCAATCACTCTTCTGCCTACCAACATACGACGAGCCGTATTAACAACTGCCTCATCAATCTTTGACCATTCCGTCTCCGTCAATGGTGCTGAATCCCGATCTAAAATATCCATACTATCTCTCCTCCCTTTTCAACCTATTTTTTACCGAATAGATTACCGATGGTTGCAACTTTCTCATCCACATCGGTTGAAGCTCCACTTACTACTCGATCTTCTTGCGCCATGGTGTGGTCCTCGGCGAATTTCTCCCGCTGAATGACATCAATCCGGGCTAAGAGATGAGTAATCTCTGCGACATGCTCTTTTTCATCATCCCGAATATGCTCTAACAGTTCTCTAACTTCCTCATTATCAATCCTGTCAATATGAGCCTGATATTGATTAATCGCTTCCAATTCTCCAATTAAATCTTCACGCAGCCAAATGATTACCTGCTCTAAGCCAGCATCTTTTACACTTTCATCTTTGGTTTCAGTTTTGCTATAAGCCATAATTCATCAACTCCTTATCCAAAATTAACAATAGACCCTTCGCCACAATTCCCAAAAGCTGCATTGCAAACCAAGGGTCTGTTTGATTATCCTTTCGACGCGCCCCATGATTTTCCTTGTATTCTTTTTACTTTTATTAATATTCTTCATAGCTACTTTCAATTACGCGACATTTTACTTCATCACACACCATATCGCAAAAAGGGCAGCGTACAATGTTCTCATCATGAGAGCCAAATACCCCGCCGCATCGGGTGCATTTATAACTGCTTTCTCCATGATCGACCCGCTCATTTAGCAATCGGATTCCCCCCTTATTCACTTCATATTATTAAAGTATGTGAAATAATAGGGCTGTCTATGCAAAAAAACGTTACAGTAAAACTCTTGTTATTTTACCTAAATTTTGTTATTATAAAAATAAAAACCGAACACACGTTCGATAATAAGGAGTTCTCTATGTTAAAAAAATTACCTATTTTTAATCATATTGCTGCCATTCTTCCCCACTATACTTCGGAAGGTGACACTACTACTATTATTACAACAGACGGCAAACATACTTCCACTGCTACTTCCATTCGTACCGTCTTGCGACGTTTAGCCCATAGCCGCGCTATGGATCTTACAGCCTTAAGACAGCACACGATCCTTGCCACCGGTCAAAGAATTTTGCAGCCACTGCCTATTGCTCCAGGACTTGTCCTATGCCCTATGAAAACAAGGATTCCCAAAATAGCAGGCGATACGAGTACCGGATATATTAATTATCATGCCGTAATGGGTGTGGCTGAAAATAATCTTAGTTCGTATCAAGCGGTCATAACACTAACTGGGAATACAGACATTCCTGTATATTGGACCTCAACTACGGTAAAAAAGCATTTGCAATCTGCCAAACTAGCAATGTCTTGTACCGCCCAGTCGCCGGATTCTCATCCCAATCTCATGCCCATTGCTCAGAAACTTGTGGAGATTATTTATGATATTTTGGTGTTGAAACATGGAAAAGAATGAGAATCCCATCTTCACCTAGCTGCTCTTTTGAGCATGACGTCTTGATAATCTTGACGCAATAGGCCACATACGGCAACCATAAAGTCATCGATGCTCATGCGATGTGCCAGATCCATGACGTGAACTACACTGCCGCGGCACAGGGCAATGGCATCACTTACTGGCCTTATCTCTTCCGAAAACATTACCACTTTCATAATCGGAATATCTCCGACCAATCGTTCTAAAATCAGTGCAGTAAAATCATCCGAACTCACGTCCACCACGACAATGTCACAATCTACCTCTGCCCGTTCGATCTCATGGGCCAAATAACGCAGCAGATCTTCTACTCTGTAATCTAAATTTCTTACCACAATTAAGAAACTACAGCTTGGTACTGACACGAGGCGAGGCTCCAACCACCATTTCCACAAATCGCGAATACAATACCACATTCCATACATAGCCAAGGACAATAAAATTACACTCGCTGTATAGGAAAAAAACAAAATATCCTACCCCCTTTATCATTGGGATAGGATATGATATGCAAATTGCTATAAAAGGTGATTTACTCTAAGATTACAAGTTTATGCTTTATGGCATACAGCACAGCCTGGGTACGATCATTTACGCTGATCTTGCGGAATATATTGGTAAGATGATTCTTGACCGTCTTCTCACTTAAGAATAAGCTCTTAGCAAGTTCCTGATTACTCAGTCCCCGGCATACCCCTTGCAATACCTCGTATTCCCTATAGGTTAAGCCTTCTTCTCTACGGCTGATCGTCCTGACTACTTCACAGGCCTTTTCTTTTTCCTTATCCTGCTGAGTACGACTAAACTCATTAAAGATTCGTTTTGCCAAGGTTGGATAAATATAGGATTCGCCAGCGTATACCGTACGAATGGCTGTAACTAACATACCCGGTTCAATATCCTTTAACAGATACCCGACAGCACCGGATTTTATCACTTCCATTACATAACTTTCATCATCATGCATAGTTAAAACAATGATTTTAATCGCTTTTTCTTGCTCATTAATTTTTTTTATAACTTCCAAGCCATTCATACGGGGCATATTTATATCCAGCAAAAGGATATCCGGAGTTAAAGCAATGGCTTTTTCTACCGTTTCGGCCCCATCACAGGCTTCACCAATTACTTGAAAATCATCTTCTAAATTCAGCACGTTTATTATCCCTTGCCGTAATAGGGCATGATCATCTGCAATCATTATCTTAATCGCCACAGCTACCGCCTACCTTTCAGTAATAAAATTCTCCAAAAATAGTAAAAATCCTGTTACAAGTAACAGGATTTTTTTGGAAATATCTTCTTTATTTTTTTAAAGCCTTTAACCTAGGCCCCATTAGGCGCTTATATGCTTCTACTCCCGGTTGATCAAAAGCATCAACATTCGCCAATTCACCTTCATAAGCGACGGACAATGCCAACATATATAACAATTCTCCTAAATGATAGGCATTCAAGGAAGGCAGTATCAACGTGGCATTAAAGCGTTCATCATTAATCAAAGCTTCTGCGTTGGCCTCTCGCGCTACATCCAAAGCCTGACTCAAATAGATAGAAGATATTTCAGAAAGCTTGGAGACAGTAGGGAACACATCAGGAATCATAGCATCCTGCTCCCACTTAGTCACCTTAACAAACTGAACCACCTTATCTTTCTTACCATCTTGATGCTGCTGTGTCTGGGCATGCATATCCGTTGTTCCAACGGCTACAATTGGAGTACGACCATAAAATACTTCTGCTCCTTCACGACTTGTACGTTTGCCTAAGGATTCAGCTAACAGCTGTACATACCATTCTGCTACTGATTTTAAATAATCTGCATAAGGCATGAACACTTCAATGTCCCGCCCGTATTTTTCTGCAGCAATAAACTTTAAAGCTGCATTTAATTTTGCTGGATTTTTGTATATATCTGAAGTCTGACATACCTGATCCATGGCTTGTGCACCGGACAAGAACGCATCAATATCCATGCCGATGCAAGCAGCCGTCACTAAACCGACTTCCGAGAAAATACTAAATCTGCCGCCCACACCATCTGGAACGCTAAAGGTCGGCCAACCTTGCTCCTCGGCTAATTTTCCCAATAAAGTAGCCTTCTCACCTTTTGCTGGATCTGTTACCGCGACCACTTCAATATTCAGTAATGGCTCTTGTTGTTTTAACGCATCATACATCACCATGAAAGTCGACATCGTATCTAGGGTGCCGCCGGATTTTGAAATCACCACTAAAACCACTTTATAGGTATTAGGCTGACCATGAACAGCTTTCAGACGGGCTTCTGTGATCAGATGTTCTACCATATCTGCAGTTCGTCTCGCATCAATGTTATTACCATTAAAGTATAGCTTCGGATAACCATTGCGTTCTTTTACACTTTTTGCATTCCAAAACTCACCGCAATGAACATCAAATAAGACCTTATTCCCTAAGTAAGAGCCGCCAATGCCAAACGTCACTACAGCATCCACTGTGTTTTTAAGAGAACTGCCAAATTCCTTTAACCTGGCAATGGATGCTGGAGAGTTTAGGTTACCTTCAGCCACATAAGGCAGTTGGGTAAATAACACTCTTTCCGGCGTACCATCTTTGGACAAATGCCCCCGAACTTCTCCTGTCGCCCGCATGGTTTCAACAGCCTTTTGTGCAGCAGCCAACTTTTCTGCTAAAGCCTCTACATCACTGGCAGTTACTTTACCAGCTCCATACAAATTACCATAGTCAAAGGAAAAACCCGAGGCTAATGTTAAACAATTTTCTTCTTTACTACCCATTAGACAACAACCTCCCTATATTTTTGCACACTTCCCTCCGATTCACTGCTAACTGCCGCTCTAATTCCCCTCTTGAGAGGGGTGGCACGTAGTGTCGGGGTGTGTTTAGCCACTATTTACTACAACCTGTATTCCCATCTTTCCCTGCCACCAGCGGACCGACCGTTTTGATCAAATATCGTAAAAAGTCATCCCGCAAATCAGGACGCTTCAGAGCAAATTCAATTGTCGCTTCCAAATATCCCTGCTTATCGCCCACATCATATCGACGACCTTCAAAATTATAGGCATATACCGAATGCTGCTCAATTGCTAAAGTACGGATCGCATCGGTTAACTGTATCTCTCCGCCTTTACCAGGAGGGGTCTTCTCCAAGATAGCAAAAATCTCAGGCTGGAGAATATAGCGGCCCATCACCGCCAAGCGAGAAGGTGCATCTGACATATCTGGCTTTTCTACAAGATCCACAGCCTGCCACACATTCTGTTTAATCTCCACAGGTTTTACAATTCCATAATTACAAACCTTATCCAGAGGAACCTCTTGTGTCCCAAGAATAGTACCATAACAATCATCATAGACACTCATCATTTGCTTTAAACAAGGAACACTAGCATCAATAATATCATCACCTAACAGCACAGCAAAAGGCTCATTCCCGACAAACTGCTTAGCACATAACACGGCGTGACCCAATCCCTTTGCTTCCTTTTGCCTTACATAATGAATCGTAACATCGGCAATTTCCTCTACCAAGTTTAACAAATCATACTTGCCCTGCTCTTTAAGCAGCATCTCCAGCTCTACTGACCGATCAAAATGATCCTCAATAGAACGTTTATTCCGCCCCGTAATAATAAGGATTTCTTCAATGCCTGACTGAACCGCTTCTTCAATAATATATTGAATCGCTGGCTTATCAACGATAGGCAGCATCTCTTTGGGCTGCGCCTTCGTCGCCGGCAGAAACCTTGTCCCCATCCCTGCCGCCGGAATCACCGCCTTGCGAACTTTTCCCAATCCTTTTCTCATCTTAGCACCATCCTTAGCTGTGATAATCATATTGTGCTCTTTTGTCATTGCAAACAGAGCAAATAGAACGATTTTACCGCAGAGACGCAGAGGACGCTGAGGGGGATTTTTAATCCTATCTATCTTTTCTCTGTGTTCTCTGCGCCTCTGTGGTTCGGTTATCTTTTTTCCACGCATTTTTCTATACCCTTTTTAAGGGGCTTTTCTTGATAATGACATTTCGCCATTCCCTCGTTACCCTAACTTCTCAATGGCGGCTAATAATTCAGCCGTTTTCTTTTCCATCAAAGAAGTATCGCCTCGGCTCTCCACATTCAGACGAATCAACGGTTCTGTATTGGACATCCGCAGATTAAACCGCCAGTCATCATAGTCTACACTTAATCCATCTGTATAATCAACAGCAGCTCCTGGGGCTACAAACTGCTTTTCTATTTCTGCTACCACCATCTGGGCATCCTTGACTCGACGATTAATCTCCCCGCTTACAGGGAATTTTTCCATACGAGCTCCAACCAATTGGGACAAAGATCTACCTGATACGCTTATATTTTCCGCTACTAATAGCCACGGTATCATACCGCTATCGCAATATGCAAAATCTCTAAAATAATGATGCGCTGACATCTCCCCACCATATATCGCATCTTCCTGGCGCATGCGCTCTTTAATAAAGGCATGACCGGTTTTACACAATACAGGAATACCGCCAGCTTCCTTTACCAATTCAATCGTATTCCAGGTTAAACGCGGATCATGGATAATTTTCGCCCCGGCATAACGCCTTAAAAAGGCTTCTGCTAAACATCCAACAATGTAATATCCTTCAATAAATTTCCCCTGTTCATCAAATAAGAAGCAGCGGTCAAAATCACCATCCCAGGCAATCCCAAAATCAGCACCGCTTTCTCGCACAGCCTTGGCTGTTGCTTCCCGATTCTCAACTAACAAGGGATTGGGAATTCCATGTGGGAATGTCCCATCTGGCTCATGGTATACTTTGATAAACTCAAAAGGCAATACCTTTTCTAATGCATCAAGAGCAGGTCCTGCGCAGCCATTGCCTGCATTCACTACAATTTTCAACGGTTTTAATACCGCTGCATCCACATAGGTAAGCAAATGCTGTACATACTCTTTCATAATATCATACTGCTCCACTGTGCCCTTGGCAATACCAGCACTCTTTTCCCGTGAAAAATCTCCAGTAACTACACGGTCCTCTAACTCTCGCAGTCCTGTATCACCACTAATCGGTCTGGATTCTTTACGTACCAGCTTGAGTCCATTATAATCCATAGGATTATGACTGGCTGTCACCATGATTCCCCCATCGACCCCTAAATGAGACGTGGCGAAATACACCATTTCCGTGCCGCATAAACCAATATCAATCACATGACAGCCCCGATCTGTAAAACCCTCTATCAAAGCCTTGGTCAAACTCTCGCTGGACAACCGCACATCCCGCCCCACTACCACTGTCTTTGCCTTAAACAGATCTACAAAAGCCCATCCAATCCGATAGGTTACTTCCTCATTGAGCTCATCAGGTACCCTGCCCCGAATATCATAGGCCTTAAAGGCATCTCTTTTTATAACAATATCCTGTGTCATTAGAAAACCCTCCTCTTCACATATTCAATTTTCATTTTATTCCCAAAGAAAGTAATATATGTTATACAACTTCGCCAAATCATGATTCTTATCCTGCTGCTATACACATGTCCATTGCAACTTCTCACACTTTTATGCTGCACTGTGTTCAACGATGAAACGAACGTGGAATTTGTGCTGCTACGAAGAATGGTCTATGTTGATATTCATGTCAACATAGACCATTCTTCAATAATACCATTCCCCTCCAACCTTCCCTTCACACACTATCAAACCGTACAATATCATCTTCCTCAAGATATTTCCCATTTTGGACTTCAATAATCTCCAGCGGAATTCGGCCTGGATTTTCTAACCGGTGCTTGGTCGACATGGGAATAAATACGCTTTCATTTTCATGAACCATCTTGACTTCCTCTCCCAGAGTTACCTGTGCAGTACCACTCGTAACGATCCAATGTTCACTGCGATGATAATGCATTTGCAGACTAAGTCCGTGACCAGGATTGATTCTAACTTGCTTCATCTTATATCCTGATCCCCCACCCAATACAGTCGTACTTCCCCAAGGTCGATACAACGTAGTATGTTCATCCACCTCACGCCGCCCTCGTTCTTTTAGCTCGCCTACCAGATTTTTAACCTTCTGTGACTCCCCCTTTTTTGCTACTACTATAACATCATCCGTTTCCACTACTAGCAAGTCCTCAAGTCCAATACCAGCAATCAAACGACTACGTCCTAACATTAGTGTATTCGTACAATCAATAGGGATGCAGTCTCCCTTGACGGCATTCCCCTCCTGATCCTTCTCTATCACGTCATAAATAGCATCCCATGAGCCAATGTCATTCCAATAAGCTAATAACGGGATCGTTACTACTTTATCAGACTTCTCAGCCACCGCATAATCAATCGAAATAGTAGGCATAACTTCAAATTGAGCTAAAGTATCTGCAAAACTGGTCGCTGATAATTGATAAATCTCCGGCTGATGCATTCGTAATTCTCTCATGATTTGCCCCATAGTAACGCCAAACATACCAGAATTCCAATAATAGGAACCCGCTGCCAAATACTTCTCAGCTGTCACCTCATCAGGCTTTTCTTTAAAAGAACGTACTGCAAAGCCACAGCCACAAACTTCACCAGCTTCAATATATCCATATCCAGTTTCAGGCTTATCAGGTTTAATGCCAAAAGTAACAATATGATTCCGTTTAGCCATTTCCTCCGCCTGCCCAACAGCCTGTATAAAAAGATCATTTTGACGGATAATATGATCCGAAGGTGTAACAAACATGACTTCCTCAACACCCGCACCTAATTTATCTATACAATAACTTGTTGCCAAAGCAATCGCAGGGGCCGTATTACGCCCTACAGGCTCTAATATAATATGTGCTTTTTCCATGCCACAAGCGGCTAACTCTGCCTTAACATAATGAAGATATTCCTGATTGGTCACAATCACCATATCCGACGCCTTTGCCACTGGCACAAACCGCATAACAGTCTGAGCTAATAGAGATTGCTCGTCGCCAATTTTCATAAATTGCTTAGGAAAACAAGTGCGGGACAGTGGAAATAGCCGTGTACCACCGCCACCTGCTAGAATTATTATTTTCAAGGTCATACCCCTTTTCTAATATCTCTATACGTTCGAGCTAAACCATCTGCAAGCAGCATCTCACACTGCCATCCAAGCTTTTCCCGTGCCGCTTGATTCGAAAGCGCTGATCGGTATATATCTCCTTCTCGTACTGGACAATATTGTTTATGCACTTCTCTGCCAGCAATCTGCCCCAATATTTTAATCAACTGATTTACACTAACCTCGGTCTGCGTACTAATATTGTATATACCATTCACATGATAAGTCATAAGTGCCCGATAATTCGCTGCCGCCACATCACCGGCATAGATAAAATCACGAGACTGATCACCATTACCATATACACTCAAAACTTCATTTTGATTAATTTTACGAGTGAAAATGCTAATAACTCCGCCTTCCCCTCCATCCCCCTGACGTTCGCCATATACATTGGCATACCGCAGGACTACATATTCCAGACCAAATATCTGCTGATACATTTGTAAATATTTTTCTACACTAAACTTGCTCAACCCATAAAAGGAAGTAGGTCTAGTTGCCGCACTTTCCACGATAGGTACATTATCTACATCACCATATACCGCTGCGGTAGATGAAAACACCACTCTTTTCACACCCGTTTTGCGGCATGCTTCCAATATATTAACAGTACCCAATAGATTAACCTGACAATCATAGTCAGGCTTATTTAGAGATACAGGTACCATAGTCTGGGCTGCCAAATGAATGACAGCGTCAAAACGTTCCTTCGTAAATACATCTAGCAGTTCTTCGCTGCAAATATCCATTTGGATAAACTTTACACCTGCAGGCACATGGCCTCTAATTCCGGTGCTTAAATTATCTATAACAACAACATGACATTCTTCCATTAACAACTTTTCTACTACATGAGAGCCAATAAATCCGGCTCCGCCAGTAACTAAAATCTTCATCAACTAACACTCCTTTTTACACAAGCCACAATCTATTTTATTGACTCATATTTTTCTCGGATATATTACTCCCCAGCCAACTGCAATAAATATTTCCCATATCCATTTTTCTTCATGACATCACCCAATGTAACTAAATCGCTACGCGAAATATACCCCATCCGATACGCTATCTCTTCAGGACAAGCAACCATTAACCCTTGTCGTTCCTGTATTGTCCCAATATAATTAGATGCTTGCAACAAAGAATCATGAGTACCAGTATCCAGCCAAGCGTACCCACGTCCCAAAGTTTCAACACGTAATGCATCCTGTTCTAAATACAACCGATTTAAATCAGTAATTTCTAATTCCCCTCTAGTAGATGGTTTCAAGGACTTAGCAAAATCCACTACTCTTTTGTCATAAAAATATAAACCTGTAACTGCATAGCTGGATTTCGGTCTTTCAGGCTTTTCTTCCAAACTTACAGCCCGACCATCTGTACCAAACTCAACTACCCCATAACGTTCAGGGTCCTTGACCCAATAAGCAAATATAGATGCACCCGAATCCTGCTGAGCAGCATGCTGTAATTTTTGACTAAATCCATACCCATAGAAGATGTTATCTCCTAAGATTAAAGCACAAGGGTCATTGTCAATGAACTTTTCCCCAATTAAAAACGCCTGAGCTAATCCGTCTGGACTAGGTTGGACAGCATAAGACAAATTAATCCCCCATTGCGTACCATCACCAAGTAAATGATAGAAAAATTCCTGTTCATGAGGCGTATTAATAATCAAAATATCTTTAATTCCAGCTAGCATAAGTGTACTTAGGGGATAATAAATCATGGGTTTATCATAAACTGCCACAAGTTGTTTGCTGATAGATTTTGTGATTGGGTATAAACGAGTGCCTGACCCACCAGCAAGAATAACTCCTTTGGTTATTGCCATGTCCTTTCCCCCTTATAATTTTTCACTGGTTAGCTGTTTTATTCGATTACTGCCATCAGTCACCCTCTGACACCATTCCCGGTTTCCCAAATACCACTCTATCGTTTTCATAATCCCTGTTTCAAAGGTTTCTACCGGTACCCATCCCAGTTCTTTCTGAATCTTAGATGCATCAATGGCATACCGCAAATCATGCCCCAGCCGATCTGTAACAAATGTAATTTGCTCACGATATGACTTTCCATCTGCACGAGGACTTTTATCATCAAGAATATCACATAAAGTATGTACAATACTTAAATTGGCTTTTTCATTATGTCCACCAATATTGTATCTTTCACCGGGTATCCCTTTTTCTAGCACAGTTAAAATTGCCCGACAATGATCTTTTACATACAACCAGTCCCGCACATTCTGTCCCGTGCCATACACTGGTAAAGGCTTACCCTCCAAAGCATTTAATATCATTAAAGGAATCAACTTCTCTGGAAATTGAAACGGTCCATAATTATTCGAACAATTAGTCATCAATACCGGCAATCCATAAGTATGGTGATAAGCTCTTACAAGATGATCTGAAGAAGCCTTAGATGCCGAATACGGCGAATTAGGGGCATAAGGTGTTTCTTCGGTAAAATATCCAGTTTCGCCCAATGTACCATATACCTCATCTGTTGAAACGTGTAAAAAACGGAAATGCAATTTCCTTTCTCTGGCCAAATCGCACCAATATGCTCTAGCTGCCTCCAGGAGAGAAAAAGTACCATTAATATTTGTATGAATAAACTCAGACGGACCGTCAATCGAACGATCAACATGGGACTCTGCTGCAAAATGCACAATAGCAATAGGCTGATAATCCGCCAATATTTCTTCAACTAACTTTTTATCGCAAATATCACCATGAATAAAGGTATAGTACGGGTCATTCTCAACGTCCCGTAATGAATCCAAATTTCCCGCATAGGTTAGCTTATCTAAGTTAATGATTTTTATAGCCTGCTTCTGTAAGACCTCATGAATGAAATTACTACCTATAAAACCGGCGCCACCTGTAACAAAAATGGTTTTCATGCTATTTTCCCTCTCTTATAATTTATTTACTGCTATTGGACTTCGACAACAGGTACATGTTCATACAATAATCTATTCTTTAAAAACACTAACCAGAGTCTTTGTTATATTAGACCACCTAAAATTTTCTTTGTAGTATGAATACGATTGAATTGCTAATTTTTTCTGGAGATTGTTATTTTCCAATAGTAATGTAATCTTTTCTGCAAGTTGCTCAGGATTATTTGGCTCAACAACATACCCGGTTTCCCCGCTTTGTACATATTCAGGTAAGCTCCCAACATTACTTACTATTACTGGACACGCATTATAGTAAGAAATTGCAGTCGTTCCAGATTGGGTTCCATCTTTGTATGGCAGTACACAAACATACGATTTTTTTAAAATATCATCAAACTCTTCATCGGAGATGATATAGTTCTTTATTTCTAGATATTTGGGGGGTATTTTCTCTATTAAATTGCTATACTTTTGTAAATCACCAGAACCTGCAATCAAAAATTTATAATTTATCCCCTTATCCTTCATCATGTGAAGAATAATACCTGCAGACTTAAGGAATACATCTATCCCTTTATAGTCTTCGATTCGTCCTAGTGTGGGAATATATATTTTCTCTTCAGTATGTTCCTCACTATTACTTCGTTCCTCTCTAAAGGTACCCAAAGGCATAACATGAATCTTGTTTTCCGAACATAAGTAATACTTCTTTATATTTTCCTTTAATTTTTTTCCGGCGACAATAATTTTATCACTAATCCAACACTGAAGTATTTGTGATATAAGTATGAAGATTCCATAACTTGTTCCACTATGTGGTAGCGGATCGTGTATCTGCGATACAATAGTGGCTCTAGAGCCAAATATTCGCGTTATTAATATCGCGATAGAGTTCAGAGGATGCGACGATACAAAGAATACTACAGTAGGCTTTTCATGAATTAGCAATTTTGCATAATTAAAATAATTTAGCACGTTTAAAGTATCTTTTAGCATTTGAACCGAATTACCACCTAATCCAATACCATATCCGTCTTTACATTTATCAGCAACTCTCTTCTCAATACATAGCTTTATTTCGATACGCTTCGCTTGCAAATTTTTAGCTATAATGTTGAGATAGGGTTCAATCCCCACGCTTAATTTAAAGCCAACTAATAAAACTTTCAATATAGTAATACTCCTTTTTAAAATTGCAATTGCTTATCAATACGTAATTAATTTGGCAATTGATTTGTTCTACCATTAATTAACGATTTATACGAAAGATAACATATAATTGCCTGAAACCAATTAATTTTCCAGTTAACCATTGGACCCCCTGTGCTGATGAACATAACTACTAAGGCCATAATTACAGGAAAATAATTACTTTTATTACGTTTCAGCCTTACTATTAACTTAGTAAGTGCATAGTACATAAACATTGCGAAGGGACCCCAAACTATATAGAGTGATACCACTGTGCTATGAGCAAATGTTGGGTAACCGGTTTCCTGCATTACATATTGCAGTGAATACGCACTATTATAGACACCGAATGGGTGTTGTTTTATAACTTCAAAGCCAGTAATAAGAGATAATAATCTCCCTTGAGCTGATTCGTCTTGATCTTGATAAAAATCCAACGAAAAAGTACTTAAGTTTCTTACCACCATTTCATTGTTAAGTAAGAGGTCTGCTGAACCTGCTATTGCAACAATAAGAACAGTAATAGAAAATATCACATACAGTATTGATTTGTATGTATATTTCTCTGTACGAGCACTACTAGCAAATAATATAGAGACTATTACAGCAATAATTAAGAGTCCAATCCGCGAACCAGTGAAGAAAATAGAAAGTATAAAAAACAGGCTTTTAAATACGCCTCGCTCTCTTTTAACGAACCATAAATAGATGATAAAAATCGTTAATAATAGTCCCGTTCCACCTACATCCATATTCTGTGCATTAAATCGATTGCTAATTTTTGTTAGATTAAATAGAATATTTATCCAAAGGCCTGCAAGATGAATATAAACACCATACTCCCATAATTGTTTCAAACTATCCATTCTAAACGTTTCAATAACTATAATTATTGCAACTATACTAATCGACTGTAGAATAATTAATTCACTAGAAAAATAATCCCCTATAACATATGCCTTCAGATAGTTAACAATTAACAACAAGCTCCAAAACACAATAACCTTTAAAGTTAAATATTTAATTTCGCGCAGTAGGCAAATTCTTACTATAAACCAAAATAAAATGGGGGCAAACAAATAACTAACTGCGAACTTAAACCAGTCGTAATAAATATATTGAGGAGTTGAATACTCGATTATACTTGTAATTTGAAATACTTCTTCTCTAAGGATAAATAAAAATAATAGGTAGAAACCTAAACACAACTCTGAAAAATTCCATCTTTTTAAGTCACCAACAATTGATAATAGCATATCTTATTGCGCCTTTCGTATAGATATATTGCTTAATAACCGTGAAACCAGAAACGCAGCATAACTCCTTATACTATACCCGGTAAGCCTAACGAGCTTAACAAGTTTCCTTGCAAAAGCTCCATATCTCATGTAGGCTAGCAAAAAGTGATTGAGGCTTTCCAACTCAAATCTAAGTTTTGTAGTACTCAAATCTGACAATCTTATATCATGACAGTGAACAAGCTCAACATTAGGAACATAATACGTCTTATACCCTAGCAGCTTTACCCTATACGAAAAAATGGTTTCCTCCCAGTACAAGAAAGTGTTCTCATCTAAGAATCCCGCCTGTTGCCAGACTTTTGTAGGACCAAGCATACAACAGCCATGTACTCGGAACACTTTAAACGGTCTCTTAATATATTTTTCAACAATATACCACACTGGATATAACAGCATTCTGACATAATCTTCGAAAAGCAGGTTTAGTAAATTAGGCTGGTTAAAATATGGCATAATTGTTCGTCCATTTTCCTTCACCACTCTGGGACCAATAATACCGGCATCTACTAGACCAACAGCTTGTTTAATCATATCCTTAATAGCATATTTGTCGGTAAAGTAAGTATCTGGATTTACTATTAGTAACCAGTCTACATCTCTCCCACATAAAATCCTAAGACCTAAATTATTACCTTTTGCATAACCATCATTCTCAGTGTTTATAATAATATCAATATTCTGATGTGAAAATGCTTGAGTGATAATTTCATAAGAAGAATTAGGAGAGTTATTGTCCACTACGACGATCTCTAATTCAACTCCACTTTGAGCACAAAGATAATTCACACATTGAATTGTGTCGGTATAATTAATATAGTTCAAAACTACTACTCCCACTTTATCCAACGTTTTCCCCCCTTATTCTAGCAGTCAAATTTCCCAATCTTATACATATAAATTGCCTTAATTGCCGAAAGCTGATTTTTTATCCCTCTTATGGTAAAAAAGTCCCGCGGTCGGATGTTGCTGCATTGTTGACTAAAAGAACTTTCAAAATTCACGTTGCTATTTAGTAGTCTTAGGAGCAGCAGACAATAACTTGCTTTTGCATTCTTAGCAATGAGATTAGACTGACATTCAGTAACAAAACCATACTTCACTTCATCTAAATGCAGCTGTCCAGAAGTATTGAACCTTTTTAAGATACTTTCACCATTCTGAGTTCTACATACTATAAGTGAGGTTCCCTTTACAGAATTATCATTGCTCTGTTTCAGTTTCCAAGCATCCCCGACAACAATATCGGCATGCCCAGCCATCCCATTTGTGCAGCACATACATCGAAAAGGCATATTCCTTGATAACCCTAAATGTTTTCCCCAAGATTGGCTATACTCTAATCGAACTTCTCTGTTCCCATCCGAAATTGCTGTCTTCCCAGGCCATCCATTCTCCCGATACCTAATACTACATTTATTTACGTCATCAAATCCGTGGGATTTAAGTAACTCTACTGTGGCCTTTGCATATGGGGTATGATGACACATTAATCCAACCTTTGCATGAATTGACTTAGATAACCAAGGGTGAACTTTCTGTAACCTGCTTAAGGAATCTAAATCACATCCCTTTCCAACAAATACATATCGCTTTGAAGGCGATAACTTTTTAAGTACAGCACAACTAGATACCGGATAGTATATTGTTGATGAACAACCTTTTATTTGCTCAACGTCTTCCACTAAAACAGCGTTTATTTGCTCTAACTGATTTCCATGAGTTGCAATAACAGCTCCTTCAATTTCACCGCTAGACATCAAGCTAGTTAGTATCTGAGTTATTACACCACCTGAAGCAGCTTTTTCTCTTAGCTCACTATTATCAGAATACCCCATGTAATACTTTTCTTCACAATCTAATTGCTTAAAAGACATGCTGCGTTCACAATTAATATTTATGCCTGAACATACTTGCAAACACAGACCACAAGAAGTGCATTTACGTTCATCAATAGATGGGTAATTATTAAGACCGTCATTTTTCATGATAATAGCTTCAGCTGGACAAACTGAAAAACAGACACCACAGCCATGGCACAGCCTGGTCTTATTTACTTTACTCACATTATTGCTCAACAACTGTATAATTCCTTTCAATATTATTTTTTATCAAACTTTGCTTAATGACCGCTGAGTTGCTTATTTTCGAAAGAATCTTTGATACAACTGAATCAATGTTACTTGGTTGCAAATTATCAATATCCATAACATAATCTGATTGTTCAAACATTCTAAAAGTACCTTCAAATTTGTAGCTATAAGCAAGTCCAATGGTCGGTACAGACAACGAAAGTGCCGCAATGCATGAATGCATTCGCGAACCACAAAAGAACTCCGTCTGAGAAATTATATATTTTAATTCTTGCGCATCATAGTTTTTATCTAGATATGAGAGTTTTGAATGTCCAATCGTCTTTGCTAAATCTTTAATTGCTACTAAATCATCTTCCCAAATCGGTTGGCCGGCATCATATGTGTGTGGAATTAACAAAACATTATGATCAGATTCTAAAAGACTACATATTATTTTATATAATAACTCTTTATAGGTATCAAATTTTCCTTTAATTTCTCCATAACCGTTGAAGTAAAGTAAACCGTTAACATTGATTCCTATAGTACCAGCTGGCACCGTTATACCAACCCGCTTTGGCTCCATGAATACAGCCATATCAATGTGGGTTTTATAATTTAGTCCAGCCCCCCTTAAATACTCTACCCCTTTTTCATCTCTAACATATATTTGTGGAACTCTCTTTAAAATCCAGCGCGAGAGAAACTTTCCTAATAAAGAACTAAAAGGTCCTATTGTCTGTGGTAAAAAAACCTGCCTCTTTTTAGGGAGTATTGCCAAAAGTGAATTCCCAAAACAAATTAAAAACCTTTTTAACCCATATATGTCACTAAAACTATCGCCTTCATTAACGTTAAAAATATATTCAGCATTGACGATAAGCTTCGATATTTTATTCTGCGGCCTAGACGTTGCAAGTTCCCAAAGCGACCTTATGAAGGTCCTTTTAGAAACATAGTAGCAAACTATATCTTTTGTTGATCCGTTGAGTAATACTTCTATTTTTGAAATACTATCTTCTTTACCAAGTCGAATAATAGCCACATTTGTTATTCCAGTGATATGTTCAATGAAGCTAAGTGATCCTATCGCTAGAGCGTTAACTCCTCGATTTGCGGATTCTAAGCTTACTCCTAATAATACGGCGGTATGTTTATTCATTCGAAACTCCTTATCTCATTTTCATGAGTTAATTTACATAGACTTGGTGTTGCTTTTTGCAATTCATCTTTAGTCAAAAGCCACCATAAGCTCTTCTCAATGCGATCTATCACAATCGGCGTAAATCTATATCTAATATGCCTTGCTGGATTACCTGCAACCACTTCATAGGGCTTAACATCACGGGTTACAACTGTTCCAGCTCCAATTACAGCTCCATTGCCTATCCTACTTACCGAAGGCAAAATAATTGCATTTGCGCCTATCCATACGTCGTGTCCGATAATCAACTTAGTACGAGGTATTTGTTCCTCATTGACAAAGCCTATTTGGGGATTATAAAAAATAGGATGCTGAGAAAAAAATGCCAAAGGGTGGTTTCCATTAAACACGTATACATTCGGCGCAATAGAACAGTAGTTACCAAATACGGTTCCGCCAGCAATCTTTGTTGTGTCAAAGGCGCCACCGTATGTACCATAACCAACATCAATACCATGGTACAGTTTGAATATGTTGCGAATAGTCCCAGACCAAAACCATCCACCTTCAAATTTTGCTATAAACAACAAAAATATCCTTCGAAATGGTCGATAAAATAGTACCCTATATATCATCAAAATGAAGCTTTGCATTCCAAGTCACCTACTTATCCTTCTAAATTTTAGTGGAGACAAATGCTGAAAAACACCAAATAACCTCCATACTAATACAATCCCATGTGAAATAAGAGTAATAATAATAATATTCATGGGATCAATATGGGAATATATAACTATCACCCCCACAAAATAAGCCCCAGTTCCCAACATATTACTTTTAGAAAAATATTCAGGATAACCAAATGCAACAAGATACGGAGTTCCAATTATTGCTGAAGGAAATACTATAATCCACTCTAAAACAAAAACCCGTAATAGATCCGCACTATACTCAAATCCTTTTCCGAAGAGTATTTCTACTAATAAATTACTATAAAAATAAACAGATACAGTTGATAAGATACCAGCCAAACTTGTAACACATATAATTTTATTAAGTAATGATAGATTTTGAGTACGCACCATATAGGGATATAAACTATTTACAACCGGCTGCAATAATCCCTCTAATGCCCGAATGCATTTTTCAGCTGCACTATAGTATCCTATTACACGATTCGTTGTGAAAAAACCTAATAATACAGAGTTCATTACAGTATAAGACGAAAGCGATAATTGAGATAAAAAAAAATGAAAACCCTCCTTAATTTGAATTCGAATTCTACTTATACTAGGTACTACTATTTGTAAATTAAATACCTTGATTGCAACAATAAGTGAAAGTGCTTCCGCTATTATAAGACTTGCAGAATTAATAATTGGTACTAGCAAAAAATCGTCAACATTCTTCACAAGTATAAATACAGCTACCGCATATCCAAACTGAAAAACAGCAGCTATTATCGCGTAATAGCGTATTTTTTCAAACCCCTGAAACAGCCAGCCAACGGATAAGGCACGAGAAACTACTACTCCATAGCATGACAATACAAGTAACGTATTCTCTTCTTGCAACCTTGGGATCGTAGCTAAACACACTAATAAGATACATAATCCGACTATTGTTAATGCTACTTTAATGACCATTATTGAACTAAATACTTCTGATACCTTTTTAAGGTTGTCCCTGTTGATTGATATATCTCTCGGTCCAGTAAAGTTAAATCCATAGTCGGATAGTAACGAGAAATAGATCATGATAGCCTGGGCAAAAGCAATTGCACCAAAAATATCCGCTCCGAGGACTCTAATCAGGTAGGGAATTGTCGCCATAGGTATGATATAGCGTAAAGCTTGTATTACCGAAAATGAAATAGTATTGTCTAGCAAATTACGAATATCTTTGGAAACCTTCATACATCACAACCTTTTTCGTTATCCTAATTGATCTATCTCATACCTGGACAGATCAGCATGGCTGCTTTTAACCCCTTCGGTACTACTTTTAGTCACCAGCACCTTTACGGTCTGCAGCATTATAACCAAATCCGTCAGCACATTGCATTTTTGTATATAAATCAAATCATAAATCAGCTTATTATACGGCGTCGTATTATACTTGCCATACACCTGGGCCAAGCCTGTAATTCCTGGTTTGACATTGTGGCGGTATATATATTCAGGTATTTCTGCCTTGAATTGTTCCACAAAAAACGGCCGTTCCGGGCGAGGCCCCACAATACTCATATCGCCCAGCAGTACATTAAAGAGCTGAGGCAGCTCATCAATGCGGGTAGCACGCAAGAATTTCCCCAATCTTGTAATCCGCGGATCATTTTCTCCTGCTAGCACGGGGCCAGTAGTGCTTTCCGCATCTGCACGCATGCTGCGAAACTTATAAACTCTAAATTCCTGTTCATCAAGTCCTGTCCGCACTTGGCTGTATAATATGGGTCCTGGACTATCCAATTTTACCGCAATAGCCACTAGCATCAGTAAGGGCCATAGAAAGAATAGAACCGCTCCCGACACTGCTATATCAAGAATTCGTTTTAAAGTACGCTGCTCTAATGCCGGCTTTAGATAGCAGGGATGAAATACAGGGATATCGTCAATCTTATCCAGTTCTGCGCCGCTGCAAAAGATTTCGTACATGTTGGGGATTAGAAAAACCTGTTTGCCATTGGTATGGCAATAATGCACGATTTCGGCCTTATCTTTCAAACTCAATTCAGCACAAACGATCATTAAGTCAATGTCTTCATTTACATTTTTCCAAGTCTCACTCTCACAATCCGTACAAACATAACGCACATGATAGTTTAGCTGTGGCTGAAATTGCAGGCGGGCAATGACCTTTACACACTCCATTGGATTGCCAATCAGCAGCGTGTTTTTACGTGTGCCTAAAGCCCGCTCTGCCTGCCAAAAGATATATTTCCAAGCTGCCAGCATTGTAAACTGCAGCATCATTGTAATAAACAATACACTGCGCGAATAACCGAACTCTTTTAAGAAAAAACTGATAGCCATCATAACAACCATTAAATTAAACAGTGCCACTCCCAGGCTTAGTAACAGTTCGCTGAACTTTTTCCGGGATAGTGAAAAGAGCCCGTTTATATTGAACAAAATACCTGCAGTAACAATCATGACCGGAGTCATATTGTAATACATAGGAAAATCCATTTGCGCGGTACGATCATAAAAGACTATAAAAACTGCCAAATAAGTTGCCAATACCAGTAGTCCCATATCGCCAATTAATAATATTAACTTTCCCAGCATAGGAAATCGACTTTGCACAAAATCACCTCAGTTTAAATTTATTATATTTATCCAGATATCTATTTCGCTATTTTAGTAGTATCACTACCATAATAATAGTAGTAATGACCATACTCTTCCTCAATTTCCACACGATTCAAAATGACTCCTAACAGATGTCCGTTAGCTTTTATCAGCAAATCCTTTGCCTTTTGAGCCATTTCGGGGCGAACCGTACCGGAATTGATAACTAAGGCAATACCATCAACCTTTGAAGCCAGTACACAGGCATCTGTAACAGCAATTACCGGCGGTGCGTCAATCATTAAATAATCTGCCTGTTCTTTGAGAGAATTGAATAAGCCCTGCATTTTTCTAGACCCCAGTAATTCTGAGGGATTAGGCGGGATCGGCCCACTGGTCAATATTCTGAGATTTTCTACCTGTGTCTCCTGGATCAAATCTTCAGCACAAATTTCCTCGACTAAAAAATTCGTAATGCCGCGATTTTTCTTATCAAATATTTTATGCAGGACCGGTTTCCGAAGATCGCAGTCCATTATAATAACTCTCTTGCCAGACTGAGCCAAGGCCACTGCTGTATTTGCCAGGGTAGTTGATTTCCCCTCACCCGGTCCAGAGCTGGTAAACAGGATCGTTTGTAGTTGACCATCTGTTTTAGAAAATTGAATATTTGTTCTTAAGGTACGGTATGCCTCAGCAATTGGAGATTTGGCTTGTTCGTGTACAATAAGCTTGTATTTATCAATACCCATCATTGTTCTCCCTTTTTGGTCTTAGCCATTACCAGCTGTTTTATGTTCGCCCACATACCATGATTCACTGCCAATTTCGATTCGCTGTCAAAGTGAGGAATGCTCCCTAACACAGGAAGAGTAAGATAATCCCTAACATCCTCAACACTTTTCACCGTTCTATTCATATATTCTGACATGAAAGCTAGTCCTAAACCGATAAATAAGCCAAGTGCGGCGGCGATAATCACATTGAAGGTCTTTTTCGGACTAATCGGTTTAATCGGTATGGCAGCCACGTCAATGACCTGTACATCGGTAGGCTGCATGACTTCGCTGATCCGAGCTTCTTCATGGCGTTTTGCTAACATGACATATATTTCTTGCGCGACTGCAGCATCACGCATCACTCGCACCAGTCCCTGTTCCTTGGCAGGCAGCTTATTCAATTCTTTTTCACTGTCTGCTACTATTTTGTTAATGGCTTCCTTTTGTGCGCTGCCAGCAGCAATGTCGGCTTCTGCTTCAATCTTTCCTTGTAACAGTCCCAAGTGTATAGGATTGATGGAGGGAGATTCTGCATTCAGCACACTGGCTGATTCCATATTTAGTTTAGCCTTCGTCTCCATAATGGCAGCACGGGTAGACATTATCTGAGGATGCTTTTCTGTAAAATTCTGAGACAATGTTACCAACTGGACTTCTAAATCAGCTAACTTGCCTTTATATTGCTGAATAAGCGGACTATCAGCTATAAACCCTGGTTTTTCCTCTGCCAACTCTTTATTCGCACTACTAACTTTAGCCTGTGCAGATGCCAATGCTACCGCGTTTTCTGCTGATAGCTTGCTAATAGCGGAAAGTCTTTCCACGATAGCTTTCGTTTCTTCTGTCGGGGCTGCAATATTCTCATCCGTTTTATATTTTTCCAATCGGTTTTCTGCCTTTTCCAGTTCCTTTTTTGATTCCACCATTCGCTCGCCAATAAATTTACGTACTTCCGACTGTTCAGAACGTACCAGCAAGGTCATTCTTTCCGTAAATGTATCAACTAGTGTATTAGCAACAAGCTGTGCTTCTTCTGCTGATTTTGCCGTTACTTTTATTTTTAATAATTCACTATCTTTTACAGGTACAGTCATAATTCGTTTAAGCATTTCTTCATAATCAGGTACTTCTTCTTTATCAGCCTGAGTCTTATTAATAACTGCTTCTACCACCGTTCGGCTTTTTAAAATTTCAGCGTAGGTGATCATTAACTGCTTGGTGTTGCTACTACTCCCCATTGGTAGATCAGCCAGTAGGGAATCAGCCAGCCCTTTGGGCTGCTTTACACGCAAAGTCGTTTCAGCTTCATAGGTAGGGGGAATGAGAAAACTCACTACCACTGTAGCTATAACCATCACTGCAAATACATTTCTAATTAAAATGCGGCGTTTTTTAATAGTTCTTAGGACTTCCTTTAGATCGATTGTTTCTTCCACTCTTTTCCCTCCAAGAAGATTATTAACAAAGTAATCGTTACATATGTCCTATATAATAGCTACCCATGGCAAATGGGAGAATATCAGTAGTAAAATTGATCCTACCATTATTAGAAAGATATACTACATCTCCGTCACCTAGTGCATAATTTTGTGTCATATCTCCTTTTTCCCATATGTTCATCAAATTTACCTTTACCGGAGTACTTGTCTGATCTTTACGAATGATATAGACTTTTTTCTTGGCTGCATTTCGGGTATAACTTCCTGCTGCACCAAGAGCATCAAGTAAATTATGCTGTTTCTCCAGTTCATACATCCCCGGTTTAACTACCTCACCCAGTACATAGACCCGGATTGTGCGAAATTTAATAATATTCACGGTTACTTTAGGATCATTGATATAATGGCTGAGACCTTCCGTGAGTAGTTCTGTCAATTGACCTGTAGAAGTTCCCAGCGCGTCAATTTCCCCAACAATAGGAAAAGCAACTTTTCCATCAGGTCTGATTGCAAGTTCTTTGACCTGTAAGTCTTCATAGCCCCATACTCCAAAAGTAAGAATGTCACCTGGACCAAGGCGATATTCTTCTGCCCAAACAACATGCATAGCCATACTTACTACAAATACAGTTACAACAACAATATGAATAACATACTTCACTAAAAAACCTCCTACGTGCCGTTTTATCAAAAATTCATCTGTATAACTACAATAATCATAATATTCTGTTCAAGTACCAAGAAAGGTAAAAAGACCTCTTTAGAGGTCTCCAATCTCACCTTCTACAATTTGCTTTTTTGGCACCTCTTAGCAAAATCGCAATAGTATTCTAATGTTTTGATTAATTCACAACTCTGTTCATGAGTAATAGCATCTAAATGAGTGGTTCCAATGACTTCTCTGGTAATGTCGTTAAGCTGAGCAGGATGATAGCCAGCAGCTATGATTAGCTGCTCTAACTCTGCAATTCGTACTAACTGTTTATTCACAATATCATCCTCCATGACACTTCATATAAACTATATGTCCGTATAATATCCATTTTATTCTTATTAAGGTAAAATATTACTATTTATAAATCATCCTTTCATAATTTAAAAATTCACTACCTTATCAATATATGTAGCATCTTAGAATTAGTTTCCTAGTATTAAATACTTTTCATCATATATTTTTCCAAATTTGTAATTTGGTTGAATTTCCAGTTTTAGGATACTATAAAGATATGACAAAAATATGACGATCTGTTAAGATTTAACAAATCGTCATATTTCTGGGATTCAATATTCTTTTGATTGCACCTGGAATTCTCATTCCATCCCAAACTCTAATATAATAAAGGAATCAAATACACGAAGTCGTTTGACTTATGTGTTTATCTGCACTATAATTAAGGAAATTTCTTATAAAGAGGTGTTACTATGATCAGAACTACAATCAATGATTTAATTAAATGGAAAAACAGTTCCCATCGAAAACCGCTTATTATAAAGGGTGCAAGACAGGTTGGCAAGACTTGGCTGATGCGTGAATTTGGCAGAACACATTATGAGAAATGTGCATATATCAATTTTGATAATAACGAAAGAATGGAAAGCCTTTTTAAAGGCGACATTGATATAAAAAGAATCATTACCGCCCTGCAAATTGAAACAGGCATCACGATTGAAGCGAAAAATACACTGATCATATTTGATGAAGTTCAAGAAGTTCCGCGAGCATTAACCTCTCTTAAATATTTTTGTGAAAACGCACCTGATTATCATATCATTGCTGCTGGAAGCTTACTTGGGGTTGCACTGCACCCAGGTACCTCATTTCCAGTAGGCAAGGTAGATTTTATGACTTTATATCCACTTAATTTTCTAGAGTTTCTGACTGCAACAAATCATGAAAACCTTGTGGATCTTTTGAAATCAAATGATTTTGAGATGATAACGAGCTTTAAAGGAAAATATATTGATCTGTTAAAACAGTATTATTATATTGGTGGAATGCCTGAGGTAGTTTCTAGCTTTATTGTAAATAACGATTTTACCGCTGCCCGGGAGATCCAAAAAAAAATACTATTGGCGTATGAACAAGATTTCTCAAAGCACGCACCCAACGAAACAGTGCCACGTATTAGAATGTTATGGACTTCGATTCCCTCACAACTTGCAAAAGAAAATCGCAAATTTATCTATGGACTTATCAGACAAGGAGCAAGAGCAAGAGAATATGAACTTGCTATGACATGGCTGATTGATTGTGGGTTAATCTATAAAGTTGGTCGTGTATCCAAACCCGATATGCCACTAATGGCGTATCAAGATTTTAATGCATTTAAGTTATTTGTACTTGATGTTGGCTTGCTTTCGGCTATGAGCGACCTGAACCTAAAATCAATACTGGAAAATACTAAGATCTTTGAGGAATTTAAGGGCGCATTAACAGAGCAATACGTTCTACAGCAATTAATAACAAACAGTGAGATAAAACCCTATTACTGGTCAGCAGAAAAATCTACAGGTGAAATCGATTTTATATTCCAACATGGCAATGAAATTGTCCCTCTTGAAGTAAAGGCCGCAGAGAATTTACAGGCCAAAAGTCTCAAAAACTACTGTCTGAAATATAATCCTAAAAATGCAATTAGAACATCAATGTCTGATTATCGAAAAGAAGATTGGCTTACAAATGTACCATTGTATGCGATTAATGCATTAAGTGCAATTTTAAACTCTGAGGAATAACTTTCTCTGGGTATACTGGCTTACCTATATGTAATTTTAGCGTTAACGATTTCATCAGAATATTATCAATAATATTTACAGAACCATTAATATGTGATATAAATAACTTATAATTGTGAAATAAAGAACATTCACTCACGCAAGTAAAATATTGGGGAGGATGAACATGATGAAAGGTTTTGCAATGTTAAGTATCAATAAAGTAGGCTGGATCGAAAAAGAAAAACCACTAATAGGTCCTTACGATGCAATGGTACGACCGTTAGCGATTTCTCCCTGCTCCTCGGATATCCATACAGTTTTTGAAGGAGCAATCGGTGACAGACACGACATGATTCTTGGTCATGAAGCTGTCGGTGAAATTGTGGAAATAGGAGATAAGGTTAACGATTTTAAACCGGGTGATCGCGTAATCGTCCCAGCCATTACTCCAGATTGGCGCTCACTTGAAGCGCAAGCAGGATTTCACCAGCACTCTAATGGAATGCTGGCAGGCTGGAAATTTTCGAACTTTAAAGATGGTGTTTTCGGTGAATTCTTCCATGTCAATGATGCGGATATGAATTTGGCGATTATGCCGAAAGAGATTCCCCTACCTAGTGCCGTTATGATCACGGATATGATGACAACGGGATTCCACGGCGTTGAACTAGCGGATATTCAATTTGGTTCCAGCGTCGCAGTCATTGGCATTGGCCCAGTTGGTCTAATGGGAGTAGCTGGTGCAAAATTGCGTGGTGCAGGCAGGATTATCGGTGTCGGCAGTCGGTCTGTATGTGTAGAAGCAGCCCAATTCTACGGAGCAACGGATATTGTCAATTACAAAAATGGCGATATCGTAGAGCAAATCATGGAACTGACCCAAAACAAAGGAGTTGACCGAGTCATCTTGGCTGGAGGCGGTATCGAAATCTTGGGGCAAGCAATTTCCATTGTTAAACCCGGCGGCGTCGTTGCCAATGTAAACTATCATGGCAGCGGTGAAAGTCTCCCCGTACCTCGCCTAGCCTGGGGCTGTGGAATGGCTCACAAGACCATCAAAGGCGGACTCTGCCCTGGCGGTCGCTATAGAATGGAAATGCTGGTCAACCTTGTGCAGCATAACCGTGTCGATTTAAGCAGACTAATCACCCACGTTTTTACAGGATTTAATCATATTGAAGAAGCCCTATTCCTTATGAAAGATAAACCAAAGGATTTGATTAAACCCGTTGTTTTAATAGAATAATCGAATACATAAAATGATGAACGTCAAAATCTAACTACAAACGATTCCGATAAAAACAAGGGGAAAAAGTCACAATGACTTCTTCCCCTTGTTTCATCAGTTCTTCAGTCCTTCTCTTCATTCCCCTCTAGCATTTAGTATTAATAAATGCATTGAAAATAGACCGTCATTTCCATTTAATTGTAAATTAAATTTTATCTATAACTTGCTGTTTGAACGTTTCAACATCTTTTAATTTTTCCTGTAAAATCATATATACCACATTTGCATCTACATCAATATATTGATGAGCTATCATATTACGAAATGCTACCATTTTAATATAGATAGCAGCCTGCAGCTTTGTCCAATATCCATGATCCGACAAAATTCGAAAACCATCGGATAGCACATCAATTTCCCCTAACTCTTCATCAGCTACGATATGATTTACAATATCAATCATACAATTGATAATGATGAAGAGGTTATATTCTACTACATCTCTGGCAACTGGATGACTGATAAATTCATCATAATTCATTGAAGTATAAACCTGTATTTTTCGTAGTGACTTTTCAATTTGATATAATTTTCGCTCTAAAACGTCCCGTTTAACCATTCTTGTTCCCTCTCAATAAATGCTGCCTAGAATAGCGCGCCCAATATCTCACATCATTGTATTCTTTAACAACCCGCAAGGAGTATTCTGCTTCAAACAATGCATTGCGCGATAAAAGTATCTTTTTTTGCATATTGGCTGTATGTTTAATCAATGGCTTAGCATTATTTAGCACCACTAAATCAATTTCTTTGTTCACCAGCTCCATAAGATCTGCCTTTAATTGCAAATACCAATCCATATCTGTCAATACCGTATGATCCTCAACATAAACAGCAATGTCCATATCACTGAAACGAGTAGTAAAACCAGTAGCATAAGAACCGAACAACCAAGCAAACATAATATCCTGGCGCTCCGCAAAGAAATCTCTTAACTTTTGAATCAAATCCATTTCAAGCTTTTTCTTTGTCATGATTTACTCCCTCATTATTCTCAATGGTAATAATAATCTTGCGAACTTCCTCAGGCAGCCGCTTTGCGCTTTCATAAACCCGATTCGCTTAGGTGAAAAACGAGTTCTTCCTTTTTTGTTTCCATATTTCCACCCCACCTTTCATAGCAATTTTGATAAATTCTGGTGAAAGAACCGCAAAATCGACCAAATCTACTCGCGCAGGAATAGGAAACTCTTCTAACGTTTCCTTTAACTCTGCCAAAATATACACAGATAATCCATCCTCTGCATAATATCCTACATCATAATCAGACTTTTCATGCACCATTCCTGTCGCCCGAGATCCGAATAAAAAGATATCAGCATCAGTATTAATAAAAGCATTGAGAATAGTCCTCTTAATTGCTTCCTGCTCATGGTAAACGGTGAAACCATCTTCATCCAATACTCGATAACCAAGCTTTTTCCAGGGACGCCATTCTTGTCGACGCAATACTGGATGAGAAGTAGACAGACGTATGTATGGAACAATCATGTGTCTTACCCGTCCTTTCCATAATATATGCCATTGTGATTAGTGTAGCATAACATAATTACAGTGTCAAAAGAACCCTAGATGCCTACTTATCTAAGTGATAAATAGGCATCTTATCGACAACCAACAAATTTTCTTATCTTTTATTCAACATAATTTGTAAAATCTGCTCATCCATTTGGGCCATTCCTTGGCAGGCCAGTACTCCCAAATTGGCAATGGATCGATCGACATCCTCTGCCACAATTCCGTCATTCCCTGTAACCCGAATTCCCTCAAGAGCCAGCAATACTGCCTTATACCCAGACATAACAGAAGTAGACACCTTCATTGCGCAGCTATTGGACGCACCGTCACAGATAAGCCCCGCCAAATCGCCAATCATGTTAGAAATCGCCATACTGACCACCCGAAAGTCCTCTTTCAGCAGCCAAGCCATTCCTGCAGCAGCTCCCATAGAAGCCGTCGTAACGGCGCACAATGCCGATAACTTGGGGAGCTTATCATGGATATAGATGGCCATCATGTGCGACAGCATTAACGCCCTAATGAGCGATTCTTCATTCGCTTTTACATATTCAGCAACCACTACGACAGGCATGGTTGCCGCTATTCCCTGATTGCCAGAACCGGAATTGGTCATCGCCGGCAATACTGCCCCTCCCATTCTTGCGTCAGATGCGGCGGTCGTACGCATCAAAACTTGAGTTAATAGACCATCTGCTAAGAATCCTTGCTGCCTCTGGCGATCCATCGTAGCACCAATCTGTAATCCATAATGTCCATTCATGCCTTCTCGGGATAAAGAAGTATTCAAGTCAGCAGCTTCATGGATAAAACGGATCATTTCTAAAGGCACTCCCATGGCAAAATCAAAAACATCCCGAGCCTTAATACCAGCTATGGTGGATTTATCTTCCATTGCATTTGCTATATAATCCTCAAACTCCATTTCAAATATTACTTTGCCATTTTCCTCAATGCGTGCCACTTGAGTATGAGTATCGGCAATCGCAACGGTTACCCACTCTTCTCCATGCATTACTTTTGCTTCCGAATACAAAATATGGGGTACATCAGCAACCATAACCTCAACCCGCCCCTGAGCAACCATTTGCTGTGCTTTTCTGACCTGCTCAGGAGTGAGATTCTTCAGAACTTCTAGCTTCCCCCACGGATCACCGCCAATCGCACCTACAGCAGCGGCAATAAAGAGTCCTGTCATACCTGTTCCCGGTACGGTGACTCCCATACCATTTTTCATCAAGTTGGCTGAGACCTTAGCTTCAATTTTTTCAACGGGCTTATCTAACCTCTGCGCTGCGATAGCTGCAGCCAGCGCTAAGGAAACGGGCTCAGTACACCCCAATGCAGGTACTACCTCTCTTTTTACAACCTTGATCATTTCCAGCCATAAAGGATTCACCATTTTAGAATCTATCTTCTTCATATCAAATTCTCCTCATTTTATTAATCCTCAAAGAGATACGAGTATTACGCAAAGGCTAAAAATGGAGATATACAAAGTAAAATACCCGTCGCAATAATTATTTTTAGTGAAATTCCTTTATATTGCTGAAGAAATGGTACTTGATATACCAGATACGCTGGAATTAAACAGCCTACCAAACCAAATATCGGACTGCAAATGGATGTAAAACTTAAGACGGGTGCATTCAGCACAATCGCTCCCCAAGACAGCAATACGGTAAAACCCATAATACCGTAGCCGACAAGCGTCTTATGAATGTGCTCCTCTGGGACTATACGCCGCAGCACATTCATGACCAAACCTTGGCACGCTTCTCTAAATCCCAGATATACGCCAAAATAGGCTGTCATTACGGCAAAAATATTCAAAATCAAACTAAAAATCTTCACCATTTGCTGATTGCTGGTACCGCTCCCCTGTGCCACCATCGCCAAAGCCGAGATATTTTGCTGAGAAGCATGGACAGCCTGCTCATGACCCATCGCTAAGGTAAAGGATACGGCATAAAAGAACACGGTAACAAATAAAACTCCAAAAGCAATATTCATGGCACGCATTGCTTTATACCTTGCTACTTCAATGGACTTCTCATGAGATCGGTAGGAAATCACCATCGGACTCAAACTCTGAATAAATAATATGGATGTTAACGTAAAGGGAAGCATAACCACTGCATCCTTTAGTAAAGTCCCTAATGATGGAATGGAACCGACATTTGCCAAATCCCAGCGACTCACCATAGCCAGTCCAAGAAAAGCTACCACAAACAGCTTTGTCAGTACCATCCCCGTAGAAATTTTAAACAATACCTTCTCCCCTCGCGAAGCTAACGCCACCAAACAGCAAATTAAAAACAAACCATAAAAAGGGTTGGTCGACAGCAAAGATTCTGTCAAACCAAAGGATTGTATAAAAGAAGCACTATCATTCGTAATAGCAGTGGAATATACGAATACCCAAATCACCAGCATGACAAAATATAACGCCCCTAAAAACATCCCCCAATTCTTTCCCAGATACCCTGCAATCACACTAGGATAATCTTTGCATTCAGGCGAAGCGGCTAACGTATTAATAAATAGCTTTTGAAACAAATACATGGCAGGATAGCCAATAACAGAAGAAAGTAAAAACACCCATAGCCCCATTAGCCCAACCTGTACAGGCAGAAATACAATTCCTGCACCAATGGCCATGCCAATGCTCATGATAATCCAGCCCCAATCCGTAGCATCAAATCGAATGGCCGCTTTCCACTCTGCATCCGTCATAGCAGCTCGTCCTACCGAAGCATTTTCTACCTCGTATTTCTTAGCAAGTGACCCCATTTAGCGTACCTCCTATGTTTTATCGTTCTCTTATTAAACCATTTATCTAAATATTGCGATTACTTATGATATAACAATAACCTACCTGAAACTGTAACAATGTTTAACAAAAAATGGATTTACGATTTCTTTTTGGCTATACTGTAAATAGATGCGATAGAATCATCAATACCTACACACTCCTTTCTGATCCAGAATCTATCTCTTTCACCTCCTTACATTTGGGGGCTCTGAACTCGTCATGTAACAAATCTGCAAGAGATATTCCAAACGCCGTGGCAAGTTTTTGTGCGATAAGGACAGTCGGCTGCTTCTTAGCCGCTTCCAGCTCCGATATATAAGTTTGTGAAACGCCCGACTGATCCGCTAACTTCTTTTGAGACCACCCTTTTGCTTTACGGAATTCTTCTAAATTTTTCACAGTCATCACCCCCTCGTTGTTATTGTAATGCTTCTGCGTTAATTAGTCAATGCTAATGCGTTAATTTTATTTTAAATATTTATGTTATAATTGCTTTAGCGTTAATTGGAGGTTTTATATTATGACTATCGCTGAACGTATTATTCATTTGAGAAAAGAAAAAGGCTACAGTACTAATAAACTTTCTCAACTTGCAGAAATAGGGCAAGCAACCTTACGCGAAATAGAAATAGGTGAAAAAAGTCCAAATATTATCACTTTAGAAAAAATCTGTAATGCTCTCCAAATTTCTTTATCTGACTTTTTCGCAGAAGATGATATTGTAGATACTAAGCAAAATGACGATGAAATAGATAATCTTCCTGACCATGTAAAAAAAGAGCTAGACCTGGCTAGAGAATTTATTCTTTATAAATATGGCATAAAAAAAGCCCCTGCAGACAAGTAACGAGAACTTAACAAATAGAAGCATCACATAAATTTTTTAATCTTGGCGATGCCAAATATAAATAAGGAGACAAAGTCGCAAGCGACTTTGTCTCCTTATTTATGCATAAAAAATATCCATATAGCAAGCAGTGATAGCAAAATAATAACTGTAAATTATCTTTGTCCTAATTCCCCTCTAGAGAGGGGTGCACAAAGGGCGGGGTGTGTTCGTCACACTCTCCCATATACATCAATCAAACCGTACAATATCATCTTCTTCTAAATACTTGCCATTCTGCACTTCGATAATCTCCAACGGAATCCGCCCTGGGTTCTCCAAACGATGTTTGGTAGACATAGGGATAAATACACTCTCATTTTCATGTACCATCTTTACTTCATCCCCCAGAGTCACTTGCGCCGTACCACCCGTCACAATCCAATGCTCCGTGCGATGATAATGCATTTGCAGACTAAGCCCTTGTCCAGGGTTAACTCTGACTTGCTTCATCTTATACCCTGGTCCGCCACCCAAGACAGTAACACTCCCCCATGGCCGATATAAGGTCGTATGCTCATCCGCTTCACGGCGTCCCCGATCTTTCAATTCATTGACCAAGTCTTTAACCTTTTGGGATTCCCCCTTCTTAGCTACTACTATCACATCATCCGTTTCCACCACTAGCAAATCCTCAAGTCCAATGCCAGCTATCAAACGACTACGTCCTAGCATGAGTGTATTCGTACAATCAATCGGTATACAATCACCTTTGACGGCATTGCCATCCGTATCCTTGTCTAATACATCGTAAATAGCATCCCAGGAACCAATGTCATTCCAATAAGCTAATAAGGGAATTGTTACTACTTTATCCGATTTTTCCGCCACCGCATAGTCAATTGAAATATTGGGCATGTTTTCAAACTGAGCCAATGCATCTGCATAGTTAGTAGATGCTAATTGATAAATCTCAGGTTGGTGAGTAGAAAATTCTCTCATGATTTGCCCCATAGTAACTGCAAACATTCCTGAATTCCAATAATATCGTCCTGCTGCTACATATTCTTCAGCTACTACCTGACTAGGTTTTTCTTTAAAGGACTTCACAGCAAAACCATATCCATACGCCTCACCAGCTTCAATATACCCATACCCAATCTCAGGTTTATCCGGTTTTATGCCAAAGGTGACAAGATGATCCTGGCGCGCCATTTCTTCAGCCTGCTTTACAGACTTAATAAAAAGATCATTTTTACGAATAATATGATCCGAAGGTGTCACAAACATGACTTCATCTTCCCCGGCACCCAATTCATCAATACAGTACCTTGCCGCCAATGCAATGGCTGGAGCCGTATTACGCCCTACGGGTTCCAATAAAATATGGGCGCCCATCGCCCCACAAGCAGCTAACTCTGCTTTAACATGATGAATATATTCCTGATTAGTCACAATCACCATATCTGCCACCTTGGCTACAGGTATAAAACGAGTAACTGTCTGTGCTAATAAGGATTGCTCAGTCCCAAGCTTCATAAATTGTTTAGGAAAACAGGTGCGGGATAATGGGAATAAACGTGTGCCTCCACCACCTGCTAGAATTATGATTTTCAATGAAACGGCTCCTCTCGGTATTCGTTTTATATCATGAACAGGGTTACTAACATTCCTGGTTATTTAGCGCGCATTTTTTCTTTCAGCCGTATGTTGTGATGTATCAGCAGCAAGAGTACGGAGCCATCCAATGCGCAATAAAACAGCGATAGCAAAGCTACAGCTGCTTTAATTAAATATGCTTTCATTATCTCACAAAACAAATCATAAGTCAGTATGTTTTCAAACTTGTAGCTCTGTCACACCAACTATTTATTTGCAAGGATTTTTCTAATAGCTTCCCTATTAATTCCCGTTACCTCCGCCAGTTTTCTTCCTGACATGGCAGTATTCTCTTGCAGCCAAATAATCAATTCTTTACGAGTATCTAGATATTCTGGTTTCGAAATGTCCATTAATGCAATTCCCCTAATTTGCAAAAACTCTTGAATCTGCGCTTCGTGATTATTATCCGATTTACAATCTTCCATAACGTCCATGCATGCCTCTTGGCTAAATTCCATATGAAATCTTTTAAACCCCTCTATCGCTACATCACGGTTTTCAGAAAGCATATTTAAAATTTCAGCAAACTCTGGTAAGTAGCGATCTCCAGTTCCCCTCAAATATCCGGAACAACTACTCCAAGGATACGTTTCCGTCTTTGCAATCCCTGCCTTCTCTGGATTCTGATGCACATACCGTATGACAGTAAGCAAATAACTATCACTTTCTACATTTTCACTTTTATACCGATCTTGAAACAAATGCCCCACGCGTTTATATTTTCGGCTTAAATAACCCACATAGCTCGTCGTAATCCGCCGAAATATTCATCACCATCTTCTGAAATAGCTTCTATAAGTATTTCACTTTATATAGTTTTGAATTTTCTCCCTTGAGGTAAATAGATTGTTTTTATCTAACAACCACCATTCACTTTTTTCCAATTTTTGTATAACAGATTGGCTAAATCTATATTTAATCAATCTAGCAGGATTACCAGCACAAACTTGATATGCTTCTATATCTTTTGTAACCACTGCCCCCGCACCAATTACTGCTCCATTACCGATTTTTTTAACCGATGGCAAAATAATTACATTTGCTCCAATCCATACATCGTGACCAATCACCAGTTTTGTTCTTTGTATTTGTTCTTCGCTTACAAATTTTAAATGTGGATTATAAAACATTGGATGCTGACTGAAATAAGCAATTGGATGATTACCGTTCAATGCATAGACATTATTTGCTACTGAACAATAATTACCAAATACTGTTCCGGATGCAATTTTATTATAATCAAACGCCCCACCATATGTACCATAACCAATCTCAATTCTATAATATTGTCTGTATATTTTTCTTACTGTATTTGACCATGCCTGACCATTTTCTACTTTCAAAATAAATTTCAGCAGAATTTTTCTCAACAAATCAGCTCGTAAATACCCATATATTTTCAGAATAATATTTATTAACACGGTACTCCTGTCCTCCATCCATATCATCTTTCATTTCACCCATATTTAAACTTGATTTTATGGAAATTAATACCATCTATATTTTTACACATATTAGTTTCATTAAAAAAGAAATCCTGACTTCCCGTATTCTATAATTTTACATAACCCGCCAACCTTGCTTGCTATTATTGGTTTCTTTAAAGTCATTACCTCTACTGCAACATATCCAAAGGATTCGAACAATGTGACAAAGATGGAACGTCCCTACCGCCCATCTCGAACCGTCCCCAGTGGCATCCCCATATTAACAGATAATCTTTTATTCACATTCGTCCATTCACTCTTACCAAAAACCTTTGTGCATACTAAGATTTTTTTTTATCCTTGTAGACATCCATTTTTCATTCAATCCTAACTTATATCCTAAATACTTAAGTAAAGTTCTAAAAAATGCAGATAATATTGTTGACTTATATCCTGTAGACCATAAATAGTTAAACTCAGAGATAACAAACCGCTTACCTTCACCTTCAGCCTGTCCAAAGCTAGATCGAATCCAAGGTTCTCGGGCATGAAAGACTCCAATATCAAAATATCTGTTAAATTCTTGTACATAATTATAATTATGAGAATGATATACTTTAGCCTCTGCACAATATGTAACTTTCCAGCCATCTAGAAGCATTTTAGCCGCTACATATGTATCCTCACTTAAGATAGTGTTGCTCGGAAAGCCCCCTACCGATAACAGCGCCGATTTTCTGTACGCCGCAAAAGAATTTGAAATGAATGCAGTTTTAAGACCTAACTTCTTTGCATCATCTATACTTTTTACCCTTGAGGCAATTGAATAATTGAATAATCTTGCATGTGCATCAATTGGCTCTGCATTTAAATGTGGCAACTGCCTTCCATAAGCTGCACCAACTTTAGGATCTTTAAAGCATTCTAATAGATTTTCTAAGCTTTCATTATCAGCCAATATTGCATCTTGAGTCATAAATATTATAATATCAACATCATTAAGTAAATTTACACCAGACTGACGTGTCGCACCATGATTAAATTCTTTCTTTTTAATACTTATAATTTCAAAATCATGTTCTTTAGCATCCTTAATTGTACAATCTTCTGATTCAGTATCAATGACTACTTTATAATGCAATGTTATCGTTTGCTTGCTAACAGATGCAAGTGTATCTTTAAATGATTGACCGCTATTTCGAGTAGGAATTATTAAAGCAATTTTATACATTTTATACCTCGATCACAAAATTATCTATTGCTTAGAAGACCGATTAAATTCGGCTCAACTTGTAATAGGGACTTAATCAATATTTCTCCAGTACTATCCCAAGTATATTTTTTTATAACTTTCTCGGATAACTTTAATTTACATTCTATCATCTTTTTATCTTCTAACATAACGAATGCATCACCCCAAGTATCCGGATTACCTGGTGTTATATAAATTGCCGCATCTTGCAATATTTCCATATGAACAGGAATATCAGAAACGATTACAGGTCGGCCGCATGCCAACGTCTCGATTGGTGGTAGTCCAAACCCTTCCCATAAAGATGGAAATACTAAGGCTTTACAACCTTGATATAACTTAATTAATTGTGTCTGTGTCACATAACCAAGAAACTCTACATCTTTTTCTAATTTGCACTGACGAACTACCTCTTTTAAATACTGTCCATACTTACCACTTGCTGATGCAACCTTAATTTTGTATTTTCCTTTCCAAACTTGCCAATTATTTAACAACTCATGAATATTCTTGTGGTGATAAGCTGCTCCAACCACCAAAAGATAGGGGTCTTGGCTAGTGTAAACATTATCGCGACTGAACATCATTGAATCAACACCATTAGGAACTACAAAGACTCTTTCTGGTTTTAATTTATAGTAGCCACATATATCTTCCTTAGCTGTCTGCGATACGGTAAAAATTGCTTTACAGTCTTTTATAAGTTTCGATAAGTAATATTTAAAATATAAATATTGCAATTTATGTTGCATTGGGTGATGTATAGGTATTAAGTCGTGTATCGTTATAATTTGATTATTAAATCCAAGTACACCATGATGTGTTGGATTATAAATAAAACTATTCTTTTCTTTAGGAAATTGCATAGAAAGATAAGCTAATCTTTCTATATTTGATGTGCCTCCGACGCCAAAACCTATATTAGACGGCGACTTAATAATTTCATTGTCATATTTTGAAGTAAAAAAGGATGACACTATGGAACAATTAAAAGCCTGGTCCAAGAAATTTGCACAGTGTTCAGAGTATACACCTAATCCAGTAGGCTTGTGACCTAGCATGGAAATATTAATCAGTAATTTCATTATTATGTTTACCCCCTCAATTTTATCGGCGGGTTACTCAAATTGAATATGACAATTCTAGTAAAAAAGAAAAATGGTACAATCATGAATTCAACTTGTAGAACTTATTTACAACAGACATCTAGTAACTTTGTCAAATTTTTGTTAAATCTAGACAAAGTTCTTTACGCAATAATTTTCAGTATACTCCTGTAACACCTAGAATAACACTAAATATAGGAAATATATATATTTCCTATCTAATAACATTTGAATTTTCTTCCATAAATTTAGCATATTTGGTTAGAAGGCAAAACATAATTAGAATAGATTCAATATTGTAAAATTCTCCGAAACTTAATAGTGATGAAACTGCCGCAACGACACATAAAGAAATTCCTGGTATTTTTGAATTTTTTAAAAAAGAAAGCATTATATAATAATAAAAGGAGATTGCAACGATTCCCCATTCATAAGCAATGCTTGCTAATGCATTATGTGCAAATTTTTCAATATCCCCAATAACTGCAAAATTAGATGAAAAAGCTTTAATACTCCCCATACCAAAGCCAAATAACCTAGCTTCCTCAAAATAATATAACTGGGAATTGGTTCTACCAGAGATTGATAAATCCGAAAATATATCATAATGATATAAAAGATAACTAATACCAGGCATAATCAAAGGAATACTAATTAACAGAAAACCTATAATATAATATTGTAGCTTTTTATTCATAAAGATGAAATTTAATGAATTTATATAGTAACTCATAACGACAATTGCAAAACATGCATATCCTAGTCTGGAGAAAGTACTAATGATATTTATGATTATGAGTATCCACAATGCTACTTTTATTAAACTGTTCAATTTTAAATGTAATAGTATTACACTAACCAATATTAAAAAGGCTGCATAAAAAGATGGTTCATCAAAAACACCATATATTCTATAAATATCTATCCATCCTCCATAATATTCGTACAAATCCCTAGGATGATAAGACGTATTAGTACTAAATATGTTTAAAAAATAAGGCAAATCATAATATACAGCAATAGCCTGATATATACCATAAAAGCATCCTATAAAGGTTACTACTATGATGCTTTTAACAAATAATCGTATATACACTTGAGTCCCAAATAACCACGAACATACTATTATCATAAAAATCATCATCGTATTTCGAATAATGCGCAGTATCCAAATGCTTTCTGGCACATCACTCAAGAGGCTTATAGTAATCATCCACACCATTAAAATTCCTGATATTATTAGTGTTTTTTTATCAAAACGAATTTTAGTAATATTTAAGACGGCAATAAAAAGTAATACTATCGTAGACATACTGAGCCCAAAACGTTCTGTACTGATTGCCCACATTTGCATCCACACAGTTATAGATAATAGGACAATTAAACATTTATTTAAATATAATATGATAATAGCTCCTTTCCATTACATTAAACTAACGGTAATTTCTCCAATTATTTCATAATGTAGATTTTTTCAATCATTATTCTCCTAGGATATATATACCTCTTCTATCAAAAAAATTAAAAAGATATATTACAAACTCATCAAGATCATCGATCTATTATGATTTTCAATATCATCTCAACTCTATCCCATTGTTTACGTCTGATTCGATTAAAAATCACAATCAATAATCCTAAATATACCGTAGGTAATGTATACGAGAAAAATTTTTTTGTAAAAATCAATCTACTTTTCACTGCAAAATAATCTGCCAATGAGCTTTTTCCCATTGAAGCGCTACTTGATCCTATCGTTGCTCCCTCTTTATGATATACAATACTTTTCGGCGCATAACCTAAGTTATACTTCCCACTCGCTCGTATAACCCAATCAATTTCTTCATAGTACAAAAAATAATCTTCACTAATTAAGCCTATATCTTCTATAAATTTTTTGGATACAAACATAGATGCACCAATAATATAATCCATTTGTTTTTCAATTTTATTAGAATTTATTAAATTATTAAATTCTTCATAGGCACTCAAATGTTTACTTATACCTAACCACTTATTATATGTCGCTCCACCTAACGCTTGTACTTTTTCAGGTTGATGATAATAAAGAAGAGTAGAACCGCACATCCCCACAGAAGGTTGTTCCTGAATTCTTTGAAGTAAGTGAATCATTGAATCTGGTTTAATTACAGTATCATTATTAAGTAACCAAATATAGTCAAAGTCATTCCTTGCCAAGGCATATTTGATCCCCACATTATTACCACCAGCAAAGCCTAAGTTTTCTCCCGTCTGAATCAAAATCAGTGGTGGCTCATCTATTTTCAATACACCACTTTCTGCATTTTCGCGAGTATATTCGATATAACGTATAGGCTTTTCTAGCATCGGGCTAGTATGAATAGCAATTCGGCTATCATCTGATATATTTGCTTTTAATTTTCCATCAGCCCATTGCTTTATTTTGTCTAGTGACCCATCACTAGAAGCATTATCACATACAATAACCTTATAATTACTATATTGGTTGCGAAAAACACTTTCTAAGCATTCAATTGTATCTTTCCAACCATTCCAATTCAAAATAACAATATAAACCTTTTTATTCATAAATTACACTCACATACCTATTTATTTAATTTCATATACAGGTAATAATTTTTTAATGCGCTTGCAAATTTTCTCAAACCTTTAAAGCTAAATAACAAATAAATATATTTTCTCTTAATGATATCGTTGAATGATATATTGTCGAATAAATTCTTTTTATACAACAGTTTAAATATAAAAACATTGCATAATGCAGATTCATTCTTACTTATTAAGTTCTTTTGACTCTCAATTAAGAATCTAGGAGCTACAGATTCTATGATAATATCATTTTTTTTATATAACTTATCCAATATTTCTTGTGCCCCATTTGTTCTTACCATGAATAGGGAATATCCATCATTTAAATCTTTTTGTAGTAATAAATTCATTTTCCATGCATCTCCTACTACGATATCCCCATGCCCTGCCATTCCATTAAAGCAGAGTTTACATCTAAATGGAATGTTTTTACCTAAGTATTTCCCCCATGATATTTTATATGGCAGAACATATTGCCGTTTCCCACTTGTTATTACCGTGTCACCAGGCCATCCTAAACCTCGGTAAACGATTCTAGTTAAGCGTGTATTACTAATACCAACACTCTCAACAAGTTCTTTTGTTTCCTGTGCATATGGAGTATGATGACACATCATCCCAATTTTTAATTGAATTGCTTTATCTATCCATGGTTGAATAACAGATATTCGATTTAATGAATCCAAATCACATCCCTTACCAACGAAAATATATTTTTTATTTCTATCAATTTGTTTCAAGGCTGCACATACTGATACAGGATAATAAATACTCGATGTACTGTTCATCACTTCTTCTTCGCTATGAACAACTGCAGCCCCTATATCAGGTATCGTTCCAACATTTCGAGCTACAATGGCGCCATCTATGATCTTTTCACGTAATAAACTCAATATAATCTGCGTTATTATACCTCCTGAAGCAGACTTTTGTCTGACAGAAGCTTGATTTGAATGCCCTATATAGAGATTATTCTTAGAAAGTAGAAGTTCTTGTTCTATACAACTAGTATTTTTAAAATCAAAATGAATACCAGAACACACCTTTAAACACAAGCCACATTGATTACATTTTGCTATATCTATAAAAGGATAATTATTGTAACCATCATTCTTTAATGTTATTGCATTGCTTTGACAAATGTAGGAACATGCTCCACAACCATGACATAGTCTATTCTTATCTACTGAAGCTACGTTTTTACTTACCTTCAAGATACTTTTTCTCCATTTCGCTTTTCATGTCTATTAGTTCTTTTTTTATATTTTGCAAATCATCAAATATTCTAGTTATCTTAATTATAAATGCTGGTATTTCTGCTTCTGTTATATTTTCAATATCAAACACCCATTGACTTTGATTAAACAATCCAAATGTTCCCGTAAATTTATAACTATATGCTAAACCAACAGTTGGAACTGTTGATGACAGAGCTGCAATGCAAGAATGCATCCGCGACCCATAAAAAACTTCACACTTTGATATAAAATATTTTAATTCTTGGGCATCATAATCGCTATCAATTATTAATACATCCGGGTGTTTTAGAGAATCATATATTTCTCTGGTTGCTTTTAAATCATCTTCATTTCCAGGACTATTAACGTTATATGTATGTGGTACTAACAAGACTTTATAGTTGTTTTTTAATGCTTCATGTATTAAATCTACTATTATTTTTTTATAATGACTATACCGTCCTTGTATTATGCCATAACTTTCATAATATAGTAAGCCATTTATATTAATTCCCACACATTTTTCAGGAACCTCAATTAACACCTTCTTTGGTGGCATGAAGACTGCCATATCACAGCTTAATGTATGACTGATACTTCCTTCTTCCAAGTACTTTTTACCTTGTTCATCTCTTACATAGATCACTTGTGCTGATTTTAAAATATATTTTGACATCATCTTTCCGATAAAAGTATTAAAAGGTCCAATTGTTTGTGGAAGAAAGACCAATCTTTTCTTTCCGATAATTGGGAGCATTGCGATCAAACACCAAAACAGTAATCTTTTCAGCCCATAAATATCACTAAAGCTATCGCCTTCATTCACTGTATAAATCGTTTTAGCTTGCTTTATTATCAATGCTAACTTATTTGGAAAACGATTGAACCATAACGCACTTAGGGCCTTAAGAAGAGTTTTCGATGAAAAATGATATACATTTACTTTTTGATAACTACCATGCATCCATATGTCATGTTCAACAATTCTTTCTTCTTTAGAAAAATTGATAACAGTAACATCACTAGATTGATTATTTAGTTTAAGGCGTATTAATGCTCCTATGCCTAAGGCATTTACACCTCTATTATCCGATGAGAAGGATACGCCAACCAAAACATTCTCAAACACTATTATTTCACGCCTTTCTCTCCATTTACACTACATCGCTTTGCCTCACTATATATTTGTATTGCTCCAAATGATCTTATTAATAATACTATTAGATGGGATAGTATTGAAATTATAATTACCTTAGTTATGCTAATGTTTGGAATAATAAATAATAAACTTACAAAATAGAATGATACACCAAATATATTGCTAAAACTGAACATTCTCGTTTTGCCAAAAGCAACCAGATAAGTCACACCTAATAGAGCCGATGGAATAGCAATTGCAAGTTCCAAGGACATAATTTTTAAAATATCTATGCTTTCGAAATAAGCAGAGCCAAATAACTTCATTATAATTAAATCTGAAGAATATATTAATCCAATAGTGCCAAAGCTAGAAATTAATACACTCATAACGATGACCTTAACCATAAACTTTATATTTTTATTCCTTACTATATAAGGATACAAGGCATTGATCACCGGTTGAATCATATTCTCAATTGCACGAATAACCCTTTCTGCTGCTACATAATAACCTGTTATTAGCTCGCTAGTGTAGAATCCAAGAATTACAGTATTGCCACTAGTATACAAAGCTAACGTTATTCTTGACATAAATAAATGCCAACCATTTTGATTTACGTACTTGATATCTTGCCAAGATGGAATAACAAAACGTAATGAATGACTTCGAATTGCAATACAAAGTGCAATCGTCTCCCCTATAATTAGGCAACTCACTTGTAAACCAGCAGCGATTAAATAATCCTCAGGATATTTAATAATTATAAATATACTCACAGCATATAGTATTCGAAAAAACATAGTTATAAAAAGGTATAACTGCACCTTTTCTAATCCCTGGTAAAACCAAGCTGGTGACAAACATTTTGCTATAACAATACCAAACATTATTAAAAATATAGAAAAATTTATTCTAAATTTTGTAACTGCAAAAAGGACAATACTCAATACAAGAAATGCAATAACTGCTAATAATACTTTTGAAAAAAGAATACTATTAAAAATAGTATTCAATTTATTTCTATCATCCCGGTATAGTGCAACTTCTTTAGGGGCAGTGATAGATAAACCAAAATCAACTATTATTTCTAAGTATGTCATTAATGCTTGTGCTAAACCTAACAGCCCAAATTTTTCTGGTCCCAATGCACGAACAAGTAATGGAATTATTGCTAACGGTAGCAAGTAATTAGCATAATGTATTATTGAATAAGCCAACGTATTTCCCAAAAGCTTACGTTTATCATGAGAAAGTTCTTTCTTTATTACCATATTAACAAACCCCATAAGTACTTAAAAATAGTTCCACCTTGTATTATATCAATACGCACCTTTTCTACCTAGAACAACATTCACCGTTTTTAATAACAGGACCATATCGTGCCACACTGACCAATTACGTACATACCATGAATCCAACTGTAATCGCCCCTCAAATTCGATCTCATTGCGACCACTAACTTGCCAGAGCCCAGTAATACCTGGCACGGTTTCCAGAATGGTATTCGCTAAATATCCCATTCTAGCTTTTTCTCGTGGCAAATAAGGACGCGGCCCAACAAGACTCATATTACCAATTAAAACATTCACAATCTGCGGCAATTCATCCAAGCTGTATTTTCTGAGCCATTTACCAGCTTTAGTAACACGTGGATCATCATTTTTTAATTTAGCAAATTTATCCCATTCTTCTTTTGCTTCAGGATTTTGTTGAAAATATTCTTCTAGCATATTATCAGCATTAACATGCATAGTCCTAAATTTATAGCATAAAAATTCTTCCCCATTTTTCCCCAACCTTCTAGCAACGTGCAATGCTGGTCCTTGAGAATCATATTTTACAGCCAGATATAACACTACTAAAACGGGAGAAATAAAACTGAAAATGAAAATTCCTGTTACAACATCAAAGAGCCTCTTAATAAATCGATTTCTAAATAACGAAAGGTTGTTGCGTGCTTTTAACATCACTGTTTTTTCATTATATAATGTTTCTACTTCCATATTACTTAAGGGAACACCAAACAAATCCGGTACTATGGTTAAATTTCTCACATAAGGCTGAATCCTATATACTAGATTCAACATTTCTTCCCTAGCAAGACCTGGAGTAGCAATGATTACATCCTGTACCCGACTATTGATGACAGCCTGCTCTACATTGGCAAATCCACCAATGTGAGGATATTTGTGTATTAAAGGACGATCTACGTAATTATCCTCGACTAATCCAATAATTTTATATCCAAGATTAGGCTCGTCTTCAAAGCTTTTTGCCAAGATTTCTGCTGTCTTTCCTGCGCCAACAATCACTACCGGCTTCTGCCATAAACCAATACCGACAAGTATCCTTTTAGTAACATAGCGCGTAGAAATGAGATATATAAAACTAAAGAACCAGGTTAGTCCAATAAAGGCACGAGAAATGTTTTCTGCCTTCCCTGTAAAATACATAACAACAATGGCCAAAGCACTCACATAAGCACAGATTTTAAATAATATTTCAACACTTTTCCAGAAGGGCAGTCTTTTTTTGTACATGCCTTCATATGCTAAAAACAGAAAATAGGTCAAAGGAAAAACAAAATAAACATAGGTGTTGTTAATATGAAAAGGTGGTAATGTCGGAAAATGATATGGAAGCAAAACAGCACGCAAATACCAGGCTGTTAATATCGCAAGAACCACAGCCATATAATCTACTGCCATTAGAATCACTGACGCCATATAACGCCCAATACGAGAATATATAGAATTGGCTTGTACAGGTTGTTTAACTGCTAAAATATGGGTAGGAGGTGTCATATACATCGTCTCCTTTCTTTTTCGCTAATGAATTATTTGAAATTTCTTTTATAAAAACAAAGAAATTTCAAATAATCGTCATTTATAATTAAAACAGAGTAATGGTAGTATATGGAATCCATCTTAGCGTTTAATGTTTTTAAATTGAATTGAAAAATGTCACAAATTTTTCAATTCGAACTACACGATACATCTAGCTGGCAATTAGGTCACTTTGACTATTTGCCGACTAGATGTTTTATTATTAAGTATTGGCATCTATCATTTTGCTATTTTTTTATCATCACTACCATAATAATAGTAGTAATAAGCATGTTCTTCTTCAATTTCTACGCGGTTTAAAATAACTCCCAGCAAATGTCCATTGGCTTTTATCAGTAAATCTTTTGCCTTTTGAGCCATCTCAGGGCGTACAGATCCTGAATTAATTATTAAAGTAATCCCATCCACTTTGGAAGCCAATACTGATGCATCGGTAACAGCAATAACCGGAGGAGCATCAATAATGACATAATCCGCTTGGGTTTTAAGGTACTTGATTAACTCTTGCATTTTAGCAGAACCCAGCAGTTCTGACGGATTTGGCGGAATCGGACCGCTGGTTAGTAGTCTAAGATTTTCCACTTGGGTTTCTTGGATAAAGTGATCTGCCTCTATTTCCTCTACCAGAATATTCGTAACTCCACGATTCTTTTTACCAAAAATTTTATGTTGTACAGGTTTCCTCAAGTCACAATCTACAAGAATAACTTTCTTTCCAGACTGCGCCAAAGCCACTGCGGTATTGGCAATTGTTGTTGACTTTCCTTCCCCTGGTCCTGAGCTGGTAAACATGATGGTCTTTAGTTCACCATCGGTTTTCGAAAACTGGATATTGGTTCTCAAGGTACGATATGCCTCAGCAATAGGAGATTTCGCATCTTCGTATACAATTAGTTTGCGTGTCGTTGTCATCCTTGTCTCCCCTCCTTGCTGTTAGCTGTCACCATTTTTTTTATGTTAGACCATATTCCTGTCTCACCAATCGTTACTTTGCTATCAAAATCTGGAATGCTCCCTAATACAGGAAGATCGAGATACTGCTGTACGTCATCTGCATTCCGAACCGTCTTATTCATATATTCTAAGAGAAAGGCAATTCCTGTACCAACAAATAGTCCCAGAATCGCAGCAATCACTACATTCAATGTTTTCTTAGGACTTATTGGTTTCTCTGGCGCAATGGCTACATCAATGATCTGTACATCCGTAGGCTGCATAGCTTCACTAATCCGGGCTTCCTCATGACGTTTGGCGAGCATTATATAAATTTCTTGATTTACATTGGCATCTCGCATGACTTTTGCTAAACCCTGTTCCTTAGCTGGAAGCTTATTCAAGTCTTGTTCACTACTGGTCATAATACCTTTTATCGCTTGACTTTGTGCTGTACGAGCCGCAATCTCAGCTTCTGATTCAATTTGGCTCTGCAATAAACCTTGGTGAATAGGGTTCATAGAAGGAGCATCTGCAGTAATGACTCGGGAAATTTCACTACTCAATTTGCTATTTGTTTCATTGATAGCCGCACGAGTCGCCATTACTTCTGGATGTTTTTCCGTATATTTGGAAGATAAACTTACTAAGTTGACCTCTAATTCTGCCAACTTAGTCTTATATTGTTGAATCAGAGGGCTATCAGCAACAAAACCTGGTTTTTCTTTATTTAGCTGCTGCTTGGCAGTGCCCAGTCTTGCTTGCGCGGCAGACATTGCTACTGTGTTTTCCGCTGCTAGTTTATCAACGGCTGCAAATTTATCTACCATGGCCTTCGTTTCTTCTTCAGGAGCCACGATCTTTTGTTCTCGTTTATATTTTTCTAATACTGTTTCAGCCTGCTCTAGTTCTTTTTTGGACTCTTTCAAGCGCTCACCGATAAATTCTCGGATTCCAGTTTGTTCAGAGCGTACTAAATATGTCATTCGTTCATTGAATGTATTTACTAACGTATTAGCTACTAATTCAGCTTCTTCAGGAGATTTTGCAGTTACTTTAACCTTTAATATCTCCGTATCCTTAACTGGTTGGGTTGTAATACGCTTAAGCATTTGTTCATAAGTCGGAATATCCTCTTCGCTTACTCCATCTGTTTGCGTTTTATCGATGACAGCTTGTACTACTGTACGGCTTTTGAGTATTTCCGCATAGGTTGACATCAATTGTTTCGTTGCCCCTGAATTCCCCATAGGCAAATCCCCAAGTAAGGAATTAGCCAGTCCTTTGGGCTGCTTAATACGCAAATTGGTCTCTGCCTCATAAGTTGGTGGAACCAGAAAGCTTATAGCTACGGCGAAAACCACCATACCTGTAAAAATTTTAATAATTAATCCACGACGCTTTTTTAGCGTCTTTATTATATCCTTTAGATCGATTGTTGTTTCTTCCACTATCTTTCCTCCAAACTCCTTATTCGCATTTATTACTCATCATTCATTCTTGTTACTTGATATGTGGCTGAAATCCATGGGAGAATGTCGGAAGCAAAATGAATCTTACCATTACTAGATAAATAGACAACATCTCCATCCCCGAGGGCATAATTTTGTGTCATATCCCCTTTTTCCCAAATATTCATTATATTCACCTTTATGGGAGTACTCGTCTGATCTTTACGAATAATATGTACTTTCTTCTTGGCTGCATCTGAGGTATAGCTTCCAGCAGCGCCGAGAGCATCTAGTAAATTATGCTGTTTTTCCAACTCATACATACCCGGTTTAGCTACTTCACCAAGGACGTAGACTCGGGTTGTATGGAGCTTTGCAATATTGATACTTACCTTTGGTTCTTTAACAAAATCACTGAGGCCTTTTGTCAGTAGATCTGTTAATTGTCCTGTAGAAAGCCCTGCAGCTTGTACTTCTCCAACGATGGGAAAGGACATCTTTCCATCGGGCCTAATTGCCACTTCTTTCATTTGTAATTCCTCATAACCCCAAACGCCGATCGTAAGGACATCACCTGAATCTAAACGATATTCTTCCGCCCAGACCAGATTTCCAGCTATATTAAAGATAAATACAGCTAAAGTCAACATCATGATAGCTCGTCTCACCAAAAAACCTCCCGAGTGCTGTTGTTTTATATATTAAATAGTCGAATATTATATTTCTATGTTTCAATACATTAATCCTGCCATTATTATGAAAAATACTTTCCAATTTATGCCGAAATATGCGACTAGGCCTTCCCTAAGAAGGCCTAGTCGCATATTCTGATTATTTATTTATAATTTACTTTTGCATTTCTTAGAAAATTCGCAGTAATATTCCAAGTTCTCAATTAGCTCACAACTTTGTTCAAAAGTGATATTTGCTAAGGGCACTTTACCTATAATTTCTTTTACCATATCATTGAATTGAACCGGATGATAACCTGAAGCTAATATTTGTTCCTTCAATTCCGTTATGCGCAATAATTGTTTTTCCATTATATCAGCCCTTTTACCAAATTATGGTCATATTTTCTTTCCATAATTTAGTATACCTTAGGACAATCTCATTGTAAAGGACTTTAGTCGTATATCTTTCGATATACCTTTGTATTCTTTTTTTATTTTTTCTGTCAATACCAACTATATCTCACTTCCATATACTACCTATCCAAGCCATGATTCCCTTGGTTTTCTTAGGGTATTGTATATCGCTGATAGTAGGAATATCCACATCTTTACCGCTAATAATATGATTCGAATTTTCCACTGTAATGCTTTGAGTTTTCTTTATTCCAATCAACTCTGTAATTTTTTTTATTGCAGGAGTCAAATTGGTATTACGGTGATTTATACGGTGAGCATCAGATCCCAAACTATGAACCATATTATTAACCAGCAGCAGCTCTGCCGTAGCCATCACTCGCTCTCCCATATGTCCAGTGATACTTGTACCATTCATTTGTGTCAATATCCCTTTACCAATCCATTCTACAAGGAGTTCTGGTTTCTTAGCAATTTCGGGATGTCGTTCTGGATGTGCTAGGATGGGCGTTATCCCTCTGGCTTGAAGGGCGAAAAAGAAGTCATCCGTAAAGCTGGGAATATGGTTTGCTGGCAATTCCACTAATAGATAGCGACCGCCATTAATACAATATGACCCTGGACCTTTCAATTTTTCTAATATATCGAAATGTATCGCAACCTCTCCACCTGGAAATATAGGTATTTCAATTCCTGCTTTTTGCGCTTCTTGCCTTAGTGTATCACATTCAGCAAGAACTCGATCCCAGGCAGGCAGCCATTCGCCTTCTATGATGTGTGGAGTGGCAACAATTCCCTTCGTACCATTTTCCACAGCCATTTGCAACATCGCTAAAGACATTTCCATATACTTTGAACCGTCATCTATACCTGGGATAATATGACTATGTAGATCAAACATGTTCGAATACTCCTTTATTTAGATACCTTTTGTAACATTATAGCAAACTAAGATTGTAATTGACATAGAAAAACTCCTTGCGTCCTGCGTCATTGAGACCAGAGTGAAGAACGTTAAACACAGGGGACACGGAGATGCACAGAGAGCATAGAGAAAAATAAAAAAGTAATGCCGTGGCATGTGATTGTCACGGCATTCTCTTTCAACTATTTTTTATAAAACTGATAGGTCACTTTCTGACTCAGCTGTGCCGGTCCTTGACGATCGCGTTCCCATGTCTTAATCCCTACTGAGAAATTATGAGGGCTGACGAGTGCTTCTGTTTGCAGATACCATGGTTCTTCTTTCATGACCACAATCAGATCACTGCCGCCTGTTTCTCCCCAAGAGGAGATACGATGTTCATAGTAATTGCGAACCTGACCGTTCTGCCAATAGGTACGCAGGCGTTCTGCTTTGACTTCTCCGACTAATACGCCGCCTTCTGGCACTTTTTTCTCTATACCGCCAATCCTGCCTGACACTAATGGTATTTGCATTGCAAATCCTTCAGGAGTACGATCGTAGTCAAAGGCTACCTTACCCATGGCTTTCGTTGTATGATTCATGGGGAAACTCACCATGACGCCTGTGTAAGCAGGCTGATTCTGTAATTTTTCATAGAGCAAACCGACTGTATATCGGGTTCCATTGGTTCCCAAATAGACATTATAACCATTTTCCTTGCGCCCCAAAGGTTCCGGCCTTACTGCTAGTCCCCCTACATGGGTTTCAAAGTGCAGTTTTCCAAAATTCTGGCGATAGAAGACATAATCCTCTAAGATCTTTGAACCACCCTCTCTGCCAAAATCCCAGTTGATCCCGCTTACATGCAATCCTAGACCTGTTTTGTGAGCATAATCCAAGGTCAAGAGCTCTCCGCTATAGCCAGTTTTTGCTCCATCGGTTAAATCACTAATCCCTGGCACTTGATCAAATACCGCAATGGAATCGGGATAAGGAAAATGCAGATATCTCATGTTACCAATGCGCAAACTGGCACTTAAGGTGCCATTCTGACTTTTATGAAATCCATAGCCCTCCAGATAGTTCTCATCAAAATGAGGATGAAAGCCTCTTAAGGTATCTTGTTCACGATTGGAGCGAACCACAGTATGCCAGCGCACACCTGGAGCTAAATCCATATCCCCTCTGAATTGCAGATTACGGGTATGGAAGGTATCAGTCCAAAGAAAAACCCCTACGCTGGCATCCCAAGTACCTTTTCCCTGGCCTAGATAAGGAAAGTACCAGCCTGTTTCCCGTGGTGGAGTTTCTGCATTTTCAGCATAGGTATTCGTTAGAGGTATAATGAATAAGATCGATAGACCTATGATCATTCTGATGATAAAATTCATTGTTGTTTCCTCCCTATTATTTTGGGGAACGACACACCCCGCCCTGTGGGCACCCCTCTCTAGAGGGGAATTGGGGGACTAGGATTTTGGGGGTTGTTTCATGAATTTGACTAGTAATATGAAGATGGTGGCTGCTAGCGTGTCTAGGACTACGTCGCCGAAGCGGCTGCTGCGGCCTGGTATGAAGTATTGATGCCATTCATCAAAGGCAGCTGCTATGGCTGTTAAGATGATCGCCCAGACTACTGAGTATCTAGCAGCCCAATAGATGCTGATCCCCAGTGTGCCAAAAGCTACAATATGGCCAATTTTATGCAGAATGAAATCAGGATGCAGCGAAAACATATAGGAGAAGTAGCCTTGTGATCCAATCTTGATGTAATATTGGCTAGCGAAACGTCGTAACCAAAGTGGGATCTGCGCTTCACTGATCAAATGAAGATTGGGTATATCCGATAGGAAATATATAATGATCATAATAGTCAAAACGATTAGCCAACGCCATATATTTTTCATTGATTTTCCTCAAACATTCAGTAAGATTGTTTTTTTTGCTACTGTCATTACAGCGCCAACAAAACATTACTTTATTATATCTCGCAGTCGTACATTTTCTTTGTCTTTTGCCGATAAAACTGGTTCTGTCATCGGCCACCGGATTCCAATATCAGGATCATTCCACATAATGCCGGTCTCTGCCTGTGGATTATATTTATCAGTACATTTGTATGCAAATAACGCCGTTTCGCTTAATACGCAAAAACCGTGAGCAAAACCTTCCGGGACGTAAAATTGCTTTTTATTTTCATTCGATAGGATAACTCCTTCCCATTGACCAAAGGTTGATGAGCCTGCTCGAATATCTACTGCGACATCAAATACTTCTCCTTGGAGAACATAGACCAGCTTTCCTTGTGGATTCGGATTTTGAAAATGCAATCCGCGCAGTACGCCTTTTGTTGAAAAGGATAAATTATCTTGCACAAAATGATAGGGCAAGCCTGCTTCTTCGTACTTTTCTTTATTCCAGGTTTCCATAAAAAAACCACGATTATCGCCAAATACTTTTGGCTCAATAATCACTACACCTTGCAATTTCGTCTCAATGATATTCATAGTTTCGCACCGCCTTGCAGAAGATTTAATAAATATTGACCATATCCATTCTTTTTAAGAGGATCTGCTAATTGAAATAGCTTTTCATTATTAATGAGTCCCATACGATAAGCGATTTCTTCCGGACAGGCAACCATGAGTCCTTGGCGCTGTTGTATGGTTTCAATATAGTTAGCTGCTTGTAATAGGGACTCATGAGTTCCTGTATCCAGCCAGGCAAAACCGCGGCCTAAGGTCTCTACCCGCAATTTTTTTTGTTCCAAATAGGCTCGGTTGACATCCGTAATTTCCAATTCACCACGTACTGAAGGCTTTAAATCTTTAGCGATATCTACGACATGATTATCATAAAAATAGAGCCCCGTAACAGCATAGTTGGATTTTGGTTTGTCAGGCTTTTCTTCAATGCTTACTGCTTGCTTACTATCATCAAAAGCGACTACACCATAACGTTCAGGATCTTTCACCCAGTAGGCGAAAACGGTAGCTCCTTCTTCATGGCTGGCAGCATGGCGTAAACTATCCGTCAGGCTATGTCCATAAAAAATATTATCACCTAATACTAATGCGCAACTGTCATTACCAATAAAATCTCGTCCAATAATAAAGGCTTGGGCAAGTCCATCAGGACTAGGCTGCACTGCATAGCTCAAATTGATCCCCCATTGACTGCCATCATTCAGCATTGCTTGAAAGAAGGGCTGATCCTGGGGAGTCGTAATAATCAAGATATCTTTGATACCAGCCAATAGCAGCGTACACAAGGGATAATAAATCATCGGCTTATCATAAATCGGCATCAATTGTTTGCTGACTACGGTAGTCAATGGATATAGCCTGGTACCAGAGCCACCTGCTAAAATAATTCCTTTTGTAATTCCCATTATTGTTTCTCCTCTGACACAAGACCGAGTCGTTCTCCCCGATAGCTGCCATCACAAACATGGTGGCACCACTCAGCATTGTGCAAATACCATTGTATCGTTTTCTCTATACCGCTCTCAAAGGTTTCTGACGGTACCCATCCCAGCTCATCTTTGATTTTGGATGCATCAATGGCATAACGCCGATCATGTCCCGGGCGATCCTTCACATAGGCAATTTGCTCCCGATATGATTTTCCAGTATCCCTTGGCCTTGCTTTATCTAGTAAATCACAAATCTTATATACAATTTCTAAATTCGATTTTTCATTATGCCCGCCAATATTATAGGTTTCACCAATTTCCCCTTTTTCCAATACTGTTAAAATAGCACTACAATGATCTTCTACATATAGCCAGTCCCGAACATTCTTCCCATCTCCATAGATAGGCAATGATTTCCCAGCTAATGCATTTAATATCATTAATGGAATTAATTTTTCAGGAAATTGATACGGTCCATAATTATTGGAGCAATTTGTCGTTACTACGGGAAGTCCATAAGTATGATGATATGCTCTTACCAAGTGGTCAGAAGATGCTTTGGAAGCGGAATAGGGGGAATTGGGAGCATAGGGTGTTTCTTCCGTGAAATATCCAGTCTCCCCTAAAGAGCCGAATACTTCATCCGTTGATACATGAAGAAAACGGAACTTAGCTTTGTCTGCTTCTGCCCGCTTCAGCCAGTATTTCTTTACGGATTCTAATAAATTAAATGTACCAACAATATTGGTTTGAATAAACGCAGCAGGACCTTCGATGGAACGGTCCACATGGGATTCGGCTGCAAAATTCACCACAACATCCGGAGAATGCTCTGCCAGCAGCTGATCTACTAATAAGCCATCACCAATGTCGCCTTGAACAAAGATATAGTTGGGGTTGTCCACAATTGCCTGTAACGACTCTAAATTTCCAGCATAAGTAAGGCTATCCAAATTGATCACTTTTTTCCCTTGGGCGATTGCCATATGTACACAGTTACTACCAATAAAGCCTGCGCCACCTGTAACGAGTATCGTATTCATGAATTTCATCATCCTCTCCCTCATAGCTGTTATTCTTTTGATTTAAAGCTGCTGGCACTCATGTTCCAAGTAATCCTTTAACGCTTCCTGCCACGGCCTCATCGTATTAAGTCCACGAAGTTTTAGCATTCTGTTTTCCATTACGGAATTCATAGGACGTTTTGCTTTTACTGGATATTCGGCTGTAGTTAAGGATTTCATAATGGTCTTGCGTTTGGCACCAGTCATAATTTCCTTGGCAAACTCATACCAGCTGCAGCTTCCTTCATTAGAAGCATGATAAACGCCATAAAACGTAGTACACATAACTTTCTCAATCGCCCAGCATAAGTCTTTCGTGTAGGTAGGCGTGCCGTATTGATCTCCCACTACGGATATTTCACTTTTTTCTTTAGACAAGCGCAGCATCGTACGAACAAAATTATTACCATCACCGTATAACCAGGATGTACGTAAAATGAAATATTTTCCACCAACTTGCTCAATTAGTTTTTCACCGAAGGATTTACTGCGGCCATATACAGAAAGAGGATTATGCTGGTCAAATTCTTCATATGGTCTATCTTTCGTTCCGTCAAAAACATAATCAGTACTAATGTGCACCAGCTTACTATTGTGCTTTTTACAGCTTATCGCTAGGTTTTCAGCTCCTATCGCATTTACTTTAAACGCATTATCACAATCTTCCTCGGCCTTTTCTACATTGGTATAAGCTGCTGCATTGATTACAACATCTGGTTTTACTATGGCAATAGCAGTATCAACAGCGTCGAAATCCGTGATGTTCAAGGTATCCGTACCATGCAAGAACAGTTCATATTTATTCTGAAATTGACGTTTAATTTCTCTGCCAAGTTGGCCATTCGCACCGACTAGAAAGATTTTCATACTATAGATTCTCCTTATCTTTTTACATACTCTTAAAATAGTGATAGAATAAATTATTCTATACATATCGCAGCAGAAAGGATTCTTCACTCATGATGATCTTACTTATTATAATACTATTATTTTTAATCTATCAACATATAAATAAGGAAGTCCCTATTTTAATGTACCATCGAATTGCTGATATACCAAATGATCGCAATACAGTATCACCCATTATGTTTGAGCAGCAGCTACAATATTTAAAGAAACATGGATATACTACGATTTCTTTACAAGACCTGTATCATCATTTTACCCTGAAGTCTCCTCTTCCGTCAAAATCCATTCTTCTCACTTTTGATGACGGTTATGAAGACAATCTTATGAATGCTTTACCACTATTAAAAAAATATGATATGACAGCCACAGTTTGTATCATCAGCAATTGGATCGGACAAGAAAATAATTGGGAAGATTATAAAAATAAACCTCACTGTCGAACGATGGAATTGGCACAGCTCCAAGAGTGGTTAAAACAAGGAATGTTTATTTGTGCCCATACTGTCAATCATCCTTTCCTCTCTAGATTGAATAATGAAGAAAAAATCCTCCATGAACTTGTAAGCTGCAAGAGTTCCTTAGAACAACAGCTACATATCCCCATCGACTTCTTATGCTATCCTTATGGTGATTTTGACAACAGAGTAAAAAATCTAGCTAAGCAGGCAGGCTATAAAGCAGCCTTGGGTATTTTCAAGGGCACAGACTTCTGGAGAAATGATTTATTTTCTTTAAAGCGAGTAGTTATCTCATCACGGCAGCCCTTATGGGAATTTGCCTTAAAGGTTTCTTCACTGCATATGCTATTTATTGGGATGAGAATTCTAGAATATCGAATAAAGCAATACCGTGACTTGCTCCCCTCCACCTTACTACAACGTATTTTCTCAAAGCATGGTAACAAAAAAGATGTAAATAAAAACAATTAAGCCAAGAGGCACAAGATTACTTAGAGTATCCTCTTTGTAACTTTGTGCCTTTTAAGTTATTATGGATTTACTAGATCAAAAATAACGACCATTTTTGATACGCCACCAGGAAACCGCTTGCATGGCTTCCAAATCCAGTTGCACACTCTGGAGATCTACTTGAGAACTGGTACCTGCATAAGGTACAGGAACCGTAACATTACTGTCCAGCTTTCCAATAGTTTCATGCGTGATCCATAACAAGTGATTAACACCTACATTATTCCCTCTTGTTAAACTTTGCCCAACAGAATAATATTGGAAGCCTAATGGTGCAATCAATTCAAATAGGGTAGGCAGGATATGAATATGATTGCCAGCTATTTTCTCTGGCAGCAGCTGTTTGTTTACGCCTTGTCCATATATTATTAACGGAATGGCATACCGAGTAAATAAGTCTGGAGTCGGTTCAATATTCATACGATCTGCATGATCTCCCGTGATGATAAATAAACTATCGGGAGATTTTTCATATCGCGTCTTAACAAACTCTGAAATATACTTATCGGCGTACCAATAGTGACCTAACTGTTTGACTAACATTTTATTATTTTTGGCATATTGGGGTAATTGACTTCGCACTTGTTCTTCTGGAAATCCTTCTTTTGCTAAATCTACCGTATAGGGTGCGTGATTGGATACGGTTAAGATGACATCTACAGTTGGCTGCTCATCTTCTTGAAATTTTTCCTGTATCGTCTCAAAAAGCAGCTTATCGTCGGCTCCCCATACGTTTCCAGATTCTTTTTTTAATTCATCAAAAGCATGGAATTCATCAAATCCTTGGGCTAAGACATAGTCGCGGATTCGTTCCCAGGAACTAAAACCACCATACCAAAAACGTGTCCGATATCCTAATTTCTTCAGCTGTGGTGCAATGGCTGTAGCATAAGGTTTTCTATAGGATTCAGGTTGATAATTAGGGTATAAATTAACTTCTGCCAGACCCGAAACCACTCCTGTAACGGCCATAGGAGTAAAAGGTCCATTAGGTAAAAAGGCTGGCACATAGGTGGAATTCTTCTCAGATATAAGGCTCTTCAATCCATCTGCTATGTGTAAGTCTGCATATTGAGACATAAGAGGCCATTGGGCCTGACTTTCGCCAATAATAATAAAAATATGCTTAGGCTTGGATACCTTTGGTCCTTGTGCATGCTTTTCAAGAAATTCTTCTAGATCATTACCTCCTATCTCTTGATTTGCCAAATGCTGACCATATTGGCGAATCCGCTCTGCATTAATATGAATTCCTTGCGCACTTTCCATGAGTTCATTAATTTCATGGGCCCGATATAGTGCTTGAACATCATCTAATATTGCTTCATTTAAGAACTCATCATGACAAACAGCAGCGTTCTTCCAACTGACGGAATGAGAATATACTAAACTGCCACCAAAACGTGTAAAGACCATAAATGTTATCATGACTACTATAACGGATATACGCATAGATAGTTTTCCCCATGCATTATCTACCTGAGGCAACGTAAATGCACCTGTGTTGAGCCAGCGTTTTAGCAGCCAACCTAAAAGCATTGTCATAAAAAATGCAATTGCCAATCGCCCAAACAGCTGGTATTCTTGCACAAAAGTAGAAAATAGTGCCTGAACATCATCACGAAATGTATTATAGATAAATTGATTAAATCCACTGTGAAATTGTTCATAGTAAGGAATACGCGCCTGAAATAATACTGCTAACAGTGCGATATAGGCACAGCCTATCCACCAACGCAATTTGTCCAATTGGGCACGCATCCATAGTAGATTTACTACAGTACAGCAAATCCATGTTAATAACGCAGCAATACCTGCTGTTTTTAAACTAATGCGTAACCCATAGAATAAAGCAACAGCAATATCTTTTCCTGTAGACCCGTCATTCATATAGGTATAAAGCCAGCCAATAAACCCTACTCGCAATCCACATAAAAGGATTAGCATAAAGATAAAAATTTTAAAATCTTGTTGAATATTACGAAAAAAGAAATCCCATCGTGACAACGAAAGAAGCCTCCTACCAATTATATTATCTATTCTTTTTTACAATGTACTAGTTATCTAAGTATGCTTCACTAATTTATAATAAAGAGTCACAATTTTTGCAAAGAGGTAACAAAGAACGACTTTGTATAATATTCTTACGTATATTGGTATAGATTTCTCCATTCCACACTTCTTCGATACTTTGAACTGCTAGATCACCTAACGTATGCTTCCCTAATGCATCATTACAGCAAAAGCTTACCTTTCCGTCAGGACGCACGATCATTTGTCTAAAAGGCAGCAAACAGGAAACATCCAAGGATTGAATCTGCTCCTTTTTACGATTTGGAGCTTGTCCCCCTCGAGTGCTGAGTACATCGTGTAATTTTCGTAATCGAATCCGTACCTTATCCAGATATACTTTATTTTTTGTACAGTAATCATGTACTTGCTGAACAGGAGTAATGAGTTTTAATTTATCATTATAATTATCAATATACATGTGGTCTAGATACTGCATGAGATCTATAAATTTATTCACGGTCAGCAATGTACCATTGGTATAGATCTGAATGGTGGCATTAGGCAAATGCTGTTTCGCAATCCGCGCTAAATCCACTAATCTTTCATCTAATAATGGTTCGTTGTTTGAATATAAGCCTACAGTACCACGGTAATCCAAGTGCTGCAGTTGTTGAATGATATTCGTAAATAGCTCTGTACTCATTTTCTTATATTCACGGGTATCATCATTTTTGTTTACGGGACAGAATGAGCACGTACTGTTACATCGATTATGGGTTTCAATTTCAATGGTGCGAAATAACGGATAGGAACCATTTTGCTTATAGAAGGCTTCACGTTGTGTAATAGTTTTTGCTACACGCTTTTTGTATTTTTTCTTTTTATGATCGTTATATAGATTCATAAGACTTGGTATATGCGCTTTGACATAATATTTTACTACATTTTCATAATTGACTAACATGGTTTACATCTCCCTGATTTTTCCGTGTACGTATAATTGTATCACTAAATACTATTCCTGACCATATTTTACCACTATAATTATATCAGAAAAATTGTTCCTAAAACTACTTCGTGCTACAATGATAAGTAATCATTCTTTTCGTAACAGGGGGTTATCAATTGCAAGTTACTAATCTTTTATTAGTTGTTCCCCGCTTAAATATCGGTGGTGCGGAATCCTATGTTTTTCAATTAGCAAAGCAACTAAAAGTAATGGACTATAACATATATGTGGCTTCTTGGGGAGGCTTATTAGCTAATGAATTAAAGAACATGGGAATTACCCATTATAAAGTACCTATACGATTGCACAAAGGCCTTGCTTCTATGATATTAGAAAAAATCATTCGTCGACACAACATCCAATTGGTACATGCTAACTCGGGAGCTGCTGGACAAGCTACCGCTTTAGCATGCATGCGAGCTAACATACCTTGGGTATATACTGCTCATGGATGGTTAAACTTTAAGGAGCAACAATCCAACATTGCACAAGCACAGCGAATTATCTGTGTAAGTGACTATTTGAGGAATCGCTTTCTTAGTGAAGGATATCTCGATCCACAGAAACTTACTACAATATATAATGGAATCGATACCGCTACATATTCACCAACGCCTGAAAATTTATCAAAAGGAATCCACCTACGAGAAAAGTGGGGCGTAACTAAGAGAGACTTCCTTTTAGGCATCGTTTCCAGAGTAGCCCGACCAAATATGAAAGGACATATGGATTTATTACATCTACTGGCAACTTATGAAGAGGCCAAGAACTGGAAATTAGTCATTATAGGTAAAGGGAAGTACCTCCCCTTTTTAAAATATAAGGCTTGGAGATTTGGAATATACGATCGCATTATTTTTGCTGGACATCATACTGACGTGCCTGTAGCCTTAAATGCGATTGATGTGATGGCATTCCCATCTAAGCTAGAGACTTTCGGACTAGCAGCAGCTGAAGCTATGTCAATGGGAAAACCAGTTGTTGCATATGCTGTAGGAGGCTTGCCCGAGGTAGTTGATGACGGTTCTACAGGTTTTTTAGTAGAAAAAAATAGTATTAAAGCATTATATGAAAAATTATTATTAGTACATAACGATTTAACTTTACAAAAAAGGATCTCCTTAAATAGCCGAGAGAAAATTATTCACAACTTCTCTTACTCACAAACTACTGATAAAATTACTGATTTATATAATGCAATAGTAACTAATTATTAAATCTTTCATATACTAGCTCTTAGAAAAAATGTTATAATTCCTGTATATCTCATTGAAGAATTTTTAAGCAAGGAGGAATTTCGGTGAAGATATCGATTGCTATGTGCACCTATAATGGTGAAAAGTACCTGGCACAACAGCTTGACAGTATTCTATCTCAAACATTATTGCCGGATGAAATTATTATTTGTGACGATAATTCAAATGATAATACTAAGCTACTATTGAAAGATTTTACTCATCCAATAATCAAGGTACATCATAATCCTATTAATCTAGGTTCTACCAAAAATTTTGAACAAGCAATAAAAATGTGTAGTGGCGATATCATTTTTCTAGCCGATCAGGATGATGTATGGTTAGAAAATAAAGTAGCAACGATCATGGAAGCCTTTCTTTTATACCCTCATGTCTATATGATATTTACCAATGCTTTTGTTACTGATAAAAATTTAAGTCCTACGGAACTATCCCTTTGGGACTATGTGAACTTTAATCACAAAAATTTTACAATACAATCTTTACTACCAAGAAACATAGTAACCGGTGCAACGATGGCATTTAAAAAGGAAGCTCTTGAGCATATCTATCCTTTTTCTCTCAATTGCCTTCACGATGATTGGATGGCATTTATAATGACTGCTTTTTATCCTGTAATGCCGCTTAATGAAAAATTAATTTATTACCGCCACCACGATTCTCAACAAATTGGAATAAACTTAAAACCCAAAAATTCACTAGTTAAGCTACGATCGCGGCTGTTAGGCATTCATATAAGACACCATAGAAAGTACCTTTCTAGGCTTAAAGCGCTACAAAATCAATTAGAAGGGGGCACTAATGCAAAATTTTGTAGAGAACTTATTGAATATACTAACCACCTGGAAACAAGAATTAATTTACCTAAAAGCAAAATTGCCAGGCTATTTGCTATAAAGAATGAACTTGCTAGGTATTCATATTATGAGAATTATATGAATGCACTAAAAGACTGGATATCAAATTGAAAGTGCTTATTTTCATACTTACTTCACGTAGTGAAGTCAGCTAGTATGATATATGACAATACTTGTATTATTAAAATTTACTCCGATTGCTCCCCACTTTTTTTCTCTGATAAAAAGAAAAAAATGACCGCTAACAAGCGGTATGGTCCACCTCGCAGTAATATAGTTTTTTTATTCAAAGCAATAATCAAGATCATTATACGTAAAATTCAATATCACGCGTGTTTTGCTATTTAAAAATCACATATAATTCTAGGTTTAATTTATCCTATTTTTGATCTTTTGCATTAATTCTATTTGCCACATCTTCGGCAGCGACTTGTACAGTAGGAGCCTGCACTGTGAAATGATTAATCGGTTGCACATTGATTACTAAGGTCTAACTTATTCTGCAGGACGTTTTTGTTCTGGGCATGCTGCTCACTTAACACGATTGCCTGCTGCAGCTTGGCCTCAGTCTCAACATGTTTCTGCCAGACATAATAGTCGGCAATCAATCGATTCTGCCCATGACAGCGACACATCAATCTCGCTGTCATCTTTAACCGGACATATTTTTCAAGCAAAAAAAGTTTAGTTATTACGTTAAAATATTATAGCTGCCTACCTGAACTCGGTAGGCAGCTATAATATTCAGGTTATTGCAGCACTAGGGAAATGAACATTGCCGCCTAATTATTCTTGTATAATACTTTTTCTCCTAACACATTTATAATGTTGCCGGATTTTCTTTGATAATAAAAAGAATGTTATTCTAAAAATTTCTCCAAATGTTGTGTTTGTTAACCGTTCTAATTTTATAACCCTTTTAATTAATTTGTATAAACTAAAATTTTCTTGCTTCTCCGCTATTTTTTTTATGGTGCTATTTCTTATCTGACTAATCGCAGAATCATCATACGAAGAAAAACTAGAATTTGCTGATTTAAAATATAATTCGTCTTCATCTGATAAGTTTTCTGTATCAGTATACCAACCCAAATGTCGTGCAGTATATGGAAAGCCAGTACGAATTGCATTATAAAAATGTTTTGGATAACCCGGTCGGTATAGTGCAAAAGTTGTATCGACATCAGCATCATAATACAATGGCTTTTGAGACAATTTATTTTCATAAAAAAAAGATTCCCAGCGAATCAAATCATATTTATTTGGATTATGCTCCGGTAAATCATCAATTTTTAATGAAAAGCCTACTTTTGTCTTTTCGGGATAAAGTTTTAATATATCATAAAAATGTTCTACATAGTCACTTGGACATTCATCAATAGGTATTACATCGGGGTCTGTCAAAACATAATAAGTACTATTAATAATATCTTCAAATAAACGACTTTCCCATAATACCAAGTGGCCGTAATTTTTTTCTAAAAAATGAACTTTATAAGGCAAACTATGTAAATAATCTAATAAAGATTTATTTGTTGATGCGTTATCAACGATAATTAAATTTGTATATCCGTCTTTTTCAAGCTTTGCAATAAGCAGTTGTAAACAAATAAGTCGATTGTAAGAAACAATAAAAATCGGAACGGATCTGAAATTTATCACAAAAACCTCTCCTTGGTAAACTCTTTTTGACAATCATTATATCATACTTTTGGTATAAAATATCAAGCAATAATCTATATAGCCTCTTCTCTAGTAATAAAGCGTTTAAAGGCGGTGACTTGAACTTCTCTCAAGCCACCGTTTTGTCATTTTCTCTATCCCTTAAGAAAGATATTTCTTACTTCACTTTTCTATCATGGAATCAGCAGCTCCTCATGGAGCGGTCGATAAGCAGTATGCCCTGGTCGCCAATAGGGTTTATGGTATGCAATATAATAGATTTACTCAAATCAATTCACCATTTTTAATTATATACTATTTTTCATGATCTAACATATAGAGAACCTTACAACTATTATTGTACAATTAAATTCCATACTTTCCGTACTGTACTGTCCATATCATATTGATTAGTTACAAAAGCCTGCCCATCTGCTGCAATATTTTCCCGCAAATCGGTATTTTCAAGATAATATTCTATCTTTTCTATCAAATCTTTTTTATCATTAAATACGACAAGATGTTTTCCTATTTCAAAATGTTGTTTTAACTCAGCTTTATCATCAACAAGCACAAAAGATTTCGTCCCTAATATTTCAAAAGTACGGGGATTAAGACCATCATGCTCTGCAATGTGAATATTTAGGCAAATCTTTGTACGTCTATAAAGCTGAGCAACAGATTCAGGATTTATCATGGTATTAATTGCATATTTATCTAGAGGAGAGTACTTCAACTTAAACTGTAACTTCTTCCAAATATGTTTTCCCCAAAAGTTACCATATACTACAAATTTTCGATTATGCGTTAATGCATACTCAGCCACATGCTTTAATATTTGCAATCGCTTCTTGGTAGGCTTCCCTACAAAGGAAATGTCAATATCTCTGGATTGTTCTTCTGGATAATAGATTGCTGAATCATAGCTACTCAATACTTGACTGCAAGGTATTTGATACTGTCTAGTAATAAGATCAATATCTAAAACATCATATACAAAACATCTATCGTAAAAAGAAAGATTCTTCTCAAGTTCGGAATTACGCTTGATCCCATCCAAAAGCCATAATACCAGTTTAACCCCATTATTCTTCAGGATCTGTAAGGTTTTTGAGGACATAATAGTCCCATTGCATATAATGCATATATCAGGTTGAAACGCAGCACTAATCTCCAAAATATGACGATTCCAGTCACTGACATGTTCTTCCTTTACATTTATAATTCCACAACAATCCAACCGCTTTTGCCAATAGCTACAACTATCATAGGCATTACCATAACATTGAACATTTACAGTAATATTTATTTTTTCCAACGCTGCTGCAATACTTCTAACATAATTAAAATAATTAGGACCAATTAATAATACTTTCATAAACCTAAACCTCTCTTTAAGAATAGATCCAAGAACTTTTCCCATGAATAACTAACCCGTTATTTCTTCTAGGATAAAATTAGATTTTGCATTTCTTCCCAATCCTTTGGCATAGATACGCCTGAATTTTCAAATATTCGTTGTATACGCGGTTGTATTGCAGTTTGCCCATACAGTTTATATGCCGCTATTGGTCTTATATCCTTATCTGCAAAACTATTAATATATAACATTCCCGATGATGCAAAACTGATAACATATTTTATATTCTTATATTTATGATATAACAACTCTGCTGGCTCTAATGATTTTAAGATTTCTATTTCTGGATATGCCTGTTGATAGGTCTTTAATTTATCTTCATTTTCAGAGTGATGAGTTTTATAAATAAGACGCAACTTCGATTTTTCCGCTATTTCATATAGATTTTGCAGTACCTGCATCTCCGCTTGAATGGTAAAGGCACCTTGTTCAATAAATGGACTGCCAAGAAAGATAATACATGGTTGCTGCATCAAAATTGATATATCTTCCATATGATCCGCAATGGTCGGCAAGATACTTTGAATGTACTTTCTTTCCAGCGGTTTTACACACTTAGATTTTCTTCCTAATAACTCGGGACGATATAGATAGTCAGTTATATTACCTGGTCCATAACCAATGCCACTGAGATTATATTTCATATTTCCACGAACATTGCCAGTATACCGAAAATACTGTATTCGTAGATATTGCCATATTTTACTTAGTGCTTTACGATCTCGACTATTATAGGAAAAACTACCTTCATCTAATAATGAATAATTTGAACATCCAGCAATCTCAACCATCATTTGATTTTGAATTATTTTATCTGATCCTAAGAAGACTTGATTGATATTGCCAATACTTTCGATACGTTCTTTCATCTCTGTGATTTGCCCTCGATAGCTACTTCTTTTATCATTCCGCTGCAACCATTTTTCTACAATAAGTGACTTTTTCCATGTTGAAATATCCTTTAATATATACTGGACTCCTGTACTATATTGCCAATTTTCATATTCATTTGGTCTCAATACCAAGAGATAATTTTCTGCCTCTTTCTCATAGCTATTCGCAACGATAAAAGCACTTAATAATTGAAATGGGGTATTCACTATAAATAAATTTATCATGTTACTAATTCCTCAATTTGAATTTTTACTAGATTCTTGATTACTTGTACCCTCTACGATATTAGTTGTCAAATGACTTGCAATTACATCCTTGAATACATTATCGTACTTTCCAGACATTTCTTTGATGCTGAGCTTCGTGCTGATATATTTAGCTATTTCTATTCTTTGCTCAAGAGCAATCTTAAATGTCTTTACAATTTCTATCGCTAATGCCTCCGGGGTAGCAGAAAGCTGCTTTCCGTCAAAATTAACTTCTAGTGCATCTGCAATATTTTCTATCGTTACTGCCCCAAAAAACTGTTCTCCATTGCGAATCGCCACTACAGGCCTTTCACAGGCAATCGCTTCAATGGCAACTCGTCCCTCACCTACTATTACATCTGCTGCACTATACCAGTAAGAAATATCGTCTGTAAAATCTTTGATTTCAATCAAGTTCTTATAATTTTCATTCCATGTTCTTGACTTTTCATTAAGTTCTTCTCTTAATGGTCCTTCACCGATAATAATCAATTTCACGTCCTTCTCTTGCTGTAGGACATGTTCCATACTATCAACTAAAATCAAGGATACAGCTCCCTTAATGCTGCTTAAACGGCTTACGTGTAAAATAATCTTACTATTTTGTGAGATACCTAGCCTATTTCTGGCTTCTTTTTTGTCCTGGGGTACAAATTTTGCAAAATCTATGCCATTATTGATGAAGCTAATTTGGCTACTTTTAAAGCCAAATTTATTAACTAATATATCTGTTAAATTTCTACTCACCACAATCATCTGTGAAAACATTTTTGCGTAGCCTTTCTTTATAAAGGCTCGGTGCCAGGGATCATGCATTGTCACGACAAAAGGAACATCTGTAAATTTATTTAATAAGTATGCCCAGATTCCAGCGGTTCTTTGCTGAGCGCTAATGATTTCAATTTTATTTTTTTTGATAACACCAGCCAATTTGTATAAATCCATAATCCACTGGAAGACATTAATTCCCCGTGCCTGCACTTCTACGATTTCCACATTCGCAAACTCTTGCCTGAGTCTTTGCAGTTTTTCAGTATTACTGCCTCGATTTACTGCGAGAATGATATTATGATCTGATAAACCTTTTATAAGAGCTTCCACATGGGTTTCAGCACCACCTACTCGCCATGGTTGGGAAAACAAAATTAAGATATTCAATTTATTAGCTCCCTACCTTCATTTCTTATTTTGAATAGATTGATACACCACATCAGCATTTAATGTTTCAAGGCACATTGGCTTCTTTGTACATTGGCGCTTCCAACAGCAAATACAAGGTACATCAGGGGTTAAAATACTATGATTTTCTCCATAAGGTCCATTTCGATTAGGATCAGTTGGTCCAAACATAGTTACTACCTGAGTGCCTACCGCCACTGCCAGATGCATGGGACCGGTATCACCGCCTACAAAAGTTCGTGATTTTTTTATGATATAGGCCAATTGTTTAAGAGAGGTTTTGCCTGTAAGGTCAATGGGGGGAATTTTCGTATTGGCAATTATTTCTTCTGCTAATCGTTTATCATTGGGTCCGCCGATTATCACTGGAATCATGTTGTTGTCATAGAATTGATCTGCCAACTTGGCAAAGTGAGTTGTTGGCCAGCATTTAGAAGGCCAGTTAGTACCTGGGGCAAGGACGACGTAGGGATTTTCTAGCCTTAATCCTGCATGGTTAGCTATCGCCTCTGCTTTTTGTACTTCAACTTCTGTGATGTTTATAGGAAATTGGACTTGATCTATTTTGCAGCCGAGGTGCTGTGCAACATCTAGATATCGGTCTACTACATGGCCATGTTCATGATTTCCACAAATTCGCTGACCGATTTTGTCACTTAGCTCTCGTGCGTTGCAATACACTAGGCGCTTGGGTGCACCACTGAGATAGGAGATGGCTGCGCTTTTGAATAGTCCTTGCAGATCAATGGCTAGGTCAAATTTGTGGGATTTGAGCAATTTTGAGAATGTATAGCCATTTGATAGTAGACCTGATAAGGATTTGAATTTAGGTTTATCGAAGATGATAATTTCATCTATATCAGGGTTGTTGGTTAAAAGATCATAGGCAGGTTTTTCTACTACCCAAGTGATACGAGCATCAGGGTAAGTCTGCTTCAAAGCATGAGCCACAGGCAAAGCGTGAATCACATCACCAATGGCACTAAGTTTTACAATAAGAATGTTTTTATACATATTAAAACCTCTAAAAAGATTTATTTAACCGCAGAGACGCAGAGAACACAGAGAGGGTTATTTTGATTTTATTACGCGTTTTATTCCATCACGTAAATATTTTGTATTAAAATTAATCAATAATCCCAGTTGTAACCCTGTAGTTTTTAAATATGACAACACTTGAGCCACATGTATATCAGCAAGTTCATTGACTGCTTTTAGCTCTATGATAAGGCATTGATCAACTAATAAATCTATCCGTCCCTCACCGACTGCCTTATCTTTATAATTGATATTAATTACTTTCTGTCGTTCTAGTGGAATATTTCTTAGTTGCAATTCATGTACCAATGCTTCTTCATATACACTTTCCAGATAACCAGGTCCTAAGATTCTATGAACTTCAATTGCTGCACCAATAACTTTATCTGTTAAAGCCGCCATACAATCTGTATTTTTCATTAAATCACCCTCTGCGCCCTCTGTGGTTCGTTAATCCTTCTTTATCTTCTTTATTATATTACTCGATGATTTGCCGATTACTTCGGGGATGAGGATGGTTTGGCCGCCGTGGCGGGAGACGATGGAGGATTCGGGGAGGTCTTTGATGTTATAGTCGCCGCCTTTAACGTAGATAGCAGGCCTTATTTGATCAATTAGATTTTCTGCTGTAGACTCTTCAAAGATCACTACGTAATCAACAGCAGAAAGAGCCGATAGAACTTCGGCTCGGTCATCTTGGGTATTGATTGGACGGGTTGGACCTTTGAGGGTACGTACAGATTGGTCACTGTTGAGACCTAGTATTAAACAGTCACCTAGGTCTCTGGCCGCTTTGAGATATCGAACATGTCCCACATGGAGAATGTCAAAACAGCCGTTGGTAAAAACAATTATTTTACCATCGGCTTTTAGTTGCTCTGTTATATTCTTTATTTGAATAGAATCTACTATTTTCATATTACACCTGCTTTATCTAAAGAAATTTTAACCGCAGAGAACACAGAGAGCACAGAGAAGGAATAAATAAAAGCATCATCATTTTTTTATACTTATGTTATAATTCCTCTGCGCCTCTGCGGTTAATTATTTTTCACTCGAAATGCTCACCGATGGCTTGGCGGAGTTCTTCTGGGGTTGTGGTTGCTGTGCCTGGTTTTTTTACTACGATGCCTGCTGCAAAATTGGACAAGCGGGCTGCATCCTTATAGGATGCCCCTGCTGCTAAGGCCAGGATCATGGTTGCTACGACTGTATCCCCTGCACCGGTGACATCATATACTTCACTTTTATTGGTCACAGGGATATGCGTAACGGTACCTGTTTTTTCAAATAAAGTCATACCGTCTGGTCCACGGCTAATTAGAATTGCCTTGGCATCTAGCTTTTCTAGGATTGTCTTACCAGCCGACAGTAGCGTAGCCTGATCTATAATATCATAACCTACTGCTGCTGCTGCTTCTGATTCATTTTGTTTAACAACTTCAATTCCACTATATTCCATTATATTATACCTCGAATCGACAATACAAGGAATATTCTTATCTCCACAAGTCTGTATAACATAACGCATTATATCTGGTGTGACGGTATGACTGCCATAGTCGCTAATCACTACGCCATGCATGTTCGATATATGAGCCGTGATGTACGCCTTGATGGATTGCTCAATTTCATGACCCAACGCTTCTTTCTTTTCCTTATCAATACGTACAATCTGCTGACGAACAGTCGCCTGTCCGCCCGCCATAACTCTTGTTTTAGTAATTGTAGGCCTGCCATTGTCAACTAACAAGCCGTTGGTATGAGCATTTTTAGTTGCTAGAATCCGGGCTAATTCCTGTCCTGCATAATCCTGCCCCACAACCCCTACTGCATATACGTTGCCACTTAATGTAGCTGTATTGTGTACAACATTAGCAGCACCTCCTGGAACAACTCGTTCTTCTGAGTGTTCTAATATCAATACAGGTGCTTCCCGGGAGATACGGGATATTTTCCCTTCTAGATATACATCAGCTACTATATCGCCAATTACCATAATATTGCGTTGTTCTATTCTTTGAATAATGGTTAATAATGATTTTTCCAAAACAAATAAACCCCTTTATTCCCTTACCATGCAATGGTTGATAGTTTTACATTTACTTGGCTGCGTTTCTCACGATAGGTGATATCAGCTTCCCAGCAATGTAAATTGCGGCGCCAGGTATAATCTAAATCTTTTAATTTTCCAGCGTCAATTTCATAATCTATTTTGACACCCACAGAATTCATTTTATCGACTTTATACATAAACCCAGTTTTTAACTCTCGATCGCTGTCAATTTTATCATATTCATAGACAGAAGTACCTGATTGATCATTGTAAGCATATCCTACCCAGGTTTCCAGTCTATCGTTTGGTCTTGCTGTTAGCTTCGTATTAAATCTCCATATATTATTGGAGGAATTATCATAGCCGTAATATCTTCTCTCATAACCTGCCCCTACATCTAAGGTAAGCTTTTTGCTTAGCTGGATCGTATTACGCTTAAAATACAAATTATAATCCTGCCGCCAGCCGGAGATATTTCCCTCTTTCCACTTGCCATTGCTAGCGGTAAAGTAGCCAGTCACCTTACCCATTTTTATTGGATCTAGCGTAAAGAGAAGCTCAGCTTCTTTCTTAATCCATTCATCATCACCATTCTCTTCATTGCTTTGGTACAATTTTAGACTGTAACCTTTTTGTTTACTAGTTAAACCAAAAGAAGGTTTAAGGCCATGCTGAGAATAATAATCTAGGTCAGCAAAAGCTGATAGTCTGTCCTCAATTGGATATTCTAAATGCTGTGAAATCGTTAAACCGTCTCCAGAATGGTAACCAATACTTGGAAAGGCACTTTTGGATTCCCCCTTCTTCAAAGAGGTCTGGTATTTTGGCATAGAGTAAATAACCACATTCTTAATCCAAAATTTAGCATTATATGCAACCATTTTTTCCCCAGGCCAGATTTCGATTCGATCTGCACTCATATGATAATCAGGCACAATGGCTGGACATTTCGTTGCTGTGGAATCATGGGCAATATATTTTTCAGGGTAAAATTCTAGGTTATTACTCGAAATATGTTCCTTACCTACTAGACCTTTTACATTATTCATATTTCCTATACGAGTAGTATAATTGTAATGGGTACCTGTGCCGACCAGCTCTGTACCAGGCTGCTGCAAGGTTGCTTTGCCGTCAATCCATACTTCAGTTGTTTTATTATTACCACGCATGAAATCTGTGGAAATAACGTCTGTATTTTGTTTGACTACTACATTGCCTTCAGCAAATACATCACCTGTTTCTTCACTGAATGACAACTTCTCAGCTTCAATTACAATCGGAGCTTTCTTCTCCTCTTTCGCTGCAATATTTTCTTGAGAATCTGTCTTCGATTTAGCTATTTCATTATTTTCTTTATCAGCAGCTTGTCCTGCCATAGAAGCACTCGAAACTAACATTAGCACGGATGCACAAACCATAAATTTCTTTATTTGCATTACTTTCTCCTATCGAAAAATATTTACCTATTACTATTATGCCCATCTAAAGGGCTATAAGAAAATGCTTCGCGGTCTATAAAACATGCAAAAAGAATCGAACCACAAAGACGCAAAGGACACAAAGGGGGTTACAAATACTGAACATCTCTATTAGAGACACAGAGGAAAGATAGATAGGGTTAATCTAATTTTATTCTATTATTATACCACTTTTCCTGTATAACTCCATACGGCAATATGTAGAAAAAGCCGTCTTATGACGGCTTTTGTAAAAATAAACCTATTCTTCTTTATTGTATCCCATAAACATTGGTATCCTCTTTGATTTGAATGTACATTTCAACACCGGCAGGAATATTTACTTCCTTACCATGTACAAAAGCACCACCGACAATGCCAACAGGTCCTAAGATAACCATGCCTGCTAGGGATGCCCCAGCTGCTGTAACTAAGGATTTATTTTCTTCTTTGGATTTATCCCCTAATAAGGTATTGATTCTGGTGCCATCAATGGTTTCTATCGTATCAAAGCTTACTTCTAATTCTGCATTGCGACCAAAGTTCTTCGCACCTTTCACTTTTTTGACAATCCCTTGTCCCTGAGATCCCTTTGGAATCACCAAGTGTCCATCTACATAGATATCATCTGCTGCTTCGAATAGAACTGAATCTCCTTGACGATTCGTACTTGTACTCAAAGGTGTAACTAATTTAATTTTTAACAAACTATCTTTATTCAAGGTTACATTGTTAATGGCTACTTCACCATTTGTATAAGCGAGTTTCAACAATTTAGAAAGACGATCATTGAGTGATCCTGTTGTACTATTTCCTGTTAAGATATGTTCTAAATTTTCAATTCGATTTTTAGCAGGCTGCACCGTCACAACGTGAGTAAGGGACCATTCGATGGCATTTAATTTAATGAGAAAGGAGGGTTGATCGATAAAATTATCAAAAGTCGAGGAATACAGCTTATCTGCTTGCGTTAGCAATGGATCTTTACTTTCTTTACCGTATATATCCTTCTCTAATGCGCTAACACGATCCACCAAAGCTCCTGTCATTTCTGTACCATAAAAGAACGTTTCAACTGCTATTACTTTGTTTAGGACTGTTTTCTCCCCAACATTGTTGGCAAAAGCGAACCCCATATTCGAACATATAAATAATGTAAGTATTGTTAAACTTATAAATTTACGCAACATGTACTGTATATCCCCCTTTGGTTTTATATTGTCTATCTATAAAGTTCATTCGCGATAACTGGAGAAATTTCCTGCTGGATTTTAAAAAACAAAAGAATGTGTTAACCACGGAGGTACAGAGGACACTGAGAAATGATTAAAAAAATTGAACCGCAAAGGCGCAAAGGTCACAAAGGGGTTTTACGTTCCTTTGTGTACTGCATAGCAGTATTGCGTCTTTGTGGTTCAAGGACTTGATTATCTTTAAATTTTCACATCGATGATGGCTGATACGCCTACGCCGTTGACACGGGAGAAGTTTACAGGGTTTTTACTGTCAATTGGGACTAGGGCTTTTACACGAAATTGTTTGCCGTTAAAGTTTCCTTCAATTTGCACAACGGCTTGGGTTCTGTCTATCAGATCCTGTGTGCCAATGACCTGAGCTGCCCCTATGTAACCACCACTGCCAAAGGTCAAGATTGGTACAACCTTGGTAGCAAATTCAGAACCGGCACCATGTTTAAAGGTCAAGGTATTGATAAAACCATTCAACTGACCCGCAAATTTATCAATCAGAATGGAAATCCCGCCAACCTTTAAAAGGTCGCCAAAAATAGCAGCTTGCGTAACTGGCACAACAGCTACAGATAACATACAAAAAGCCAATAGGCCAATGATAAACTTTTTCTTCATAATTTTTCCACCTTTCAAGATGATTTGGATATGTGTTTACTCTTTGAATTTATATCTTCGATATATTAATGATCATTTCCTGCTGGAAATGATAGGAAGCGTTGAAAGATACTCTGCTGAACACACCCCGCCTTTCAGGCACCCCTCTCTAGAGGGGATTAAAAGAAAAGCCGCTAACAAATGTTAGCAGCTTTTGATTAGAGCAATTCTTAGAAGAAGAACTCAACTTGTGCTTGAACGAATTTTGTTTTGTCAGTAGGAGCACCATCTGAAGCAGGCTTTAAATCAGCATATTTAACACGAAGTACAGTATTTAATACTGGAGTATAGTTGAATCCTACTTCATACCCTTTAGCACCATAACCATTATCACTTGCAGCAAGACTAGCTAAGTCATAGCCATTCTGACCATAAGCAGTATATGCTCCATCAAAAGTCGTTTTAGGTGCTGCATAAGCCTCTAAATGACGATAATTTACCCATGCACCATAGGAACCAACTTTCTTTTTATCTGCACCTTTATAAGCAAACTCAGCATAATAGGCTTTATTCTCAACGTCCACATCAGACTTACCATAAGAACCACTTAAAGACCAATTAGGTGCAAATTTTGTAGTAAAGCCAGCTTCCCAAACTTTAATTTTATCATCACCAAATGGTCCAAGTGGATCATCGTTATCTTTGAACTGATAGTATCCCCCATTCAAGTTTGTAGACTTTGAAGTTGCATAATTCAAGCCTAGACCAGTAACCTCTAAATGCGAATTCCAGTTAGTAACATCAGGAACATTACCCCAGACATCTGTATTATTTTCTTTACCATAAAAAAGGTTAGCTTTTAACTTGTTACCAAATTCAAAATTTACACCGTTTAATGTACTATCTATCATCAAACCAGTATTTAAGAAATAATCAAAACGACCGATAGTAGCAGTTGTACCTAATAATTGTCCTTTTACATAGGCATTATCCATAGTAACTTTGCCATCATCACCACCACGTAAGCTATTAACTGATTGCAAACGACCATAGTATGACCATTCATCATTGATCTGACCATTAAGATGTACACGAGTACGTAAGCCTAAAGAGTTAGAATTATGAACATCAGCATCATAATTTTCATATCTTAAGCGAGCTTCACCTGTTACTTTAATCGTGGAAGAGTTTTTTTCCAATTTCGTTACACGAACATTTAATCCTTCTAATTCTTCAGCGAATTCTACAGACAATTTGTCAATAGAAGCTTTTTGCTCAGCAGTTGCTTTATCGGAATGAGCCATTGCTTTTGCTACGATTTGGGCCATTTCATAACGACTGATCGTCTTGTCACCTCTGAAAGTGCCATCGCCATAACCGTCAACGATACCAGCATTAGCTAGTTTTGTTACCGCATCATAGGACCAATGTTTTGCAGGGACGTCTGTGAAAGGATTCGTTGCAGCGAATGATGTACCAGCTACGCTAAGTACCATTGCAGCTGCCAAGGAAGCTACTAATTTCTTTTTCATGTTAGAATCTCTCCTTAGGTTTTATTTTTTTGTTTTTTCCATGAACTCCACCTAAGAAAGGATATCTCTGAGTTTCCATGTTTCCTCAAGTTTATCCTTGTCAGGTTTACTGTTCATATCTATTCACTACTGCTAGAATCATCCATTTAGCAAAAGAAATGCTTTTACTTCTGAGTGTTTTTAAGCAGTGAAAGACCACCAAAATAAGACTTACACAAACTACTATATTCTATGTAATTAGAAATTACTCAATTGCTTTATATTCTTAAGATTTTATTAACGATTAAAGAAATTTTTACAAGTAATTTACATTTCTAATATTAACACAATCATTATCAATAGATCAAGCTAATTTTCTGAATTTACTATATTTTCTGTTTTCATAAATTAACGTTGCCTCCAAATTCTGCAACAGCCTGGTTTCTGCCTAGCATTCTTAACACACCCCGTCTTTCAACCCCCCCCCCTCTCTAGAGGGAAATAAAAAAGTAAAAAAGCCGCTAACAATTTGTTAGCGGCTTCTGTTTTTGAGCGATTCTTAGAAGAAAAACTCAACTTGTGCTTGGTAGAAATCTTGTTTATCAGTATAGGTATTATCGGTAGCTGGTTTTAGGTTAGCATATTTTACACGAAGAACAGTGTTTAATACTGGCGTATAGTTAAATCCAACTTCATAACCTTTAGCACCATAACCCATTTGACCAAGAGAAGTATATGCTCCATCAATGGTAGTTTTAGGAGCTGCATTAGCTTCTAAATTACGATAGTTAACCCACGCACCATAAGAACCAACTTTCTTTTTGTCAGCGCCTTTGTAGCCGATTTCAGCATAGTAGGCTGTATCTTCAGTGTCTGCATCAGATTCACCATAGGAACCACTTAAGCTCCAGTTAGGAGTGAATTGTGTTTTAAAACCAGCTTCCCAAACTTTCAAGGTATCATCACTAGTAGCATTCGTTAAATAGCCTGAGTCATTTTTGTCTTTAAACTGATAATAACCGCCATTCAAGGTAGTAGCTTTTGAAGCTGCATAACTCAAACCTAAGCCAGTTACTTCTAGGTAATCATCCATTACTTCCTTATCATTACCCCAAACATCTCTATTATTATCTTTACCATAGAATGCATTTGCTTTTAATACATTACCGAATTCAAAATTTACACCATTTAATGTACTATCAATCATCATACCATTGTTCAAGAAGTAATCAAAGCGACCGATTGTAGCAGTAGTGCCTGCGATATTCCCTTTTACATAGGCATTATCCATAGTTACATCTGTATCGCCTTCACCTTTTAAATTGTTCTCAGCTTGCAAACGACCATAGTATGACCAGTTGTCATTGATAGTTCCATCAAGATTGATACGAGTACGGAGTTTATAAGAGCTATCATGATTTGCATATTTATTGGAATAATCTTCATATCTCAAACGAGCTTCACCAGTTACTTTAATAGTGGAAGAATTCTTTTCCAATTTTGTTACGCGAACATTTAAGCCTTCTAATTCTTCAGCAAATTCTACGGACAATTTGTCAATAGAAGCTTTTTGCTCAGCAGTTGCTTTGTCGGAATGAGCCATTGCTTTTGCAACGATCTGTGCCATTTCATAACGGCTGATGGTTTTGTCACCTTTGAAAGTGCCATCGCCATAACCGTCAACAATACCTGCGTTAGCTAATTTTGTTACTGCATCATAGGACCAATGTTTTGCAGGAACGTCTGTGAAAGGATTTGTTGCAGCGAATGATGTACCAGCTACGCCAAGTACCATTGCAGCTGCCAAGGAAGCTACTAATTTCTTTTTCATGTTAAAATCTCTCCTTAGGTTTTATTTTTTGTCTTACTATGAACTCCACCTAAGAAAGGACATCTCTGAGTATCCATGTTCCCTCAAGGTTATCCTTGCCAGGTTTATTGTTCATATCTATTCACTACTGCTAGAATTTTCTAAGCAGTGAAAGACCATAAAAAAACAGAATCTCTATAAATAAGTATGTAATTATTTCGTTGATATTTTATTACTATTTATTAAGAATTTATTAACTATTGATGAAAATTTTAACAAAATCTTTACAATCTCAATAATACATCGACTTGACTAATAAGTCAAGTGAAATTTCAATTATTTAGGATAATTTTCACTAACCGCGCTCTGAGATGCCAGGAACATATATAGCATTAAAGGCATCTATTTTTAATAAAAAAGAGATCGCTGCTAGATGGCAGCGATCTCTTTTTTAACTTTTCTTAGAAAAAGAATTCAGCTTGTGCTTGGTAGAAATCAACCTTTTCAGAAGAAATAGCAGTTGGTTCAATTTTAGCATATTTCACACGAAGTACAGTATTTAATACAGGAGTATAGTTAAACCCTACTTCAAAGCCTTTACCACCATTAGCTTGGCCATGTTCTTTAGTGAATACGCCATTAAACGTAGTAGCAGGCGCTACAGTACCTTCAATATTACGGTATTGAACCCATGCGCCATAAGATCCAACTTTACTTTTGTTAGCACCCTTATAGCCAATTTGAGCAAAGTATGCTGTATCTTCAGCATCAGCATCTGATTTTGCATATGAACCTAATAGATTGAAATTAGTTGCAAATTGGGTTTTGAATCCAGCTTCCCAGATTTTACGTTTATCCCCATCACCAAAATAGTTTGCATTATCTTTACTTTCATATTGATAATAACCACCATTAAGACTAGTAGCTTTCGATGCTGCATAGTTTAAGCCCACACCAGCTACAGTTAAATAGCCATTATCACTAGCTTTATTACCAAAAAGTTTATTGCTATTGTCTTTACCATAGAATACATTTGCTTTTACTACATTACCAAATGCTACATTCGCACCGTTTAATTGACTATCAATCAGCATACCATGATTCAAGAAATAGTCAAAGCGTCCGATAGTAGTAGTAGTGCCTGCGATATTCCCTTTTACATATGCATTATGCATAGTCACACTGGTATCAGTGTCACCTTTTAAATTATTTTCAGCCTGTAAGCGACCATAATAACTCCATTGATCGTTGATATTACCATTGAGGTGTATTCGATTACGTAATTTCCATGTTGCTCCAGTATCATCACTATAATCTTCATATCTCAAACGAGCTTCACCAGTTACTTTGATAGTGGAAGAATTTTTTTCCAATTTCGTTACACGAACATTCAAGCCTTCTAATTCGTCAGCAAATTCTACGGACAATTTGTCGATAGAAGCTTTTTGCTCAGCAGTTGCTTTGTCAGAATGAGCCATTGCTTTTGCGACGATTTGAGCCATTTCATAACGGCTGATGGTTTTGTCACCTTTGAAAGTGCCATCGCCATAACCGTCAACGATACCAGCGCTAGCTAGTTTGGTTACCGCGTCATAGGACCAATGTTTTGCAGGAACGTCTACGAAAGGGTTGGATGCAGCGAATGATGTACCAGCTACGCCAAGTACCATTGCAGCTGCCAAGGAAGCTACTAATTTCTTTTTCATGTTAGAATCTCTCCTTAGGTTTTTTTATTTTTGTTCGGTGATCTTACCATGATAAGCCTAAGAAGGGTTCCTAATTGAGTGTCCATGTTTCCTCAATCTCTCCTTATTAGTATCTTAATGCTGTCAGATCTTACCTCACTTTCTAGTATATTCTCCATAATATATTATTTTCCTTCTTACATTTTGTATATTTATACAAAAAATTTGTTAACTTTTTGTTAACTATTTGTTAACTTTTCCCAGATAACGTTCTGCCAGTATTACAGCAACATAGTCATCAACTGGCTGAGGCGGTGTTTGCATAGTCACAGGTATCAGACGCCAAAAGCCCTGAGGGGGATTTTCCTGCCAGTAGCGGCGGCGGCCATCGTCGGTCGTTCGGTATTCATCTACTAAAGTCACTTCAAGGAATTGTCCATTTATCAGGATTTTTTCTAATAGATTTTTGGCATCTTTGCTTGAAGTGCCATTTCCCATAATCACAGTTTTCGTATGGTACGTGCTAAGCCACTCTTTAATAATAGAAGGTAAGTCTTGGGTTGGTATGATATTCTTCTGCAGTACACCCTTTTCTTGATGGACTGCAGCAATACCGCATTTTTCTCGTCCTGGGTCGATGCTGATAATGGTTTGGTTAGTGGTCACGACACACCCCGCCTTTCAGGCACCCCTCTCTAGAGGGGAATATCTATTATAGTCAGTCACCCCTCTAGAAGGAATTTTCTATAATAAGGTTACTGTTCTATTTCTTTTGTTAGATTCCTTTGAAGCTTTTTGCATTTTTCGATTTGACGACATAGTTATATAACTCTAGTGATTACAAGCTTCTACTTTATATACTTATTGAGTGTGGCACCTGTACAAAAAAAGTCATCCACCTAATCAAAGGTTGGATGACTACAGAACAATTTACTGCGGGAATTGATTTATGCCAATTAGAATTTAGCTTCATAAACTAAACCGCCTGCCATAGTGGCGATCATGTCGTTCCGATCAAATTTTGAATCTGCCCATTTTTCTTTAGCATATGCGACTGTCCATACTGCTAAAAATCGCTCAACAGCTGTTAATTTCGTTTGCTTCTTTAACTGATCATTCATGATGTACCCCAAACCTAAATGAGCCCATTTATCCATCGCCATAGAGTCCTCAACTTGATGCACTGTATTTTCTGCACTACAAACTGGTATCATCAGTATAATAACAACGATGCATAATATAACAATTCGCATAAAGAATTCTCCTTCTTTTGTTTTAACTTATAAAGATCATTATTTGCTCCATCTCTTACCATCTATATCTTATTGCAGCATCCCTAAAATTTTTAAAACTTTTAAATAATCTCGTCGAATATTGATTTAAAGTACATTTTTATATCATAATAAAATACCATTTGAATTGTATTTGTATTCATCGGTAAACGATCAAAAACGATTATATGATTATACAACTTACATATAAAAAAACCGCTGGCATAAAGCCAACGGTTTCTGGGATGATGTTTTAGAAAAAGAACTCTGCTTGTGCTAGGTAGTATTTTGTCTTATCGGAAGAACTACCATCGGTTGTTGCTTTCAAATCAGCATATTTAACGGTAAGAACGGTATTCAAAATCGGAGTATAGCTCAATCCGATCTCGTACCCTTTGCCGCCGTCAGCTTGGGAATCAAATGCATAAGGACCATCGAAAGTAGTATAAGGAGCGGCATTGGCTTCTAAGTGGCGGTAGTTCACCCATGCGCCATAGGAACCAACTTCAGCTTGATCAGCACCTTTATAACCAATTTCCCCATAATAAGCGGTATCGCCTGTATTTGCATCAGACTTACCATATGAACCAGTTAATGAGAAGTTATTTGTTAATTGAGTTTTAAAGCCAGCTTCCCAGATTTTACGTTTATCTCCATCAGTATCAAAATAGCTGGAATCATCTTTATTTTCGAATTGATAATAACCGCCATTCAGACTAGTTGCTTTAGAAGCTGCATAATCCAAGCCTACACCAGCTACCGTTAAGTGTACATCGTCTTCAAGACCAAACACATCATTATTATTATCTTTACCATAGAATAGATTTGCTTTTACTACATTACCAACTTCAACATTGACACCATTCAGTGTACTATCAATCATTAAGCCATTATTCAGGAAGTAATCAAAGCGTCCAATCGTAGCGGTCGTTCCTAAAATTGGTCCTTTAACGAAAGCGTTATCCATTGTGACTTTCGTATCGCCTTCACCTTTTAAGTTATTCTCAGCTTGTAGGCGGCCATAGTAGGACCATTCATCATTAATCGCACCATCAAGGTTTATGCGAGACCGTAAGTTAAACCCACTATCCGTTTTATCCGTATCTTCAAATTTTAGACGAGCTTCTCCGCTCACTTTAATGGTCGAAGAATTTTTCTCCAATTTCGTTACCCGAACATTAAGTCCTTCTAATTCTTCCGCAAATTCTACGGATAATTTGTCGATAGAAGCTTTTTGCTGGGCAGTTGCTCTGTCAGAATGAGCTAGTGCTTTTGCAACGATTTGAGCCATTTCATAACGGCTGATGGTTTTGTCCCCTCTGAAAGTGCCATCGCCATAACCGTCAACAATACCAGCTTTAGCTAGTTTTGTTACCGCATCATAGGACCAGTGTTTTGCAGGGACGTCTGTGAAAGGATTGGTTGCAGCGAATGATGTACCGGCTATGCCAAGTACCATTGCAGCTGCAAGAGTTGCTACCATTTTCTTGTTCATGTTCGATTTCTCCTTAAGGTTAATTTTTTCCCTGAGTGAAATCTAAAAAGCTGATCTTGAGTTTCCAAGTTTCCTCAACTCCACACTTTTTAGAAAAATGCTCACTCTTGTGCATTTACTACAATACATGTAGTAAATCAGTCTTCTCAAACTAATACTTTACTAGGTATTTTATTTGATATTGATAATCATTCTATGTTTAATTGAATTATCCTGCTAATTTTGAAATTAATTTTTATTAGAAAAACGTTACGCGTCCTTTAAAACATATAAAATAAAGGAACCACAAAGGCGCAAAGGACACAAAGGGATATCATAAGACAAGCAAAAGCACCCCGGAGGGTGCTTTTGTAAAGAGTAGTTTTAGAATTTTACGTTAACAGCTGCAGAAGTACGTGCATTCATGTTATCGAAATCTTGGTATTTAACTTTTAAGTCAGCGTTCTTAGTAAGAGATTTATCGAATTGATATTCCATACCTTTAATTGCTTGATCAGTAGGAAGAGCAATTACATCTGCACTAGAGTAAGCGTTGTAAACACCGGCATCTGCATCTCTGTGAAGTACAGTCAATCCAAGTTTGTTAAGTTTCACACCAAAAGCAGTAGCGTCAGCGTCATTGGAATCGTTTTTAACATAGTCTGCAAGAGCAGTTACGCCGCTTGTAATTGGAGCTGAACCATTAATTCCATATGCTTTGTTATCGCCATTTTTTAGGTAATCAGCAGTTATTTTTGCACCAAAAATATTAACACCGTATTCAGCAGCATACATGCGTTCTGAATCTGCATCATTAGTACCAGTATTATTACCTGCATACAATTTCAAACCACCAGCTTGCAATCCAAGACCAGTCAATTTGTCATCAAACATAATACCTGATCCTAAAAGAACATCTTGACGACCTACAGTAGCATCAGCACCAAGAGCATTGAAAGATACGTTAGCAGTGTCTAATTTAATTCCAACTGTTTGGTTGTTTTCGTTAGGTTGGAAAGTTCCACTTAAGCGAGCGTTGTACTTAACGTCTTCATTGATGTTACCATCAAAGGAAACACGAGTACGAAGATCTGTTTTGTCGCCTTCATCTTCTACATTTGTATAACGTACACGAGCATCACCAGAAATTTTTACCATTTTGTCAATTTGATCTTGCATTCCTTCTACTTTTACACCCAATGTGTTTAATTCAGTAGCAAATTCTTTGGACAATTGATCTACAGTTGCTTTTTGGTCTGCATTCAAGGATTTAGTCATAGCATTTGCTACGATTTGTGCCATTTCATAACGAGTAACGGTTTTGTCGCCTCTGAAAGTGCCATCGCCATAACCTTCAACCACACCAGCTTGAGCCAATTTGTTTACTGCATCGTATGACCAGTGTTTTGCAGGTACATCGGAAAATGGGTTTGCGAATGCTGGTACTGCCATGCTGGCAGCCAGTGCAGTAGTCACTGCTACTTTTAAAAGTTTCTTGTTCATTTGGAAAGATCCCCCTTAAAATGTTGTTTTTTCGCGGGTGCTATCACCAACATGATAAGAGCTATTGAATCAAGGAGTGTTTCATGAGTTTCCACGTTTCCTCATTAGAACGTTCATCCTTGCATCATCTATCCCTTTCATGCCCCTGTCGCTTTTTACAGGTTCTAGTTTACATAATTCTATATATCTTTTTTTATTCCTGCTTAATACCCATGTGTAAATATTGGTAATTTCCTTTCTCTACAACGCATGACTATTTAGTCATTGAATGTTAAAAAAATATATATTGTTTACATAAACTTTATAACTATCTATTTCGCCAAAAGAAAAAAGAATCCTGCTTTAAAAGCAGGATTCCCCTCTGGTACTTTCTGTTAAATGGCTTTAACTCTACTTAGAGACCTCTTGAATATGCAACTCGATTTTTAAAGGTCCAGCCGTATATATATCATTTTTGGCCGTAGCCGTAATCGTAACCTTACCACTATACCGTTTTACTTTATTGACCGCATCATAAAAATCTGCACCATTAATCGCGCCTACTGTTCCCTGAATTGGATCTGGTAATATTCCCTTTTCTACCGCTGAAGCATTCACCTTCTGTAAAAAAGCCATGACACTTTCTTCTGGATGCTTCGCTTTAGAGCCGCCTTCTATAATAGACATGTAAATATTCTCATTCTGGGCATAAATCAGTCGATTTGGGAAAATCCCAATATGACCAACAACAGGCTCACCATATACCGTGTTGCCCCCTGCTGAGATACGGACAATCACATCCTCTGGATGATTCACTAAGGTGGCAACAATCTTATCAAAATCTTCCTGGGCAATCCACAAGACTCCCAGGTTTTTATTTTCAATCCCCAATTTCTCAATAATACCTTGGTTCGTTGTATAAATGGCTTCTTTTAATGCTAGCTCTGTATCCTCTTTACTTTTACCACCGGGAAGGGTAAAGGTAGATAGAATTTCACCTGCACGATAGATAATAGAGCCTTCCCGAACAACCTGGATGCCTTCTCCTAGCTTGGTTGTTAATTGATTTAAGCGATCCACGTCTTTTTCTAAGGTATCCTTAGATTGATTCAGTGATTGGACACGCAGATCCAACTGATTTTTAGTCTCCTGCAAGCTCGTTAAAGCTTGCTTAGAAGTTTCTAAATCTCCTTTTGCTTGCTCTAATTCTAAAGCAGTGCGGTCACGCTCTAGCATTACCGCTGTTAGTTCACTGCTAATGGCCCGCAAACGCTCTGCCGTATCTTTTACTTTCAGAGTCAGGGCGGCGTATTCTGCATTCTTAGATTCAAGGGCAACACGACTGGTATCCAATTCAACATTTTTACTGGCTACTTCCTGGGATAAAGTAGACAGCTTTTGTGCTAAGGCTTCCATACCAAAAAGAGCGGTACGCACATCCTTAGATACTAATGATAATACACCAATGGTAGACCCAGTAATCAGAATGCCGGTAATAATGGTAACGATAATAGAGGTATGCTTGGGGCGCAGACCAAAAATACTCAATTTCTTCTTGCCAACTTTTGTACCCAATTTATCACCAATATAGGCAATCGCTCCGCCTGTAATGGCTAAAACGGCAATGAGTGTAAAACCATACATGATGTGTGTACCTCCTTTCTATATCTACTGAAAAAAATGTTTTGAAACGCGAAGATGCGAAGTGCCAAGAAGGGCGAAGAGCACGAAGGGGTTTTGAACCACAGAGGCGCAGAGAGCGCTGAGGGATATTGGGTTAGAAAATTTCAGGAACACACCCCGTCACTACGTGCCACCCCTCTCAAGAGGGGATTATATTATCCCTCACATCTTTTCTCTGTGTTCTCTGCGTCTCTGCGGTTCGTTAAATCCTCACCGTGAGGCTTTGCGTACTAGGAGGGCACCTGCGATGATGCCGATGATATTGGGTATCCAAGCAGCGAGAACCACAGGAAGGGCACCGCCTTGTCCCAATGCTGTGAAAACTGTCATAATCGCATAATATACAAAGATGATAATAATACTAATTCCAAGACCTATGGAGGAACTAGAGCGGTTGGGCTGTAACCCTAATGGGGTGCCAATCAATGCAAAAACAAAACTGGCTACGGGAATCGCTAATCGCTGCTGCAATTCCATCTCATATTTTTTGGCGTTGACATACTCTCTGTCTAATATTTTAATATGCTGCTTTAATTCTTTAATTGTCATTTCATCTGGTTTTTTCTGTTCCCGAGAAATGGCAGTTGGCGCTTTTGCCATTGGCATAATCTGCTGTTCAAAGTGCATGGTACGCTCAAGGTTACCCTCCGCTGTCAAATCATGAATGACCCCATTGATCATGGTCCAACGATTATCCTGCCACACAGCTTTTTCTGCATTTTCTACCCGTACTAAAGTGCCATTATCAAATTCCTGCATCGATACCGCATACATGGTATTGGTCTCTTCTTCAAATTTACGAGCGTAAGTTAGTCTTTCTAATATATCGCCTTTGACATCTTTAATGATAATATGTTCCTGGGACTTGGGTGCCGTATTTTTTTGAATTTCATAGCGCACTACATAATTATATGCTGAATTGGATTGAGGAACTACCATTTCAGAGAAGAAGACAGCAAAAATACTGACGAAAAAAGCAATAACAAACACTGGAGCAGATAAACGATAAAAGCTAATGCCCCCGGAACGCATCGCGGTGATTTCACTAGAACCGGATAGTCGGCCAAAAGCTAGCAATGCTGCCAGCAGCATCGACATGGGGAAAGTTAAAACAACAATCGCTGGCAGGCTGTAAATGAATAATTTGACTACCGAATTCAAGGATGCTCCGTATTGAGTTACATATTGGGCAATTCTCATCAAAGTACTTGTGCCAATAAAAACACTGGAAAAGGAAGCAATACCAAATATAAAAGGACCTAGTAGTTCTTTGACTATATATTTATCAAGTATACGCATACAATTCTCCCTACTATTTTAAGCTGAAATTCTCTCCAAGGTAGAATTTCCTAGCAATTTCACTATTTGCAATGGTTATGGCATCACCGTGAATCAAAATCTGTCCCTCGTTTAAAATATATGCACGATCGACAATGCTTAATGTTTCCCGCACATTGTGATCCGTAATAAGCACACCAATTCCTCGTTGTTTTAAATATCCGATAATCTGCTGGATATCGGCTACAGCGATGGGGTCAACCCCAGCAAAAGGCTCATCGAGTAAGATGAAGGCTGGATCCGTAGTCAAGCAGCGAGCAATCTCTACACGGCGACGCTCCCCTCCAGACAGCTGGGAACCCTTTCGTTTTGCAACATGATTGATATTAAATTCATCTAGCAAACTTTCTGCCTTTTCCTTACGCTCAGAAGCAGTAAGTTTAGTCGTTTCTAGTATTGCCATAATATTATCTTCTACTGTAAGTTTTCGAAATACAGATGCTTCTTGAGGGAGATATCCTACACCAAAGTTCGAACGACGGTACATGGGCATATCAGTTACATCTTGATCATTAATGACAATCATCCCATCATTGGGGCGTTCTAGACCAACAATCATATAAAATGTAGTGGTTTTACCAGCACCATTTGGTCCCAATAAACCAACAACCTCGCCCTGATTGACTCTAAGACTGACACCATCTACCACATTACGATCTTTATAGGTTTTTACTAAGTTAAATGTTTCAATATACATATGAAAACTCCTTGCTCTAAAGCTGAGATATTTCTTGAGAGTTTGAACCGCAGAGACACAGAGAACGCAGAGAAAAGATAAATTAATTATTTTGAACCACAAAGACGCAAAGGACACAAAGGGGTTTTTATTAATAAATTATTGTTTGGGACTCTCCATAGTGTGCCGCATCAGCGGCATTGTGCCTTTGTGGTTCAAAAAGAGAAACGGACACTACCCATAGTGTTTTACTGCGGAGTTATAACTAACTTGCTGCGGCCTTGGACATCTATGACTTTATTGTCCATGTATAGAGTTAAAGTGTTTCCGGTTAGTACATTCCCCTCTTGTACTGCTCTGGCATTACCGGTTAAGACGGTTTTCCCCTGCTGATCTTTACTGCCATAATATACGGCATGATCTGCTACGGCATCTAGCTTACGTGCATCACTAACAATATGCACATCTCCCTGAGCCACGGCACGATCTTCACTAAAGAAGGATTCGATTTGGTTGGCTGTCAGGGTGCTGTCTTCTGTTTCTAAGCGTGCCCAGCCGTTAACGACGGCATACTGCCTGTCTGAATAATAATCAATTTGAGGACCGTCCAATCGACTGTTCCCTTTGGTTAATATCGGGTTACCGATGGCAACGATGTGATTATTATCATAGGAATTCACTTCTTCAGCTAACAATGTGGCATCTTCTTGTACAACCTGGACACCACCATATATATGAGCTTCTTTTGTTTTGCTGTTATATTCTGCATTAGTGCCCGTCATGACAGCATTCTCCTGCACGATGCGGACATTGCCCTGGGCTGTCATAATACCTTTTACTGAATCATATTCAATGGTATCTGCCGCCAGTTCTACTGGTTTATTAGAATCCGCATAACTATAGGAAATTACGCTAAGGGAGAGTACTAACCCAAGAGTTATATTCACTATTTTAGACTTCATTTGGACACTCCTCCTTTTACGACCTTAGCATTGCCAAATACTTTTATTTTCTCCATATTGGAATCACTCTCTATTTTATCCCCTGTAAGCACCGTATCATCTTTAGTAAAAATGACATTGCCAGAACCATATACTTTTTGGTCCGTACTCGACCAACGAGCCTCATTGGCTGTAAAAGTTGTGCCGTCACTTGCTGTAGCCTGCACTTTTACAGACATGGTAATGTCTTTTGTTTTGCTGTCCACAAATGCCTTTGGGGCTGTGATTTCAATTTTACCACCTTTTTCCTGATAAAAGGTTCCTACCAGATTTTTTAGTAGTACATTCTTTGTATCCACATCAATTTCAATGAACTCAGCCTTTAATTCCCACAGGGGTTTTCCATCCTTTTGTTCCACAATCGAATTTCCCACATAAGCGAGTTTCGAGGTTTGTTGATCCTTTGGCTCTTCCGGAGGAGTTTGGGTAAGGGGTTCATCTTTTAAAAAGTAATACAAACCACTTACTAGTATTATAATACAGGCAAGAATCATTCCTGCTTTCTTTTTCATGCCTGTTTACCTATCCTTTCCGGGGATATACTTTGCTCATACTTCACATTATCTTCAGAATAAGCTGTATTCCAGCGTTTTTGAAACCATAGCCATTCATCGGGATATTCTCGAATGGTGTTTTCAATAATATGCGTCATCTTAACTGTAATTTTATAGTTATCTTCTACTTCATTACCTGTATCTTCATAATAAAAAGGTTCATGAATGATAATTCGATGCCCGCCTTCGGGTTTACGAACCATAAAAACCGGTACAACAGGAGCCTTAAATTTTTTGGCAAACACTGTCGGTCCGATTGGAGTAGAAGACATTTTACCTAGAAATTCAATGAATAAGCCCGTAGTGCCTGCATCCTGATCCGCTAAAAATCCAAGAATTTTACCTTTTTTCAGAGCCCTTGCCGCACTGACTAATTCGGTAGTACCTCGGGCAAAAATTTCAATCCCCGCCATTTCGCGGTATTCATTTAGGATTCTAGTATGCTGGTCATTGGGCTGACGCTTAATCACAGCCGCCAGTGGAAAACCATCCATTGCCAAAGAAGCTCCCAGCCATTCCCAATTGCCCACATGAGCTGTAAGCAGAACCACACCTCGTCCTTGCTCTACTGCTTCAGCAAGAAAATGACGATTTTCTATCGTAATATATTGATGCAATCTATCTAACGTGAGAGCAGGCATATACAGCATCTCTACAAACGTTTGCCCCAATTTAATAAACAAACTGTCAATATGCTTTTGGGCAACTTCTAACGAAATTCCCAGCGATTCTTGTATCTGCAGTAAAGCTCGCCGCCTCTGCCGTGCAGCAATACGATAATATAGTTTGCCCAGAATCTTCCCTAACAATAAAACACCTTTATACGGTAATAAACAGATTAAAAAACTCAACACTTTTAGTAAATAGTACTGCCAAGCATTAGACATTGGCGACCTCCTTTCTGTAGGGGATGAACACATCCCGCCCTACGGCCCCCCTCTCAAAAGAGGGGAATTTATAGTAAAATATAAGGAACCACAGAGGCGCAGAGAACACAGAGAAAAGATAGGGTAAAGATAAAGCATTTTGAATCGCGAAGACGCAAAGATTTATTGTTTTGTTTCTATTCTGCCGCCTTGCAAGTAGGTGTTGATGATTTCGTCCCATTTGCCTTGGGTTTTTAGAATGAATTCCACCACTTCTCTCACGGCTCCTTGGCCGCCTTGTTTGGTGGTTATGAAGTGAGCATGTTGTTTGACTTCCGGTACAGCATTGGCTACCGCGCAGGCTAAGCCAACTTGTCTCATGATGGACAGATCCAGCAAATCATCTCCCACATAGGCTACTTCCTCCGCGCGCAAGCTATATTTGGTTAACAAAACAGAAAGCGCTTCTACCTTATCCTTAGCTCCCTGGTGTACATCCATAATTTTTAGTTCAATGCTGCGCAAATGAACGATTTGACTTTCGCGTCCCGTGATGATAGCCGTTTTTATGCCTGCTTGATGTGCAAGTGCAATGCCTAATCCATCATGGGAATGAAAATTCTTCATCAATTCGCCATCCCTGCCAAAGATAATATGTCCATCTGTCAGTACACCATCTACGTCTAGCACCAGAAGCTTAGTATTTTTAGCACGGGCTTCTATACCCATTATACCACTCCTTGACGTAATAAGTCAGTAAGGTGAATAATACCAATCGTTTTATTATTTTCATCCACGACTGGCAGCACTGTAATGGGGCGAGGATGATTTTTTTCCATAACGGAAAGAGCTTGGGCCGCTAACTTATTAGCTGTAATGGTACGAGGATTTTTAGTCATGATATTATCTACCTTCTTATCTAAGAATTCGTGACCATGTTCCAATCCTCTGCGAATATCGCCATCGGTAATAATCCCCACTAAATGACCTTGCTGATCTACAACATTTGTCGCACCAAGCCCCTTGCCGGTAATAACAAACAAGGCTTCCTTCACTGTTTTATCTAGCGTAACAACAGGGTTGTCTTCTCCTGCATGCATTACATTTTCGACTGTTAAGAGTAATTTACGACCTAATGATCCTCCTGGATGAAAGACCGCAAAGTCTTCTGGAGTAAATTTACGTTCCGATAATAACGCGATAGCCAAGGCATCCCCCATGGCCAATGTTGCAATGGCACTGGCTGTTGGCGCTAGCCCAAGAGGACACGCTTCTCTTTCCACAGCTGTATCTAAGAATATATCCGCATTTTTGCCCATTGTAGAATCTTCGCAGCCACACATGACAATAATACTGGCACCGATTCGCTTAATAGCAGGAAAGATGCTGACTACTTCCGCAGTTTCACCACTATTTGATAAAGCCAGTACAATATCATTCGGTGTGACCATCCCCAAATCTCCATGAATTCCTTCTGCAGGATGAAGAAAATAAGCAGGGGTTCCAGTACTGGCAAAGGTTGCAGCAATCTTTCTGCCAATATGACCGGATTTTCCCATACCCGTAACAATCACTCTTCCCGAACATTCTAAAATCATTGTCACCGCTGCTGTAAATTGACCATTGATTCGAGGAATCAAACTCTCAATAGCTGCAGCCTCAATTGCCAATACTTCTTTTGCTTGTTCAATAATCATAGTATTACCTCCCCAATAAAATTATTAAACCACAAAGGCACAAAGGACACTAAGAGTTATTCCCCTTTGTGTGCTGCGATAGCGGCATTGCGTCTTTGTGGTTCATTTTTTTTTGTGAATCTAGATTACTTATGCTTCCTAACTACATGATCAAGAGCTTGTACATCTTTTAATAAGTCTTCTAATTGTTCAATATATAGCATGTTAGGTCCATCGGATAACGCTTCGGCGGGATTATCATGAACTTCCATAAATAAAGCATCAACGCCTACTGCCACAGCTGCCCGAGTCAGATAAGGCACAAATTCCCGCTGTCCGCTTGAGGTCGTTCCTGCTCCCCCGGGTAATTGTACGCTATGAGTCGCATCAAAAACAATCGGATAGCCAAAGGAACGCATGATGGGCAAGGAGCGCATATCGGCAACCAGGTTATTATAGCCGAAGCTTGCACCTCGTTCTGTAAGAAGAATATTTTCATTGCCTGCCTCACGAATTTTGGCAACTACATTTTTCATATCATTTGGTGCTAAGAATTGCCCTTTTTTCACATTAATGACTTTACCTGTCTTTGCTGCATCATTTAGTAAATCCGTCTGACGGCATAAGAAAGCTGGAATTTGTAAGATATCCAATACTTCTGCTGCTGGACCTACTTGCTCACTGGAATGAATATCACTTACGACAGGAACACCCAGCTCTTTTTTGATGTGACTAAGTATTGCTAACCCTTCTGTAAGGCCTGGTCCGCGAAAAGAGGAATAAGAAGAGCGATTGGCTTTATCAAAGGATGCTTTAAAGATATATGGAATACCCAGTCTATCCGTGATCTCCTTAATCGCTTTACCAATTTTTAATGTACGTTCCACTCCCTCAATCACGCAAGGTCCGGCAATCAATACAATAGGATTCTTTGCCCCTACTGTAATCGAACCAATATTAACTGTATTCATAGAAAAAACCTCCTAAATATTTTTAACGAAGAGTGTAGGTTACTTTGAACCACAAAGGCGCAAAGGACACAAAGGGTTACGCAAGGGTTTTTATAAAATCCTTTGTGGTTAGTCTCCTTAATTTTTCAATAGCAAATTTACTTTTTCCAAATCTTCTATGGTATCTACGCCAATGGATTTGAAATTGGTTTCGATTACTTTTATGCGATAGCCATGTTCTAGGGCTCGTAATTGTTCTAATGATTCCGTCTTTTCTAAAGGGGTTGGAGCTAATTTTGCATATTTTAGCAGAAATTCCCGCCGATACGCATATATTCCAATATGCTTAAAGACTGGTAAACCAATCTCAATGCGAGGAAAAGGAATCAAGGAACGAGAGAAATATAAGGCATAACCTTGTAAATCCGTGATTACTTTTACAGCACCAGGAACCTGATACTCACTCGTATCCATTTTGGTCATTAACGTAGCCATATTGAGATCAGGATGGTTATCAAAAGCACTGGCTAATTGATCAATCACCTCTGGCTCGATCATAGGCTCGTCCCCTTGGACATTAATAATTAAATCCATATCGGGGCATTGTTCTGCAACTTCGGCAAGCCGATCGGTACCCGTAGGATGATCCGCAGATGTTAATAGTACCTCACCGCCAAATTTCTTAACTGCTTCCAGTACTAACGGATGGTCAGTTGCTACAATCACACGCTGGGGGCGCTTTGCCAGAGCAGCCCTTTCATATACATGTTGTATCATTGGCTTACCCGCTATATCCGCTAAAGGCTTACCTGGAAGCCGAGTAGATGAATACCGTGCTGGAATGACACATACTATATTCATAGAAAACCTCCCCTTATCTAGCAGTATCAAAGAAAATACCTGAAAACATAAAAATAGGATCGAACCACAAAGACGCAAAGGACACAAAGGGTTATATATATTTTTTGTGCCTTTGTGGTTCGTAATTTTTTACGGTAGAAGACACAGAGAAAAAGGCAATTAGATTAATCAGCAGCAGCATCCTGCTTATTTTCTACTTTCTTAATTAAATCCATTAGATCTTCATAGCCTTCTGTAAAGAATACAGCAATGCTCAGGACATATAAAGGCAATGGGCGATCAGAGTGAATAAATTCTGCAGGAATTTTTACTGCATCTTTTTCTGTAGTAACCAAGGCATATACCTTTTCATCTACGGCTTTTTGCATAATATACTGCATTTCTGCCATAGTATAGTCATGATGATCAACATATCTTACGCCGCATACATCTGATACGCCAAGATCCAAAATGGTCTGTTCAAAGGAAGAGGGGTTGCCGATAGCCGAAAAAGCCAGCACTTTATGACCGCGGACACTTTCTAATGCTACGTTCTTACGTCCTATTGTCCCTTTATACCATTCTTCAATTTCCACAAAACACCGAGGCTTATGAATACTTTCCACAACTAAGGCCTTTTTATTGTATTGATTCAAGGTGCTATAAATCATTTCCTTAGCCTCAAGGCTTGACTGATCAATTTTTGTCAGTAAAAAGATTTGTGCCCGGGATAAATTGGATAAAGGTTCTCGCAAAGTTCCTCTTGGCAGCATAAATTGATTGCCAAACATGTTTAGAGAATCAATTAATACAATGTCTAAATCACGTGCCAATTGCCAATGCTGAAATCCATCATCTAAAATAATAACATCTGCCTTTAGCTCATTGACAGCATATTCGCCTGTAATAATGCGATTACTCCCAATTACTACTGAAACCTTCGGTAAGCTTTTCGCTAATAAATAGGCTTCATCGCCAGCTTCCGCTGCAGACATATAGATTTTTTCCCCATCTGAAACTAAACCAATCTGGCCTCTCCACCCAGCCCGATAGCCACGGTTTAAAATGACTACTCGATACCCCATGTCCCGAATGATCGTAGCCAATCGCTGAGCAGTAGGAGTTTTACCAGTTCCGCCTACTGTAATATTCCCTAGACTAATAACATGGCAAGCCAGCTTGTGCTGCGTTAAAATTCCATACTTATATAAGGCTAGCTTACAAAGCACTGCCCAGCCATAAATAACAGAGAAAATATGCAGTACACCCAGCAGGAAATCTGTAAGAATGCCTGGTTCTTCACCATGTATTAATCGATATAAATAAAGTTGTATTTCTTCACGTTGGCGCATACTTGTTCCGCCTTTGTTCAATTTATTCGTCCCAATAACTCTTTTAGATACATCACACTTTTACGCGAAGCTCCACGATTTTCTTCAATAATCGTCAATGTTTCTTGGGACATCTTTAACCGTAATTCTTCATTATTTAAAAGCTCTAAAAACGTTGTCCCCAACGTTTCCGCATCATATACTGTCACACATGCCTGCCTGCCAGAAAATAATGCATAGGTCTCTTTAAAATTAAACATATGAGGACCAACCAGAATCGATTTGCCATGCGCTGCAGGTTCCAGAATGTTGTGACCCCCTCGCGGCACAAGACTGCCTCCTACGTAAATAATGACACCAATGCTATATACTTTCCCTAACTCTCCAATGGTATCCAGCACAATAATATCATGCTGCTCACGAGACTGCTGAGAAAATTTAGTCCTGAGTATTCCTTTAAAACCATAGGTTGCCGCTAAGTTAACAATTTCTTCGCTGCGTATAATATCCCTTGGTGCGATTAAAAGCTTCGCGCTGGGATAAGATTCCCGTACCTTTTGGAAAGCAGTAAGTAACATCTCTTCTTCTCCGGGATGGGTACTTCCCGCTACCAAAACAGGAACTGATTCTTCAATCCCCATTCCCTGGCGCAGGGTTTGCTGTTCTTTTAGCGTAACATTGGTATAGGTTTGATCAAATTTGGTGTTACCCGTAACAACAACTCGCTGTACATCTGCTCCCAAACGAATAATATACTGGGCATCAATGGTAGATTGCATGCAGAATTTCTCTACGGTATTCAACATACTTTTTAGTATGCTGCGCATATAATGATATCGTTCCACACTTTTATCGCTGATTCTGCCATTCACCATCATAACGGGGATAGAAAAATGTCTTGCGGCCTTTAAAAAGTTAGGCCACAATTCGGTTTCCACCAATAAGAACACACTGGGACGAACCCGTTTCACCACGCTATGGCTAAGATAGGGCAGATCCAGAGGGAAGAAGATAATACTATCTGCATCTTTAATAATTCTTTTGGCCATGTCATACCCACTGGAAGTCACTACAGATATTAATATGGGCTTATCAGGAAGTTCATTACTAATTTCTTTTATAATAGGGCTTGCTGCAACAATCTCACCTACTGATGCTGCATGCAGCCAAATACAATCTTTTTGCAGCACCGGTGCCAACTCTTCCTCTGGTATAAAACCAAAACTTTGCCGTAATCGCCGACCAAATCCTTCTTCCCTAATAAAACGGAAGAGGAACACTGGAGCAGCCAGCACAACAAGCAATGTGACTAATAAATTGTAAAGAAAATGCATGTTAATACCTCTTTTTCATCGTTCCTCTTTACCGTTTCTCAAACTGAACTTGATATAACTTGCTGTATAAGCCATCCGCTGCCAAAAGTTCTGCATGAGTCCCCTGCTCTGCAATTCTTCCCTTTTCCATTACTACAATTAAATCGGCACGCTGTACAGTAGACAAACGATGGGCAATCACAAAAGATGTCCGCCCTATCATTAATTTATCCACCGCTTCCTGTACTAATTTCTCACTTTCTGTATCTAATGCTGATGTGGCTTCATCCAAGATCAGCACGCGGGGGTTTTTCAAAATCGCTCTGGCAATGGAAATGCGCTGTCTTTGACCACCGGATAACTTTGAGCCTCGCTCGCCAATTTGCGTATCATAGCCGTCAGGCATATCGATAATAAACTTATGAGCGTTGGCCGCTTTGGCTGCATTTATGACTTGGTCATAATCAGCATCCAATTTTCCATATAAAATGTTATCGTATACACTGCCATTAAACAAAATCGTCTCTTGGGGAACAATGCCAATTTGTTCTCGCAAGGATTGTAAGGTAACTGTCTTTATATCAATACCATCAATGGTAATATTGCCATCTGTCGTATCATAAAACCGTGGTATCAGATTAGCAATGGTGGTTTTGCCTGCACCGCTTGGTCCTACAATTGCCACTACCTGGCCTGGATTGATTTTGAGGTTCAGCTGCTGCAAGGCAGGTTCACCTTTTTTATATTCAAAAGTTACATTATTTAATGCCACATATCCTTCTATGGTTGGCAATGCAATGGCACCTGGCATATCTTCGATTTCCGGTTTGGTATCAAGCACTTCAAATACTCGATCTGCGGCAGATAACGCCTTTTGAATATTGCCATATACACGACTCAAACGTTTAATCGGATTGGATAAATTAACTGCATATAATAAAAAAGCAATCAGCGAACCAGCCGTCAAGTTATTATCAATAACTTCTTTTCCTCCATACCATATAATCATAGTAACGCCAATGGCAGCCAAAAATTCAATGACGGGAGTTAAAGTAGCCATAATTTGAGAATTTTTCATCTGAACTCTAAAATTCTGGTTATTTTCCTTTTGAAAACGTTCTATTTCATAATCTTCTCTGGCAAAGGATTTTATGATTCGCACAGAAGAGATGCTTTCCTGCAGAACAGAGGTAATATCAGCCGTCCGTTCCTGCACCGCCATACTTGATGTGCGTAATTTTTTGCCAAAAATTTTCATAGCTTGAGCCACCAAAGGTAAAGTCACCAATGTTAATAAAGATAACTTCCAATGAAGATAGAACATGGCTCCCAGTGAACCAATTAAGGTCATTCCTTCGGTGACCAGTTCAATCATACTCTCCACCAAAGCCCCTTGTACTGCAGCTACATCATTGGTAATATAACTCATAATTTTACCTGTCTGGCGTTTTTCAAAATACGATAACGACAGACGCTGCATATGCCTGTATATTTCTCCACGAATGTCAATAATGACCTTCTGTCCAATATAGGACATGAGATAGGTTTGTCCGAAGAAAAAGATACCTCGCAGAAAATATACAATCACAATACCAATCGTAATCGTATTAAGCATTGACATGTTTTTGGTTGTCAGCACCTCATCAATCACTTCTCGCAAGATCCAAGGCACATATAAAGTGGCACTTGCCGCTAGGATGATACAAAAAACTGCTACGACCATTCGCGGTAAGTAGGGTTTTATATATTGTAACAGACGCGTATAGGTTGTCATCTCTGTCCTCCACTTAAACCTTGTTCCTTAGCTACGGTTAAGATCGCCCTTGCAACACGTTCAACAGCACCAACATCGCCCAGCTTGCGTTTTACCTCAGCTAAGTCTTGCAGCATGTTCTCATGCAAACGGGAATCCAGTAGTATGGGTATTGTTTCATTAGCAATATTATCTGCTGTTACTGCATATTGCAACAATTCCGGTACTACCTTACGCCCCGCAATGATGTTCGGCAGGCTAATATACGGAATTTTTACTAACAGTTTACCCAAAAGGTAGGTAAAGGTTGCTACTTTGTAAATAATTACGGTAGGTAGATTCAATAAAGCTGCCTCCAGGGTAACGGTACCGGAAGCCGCAATCGCTACATTTCCAATATTCATCAAATCATACGTGTTCTTTTCCGTTAAAACAACCTTAATTTTATATTTTTCGATCATACTATGTAGCATTTCCCGGGAAATTGTCGAGGCCACTGGCAGAAAAAATTGACATTCTGGTAGTTTTTCTGCTATTTTCTCTCCAGCCGCAAGCATGACAGGTAATAAACTGCTGATTTCCTGTTGGCGGCTGCCTGGCAACAACAGTACAATTGGCTTCCCGGAATCAGCCTCAAAGTATTGATAAGCCTCTGGCTTTGACATGGTTGGTTTTACAATATCGAGCAATGGATGTCCTACAAAAGTAACATTCGCTCCAGCTTCTTTATAAACCTCCGCTTCAAAAGGAAAAATAGCCGCCACTTTTTCTACGATTTTGGCGACTTCTTTTGCTCTGCCTTTTCTCCATGCCCAGACGGAAGGACTAATATAAGATATTACAGGAATACCTTTTTCTTTGGCAATTTTAGCCAATCGCATATTAAAGTCAGCATAATCAATAATGACCAGGGCATCAGGTCTCTCCTGTTCCATGAGTTCGGCTAGGTCATCGCGCAGTTTAAATAATCTCGGCAGGTTTTTTATGACTTCCACAAAGCCGATAACACCTAAATCGGCAATGTCATAGACAATATCCACACCAGCCTCTGCCATCGCCTTGCCGCCCATGCCAAACATTTTGATGTTAGGTTGTATGGCTTTTAACGCATGAGCAACACTAGCCCCATGCAAATCACCTGATGCTTCTCCTACTGAAATCATGATTTTACACATACAAAGCCTCCAACAAATAGTAGATCAATGAATATTAAAGCCTTCTGAACCACAAAGGCACAAAGGGCACTAAGAGAAAAACGTTTAAACGCGAAGACACTAAGGGGATGAAGAAATTTTTGAACCGCAGAGGCGCAGAGGACACAGAGAGGGGTTTGTAGTTATATATACCATAATTCTACTCTCTCCTCTGTGCGCTCTGCGGTACTCTGTGTTCTCTGTGGTTAAACCGTCTTTCCATTCTCGGTATTTAAGCCGTCTTTTTATTCTTTCTTATTTTATCACATTACCAGAATTGTTATGCCATGATTGTTGGCTATTTTTAGAACGGTTTGGCGATCTACCAGCAGAGTTTTGCCTGCTTCCATAGCGAGAGCTGTTGCTCCTGCCGCAAGCATGGATTCTATGGTATTCGGTCCCACAGTTGGTACATCAAAACGCATGTCCTGATTCGGTTTGGCGACTTTTACTACTCGCACTCCGCCTCGTCCTAATTCACCGCCGCGGCGAATACATGCATCTGTACCTTCAATGGCTTCTACAGCTATGACGGCACAGTTCTTCACCACCACCGTCTGGCCAATGTCCAATCTGCCAATCTCTTTGGCCATCGTAAAGCCAAAATCCAGATCCGCCTGTTCTTCTTGTGTCGGTTTCCGTTCCGTCAGCACACCAGGTCCAGGCATCAATGAACGAATCAAAGCTGTTTGATCTAAGATGCCCAGTCCTTCCATTGCCAATTCACGAACAAAAGCTAACATAATGGTATCATCACTATTATCAGTAAGACCTGCCAACAGCTTTTGTATCCGACTGTCAAGGGCAACTGCACCTGCGAACATTAATTCTTTAGTGACTTTGCCAATCATAGTAACTTCCGTAACGCCTTCTTCTTTAAGGGTAGTAATAATGGCTTGTAATTGACCAACGCTAATATGGTAGGTTTTATTTGCCACCCGATCTAACTCTTCATCTGTACCAGGCACCACACTGATAGCAATCACGGTAAAGCCCATGCCGCGAGCGGCACGGGCAAATTCTACTGGCAATCTTCCAATACCAGCTAATAAACCTATTATTTTCATTTGTTAAACTCCTATTCTCCGTCCCGACGACCGCGGCAGACACCCCGCTCTACATTACGTAGAAAACGCAGGAAATGTTCCACTTCAGGATAGGATTCTAATTCTTGTTCCATGACTTCAATCGCTTGAGCTAAAGGCAGTCCGGAACGATACAACGTTTTATATGCTTTTTTGATATTGTTGCGGGCTTCGCGGCTTATACCAGAACGAGCCATCCCCACATTATTGAGTCCTGATACGCGGGCTGGATGTCCATCTGCAATCACAAAAGGAGGGATATCCTGTACCACTTTGGATGCGCCGCCTACCATTGCATTCATGCCAATCTTTACAAATTGGTGAACTCCAGTTAAACCACCAATAACAGCTCGGTCTTCTACAATCACATGACCAGCCAATGTCGCTGCATTAGACATAATCACATGATTCCCAACAATACAGTTATGAGCTACGTGGGTATAAGCCATCAGTAAGCAATCATGACCAATTCGGGTTTCCTCGCCTTCACCAGTAGCTCGATTTACCGTAGCAAATTCTCTAATTTTGGTGTTATCGCCAATAAAAACATAGCTTTTCTCACCAGCAAATTTTAAATCTTGAGGATCTGAACCAATGGATGCACTCGGGAATATTACGCAATTTTTTCCAATACTGGTCCAGCCATCTATAATAGCATGGGCACTAATTTTAGTCCCATCACCAATTACTACATTCTCACCAACCACTGCATATGGGCCAATTTCAACATCCTTGCCGATACGAGCATTGGGATGAACGACTGCTGTCTCATGTATTTTACGCAGAGGTACGACAACCTTTTCCGGCTTCATCTGCTCATCAACTCCTTACTAGACTAAATACATTTTTGTTACATGCTACTACATTTATAATCCGACTGACCAGTCTAAACATGGCAGACAATTTTACGCCAATTTTTACCGTTTATAGCCCTTTTCTCGGTATTATCTCACTGATAATTCTGATTAACACTATTTTACTTCTTTTTTCATTATCTGGCAGATAATGCGAATAAAAATTCTCCTTCTGCCACCAATTGATCATCAACAAAAGCTTGGGCCCATATTTTCCCCATGCTGCTGCGTACTTTGATAATTTCTGCGACCATTCGTACTTGATCACCAGGAACTACGGGTTTTCTGAATTTAACGCGGTCCATGCCAACAAAATATGCCAGATTTCCACGATATTCCTCGGCGTATAACATTGCCACGCCACCAACTTGTGCCATAGCCTCTAATAGTAATACACCAGGCATAATGGGTTTCCCTGGAAAATGCCCTTGGAAGAATTCTTCATTCATAGTGACATTCTTAATGCCAACAGCCCGTTTCAGAGGATCAAGTTCAAGAATACGGTCCACTAATAAAAATGGATACCGATGAGGAATAATTTCTTGTATTTCAATTGCAGACAACATGTGTATTCAGCTCCTTACCAAAATATGGTCCACTATTTTTTTTGCCAATGCGGTATTTAATGCATGGCTTGACTTTACGGCAATAACATGACCTCTAATACGACCTGCTAATGCCAAATCGCCAATAATATCTAAAATCTTATGACGAACCAGCTCGTCTTGGAACCGCAGAGGTGTGAGAGCCTTTACATCATCGTATACCACTGCATTTTCCAAGCTGCCGCCTAAAGCGAGGCCTTGGGACTTAAGCTGCTCTACCTCATGCATAAAACCAATCGTCCGCGCGGATGCAATTTCAGAAATAAAACTATCTCTTGTAATTTCATAATCACCAAATTGCACACCTAACATGGGATGAGAATTAATTGAGGTAAAAGTGACTCTAAATCCATCATAAGGCAATATCGCAATAAACTTGTCATTCACTCTCACTGTTTGGGCTTCTGTAACGGATACGAACTGACGAGAAGTATTTTGCTCCACCACACCAGCCTCTTGAATCATCTGAACAAAAGGCAGAGAGCTGCCATCTGCTACGGGAGGCTCTACCGCATTAATTTCTACCAGACAGTTATCTACTTCCATGGCAAAAAAAGCTGCTAGCAGATGTTCCACCGTAAAAACTTTTGCCAAGCCTTTCTCTAATGTAGTAGCTCGCATGGCATTCGTAACATTGTTAGCCGTCGCCGCTACTTGTGGTGCTCCTGGCAAATCGATCCTTGCAAATACAATTCCCGTATCAGGAGGTGCCGGTTTGATCGTAATCGTCACGTCTTGACCTGAGTGTAATCCGATGCCCGTGTATGTTATAGCTTTTGCTATTGTTGTTTGCTGCATAATGTCCTCCTGATATAATGACCTTTATACATTCTATAGAATATTTCTTCTCCCTGCAAGAAGTATTTTTAAAATTGTTTTGTATTTGGCGAATAAAACGAATCGGAACCACAAAGGCGCAAAGGACACAAAGGGAATAGGATCATGAGTTCCAGAAATTCTTAAGCAATATTTTTGCTGTTTAGGGTGCGGGCATTGGTGATTTGCTGATACTCAATGAGTTCTTTGTACTGCTGGCCGATATGGGATGCGGGGTTGCCAAATACGTCTTCCGGCATTCCCTCTTCTACAATACTGCCCTTATCCATCAATATAATACGATCAGCAACGTGTATGGCAAAGGATATTTCATGAGTTACAACCAACATGCTGCTCGCTCGGTATTTTGCCAGTTCTTCCATGATAACTAGAACTTCCCTAACTAAAATAGGATCGAGAGAAGCTGTGGGTTCATCCCATAGCATGAGTTCAGGTTCAAAAGCCAGCGCTCTTGCTATACCTACCCGCTGCTGCTGTCCCCCTGACATTTCAGCAGATTTGTGCTGGGCACGCTTTTCCAGTCCAACCTTTTCTAATGCCTCCATCGCTTTATCATATGCCGCATCCCGTGGTATGCCATCCATTACTAATCCTAGCATAACATTTTCTACTGCGGTTAAACGTCCAATTAAATTAAATTGCTGAAAGACAAAACCGATGCGTTTACGAACCCGGCGTAATTCTTCCAGGTCGAGTTTCGTTATTTCCGTACCGGAAACACAGATTCTCCCACTATCGGGCTCAATTAGGCGATTGATCATACGAATCATTGTTGATTTTCCACAGCCAGATGGTCCCATAAGAACTGCTGTTTCCCCTTCTTTCACATGTAAGTTGAAATCATTCACGGCCACCAGCTTTCCAAAGCTTTTATACAGATTTTCAATCGTAAGCATCGAATCACCCCCTTTCAGTTTAAAATATATAAAATGAATCGAACCACAAAGGCGCAAAGGACACAAAGGAGAGTGTGTTTTTACTTAAATTTCATTTTACGCTGGTTTAGCTTTTGCAGTAGACCGGGGCGGCCGCTGGGGATGACAATCTCTCGCATGATTTCATCAACAGACAATCCTAATGATTGACCTGCCATCATTTCATCATTTGACATTGGACTAATTTTTTCCGTATAACAAGCAACGATCAGTCCAATGAGCGCACCTACTAAAGGTACAGCGATCCACGGTAAATAAGGAATTCCGCTTCTCCCTAAGACAAATATACTGGTTATTAATATAGCGCCGATTACCATGCCATAGATTCGTTCAGCACCCGTGAAAATAGCTGCCGCTGAGCGCAGTAACCCACGCCAGCCTTCGACTGGTTTTCTTTTATTGATTCTACTGCAACGTATAACCGTCATAATCGCTGTATGATCCAGAGCCAAAAAGAGTATCGTGACAATAATTGCGGTCATTCCAGACAGAACCGCTCTCACTTCATTTAATACACTATACAGCTCACCACGTACATTGGGTTCAATAATCCCAAGATCAGTAGAATATAAAGAGACATTTTGATGACCCACCTGACTATATACAATAGGTGCTACTGCATCTGTGCTGATATTGCTGGTGGTGAGGATTTGAATCCGTTCTCCTGGAATCGCTTGCCCAGCAATAAACTTATCCAACACAGATACGGAACGAGTAATTTCTTCATCCTTAAGGTTCGGCACAGCAGCTGCCAGATATTGCAATTGCCCGCTCACTAGAGGTGTATCTAGCTGTCCCAGCTGATTTAAGCGGGTATTGATGCTATTCATATTTTTTTTAGTACCTTCTACGTCAAATGCACGTAAGGTTCCAATGGTATTGTTTCCATTGGCTACAATATTGTCAATCGATCCTTTAGCCTGACGCGCATCAGCAGCAACGGTATCCAATGCTGCTAATCCTGATTTCAAAGTACTTAAGTTTCTCTGAGAGGCAACTAGGTTGTCCACCGTTCCACCAACGCTGCTATCTACTAATTTTAGCACCTGTAAGGTATTAATTAGCCCTCCCATAGATCTGGAAGAACTATCGATTTGATTTTGTACGGATTTAGTATCAATATTGGCAAGACCGCTGGTAGCTGTTTGAATGGTCGTACCTGCTGCTTTCAAACTAGTTAGTGTTTGCTCCATGGCAGTAATGCTATTGCTGTAATTGTCCAGGGTAAGGGTAGCAATTTTGTTTAAATTTTGACTATCCTGAGCAAATCCTGGAATCTGATCTACGATCTTGGTGGTTTCTGTTAAGGCTGTCCCCAGCTGCTGTCTTGGATTCTGATATGCAGCTGTACCAACATAATCACTAATTACACCATTGCTTACCCGATATCCTTGATTATTCGTAAGAAGAGCCGCATCTCCTTGGGTAATCGTCCCTTCCCCTTTGCCATCCGTGTGCACAGCTGTAATTTGCACCATTACATTTCCTTTATCTACAGGATTACCAGGCGCCAAAGCCGGCCCAGTACCTGTAAATGCAATGGTATCTCCTTTTACTAACTTTCCACTTCCATTTGGCGTGATCGTCACTTGAGAAGCATAGGCTACTAAAAATCGCTTTAGTTCCATCATCGTACTAACCATATAGGTCATATCATCATTTTTGCCGTCAATGGACACATTTTTGGCATATTCCAACTTCAATTGACTTTTCATAGCATCTCCGATAGACTCTCCCATACGAATCGGATTTTGGGGTTCACTACCTACGGGGAAGCTGATTTCAATTACTTGGTATTGTTTTAAAACCTTTTTAATTTCCTCTGTTACCACGGTAGCTTTATCAAGAGATGATAACACAACACCAATGGATGAACCATCACGGAAAGTAAAGCGTACACCATCAATTTGTGTGATAACATCCATCATCATGGTTCTTGCTCCTTCTGGCACACCACGAATGGTTAGTCTTGGTTCTGTTAGAACACCAACTCCTGCACCACCAGGGATACCACCAAAAGTCTTTCCTAATTCTTCATAGGTTTGCTTGGTTCTATATTCTTCAGGTATAGCAATAAAGAAAGAAGTTTTACCTGTAATAGTTGGTCCTTCTTTCATTCTTGCTCCCGGAAAAACTTCTTCAATAATTTTTTGAATATGGGTTGCAGTATCTCCTTTCATTTCCTCCCGGGATTGAATGAGAACATCATATTCACCATAGTCACCTACTAAACTCGCTAAAGTTTTGGAAAAATAGGAATTGGCTGCCATAGATATAGAAGTAGCAAGCAGCGAACCAATCACGATACTAACTACCATGAGGGTGATGACATCAAGATAAAATGAATCCTTTCTTAGATTCATGATTTTTCTTTTGGCTAGACTAATAGACATGACTTATTCACCCCTTTCCTTCAAGGGTTAATTATATCACGTATATCAAAAAAACTAAATACGTATATACTATTTTGCAACAATGTATATACTGGAAGTGAAAAAAAGAGTCTTTTTTGAACCGCAGAGAGCACAGAGAAAAAAAACGTTTTTAACCGCGAAGACGCGAAGAATGCAAAGATCACGAAGTGACCATATGTTTCTTCGTGTCCTTGGTATTTCTTCGCATCTTCGCGGTTCAACGTGCTTCTATCCAAACTAGTCACACAAAAGAAAGCAGTTTCGCTATGTTCGCAATGACGGATTATAAAAAAACTTTGCTATGTTTCTGGTGACACGGATGTCGATTACCAGGAACGAAGCAAAGTTTGCTTTGTATCTATTTACTTATTTTCGGTGTGTTTTTCCAACGATTGTGCAGCCAGAACCATTCATGGGAGATATTTCGCACATGCTGTTCAATAATGTTTGTCAATTTTTGCGTCATGAGAAGAAGGTCTTCTTCCCGGTTATTTGTTTTTTCTACCCACTCGGGAGGATGTAATATTACTTTATGAGTACCATCAGCGTTTGCTGTAATGAATGCCGGAATAATGGGAGCGCCTTTCATGCGAGCTAAGGCTGCAGCCCCAGGAGGCGTTGAGGCTAAACGCCCAAAGAATTCAACGAGAACACCATCACGATGAGCATCCTGATCCATTAAGAGACCAATAATCTGGCCTTCTTCTAGCATTCTAACCATTTCACGCACACCAGTTTTATAGGTTACATGCATACCGGCTCTCGTACGATTCTCATTTATGAACTTATCCATATCCCCATTGGTCTGCTTTTGTACTACAGCTACCAAAGGAAAACCATACATCGCTAAGGAAGCCCCCAGCATCTCCCAGTTTCCGCTGTGTGCTGTTGCTAATACTGCGCCTTTTCCATGTGACAATGCCTCTGTCAAATATTCAGGATGATCAATTGCTACATATTGTTTAATGTTATCTTTATTAACCGTGGGCATACGCAACACTTCCATAAACATCTTACCAAATCGTGTCGTACTTTGTTTTGCGATCTGATAAGCCTGTTTTCGATCAAGAGATAAACTGCACATAATGTTTTCAATTGCCATGCTTTTACGTTTACGAGGCACTAATGCCCAGCATACTTCTCCTAGTACATTTCCAATACTTTGCCATACAGCCCGAGGCAGCATACTGATAATACTACTCATCATTTTCACAAATTTATATAGCATGTATGCTCCTCCTCACCTGAATTATCCTAACAAAGATTAATAGGTATAACTCACACCAACATATCCGTCATGATCACGCCAGCCTGCATCCAGCTTAAGCCCCGGTACAATGGCCATACGCGCGCCATAATTCATATGCTTACCATCATATTCAGCAATCAATGTTGTCGCGGGGAAAACATTATTGCCTGTTAAGACGCTAATAGGATTGAGGGTTTTTTCAATACCAGCAAACACGCCGTCAAATCTTCCACTACCTGCGCCTACATGCATCCGAAACCCAAAAGGCAGTGCCTTGCTTGCTACAGCATATGCCGAACGCTCACGAGTATTTCCTATGTCTTCTATCCCCACTGCCAGCCCTGGGTTCAGTACACTTTCTGATAGGATACTAAACTTGGCATTTACATAATTTTCATTATCTTGATGATCATAACGAAATCCTGCCACACCAATTTCTAACTTAGGCAATATATTCGTATTAAATACACCTACACCACCATCTTTTAGGTGATAATAACCTAAGGAAAATTCACCTTCCCGCAGTACATCTGCAGATGGATTGTTAATTAAACCTGTCGATCCATTCACGGATGGTGCTGCAGAAACAGGTCCAGATGCTAATACTAATGCACAACCAATTCCAAATAAAACTTTTTTCACGAGGATCCTCCTTAAGATCAATTACTTTATAGTCCAATATGCATATATTCTTCATAACTGCCTACAATCCTGCCAAAGCTACTTAGGTAATAATTGCCCTTTTAAAGATGAGGGAACATAGTAAGAAAAACGCTCCTCGTTCTTAAAACATATAAAGTGAACCTAACCGCAGAGGCGCAGAGAACGCTGAGAAAAGATAATTAGTAAAATTCTCACATAGCTAGAATTTTCTCGGTAGCACACAGTGCAAGGTGGGCTTCGGATCTTGGAACCAAAGAAAACGCAGAGTACACTGTAGGGTGTTCTCTGCGTTCTCTTTGGGTTTGATACTTTTTATGATTTACTTTCTATAGCAGCTAAACGCTTTTCTAGGTCTTTGACCTTTTTAAGTAAATCGGGGACTTTATTAGAGCTGGCTTCTCCTCGTAACCATTCCTTGTGGGGTCTGGCTGGGAATCCGGAATAGAAGGAACCAGCAGGTACATTACCAATCACTCCCGCTTTAGCTGCAAACACGGAATTGTCGCCAATCGTTATATGACCAGCGCAGCCTGCCTGTCCGGCAAAGGTAACGTTATTGCCAATTTTAGTGCTGCCTGCAATACCAGTTAGAGCAACAAAAAAGCAATTTTCGCCGACGACAACATTATGAGCCAAATGCACCAAATTATCAATTTTAGTCCCTTGTTTCACAAGGGTACTGCCTGTAGTCGCCCGATCAATTGTAGCATTTGCCCCTATTTCTACATCATCTTCAATGATCACATTGCCCACTTGAGGAACTTTTTGATGACGACCACTTACAGTAACAAAACCAAAACCATCACTGCCTACTACTGCACCGCTATGAAGTATGGATCGACTGCCAATATGGCACCGTTCCCGCACTGTCACATTGGGATATAGGATGCAGTCACTGCCAAGAACAGCTTCTTTTCCAATATAAGTATGGGGATAAATAATTGTATGATTCCCGATTTTTACATGATCATCAATTACCGCATAGGCCATAATCGCTACATTTTCTCCAATAGTAACATTCTTCCCCAGCACCGCTGTAGGATGAACGCCGGGTTCAATCATGACTTTCGGCGCATATACTTTTAATAATTCTGTAAATGCCGTTCTTGGATTTTCCACCTGAATGGCAGGCTTACTAAATTCTGTGACAGTCATAGGGATAATAACGGCAGCGGCACTAGACCGTGCCGCTTTTTCCAAATGAGGCGGTACAGCAAAGGAAATATCTGCTGTACCTGCATCTTCCAGATTTGTTACCCCCGTTATTTCAATGTCACCATCACCTAGTAACACACCATTTACCAAGTCAGCAATTTCTCTTAATGTCTTCTTCAATGAGAAATCCTCCTGAATTGCTATCTAATTCTTATTGCAGCTTTTTAATCACGTCATCTGTAATATCTGTACCGCCTTGAGCTACGCCATTCTTATATAGAATCACACCTAGTTTTTTCTCTTTAGCAATACCATCTAAGGTTTCTTTAATACTGCTGTCAATTTGTCCTTCCATTTCTTGCTTCACTTTCATGAACTCTGCATAAAGTGTCTCTTGTTTCTTTTGAAAATCAGCTGCACTTAAGGATGCTTTATCTTTTTCCAATTGATCACTAAGTTCTTTGCCTTTCACATTCAATTGTTCCTGAAATTGCTTTACCTTAGGGCTTTCTGTCATTACCTTATTTACATCAATTACACCCACATTACCGCTTGAATTACAACCGCCTAAAAGAGCAGCTGTAAATACTAATAAGAACAATAATGCTATTTTTTTTCCTTGTTTCATTGTAAGTCCTCCCATTCCTTTGCTTCATTTTTTTTGCGAAGTTAATACTGTTCAAGAAATACTTTACTATTTCTTGAAACAGTATTATTATATACAACTTTACTATTTATTACACTCTGCAATAACAGCAGCGGTTATATCCACACCACTCACATTCACAGTTACATTGGTCAACACTGCTTCAAGACCTGACTCAATTGCAACTTTACCTGTTTTATCGCTGATATCTTGAACGATCCAGTCCTGCAATGCTTTCAGTTCTTGCTGCTTCATCATTGCCTGCTGCTGACCATTACCAGACTCTTGTGCCGTATTCCCCGGCAGGGACAGGGTTTGCATATTCCGTGCCGCTATTTCTTCTTGCTTAGCAGCAGCTTTTTGAGAAATCTCTTGGTTAACCTGCTTACTATAGGCTTCTAATTCCTGCTGCGCAGCAGCCTTGTCAGGGGCCATCTTTTCCGTCATTTGCCCAGCCAGCTGTTTTTGCTTCTCAGCGATTTTTTCGGCACGCTTCGTTTGCAATGTTTCTAATTGTTCTTGCAGTGAAGCAGCTTCTTCCTTCTCTAGCTGCACAGTTTTTAATTTAAGCTGTAAATTAAAGATTTGCGGCTGATATTCTTTATCAATTTCATCAGTATAAACTTTAAATTCATCCGACAGAGTCTGATGAATGCTATTTTCTTTTGCTGCAAGCCTCGTGTTGACTTCTTGTTCTTTTAAGGACATCTTTTCCGTAAATTCTTGTTGAAAAGTCTTGTTTAATTCCGCCAAATCCCCTTGGGATGTTTCTGACAGATTCAATGTTTTCTGGGCGCTTTGCGCCATAGCAGCCTGCTGGGCCTGAGCCTGAGCTGAGATGCTTCTTACTTCTTCTTCTAAAGCCAGCACTTGTTTATATTTAGGATGTGACTGTGCTGCCTTTTTCATATCAACAATACCTACTAGGGGCTGAGGTTCCTTAGTGTCTTGCACTTTTTTGGTACTACATCCGGCAACAAGCATCATTAAAGCCAGTATCATGATAAGAAACTTATGATTTGACACCCCATCACCCTCTTTCTAATAAAGGGCCGAGCTGGTGAAACCTGCTCGGCCATACTGCATTTTTAATTACTTGCCGCTAATTTTTTTGCCAACTTCAGCCGTAATGTCCTGGCCGCCATAAACGACATTGCCTTTATCCATAACTACAGATAAGCCTTTAGCATCTGCAACTGCTTTGATAGCCGCATCTACTTTTTCAAATACTGGATTAATTAATTCTTGTTCTTTTAAGGTCAAGCGCTGTTGAACTTGTGCATAGTAATCTTGCTTTTCTTTGTCGTTCATTGTCGCTGATTTTTCTTCAAAGTCTTTTTTTGCCTGTTCTACTTCAGCCTGCATTGTTTTCTGTGCGTTCGCCATATCTGGGTGCTGAGAAATTAACAGCTGATGATTCACGACACCAATCTTAGAGGAATTATTGGCCTCCGCTGCATAGGATGTACTACTTTGTGATACAGCCAATCCAACTATACCTAACAGAAACATCACTGCTATTGCTAGGGATACAAATTTCACTTGCTTCTTTTGTAATTTCAGCATAAAAAACCTTCTCTCTGCCTATTGGCATCAAATTTTACCTCTTTATTATAACAGGGTATACCCACATATTCAAGATATTGCTGTTAAAAGGTGTCCCTGAATTTTACAAATGACCAACCAGTCGCAGCCATTGATCATCTTTTGTAATAATGTATTCGGCACTCAAAAAATCATGAAGTTTATAGCGAAGTCCTAGTTCATTATTACGATTCTTGGGATTCCTCTCCAGTCGCATTGTCCAGCTTGGGCTAAGTTCCTTGTGCAGCCACAGCATATTTTGTGAGCTGGATGTATTATATTTGATTCCCGCTATCATGCTAGAGCCAATTTTATGGCCCCATCCTGGCACAAACTCCCAGGAAACAGAGCTGGGGATAAAGTTCACTTCTAAAAAGACTTCGTCCCGTTTACTGATATTCTTTCCGGCATGTAATCTGGCAGAAGCATTGTCTTCATCGCGCCCCATATCCAAATACGCTTCCAGAGTTATGTTATATTTATCGGTTTCCACATCCAGCGCAATTTCAGTATCTGCCCCAGCATTGAGCAGGGGAGTTGCTGTAATTCCATATTTTTTTGTTAAAGGTTGTTCTGCAATCAGCTTCGCTGTAAAATAGTCACGGTGTCTTTCCACAAAAGCTACAGGCAGACCAATAAGGGTTTTACTGGTCTCATTCATCGTCGGGCGCACAGCGGTTAACACGACATTCGGAATGGTGGTAGAGCGAAGTGAGACATGAACATCCTGCACAGTCGTCCCCAATGGTGATAAGGAAAGCTTTACTAATGTGCGTTCTCCTGGAATGATATCGATATTAGCGTGAAATTCAGGCAGCTGATTTGCCAGTAATTCACGTATTGCGACTTTCGATAATCCTCCCGCCCAATCTACAGCATCAATGGGCAGTCCGATTAATACATCATTTAATTTTTCATCTACATTCCCCATATCTTTTTTTATCAGATTTACGATATCCTGGGAAAGAGTACCGAAGTCATAAACGATAGCGACCTCATGCACTACATCTCCCCAGGGAGTAATCTCGATGGTAAGAGCAGTGCTGGGGCCAGGTCTAAGATCAACGGACTGGACAGAATATCCTACTAATACGCGGTCAAATATTTCCTTGATCAGTTTTTCATAGGAAATCTGATTCTCTTGTACTTCACTCACCTTACGTCCTACAATCATTTGCTCGCCTACGGTACTCACACTAGCCGTCATGCGTTTTGCAATTTTAGAAGGAGGCATCTGACTGGAAACAATTGTTACATCGATTTTTTCCACTAGTTCATCAGAAGCATAAGCCACTCCTGACAGTAATAATAAACTGAGCAATGTGCTTGTGAAGATAAGACGGAAACTGTATCGAGGAATAATAATGCACCTCCTGGCGAAAATGCTCCATGTCCTGTAAGTAAGACTTTAGCCATATTATATAGATATCAGAGTCAGGTCAATGACCTGACTCTGATAAACATTGGATTAGAATTGTCCGCCAAAGCTAAAGTGACTTCTACCGCCTTGACTGCCTTGCGCATAATCAAGACGAATCGGACCGATTGGTGTAGAAACACGAATCCCCACACCCACACTAGCCTCTAGATCATTCAGCTTGTATCCTTCCTCTGACCATGCTTTACCAACATCAGTAAAGGCTACGCCTTCTACTTTTTTAGCAATTGGGAAGCGATATTCTGCTGTAGCGGCCAGCATTTTATTACCTTTAAACTGATCATCACGGTAACCACGGAGTGTATCAGAGCCACCTACGGCAAAACGTCCGCTGTCTGGCATTTTGCCATCTGCATAACCGACAGTTCCCCGCAGCGCTACAACTTGTGCATGACCTACCTTTAGATAGTTCCGAGTCTCAGCAGTGTATTTATTATAGTTAAAATCACCGCCTAAGGCTTTTCCGGCGAATTCTGCTGTTAAAGCCACACGATTTCCTTCTGTAGGACTAAATACATTATCCCGAGAATCATATACGCGCATTAAGCTAATACTGCGAGTTGTGCCAAAATTATCTTTTAGATATGTCGGATCTTTTGAATAATCTTCTCCTGATACCCATTCCACATACTCATCTTTTCGTTGTTTTAACGTAATATAGTTTTGTACATATTCACCTTGCGGACGACCAAGGGTAATATCAAAGCCTTTACGCCTTTTGTCATAAGTGGCTTTCGTATCTCCATCATCATCATAATAATCATTATATTCGTTGGTCATGTCATAAAAGCTAAAACCAAGGGATGTTTGCTTGTCGTCCAGCCATGGGCGAGTGTAGCTTATTTCATAGTTCTTGTTGCTGGCACTGCCGCCAAACTCCCAATGAAGCTTCACTTTATCTCCCGTACCACGGAAGTTGTCATCCCCAAGCTCAATAATCCCAATCATACCATCACTTTTACTGTAGCCGCCCCCAATGGAGAACCGACCTGTCTTTTGTTCTACAACTGTGGTTTCAAGAACAATGGCATTGGGCTCTTTGCCTGGGTTCAGTTTCATATTTACGTCTTCAAAATAGCCTAGGTTGTACACTTTTTGCATACTACGTTTCGCATCTTTTACGTTAAATGGCTGATTTGGCTTTAATTTCATTTCACGAGTAATAACATGGGTCTTTGTCTTCTCGTTGCCTTTCACTTCGATGCCTTCCAACATACCTTCATTAATGGTAATTGTCAGTACACCGCCAGTTCCCATTGCAACATCACTGACTTTGGTCAAGATATAACCTTGATCATGATAATATGTTTCAATGGATCTTACATTTTCATTTAACGCTTTCGAATTTAAAATACTGCCTGTTTTAACTGTCAGCATACTGCTTAGCTTATCGGATGATACCTTGGTATTGCCTTTTATAATAATTTCCTGCAATACTGGGTTTTCCATCACGGTATAGACTACTTGTACCCCTTCAGGAACTTCATTGAAGTTGGATACTACATCAAAAAAAGTACCCAATTCATAGATCGCTTGCATGTCTTGTTTTACTTTGTCTGCTGTCAGCGCTTCACCAGGCTTCAACTTTACTGCACCCATGATCGTCGCTTCTGGTACTGTTGTATTGCCAGTGACAGTTATGGAAGTTACAGTTTTACCTGTAGGATCAGCAGCATAGGCTGGAGCTGAAACAGAAAATATAAGACTGATACTAAAGATAGCTGCAAGCAGTATATGCTTATAGTTTTTTTGAATTTTCATGCATTACCTCCTTTTGTCTTACTGGCCGCGTAATGTTTTTCCGGCGGCCCGCACCAATTTTTGCATTTCATCAGGCGAGATGGCCGCCGCTGGTTCCACCTGCTGAGAAGATTCAGCTTTTTTTTCCTGACTCATTGGATTTGGTGCAGCAACACGTTGTACTGGCGGAGCAGCTTCTGTTATTACGACTACTTTCTTTGCCTCCGTAGAGACAGCTGGCAATTGTCCACCATTACTGCTGCTTTGTATCTGAGATTCCACTGGCACACTTACTTTTTGCGCCAATGGAACAGGTACAACGATATCTGGCTTAGACGTCCACCAATAGACTCCCCCTAATCCTACTGCCATTACTACAGCGCAGGTCAAAGCGACTCCATGACGAATCATCGTATATTTGTGACGCCAATGTTTAGAGCGGCTGACTTCTTTTACATGCTGAAGTTCAGCTTGGGCTAACATTAGATCAAGCTCACCGCGAATATCTCGCTCTTTGTCAAAAGCTTCCTCTGCTCTTGTCAACCATTTTTTTGCAGAAGACAAATGCTGGTATACATTTTTTCTAAAATGAGCCATATACAACACCCCTATTATAAACAATATATACAATCCTGAAAAGAGGCCAGATTATGGTCATTGATTTCCTTTGAAAAATCTTTGTTTTTTGGTGATTAATTGTGTTTTCTATAACAATCCGTGCTATATGTGCCTTTTTTCTCTCTTTTTTGCGGTTACCAGTGCTGCATAAATTTGGATAGCATACCGCGAATACGCCTGATACCCTGTTTTTGTAATTTATAGATATGAGATATGCTCAGATCTAAGCTTTCCGCCAATTGTTTTGGTTCACAATCTTCTAAGAATACGCCGCTTAACACCGCTTGTTCGTTAAGAGGTAAGCGATCCATGGCATTTTTAACCTGGGCTACGAGATAGTTATGCTCGGCCTGGCTGGAGACACCTGCTTTCCCATCGACTAACAAGTCTCTTAGAGTAATGTCTTCCCCAACTGATAAAGGACTATCCATAGAGGCAATACCAAACTTGCCCTCTTTTTCCATATAATTGAGAATACGTCCTCGTATTCGTTGGGAAGCATATAGGCTAAAAGCCACGCCTCTTTGATGATCAAATCTCTCTACCGCCTCAATTAGTCCCACTGTCCCTTCTTGAATCATATCCATGATCACCGTTTCATTCAGGCGCCAGCCAGTAGCGATCTTAAATACCAAAGGTTGATAGTGCTCGATAATCTTGCTGCGGCAGTCCATATCATCATATTCTTTATACTGGAGCCACAGAGCTTCTTCTTCTTCCCGTGACAGCATGTGTATTTTTTTAAGTTCTTTTACATATTGACTTAATATCATGTGGATCATCCTTCTTCTTAAAACCTAAACCTAGCCTCTGCGCCAAGCCATGTCTCGTTTTCATCATCAATAGAACCCGTTAAACTAATATTTCGATTTAAGCTATAACGAAATGATACTTCATTTTTACTATGATCAACACCCATAACATAGCTCACTAGTAATTTATCTGTCAAATACTTACTCATTTCCAGATTGTACACTTCTTCATTAATCGTAGAGCTCTCATCATTGTTAGTATTATTCTTTTTCACAATACTAGAACTAGTATCCCGAACAAAACGGAATTCATCCAAGCCCAATGCACTACGCATATTCCCTTCTATTTCACTAATAAATCGCATTTGCAGACCAGCGTCAAGGGCACTCATGAGTTCGTCACGCCCGAGCCCAGAGTCTCCGCTGTTTTGTTTTTCGAAATAGCGACTGCGCAGAGTCAAAAGGGATAGAATCTCCTGCTGATTCATGGCTGGTTCTGACGTTAATTTAAATTCCATTTCCCCCATAGGACCATTAACATTTAAATATACCACAGTTTGCTGCAGGGTTGCTTTAGCGTTAAGCTTAATAATTGGTTCAAAAGAAGAAAACTGCCGAAACTCCACACTTCCTTCTTCCACCTTAAATTGCGTCCTCAGATAACTTACCGTGCCGCGAATCGCAACAATACGTCCTGAAACATCCGGCTGCGCAATACTACCGCCTACTTTTACTCTGCCAACAGCTAAAATGTCATATAGGTAAGGATTGTAAAAGCGTACTTTCTTCCCGACTCGTATATCAACGTCTAAATCCATGTCCAGATTGGATGGTTCCATATCAGGAAGGGCAGGAATGTCGATGATATTATTTTCAAAAAGTAATTTACCTGTTAATTTCGGTCGCACATTCTCTTGGCTAATTGTCAAATTCCCATCAACAGCGCCAGTAAAATATTTGCTGCGAATCATAGGTTTATCCAAAATTAACGACATATTATAATTGGTCAAACGCAACCCATCTAGCTTTGCAGTACCTGTTGCACGGTAAGAACCAGTTCCCATATATCCATCAAATTGCTTTACATTAATTGTATCACCTTCAAAATCAATAGCAACCCCCACTTTTTGGATGGGATCTTTTAAAGCTGACAGTTTCAGCGTACCATTATTAACAGTAATCGTCCCCTTAAGGACTGGCTGTTCTAAGGTACCCGCTATGGTGATTTCACCTTGTGTCGCTCCCTCAGCCCATGCAACCTGTTTTGTCAACAGTGGCAAAATACTTAAATTTGCTTTATCCAATTTCACATTCAGATTCATTTGCTCTGCAGCATTTGCCTGCTGTCTGCCTTCAGAGCTAAGGGCTGCTACAGGAATAATACCATAGGCACTGGCTTGATAGGGACCTTTTTTCAGTAAGACTTGATCCACATGTATTACATTCTTATCCAGGATCAATAACCCATATAAAGAATCAAAGATTGTATCACCGATTCCTCCATTAACAAGCTCCAACGATAAAGCGGTATGAGGATTATCCGACACCCCTGAGACTTGAGCGGCGAAATCCAGTTTGCCTGTAGGCTGAATGGAAGTATTAAAGAAGGCGGCGACTAAACCAGCATCTATGCCTCTGCCCCCTACTTCCAGGTTCAGAGGTCCATTGGTATTTAAATCCGCTCTCCCCCGTGCCAGCATGACTCCTGTGCCTTGTTTAACAGAAAACTCGGAAATGGTCAGAACATTATTTTCTAATGCAGCATCCACGACGATGGACTCTACTGGATATTTCTTCACACTGCCCGCTTTTAAATCCCCGATCAGCCGCACATTGGGTTTATCAAGAGTTCCACTTATTTTTATCTGGCCATTTAACGTACCCATAATTTCTTTGTGCCCCAACTTACTGGCTGCCAGTATAGGCTGTAATTCCCCGTTTTCTACATTTAAAGTACCATAGATTTCATTCGTCCCTCGGTTAAGACCGCCAAAAAAAGTAAATTTCCCCTTTCCTTGGGCAAAAGAAAGGACAGGAATCTCAATTTCATCACCTGTGACAGCAAGGGTTCCGGTTACACCTGTAACTTCCTGCTGATTAAGGCTGAGAGTATCCGCTGACAGCTGACCTTTAAAAATAGGAAATGAAGGTGTGCCTGTCAGCTTACCTACAAATTGGGCCTTACCTGCAGCGGTATAATCACTAGTGTTCATATTTAATTTTTCCAAATCAATATTTTGAGCTGCAACATCAAAATCCAAGTCATTATTGGGTGAGATCGTGCCTGAGAGCTGCACTTGGGTATTGAGCGACTGGATAACAACATTATGGATGGTGGTTATGCCTTGCTCTCTTTTATAAGATCCAGCCGCTTTTGCCAATAGCTGACCACGGAAACTGCCATCCGTCAAAGTAATCTTACCAGCGATCGTAGGATTCTCTAAAGAACCCGTAATGATCATCTCATTGTCTACATTACCTGTTAGCTTCTCTCCCGGCACTAATAAAGGTACTAATGTTTCTGCTCTGGCCCCTTTGGAAACAACGGAGATACTCATTTCATGCCCACCAGATAATCCAATCCTTCCCTGGGCTTTGTGCCTGGTTGCACCATGAATCATTTCAGCATCCTGCAGCGTAATTTGCTGAGGTGTCATATGAATCGTACCTGCTGCTTGGGTAAAAGGCTGGTATAAAAGCTCCCCATTGAAGGCCATAAAATCAGCTGTTATTTCAGGGGCAGATAAGGTTCCACGAACTTCTCCATTAAATTGACCGACGCCTGCAGTCTTGCCCTCTATCCCTCTACCTAGCAGTTCTAATGGTATGCCTTGACCATATATTTGCAAGGCAAGCTCTTGTTCTTTCACCGTGCCCTGGGCCGTTACCATGCCTTGACCGATACCAATATTCAAATAGTCTACGGCAGCATTTCCTTTATGGTAGTAAAATCCACTGGTCACAAAAGTAAAGGGAATATTGCTGATTTCACCAGGCCCCATTGACGCGGTTCCTTGAATCTCAGCCCCCGCTAAATCTCCTGTCCCCTTTATCGCCACAGCAGCATCCATATAACCGCTCATATCCGGCACTAGATCAGGGAAATTTTGAATATTAAGATGCTGACCACTAAGGGAAAGTTGATAACTGCCTATCTCATGCTGGAATTGTCCTGAAGCAGAAACATGCCCATCAAATATGTCCGCTTCAAATTGCTGAATTGTAATTATTTTATCTACCAGATTGATTTTCGTCTGTACATTGGCTGCCTGGTAGCCAGCTACTTCTGCCGCTGGCATTTGGATTTCCCCTGTAACAACAGGATTTGAGATAACGCCTGTAATACCAGCCTTAAATGCTGCTATACCTTTAACAGGAATATCATAGTTTGTTGCGCTAGGATCAAAAGCAGCAGAAGCCACCGTTAGATCCACAATCATTTCACTGGCATCCGTGTCCACACTGCCTCGTACATCAATAGGCTGCTCAAATACTTTGCCTGCCACAAACATATATATCTTCTTATTGGTAAAAGCGATACCTCCATCAATTTGACGTAAAGGGATCTCATCAAGATTTATATCGGTTTTTTCCAGACGCGCTTCACCAGCCCACTCCACAGCGCCTTTTTCATAGGCAATGGTTGCTTCTATCTGCTTCGCGCTGCCTCCCACCAACTGAATCGATCCGTCTTCTGGTATTAACCTCTGAAAATCGGCTAACATGAGTTGATCTGCATGAAGAGAGAGCGTGCTGCGTCCTTTACTATGAATCGTCCCCTTTGCTTTCACTGCTGCTCCATTGTGCAATCCTTCTAGATCCATCTTTATTCTAGGAGCATTGGCAAGATCCAATATTCCATTTAATTCCTCTAAAGTCCATTGAGAATGATAGGCATTCACAACGGCCCTGCCATTCACTACTTTTACTTTAGCTGATAAAGATGACTCAGATGAATCATCTTTAATAACAATATCTTGAATATTCCACTGCCCATTATCTCGCTGCGCCAACCAAAGAGTAGGTTCTTCTACCCTTAGCTCAGAAATGGATTTTACCACATTCCATCCAGTCAAAATACTCCAAGGGCTATAGGAAACAATAATTTTGTCACTAGCAGCTAGAATTTCCGACTGTTTATCATAAATAGTCACATTGTGTATGGTTACTTGATTATAAGAGGTAACCTCAATGTCCCCCAAAGTGACTAAACTGCCTATTACATTAGCCAATTCTATGCTTAACGCATTTTGTGCCCCCGTCATAACGGTTTGGCTTTTAGTTAGCCAGTAGGCACTGCCAATTAAAAGGATCATACATACTGCCAATACTGCAATGACTCTTTCTTTCATTCTCAGCCTCCTGATTCCACCTCATAAGGCGTTCATAACAGCATATACTTCTACACAGCACTGCCAGCTTCCTCTATCTTTTAGCTGAAATTATTTTATCCCTGGTACAGTAATTTATTCCAATAGAATAATGATGGTTACAAACCTTAAGCCGCGAAGACGCGAAAATAGGTCGATATGAACCATCTTTTAAAATATATAAACGAAAGCAACCACAAAGACGCAAAGGACACAAAGGGAGGATTTTTATATTTTCTGGTGCTTACCAAAAAGAGCTGAGATATTCCCAGCTCTTTTTACAATCTATTCTTTTACAGTTTCTACAGGTACTCCCATAGCCTTTGTTAAGTTCGCTTTACTTGTATTGAAATCATACATTGCTTGAATGTAATTATTCTTCGCTTGTGTTAAGGCTACTTGTGCATCGATTACATCTGTATTCGTTCCCACCCCAGCACTGTAACGGACTTGAGCAATTTTGAAATCTTCATCGGCTTGCTCAACTGTCACTTGAGAGGTACTAATACGCTTTTCCGCTTCTATCATATTTAAGTACGCCTGACGTACTTCGAGTTGAACTGCGTCTTTTGTTTGTTTTGCTGTTTGCAATGATTTTTCTACCTCAGATTTTGACTTCTTAATTTGGGCATTGGTTACACCAGAATCAAAAGGAGTCCAGGTAGCTTTCAAACCAATGGACCAACCATTGTCATCCGTTCCTGGAAAATCATCATCAGCCCACCTTTGGCTGGCACTAGCAGCCACAGTAGGTAAATTACCAGCTTTTGCGATTTTGACGGATTGTTTTGCGATCTCTATATTGTGATCTGCTTGGATTGCTTCTGGACGATTGCTCATAGCATAATTAATACTATCCTCTAATGATAAGTTATAAGGCTCATGAACCAGTTCATTTTTGATTTGTATTTCTGTATCTAATGGCAGTCCCATTACATTATTCAAATTGGAAACTGCTATTTCATAAGCATTTTGCGCTTTAGTTAGTGTTTGCTGATTATTTGCAAGTTCTACCTGAGAGCGTAGTACGTCAGATTTTGCTACGGTTCCCACATTGTATTGCGCTTCTACATTTTTTAAATGAGCTGCCATTTGATCCACGGATTCTTGATCAACCTTTACGGTATTTCTCGTTTGCAGAATCGTAAAATAGCCATTCGTAGCATCTAATTTTATTTGCTGTTTACTTTTCTCAACATCCAAATCAGCCACTTTTAAGCCAATCTTGGCTTTTTCTATAGCCCCCTCGACTTCTCCACCCGTATATAGATTCATTCCCAAAGTAACAGAACTGCCAAATTCATTCCCGATACTTGCAATGTCTTTTACATATGTTTTCGAACGGCCATCAGAGTGCTCTAACTTCAACGTAGGTAATTTTCCACCTTTTGCTACACGTATATCATACTCGGCTCCCTGTCTATCTGCATCTGCTATCTTAATTGCAGGATTGTTCTGCAAAGCTCTTGCAATACTCTCTTCCAAAGATAGTTCTATCGGTGCTGCGAATGCACTTACCGAGTGTAACACCAGAAATCCACCTGTCAGTGCTGCCATCAATTGCTTTTTCCAATGAGTTTGTTTCATCATGTAAAAAAATCCTCCTCAATTCATCAAAGAGCTATGACTAGTTAGTCAATATCATCAATCTGTATTAATTATAGGATGAAGTCCAGTTATTGTCAATCAAATGATCACTGCAAATATCATTCATTTTTTTCTTTAAAAATTTCTTCGTACTCCAAAATACGTCTGCTCATCCTGCTTATTGATCCCGTCACTCTGTCCTACAATAAATGTGTCTGGAGCGACTTGATATAAAGAGCGCAATTTCACCCGTACATCTTGGGGATCATAGACATCTAATGACAATGACATCTGTTTGCCAATTTTTGTATCTACCCCCACCCCCACTTTACTGTCAATCACGCCAGCTCTGCCTGCAAACTCCTCATTACCTTTGCCAACCTGAAAATTTCCTTTACTGCCGTCACCTATATGACTTACTCCAATAATAGCAAAATCCGTAGGTGAGGTATTAATTTTCAAATCTGCATTGCTGCTATATTTCCCAGTATCCCGATTATATAATGTCTCAAATCCCACTTTCGTATCGATGGAAGATACCTTTGTTAACATCTTATTCGCTCTCTCACTTGCCATACGAGCATTTTTTAATGTTTCTTTGATATTTTGCGCAGTCGCAGGGTCTGTTACTACCCCTTCTAAAGCTGCTGCCATTTTTTCTACACGGATGCTGGTATTTTTAATATTAACAAGGGTTACCTGCAGATCTCTTGCCGTCTGCCCATCATTGTCTACTGCCTGCATCATGATTTCTGCTCTTGCCGCAGCTTCCCGCAAGCTGCGCGACATCGCACTTAAATTTTTTACTGTGACATCAATGTCACCATTTTCTTGGGTCATACGTGCAAGATTCCCCATCATGATATTCATATTATCCGTGATTTCCTGCGCATTCAGAATGGTATTTTTCATGGCAGCTTTGACTTTGTCATCCCCTACAATCTCATTTAGGGATTTTACTAAATCATGAACCTCTGCTAATACTCGATCTGATGAGGCAATGAGCTCATCCAAGCCTTGGATCTCTTCCCCTTTTACCTTGGCATTCGGTAATAAATAACTAGAGCTGTGATCTGTCGGGATAATGTTAATATATTTTTCTCCCATTAACCCATCAGCACCAATGAGAAATTTTGATCCTTCTGGAATTTTAACTCCCGGATCCATTAGCATCGTCACTTGCACTCCCTCTTGTGGCAAGACACGTACTTCTTTTATTCGTCCAACATCCACACCGGCATATCGTACTATGTTTCCTTCTTTAATTCCATTTACTTGCCTAAATACAGCCTGCACCGGATACCCTTTATCGCCAAAGGTAAAGCCACTCAAATGAATAACAATATATACCAATAACATACAGGCGATCAGACTCATCGAACCGACTTTCGCTTCCGTACTTATATTCATCTCATTTCCGACCTCCTTCTTACATATGCGCTAGGTGACTTTAGCCCAAGAATGAATTGCTGTACCACAGGGTTTTCAGACTGTTTGATTTGCTCTACCGTCCCCACCTCAATAATGCGTCCTCCATGAATCATGGCAACACGATCAGCTATTTTAAAAGCACTGGACATATGATGGGTGACGACTACAGAGGTAACACCTAACACACGCTTGGCATTCATAATCAGCCGATCAATGGTTCCTGACATAATCGGGTCTAAACCTGCTGTCGGTTCATCATATAACATGATTTCCGGTCTGATTGCAATAGCTCTGGCTAAGCTTACCCGTTTCTTCATGCCTCCTGATAACTCATTGGGCATGACATCCTGCTGCCCTGCTAGTCCCACCATGCGAAGATTACGAGTGACAATTTTATGAATCTCAGCCTCGGTCATCGTGGTATGTTCGCGAAGTCCAAAGGCCACATTGTCTCCTACTGTCATGGAATCAAATAAGGCAGAGTACTGAAAAACCATCCCCATACCAATACGAACTTTGTTTAAATTATCCTCTGATAAATGAGAGATTTCTTGTCCTTTAATCCACACCTCTCCCTGGGTAGGCTTTAAGAGCCCCACCATTAAACGCAGCAGCGTACTTTTTCCCGAACCGCTGGGGCCGATTACGACTAAGGTCTCCCCTTTCTTTACTTCCAGATCAATGCCTTGCAATATATATTTTCCATGAAAACTCATGCTAATCTTTTCCAATTTTATCATTCATTCACCATCCTCTCGCTTACCGATACAGCACTAAAGACAAAAAATAATTGCTAATGAAAATCAGAATAATCGAGCTAACTACGGATGCGGTTGTAGCCCGCCCCACACCTTCAGCGCCCTCACCTGTTGTTAAGCCTTTATAACAGCCGATAATCGCAATAATACCGCCAAAGAACATGGCCTTAACCAAACCGCCTATTATATCATTAACTACAGTAAAAAGTGTAATAGAATGAATATAGGTAAAAGAGCTGATATCAGCGTATAAGGTGGCTACCAAGTAACCACCTACTGTACCAATGATATCAGCAAAGATGACTAATATAGGTACCATAATAACACAAGCTAATAACCTGGGTACTACTAAATATTTGATAGGGTTAATGGCCATCACCCGCAGCGCATCAATTTGTTCTGTAACCTTCATAGAACCAATCTCTGCCGTAATGGCTGCTCCTACACGTCCTGCAACTACCACTCCTGTTAAAACAGGGGCTAGTTCCCTTGCCATGGCAATTGCCACAACGCCTCCCACAGACGACTGAGCACCATATTTAATAAATTCAGTGGCAGTTTGCAGTGTAATTACCATACCTGTAAATAAAATCGTCAGCAATACGATTGGCAAAGAATCTACACCTAGATGCGCCATTTGATGCAGTACATGTTTCATTCTAGGCTTTTCCCGCAAATGAAATAAGGTATTGCCTAACAGGATAACAATCCGACCGCTATTTTCCATCCAAAGAATCACTTGCCGTCCAATGCTTTCTACTATAGCTAGCAACATTATAATCCCTCACATTGACATTTAAACTTTACTATTACAATTATATTAAAAAATTGTCTTATTATGAAGTATTCCATAAAAAACGCAAGTTCCCTGCACCCCGTGCAGGGGAAATTGATGGAATAGTAAAACATGGATCGAAAAAATAAAGAAAAAATGAACCGCAGAGGCACAGAGAACACAGAGAAAAGATTGATAAAATTAAAAAATCCCCCTCAGTTCACTCTGTGTCCTCTGCAACCTCTGTGCGCTCTGCGGTTCAACATTCTCTTTAAATAAAACTTTTAAACCAGGACGATGGCGCGACCTTATATATTCCATCTTCATAGACAAAAAATAAAGAAGACTCTGATTCAGAGGAGGTTTGAGTCCCCTCTGCAATCAAAGTCTTCTTTATCTATTTTTTCGCTGGGGCTTTTACTACGTTGACTACGACTTGTGTATCACCGTCAATGATATAATCTGTGGTAATGCTGTTTTTTACTTTTCCTTGCTTTATCTTATCCTTAGCATTTACAGCTTTAATATCAGTTTTCAGAGAAACTGTATTTTCTACTATACCTTTCTCTTGCTTCTTGTTATTGGTTTTATCTTTACCTAAAGTAGCATTGCCGAATAGATCATTCATTCCCATATCCAGCACTTCTACAACAATTTCATTGTTGCGGTCACGTTCCATAAATTCTTTAACCACATCAGCGAAGCTCTGGTTTTTTGGCTTTGGATTGCTGAGCATTAGTAACCCTTCATCCACTCCCTGATTTTTAGCTAACAGCTGGATTAAAGGGACCATGCCGCCTCCACGCACTTCTAGGGTAAGAGGCCCTTCCGGCTGATCTTTAGGAACAGCAAAGGAAACGCTGTGCTGAATCGGCTCGCCGCGAAACGGCTTTATTTTTACGCCAATTTCAACATTTTCCCCAGGCTTTACACTAGGAGTTTTTGTCTGGGCTTCCACAATAGTAGCGGTACGACGCTCTTCGCTAACAGAAACATGGACCTTAACATCCATCAGATTAACTGGATTGTATGGATTCCCCGTTAGCATTGCCATGGCTTCCAAAAACTCACCCACAGCCGCTTCACCGATACTGGCAGGGCTGTAAAACATATTTTCTCGAGTAATAATCCCTCCAGGCATATTTTGACCAGAAATTTCAAAACTAACTTTAGCTGTTCCCGGCCCTACCCGATCCATGGTCTTGTCAATGACATTGAACATAGTGGTAGCCGACAAAATGGATGAGAGCTGCTCATCTTTTACCACTTGTACTGCTGCATCCTGGGTTTGTCCAGTATCATTATCTTTCACGATGATGCGTATCGGGATAATGGTGGGATACCTGCTAAGGTATCCAGCAATTCCTGCTCCTCGATCCTGGTTGATAATACCGACAGGTTCTCCCATCGTACCGACTTTAAATGAGTTTTCTAAGCCATTAACAGTGGAAAACACGTAGGCATTGGTCATGAAGTATCCAATATTCCCCTTCTTCAAAAATGGATGACCAAATGCTAAGACTTTATTATCTTCCACGTAAGTAACAGTACCCAAAGCTCCCACACTCACATCGCCGCGAACTAACTCAACTCCTACAGCACTCCCTGGTTCTAGAGGAGCAAACACAACATCTGAAGGAGCTTCTCCTACTTCTTGAGGTACCAAATTAAAAGGTTTAAGTTTGTCTTGCAACATTGTTAAAGCGTGTTCACTAAAACCAGATACCATCAATGGTGTGGTCATTGGCTCAAAATCTGGTATTTCCTTCATAAACTGCATCGTATCGTTATAATTGTCAGGCATATCCCATAATTTCAGCATATCCCCAATAGGAGTGACCATGCCAACTTTATGGTCGGTCAATGACCAGCCATAGGCCACCGCTCCTACCAGCTTGCCATCAATATAGACGGGACTGCCGCTCATTCCTTGTGCAATTCCTCCCGTTCGGTCAATAACGTCTCCAGAGGTTCGCACCAAAATCAAATCCCCTGCTGGCCCTTTGTTTTTCATAATTCCTAATACTTCTACACCAAATTCTTCTAACTTAGTACCAGAAACTACAGTTTTGCCAATTCCCTGCATACCTACCTTTATATTCTCTACTGGCATGATCTCGGGTGCAGCCCATACTAAGGACATCGGCAGCATTAATAAAAAAATAAGCAGTGCCAGACGACACTGCCTGCATAGTTTTACCAAATATATCATCCTTTCTTTATTTACCGATTTCAATACGAGCAACTACATCACCAACAGCAACTGAAACTCCCGGTGAAACTAAAACTTCTTTTACAACGCCATTAGCTGTGGCCCTTGATGCTGGTATCGCCCCCGTTATTGTGTCGATCTTCACCAACACGTCACCTTCACGGACAGTAGTCCCCGGTTTAACCAAGCCATTACTTGTAATGGTTCCAGCCAGAGAGGCCTTTTGTTCTACAACACTATTTGCAGTAACTAATAAGCTGCCAACGATTAGCACAAAACCGATTACCAAAACTGCTATGCTTTTTCTATGAAGCATGGTAAGCCACCTCCTTACTTAGTTTCATTATACAGCATTAGCATGAATTATCAATCCTTAGGAACAATAATTAATGCATCTCCTACTGATCTCTCGCGCCCATCGGAGGGTTTATTCATAATTTTACCTTTAACGACCATCTCACTAGAGCCTCCGCCATCCAAATTCATCGCATCCACAGCTCCAAACTCTTGCATCAATAAGGCTAATTCTAACAGCGTCACTCCCATACTATGCTGCTGCCTTCCATCCACTACAACAAGCAGAACATGTCCATCTTTCGTTACGCCGACTGCGGTACGAGGCGCTCTTCCGACTGCTATATCTGGAGGAAATTCTTCTATTTTACTGGTTAAGAATACACTGTTATTTTTAATCAAGCGGGGACCTGCCCCAATGACATATATTGTCTTATCCCAAACGGAACCAAGTGTCTGGTTAATTTTTATTGCATCACCCACTTTCAAACTGGATAATGCTTTTTCGTTGCTGCCATGAGCTGAAAGCACAACTGCTCCCGGTGGAATAACAGCATTACCATGTACGACTGCAGTAATAACATCTTGACTCACAATATAATCCGTACCATATTCATTTGCACCGGTCATATTGTCATAATAATTATTATACAGAATTAAATCATCCTGTCCCCGCTCATGATTCACCCCCGTAATAGCAATTGTAGCTCCATCTGGTAAGGTAACCGTACCCTTATAGTCAATCTGGTCAAACAATATCTTACCATCAGGCAAGATTCCTAAGGCAGTTCGTCCAATTGTAGGAGAACTCACAATTTCACCATTCATTTTCAGCAGCCCTATGATTTCGCCATTAAGAGCAAAATAAGAAGCGTTAACGGCAGCGATGCCTTTATTACGTTCTGCCATCGCTTGTACTTTTTCTAAATCCACAATCGCATTATTGGACAATACTGGCTTTATGACATAATCGCTGCCTGGAGCTAGATCCACCACATATGCAGAAATAGGTCCTGCCTTAATACTGCGATATAAAGAGATATACTTTAAACCAGTTCCAATTTGTTCCTCATACTTACGGTCAAATTCTTTTACAATATCAATTACAATCCGCTTGGGATTCGATAGTGTAAACAATTTATAAGACACAATCGGTTTTTTGAGATTAATGACTACTCGCTGTTTGCCTGGCTGTACCTGGATAATTTGCACGTTACTAACAATCGGATCGTTTAATTGCAATATTGGTATTTTACTACTATCTGTATTCGTAAAATCAATAATAATCTGATCCTGATTGGCAGAAAGCTGAGCGGTATATTCAGGCAGTTCATTTACATCAAATACAATACGTACTTGCTCTGCGCTTTGGCTGTAACGAACTTTTTGCAGCACAGGCTTAGCTGGAGCTGCCCACACGATCTGCGAACAAAAAATGATCAGCATCATCAATATGTACACACGTTTAAAAATTTTCATTGTTATATTCCCCCTAAGAAAACCACTAGCACATTTTAAAATACGAAAGACTCTAACACGTTCTTTACGAACCACAGAGGCGCAGAGAACACAGAGATATAACAACATCGCCTCAGCGTACACCCTCTGCGCTCTCTGTGTTCTCTGCGGTTCAATATCCCCCTAATAAAACTTACACTTTCCTTACTGATGAGAAAAACCCAGGCACTATTTCGGTGCCTGGGACTTATTGCTGACAGGATCCGGAGTACGTAATTGACGGTAAAGCATATCCGCCAATCCAATACCTCCAGCCTTTGCCATATCTTTTGTCATTTCTGCGTCCAACATAGATGTCATCGTCTCTTCCTTAGAACTATCTACTAATTTGGACTTATCCACCGTCTTACGCATATTCGTCATCATAATATTTAGAAATACAGCCTCTAAGTCCTGACAAGTCTTTTTTAACTTAGCATTATCTTTTACCTGCTGCGCTTTTTCTGTTTCCTGTGCTAAATGCTCAGCAAAATCACCTTTAGCCTTAGTTTGCACAGAATCCAAATTACTTATCATACTTGATGAACTAATTCCTGCTATCTGCACTCGTATCCACCTACCTAAATAATCTGCAAGTCAGCATGTAAGGCTCCAGCAGCCTTCATAGCCTGCAATATAGAGATAATATCCCTTGGTGTTGCACCAATGGCATTTAATGCATTTACAACATCACCTACACTCGCCGTAGAAGGCAATACCATAACATTTGCTTTATCTTCTTTCACATCAACAGAAGTATTATTTGTAACCACTGTAGATCCACCAGAAAAAGGCGGTGGCTGAGATACATCTGTGGTTCTGTCAATACGAATACTGAGTCCACCTTGCGCTACAGCTACTTCATCAATCGTAACATTGGAACCCATTACAATGGTACCTGTGCGTTCATTAATTATAATCTTGGCAATAGTATCAGGATTAATATAGAGTTCTTCTATGGAAGCGACGAATCCCACCACGTCGTTGTCGTAAGTACTAGGAACTGAAACCACCACAGTACCTGGATCACGAGTCGTGGAAATATTACCAAACCGATTGTTAATAGCGTCACCAATCCGAGCAGCAGTAGTAAAGTCAGGCTGACTCAAAGCCAGTGTAATCGAACCACTGGGCGATATCAATTGGGTAGGTACCTCACGTTCTACAATTGCACCATTGGGGGTAGTGCCAGTAGTTGGAAAGTTCTTTTGTAGACTGCTGCCACCACCACTTGCACTAAAACCACCTGTAGAAACAGGCCCCTGTCCTACGGCATACACTTGTCCATTCGCTGCCTTCAAGGGCGTTTGCAGCAAAATACCGCCTTGAAGACTTTTCGCATCTCCCATGGAAGATACTGTCATATCAATGGTATCACCGGGCTTTACAAAAGCTGGTAATTGAGCAGTGACCATAACCGCTGCTACATTTTTCGATTTAAGCTGGGAATCAGTTACTGTTAAGCCAAAACTTTTTAGCATATTGGCAATGGACTGTCTCGTTTGGACAAGTGTATTTGAATCACCTGTACCAGCCAGCCCGGTTACCAACCCATATCCCACCAGTTGATTGGCTCTAACACCTTGTACTTTTGCTACATCTTTTATCCGTGTTATTGAGCTGGCTGCTAGTGCTGTTGGCACAATCGCCATAGCACAAGATAAAATCGTTATCATGATGATTAACCTGCGCATAATATCCTCCGTTTTAAAACAAGAAGTTCAGTAATTGGCTAATAATCCCTTGACGCTGCTTTCTAGCAATCGGACCATTGCCATCTATTTTTATTTGAGCGTTACCTATGTAAGTAGACAATATGGTATTATCAGCTGAAATGTCCGCTTGACGTACAATTCCGGAAATCGTAATCTTTTGTTCTTCACCATTTTGTTTGATACTTTGTGTTCCAGAGACAATTAAGTCCCCGTTAGGCTTCACCTCAAGCACCTGAGCCGTCATTCTTGCCGTAACGTTATTGGTATTGACAAGGGAACCCTTAGCCTGAAAGCTGTCAGAATTACCTGCTGTAGCAGATGCAATTCCATGAAAGATTCCCGTTCCAGCATTCATATTTAAGCTGGTCGACTTAGAATTTGCAGCGTTACCAGCACGATTCGCACTAGAATTTTCGCTGATGATGATAGTAAGAGTATCGCCAACGGCACGAGCCTTATAATCACCATACAAGCTGCTACTAGCTCCACTATCACTCCACAAGGACATCGCAGAGACCGGAGTTGCTACCAAGAACATTAGGCACAGGAAACCTAACAGCAAACCAATATTTTTTTTTGTTAGGTTAAACATATTCTACACCTTCACTTTCTACTCACTCTACGAAATTTTATTCATCCAAAGCAACTATTTTTTAAGAGGCAGAAGCACTCTTATATGTTACTACTTGCACCTTGTCTTCATCAATAACCTTACCCAAAACAATTTTATTAGAGCTGACATTTTTAATGCGGATCAATTGATTTTCATAGCCGTCCTGCATAGCCTGCCCCGAGGCTATTACTTCTATATTGCCAATAAAAGCAGTTAGAGTTACCATATTGCCCCGTTTAACGATTACAGGCTTATTTACCATGGAATCGCTTATCACCATACCTGGAGTTATTAAGCGTCTGGCCATTAATCCGAGTAACTTGTTCTTATCGGTAATAAAACCCGCTGCAATTTGTCCCGTATCCATCCGCTCATACCGCAAATCATCTTCAGTAAAGATCTCACGGGCATTCACTTGACGGGCTGCCACCGTTACCAGACGATATAAATTCACCTTAAATCTCAGACCCACTTTGGTAACAGCTTGTCCATCCACACTTATAGAAATCATTACCGTAGTGGGAGTATTATAACGAATCCCATAAGGTAAAGACGCGGATAGAGCAACATTCCCCACAGGTACTGTTACATCTTGTTCACGTCCAACATAAAATATATGTAAATCATCATATTTCACATTAGGTCCCACTTGATCCCGAATAGTGTTTGTTCCTTTATCAAGCAATGTTTGCGCACTTATAACCTGCGAGTCACCAATCACAGTCACACGATCAGGAATAATCCACATAGCACTTGCTAAATCAATCCCCGCTGCCGCCAATCGCATATTGATGACTTCTTTGGTTAACACAAAACTGCTGCCTGGAACAGGTGCATCACCAATCTTCAGCTGACGCAGTTTTTGATTGTTTTCCTCGTCATCCCCGCTGATCTTAGCTAATTGTCCAAGGTTGATGACTGCGGCGCCACTCACTCTGACCTGCTCATCAAAGACGACTACTGTACTCTCAGCAAAAACCGAACGTATCAATAAGCAAATTTGGAATAAGATAAGCAAACACACTCTCTTACTCATTGCTTTCACCTAGCGTTTCAAGTTAGCAGCTTGTTCCAGCATATTATCTGATGTAGTAATGGCCTTTGAATTAATTTCATAAGCCCTCTGCGCTACAATCATATTCACCATTTCTTCTACAACTTGAACATTAGACATTTCTAAATATTTTTGCATAATTGTTCCTGTTCCATCCACCCCGGGATCACTGGCAACCGGAGTTCCTGAAGCTGCAGTCTCTTTTAGCAGGTTATGTCCGGTGCTATCCAGACCTGCAGGATTTACAAATTTAACAAGCTGTATTTGTCCTAATTCTTGCGATGCATTCTGACCTGCTAACTGAGCTGAAACGCGACCATCAGACGATATTTCAATCTTAGAAGAACCTTCCGGAATGGTAATGGCTGGTTCTAGAGGATATCCTTCCGAAGTGACAATTCTTCCCTGATCGTCTCGTTTAAATGCACCATCACGCGTGTAATTAATTGTTCCATCAGCCATAGTTATTTGAAAGAAGCCATCTCCTTCTATCGTCATGTCAAGATCATTACCAGTTGATTGAGTCGGACCTTGAGTATAAATTTTTTGAGTAGCTACTTGGCGTACCCCGCTACCCAATTGGATTCCAGTAGGTAATTGAGTATCTGCACCAGTGGCGCTCCCCGATTGTCTCATGGTTTGATACATTAAATCTTCAAAATCTGAGCGACTCTTTTTAAATCCTGTCGTATTAACATTTGCCAAGTTATTGGAAACCACATCAATGTTCGCCTGTTGGGCAACCATTCCTGACGCAGCAGTCCATAATGATCTCATCATAGTCTAAAAATCCTCCCTAATCACATGAAATATATTGCTAAAAACCTTACCCGATATCAAACTTAATTGTAAAACATAAACATTAACTCCACATATGTATACTAAATTATAACAGTAGGACCTTAACTAATCCTACTTATAATATCGCCACAATAGAGCAAAATCTTAAATAAAAAATAAAGTTTTATAGTTTTGCGATATCATTGGCAGCCTTTCCCAATAAATCATCATGAGAACGTACTACTTTAGCATTTATTTCATAGGAACGATAATTAGTAATCAAATTCACCATTTCCCCAACAACGTTCACGTTAGACATTTCTAAGGCTCCTTGTATTACACTACCAGTCGCTGGCTGCGCTTGTGCACCTTGGGCTGCAGCAAACAGACTCGATCCTTCCTTGGAAAGCTGTTTTTCATCGGAAAATTCTTCCATTCTCAGCTGTCCTACTACCTCATTATCAACAATTACGCGTCCATTTTCGTCAACCGACATTTTATTGCCATCGATCGTAATCGGACCATTTTCTCCTAATACCTGATATCCATCACTTGTAACTAATTGGTTTCGTGTGCTTTTTGCAAAAGTACCATTACGTGTATATCGCAATCCCTGAGGAGTTTGCACGGCAAAAAAACCTCTTCCTTCAATTGCTAAGTCAAAGGCATTCCCCGTAGTTCTTATAGAACCGCCAGTATGCATCGTTGCCACTTCATCCACTAACACCCCAGTTCCCATACCACCAATAACAGGAGCTTCCCCGCCATCATTAACGCGAGAAATTAAAATGTTAGCAAAATCTTTAGTAACAGCCACATCCTTTTTAAATCCAGCAGTATTAGCATTTGCTAAATTATTGGAGGTAACATCAATACGTTCTGCCTCTGCAAGCATACCAGAAGCAGCTGTATATAAACCGCGAATCATGTAATCACTCCCTTTTTCATTCTCAAAAATTTTACGAGCACCGCTTCATTAGGCGATACTGCCTCTTTTTAATGTTGTCAGACTATCTTCTAACGTGCCTAATGAATCCAAGGCTTTTCCTGTACCTAATGCCACGCAAGAAAGGGGATCTTCTGCTAAATAGGTAGGAATACCAGTCTCTTGCTGAATCAACTTGTCCAAACCATAAAGCATCGAACCACCGCCAGTCATGACAATGCCCCGATCCATAATGTCAGATGACAATTCAGGAGGAGTGATTTCCAGTACCGTTTTCACCCGTTGAACAATCAAGGACACAGACTCATTTAATGCATCGAAGGTTTCAGCTGATGTAATACGTAATGTTTTCGGCAAGCCAGAGACTAAATCCCGTCCGCGAATTTCCATACTTTCATTACGTCCTGAGACCAATGCTGTACCAATGGTAACTTTGATCTGTTCCGCAGTGCGCTCACCAATCATCACGTTATATTCTCGTTTCACATAACGCACTAAAGCCTCATCGAACTTATCTCCGCCAATTCGCAATGATTCACTCACTACAATACCGCCCAAACTTAATACTGCTACATCCGTCGTGCCGCCGCCAATATCAACCACCATAGAACCAAATGGTTCTGAAATATCTAATCCTGCACCAAGAGCTGCAGCTAAGGGTTCTTCAATCAAATAGGTCTTTTTAGCACCAGCCTGCACTGCAGCCTCTAGTACTGCCCGTTTTTCAACTGTTGTGACACCGGAAGGTATACAAACCATGATGCGAGGTTTAAAAAAGAAGTTCTTGGGAACGACTTTGCTAATAAAATGACGCAGCATGCTTTCCGTAGTATCATAATCTGCAATGACGCCTTCTCGTAGTGGCCGAATAGCAATAATGTTGCCGGGAGTTCGTCCAAGCATTCGACGCGCCTCTTCTCCTACGGCCAATACTGTATTGGAATCACGATCGATCGCCACTACTGATGGCTCTCGCAATACAATCCCTTTACCTTTTATGTACACCAAAACGTTGGCAGTCCCTAGATCTACACCAATGTCCATTGACATTCCAAACATGAATAATCCCCTCTCCTACTCCTACTTGTCCATTCTTTAGTTTTTATTTAAACCACAAAGACTAAGAAAATACAACTATGCCTTTGTGGTTAATTAACGCCTTAAAAAATAGTTTCACTTGTTTCCATTCTACATGAATAAAAAAAATCCTTTATTTTTTGCTATTTTCTCCCGCTTCCTTATATTTTTTTCGTGTGGCTTCTCCACCGCGAATATGACGTTCCGCCTTATTTTGCTCCAATATCACCCTTACACGGTTTGCCATTTTTTTATTCACAAGCGGCAATCTTTCTATCATATCCTTATGCACCGTACTTTTACTTACCCCAAACACTATGGCTGATTGCCGCACCGTATGCTTACTCTCCAAAATGTGCTGACAAATGTCCAATACCCTTTTACGGATATAATCCTTCATAACCTTTCTGCCCCCTCACCCTTGCTTTGCTAACATATATATATGCGGACAAAATAAAAAAAAGCACTACTGTGCTTTTTAAAGGCTACTTTTTTATTCGCTTGTCATTTACGAACTGATACTACTGGCGTCACATTACGCCCATAAGAATCTTAGTCTTTGTTTATTATCAGTAAAGGATCTACATAGTCATCATTTTCTTTGATTGCTAAGTGTAAATGATCATATGGTTCGGCATCACAGCTGCCCATTTTGCCAATCTCTTGTTCTGCTTGAATAAAGTCTCCTTTTTCAACGGCAACCTTCAAAAGAGATCCATAGTATACTTGATAATTATTATGTTTTACCACTACGGTCAATCCACTATTTACATCCTGGAATATTTCAGTTACCTGCCCATTATGTATGGCCGATACGCTCTGTCCCTTACGTCCTATTACATCAATTCCTGTATGATAACGCCAATCGTTATACAATGGATGTAAATACCAGCCGAACTTTACTTTTATCTCACCTTTTACTCCTAGAAAACGTTCTGAATCCCCTGTAGATAGCTGGCCTTTTGCCACTGGCGCGGATGCCGAAGCTGCTTCTTGAGGTAAAGCCGCTTTCTCGTCTACGATCAATACCCCAGTAGGAGCAGAGACTTGCTCTTCCTGATCCTGCTGGGGAATGACAACAATATTTAGCTCTTTCTTATGTATCGTTATAAACACAGCTGCTACTAATACACTTGCCAGCATTAATAAGCATGCACCAGTATACAGGCTTTTAAAGGGGATCTGCTCTCGATAAAAACGTCGTCTGTATAAACTTGTATTTATTTTTTTTAAATGCAGCGTGATAAAAGAGAAAGCAGGAATTTTTAATTTTGACATACTATCACCTCATACTCAGTATGTCCGATAAAAATTCTTTTTAAACAGTCTCCTATTAGTAGGCGTTTATATTCTTAAGAGCCACGCCAGTATAGTATTTCGTAATAATTTGCCGATAATCCATGCCTTCTTTCGCCATACCATTGGCTCCATATTGGCATAAACCCACACCATGCCCATAACCGATTGTATTGACAACGATCTTATTGTCTTTTAGCTCTACATTAAAATTATTAGAGCGCAAATCCAGTTTTTCCCTTACCTCTGCCCCAGAGAATACTTTGCTGCCAATGCGAATTTGGCCTACTCGCCCAGATTCAGTGGTATTCAAAATAGCCATAGCTCCACTGCTATTATTTTGCATAGCAGCTACGACTTGCGTTTCTGGACCTAATAGTTGTTCCACCTGAGCAAAAGAAAATTCTTTTTTATCATAATATCGGGGAGATTTATGATCCCATGTACAGGGTACACTTTGTAAGTAAGGATAATCAAACCCCCATACCTCTTTTGCACTTGCTGTCTTTTCCCCACTGGTAGAATGATATACCGCCTGAATGAATTCCCCATTATAAGTAGCTACTTCACCACTTGTTTCCTCAACTGCCTGGCTAATTTTATCCCAGAATTTCGCATAGTTACTCCCCCAGCGTTTCTTTAGCGCCTCTTCATTTATCCATGCCTGACCTTGCTTGTAATCGGTACTCACATCAGCACCAGGCTGTTCTGCCAGGCCACTGCCGCCAAAGGCTGTCATATTTTTCACAGCATAAGTCCGCGCTGCTACTGCCTGGGCTTTCAAAGCTTCCAGTTCAAATTCAGCAGGCATTTCTGCCGCTACTACACCTTTTAAATACTCTTCTAACTTTATTTCAACGATTTTCTGCTGTTCATGAAAATAAACTTTGATGATGATATGATCGCCTTTTGCCATTTTAGCACTCCCACCCTGCCTTGGCTCTCCGTGAAAACCGCCTATCACTAGAATCGGAATAACAATCACCAACACCAGCACCAACAAAACCGTCCATGCTAGTACTTTCTTCACACATGCCCCTCCTCCTGCTCTACATAAGTACTACATTCTATGCCAAGCCTGGGGTAAGTATGACTGGGAACCAAATCATTAACGCATCCTTGGGAACATAAATAAAAAACATTTTGAAGCGCAAAGAATATGGAGAATTAAAAGTTTTTTCTAAAAAAAACTGGCAAGACAATGTCTCACCAGTTTTAAATTTGTTTATTTATTTTTTAGGTTCTGCTGTACCAACACGTTTGATATCGGCGCCAACACCGCATAATTTTTCTACTAGACCATCGTAGCCACGGTCAATGTGATGAAGATATCCCACTTCTGTTTCCCCCTCAGCCACTAAACCTGCTAATACTAAAGCAGCTCCGGCTCTAAGGTCTGTCGCTTTCACTGGACAGCCAGTTAATGCCGCTACTCCCTCGACTACTGCACTTCGCCCATCAATTTTGATATTGGCCCCCATGCGTTTTAGTTCATCTACATGCATAAAACGATTCTCAAATACAGTTTCACTCACTACGCTTGTCCCTTGAGATACTGTCGTCATTGCCATAAATTGAGCTTGCATATCTGTAGGAAAACCAGGATACGGCAAGGTTTTGATATCAATGGCTCGCAACTTGCCATCACTTTTAACGCGTATACCATTTATATCCTCTTCAATGGTCGCACCCGCTTCTTTTAGTTTTGCAATCACTGGCTTTAGATGCTCAGGCAAGGCATTTTCCACATATAAGTCGCCGCCTGTCATAGCCGCTGCTACCATATAAGTTCCAGCTTCTATACGATCAGGAATCACTTCATACACTTTACCTTTTAATTCAGGTACACCTTCAATTTTGATTACATTTGTACCTGCTCCCCGAACATTTGCTCCCATGGTATTTAAGTAATTGGCTAAATCTACAATTTCCGGTTCATGAGCCGGATTTTCCAAAATTGTCTGCCCTTTGGCCATACTAGCTGCCATCATAATATTTTCTGTAGCACCTACACTAGGAAAATCCAAGTAAATTCGTGCTCCAATTAAGCCATTCGGCGCTGTAGCTTCAATATATCCATGACCGATATCAATTTTAGCACCTAATGCTTCAAAACCTTTTAAATGCAAATCAATTGGACGAGTGCCAATGGCGCAGCCACCTGGCAGGGATATCTTAGAATGCCCATAACGAGCCAGCAAGGGACCCATAATCAAAAAAGAAGCACGCATTTTGCGCACCAATTCATAAGGTGCTTCGCAACTGCTGATTACCGTGCTATCAACAAACATCATCTGCTCTTCTTTATTATACTCTACTGCTACTCCTAAATGCTTAAGAACTTGGCTAAAGGTACGTACATCTTCCAAATCAGGTATGCCTTCAAGAGTGCTTTGTGATGTACCAAGTAATGTTGCCGCGATAAGAGGCAGCACTGCATTCTTTGCTCCACTAATTTTAATGGTTCCGTATAATTTGTTACCTCCGCGGATAACTAATTTCTCCATAAGGTTATATCCTCCCAAAAACACTACTAAAAATAGATTGTAGAAAAAGTTCAATTTTACAAATTAGTATTCCCGAGTAATAATCGGTGACCCGACAATCACATAGGTACGATTATCATACTGACTATAGCGAATTGCAATATTTATATTGATTTTTTTGCCGCCAACTTGCAGATACTCCTGAATTGCAGAAGAAAAACCAGTAACACTTACATACTGTTCTTGCTGGAGTTGATCAACAATGGCACCATCGATTGCCAAGAAAGCACTTTTTAACATACTCTCTGACTCTCCATCCATTAGTTTACCATCAAGCCAGCCAATCAAGCAAGTGCTAATCCTTGGTGAATCACCAATTTTTTTAACAATCCTATTTATTTTTTCTTGTAAGAGGATAATAGAGGTATATTCTTTGGTCAATGACTCCATATTAATCACTAGATATGCTTCTTCTCTTGCGCTATTTTTCTGGTTGGGAACAACTTGAGCCATTACAACAACATGATCGCCGGATCTAATGCGCTCCGCCTTTACAATCCGATTTTTATTTCTTTGCTGATGAATTATCTCATCGCTTTTAGAGTCCATTGCTAATTGCTCCATAACTTGCACTACTACCGTTTGCAATTCCTCATCGCTGTAATGGTCTTGCGGCAATTTCACCCATGCATTTATGCTGTATTCCTCCAATTGTGCGCCAGTTGCTTTCATGGCGGCAGGTAATGGTTCTGACGAGGCAGCAGGCGCATATCCTACGGCAGCAAATAAGACTAACAATAAACATCCGATTATTACTCCCAATCTAAAAATAGTATTCATTCTTCCCATCCTTTAAAAGCAGGTTATCTTTTACTCTATATGCCTATTCTTGCCACTTGTTCGATGGGATATACAAAAAGCAGACTGAGTATCATTTACTACCCAGTCTGCTTTTTGTATTTGATTTACATTTTATGTTTATTATGCTCTGCAACCCGCAAGCGAACCATAGCTCTTTTGAGGGCGACTTCCGCTCTAGCAACGTCTGAGTTACTATCACGCAAACGACTCTGTGCACGTGCTTTGGCCGTTTCGGCCCGCTCAACATCAATTTCCTCTGGAAGCTCCGCACAATTTGCTAATATCGTAATTTTTTCAGGCTGCACCTCAATAAAGCCACCACACATGGATATTGGTATCTCTTCACCATCTGTAATGATGCGAAGAGGCCAGATCGCCAATGCAGCAATCAGGGGAGCATGCCCTGGAAGAATACCAACATCCCCAGCTGTCGTCCGAGCAATCACCATACTAACCTCAGCAGAAAAAGCCATTTTCTCTGGGGTAACAATATCCAGCCGAATTGTTTTCGCCATTTATTATTCCCCTTTCATTGTCCGTGCCTTTTCCACCACTTCATCAATGGAACCAACCATATAGAAGGCGCTTTCCGGCAAAGCATCGTATTTGCCGCTTAAAATTTCTTTAAAGCCTCGAATGGTTTCTTTTAATGGCACGTATTTACCTGGCGTACCCGTGAAAGCTTCTGCCACAAAGAAAGGCTGACTTAAGAAACGTTGTATTTTACGTGCTCTGGATACGGTAAGTTTGTCTTCATCCGATAATTCTTCCATACCCAAGATGGCGATAATATCCTGTAATTCTTTATAGCGCTGCAGCACTTCCTGCACACCCCGGGCCACATGATAATGCTCTTCCCCAATAATGTTAGGATCAACAATTCGGGATGTGGAATCCAAGGGATCCACTGCAGGATAAATACCCAGCTCCGAAATTTGTCTGGATAGTACAGTCGTAGCATCCAGATGGGCAAACGTTGCCGCAGGAGCTGGATCTGTCAAGTCATCTGCAGGTACATATACGGCTTGTACGGAAGTAATCGAACCTTTTTTCGTGGAGGTAATACGTTCTTGCAATGCCCCTACATCTGTCGCCAATGTTGGCTGATAGCCTACAGCTGACGGCATACGTCCTAACAATGCAGAAACTTCTGAACCGGCTTGAATAAAGCGGAAAATATTATCCACGAAGAACAATACATCCTGACCACCTACATCACGAAAATATTCTGCCATAGTAAGACCTGTTAAAGCAACCCGCATTCTGGCTCCTGGCGGTTCATTCATCTGTCCATATACCAATGCGGTTTTTTCAATAACACCAGACTCTTGCATTTCTACCCAAAGATCATTCCCTTCACGGGTACGTTCACCTACGCCCGCAAATACAGAGTACCCGCCATGTTCCGTGGCGATGTTGCGAATAAGCTCCATGATCAGTACGGTCTTTCCTACACCCGCGCCACCAAACAAGCCAATTTTACCACCCCGGGAATAAGGAGCGATCAAGTCTACGACTTTAATACCCGTTTCCAGAATTTGTGTCGATGTCTCTTGCTCTTCGAAACTTGGTGCTGGACGATGAATGGGCCAATGATCTTCCGCTTCTACCGGGGCTTCATTATTGTCTACTGTATCACCTAGTACATTAAATACCCGGCCCAGCGTACTTTTACCCACAGGAATTTTAATTGGGGCGCCAGTATCTATCGCTTGCATACCGCGAGTCAAACCATCTGTAGAAGACATAGCAACACAGCGAACAAGATTGTCTCCAAGATGCTGCATAACCTCTACCGTTAGGCTGACTTCTACGTCTGTAGACGTATCTGCGATTTTAACAGAGTTATAGATGGCAGGTAGCTGCTCCGGAGGGAATTCAATATCAACAACAGGTCCAATAACCTGTATCACTTTACCTGTACTCAAAGGGTTCCCCCTCCTTTTCTTTTTACTTCAACGCTTCGGCGCCGCCCACGATCTCGGAAATTTCCCGAGTAATGGTAGCCTGACGAATTTTATTATAATTTAAAATCAATTTTGCAATTAATTCTTCTGCATTATCAGTGGCAGAACCCATGGCTGTCATGCGAGCTCCCAGCTCACTAGCGGATGCCTGAAGCAATGCCCCATAAATCGTCGTTTCTAAATATTGAGGAACTAAGTGATTCAGAACTTCTTCCGCTGAAGGCTCAAAAATGTAGTCTGAAGGATTGGCATCGGCATCCGATGCGGCCACATCTTCAATGGGCAAAAGCTTTACACTGGTAGCCTTTTGGGTAATCGCAGAATGAAATACGGTGTAGACCAAATGGATCTCATCATATCTGCCGCTTTTAAACCCTTCCCCTACAGATCTGGCGATGTTGATCGCATGCTGTAGGGTAGGTTTTTCCGAAAAGCCGGTAAATTCTTCATCGATGCGATAGCCGCGTCGTTTAAAATAATCTCTTGCCTTACGCCCAACGGTAATCACACTGCTGTTTGCCTTACCTGCAATACGGGGCAACACTTCTTTGATCACATTAGAAGAATAGGCGCCTGCTAATCCCTTATCAGCGCTTAGCACTAAGTAAGCAATGTTTTTGACTTCTCTTACTTCCAGCAAAGGATGAGAAAGATCACTTGCATGACTAGCTACGCTTGCCAGCACTTCTCGTACTTTTTGTGTATAAGGAAGACTTGCAGCAGCTTTTTCTTGGGCCCTGCGCAACCTTGCGGCCGCCACCATTTTCATAGCCTTGGTAATTTGTTCAATATTTTTTACGCTTTTTATACGGCGGCGTATATCCTGTGCATTAGGCATTTACATCACCTCGCCGTTTTATCATCAGTAAGAAATGTTTCTTTAAACTCTTTAATCGCTTCTTTTAGCGCATTTTCCGTATCGGTAGACAGAACTTTTGATTCCCTGATGGTTTCTCCAATAGCAGGATGGTTAGATCGTAAGAACTTGATAAAATCACGCTCAAACTTAGCCACATCCGCCACAGGAACATCATCGATATAGCCATTAATGGCCGTATAAATAATCATGACTTGTTCTTCCACCACTATCGGAGAGTATTGAGGCTGTTTTAATACTTCAATGGTACGTTGTCCTCTATCTAAAGAAGCTTTGGTGTCTTTATCAAGATCAGAACCAAACTGAGCAAAGGCTGCCAATTCCCGATATTGTGCCAAATCAAGACGCAAACGTCCTGCGACTTGTTTCATAGCTTTAATTTGAGCAGAACCCCCTACCCGGGATACTGACAAGCCAGCATTAATCGCCGGTCTGACACCCGCGTAGAACATTTCACTTTCCAGGAAGATCTGACCATCCGTAATGGAAATTACATTGGTGGGGATGTATGCGGACACGTCGCCTGCCAATGTCTCAATGATTGGCAATGCGGTAATGGAACCACCGCCTAGTTCATCAGATAGCTTAGCTGCCCGCTCCAACAAGCGAGAATGCAAGTAGAAAACATCACCCGGATACGCTTCACGTCCTGGAGGACGACGCAGTAATAATGACATGGCACGATAGGCTACCGCATGCTTGGATAAGTCATCATATACGCAAAGTACATGACCGCCTTTGTACATAAAGTACTCACCGATGGCGACACCAGCATAAGGGGCTATGTACTGCAATGGCGCACTGTCGGATGCCGAGGCAACAACAACAATGGAGTAAGCCATAGCGCCGCTTTCTTCTAGGGTATGTACTACACGAGCTACCGTAGATGCTTTCTGCCCAATTGCCACATAGATGCAAATTACATCCTGCCCTTTTTGGTTCAGAATTGTATCAACGGCAATGGCTGTTTTTCCGGTACCACGGTCTCCAATAATCAGCTCACGCTGTCCGCGACCAATGGGAACCATAGAGTCAATAGCCTTGATACCGGTTTGCAGGGGCTGCTTAACGGATTGACGAGCTGCAATACCAGGAGCTAAAAATTCAACGGGGCGAAACTCCGTTGTCTGTATAGGCCCTTTTCCATCAATGGGCTGACCGAGTGCATTGACGACTCGTCCAATCATTGCTTCGCCAACAGGAACCTGCATGATACGACCTGTACGACGTACAGTATCGCCTTCTTTAATTAAGGTTTCTCCCCCTAGTAAAACCGCACCTACATTGTCTTCTTCAAGATTCAGTACCATGCCATATACTTCATGAGGAAACTCTAATAATTCACCTGCCATCGCTTTGGCGAGACCATGAATACGAGCAATACCATCTCCAACCTCAATAACAGTACCAATATCATCGACATTAAGGTCTACTTGATAATTTTCAATCTGCTGCTTAATAATCGCAGTTATTTCTTCTGGCCTGATTTTCATATTTAGTCTGTCACCTCAATCCCCGTCACTTCATTATTTAAAAGCGCTTTTTTCAATGTCGCTAATTGACGAACCACACTGCCATCGATGAGCTTATCGCCAATCTTGACAATGATTCCTCCAATAATCCCTTGATTAATTTGTGTTTTCAATACGATTGTTTTGCCCGTTACCAAACTTAATTTATTTACAAGTGCTGTATGCTGGCCTTCATCTAGAGGTAAGGCTGTAGTTACTTCAGCCTCCACAATATTTCGAGCCTGATTTGCCAGTTTTACATATTCATAAATAATCGCTGGTAAAATGCTTTCCCGTCGTTTGTCCACCAGTAACAATAAAAAGTTAAGGACAAAATCATGAATGTCTTGTCCAAAAACTTTATGAATGGTTTCTTTTTTCGCTTGGGCCAGTACCTGGGGATGATACATCAATGTCGATAGGTCGTCATAAGAGGCAATTGTACTTTCTACAAAATGCAGCTCTTGTTCCGTTATATCCAGCATATCTTTTTCAGCGGCCAATTCATAAAGGGCCTGAGCATATTTTACGGCTAACTGATTGGCTAGCATGGCATACCACCTATTTTCTGTTCATCGAGTTTTTCAATAAAATCAGACACAATGCTAGCGTTTAATTCGGTATCCATTTTTTCTTTTACAATTTTAGTTGCAGCTGCCATAGACATAGCTACCACTTCACTGCGAAGCTGTGCTAGAGCTAACTCACGTTCTCGCATCACTTCTTCTTGGGCTTTTTGCAAGATATGAGCACTTTCTGCTCGTGCAGATTTTAAAATTTCTTCTTTATTTTCTTCTGCCAATTTCTCAGCGGTTTCCACAATTGCTTGTGCTTTAGCTCGCGCTTCTACCAAATGCTGCTTATATTCTAGTTTTAGTTGTTCAGCTTCTCGTCTGTCACGTTCTGCGGTATCAATCGCATCCGCAATTTTTTGTTGACGATCTGCCAAGCCTTGCATTAACGGTTTATAGGCAAATTTAGCAAGGATGACAACTAAAAGCAGGAAATTCACAATTTGCGCTAGTAGCGTCCCATTCAATTCAACCAATGAAAGCACCTCCTCTTTGATCGGTATAAAGGAGACACTGGCAAGAACTTTTCAAGCCAGCAACCTTATTTAAAACCTTATTTTATAAACGGATTCGCAAATACCAATACAATGGCAATTACAGCAGCAATAATTGGAATCGATTCGATCAAACCTACTGAAATCAACATATTAACCAAAATTGTACCTTTGGCTTCTGGCTGCCTAGCCATCCCCTCAATCGCCTTTGCGGTTACAGCACCATCACCAATACCAGCACCAATTGCAGCCAAACCAATGGCAAATCCTGCCCCTAAAACGGAAGCAGCCACGATAATTGCATGTTCCATAATAAATTCCTCCTTAAATATCTTTTTAATTTATTTGATTATCATCTGTATTCACAATCTTTACGCCTTACCTAATGACCGTCTTGCATTGAGTTTGAAAGATAGGATATTGACAACATGGTAAAGATAAATGCTTGTACAATACCAACAAACACACTAAAAGCCAGCCATAACGTAGGTACAAAATAAGGTACCAGCATGCCTAATACCAGTAATAGAATTTCTCCAGCCAAAATATTACCGAATAAACGAAATGATAATGTAATTGGCTTGGCAACCTCTTCAATAATATTAATCACTACAAAAGGTATATAGGGTTCAAAAAAATGTTTGATATACCTTGTAAACCCTTTGTTTTTGATTCCTAGAACATGAACGATTGCAACAATCATTAATGCTAATCCTAGTGTCGTATTAATATCATTGGTTGGCGATGTAAAACCCGGTACTAATCCGAGTTCATTACCTACTACTAAGAATAAAAATAGTGTGATAATGAGCGGAGCTAGTTTTTGACCTTTTGGTCCCATGTTTGTCTCCACTTGTTCCAGTAAATAAACGACAGCCATTTCTAAGAAATTCTGCCAGCCTCGCGGCCGAAGTTCAATTCTCCTGGTTGCGGCTATCGCCAGTACAATGACAATTGCCATCGTAATCCAAGTCATGATTAGCGTATCCATATTAAAGGTCAAACCTGCAAAATGGGCTAAGGGATGACTTCCAATTTCATGACCGTGTTCCATATCCTCCCTCCTTTCTTGTTAATACAATATGCTAAAACGCTAAATTGCGTCTATGCAACTATGATTTTACGAAAAAACTTTTTGTTACAAGCACTACAGCTTGTAAGAACAAAACAATCTGCAGACTAAATAAGCCAAATACAGCTGACCAAAAATCAATTCCTGGCAGTTTTATTGACAATAACAACATCGCAACAATAAAACTCAACCGTATGAGCCAACCTATTTTTGTATATAGTAATGCCTGATTTACAGGCATTTCAGCACTTTTCTTTATACGATACCCCATTAATAAAAAATAAATCGCACTCGTGAAAATTCCAATAATGAGTCCGGATATTTTTTCAGAATGTCCTGTAAAATAAGCCGCAGCACAGATCAAACTACCCCATACTAACATTTGCATGATTGTCTTTTTAATTTCTACAACATATTCCTGCATATCGATCCAGAAAGTAATGAATTACTCTCTATTTTCCTCCCACCACTTTCTTATATATGGACCACATTCCCGCTATCATACCGAGCACAATGCCCCAGACAGTTCCCCAAGGAGCAATAGAAAAATACCCATCTACAAACCTGCCTAACAATATGCCTGCCGCTACAGAGGATACCAAATAAAAACCAATGGATGCCGCTGTATTAAATGCACTTAACAATGTGTTCTTATCTTTTCGCATGGCATCTACCTCTATTAGAATTATAAAATGATTCGAGTCATTTTTTCTAATAGTTTAATTTTCGACAGCCACCAGGAAACTCCTGCCATTATCTATGTATACAATGGCATTTTCTTGCCCTTTTTTTGTCTTTTTTACACAAGCATATTCCAATCTAATGTAATAAATAAACAGCTCTAAGATTCCCTTCTTTCTAGTGGGAGCCTCAGAGCCACAAATCCGGCGAATAGGCGTTCCTAGAACTCAAAAAGAGTAGTCTTCACCTGTATCAATCTTTTTTTATCCTAAGATCGCAAGAATCACCAAACTGACTTGGTTTTTCTTGGGAAAAGCCATATTTCCATAAAATCGTTTCTACAATTCGTCTGGAAGCTTGTCCATCGCCATAAGGATTGCAAGCATTTGCCATACGATCATATTCCCCCGAATCAGCTAGTAATAATCGTGTCTCTTGATACACTCTATCTTTATTCGTACCAATCAACTTTACAGTTCCGGCTTCAATCGCTTCTGGGCGTTCTGTATTATCCCGCAATACCAACACAGGTTTTCCTAAGGCAGGAGCTTCTTCCTGCACACCGCCGGAATCAGTGAGAACAAGGTATGAACGAGCCAATAAGTTGGCGAATGGCTGATACTCTAGAGGATCAATTAATTTCACCCTGCCAATACCGCCTAATTCGCTATTGACAACATCCCGCACAAGAGGATTTTTATGGACTGGAAAAACAACTTCCACATCTTCAAACTCTGTCACAATATCTCGTAAGGCTTGGTATACATGCCTCATGGGCTCCCCTAAATTTTCACGTCGATGAGTCGTTACTAAAATAACCCGTTTTCTTGTATAATCGATATTCGCCAAGACTTCCTCGGCAAATCGATAGTTTTTGTCCACAGTCGTCAGCAGCGCATCAATTACAGTATTGCCCGTAACAAAAGTAGCATCGGCTGTTATTGCTTCTCTTATTAAATTTTCTTTTGCCGTTTTTGTTGGAGCAAAATGGATATCGGTCAAGGAACCTGTTAATTTACGATTCATTTCCTCAGGGAATGGTGAATATTTATTATGAGTCCTAAGACCAGCCTCTACATGACCAACAGCTGTTTGGTGGTAAAATGCAGCCAACGCTCCCGCAAAAGTAGTGGTTGTATCTCCATGCACCAAAACAATGTCAGGCTTTTCCTTACTTAGCACTTCATTTAGCCCATACATAGCCCTGGAAGTGATATCAAATAAGGTTTGTCCTTGAGACATAATATCCAGATCATAGTCTGGCACAATGTGAAATAATTGTAGTACTTGGTCTAACATCTCTCTATGTTGGGCAGTAACTGCTACAATCGGTATAATATGTTCTGAATGCTTGTTGAGTTCTAAAATAACCGGAGCCATTTTAATAGCTTCTGGCCTTGTTCCAAATACGGTCATTACTTTAATACGTGACATATACATACTCCCCCTTTAAATCCACTTTATTGTTTTATTGAAAAGGTTATACTATCTTTCAGCAAGAGAATTTTTTTATAAAACTTAAAACAATAGAACCACAAAGACGCAAAGGGCACAAAGAGTTCTAAATTATAAGCTGCACTCTAATAACAGAATAAAAATGGGCAGGCATAATGCCCGCCCAAAATGTATCCTCAGTGACTTTCAATTGACTTCGTTGCCTTTAGGACACCTATTTTTTTCGCACCAACAAAGGCAATACCCAGCAAAACAACAATAATAAGCGCCCCAAAGGATTTATTCACCTCGGTTAAGGCAATGGCACTCAAACCTAAACAGCCGCTCATAACATACATTAATAATACGGCTTGCTTTTGCGTAAGCCCCATCTCTAATAATCGATGATGCAAATGCCCTTTATCGGGTTTAAAAATAGGACGTCCACTCATGTAACGGCGAATAATTGCAAAAGCCGTATCCAAAATCGGCAAACCTAAAGCTACAATCGGTACAATCAAAGCAATGGTAGCCGCACTTTTCACAGTACCGAGAATGGATATCGCAGCTAACATATATCCTAAAAACATACTTCCTGTATCACCCATAAATATTTTCGCCGGATTGAAATTATGCTGTAAAAAGCCCAATGCACTCCCAGCTAACGCTGCTGTTAACACAGCCACAGTCCAGAAATTTTGCTGCAACGCCACTAACAGAATCGTAACTGACGCAATGGTAGATACTCCTGCCGCCAATCCGTCCAATCCATCAATCAAGTTAACTGTATTAGTTAAGCCAACCACCCACAAAATCGTCAGTGGTATTGCCAAGTACTCTACATAAATCATTTCGCCAAAAGGATTGGTTAGCCACTCAATCTTAATGTCGAACATGACCAGAACAGCCGCTGCTATGATTTGACCTAACAGCTTCACCCTCGCTGGCAATGGCTTTAAGTCATCAATAATACCTACGATTAGAATGACTGTACCGCCTACTAGCAGCCCCATAACCTCACGACTTACGTACATACTTGCTAACACAGCCAACACGAAGGCTGCATAAATAGCCAATCCACCCATCCGGGGAATGGGTTTAGTATGCACTTTTCGATCATCTGGAGCATCCAATGCTCCGACTTTTATCGCAAAATCTTTTACCCGCGGTGTTGCAAAGTAAGCAACCGCTAAAGCAATCGTAAACGCCACAATATATGTTTGCATAATTAGCACCTCATTTCTACGCAACAATCCCATTTTACATCACGCTAATACCCTTGTCAAACGGATTCTACTTTAGTGAAATTATTTGCTTCGATCACATGCAATAGCCTTTTCGTCTGAGTTTGGCTATGTGTCCTGCTAATAGCTCTTCCATATTAACCTGGTACTTTTTTGCCAGAATATACATCATGGTAAAACAACATTGAGCCACGTCTAATAGCTCATAGGCACAGCCTAACAAGGCAGCCTGCACTCCTAATTCTGGCTTTTCACCTGATGCCCCTGATCGTTTTCCCAAGAATTGCGTAAATTCCCCTATTTCTTCTTGAATTTTGCAAACCGTCGTTAAGAGAGTCACATCATCTAAAATGAGCCTAGGTAAATTTAAATACTTAAATGCACCTACCGTTGTAATACTATAGAAAAGCGTATGATCAAACAAATATCCTTTACGTGTCAATTTCCCAATATGTTCATCAATTAAGGCATCCACTTCTACATCATAGGATTCTTCCATAACAAACAACATGGTAACACATGTTTGCGCTACGTCTAATAACTCGGTTGCTACTTCTTCTAACAATTCTTCTGCGATTACTGGAATATTTTCCTTAGCAGACAGCATATTCTCATATGGCAAGAAGTGCAGCACTGCTCGAGCTAATTCACCGGCTTCTTCCATAATCTTAAGTAGCGTTGAATCTAAGGTAGGAGTTAGATTATTCAGCTTTGGCAGATAAATCGACTCAATCACAATGCTCCTCCTAGGATAAAATTACATTTCCTCTTTTGGCATGTATACTACTTCAATAGAAGATAGCGCAAACCAATCTGTATGGGGATTATAATCTCTCCCATATACTACTTTTGTAATACCAGAAGTAATGATGAGCTTCTGGCATTCAGGACAGGGCCTATCGGTACAATACAAAGTAGCTCCTTGCCTTTCATCAGGAGTGCATTCCAGCAGGGCATTGGGCTCCGCGTGAATGCAGCGTATACAATGTCCATCCAGCATAGCGCAACCATCATCGATACAATGAGGCAACCCCGCCGGACTGCCGTTATAGCCAGTCCCTTTGATTCTTTTATCTTTTACGATCACAGCGCCCACCTGCCGTCTTAAGCAAGTACTGCGCTCCGCTACCTGAAATGCAATATCTAAAAAATATAAATCCCAGTTCTTCCGCATACATGTCCCCTCTAATTAACTATTCATCATAAATGCTATACATACTTCTTTCCAATTATACTATAAAAAAGGGAAAAAAAGAATTAGCGAATACGAAAATGCTAACGCATTCTTTAAAACCTAAAAAGAATTGAACCACAAAGACGCAAAGGACACAAAGTTTTTTTTAATTTTTGTGTTATCCTTTGTGTGCCGCGGACAGCGGCATTGCGCCTTTTGTGGTTCATCAAATCTCATCTTTTTCCACCTATAAAATCTTTCTTACTTAAAACAAGAAGGATACTGGCACTTCCTTTTAACAATAAATATAATGGTTCATTGTTTTTTCTTAAATAAGCGCATTGTTTTCAAGAATCATCATATTATTTTTGTAAATCCATGTACTTTTTTTCAGCATATGTGGTATTCTAAAAAATACAGTGTTCTTTAAAATAGCAAGGAGGAAACATTCGATGAAAGAACTTTTAGAATGTCTAGAAAAAGACCATACCCAAACCCCGGATCAATTGGCAATTATGCTAAATAAACCTGCAGAGGAAATTGCCGCACTGATAAAAAAATATCAAGATGAAAAAATCATTGTAAAGTACCAAACCATCATTGATTGGGAAAAGGCGGGCGTGGATAATGTCACCGCTGTAATTGAAGTAAGAATTACCCCTCAGCGTGAAGTAGGCTTTGATGCCATCGCTGAACGCATTTATCGTTATTCGGAAGTACGCAGCTTGTATTTAATGTCAGGAGGTTACGATTTATCGGTTACCGTAGAAGGGACCAGCCTAAAAGAAGTAGCTGATTTTGTTTCTACCAAATTATCTACAATCGATGGGGTTGTCAGCACTACAACTCATTTTATGCTAAAAAAATATAAATTTGCCGGGGTTATTATTAATGATGAAGAAGAAGAGCATAGGCTGGTGGTATCACCATGAATTGGTCTGATCGCATAGCGCCAACCGTTAAAGCCATTCCGCCTTCAGGCATCCGTCGCTTCTTTGACATCGCTGCGGAAATGAAAGGCGTAATCTCCTTGGGTGTTGGTGAGCCGGATTTTATCACGCCATGGCATATACGGGAAAGCTGTATTCACGGCTTGCACCGCGGCTATACTTCCTACACTTCCAATTATGGACTGCTCGAGCTTCGTGAAGAAATTGCCAAATCCCTACATAAGGATTATCAGGTAACCTATGATCCCCGCCAAGAAGTCCTTGTAACCGTCGGGGTTAGCGAAGGTCTTGATTTGGCCATGCGGGCCCTGCTAGGTCCTGGTGATGAAGTCCTTGTTCCCGAGCCCTGCTATGTATCTTATAAATCCTGCGTCACATTGGCAGGCGGCACTCCCATTACTATACCCACCAATGTAGAAAATGAATTTCGGATTACGGCAGAGCAATTAGAAGAATATGTGACGCCTCGTACCAAAATATTACTTATTGGTTATCCCAATAATCCTACCGGTGCGATTATGAGCAGAGAGGACTTAGAAGGCATTGCTGCTTTTGCACTAAAACATGATCTCATTGTTATTTCTGATGAGATCTACGCCAAATTAACCTATGATGGCACTCATACTTGTTTCTCCAGTTTACCCGGCATGCGAGATCGCACCATCGTCTTAAATGGTTTTTCCAAAGCCTATGCCATGACAGGCTGGCGTATTGGTTATGCAGTTTCCAATGTTGATTTCATTGCTGCCATGACGAAAATCCATCAGTATACGATGTTATGTACTCCCATCACAGCGCAAATTGCAGCGATTGAAGCCCTAAAGAGCGGCGAAAAGAACGTAGAACACATGGTATCAGAATACAATTATCGCCGTCGTTTAATTTTCAATGGATTTCGCCAAATGGGCCTGGATTGTTTTGAACCCAAGGGAGCATTTTATATTTTCCCTTCTATTAAGAAGACAGGTCTAACGTCTTTAGAATTTGCCGAACAACTTCTCATGACTGAAAAAGTAGCCTTAGTGCCAGGGGATGCCTTTGGTGAAAGCGGCGAAGGCTTTGTCCGCTGTTCCTATGCTACCTCTACCAAAAATATTACAGAAGCCCTGGAACGCATCGGACGTTTTATTGAAAGTATAAAAAAATAAGAGAACAAGAACCCACTAGGGACCCAGTGAATTGTAACTGGGTCCCTATTATTTTGTCATCAGCACACAAGACAGAAGTTTTTTCTGCAAGACAGCAATTTACAAAAATTGATAAAATTTGAATTTTCTTTGAAAATTCTGGAAAAATATACCTTTTGATAGATGTTATTTCCAATAAAAGGGAGTATGATGGAAATATATTACATTATTTTTAAAAAATTACAAAAAAGGAGCATTTACGATGCAGTCCAACCTACATTATCAGCAATCCATTTTCAAGATACTCATCATCATTATCGTGTTTGGACTTTCATCCTTGCCAAACTCAATCATTGAAGCAGCAGCCAACAATATGATTCCACTGCAATTGCTAGACCTGAATGCAAATCCTCTATCCCACGTCCGGCTTACGGCCTGGCGAATCAATACCTCTCATTCCCAAGATTCAGGGCACACTGGAGCAAGCGGCACGGCCTTACTTCATCTGCCGCCAGGACAATATTACGTTACTGGCGATATTACAACGTTAAAAAACCAAACCGCTTATGCTGCTGGATTGAAAAACAACCATACAACAACATTATATTTTATTTCTACAATTTTTACCGTTAGCGAAAACACTAAAATGTCGACTCTTACCATTGATAATACAAACTATATTGATATCGCTGACATATCAGGAGTGAAGGGGTTTCAAATACATCTTAGTCAGAGAAACTTAGGAATTGAAACAAATGTTAGCATCGCTGGGAATCACAACTGGCTGCGCCTTTATCTCCCAACACGGATGCAGTATACAATTCAGCAAGTGGAAGGAATCCTGCACCTACAATGGCCGATTTACGCAGCACCCGGTTTGCAATTTATCCTCTCTTCCGGGCTGAAATAGCCTTACACAGCAGCAAGGGCCATTTTCAAATAAAATCAAACACAAGGAGCTCGTTATGTGAAAAATAAAGCCCTTCCATTTATCTTCCGATTCCTTTTAGCCTTTTATCTGTTTTTATCTTTCTTCACTACTGCGATTCATGCCGAAACTCCATTAATCAGCCTAAATTATGATCTAAGCTCCGATGGAACGGTTGCAATCATACCGTTAAATCTCAATATGGTAACGGCAGCCAAGGACTTGGTTCAACAAATGCAGACCACTAATATCATTCCAGTTTCCAGTATGGTATATGCCCCGCCCGGTTTACCTCCTTATATGGTTTTGTCTGGAAACTCAGAGTCTTTGCAGCAGGCACTTAATCTATTACAACGGCTTTTTGCAGATCACAATTCTACCCATCTTATCATCATCGCAGCGAGCCTAAGAGAGCTAACACAGTCCAATTCCCGCTATATCGGTATCAATCCCATCCCTACTTTCACGGGCAGGGCGACGATCGACTGGAACAAAAGTACGGATATTGCCAGTACTCGCACCGACACCAAACATTTAGAAGCCAGTTCCTCAGATATTGCATCGCTAAACGAAGCACTGAACAACAGTAAAGTCTTAGTATCCAGTGAAGTCTACACTCCCAATGGCATAAAATCACAAATCTCAAACATAAAAAGCGTTCCTATTTTCAGCACTGATAACCAGGGCAATGTCCAGACGCAATTCCAAAACCTCGAAACCAGCATTTCTGTCATTCCCACCGTTATGGAATATAACGAGGACAAGCCCGAAGACAGCATCATACGTGTCGATGTGGATATCAAGGTCAGCATCATTTCTGGCAGTTCTGTATTGAAAGGTGTATCCGCTCCAGAGTCCAGTGTGAAAACCATGACAACCACGCGGATGCTTCCCGCCGACAACCACATCTATGTAATTGGCACTTTTATTACGGACAATGATACGAAAAGCACTTCCGACGTTCCCATCTTAGGCAAGATCCCCCTGCTCAAATATCTATTCTCTCAGGAGCACACGGAAAAGCAGCGTAATACCGCCGTTCTAACCCTCGCCGTACGGCTTATTACCCTTACCATCAACCGAGCCCTAGCACTAACATAGTGCCGATAGCAGGCCTAAAGCATGCCTGCTATCGGCACTGGGCTAGTACATACAGTAGGTGCCTGCTGTAACTACTGACTTAGTAAAAAAATATGTTACGAGGAGTGTTTATCATGATCAAAAATACGATACTAAAGAAATTTGCAATTCCCCTAGTATGCCTAACGTTGTTAATAGGATTATCGACCCCTGCCTGGGCAGGTACTTCGTTCTACCTTCAGACTGAAAACGAGGATAATACTAAGACTAACCCACTATCAAATCAGAATGATACGATAGCTACTGCCCAATCAAAGGATTACAATCTTAATACTCCATCTGCTATTTACTATATGAATGGTACGATAAAAGATAGGAACGACATAGATTTTTATAAGTTCGTATATCAAAAATCTGCCGGATCAACCGCATCAAATGGTAGATTTGCCATTACACTAGAAGTTAGCCAACGCTCAAACGACTATGATCTTACGTTAGTGGACGCGAGCAATAGAACTATACTGACTGCACAAAGTTACAAGCAGGCAGCCTTTCAGCAAAATAAAATCATTAGAGTCCCTGCCAATACTCTAATTAATAATACTACCTATTACGTCAAAATCGTACCAAAAACCATTGGTAGCCCAACCAGCACAGACTACACTCTTAAATTTATAGATAATATAAGTACCGATACGATAACTCCAGGAACAGGTGTCATTCATCTGGTCTCTTATGATGGCAAGCTATCGGCTCCTGCTGTGGCTAATGCAAGAAGAGAGACACTCGATCCCAATGCGAAAGTTCTATCGGCTTCCCTTATTGCGACCAAAAGTCCTTACTCTACAGGAATTAATTGGCAAATGTGTGTTACCCCAGGAGCAAAATATCAACAAAAATGGTATAATGCCAATTGGAACACTGGGGATGTCCCTGAAATAAAAACTGCTGGTTTCCTTTTAAAAGATGATTGGTATATTGCATTTTCCGGCACCAGTATAAAGGCTGGAATTAATCTCGTTCAAGTTGATAACCCCAAACTTACGCTCACCTATGAATATGATACAACGTTCGCCTTCTAACTTAATACGAATACAGTAAGAGTCAATATCCAAAGCCCGGCTTTGGGTATTGACTCTTACCTATTTTGCACTATGTAACATGCACGATACAATACTTCAATGCTAAGCAAGATTAATATTACTACTTAACCATTTATTGGGTTTTTACGATATCATAGATAATAACTATAAGCCATCTATAATGACATCGGAGGAATTGCAATGAGAATTACCAAAACAAATACCTCACTACTTTCGAATGTATTACAATCTTTAATGATTAAAACCACTACCAACCAAAACAAAATGGCGACAGTAGCGACAAACATCTCTTTAAAAAGTAAGACAGTAAACACGGGCTATGATCAAAATGGTAACGATTTGGTCTATAATACGGCAACCAACCAAAAACTATCCAATTCAAATTCCGAAGCACAAGACTTGACAGACCCTTCCAAGAAATATACTGGTTCTTCAACGGCCAATCAACTTGGCGAAAAATTTGCTAACGGTGATGAGCTAAGTGATGAAGAATACTATTTTATGCTTAAAGAGCTCGATGGAAACATATTTGATGCTGCTTTTCACAAAAGAAATGCAGTATTAGAAGAAAAAAAAATCTCTACAGTATTGACTAAAAACAATATTCAACTCAGCAGTGACCAAGAGCTACGTATCAGTGTTGACTGCCAAAATAAAATTACCGTAAGCGGTATTGATGATCCTGAAAAGTGTCAACAGATTGCAAATGATTTGAGCAGCGAAGCAAGTACGCTCGCTAGTTTATTTCAGCATAATTCTGAAACATATACGAAAGTATCAGGGAATTTTGCCGGAACCGCACAAGCCTTAGGAAGAATTGCAAACTATCTGAATGAGAAAACGAACGGAAAGATAGCCATTACAGACTTAACAGTGGAAGATGGTAAAATTGTTGGGCTAACTCCTGAACTAGATCGTCTGTTAAATAGAAATATCACTCCAGAGGACTGTTTAAAATTCGATGAACGAGAAAATGATACAATGAAATATGGAATAATAGGCGCAATTACGTATATAAGCATTAATGGCGCTGAAGATTTGCCCCAAATGTCCTTCACATTGAGCTACAAAAACGGGAAACTTTCCTGCATTGAACAGCCGGATTTAATTGCAAGTCACCCTGAGACTAGAACCCGTGAACAATATATAGACCAAGCAAACTTAATACAACAAGATCCAATGGCTTATTTTAACAACTTATTAAAACAGCAAATAAAAGGACAATGGTAGTCACAGAACAACAGGTCTGAGGTGTCACGGGGTGTCACGGGGACGGGGTTGTTGACATGATTATGCCTTTAAAACAATACCTCGATTAATACCCGTAAGTCTTTCAATTTGACGAATCGACAGATTATAGTCTTCTTTTAGTTTCCCTAAGTACATATTTCTTCTTGTGATCTCAAATGTTTGTAAATCAATTGCATTCTTTATTTCGCAAACCTTTTTTATAATTCCTTTTGCTTCTTCATCGGTTATCCGACACTTTGATTCTCTATCAATATCCAAACATATGGAATCACTCTGTTCATTCGTATATTGTATAAACCTCTGGACTGCCTTTTCTTTGTTTTCATTAAATATCTCCAAGAGAAAATTGACATCTGCCACATATCCGCCGCATCACTTGTTCCAATTTTTCTATCCCTACTTCATTAAAAGATGTACATGATTTCCCATCAGGCAATAAGCATAAATTTCATATCCACTTTTCCATTTATACTTTTGTATTGTTTCGATAAATTGTTTATAATCCTCTTCTTCTTCGAAGAACCGAACCGCAGAGGCGCAGAGTACACAGAGGGGTATTTTTTATCCTATTGATATTTTTCTCAGTATTCTCTGCGCCTCTGCGGTTAAATCACTCTTTATTCACTTCCACAAACCATATAAAACAAAGAGACCAAGCCATAACGCTTAGGTCTCTTTGTTTTACTATATATCCATAAATGTATCCAGTGGTGAATTTGGTTTCAGCATGGGGGTAACGATCTGTTCTGTAGGGATTTTGACGATAATCACCCGAGGACAGTTGCTCTCCACTGCAGCGGAAAATGCTGCTAAGAATTCTTCTTGCGTCGTAGTCAATGTACCTTCAATGCCAAAGGCTTTTGCAAAGCAGACAAAATCCATCGGCACCGGCAATAAAGACTCCGAATACCGCTGTTTATAAAACAGCTGTTGTAATTGACGCACCATTCCCAAAGAACTGTTATCCACAATAATCGTAATCAAAGGCAATCCCTGACTCGCTGCGGTAAAGAGTTCACAGCCTGTCATTTTTATGCCCCCATCACCGACAATGGCGATCACCCGCTTCGTCGGCATGGCTACCTGAGCGCCAATAGCAGCAGGAAGACCAAATCCCATCGTACCTAAGCCGCCAGAAGTAATCCAAGAACGAGGGGACTCGATGTGGAGATTCTGAGCCGCCCACATTTGATGCTGCCCTACATCTGTCGCAAAAATGAATGGTTTTCCCTTTGTTCTTTCAGCTACTTGCCTTAGCATCCATGTGGCTGAAAGATCATTTCCATCCGGTTTTGCTGCAAATTCTTGTTTCCATTCCTGGATCACCTTCCACCATGGACAGGGATTAAGAGGCTTCATCCGCTCGTGCAGTGTAGTTACCAATTGCTTCACATCTCCCGCCAGAGGAATATGGGTGGAAACATTCTTATCCAATTCGGCAGGATCTACATCAATGTGAATGAGCGATTTTCCTTCTGCATATTTGAACTTATTGCCTGTTACCCGATCATTGAAGCGGCTGCCGATGGCGATTACCACATCAGCACCATGAACGGCAAGATTGGCTCTTTTATGTCCGTGCATCCCTGTCAAGCCTAAGAATAATGGATGTTCTGAAGAAAATGATCCCAGTCCCATCAGAGTGCTCACAACAGGAGCATTCATCTTTTCAGCTAATGCAACAACCTGTTCATAAGCCCCAGATGAAACTACACCGCCGCCAACGATCATTACAGGCTGTTTTGCTGATTCCAGCACTGCTACCGCCTTATCGATCAGCGAACTTCCCAGTTCTGATAATTCCCATTGCAATTTAGGTTTGTTTTTTTCCTGATCTTCTTCTTTGGTGAAGGTAAACAGATTTGTTTGAATATCACTGGGTATATCAATCAGTACGGGCCCCGGACGTCCTGAAGAGGCAATCCGAAAAGCAAAACGCATGATTTCCGGTAAGGTTGCAGCATCTTTAACTAGAAAATTATGTTTCGTTATCGGCATCGTAATCCCAGTGATGTCCACTTCTTGAAATGCATCAGCACCAATTAGATCTGTAGAAACTTGACCCGTGATAACAACTAAGGGTACTGAATCCAAATAGGCATTCGCAAGACCAGTTACTAAGTTGGTAGCTCCCGGACCGCTGGTGGCGATACAAACTCCTACCTTGCCGCTAGCACGGGCATAACCATCTGCCGCATGGATAGCCCCTTGTTCATGCACCGTAAGGATGTGGCGTATCTTTCCTTCATATATCGCATCATACAGGGGCAGAATACGTCCTCCAGGATAACCAAAAACCGTATCGACTCCTTGCTCTAATAAACATTCTATGATCCCCTGGGCACCAGATATCTTCATACAAGTCACCTCCTAACGAAGATGTTAACCAAGTTGTTTCTCAATCAAACTCGTTATTTCTTCCGTTGAAACTTTAGTTGAACCAGGTTTATACAAATCGGCTGTACGATATCCTTGAACCAAGACTTGATCCACGGCTTTTTCAATTGCTGCCGCTGCTTCTTCGGCACCTAATGAGTAACGAAGAAGCATGGCGGCGGATAAGATGGTCCCCACCGGATTGGCCAAGCCCTTACCTGCGATGTCAGGAGCCGAACCATGGATCGGTTCATACAAGCCCGTACCATCGCCCAGACTAGCCGACGGCAGCATGCCAATAGATCCTGTAAGAACAGCCGCTTCATCACTTAATATATCGCCAAACAGGTTGTTAGTTACAATTACGTCAAACTGCTTTGGTGCCAAAATTAACTGCATAGCACAATTATCAACATAAAGGTGACTCAAATTGACATCAGGATACTGTGCGGCAGTCTTTTGCGCTGTTTTACGCCATAAACGTGAGGAAGCCAAGACATTGGCTTTATCTACAGATACTACCTGTTTGCGCCGTAATTGAGCTGCCTGGCAGGCCAGCTTTACAATCCGCTCCACTTCAGGAGTGCTATATATTTCTAGATCCGATGCTTGCTCCACACCGTTTACCACTGCCGCTTCATTTTTCGTGCCATAATAAATACCGCCATTTAATTCTCGTACTAATAAAATATCCACACCAGAAATTGCCTCTGGTTTTAAGGGGGAAAATTCAATTAATGCTTCTGCTACACGGATGGGCCGCAGGTTCGCATATAGCCCCAACTCTTTGCGCAATCCTAAAATCGCTTTTTCCGCTCGAATTTCCGGAGCAACCTGATCCCACTTAGGACCGCCAACAGCTCCAAGCAGTATGGCATCTGCCTTCTTCGCTGCCTGGATGGTACTATCAGGCAGAGGAAGACCATAAGCATCGATGGCCGCGCCGCCAGCCAAATGACGCTCAACATGTAATTGTATTCCACTCTTACCTGCTGCTTTTTTTAGTATACAGACAGCAGCTGTTGTTATTTCTTCCCCAATACCATCACCAGGGATCACAACAATTCGTTTCTCACTCATCATTTTTTCTCCTTGACCTACTAAATCAACTGCAGCATGAAATAATCCTGCAGCTACTATTTACTTCACCAGCATCACTCCGCGGCGACTTGCTTAAGCCTCGGGATAACCACATGCTGTCAATCGTTTATTAATCGCATTAATATACGCTCTGGCGCTTGCTTCAATCACATCTGTACTTAAACCTCGTCCATTATATACAGCGTCGTTATACTCGATCCATACAGTCGATTCCCCCAAAGCATCTTCGCCAGCAGTAATGGCTTTTAATTGATAATCTTTTAAACCAATAGCAAAACCTACCGCCTGTTCAATCGCCTTAAATACTGCATCTACCGGACCATCACCGCAGCTTGCCTCTTCCGTGATACCATTACTTGTCTCTAATCGCACAGAAGCTGTTGCAGCATTTGCACTGCCGCCGCTCACGACTTGATAAGAAACTAAACGATACCAGGCAGGATGAACAGAAGGTTTGTCAATAATCAAGGCTACAATATCCTGATCAAACACCACTTTTTTGCGATCCGCCAAGTCTTTAAATTTGGCAAACAGCATATTAACTGTTTCGCTGTCCAAATTATAATCCAGCTGCTTTAGACGATCTTCAAAAGCATGTCTGCCGGAATGTTTCCCCAACACAATGGAATTACGACTCATGCCAATCACTTCAGGAGAAATAATTTCATAGGTTAGCGAGTTATTCATAACACCGTGTTGATGTATGCCAGACTCGTGAGCAAAAGCATTATCACCAACTATTGCCTTATTAATTTGCACATCCACACCTGTTAATGCACTCACTTGCGTAGAGGCACGATAAATTTGTTTTGTATCAATGCCAGTGGTTACTTTATAGTAATCACGGCGAGTATAAAAGGCCATAATCAACTCTTCCAATGCAGCATTTCCAGCTCGTTCACCCAATCCATTGATCGTGCACTCCACTTGGTTAGCACCAGCTTGCACAGCAGCCAGAGAATTGGCCACAGCCAATCCTAAATCATTGTGACAATGAACACTAATATCGACCTTATCAATACCAGGCACATGTTCCCGTAAATGACGAATTAAGGCACCGTATTCATCAGGTGTTGTATACCCGACTGTATCTGGCACATTAATAACCGTTGCACCTGCTGCAATGGCTTTGCCATATACTTGGCAGAGAAAACCCCAGTCTGACCGAGAAGCATCTTCCGCGGAAAATTCAATATCCTCGATAAATTGTTTCGCATAGCGAACCGATTCCTCTGTAGCCGCCAAGACCTGATCCCGGGACATTTTCAATTTATATTCCATGTGAATATCACTCGTTGCTATAAACGTATGAACCCGAGGACGCTCAGCCTTCTTCAAAGCTTCCACCACGGCATCAATATCTTTTTTATTGGCTCTTGATAAGCCTGCAATTACAGGGCCTTTTATACATTCTGCAATTTGACTGACACCTTTAAAATCCCCTGGAGAAGCAATAGGAAAACCCGCTTCAATAATATCCACATTTAATTTAACCAGACTTCGGGCAATTTCCAGTTTTTCATGCATATCCAAACATACGCCAGGCGTCTGCTCACCATCACGTAGTGTGGTATCAAAAATCTTAATTCTGCGTTCCATACCAACACCTCTGTCCTACTATTTTTTCTTCAGCCAGCTCATCATACCGCGCAGTTCTTTACCCACTGTTTCAATTTGATGCTCTGCTTCACGGCGTCTAGTTGCAGAAAATTCAGGACGATTTGCTTGATTTTCCAAAATCCAGTTTTTCGCAAATACACCGTTTTGTATTTCTGTTAAGACTTTTTTCATTTCTACTTTTGTTGCATCTGTTACAATTCGGTTGCCAACCATATAATCACCATATTCAGCCGTATCGCTGATAGAGTAACGCATAGCTGCCATACCGCCTTCATACATAAGGTCTACAATCAATTTCAATTCATGCAAACATTCAAAATAAGCAATCTCAGGCTGATAACCAGCTTCTACTAACGTTTCAAAACCGGCCTTTACTAAAGCAGTAGTACCACCGCACAAGACAGTTTGCTCACCAAATAGATCTGTTTCTGTTTCTTCTTTGAAAGTAGTTGTCAATACTCCTGCTCTTGTACCGCCAACACCCCATGCATAAGCTAAGGATAAAGCTTCAGCCTGACCTGACGCATCTTGATATACAGCCTTTAAACATGGCACTCCGCCGCCTTCTTGGAATACACGGCGAACTAAATGCCCAGGACCTTTAGGAGCCACCATAAATACATCTACATCCGCTGGCGGAGTAATCTGGTTAAAATGAATATTAAAGCCATGGGCAAAAGCCAAGGCAGAACCAGCTTTCAAATTTGGTGCGATTTGTTCTTTGTAAATTTTAGCTTGTTTTTCATCAGGAACTAAAATCATAACGACATCAGCAGCAGCTACTGCTTGAGCAACTTCCTGAACCTCTAGACCATCACTTTTTGCTTTCTCCCAAGATTTACTGCCCTCGTACAAACCTACAATTACTTTTACTCCATTATCATGTAAATTCAGTGCATGAGCATGCCCTTGGCTTCCATAGCCAATAATCGCCACCGTTTTTCTTGTAATTAATTCTACTACCGCATCTTTGTCATAATACATTTTACTCATTTTCATCATCTCTCCTACATTTTAATATTCTTATGCTATATAAAACAGCCTCTTTCTTTCCTAGAGATAACCTCTTTAGAATTTGAGAGGTGGTTTTGCCTTATACCTTGGCCAGAGTTGCATCGAATAAATCACTAATTTCACATTTTTCTTTTTCATAGATACTACAGTCACCCCGTTGCAGACCAACAACACCTGTACGAATCATTTCTAAAATTCCATAGGATGATAAAGCATTAATTAATGCATCCGTATTGGTTTTCCCACTAGTTATTTCTACCATTAAAGTCTCATTTGAAATATCCACGACCTTGGCTCCAAAAGTTTCTGCCAGCTGCAAAACTTCTAACTTCTTTTCTTGCTCCGCCTTGACTTTTATCATCGCCATGTCTCTTACGACTGCAGTATTAACAGGCAGGATCTCTACGGCCCTTACTTCTACCAATTTTTCTAATTGCTTCACTACCTGCGCTACAATCGCGTCACTCCCTTGCATGACCGCTGTAATACGCGAGTATTCTGGAACATGAGTAGTACCTACAGCTAAACTTTCAATATTAAACCCTCGGCGAGAAAACATTCCAGCTACTCGTACCAATACCCCCGATTGATTCAGTACTAAAATTGAGATTGTATGATGACCCATTCCATCCACCTCCATTTTATTGCTTAGTAAAAACAAAAAAACCACCGAAAGGTTCCCACTATAAGAATAGATTTGTCTATTCTTTGCTGAAACAATCATGTATACGACAGGCTTCAGCAGTGAGAAAATTTCCGCAGAGTCTTTTATACTCACGGTGTAATCCGCATACGCGCATTTGTATCGCTCGGTCCAGTCCTTTTTACAGCGGAACCCTAGATACTCTTTCTCGTTACGACGTTGTAACTTTTTTTACACTTCAAACGACAACGTTACCCTATTGCCAAGACCAATCGGCTACATACTCAAATCTTTCCACCGGTCACCTTTTCTATTGGCGATTACACATCAGATTATACTTAGTTTAAGCATTCTCATTCCAATGCATACAAGTCCTCCTTCAGTAAATATGAACCTGCAACATGAACAAATAAGGAAAATGACCTTCACAGAAAGACAAAATTGTTTCACGTAGCTACCCATGTGTAACATTTTAAGCCATTATACCAGTCATTACAGAGAAAAAGCAAGATTATTTTACTATTTTACCATAATAAATAACAAGAAAATTACTGACAATTTCTTTAAAATATGTAAAAGCAATCAAATCACACCAGACACACCAGAAAAGATAGGATAAGGTAAAACATTTGAACCGCGAAGATGGGAAGAGTATAAAGAACACGAAGAATCAACATGTTTTCTTCGTGTTCTTTGCATTTCTTCGCGCCTTCGCGGTTCATTGTTTTTTCATAATGTTATATACATTCTATTTTTTTATAAAACCTATACTCCCCTATTTATAAGAAAACATAGAGGAAATCAGGAATCCCTTTATGCTTTTCCAGCGACTGGATACATCGGAGGCTGATGACTTAGAACACGCACAACTTCTTGGGCGGCGGTAACACTGCACCGCGTAACTGCATCTTCCGTGTATGCTCCACAATGAGGAGTTAACACTACATTAGACAGTGTAAGCAGCGGATGATCCGGTGCCGGCGGTTCATGAGTCAAAGTGTCCGCACCATAGCCAGCTATCATTCCTGTTTTCAATGCGATATAAAGGTCTTTCTCATCTACCAGTTCACCCCTAGCCGTATTGATGATAAAAGCAGACTTTTTCATGCTTGTCAAAGTACGCTCATTAATAAGGCACTTTGTATCAGGGGTAACGGGTAAATGCATTGTTAAAAAGTCAGCTTTTTCTACTACTTCTTCTAAGGAAAGATATCTCACATAATAATTCTGGCATAACTCAGGTTTCTGCCAAACATCAAAAGCTATAATTTCCATGCCAAAAGCATGTGCTCTTTTTATCACTTCGCTGCCAATATTCCCTGTACCCAGCACTCCTAATACTTTTCCATATAATTCACAACCTAAGTTACGTTTCCAACTGCCTTGACGAACTTGGGCATCCTGCCCTGGTATTGCTCTTGCTAGAGACAACATCAAGCCGAATACTAATTCGCAAACCGATATGGTATTAGTTCCTGGTGCAAGGGTAACAGGGATACCTAGCTTTGCAGCAGCTTTTACATCTACTTTGTTATATCCCACACCATTTCTGGCTATTATTTTTAATCCAGGCGCTCCTGCTTCAATAACCTTGTCAGTAATTTCATCTAGACCGGCAATAATCGCATCCATACCGGAAATAATGCGAATCATCTCAGCCTCTGACTTAACACCATCACTAACATGAGTGATAATTTCATGCCCTGCATTTTCTAGTATTGCCTTGCCTTCTTTATTAGCAGCAACTGAACGGGCCGTAATTAATACCTTTGCCATACTCTATGCCCCCTAGCAATTATTGGCTATCTTAGATGTATCATTTTTTACCAAACGCAGCAATATCCGTGAATTCCTGCTGCAGATTCCAGTATATACGGTTATAAATATCATATAGTTCTTGGTAACACTTAATTGCTGGCGCTCCCGGCTTGTAGGTTTTTTCAATTGTTACAAAATCAGCCGTAGAAGATATATCCTTCAAAATTCCCGCAGAAACGAAGCCTAATACCGCGGCACCAAAAGCTGCCCCTTCGTTTACATTTGGGACATTTATTTCCTGATTCAACGTGTCAGCTAAAATCTGCAGCCATAATTCTGACCTGATAAAGCTGCCGCTTACCCTAATTTCACGAGCTGGTCCCGTCACTTCCTGCAGGGCAAGCAGAATACTGTTCATCCGATAACATACCCCTTCCATGGTGGCGCGAATCATATGTCGTTTATCATGCTGCAGGGTAAGACCGAACAGTACGCCTCTGGCGTCCGCATTCCAGTTTGGAGCTCGCTCACCGGTAAAAAAGGGAAGCATAATGAGCCCTTCTGAGCCCGGCGCTATTTTTTTTGCATAGCTAGACATCAATTCATAGGAATCGATGCCAAGTTTTTCTGCCACTCTTTGTTCTGTCTCACTAAAATGATCCCGCATCCAGCGCAGTGCAATTCCACCATTATTAATGGCTCCGCCTGCAACCCATACGGTATCCGTAAGATTGTAACACCAAGTCCGTCCTTTTTCGTCTGTACACGGTTTATCTGTCAGCATACGGACTGCACCGCTTGTGCCAATCGTAGCACTCATATCCCCAGGTCTTACCGCACCGATGCCTACATTTACCAATACGCCGTCACCAGCACCAATCACTACAGGAATTCCCGGCTGCAAACCCGTCCGGCGAGCCATCTCACCTCTTAAGGGCTGGCTGTATGTTGTCGATACAACATTCGGCAGTGCCTCTTCCGAAATAGACAGATATATTAGCAACTCCCGATCCCACTCTAGGCTGAATAGATTATACAAACCGGAACCGCTGGCAATCGAACGATCTACCACCCATTGCCCAGTCAATATTCGAAAGGCATAATCTTTGATCGAGCCAAAATACGATGAGCGATTGAATATCTCAGGACGTTCTTTGCGAAGCCAAGCAATCTTAGCCATAGGGTACATGGGATGAAGCGGACATCCTGTACGACGGTATATAGACAGGAAATCGGTATCTATCCTTTTCATCTCTCGCACAATTTCCTGGCTGCGGTTGTCTGCCCAAGTCATTAGCGTTGTAGTCGGCTCTCCCTCTTTATCATAGGCGAGAAAACTGTGAAATACGGAACTGATGGAAACCCCTTCCGCCTTGCGTCCAGATTGGGTTAACGAGGTTACTACATCGCTGATGACACTTTCCATTGCACCAATGATTTCATTAGGATCTTGCTCAGCCCAGCCGGGATGAGGAGTATACAGCGGATAGTCCTGAGAAGCAGCACAAAGAGACTGCCCATCGGCTTGATACGCCACGGCTCTTACTCCCGTTGTCCCTATATCGATACCGATCCATACAGAAGGTTTCATCTTCATCATCCTTACTCACTATTTTAATGATTCTTTAAAAACAAATTTTTGTATTGCATATCCTACACCACATTCTTCATTTGTTTTTGTTACATCATCAGCGCACTGCTTTAATTCCTCACAGGCATTGCCCATAGCGATTCCAATACCCGCTTCTCGAATCATTGAAATATCACTGCCTTCATTTCCAATTGCCATCACATTTTCCATAGGAATCCCCAAACCGCAGCAGATTATTTTCAAAGCCGCTCCTTTGCTGACAGTCGGTTCTACAATTTCTAAACCATGATCGGTATCCCGAATCACAGCAAAATCATCTGACCACGTTTTTAAAATTTGCTGCGCATTTCGAATCCGTATAGAATCATCAAATAATGCAATGCGCAAAGGTGCCTTCTCCAATGTTCTTAATTTCTTTGGACCTAGGACCGTATAAGGCACCCCAAAGATTCGAGAATAATTGACAGTTTCTTTGGTGGCTTGCTGAACAATAAGCTGATTCTCTAAATATACTTTGACATAATAATTTTCTTCTTCAAAAATGCGAACCATTTCTCTAAACTTCAGCAAATTCATCGGTCTTTTTAGCCATATTCTTTCTTCTCTTTCATCTGTCACATAGGAACCACTCAGAGAAATCAGCGGTGTATCTAACTGCAATTGGCGGGCATAAGGCAGCATAGAACAAAAAGGTCTTGCCGATGCCAGCGTAACAATGATTCCTTTCTCTTTGGCCTTGGCAATCATTTGTACAGCCTGATCGGGAATCTTTTTCTCTTCATCTAATAACGTTCCATCCAAATCAAGAGCAATCAGTCGAACAGGAGGATACATCATAAAGCTACCTCTCTACAAATTAATTTACAATCCAACTGGAAGTTTCTTTGTTATCTAAAACACGTTTCAATTCGCGCAATAATAAATACGGTGTTTGAGCAAATGTATCATTCGTCGCACCAGCCAAATGAGGGGTCAAAGTGACATTCTCCATAGTTAACAGGGGATGGTCTTTTGCTATTGGTTCTGTCCAAAAAACATCCAGGGCCGCTCCGCCAATTTGCCTATTCTGCAACGCTTCTATTAATGCCTTCTCATTAATCAAACCTGCTCGTGCAGTATTAATCAAATACGCCGTTGGTTTCATCCATGAAAGCGCTTCTTTGCCAATCAGACCTGCCGTATCTTTACTAAGTCTGGCATGGATACTAATGAAATCAGATTGCTTGCATAGTTCTTCTAGTGAAACTAATTCCACTCCCGATCCTTGCACCGCTTCCGCCTTGATATATGGATCATATGCCAGAACGCGAACATTAAAGTTTGCCAATTTGTGGGCAACCAGACGCCCAATATAACCCAAGCCTACTAAACCGATCGTTTTTTCACGCACATCACCCATAAATCCAGAATTAGCATATTTCTTTTTCCAGTCTCCCTGCATCAATGCAGCATGGCCCCTTGCCAAATTGCGCAGCTCCGACAGCAACAGTGCAATCGTAAAATCGGATACAGCCTCTGCATTCCGCCCCATGGTTTTCATTACTTTAGTGCCTTTTGCTGTTGCAGCATTAACATCTGCATTTTCGGTGCCAGCACGACATACTCCAACATAAGATGCACTGCTTTGCTCAATCAGCTCTTTATTCAATGGGGTATGATGAGTAATAATCACATCGGCATCTTTGCCTGCTTCGATTAATTCCACTGGAGGTTTTCCGGCACTAGGACCAAATTTTTCAACCTGGCTGCGTAAGAACCAAAATTCTTCCTCACTTTCTGGTTTCCAATCTACCCCTTTTACAACCACTTCTTCGCCGAAGACATCACGTACTGCTTTTTCCAGCGTATCTGCTGTCAGCATTGGATCTCCTACCACTAAAAATTTCATTTATTTCTCCTCCTTCTTAATTAGAGCATCGATTTTGTGATGTATCCCTTGAAGCGCAGGATAAACGTTTTCATATACATTTTCAAACATGGTACGATATGCTTCATGCCTCACTGGGTCTGGAAGATAAACCGTATCATCACGCCTTGTTTGTCGTACAGCATCTTCGGGATCTTTGTATATCCCAGCACCAAGTCCAGCCAGCATTGCTGCACCAAGTGTAACAGCCTCAGGCACATTTAAACAAACAACAGGTTTCCCTAAGATATCTGCTTTGATCTGCATCCAAAAAGGTGACTTTGTTGCTCCCCCTACTACATTCACAGTCTCAATCTCATAATCTACTATCTTTTGTATTCCTTCTATAATCATTGTAGATTCATAGCAGAGTCCTTCTATGATCGCTCTTGCCAAATCGCCTCTTGTATGAGAAGTAGTCAATCCAATGAGTGCTCCCTTAGATAAGGGATCCGCTCCTGGTGCATATTTCCCACGGAAATGAGGCAATAATATTGCTCCCTTTGCTCCCAATGGCGACTTTTCTGCCTCATCGAGCAAGGTAGTCAAATCCTCCTTGGTCATTTCAGTGCGAAACCAATCTAAAATCACACCCGATGAAATGACTTGACCTGCGATATAATACTTATCATCCACAACATAATTTACACAAGTAAAGTTGGTATCAATATGCTTTACATCATTAGCTGGTTCATCAACAACCATAAGAACCTGCTCACTGGTCCCTATGGCACTTAACACTTGACCGCTTTGCGTCAAGCCACAAGCAAAAGCGCCACATACATAGTCCATCCCACCAGCAAAAACAGGAGTTCCCGCCTCAACGCCTGTTAAACCAGCTGAATGACTTGTTACAGTTCCGGCCAATTCTCCCGAACGTTTTATGGTCGAACATATTTCTCGTGGGATCTGTGCATGATCCAGAATCTTATCAGACCAGCAGCGCTCCTTTAGATCAACTGCCATCGTCCGGCAAGCTACGGATAAATCGACTACTGCCTCGCCAGTAAGCCGGTACACGATGTAATCCTGCATGGAAACCCATCGCTTCACACCTTTAAACAATTCTGGCTTTTGCTTTCGAATCCATTGCACTTTTGTAATACCTGCCATCGGATTCGGTACAAAACCACTAATGCTGAATACTTCTTCACTGCCAAAATCCTCGCGCCACTCGGCAGCAATTCCTTCCGTCCGGGTATCAAACCAAGCAATTGAACGATGTATCCATTCATCATTCTCATTAAGCAGAACACCAGCAGCCCCCATACTAGCTACTGCAATGCCATCAATTTTCTCCCCTCCCAATTGACGGGTGATATCGCGTAATAGGTCTTGCACAGCATCCCAAATTTGTCCAGGATCAAATTCAGCCCAATTATTTTCTAAATAGTGAGTCACAGTTGGACGACTAGCCACTGCTTTAAACATACCATCTTCTGTATAGGCTGCCGCTTTACAATTCGTAGTTCCTATATCTATGCCGATTAAACAAGCCAATTCCTTCCCCTCCTGCTTCTTATCTCTTTGTACATCCGTTGAAGTAAAGGTTACACATGGCAGACTAATAATGCATTTGTCTTACTGGATGCTATACATTTATTTTATAACGATGATCCCAGAATGCTGGTCAATCTCATCCTTAAGTTCATCTAGGAATGGAGTTACCGACACACGCAGCCCTGCCCGATTAGTAACCAGATCCATCCCCTGGCAGATCTCATCCAATGTCACTAAATGAGTCAAAATTTTCTTAGCTGATACCTTACCATTACGAATCAACTCTAAGGCTAGTGCATTATGCCGAGGCGCTGATGAAAATGCACCATAAATAGCAATTTGCCGATAATGTACATAATTAGCATCGATTGTAATCGCAGGCTGATCTTTAGGCAATCCTGCAAACAAACAAACTTTGCCCATTTTGCTAGCCATATTAATACCTAAAACTTGAGCTTCCGGTGTACCTGCCGTGACGATCACTACATTCGCTCCCAAGCCACCTGTCAGCTCCATCACAGCCTTCGCCCCATCTTGGGAACTCAGGTCAATATATCCATCAAAGCCAAATGACTTTGCTTCTTCCAAACGTCTGGGACTCCGGTTAATTAAAAAGATCTTGCCTGCTCCTCTTGCCCTGGCCGCCTCAGCATGCATAATGCCGATTGGTCCTGCTCCGATCACCGCCACTGAATCACCCAAACCAATATTCATTACTTCTTGAGCATTCAATACGCAAGCCAGCGGCTCAGCAAGAGACGCTTCCAAATAGGTAACCTCATCGGGAATACGATTGATATTACCAACCCGGACACCACCTGCTGGAACAAGCACATATTCAGCAAAGCCACCATTATAATGATGGGCTATGGTTTTGCGTGTATAACACATATTTTGCCAGCCAGATGAACAATAGGAGCACGTTCCGCACCCAATCCCTGGTGCAACGATGACTCGATCACCTACCGAATATGCAGTAACATCGGATGCTACCTCTACAATTTCTCCTGCTATTTCATGCCCTAAAACAATCGGCGGTTTAATCGCCGCATGGCCATGACGAAAGGTTCTTAAATCCCCGCCGCAAATTGCACAAGCCTTTACTTTAATCAAAACAGTTCCTGGCTGAACCTGAGGTGTTTCAATCTCCTCAACTGTCATTTTTCCAATGCCTTGATATATCGCTGCTTTCATACTACTTCCTCCTTTGTCTTATAAGAATAATCAACAGTTGATAAAATCGAACCGAAATTACTCTTTATGAGCGTTAATGATAAGTGAATCTATTTTAAAACTTATATTCGATCTCTCCACCATAGTTGGACGTCCAGCTGTAGTTAATGTACACCTGGACGTCCATACACCTTTATGTTCTATGCAACTACCTTAGATAGAAGCAATATAAATATCAATGAAGATACAGAAAGAATCGTCTCCAGAACTGTCCATGTTTTTAATGTTTCAGTAACGGACATACCGAAGTATTCCTTTACAATCCAAAACCCGGCATCATTCACATGAGAAAGAACCAGCGCTCCTGATCCCACAGCCAGCACGATAATTTCTTTGGACACGCCTGCCGAATTTGCAACAAGAGGTGCTACGATACCAGCTGCAGTCATCATCGAAACCGTAGAGGAACCTGTAGCAACACGAATCATAGCTGCAATCGTCCAAGCTAACATAATCGGGCTTAACCCCATCGTGGAGGCCATCTTAGCGATTTCATTACCAATACCACTATCTAATAATACCTTATTAAATGCACCGCCACCGCCGATAACCATTAAAATGCTGGCCATCGCTGGAAGCGATTGATCGCAGAACTTACCGATTTGCGTCAAGTTAAAATTACGACTAAAACCAAAGCTATAAAAAGCAAACAATAATGCAATTAAGAGGGCCATAAATGGGCTGCCGATGAATTTCAAAATCGCAAACATCTGAGACGTACGATCCATTGTCAAATCAGCAATTGTTGCAAATAGCATTAATATAACGGGCAGTAATATCGTGAAAACTGTAATGCCGAATCCCGGCATTTCATGATCCTCCCGACCTGCTTTAATCTGGTCAGAAAAGCCTTCAGGTACCCCAACCACCCGCATGCGTTTTGAAATAAAACTGGCAAATAAGGGACCGGCAAGAGCTGCTGCAGGCAAACCAACAATAAGACTATATAGTATTGTTTTGCCAACATCTGCTTTAAATATATCTACAGCTGCCATAGCTGCAGGGTGAGGGGGAACCAAACCATGAACAATGGATAACCCCGCAACCAAAGGAAGGCCAACTTTCAGCAAAGAAATTCCAGTTTCCTTTGCAATCGTAAATACAAGAGGAATTAAAAGTACAACACCGACCTGAAAAAAAACAGGAATCCCAACAATAAAGGCAACAATCATCATTGCCCAGTGAACTTTTTTTAATCCAAACAAGTTAATCAAGGTTTTGGCAATTCTTTCTGCACCACCAGACTCTTCTAACATTTTTCCCAACATGGTGCCAAGTCCTAAAACAATTGCAATAAAACCAAGGGTATTACCTAACCCCGCTTGAATGGAGGCAAGGACTTTGTCAAAGGGCATCCCCGCTGCCACTCCTAAGAATACCGACACAATCATTAAGGTTACAAAAGGATTAATTTTAAAATAAGTAATCATAAGCAAGAGCAAAAGAACAGCCGCAATAGCAACTCCGATTAACATTAATATTCCTCCTCTTTTATCCTACTAGCTTTGTTCCCTTCGTGGGACTAACCTCATCCCTCCTTGTCTTAAACAAAGAAAATTCTGTCATTTAACCCCTTCCCACCGCCTTTCTATTTTGTTTAACTCCGTTTTAAAAACGAGGAGCGATTCTTATGAATATCTGCAAAAATAATTGAACAGGCTTATTTAATCATTTTTGCAAATTATTTTCAATCATTATTATGTTTTAAAAATTATTTTCATCTGTATTATACAATTTGCAAAGAATAAAATCAATAACTTTAAATGCAATTTTCAATATTTTTATACAATTCGTAATTATTTTCATTTTAGTTCTTCAGTGTTATCATGGTGAAGATCTTAACTATATTTATTAATACACAAGTCGCTGTTCTTAATATCTTCCGCATTAGAGAAAAACTTTTTTTGAATAGCACTTGTTGTTTTCAACTTCTATTATTCATATTTATGTATCTTTTTTGATTTTATTTGCATTTTGTAAAATTATTTTCACTTTTTAAAACACGATAAATACGACCTTAAAGGATAAAACTCTATGTTTTTTTTGATATTATTTTCATTTTCAATAAAGAATTCTTGTTATACTTCCCTGTCATTTGTTATACTTACATTGTCAACGGTTGACTTTACATTTAATGTATTTTTTTCATCTGCACAATAGTAAAACAACCTTGCTACACAAAGAGTTCTTCTGAGTTCGCAAATACCTTGATCAATATAATATTTTCATTTACAAAGTACGGTTCATAAGGAGATAAATATGACTACACGAGAGCCTAAACCTAACGTGTGCTTAGCACTCATACATAATATGTTTCAATCCTTAACTAAAACAGAGCGAAAATTAGCAGAATACATCATTTCCAATCCATCCGAAGTCATTCATATGACAATCACCGAACTGGCTGAAATTACAGGAAGCGCCGAGGCTACCATTTCACGATTCTGCAAAAATAAATTAGGATTTCCAGGTTTTCAAAGTCTTAAAATAGCCTTAGCAAGCGACTTATACGAACCCTTTGAATCCATATACAACGAAGTCAATGCAGACGATCCTATTGACGAAGTCGCCAGCAAAGTTTTTCAAAATATCAACGAGGCGTTGCACGACACCCTAAAAATCATTCATGCAGAATCTTTATCAAACGCAATCACTGCAATCTTGGCGGCTCGTCGCATTGAGGTCTACGGCACAGGAGGTTCAGCACCCATCGCTGCCGATGTGGAACATCGCTTTTCACGTTTTGGCATTTCTGTCAGAGCTTATGCTGACCAGGACATGCAAGCGATTTCTGCTTCACTCTTGCATCCTGGTGATGTCGTAATAGCCATATCTCATACTGGCTCTAATCAAAGCGTTCTGGAGTCTGTAAAAATTGCAAAAGAAAATGGCGCAACGATTATCGGTATCACAAGTCACATCCGATCTCCCCTTAGCCAGATATCAAATATCACTTTAAACGGTATGGCGAAAGAAATTAATTATCGATCCGAGGCAATGTCCTCACGTTTAATTCATTTAGCAATCATTGACGTGCTTTATGTTGGAGCCATGTTAAGACAACCCGATCGAATTACACACAATATGCAAAAGATTCGTCAATCCATTGCTAAAACTCGTTTATAAGAAAAGTGCCCACTTAAAACATAGCCGTTTTGAACCACAAAGGCGCAAAGGACACAAAGGGTTTTTATTAGCGGCATTGTGCCTTTGTGGTTCATAAAATCTCATCTTTTCCGCACCTAAAAGCTTATACTTTCTATGCTTATTAAAAAACCGAGATTATATTTTCATATAACCTCGGTTTTTAATAACATTATATAATTGTTCTATAAAACTTACCTTTGCTTGTCCATCTTAAGCGTACAGGGGATGTTTCTTACACAGTTCGCTGATTAGCTTCACTGCTTTTGCTTTCACAGCATCATCTGTAGGATGATTCAGCACCATGGCAATAATATCAGCCACGATCTCCATATCAGCTTCTTTCATACCGCGAGTCGTAAGTGCTGCTGTACCAATCCGAATGCCACTTGTAATAAAAGGACTGGCTGGATCATAAGGAATCGCATTTTTATTTACAGTAACGCCTACTTCATCTAGTATTTTCTCGGCCTCTTTGCCAGTCATGCTCTGGGGACGTAAATCGACTAGCAATAAATGATTATCGGTACCACCTGAGACTAAGGTAAACCCTGCCATTTTTAACCCCTCTGCTAGTGTCGCTGCATTTTTAACAATTTGCTGCTGATACACTTTAAATTCTTCTGATAAAGCCTCTTTAAAAGCAACAGCTTTTGCTGCAATGACATGCATCAAAGGTCCGCCCTGAATTCCCGGGAATATAGCTTTATCAACTTTAGCAGCCAATTCACTGCGGCACATAATAACGCCGCCGCGAGGCCCGCGTAAGGTTTTATGAGTCGTTGTTGTAATAATATCAGCATGTCCTACAGGAGTCGGATGCAGCCCTGCCGCTACCAAGCCAGCAATATGAGCCATGTCCACCATTAACATGGCCCCTACATCACGAGCAATCTTGCCGATACGTTCAAAATCAATAATCCGGGAATAAGCGCTGGCACCTGCAACAATCATTTTGGGACGGTGCTTTGCAGCAAGTTCTGCCACTTCATCATAATTAATTAAATGAGTTTGCGCATCTACACCATAAGGTACAATATTGAACCATTTGCCTGAGATGTTCACAGGACTGCCATGAGTCAAATGTCCGCCATGAGCTAGATTCATGCCCAGAATGGTGTCACCTGGCTGCAGAAACGCAAAATATACTGCGGTATTGGCTTGAGCACCGGAATGAGGCTGTACATTTGCATGTTCTACACCAAAAAGTTCTTTCACTCTGTCAATTGCCAGCTGTTCTACCACATCTACATGCTCACAGCCACCATAATAACGTTTTCCTGGATATCCTTCAGCATATTTATTCGTCAAGACGGATCCTTGAGCTTCCATGACTGCTTTACTGACAAAATTCTCAGAAGCAATCAATTCCAGCTTGTTTTCCTGACGCTGTCCTTCCAATTGAATAGCTTTAGCAATCTCTGGATCAAAATTAGCAAGTACACTCATTTTATTTCCCCCATATTTTTATTTGTAAACAGACCGCGCACCACCAATCAGTTTTGGACGAGTGAGAGCTGCGGTCAAGAATGCTTTTCCAATATTCTTTCGCTGCAAACGCACTGGTACAGCTACTGCTTTTAAGTGCATACCAATCAAAGTATTGCCAATATCTAAACCAACATGGGCCTGAATATGCTCTACTACCACCGGACAGTCAAAAGAACTCATAGCCATAGCTGCTAATGCGCCTCCCGCTTTGGGAACAGGCATGACCATTACAGGCTCTAACCGATATGCTTCGGCAACGCACCTTTGCACCACCAATGCCCTATTTAAATGTTCACAGCACTGCACTGCTAAATGTACATCAAATTTTTCACAAACAGTCATTAGGCCGCTTAAAATAGCTTGGGCCACATCGGAAGACCCCGATGAACCAATTCGTGCGCCCATTACCTCGCTCGTACTACAACCAACGATCAATAGCTGCCCTGAAGCAGTTCCTGCTATTTGCAGCAACTCTGCAGCGGCTTCCATAGTCTGGCTTCGTATTTCCTCTATTTCGCTGCTCATGTCTTTCCCCCTAAGGATCATTATGATTCTAACTGAGAAATTTTTGCGACTCGATCACCATGACGACCACCGACAAAATCCGTAGCAAGCCAAGTTGAAACAATCATACGTGCCAATCCTGGTCCAATGACTCTCTCTCCCATTGCTAATACATTCGCATCATTGTGTTCTCTAGTCATTTTAGCTGAAAAAACATCATGACAAAGAGCCGCCCGAATTCCTTTTATTTTATTTGCCGCAATGCTGATGCCAATGCCTGTACCACAAATCAAAATACCTCTAGTATATTGACCAGCAGCTACAGCTTCTCCCACTTTTTTTGCAATATCAGGATAATCAACTGACGCTATGGAATGAGTTCCAAAATCTTCGAATGCAATGTTTTCTTCTGCTAATAATTTTTTAATCTCTTCCTTCAGCAGAAAACCACCATGATCACTACCAATTGCTACCAACATGTATAAACCTCCAGATTTTTTTTGCATGCAGAGTATCGATTCTGTCAAACACTCTCTTCGTCATTTTTTCTATACTCAACTCATTTTTCCTGCAAGTTCCAGGATTCTTCCCCAGGACTTTTCCAGAATCTTTTCTATTTCAACGGCACAGGCCTCATAAATAGCAGTATCTCCACCGTAAGGATCAGAAATATCTTTCTTTTCACCAGCAAACTCAGCCAATGTAAATACCTTATTCCATGCCTCAGGCATGATGGAAAGCACTGCTTCTTTATGACTGGTCGTCATGGTCAGCAACAAATCTGCCCTTACAATATCTTCTCTTGACAGACGACGAGAGCGGTGACCTAAGATATCAATTCCCCGCTGTTTCATGACACATTGCGCTCCCTTTGATGCCCGTCCCTCATTCCATGCGGCGATACCAGCAGACGCCACAGCAATCTGCTCCGCAACATTGCATTTTTCTATTTTGTCTTTTAGCAATACCTCTGCCATAGGGCTTCGACAAGTATTACCCGTACAAATAATTAATATCTGCAGCATTTTAATTTCCAACTGCCTTTCTGCTATATTACCGCACTCCTACCCAAGCTATTTTATTATCAATGCAGCATCGTCCATAGAATGTGCATCCCTAATAAAGCGAGTACAAACCCTCCGATACACTCCGCCTTGCCACCTATATAACGTCCTACTTTACGTCCTAAACTCAGCCCAAACAAGGCAATTAAAAAGATAACGCTTCCCAAAATAAAACTTAACCTGACCAAATCAACATCCATCATCCCCATACTAAATCCTGCGGCTAAGGCATCAATGCTTACGCTAGTTGCCAGCACCAACAAGGAAATGCCTTGCAAAGGATGAGCTTTATTCTGATTTGATTCAACAGCAAATAGGTTTTCTTTAATCATATATATACCCAAACCAATTAAAATCAATGCTCCTAAAATGCTGGCCCAATTTTCCATAACCAACAGAGGATATTCACTATGGTAGCTGCCGAATCGTTCTACCACTGACCCCAGAAAATTACCAATATAATAACCTGTCAATATGAGAACAATATGAAATAAAGCAAAGACAACTGCTGCACGAAAGATAATCTTACGCCTCATAGGATTCATGCCAATAGGAACAGCCACTGAGAATAAATCTGTACCCAGGGCTGCACTTAACATCAATAATTCTAAACTCGTCATCAACCCCCACCTCCATTTTATAATATATATGTGGGGGATATAGTGGATATGTTACCCTTTGATGATCCGATAGCCACTAGCCTTTCGCAGGCGATTCATGACTGCCAATCCTAATCCCTCTTCGGAAATACCCTCTGCAAAAATCACATCCACAGAATGATCATCATAACTGCGTAGAGCCAGATACAAATTAGCAGCTATCTCTTCTACATTCTCCCGCATGCCATATACAAAAGGTATGGTGCCTATAGGCAATTTGTCAGCTGTCTGTGCAGAAATTAAGGCGCCCACCCTTTTCCCTTCTGCCAATGCTGCCGCAACTTCCTTTAAAAGCAATTCTAGCACTTGAGGGTATTCACCTTCCACTAACACCATTGGTGCATCAGGAGCGTAATGAGTATATTTCATCCCCGGTGAGCGAGGGGCAAGTTCAAAACTCCCGCTAAGAATCGGGTCCATTTCCACTTCCCCTAATGTCTCCATCAGCATTTCCAAAGTGATTCCTCCCGGCCTTAGCAAGGTGGGCACTGGCGTTGTGCAATCGATAACCGTTGACTCCACTCCAATCTGACAATTGCCAGCATCCACTACAGCATCAATTTTACCCTCCAGATCAACTAATACAGCTTGAGCATTAGTTGGACTCGGCCTTCCTGAAGTGTTTGCACTAGGCGCGGCAACCGGCGTACCCGCCAAAGCGATCAGCTCACGAGCAACAATAGAATCAGGCAGACGAATCCCTACAGTCTCTAACCCTCCAGTAACAATATCCGGCACAATTGCAGCTCTTCGAAATACAATGGTAAGAGGGCCTGGCCAATACGCATTCATCAAAACTTTCGCATTATTAGGAATATGGGCAGCAAGCTGTTTCAGTTCTTCTATGTGAGATATATGTAAGATTAAAGGATTATCTGAAGGTCTTCCCTTTGCTACATAAATATTGGCTACTGCCTTTTCATCCAGACCATTTGCACCTAACCCATAAACGGTTTCTGTCGGAAAAGCTACCAACTTGCCTTGTTTTAAGAGTTCCGCTGCCTGCCTTAGCACTCCTTGATCCGGATGATCTTTATCCACTACAAAATATTCAGTATGCATAATAATCCCTACCTTTATGAAATAAAACATTTAAATTAAGAAAGCGTTAGCGTATTTTTTGAACCACAGAGTCGCAGAGAACACAGAGAAAAGATAGATAGGGTAAAAAATACCCCTCTGCGTGCTCTGTGTCTCTGCGGTTCAATCATTCTTTCCTGGCTCTTCTCCAAGAGCATACGCCCTCCAATCTTGTCCCAGTTCATTGCTCTTCACAGTCCTTCCAGCACCACAACACGCTCGATTCCGCCGTAGTCTTTTATGATGTCACTGACCTTATAATAGCCTGTTTTTTCTGCCATGTCAGCAACTAGCCGAGCTTGACCAATGCCAACCTCCATAGCAATGAAACCATTGTCCGCTAGGTAGTTCCTGCCTTCTTGTACAATGCGGCGATAAAAATCCAAACCATCTTCACCGCCTGCCAAGGCCAAATTAGGTTCTTGCTGCACCTCAGGAGTAAGTCCCGGGATATCTCCTTTGGGGATATAAGGTGGATTTGATAAAATCGCTGTAAATTTTTGATCCTTAACCGGAATAAATAGATTTCCCTGATAAAAAGTCAGCCGTTGCTCTATTTGATGCTTTGCAGCATTTCTTTTAGCCACAATCAAAGCCTCTGGAGAAATATCTACAGTTGTCCCTCTCGCTGCTGGCAAGTTCTTCAATATACTAATACAAATGGCACCACTTCCTGTGCCAAGATCTAAAATACAAGGTTCTTCCACTAGCGCAAGACGGCTTATCGCAGCCTCCACTAAAATTTCCGTATCAGGCCTCGGAATCAACACTGCAGGCGTAACTTCAAAGTCTAACCCCATGAATTCCTTACTTCCAATAATATAGGCGACCGGCAAACGTGCAGCCCTTTGTTTCACAGCTGCGCGAAATGCAGCCAGCTCTTTATCCTCTAAAGGCTGATCAAAATGTACATATAAATACAATCTTTCTTTCTCTAGGATATGGGAAAGCAGTACTTCCGCATCAAGACGCGGATTTTCCACACCTTTATCCAAAAAGTACTGCCGAGTCCAATTTAAAATTGCCTGTACGGTCCAAACTTCTTTCTTATTTGCCATGTTATTCACCTTGCTGCATGCGCTGACTTTGATCTGTCGCTATCAAAGCATTAATGATTTCATCAATATCACCATTTAGGACAAAATCCAGTTTGTGCAAAGTTAATCCAATACGATGATCCGTTACCCTGCCTTGGGGGAAATTATAGGTACGAATGCGTTCACTACGGTCTCCTGTTCCCACCTGACTTTTCCGCGTTTCAGCCAGTTCAGCCCGATGTTCTTCTTCTGCTTTTTCTAATACCTTAGCGCGCAGCACCCGCATAGCCTTGTCCTTATTTTTCAGCTGGGATTTCTCATCTTGACACTGTACAACAATGCCTGTAGGCAAATGCACAATCCGTACTGCAGATTCCGTTTTATTAACATGCTGACCACCTGCGCCGCTGGCACAGTAGGTATCAATTCGTAAATCATTTTGATTAATTACTACATCTACTTCTTCCGCTTCCGGCAATACAGCCACGGTTACCGTAGAAGTATGAATACGCCCGCCTGATTCTGTGGTAGGAACGCGTTGTACACGATGCACGCCACTTTCGAATTTCAAACGACTATAAGCACCATCACCATCAATGGTAAAAACAACTTCTTTAAAACCACCTAAATCAGGAGCATTGGCATCTAATAACTCCGTGCGCCATCCTTGGGTTTCTGCGTACCGAGTATACATGCGAAATAAATCACCAGCAAATAAAGCCGCCTCATCGCCGCCAGCGCCACCACGAATTTCCACAATTACACTCTTTTCATCATTTGGATCTTTAGGCAACAATAAAATACGTAATTCTTCACTCAATACTTCATTCTGTGCTTTTAAGTCTGACAATTCTGCCGTAACCATTTGACGAAAATCACTGTCCAGCTTATCATTCAGCATTTCAAGGGTATCGGCAATACCTTGCTGAACCTCTTTGTATTCCCGAAATTTCGCCACGATAGGAAGCAATTTAGAATGGGCTTTCGTATGTTTTTGCCACTCTGCCATGTTGGCAATAACGGAAGGGTCACTAATTAAATTCTCCAATTCAAGCTGTCTATCTTCAATGGCCTGCAATTTATCCAGCATGGTCATTCTCCTCTAAAAACTTTTATTTTATATAAAATTAAAACCACGAAGGCGCAGAGAGAAAATATTCATTACATTTCTTCTATGGGACGAGCTGCTTCCAATGCTTTTATCGCGACTTCTAATTGATCATCGCTAGGTTCTCTAGTTGTTAACTTTTGCAGCAATAAACCTGGCATAATAGCAATCCCCACCCAAGCGGCTTCACTCTTTCCTGCAAAACGAATAATCTCATAGGCAAGGCCTGCCACAAGAGGCATCAATATAATACGGGATACAATCCGAATCCACAAATCAGGCCAACCTAAAAAAGCGAACATAACAATACTTACGATCATTACGATAAATAAAAAGTTCGTACCGCAACGAGGATGTAACGTAGTATAGGTTCTAACATGCTCTACATCCAATGGTACCCCTGCCTCGTATGCATGGATCGTTTTATGTTCCGCACCATGATATTCAAACACTCGGCGAATATCCTTCATCCTGGATATCCCAATTATATACACTAAAAAGATGGCTAAGCGCAGCACACCTTCCATTAGATTTAATAAACGAGGATCCGTTATCGCACTATGAATATATTTAGCTGCATACGTTGGAATAATTACAAATAAAACAATGGCCAATCCCAAAGAAAACATCATAGTAACGGCAATTTCCTTATTTGATAATTCATCCCCTTCATCCCCAGCTGCCTGAGCAGAAAAAGATAAAGCCTTAAGACCCTGCACCAATGATTCAACCAATGCAACAACGCCCCGCAGCATCGGTTTTTTAAAAATGGGATACCGATCACTAACAGGTGTAAAAGCTTCCTGTTTTACAATAATTTCACCTGATGGTTCTCTGACCGCAGTAGCGATTATACCAGGTCCGCGCATCATTACACCTTCAATGACAGCTTGCCCACCAATACTAACTTTCGGTTTCATGGTATCCCTCCTTGTATTATTGTTTACATGCAGATGACAGATATAAATGTAGCAGAGCATTTCTGCTCTGCTACTCCGTTTTTAGGCCTGTTGACCGTAACGTTTATTGAATTTCTCAATACGTCCACCAGCAGTGATATTACGTTGCTGACCAGTAAAGAACGGATGGCATTTTGAGCAAACATCGATACGCAGTTCTTTTTTGATAGAACCAGTTACAAAAGTGTTGCCACAACCACACATTACTTTTGATTCACCATAATTTGGATGAATTTTATCTTTCATTTATTGCACCTCACTTTAAAGCACCTTGTAGCTTTTACCACATTATTATAGCACACCAATTTCTCCTAAGCAATATTGTTTTTCTGTTAATCACTTTAAATATTTTCCAAACCACTTCTAATTTCTGTTCATTTAGAAAATACGCTGTGAGACTAATAAAAATTAAACATTTTAACCGCAAAGTTGGAAAGAATACGAAGAAATATATAATTTGAACTACAAAGACGCAAAGGACACAAAGGCCGCGGGCAGCGGCACTGCGCCTTTGTGGTTCATAAAATCTCATATTCGTTTATAAATTATAAAATAATATTCGTTTGTGATTGTTTTAGTTTATTTATGATTGACTTTTTGCAATGTTACTTTTATAATGAAATCAATCGAACATTACTGAAAATACAGTTTATTTAGAGAGGTGCGTATATGTTTGCCGAAGAAAGACGCAATAAAATTATACAAATGATCAAATACGGGCAACCTGTTAAAGTAATTAACCTTAGCTCATTATTCGCTGTATCGGAAGCTACCATACGCCGCGACTTACAAGAACTTGAAAACTCAGGTTTTGTCCAACGAACCCATGGAGGTGCTGTTTCTTCCCAGTTAGGATCAGAGCTTAGTTTTCATGACCGGGAAGTATATTTCTTAGAGGAAAAGAGAGCTATCGCTGCTTTAGCCGCTAACATGGTACATGATGGTGAAACAATTTTATTAGATGCTGGTACAACCACTCGAGAAATTGCCCGAGCATTATGCGGAAAAAAATTAACGGTTGCAACAAATAGTATGGATGTGGCTTCTGTTTTTGCTGAGGAACCGGATATCGAGGTACTGTTATTAGGCGGTACTTGGCGAAAGTCCATTAATTCTCTCATTGGTCCGCTCACCAATTCCATGCTCAAGCTCTTTTCCTTTGACAAAGTGTTTCTTGCCGCCAATGGGATCGACTGTACTTTAGGAGTCACAACCAAACATCTTGCGGAAGCAGAAACCAAAAGAGCGATGATAGCGGCCAGTCAATCTATTATATTAGTAGCAGATCATTCTAAATTTGAAAAAAGAACATTTTCTAAAATTTGCAATTTAGATGAATTATCTGCAATCATCACCGATAACAACATTAATAAAGATACCTTAGAAAGTCTGCGAAATTATACTCAGGTTATCATCCCTGAAAGCACCAATTTAATAAAGGAGGTGAATCCCATTGAATAATACGCTCCCCATTGTGACTGTTACCTTAAACCCAGCACTTGACCGCACCTTGCATCTGCCTAGCTTTACATTAGGAAAAGTAAACCGAGTGGATACGGAGCGTACGGATCCTGGGGGCAAAGGCATTAATGTAGCAAAGGTTATAACTGCCCTTGGACATCCTGTAGTTGTAACAGGATTTCTTGGAAAGAAAAATGCTTATACTTTCCAAGACTATTTTAAACAAAAAGGCATTGTTGACCGCTTCGTGGAAACATCCGGTGAAAATCGCGAAAACATTAAAATCGTTGATACTACAACGGATGTGGTAAGTGAACTAAATTTCCCCGGCATGATCCCAACAGCAGCCGACTTGAAAAACCTCCAAGACATTCTGCGCAAGCTGGCTGTCAACCATAAATGGTTTGTGCTTTCCGGCAGCCTGCCACTAACAGTCCCCACAGATATCTATGCAACCTTCATCGAAATGCTGCATCAATATGATTGTAACGTTATATTAGATACCAGCGGCCCTGCCTTATCTGCAGGTATTGCTGCCAAACCTTTCGCAGTCAAACCTAATCTGCCGGAATTAAGCCAACTCATGCAGGCACCTATGGAATCTGATAAAGATATATTAGGAGCCGTAAAACAACTACTCCGTCAGGGAATCTCTCAAGTAGCAATTTCCCTAGGAGAAAAAGGTTCTTTAGTTGGTGATTGTCAGCAGATCCTAAGAGCTAAAGCCCCTGCGGTCCCTGTCAGCAGTACTGTAGGAGCTGGTGATGCTTTTGTTGCAGGCTTTAGCGTAGGGCAAGCACGCAGCTTATCTCTAGCCGACAGCATTCGTTTAGCATCCGCTGCTGCCAGTGCATCCGTGATACTTCCCGGCACGCAAGCAGCCTCTTTATCAGACGTAAATAAATTGATCAATAAAATAGAAATAGAAGAGTGGAGGTAATCAATTATGAATATACAAGAATTATTATCAGCCTCAAGAGTTAAATTCCATTTAACATCCAATAACAAATTGGACGTCATCAATGAACTTATTGACGTTCTGAATCAAGATGGCAAGCTTTCAGATAAAGACAAATATACAGAAGCTGTGCTCCGTCGCGAGAAGGAATTTTCTACTGGAATCGGTATGGGAATTGCAATTCCTCATGCTAAAGACAGCAGTGTTAAAGAGGCTGCTTTAACACTAGGCATCTCAAAAGCGGGAATTGATTATGAAGCACTCGATGGCAGCCTAGCCCACATCTTTTTCCTAATTGCCGTCCCTGCTGAATCCAATGATGTCCACCTGAAAGTATTATCGTATATCTCTAGAAAACTCATGCATCAGGAAATCAGAGACCGTTTATTATCCGCCACCACTTACGAAGAAATATTAGCGGCCTTCAAAGACTAGACCAAACAAGAATCTGGTTTATAGCGGAGTTTTTCCACCAGGACATAGCTCCGTTATAAACTCCTTATTTTCCCTAATATTATGAACAGAGGAGGATTGTATCATGAAATTATTAGCCATTACATCATGCCCAACAGGTATTGCCCATACCTATATGGCGGCGGAATCCCTGCAGATGGCTGCAAAAGCCATGGGAATCGAAATTAAGGTAGAAACAAGAGGCTCTGTGGGTGTAGAAAATGAAATTACCCCACAAGACGTCAAAGAAGCTCATGCGCTTATTATTGCAGCAGATACCCAAGTTGACAAAGAACAATTCGCAGGATTACCTATTATCAACGCTCCTGTACAAGAAGCCATTAAAAATCCGAAAGGGCTCATTGAAAACGCAATTAACGCAAAAAAACTAAGCAACCCAGATGAGAAAATTACAGAACCAAAAGCACCCGCGAAGGCTAAGCAAAATGGTCTATACAAGCATCTTATGACTGGCGTTTCTTATATGATTCCCCTCGTATCCGCTGGCGGTTTAATTATTGCTTTATCTTTCATCTTCGGTATTGAGGCTTTTAAAGAAAAAGGGACACTAGCTGCAGCGTTAATGGATATTGGCGGTGGTGCTGCCTTTGCCCTCATGGTGCCATTATTAGCAGGTTTCATTGCCCACTCCATCGCCGACCGTCCTGGCCTGGTTCCCGGTCTTGTCGGGGGCATGCTGGCGACCCAAATCGGCTCTGGATTCCTTGGTGGCATTATCGCCGGTTTTTGCGCTGGTTATATTGCTTTATGGATTCGAAATTATGTAAAACTTCCCAAAAGCTTAGAAGGTTTAAAACCCGTGCTTATTATTCCTTTCTTCTCTACTCTACTGGTCGGACTTTTAATGGTTTATGTAATCGGCACACCTGTCAAAGCCATTATGGATCTCATGACACAAACATTAAAAGGCATGACTTCTGCCAATGCAGGATTCCTGGGGCTTATCCTCGGTGGAATGATGGCCTTTGATATGGGTGGTCCTATCAATAAAGCTGCTTATGCCTTTGGCGTGGCTTTATTAAGCAGCAGCGTCTTTGAACCAATGGCTGCCATTATGGCTGCTGGCATGACACCTCCTTTAGGTTTGGCTTTAGCTACCGTTCTGGCTAAAAACAAGTTTACGCTAGAAGAACAAGAAGCTGGCAAAGCAGCCTCTGTTATGGGCATATCATTTATCACAGAAGGTGCGATTCCCTTTGCTGCAGCAGATCCCTTCCGGGTTATTCCCGCAATTGTAGCTGGTTCTGCAATTACAGGAGCATTATCCATGCTGTTTAATTGTGCTTTACGCGCACCTCACGGTGGCATTTTTGTCCTCTTAATTCCAAACGCCGTAAGTAATCTTGGTATGTATGTTGCTGCCATTGCCATTGGAACGATTATCACGGCTCTTCTGATTATCCTCTTAAAAAAGAGTCCTGCTAAATAAAACTAATAATTTATATTCAAGTTTTTTTGGACACAAAGACACAATGCCGCAGTAGCGGCATTGTGTCTTTGTGGTTCATAATTACTTATATTGTTCACTTATCAGCTTATAGGTAACGATGCAGCCTTGTTTACTGATCATTTATTATGCAAATTCATAGCCTTATTCATGCCTTGTTCAAGGATACTCTCCGTTGCATCAGCAGCCTTTTCAATGGCTGCTTTTAATAAGGACTTTTCTTCAGCAGTAAATGAACTCAGAACATAGTCCACTACCTGCCATCCTGCAGGAGGACGACCGATACCTACACGAACGCGGGGAAAAGAATCCTTACTTAAATGTGTTAATAAAGACTCAATGCCCCGATGCCCTCCTGAACCCCCTTTCATTCGCAAACGCAAGCGACCTGTAGGCAAATCCATATCATCAAAAATAATAATAATGTCTTCTACCGGAACCTTATACCAACGAGCCAGTTCTCCCACGGCCACGCCGCTTAAATTCATATATGTCTGAGGCTTAACCAGTAATATGGTGTCATTTCCTTTATATTCAGCAACCAATGCCTCTTTTTGATTTCTCCATCTATCAATACCTAAGCGCTGAGCCAATTCATCAACAACCATAAAACCTATATTATGGCGAGTTGCGCTATATTGTTGCCCTGGATTACCAAGGCCTACTACGATTTTCACCCTTTCCCGTCCTCCGTTTTTTCCAGGATTTCATCTACAGTTACAAAGGTATACCCTTGTTCCGACAGAATTTGAATAATACGTCGCGCCGCTTCTACACTTTGTATACGAGAAGCCTGAGACGTTATACCATCTCCGTCATGCAGAAGAATAATGGAACCATTTTTTACTTTCTTTACAGTACGTTCCACAATAACATCCACTCCCGGATTGGTCCAATCACGACTCATAACAGACCACTCCACAACCTTCAAGTTACGTTCTGCCATCATCTCCATAACTACAGGATCACGAAAGCCATGAGGCGGTCTCATAAGGTGCGGTTTTATACCTGCAGCTGCTAGAATCGCCTTATTTGTATTATCGATTTCTTCTGCAATAACCTTGCGATTGGCTTTTAATAAGTCAATATGATGATAGGTGTGATTTCCAATCTGGTGTCCCTCATCAGCAATACGCTTCACCAGTTCAGGATATTTATCAACATTTTGCCCAACAACGAAGAAAGTAGCAGGTACATGATATTCTTTTAGCACATCTAGTACTTGCTCTGTATATGGCGGGTACGGACCATCATCAAAAGTAAGGGCTACCACCTTCTGCGTAGTTTTAGTATTAGAAAACACTCTGCCAAACACATGATTTTCTGGCAGTACAGCACTCAACGTTAAAAAAATACCCGTCGTAATCCCCAGTATGGCTAAGCTCATTCCTATACGCATAGGCTTCTTTAAAACATTACGATAATCTAGCACTAAACCAGCTATTACGATTATGGTTAGTAGTCCCAGCATATTAATCAATCGTATATTTAGATCAAACATGATGACGCTCCATTTCTTTAAACATAATCAACCACTTGCCCTGAGAATCTTCTGTATAACCAGCAGGGATAAAACCCCATTTTTTATATAATGAAAGAGCAGCAACATTATTAGGCCGTACTTCCAAACGCACGAGGGTTGCCTTCTTTTGGTAGAAATATTTAATTGCTTTGTCTAAAAGCTTACCAGCCACCCCTTGCCCCCGAACCTCCTGTGCTACAGCAATGGATAAAATCCGAGCATTGGCCCTTTTTATAGGAGTTACAGCAGAAGAGAGAAAGGCTATTTTATTCATGACAATCACCTTCACAGGGTGCAAGCCGAAACCGTACTGTCCCGTTAGCCAGCGCCACGCCCATAGTATTAAATGCCCTCTTGATAATGCCCTGAACCATAAATTCGATAATTGTGTGGGGGCGAAGCAGTAACCAACCACTTTTCCTGATAAAGTGCGAGCCACTAATGCAGCCTGGGGTTCTGCCTGGTATACTAATGTAAATACATCCTGCATGGCCTGTGGTTTTGGCAACTTTCCTCCGCAATGATGCCGTACACTCTCATCAAAACTTGCGGTAAATAAGGCTGCAATAGCTGATATATCAGCGACCCCAGCCTGCTCTATGCTTATTTCTCCATTTGCTCCCCACTCTTCCATTATCATCACCAACCTTACTGGAATTATATCATATGATAGACAGAGAAAAAACATAAGAAACGCGGGTTGGAATATCTTACTTAAACCACAAGGACACTGAGAGATAAAAAAAGCCTTTGTGCCCTTTTTAAAACCAAAATCGAACCGCAGAGGCGCAGAGAACACTGAGAAAAGATAGATAAGGTTAAAAACCTCTGTGTCCTCTGCGCTCTCTGCGGTTAACGTGCTCCTTATAGAAACTTCCACTTTTCAATCGATTAAAAAAGCAGGACGCATGATGCGCCCTGTTTCTTTACGATATGGATTATTCGTCAAACATTCTACTTACTGGAAGTTCACCAAAAATCCTAAGAATGGCCTCACCCAAAAGAGGCGCAATCGATAATACCCTTATTTTTGCATTTTCTTTTTCTGGAGGTAAAGGAATCGTATTGGTAATTACAAGTTCTTTAATCGTGGATGCTTCAATGCGAGCTACAGCAGGATCACTTAAAACCCCATGTGTACAACAGGCATAGACTTCCTTTGCACCAAATTTGACTAATGCATTAGCACCCTCTGTCAAGGATCCAGCCGTATCTACAATATCATCAATCATAACAGCAGTTCTTCCTTCTACATTACCAATCAAATTCATGACTTCTGCTACACCAGGCATGGGGCGGCGCTTTTCAATAATTGCAATCGGTGCATGCAGTCGATCTGCTAATTGTCTCGCACGTGTAACGCCACCTAGATCCGGCGATACAACAATCAGATCATCTAAATTCTTAGAACGAACATAATCAGCTAATAAAGGCACACCAGGCATATGATCTACAGGAATATCAAAGAACCCCTGAATCTGCCCCGCATGCAAATCCACTGTCAAGACACGATTCACTCCAGCGGTCGTCAATAAATCCGCAATGAGTTTCGCAGAAATGGGTTCACGTCCCCGAGTTTTGCGATCTTGCCTCGCATAAGCATAATAAGGAATTACCGCCGTAACTGTACGCGCGGAAGCCCGTTTAGCAGCATCTACCATAATTAAAAGTTCCATCATGCTGTCATTCACAGGATTACAAGTAGGTTGCACGATAAATACATCTTTACCGCGCACACTCTCATCAATGATGACTTGCGTCTCTCCGTTGTTAAAATGCCCCACAAAAGCATTCCCCATAGTAAGACCCAAATGGTCAGCAATTTCCTTGGCCAACCCTGGATTGGCATTACCGGAAAAAATCCGCAATCTCTTCATATCTTCCATTGTAAAACGTTACCTCCTGATTATGCTTTTTGTCACAGAATACATCTATCATAAACGCATTAAAGGGCTACTATCGATTCTCTAATGCTACCTATTTTCTTATAAATAACAACACTATTTCTTGGTTACCCAGCCCTCAATATTGCTTTGGCGAGCTCTGGCTACACCCAAAGCATCTGCTGGCACATTCTTCGTAATTGTTGAACCCGCAGCTACATAAGCACCTTTCCCCACCGTCACAGGCGCTACCAAATTGGTATTACAACCAATAAAGGCTCCATCCTCAATTTTAGTGCGATTCTTGTTCTTACCATCATAATTTACTGTTATGGTGCCTGAGCCAATATTAACCTTGTCTCCCATATCCGTGTCACCAATATAGCTTAAATGAGGAATCTTACTCCCTACTCCAACTTGAGAATTCTTCACCTCTACGAAATTACCAATTTTAACACCCTTTGCTAAAACCGTATTGGGCCGCAAGTGAACATAAGGACCCACTACCACATCATCACCTACTTCGCAATCATGGGCATAGATAAAATGCAAGGTAGCGCGATCGCCAATCTTGCTATTTTGAATACGACTATTCGGTCCGATCTGACAATTGTCTCCAATGACCGTAGTTCCTTCAATCCATGTAAAAGGGTAAATCACAGTATCAGCACCGATAGAAACTTCCTGGTCAATAAAGGTACTGTCAATATCCATGATGGTAACACCATGATCCATTAATTCTTTTAGCTTCCGTTTTCTGAAGATTTTTTCTGCTTCTGCTAATTGCATGCGAGAATTAATGCCAAGTGTTTCCTGAAAATCATCTACGCCCACAGCCCACACCTTAGCATGAGATGTTGCTAATATACCAATTACATCGGTTAAGTAATACTCGCCCTGCATATTATCACAATTGGTATTCTGCAATGCTTCAAACAAGGCAGCACGCTCAAAACAGTAAATCCCTGTATTAATTTCATTAACAGCAAGTTCCCTGCTATTGGCATCTTTTTGTTCTACAATCTTTAAGACTTGTCCGCTGGCATCACGAACCACACGTCCATAGCCCGTTGGATTAATCATGTGAGCTGTTAACACCGTAGCCGATGCTTTGGCGGCTTTATGCTCAGCAAAGAGTCTTTTTAGCGTTTCTCCTTTCAGCAAGGGTGTATCACCACATAACACCATAACCGTCCCATCAAATTCTTGCAAAAAATCCCTGGCCTGCATAACAGCATGGCCTGTTCCTAGTTGTTCCTTTTGTACAACAAACTCAGCTTGCTTTCCTAACGTTGCTTCAACACATTCTGCTCCAAAGCCAACGATCACAACTTTTTCTTTAGCTCCAGCCATATGAGCTGCATCCAGCACATGCTGCACCATTGGCTTACCACCAATCTGATGTAACACCTTGGGCAAGGTTGACTTCATTCGTGTACCCTTGCCTGCCGCTAAAATCACCGCTAGTAAATCAGACATTAACCTTCCTCCTCCATCCAAACTCGATCCTTCTTAAAGAAGACTTGATTGGCGATGGAGTTTTAACCCACCGCCAGTCGAAGCCGCACTTATCGGAACTTCACTTAATCATTGGTAATGAATTTTGTATCCACTCCCCCAAACTTCTTTAATTTTCGACATCAATTTCAACATTCCTGCTAAAATAATAAAGTTTAATTATAATGAATATTCTAGTACCTTGACAAAGTTATAATTGTCCGATCTCCCCAACCTAACCTCAAATTTAACTCGGTCAAGGTACTAGATAATCTTAGCGCTATACCCATGCTGACGTAAATTGGTTAAAATCTGCTCCGTATGCAGTGCATCCCGTGTCTCTAAGCTAATCTCGATAATCGCCTGTCCGATTGGCACATTCTGTTCTACCCTATCATGAAAAACACCAATTACATTCGCCCTTGAATTTGCAATTACTGTTAATAATTGCTGTAATAAACCTGGCCGGTCTGTAATCTGCGTCGAAATTTTAATACGGCGGCCAGCCTTAACCAGTCCCCGTTCAATAATACGAGAAATGAAATTGACATCAACATTTCCTCCAGACACCACACTAACTACTTTGCCATGGGCTGGAATTTTATGATTCAGTATAGCAGCCAGAGCAATGGCTCCCGCACCCTCTACCATTAACTTTGCTCTTTCCAACATCATTAAAATGGTACTGGCAATCGCCTCATCATCCACTACAACAATATCATCCACATACTGCTCTACAATAGGGAAAGTAATGTCCCCGGGTATCTTAACAGCAATACCATCGGCAATTGTCGTAGCATCTGGCGTACTTTTAAGCACATGAGCATGTTTCGACATATACATCGCCGGAGCACCTTGGGCTTGCACACCATAAATTTTCACATGGGGCGCCAACTCTTTTACGGCTAACGCAATCCCCGCAATCAATCCGCCACCACCTATGGGAACTACTATGGCAGAAACATCTTCAAGCTCCTGCAGTATTTCAAGCCCGATGGTCCCTTGCCCGGCAATGACCGCTTCATCATTAAAGGCATGAATAAAAGTCTGTTTCGTCTTTACTTCTAATTCCTGGGCTTTATGAAAAGCATCATCATACACCGTTCCACTCAGAACTACTTCAGCGCCATACCCCCGAGTCGCCATCACCTTAGCTAAAGGTGCGATCTCAGGCATTACAATCGTTGCCTTTGTTTTCATCATTCTGGCAGCATAAGCTACCCCTTGTGCATGATTACCTGCAGAAGCTGCAATAACACCCTTTGCTTTTTCCTCCGGCGTTAGAGAATGGATCTTATTATAAGCACCGCGTAATTTAAAAGACCCTGTTTTTTGCAAATTTTCTAGTTTTAAATATACATCATAACCAGCCATGCCGCTAAATGTAACACTTTTATCCAGAGGCGTATGATGAATCACATTGTACATTGCTTGATGAGCTTGTTGAACATCTGCCAAACTAATACTTTTTTGCATATCACTTTTCCTCCATATGTAAGAGCATCCTTATTTTTAACTCGTTTTCCCCAATTTATGAATGGATATACAATTCTTTCCTACAATACGGGTCGAATATCAATCATCTTAGTATGTTGCCCAACATCGTGGAGCATCAATAATGCTAAATAATCTTCTATTAATTTCTTTTCTGGTTCAATGGTTGCGATGAGTACACCTGTACCTACCACTTGGGCCCCCACCTCATTTGCTAGATCAATCATTCCCTGAGCTGTGCCTCCAGCTTTCATAAAATCATCAATCACCAGTACTTTAGAACCGGACGGCAATGCCCGTCTGGGCAGAGACATGGTTTGAATCCGTTTCGTAGAACCCGTTACATAGTTAATACTTACTGAAGGTCCCTCTGTAACTTTACTCCCTTGCCGCACAATGACCAAAGGCAGACCAAAAGCCCGAGCAGTAGAAAACGCCAGGGGAATTCCTTTCGTTTCCACGGTCATAACATAATCAGGGGTTACACTCGAAAATCTTGCCCTGAAAATTTCGCCAGCCTGCATCATTAATTCTGGCGTGAATAAAACATCCGACATGTACAAGAATCCTCCAGGTATAATCCTGTCCGGATCAGAAAGCTGCTTTGCCATCTGCGTCAACATATGATTGATGCGTTCCTCCGAAGGATATGGGACATATTTTACGCCACCAGATGCACCCGACACGGTTTGCACTGTTCCTAATCCGAATTCCTGCATTGATTGTTTTATTGTTACCATATCTTCACTTAAAGTTGACTTTGCTGTACTAAACAAGTTACTAAAGTGTCCTAATGAAAATAAATGCCCCGGCATATCCATTAGCATTTTGGTCAGGGCTACGATTCTTTCTACTCTCCGTACCTTAGTCATTACTTTTTATCCTCCATCATGAAAAACACCGAATATTATTGTATTTTTTAATATTTTCATTCACTTTCTCCGTAAAAAGTGAAATACCTGCAAGATATGTACTTTTTTTATATTATATCACTATTTTTGAAAAAACTATAAAAAATAAAACATTTTGAACCGCTAAGATGCGAAGATAACGAAAAATACGAAGTAGACATGATTGAACCACAAAGACGCAAAGGACACAAAGGGCTTTTTTTGCGCACTCCTTTGTGTGCCGCAGCAGCGGCATTGTGCCTTTGTGGTTCATCAAATCTCATCTTTTTCCATTATAAAACTTACTATTTATAAGAAAAGACTTGGCGTATGCCAAGTCTTGCTGGTCTATATTATATACGGAAAGAAAAGGTAGTTCGTACCAACTCTAAGTCACTAGGTTTGTCTACATCGATCCCCAACTCAGGATAGCTGGACTGAACCACAGAGCCAGTAATACCTAGTAAGGTCTCTACTCTTTCTTTTACTTTAGTCAAGCTTAATGTACCCAGTAAAAATTGCAAAATAAATCCCCATCCTAATAAGCAGCAAAGTTTAAATGGATTCTTGCGATTATTAATCAGTCCTTCAGCTACAGTCAGGCATTGAGGTACAATTGCCGGATTCACCAAAAAAATATTACCGCCAGTATAGGTTCCGTCTTTAAATCTCACATACGTACGTTTGCTTCCCGGATAACATTTATTATTGATCTCTTTACTCACAATCGGATAATACAAATCCGCCTCTACCTCGTCACATTGACGAAGAAAATCAGTAATGGCATCTGGTGTTAAAAGAGGAATATCAGCCGTAACGATTAATACCTTATTCTCGTGCCCAAGAGCCTTGATCCCCAGTTGAATCGTTTCAATAAGGGTATGGCCTCCCTCAAGTAATATGGTATCTTCAGGAAAGGTACAATTTTTTAATTGTGGAATTGGTCCCATGATAAAAATCCGTTTCACCTGGAGGGAAGCAGCCAATGCATCTGCCACAAAGGTCACCATAGGCTTACCAGCTATTTCAATCATCGCCTCATACGACTGAGATGAAAACTTACTCAAATGTTCATTATTTTCACCGCCAGCCAGTATAATGGCATCATACATATAACCCAAACCTCCCCATGCGAATCTACATATAAATACAGAAGACTTGATTATCAGGTAAAGCACAAGTCTTCTATATACTATCCTAAAAACCTAAAAACTATTCTTCACTCGAATCCGCTCCGCGTTCCAGCATATTTTTTAACAAAACTTGTTCCGCATTCGCCATATGTTCTCCGGCAAACTGCTGAGCTAAAGCCACATTGCGCTGCCCTAATGATTCTACCATGCGAGTATGTTCTGCAAACATCGCTTTGAGTCGTCCTGGATATGACATAGACAATGAGCGAAAACGGGTCAATTGCTCCCGCAAATTGTTGATAATACCCACAAGGCGTTCATTGCGGCTGGCCCGATACAAAATATCATGAAACTGGCTATCGGCTTCTACAATCTTTTCCATGTCATTGTGTTCAATATAGCCGCCAATTTCCACCAGCAAACGCTCCATCTGCTCAAGCTCTTCTTCTGTAATACGCTCTGCAGCCAGTCCTGCGGCTAGAATATCCAAAGAAGTACGCACTTCAAATACTTCCGTAATATCTTTAATGGAAAGATCAGATACGTACGTACCACGACGGGGTATCATGACCACAAATCCTTCCAGTTCCAATTTACGAATGGCTTCCCGTACAGGAGTGCGACTTACCCCTAGTTCTTCAGCTACTTGAATCTCCATCAAGCGCTCACCAGGCTGCAAAACACCTGAAACGATTGCATTACGCAAGGTTTCACACACCACTTCCCTGAGGGGCTGATAACTGTCTAATTTTATTGGCAATAATCGGCGTTCCATTATACTCCCTCACTTCTTCCTACTGTTTTAGTAACAAATATGTCAGCAGCACATTGACTTCTAAGCTTCTGTGCAATATATTCTGCCTTTGCCTGATCTTCTGCCAGACCAAAAACAGTAGGACCGCTGCCTGACATTAAGCTAGCCATTGCCCCATGTTGCATCATAGCTTGTTTCAGTTTTTTTATTTCAGGATGGACTGGAATGGTTACAGATTCTAAGACATTACACAATCCCTTGGCTACTCCCACTAAATCCCCTTGATCCAGACTGGATTTTACTTCAGCCGTATCCGGATGAACCTTCACATTCTGACCTTGGTACTGACGATATACCCAGGCAGTAGAAACACTTACAGAAGGTTTTGCCAATACTACAAAACAAGGCTTAATATCAGTAAGAGGCTGGAGAATTTCGCCCCTCCCTGTAGCTAACATGGTTCCTCCTTTTATACAAAAAGGCACATCAGAACCTAACTTACTTCCTAATCGTTCCAGTTCATGGGTGGTTAGGCCCAGCTTCCATAAACGATTCAGTCCTAATAAGACACTAGCAGCATCCGTACTACCGCCCGCCAAGCCAGCAGCCACTGGAATTTTTTTATCAATAAAAATATGTACACCGCTTTTCACTTGGCAAGTCTCTTTTATAAGAGCAGCTGCACGATATGCCAGATTTCTCTGATCACAGGGCAAACGAGCAATTGTAGCTGCAATACTAATATTACCCGTTGTTCTTTCTTCTAAACGCAGCACATCGGCAAGATCGATGGCTTGCATAATCATTTCTACTTGGTGAAATCCATCTTCTCTCTTATAAAGAACATCTAACGTTAAATTAATTTTTGCATTTCCCTTTACCGTTAACATACTCATCTAATCATTTAATTGCTTTACAGCAATTTCTTCTTGCGCTGTTAAAACTTGATTACTATCCAATAAAATAATTAAGCGATCGTCAATCTTACCTACGCCATTAATATAACGAGAATCTACAGCGATGGAAGCAGGAGGATCCTCTACATCTGCAGCACTTAGCCGCACGACTTCTGTCACTGCATCAACGGTCACACCTACTGTTTGTCCATTAATTTCTACAACGATAATACGTGTATCATCATTATGCTCTGTAATTGGCAATTGAAACCTTTTTCTTAAATCGATAACAGGGATAATACGACCTCTAAGATTAATAATTCCCTCCATAAACGAAGGCGTCTGAGGCAATTTGGTGATTGGCAATAAACGGTTAATTTCCTGAACTTTCGTAATCGGAAGCCCGTATTCCTCACTGGCCAGCTTAAATGTGACCAACTGCAATTCATCTTCTACCTTTATATCTTCCATATGGCAATACACCTCCATAATTCATCAAAAGATCAAATTTATTATTATATTCGATATTATAGCGGTGTTTGCCTGCAAATACCAGTAATATTTTATACAATTATTTTACCCAATTTCTCTATTTTGCATGTACTCCTCATTACTCCTGCAAGTTCTTGCTTTAAGATGCATGGCACCAGCCAAACTCTACTTACATATAATAACTAAAGATCTTGCAGGAGGTGTATGTTATGAATGTTCGTACACTCTATTTATCTCACAGGTTAGCATCCATTGCCTTTGAAGAAGAAAGTGAACATCCCCTCATTGGGGAAATACAACAATTGTTGCTCCATAAGAATCTATACCAGGGACCGATTCACCAGAAATATGATACCCAGACCATTCGTGGAATCACCTTATTTCAAGAAAAAGAAAACTTACCCGCAACTGGCATCGTAGATCCTCTTACCTATTGCCGTTTGCATCAGGCAACTACCACTACCATTACCACCTTATCACCAGCCGCTAAACGAGCGGATTTCTCTTTGCCAAGAGCTAATATTCTAATTACAACCTCATCACGTCAACTAACACTATTTAATGGCAATACACCAATGCATCAATATCCGGTAGGTATTGGTAAACTAACAACTCCCACGCCACTGGGAAATTATGCAATTGCACTCAAAGTCATGAATCCTGGAGGTGTCTTAGGAACTCGCTGGTTAGGTCTCAATTATGATTCTTATGGAATTCATGGCACAAATCGCCCCTGGCTGATTGGCACCATGGTTTCAAATGGCTGTATTCGCATGCATAATCAAAACGTAGAACAAATCTATCCTTTAGTAAAAGTGGGTACGCCTGTTTACATCCGGAATTGACTGGCATAAGCGTAAAACAATCTGATCCACCATCTGACATCTCCGGAGCATATAATTGAGGAGTGCATCTCGTTCCTCAATTTTAGGCAGCCATTCCTGGGGGATCGAGTCTACTAGCTGGACTAAATCTTCTTTTTTAATCTCCCTAACTCTAGCTGCATAAGGGCTAAAATCCCCAGAAGTAAAGAAATAAGTCAACAGCCAGCCATATGCTCTACGCCGATTTACAACAATTTTTTCTGCCAACTTTTCTAACGTTTTGTTATTCCATCGTCCACGTACAAACAAATGGGAATTGTCGATAGCATATAGCACATAAGCAGAATCTTGTAAACGTACCAACAGGTTTTTACGGTTCTTTGTTCGATCAATATTATGAAACATATGATCAAACAACATCACTCCTGCCATCGCGCTCTTATTGCTTGCCTTAGATAAATTCGTTCTAACAACATATTTATTACTCGGTATGTATCGACTTGCAAAATGAGTTTTAGCACGTATGCCAGCGCCTCTCAGTGATTTATGTCTTTGTAAAACCTGTTCCTCAATCTGAATCAAATCACTTGGAGGGAAACACAGCTCCATACGTTCCCCAAACCAGCAGGCTATATATTCATTGACCAACACTTTCGTACCCATGGGATTATTTTGTAATTTAACGACATAAATATTGCCATCATCAGCACGAAACACGCGGGGTACGGTTACTCCCACTCCCACTGAGCCAAGATATTCAACAGCAGTAAGCACTCTTTTCCCCCCTCATTTTTTAAAATATGACAAATCAATCCGTTTTAAAAAGCACATGATACACTATATGCTCCTACCCTAAAAATTATTTCATAAGAAAAAACGCTCCGCATCCTTTAAAACATAGAAAGTAAACCGAACCGCAGAGGCGCAGAGAACGCTGAGAAAAAGATAGATAAGGTTAAAAATCTCTGTGCTCTCTGCGAACTCTGTGCCCTCTGCGGTTAACGTTCTCCTTGAAAAATTATAGTTTTCTCTATTTAGAAACAAACACCGCACAATCTACTTGATCGCAAGCAGATTGTGCGGTATTTTAATACACTCATTACCCTTTGGGGGCTGTCGGTACAGTACCATTTCCAGTATCCGCTAGCCAGCTAGCAACCCATCCAGTAGTACCGCCAGAAAGAACTACTTTGTACCAGCCAAAGGCCTGTTCTTTAATCGTAACTCGTTCACCCTTATTGACCTTCGTTACTACAGGGAAATTGGTCCCTGGACCTGTCCGGATATTAACAGAACTACCCGTGATCGTAGCTGTACCACTAATCCCCATCTTAGTTCCAGCAGTCTGAGGGATTCCGGGACCTGTTACATACGTATTTTCATATTCACCATTTCCTGATCCTATAAAGGCGTTATCATAGCCAACAGCGTCAATGTCCCCACCACCAGTCTGAGATGCAGAAACAGTATAATCGTCATCACCCATATTACCAGAAGCATAACTGCCGCTTTGAGAATTAGCGCTATTGTATTCGATTTGACCATATTCAGTGATTGGTGTTAACCCATATACGTCCATTTCGGTCATGGCTATAACCCGTGCCCAAAATTTTAGAACAATGGTGATATGCACTTGGCGTCTATTATGATGTCGATGAAAATCATAATCCACATACTCAACAACAACATCTGCAGTAGCATCCATACCAGGTTCTGCACCCTCAATTTCAATATCCCGGGTAAAGCGTACATGCCTTCTTTCAAACGCGTGAACTGGCTGATTTGGTAAATCCGCTACATACATAACTTTAACTTCCAGGTCACCACGTATAATAACTTTGTTTCGAATAACGTCTACACTATCTATATCTACATCCTTGACATACACATCTATGATTTGTTCTATATCCGGTTTTGGGTCAGGGACTGTCATATCAAATTCTACAACCTTTTGTTTCATCTCTGCACCTAGAACCTGTTCCACTGAAATAGTTTCCGGTCCTGGCTCTGGGCATCCGCACATCATATCATCAATTGCTCTTTTGCCATCTACATCAGAATCATGCTTTACTTCATCACTCATTAAACTCCCCCCCTTTTTAGCAAATTAGTAGCGTAGGAATCATCCTTTAGGTTGAGTAGGCATAGGCATCGTTGCATTGCCGCCGATTTGCACTTGGCGATCAGCCATAACTTTGGCAACAATTTTAAGCACTACAGATACATCAAAATCTCGAGTCCATCTGTGATGATGGTGATGGTGGTGGTCATCACAATCATCATCATGATGATCATCACAATGATCATCACAATCATCGTCACAATCATCATCACAATCGTCATGGTGATGGTGGTGATCGTTGCAATTACCATCATTGCAATTATCATAATCACCATATTTGTACTTGTAGGCACGACTGTGACAATCTACATCATAATCGACAAATTCTACAATAACATTTGCATCTGCATCCATACCCCTACGTGCGCCAGGGATTTCAATATCCTGAGTCCATTTAAAATGCCTAATTTCAACAGCATGCACTGGTTGGTCAGGCAAATATGCAACATAGATCGCTTTAATTTCAAATTCCCCGCGTACAATTACTTTATTATGAATAACATCAACACAATCGATACATACATCTTTGACAAAAACATCTACAATTTGCTCAATAGCTGGTTTTCTATCTGGTACAACTACATGAATATCCAATACCTTTTGCTCTTCAGCCGCGCCGATTACCTGGCGAACGATGATAGTTTGCGGTCCCGTTTCGGTACCTAATGTACATTGATTATAACCTAGACGTGTATCTTTTTCATCCACACATATCCCCCCCCTTTTATGTTCTATTTATATATATGCCAGTAAGATATTTTATGTGCAAAAAAGAGTTTTTAAAACTATTTTGAAATTGCAACATAACACTTTTACCTTGATGCGCATAGAATATAGCAACCCAATATCAGATTTTTAAACAAAAGGAGGATCTAGTTCAATGAATTATCCTAAATATGATTGTCATAAACCCAAACCAAATCATTGCAAAATGGATGACAATGACGATTATGATGACTGTGAAATGCCTTGTATGAAAGAAAAGCCTGACCATGATTGCTATTCTACGATGTGCTCTGATATGGACAAAATGAAATGTAAAATGGAAAAAGAATGTGTTAAAACCTATAAAACATATTACAAACTGTATCGAGTATGCCAATATCGACTTTATAAGTTATGTCCTTGCTGTGGTCATGAATTTGATTATCATAGGCATCGCGGCATGTGCCCAAAATGCGGCGTTTCGATCTAAGTTTTCAATCCCAGGAAATTTTTTAAAAAGACAAAACACTTATCGAACCACAGAGGCGCAGAGAACACAGAGAAAAAATAGCTATCCTCTGTGTTCAATATGCCTTCTAAAACTTATACATCCTAGTATATGTACCAATTAAAAAAGGGACCCTACAGCAACTAAGCCGTAGGACCCTTTTTTTATTTATTTACCAATAAACTCTTGTACCACATAAGCTGATCCGTTGCTATTATAACGAACACCAACGCCAACATCTGTGTAATTCTTATTAAGAATATTTGCCCTGTGTCCAGAGCTGTTCATAAAGGCAGTTTCCGCAGCAGTCACATTATTATTGATGGCTAGGTTTTCGCCTGCATAGGTGTAGCTGATACCAGCATTCTTCATTCTATCAAAAGGGGTCTGACCTTCAGGATTATTATGGGCGAAGAAATTACGATCAATCATATCTTGGGCATAATCTCCAGCAAGACTTGTTAGCTGCGAATTCGTTTTTAAAGCACTCAAGCCATTCTTAGCTCGGTCAGCATTTAGTAACTCAACAGCCAGCTTTTGATCTGCTGTCACATTCTGACTGGAAGAAGTAGTAGTGGAAGTATTTCCAGACGTCGTATTGCTATTCTTGCTGGCTGAGTCACTATCATGACTTCCGCCATGATTTCCCGCAATTAATGCAATTACGCCAACGGCTAAAAGCCCTCCCAACAAGTCTTTATTATTCTTACTCTTCTCTTCCTTAATCACAGCAGCAGTTTCCGGTTCAGCTGCAAAAGCAGGGGTAGCAAAAATGCTGCCAAAGGATGTCGTAATCAAGGAAACTGTCATGAATCCCAGGGTTGCCATGCTGCATAATTTATGGTTTCTCAATACAATTACCTCTCTTTCTAGTTTACATAATATATTTTTCTTTTTGGATACGGTTATATATATTCGCTCTTTTATTGATAATTCCTGTTTTCCATCCTTGGTAATGTTTACATAACTATAAACATTGTTTAAACATAAAAGATTTTGAACCGCGAAGATACGAAGATTATGACGTAACCACAAAGACGCAAAGGACACAAAGGGTTTATACTTTTGTGTTTCCTTTGTGTGCCGTATCAGCGGCATTGTGCCTTTGTGGTTCATAAATTCTTATATCTTTTATGGGTACAAAAAATAAAACAAGCGACATCTGCCGCTTGTTTTATCTTAGGTAGCATTGATTCTACGCTTTTTGCTTTTCCACAGCTGCTTGCATCCTGCCCATCCATTTAGTACTGCAAACAATGCTGCCCCACATAGTGCTAGACCATTTAAAATTTGGCCTTTAGCCACTACAACCAGACCAGCTACCATTGCCACTATGCCGATTACCAGGTGAGCACCGAAATGCAATCCCCAGAAAGGCCAATATCGCCATAAACGAATTTCTTTCCCTCCCACTACCTCACCCCTTTTATATATGATGAAGCATCACTATAATTTCATGAGTCATATGGCATAGAAGGTACTATCCCTAGCGCAGACATGGTTATGCTTCTATCTTTAGGCCTGCATTTTATAAGCAGTAAACTGACTAACATAATCTAAAATTTCCCCTGCCGCCAAAATACCAGCCTGATTTGTAAACTGAACGGATGAAATGGGCAGCGTTCCCCTAGAATAGCTTTCCCAGACTTCCCCATGTCTCGGCGCGATTGCGTAGTCAGCCTGCTCTAGCATACACAGATCTAATAGAGAATCGCCCGCAGCAATAACCGTCTTTTCTTCTAATAAATCTTGTATATATAATACAGCATCCCACTTGTTTACTACCGCCGGTACCAGATATAATTTTCTGCCCTGTAATGATATTTTCCAATTTTGAGATTTTGCCCATAAAGAAAAACTGGCAAGCTCCTCCGTTGGTATGTTCTCTCGCTCAACGATACAATAATGAAAACAATCATCTGCCAATTTTAAAGATCCGGCCCATGAAGCATGGCTAATCTCACCAAACTGCGACAGTATGTCTTGGGTACACAAACACATTTGCGACACATTGCTTTTTACTTTATGATTCCACTCTTGGTCTATTACACCATTTACAAGTACATTTCCCCCATTACTTACCACTCCATAGACAGGAAGAATTGCATCGCGAAATAAAGAAATGCGCCGGAATTGTTCTATCGTACGTGTGGTCACGGGAACAAAGGAGGCTTGAGAAGCCAGCTGCAAAAGATGTTTGATTGCATCATCAGTCATATAGGAGATATCCCGACCATTATACGTTTCAACTACACTCATTGCCGGTGATTGATGATCAGGCAATAAGCGAAAGGACCGGGTAGAGTAGATGAGTGTTTGATCAAGATCACTGGCAAATAACATTAGTCAGTCTCCTCCCATCGTTTTAATCAAGCCGCAGCAAGAATAAGACATTCCAGTAAATTCTTCCACTGCCACACCTCGGTCTTTTGCTAATAAGAGAATATGCTGCAAATTAGGATTCTCTTTGTTATCGATTAGTATTTTCCAAGGAACGCGCCGTAATAACACTCGGGTGGTTTCACCCACGCCAGGTTTGATCAGGTTAATATCAGGCAAATTAAATGTAACTTGTAACTGCTTTATTGTATTCAGCCCTGCCCAAGTAGGTACCTGTAAGTCACGAATATGTTTTCGGGCCATCTGGCTGGCTTTATGGGAAATCAGAGGATACTTGTCTACAATGGTATCAATAAATAGCAGAGAAACATCTTCCTTGATCCATTCTTCATAGAACCGTGCACCATGAAAGTCAGTTTCATCAATCAGCTCTTCCACATGGACAGTACGGCTCACTAAACCTGATACAGTAGAGTTTAAGCAGGCACTGGGAATCAAAAAGTCTTCTCTTGTCCCATATAAACGTACACAATGCCCCGGATCTGCTAGAACAGCTAAATCAGGTTCTACTGTTTCTCTATATTTTTGATTAAAAATAGTACATGCTTCCATGAGCTGATTCGTAATAGCTCCCTTACCAGTCCAGCCATCGATAAACTGTATGGTGGCATCAGGATGCTGCTGCCTGATATAGAGCAAAGCATTTTCATCAATACCTTTATCACGAATAATGGAAATACTGTAGTGAGGCAATGAGATACCAAATTGTTCCTCTATATAACGCTTAATTAAGATTCCTATAGGTGTCCCTGCACGAGCCAGTGACACTAAGACAAGGCCAGTCCCCTTAAGATGGATAATCTGCTCTGCCACACTACCAGCAGCCAAGGCAATTTTCTCGGCAGTTTCCTGCAGCACGTTTTGAAATAAAGTCATATATTCAGGTTTAGGCTGATATTCTACAGGCAACATTTCTGAATAATGCCTGCCACCTTGTATCGCAGCCTCTCTGATTTGATTATCCAGTTCAGGAACAAGTCCACTAATGTTTTTAAGCAGGAAAACAACATCCTTGGGGTTGTAGCTGCCAATAGGTTTAGGATGAGGAATCATCGGTTTGATCAAATTGCGACTAACACAGGTTACAAGATAAATCCTACTCACGCCGATTGGCGCTAGGGCCTGCAATAAAGATGCTAAATCGTTATCCTCTACTTCTCTTTCAAAAAAGATAAAGATTTCATCGTAATAAGCAGAAGGAATATTATAGACATAATTGGCAATGGAACCATCCTCTGGATTGGCAAAACAAATCGCCTGCTGTACTCCATAGTTTTCCCGCTGCACTGGATAAATCGGACTCCTGGTGGTGGACTGAACACTCACCCCTTCCCCCATATAGCCCGCGATGCGAAAGGGAATATACATAAACTCCCCTGTCCCCAGGCACAAGGCATTTTTGCCCTGTCTTTTTTGCTTCAGCCAATTGCCGACCTTGCAATATGCTTTTTCTATATCATTCTGCTCCTGAGTGGTAATACCAAATCGCCCTGTGGCATGCAAATAAGGAATATTATTTTCCTCAGCCTTCGTATTCAACGAGGAAAAATTCTTCACCATACCTAAATCATCTTTGATGATCAATTTCTCTACAATCGGCTCTTCATGTTTTTGAGCAGCATAGGAAAAAGGTTCCTGCCCATCGGCCATAGGTTCTCCCTCTACTGCAATCTCCCCGGATACCAAGGAAATGGTATGAATTTGTATTTGTAGTTCTTTTTGGACCTCAAGGTACTTTTGTTTGTCGGCTTTTGAACGCCAATCCAAAAGAGAGAGTACGGCATACTTCTTACGAGGATATTGCTGTTGTATGGCACGAATGAAATTTAAGGCTGATTTACCAGTAGTAATCTCATCATCGACTAATACAATTGTTTCGTCATTGGCAAACCATTCTCTTTCAATCCCATAACAATAATGATCCACAGCGTGGCTATGCTCTTCTGCGAAATTCAATACCATATCGGCACCTACGATATTGTCCCTGGTTGTGTGAATGTACTTAGCGTTCTGAGCAAAACAGCTAAAAGCGCCATGCCCTAAAGCAGTAGCGGTTTCTGCAAATCCGATAAACAAGGTTTTTTCCGGCAGGGGCAAAGGATTGCTCTTTATATATTCCCAAGCCGTTGTCATGAGGGATAAATTTGTAAAAGCCTTAGAAAAATCACAATTCTCCTCAAAATCCCTTTGCTGATACATCACACTGGCATAGCGTGATGCTAAAGCCCCGCCCCCTAGTAAGGGAATCAGTGGATGAACCGGAATGTGCTTCCCCAATATTTTACTGACAAACAAAAAGCCGCGTTTCGTATTTTTTCGCGCGGCCATAAGAAATAAATTATCGATAGGAATTTTGTAAACATTCGTAACAACATGTACCTCAACCTTTAAATTCTCCAGAATATCATAGGAATACACATCAGGTAAGCAAGCTGGTAAAGTTATGTTGTTCATGAAACACCCCATATATTTTTGATTTTATCATTATTTTTTGCGCCCAGCGGGTATGAGGCTTGATTTCATTCATTTTATTCCCATAGGCACTAGAAACAACTCCTACATCCCCATGAGATTCTGCCAGGATGCTGCATGCATCCATATACTCTTCATGGGTAACAACACATAAAGCCTGTACAGGTTTGATATGACTTGGATGAATAATTGTCTTACCGATTAATCCATTGGCTTTGTCTAAAACAATTTCATGCAGTAAACCATCCATGTAACGATTCACAAGTGCATCCCGCATCTTTTCCCCTGCTTGTCCTAAATTATCCGTAAAAGGTCCCTGACGCAATAAAGGCTTTAAAACCCGCTCACTAGAATAAAACTCCCAAACAGGACCCGATACCACATAACCACTATCTAATCGAGTAAAGACATTAATAATATTGTCAATACAGCTGCGAATTACGGAAATATCATAAATCGTCATATCAGGACTGCGCCTTAAACCAAATAGACCGGAAAAATCCGTTGCACCAATACGCACATTCAGCACTAGTTTGCGATAAGAATCCAGCAGTTGCTTCACTTCGAGCAGGCTTTTTTGCCTGCTCTCCATATACATAATCTCTGGTGACTCCAAAATAGGCATCCCATAAATCGGCTTTGTCTGGCATTTATTAATCTCATTAAGAGCCTCAAAATAAAGACCGCCATTCTTTGCTGTAAACTTTGGAAAAACAAAACCTGTTAGCAAGGCTGCATCTTGCCCTAAAAAGTGGGTAACTCGCCACATTTGTTCTACATCCCGTATTCGCACAAAAATAAGTGGAATATCAGCTGCCGTGATGCTACCTTGGCTGAGGACTAAAGCGAGCTGCTGTATCTGCTGCTTCATCATACTCTCTGCCTCTGATACCTTATTATCACCAATCGCATCTTCCAGACACAGAACCATGGACATTAAACCTTTTAACTTGCCGCTAATCACATCTTGCGCAATGGTTTTGCGAGTAGCAGGCATATATAAGGTTGCACCCAAAGCATACTCTAGCAATGACTGATCATCTATCCTTATCAATTGGGGTGACAAATAAAAGATAGCTTGCTCCTCTTTAGGAGAAAGGTAGTTGAAGTAGCGCATTATGAAGTACGTTTACGTAAATGATGGACCACAAAAGTACCAAGGAATATGACTATCAACGTAGAGAAAAACACAACTTGGCTGACATGAAAATCAAAAACAGATGCCATCATTTTCGCACCAATTATACCAATTATAACATATGCTGTAGTTTCCAGTTCAGGATAACGTTCAATCAGCGTCAAGAAGATCTGCGCCACCCCTCGCATCATCATGACCCCGAAAATCCCTCCCAGATACAATACCCATACCTGATCACTAACCCCAAAAGCGGCCAATACACTGTCAATACTAAAAGCAATATCCATGATCTCAACGGCTAATACCGTACGCCAAAAACCATGAGGCGCTTCTGGAACTGCTGCTTCATCCTCATCTTTATTCTTTTTCATAAAGAACTGAATCGCCATCCACAATAGATATAAAGCACCGGCAGCCTTTATCCACCAGATCTTAATTAAATAGGTTCCCACCCCAATGGCAATAAAACGAAAGAGGTATGCACCTAAAATACCATAAAACAATGCCTTTTTCTGCTGATCCTTCGGCAAATGCTTTACCATAATTGCTAGTACTAGGGCATTATCCGCTGATAAAAGCCCTTCCAATACAATCAGGCTACCAATAATGGCCCAGTTCATCGGATTATAAATAACCCCGAGAAACTCCGTCATATTAAAAAAATGGGAATAGTTCCCTAAAATTCCTGTAATAAATTCAATCATTTATTGATGCTCCTCTTAATCCTTCAAATTTTATTATTTACTTGGCAGGAATCAGGCTCTTTGCCCACTCACCAAAAGCTTTCGGATTTCGCGTCTGAATCAACACTACACCCGGTCCTTTAAAACGGCAGACTAGCATTTCCCCCGATGTAAAACTAGATATCCAACCGGATGTTGCCTTTTCAATTTTGTAATCCATATAATCCGGCCAGGCAACCAGATGATTATTATCAATAATCCGTTCTTCTCCCGCCTCCAGATTAATGGCATGAATCGCACCATAGGAGTTTAAAAATACAGTTCCTTTACCACTTACTTTCAATGTGAAAAAGCCCTCTCCCGAGAACATCCCCTGCATTAAGTTCTGCATTTTACTGGAGACTTCAATTCCCGTAGAACCAGCCAGAAACCCATCTTTTTGTACAACCAAACTATAACTGCCATCTAAATCAACATCGATGATATCACCAGGTATGGATGGGGCTAAGGTAACTTCACCAGAACCACGCCGTGCAGTAAGAGTCTGAAAGAAAAATTTTTCTCCTGCCAGCATCCGCCCAATACCACCTAACAAACCACCTTCCATTTTACCTTCCACATCAATACTTGTGGACATCGACACCATGGCATCCGATTCTGCTTTTAAAAAATCGCCCTGCCTTAATTGAACCTTTAATAATGGAAAAGCACCTGGATATAAAATCTCGTAATCCACAATAAACCTCCACCGTAAATCAACTGTTCTTGGTCATTCCATCACTATTTTTTACCAGCAGTCCAATTAAAGCCAAAACCATAGGCCTTATCCAGCTCTTTATGACCGCCAAAATATCTTTCCAGTTTTGTCACAACTAATTGTTGATTTTTATTTTCAATTTTTATTAAACCACACATGATTTTACCTTTATCCGGATTATCGAGACGAATGATAATATCAGCACCGTTCTGCTGCTTGACCGTAACTACACCTTTAGCAGATTCCCAATTAGGGGCTCCTTCATAGATGTAAGCAAAGACAATAACAAAATCCAATGCTTCCATTTTGGTGAATCGTAAGTTCTCACCATCTGCACTCAGTCCTGTTCGATCGTCTTTATCCAAAGCGATATAGGGAGAAGAGGACAAAGAACCAAATAATTCGCCCAATGCCTGAATCACACCCTGACTGCCATCTTTTAAACGATACATACAACCTAAATCAAGATCAAGAGTGGATTTGGACAAAAAGGAAAACATACCTTTTTTCTCTATCGTTGAATCCCATTGCAAATTAACTCGCAGCTCCCCGGTTTTCTTCGTCAGATCAATTGCATGAGAGTCGCCGCTTTTGGTAAGGTTGATTGCTGCTGGAATTTTAGTTTTCTTCGTCATGTCGATTTTATCAAAAAAGCTCATATCCATAATCCTTTCTACCGTTTATCAATTCGACTTTATTGCATTATACCACTATCGCATCACAAGGTAAATAATGGAAAACACAAAGACACAAAGAATACAAAGCAGACACCAATCCTCTTTGTATTCTTTGTGTCCGCGGTAGCGGCCTAGCGCCTCGTGTCTTCTATAGCAGCTGCTATTTAGCCTTCAAAATACTTGTCAACAAATCCTTGCAAACCAGAATTGTATCCTTGTCCTACAGCTTGAAATCTCCATTGACCATCTTTTTTGTATAACTTGCCAAACTCAATGGCTGTTTCTTTGGAGAAATCTTCATCCAGTTCATATTTCGCAACTTCTTTATTTGTGTCTTGATCATAAAGGCGAATAAAGGCATTGCTAACTTGTCCAAAATTTTGTCTTCTCTTTTCTGCCTCATGAATAGTAACGACAAACACTAATTCATTAATAGCACTATCTATTTTGGCTAGTTCTACAAGAATGGTTTCATCATCTCCATCGCCCTGACCAGTCAGATTATCCCCTGTATGTTTAACCCCACCATCCGGTGAAGTTAAGTTATTGTAAAATATAAAGCTTTTTTCACTCGGTATTTTCCCATTTGCCCCTAACATAAACACCGAAGCATCCAAATCAAAATCCGCTCCTGTATCCGTGCTGTTTGTATCCCAACCTAAACCTACACCGACTTTTTTCAAACTAGGTGCTTCTTTAGACAAATTGATTCTTTCACCTTTACTTAAATTGATACCCATAAACTACCTCCTAATTAAGTTAAAAGTCTATTAAGCGACACTTAAACCGAAATTTGTACAAAGTGCCGATAAGCCGCCTTGGAAACCGCTGCCGATAGCATTGAATTTCCACTCACTGCCATTGCGATAAACTTCTGCTAAGACAATCGCCGTTTCAATGGAGAAATCTTCTCCTAAATCATAGCGAATGAGCTCTGCACCTGTTTCTTCATTGAGTACGCGAACGTAAGCATTGCCAACTTGTCCAAAATTTTGTTTACGAGCATCCGCATCGTGAATGGTAATGGTAAACGCAATTTTTTGCACATCAGCAGGAATTTTGGAAATATCAATTTTGATTTGCTCATCATCCCCGTCACCCACACCGCTGCGGTTGTCACCGGTATGTACCACTGCTCCTTGCGCCCCTGTCGGATTATTGTAAAATACAAAATCCTTTTCATCTTTCACTTTTCCGGCTTCTCCAAGGATAAATGCAGAAGCATCTAAATCAAAATCATGACCTCCATCGTACTTATTAGTGTCCCAACCTAAACCGATAATAATATTCTTTAAACCAGGATTACTTTTTGTTAAATCTACTTTCTGTCCCTTACTTAAGCTCACTGCCATTTCATTACCCCCTGTTTATTTTTAACTATATCGCTTAACTACAGCACTAATCGAAAGATCTTGCGTACTCTCGCCAAGAGCAGCAAATTTCCACTCTCCCTGATGACGGTACACTTCGCCCACAATCAGTGCCGTTTTACCAGCATAACTTTCCGTCAAATTATAACGGGTTATCTCTTGCATGTCCGATTTATTCACGACTCTAATAAAAGCATTTTTAATCATGCCAAAATCTTGTTTACGCTTCTGGCAATCATAGATATTGACAACAAATACGATTTTATGAATATTTGCTGGTACCTTTGGTAACTGGATTAAGACTTGTTCATCATCACCGTCACCGCCGCCTGTACGATTGTCCCCCAAATGGGTAACACTGCCGCAAGGACTTTTCAAATTATTAAAGAATACAACATTTTCTTTGCTAGTAAATTTCCCATTGGCATCTAACAATAAAACGGAGGCATCGCAATCAAATTCAGCCTTCTTACCACCACCAAATAGGCCACTTAGAAATCCGCCACCATTACCACCAGACTGCTCCACCGGATCCCAGCCTAGGCCAACAATCAACTCGGAAAGTCCAGCATTGCCTTTGGTTAAATCAATCTTCTGACCCTTTTGTAAACTAATTGCCATAACTAACCCCTTTCATGTCAAAATCCCATTACGTGGTTTTGTCCATGTATATTTCTAATATACATATAATATCACGTAGTTTTAAAAACTACAATACTTATTTTATATTATTTCTAGATGTAGTTGTCACAATTCAACATATTTTTCTATTTTTTTCTTCATCATAATCAGTTTTCCTATTAGCATTCCACTATCTAGTAATTATATTCATATAATATAATTATAATAATTTTGACATCTAGCATTAAAAAATATTATAATACTAGTGAGGTGTATAACATGGTAATAACAAAATCAGTTTTAGAAGGCTTTGCCACAAAATTACTCGATAATGAATTAAAAGTGGAAGATATCCCTTCTATTAAACAATATGCAGACCAAGTAACAGAATTACTAAACAGCAAACTGAACCATCGCCGTAAAGGAGATGAAACCAGCGTTGCAATCACGAAAGCAATGATTAATAATTATACTAAGAATGGTTTACTCAACCCCTCGGACAAAAAGAAATATGACAAAAATCATATTATCCTGCTAAGCCTAATCTACCACCTCAAACAAGTTCTTTCTCTAGATGATGTGAAAACCATCTTTAATCCAATTTTAAGAACCCTAGGCCATCCAGAAGAAAAAACATCCATTATTGCCCTTGATGATATTTACAGAGCATTTTTAGAGTTTCAAAAAGAAGAGTACTTCGATGCTTGTAATGATTATGAGGATCGCTTTAATAGAGTTTGCGAAAAAATCAATAATCCCTTCGAGAACAACGCAAATAAAGATATGGTAGAAAAATTTCTAACTGTATTACTGCTGGTAGCCGAAGCTACTGCCGCAAAACAGCTCGCCGAAGAAATGATCGATACCTATTTTAAAGTGCAAGACTGAAAAGACATAAACGAACCACAGAGGGATTTCTTCTTTTGTCATTATCAAGAAAATCCCTCCTAAAAAAGGGTATAGAAAATGCGTGGGAAAAAAGATAATCGAACCGCAGAGACGTAGAGAACACAGAGAAAAGATAGATAGGGTTAAAAATCCCCCTCTGTGTCTCTGCGGTTAATCGTTTTATTTGCTCTGTTTGTCATTATCAAAAAAGCCCCTTAAACATAAACAAACCTCAGTACACTCTGCATCCTCTGCGTTCTGGCGTTTGGACGTTCTCCTCAAAAAGTTAGACTATTGAGAAAGCCCTGCCAATGATTTTCAGCATCATTGATAGGGCTTTCTTTTTTCACATAAGTATTTATTTTTAATAAGGAGTCTTTGGTAATCCGAGTCTAAATTTTCCCCGTGTTTCAATCCCTCCTACGCCATCGGCACCTGTTACGGATGCAGTGATGGCATCACCGATATCAACCGTTCGATTGATGGGAGTAAATGCAACTTTTTCTGCAATAAACACAGGATCATAGGCATGAATAAAAATTCGAGTTGGGGCACTGGCAAAATTAGCCCCTGCTATTAAAATGGCTTCAAAGTAAGATTGGCAGGCACCAGCAAAAATCACCAAATCATCCTTTGATGGTTCAAAAATTCTAGCCTTCTTGACGGATTCTATAAAATATCTAGAATTGCGATAATTATTAATATCTCTGAAGTCTTTCTTGCCACCCCCTAATAACGCATCATGACCAGTTAAAATTAAAATGTCAGGACGATACTCATCCACTAAAGCAATCACATGCTCTGGCTGCTTTGATTCCTCAATACATCGACCGACTGCATCGATGTTCATTTGATGATAGGTTTTTAAACACATAGCAAGGTACTCTTCGTCTCCGTCCAGATGCAGTACACGACCCGGCATTTCAAAGTATTCATACTTTTTTGAGTGCTCTGCTCGCACGTTATTCACTTTTTCCCTTTCCATACTGCGACGCATCAAAACTCTTTTCACTGTATCATTATGCACACTTTCCATATGCAAAATTTCATTACGCAGGTGTTCTGCTCCTACTCGTTCTAAATCACTTAACGGCGCATCTGCTACTAACCGCAAATGCATTCCTTTTAATGTACAATGTGATTGCCCTATATTGTCCTCATAAATATTGGTTACCTTAAAAACAACATCACCGCCATGAGATTTCCGAATTACTAAATCCCCTACTGCTACATTAGCCACCCCTATCCCCCCCTTACTTATTACATACTATGTAGCATAAAAAAAAAGTGCCACACCCAAAAAACCTTCCAATATATTTCAAAAAGTTCTGCATTTGGCGGGTAACCAAAAAGACCTTTTCTCAATATACTGTATTACACCTGTGGCCTTTAGGAGCCACATGCACCGCACTCAAAATCTTCGAGGTGATGGCGCATGATCACTGTGGTTGTTCCAGCCAAGAACGAAGCTGGACGTATCGCAACAGTTCTACAAAACTTAAGTACACTCCAAATTGATCACATTATTCTAGTCGCAAACGGTTCCAATGATTCTACCATGCATGAAGTGTTGCAAATTGGCATCCCAAAATTACAAATTCTTTACTTCCACGAACGTCTAGGTATTGACATCCCTCGGGCTATCGGCGCAAAGGTAGCATTAGCATTAGGCAGCGATGTAGTGGCCTTTGTGGATGGCGACATGGTAGGGACATTTGCAGAAAACCTAACTGAACTCATTGACGGGATCTTAATCAAACATTTAGATTTGGCGCTAACGAATTGCTATCCTGCACCACCACGACATATTGAACGTTATAACCCCACCTTCCAATGGAGGCTCAATCTAAATAAAGAACTTGGCTTAGACAAAAAAATTAATTTGGCCACGCCCTCTCACGGTCCCCATGCTGTCTCACGACGTTTCTTATCCACAATCCCAATTCGCGAATTGGCCATTCCACCTGTAACTATGGCTTTATCCAGAATGAATAAACTAAAAATCGACGTGGCTACTACCATTCCGCATTATCAATTAGGTTCATCTTTAAAAACTCATATCCATTGTGCAAAAATCATTGAAACAATTGTAGGCGATTGTTTAGAGGCTATCAGTGTCTTCCAAAATGCTCCTCGAACTCGCCAGTGGCAAAACAAGACCTATACCGGCTACCATAATGAACGTCGTTTCGATGTATTAGATCATTTTTTAACTCCATAAAAGAAATGAGAAGAGCCCCTGCTAGAAACCAAGCAGGGGCTCTTCAACTATAATTTTTACTGTATCCATACATTAGCAATAGCAGCAAATTCTTCTATGGATAACGTCTCACCACGACGCCCACCATCAATACCAGCTTTCTCTAATATTACTTTTAAGGTATCAGCAGGTACACCTGTCGTTTTAAGGGTATTCGACAAGGTTTTACGACGCTGAGCAAAAGCGGCTTTTACCACGCGGAAAAAAATTCTTTCATTTACCTCTACTGGCGGTTTTTCTCTTACAGTACAGCGAATCACTGCTGAATCGACAGCAGGAGGCGGAATAAAGGAAGCCGGTGGTACAACAAACATAATCTCAGGCTTGGTGTAGTATTGAACTGCCACGGATAAGGAGCCATAATCTTTCGTACCAGGGACAGCAACCATACGCTGAGCAACTTCTTTCTGCACCATGGTTACTAGAATATCTACAGGCATATGCGCTTCCAGCAACCCCATAATAATTGGGGTTGTAATGTAATAGGGTAAGTTTGCTACCACCTTATACCTGGGCGCTGCTACTTCTTTTCCAATATCAATACGCAAGATATCACCATGAACAACTCGAATGTTTTCATAACCTTCCAGTGTCTTTGCCAATACCTCGATCAATCTTCGATCGATTTCCACAGCCGTGACAGCAGCACCAGCTTCTGCTAATCCTTGGGTTAAAGTGCCGATCCCCGGACCAATCTCCAGCACAGCATCACCCTGGGTAATATTGGCGGCCTTCACGATACTTTGAACCACATGTTCATCAATTAAAAAATTCTGTCCGAGCTTTTTGCTCATTCGGATTCCAAATCGCTTTAAAATATGTAAGGTTACATCTTTATTTGCTATAGTCGGCTGTTTCATATTACTGCCTCCAATGTTATTGTACCGCCTGTTCAAATTCGGCGCGGGTTACCCCATAATGGTTAAGGCGCTGTAAAAAGGTTTTAGCATTTGCATAGCCAATGCCAAGTTTTGCACCAACAATCGCCCGTTTGGCCGAGGCATCTTGGGTACCGCTAAGCCCATACTGCATAATATCAGACCAGATAAATTCCTCACTTGGCTGCCACTCTAAATACCGCACTTTGGCAAGAGCATCACGTATCGCTTCACTCGATGCCTGTTCAATTCCAATATCATTTTTAGCAATGGCGTCTTCTTTGGGAACAAAGGCGTGCTTGGCTTCTGGAAAACGCTGGCTTAAAAAATTGCGTATCCGCTCACCAGCACTATCCGGATCTGTCAAAATAATAATGCCACGCTTCGTATAAGCTTGGGCAATCTTCTCTAAGCTATGAGGTGCCAATGCAAAACCGCCTGTTGCAATACAATCAGCCTCTACGGCCCTTTTCACCGCATGTATGTCATTTTTACCTTCAACAATAATTACTTCTTTAATCATCTTTCCCTACCACTTTCTATCATTCTACTAGATACTTACTTCGCAATCAAAAGTATCCATATTATAGTATCAAAAAAAGAACAGGGAGTATACCCCCTGTTAGTCAAGTATATAAACTTTTACTGATCTTCTACCAAATCTCCAGGCTTCACTGTCATTTTCCATACACAAATCGATACGATTACCAACAATTGCACCACCAACATCGGCAGCCGTAGCTAAACCATATCCCTGCACATATACTCTGGTTCCCAGCGGTATAACATCGGGATCAACGGCTACAATACCGCGACGAGCTGGCACACCAGTAGCGGTTATTCCCTCAACAGAGCCATCTGTTGGCAGATACGCACTGGCTTCCATTGCCATTACTCGGCTAAATCGCATTGATCCACGTGATGTATCAACCACATCACGAGTACCTACATGAACAACCTGTGGTTTTGGCGGCTCTTTTATTTTTTCACTCAGTTGCTCCGCACTTACTTCCACACCATCAGCATAATGAATACGAGCAACAACCGTTTTTACACCATCCTGCCCTTCTTCAATTACCCTCTCAACCCCCTTTTCCAAGGTTGAATCCGGCTGTCGAATTACGGTAAATCTCTCTACCACATCACGCTCAACCTCTTTCTGGGTTAGCGTAATGGCTTGAATAAACATATCGGCTTCTATTTTATTTTGCCCCTCTGGCACCAGTTTAGTATTTTCCATGTTCATTCCTAAACTTTCTGCCAATTCCCCCACTGTAGGCTTCCCCGTCACTATCACCTCAGTTTTTCCCTGATAGGTTACCGTAACAGGTACAGCACGATATACCCAAATGGTACTACCATCCGTTAAGTTCTTGGTCGACAGACGATATTCATCTTTTGGATCTAAATGAATTCCAGCCTGTACTAAAACATCTTGAGGTTTGCTATGTAGTGTGCTAATCATTATGGTAGTGCCGTCAACGGCAATGTGTACTTTTTTGTTGGCAAACATGAACCCTGTCGCCACCAATAAAACAGTGAATAGCGCGAGAAATAGGGGTAGCATTTTTTGTCGAAAAAACACTTTTTTCAACTCAATATAAGTCATAAAATACCTCCTTTTCAAACGTTTAAGTATTATACCATGACTTATTCGTATTGTCTAGTTTTTTTCTTACATTCTTTAAATTATTTACCAAAATATCCTTTTTTATACCTCCTACGCAACATACTTGTCAATATTTTGAAACCAACGTATTTCCTGACGTCAGTCTCCCTGAAGAGAGAAATAAAACCACGTTGTCCTTTCTTTAAATTTTACAAAAAATAAAGAGAATATCTTTTATTAAAAATACTCTCCCATAGGTTAATATATTCTGTTATTCTTAGGATATTCCAAATAATTCTTTTACATTTTCACTCGTAGCTTTTGCCAGAACGTCCATCTCAATACCACGTAAATTGGCAACCTGCTCAGCTACCAATTTTACATAAGCAGGTTCGTTACGTTTGCCTCGATATGGCTGAGGTGTTAGATAAGGGGAATCCGTTTCTACCAACAAATATTCCAATGGTACTTTTGTCACAATTTCAGGAAGTTTGGCCGCATTTTTAAAGGTAACAGGACCGGCTATGGAAATATATAAACCCATCTTTATGACTTCATTTGCCATCTCCAAACTCCCTGAAAAACAGTGCAGCACACCTTTTAAGCCTTTGGCTTCTTTCTTTAAAATCTCCAATAGATCACCATGAGCATCTCGATCGTGAATAATAAAAGGAATATTTGTTTGACGAGCTACATCAAGTTGATGAATAAATACCGAACGCTGTACCTCTCTCGGTGAAAAATCATAATAATAATCCAGACCAATCTCTCCAATGGCAACCACCTTATCAAGAGCAGTCCAACGGACTAATTGTTCATAATCTGTATCTAAAGCATCTTTAGCATCATGAGGATGAATACCGACAGCAGCATAAATACCTTCATATTTTTCTGCAAGGGCAATGGAACGAGCAGAAGATTCCATAGAGGCCCCAACATTAATAATCCCGGTCACACCATTGTCGATCGCTCTTTGGATTACTTCTTCACGATCGATATCAAACTTTTCATCATCAATATGTGCATGAGAATCAAATAACATGGTTAACACTCCTTGTACTTGTTATGTTAAGCAAAACACTGCATGTCCGTTTTTCAACCGCAGAGGCACAGAGAACACAGAGAAAGAAGAAATAATAGAGTTAGAGAATCCCCCTCAGCGCGCTCTGCGTCTCTGCGGTTCAATCATTCTTTCCTGGCTCTCTTCCACAAAAACATAAACTTTTATCCTATTACATAAGAAAGCGCCTATAGCAGGCGCTTTCTTATGTAATCTTATTTCACCTTGCTGCCGGCAGGCATTCCGGGAACGGTGACTACTTTTAATTGATCATCACAAGAAGCCGCTAAAACCATGCCACGAGATTCGATACCGCGAATTTTCGCTGGCTTTAAGTTAATAATCATGACTACATTCTGACCTACTAATTCTTCTGGTGTGTAATGCTTAGCAATGCCTGAAACAATAGTACGCTGCTGGGTGCCCAAGTCCACCGTCAATTTCAAGAGCTTATCAGCCTTTTCCACTTTTTCAGCTGCTAGTACGGTGACGACTCTAAGATCCATCTTTGCAAATTCATCAATGCTAACCTCAGGGGTATTTTCATCAGCTACCGCTGCTGACTGTTGTTTATCCTGATCTGCCGCCTTCACTTCTGCTGCAGCTTCAACAACCTTATCTTCAATCCGTGGGAAGATAGGTTCAGGTTTCGATACAACAATGCCTGCGGGTAGTTTTCCCCAGCCCTTAACATCCTCCAAGGTTACAGCTTTAAAATCAGTGGTTAACCCCAACTGCCCCCAAATCTTTGGTCCTGTAACCGGCATAAAAGGAGTAATCAAAATTGCTATAATTCGCAGCGTCTCTGCCAGATTGTACAGCACCGTATTAAGGCGGGAGTGCTTCGCCTCATCCTTAGCTAATGCCCAGGGAGCCGTTTCATCAATATATTTATTGGTACGGCTGATCAATGCCCAAACAACTTTGATTGCTGCATTAATATCCATAACATCCATAAATTTTTCATATTGGATAACGGTACTCTGTACTAATTGTGCCAACTGGTGATCTAGTTCTTCTACATCACCAGCTGCTTTAATCACACCACCATTAAAACGACCAATCATGTTTAACGTTCTATGCAATAAGTTTCCTAAGTCATTTGCCAAATCAGCATTAATCCGATTAATAAGAGCTTCTCTGGAGAAATTCCCATCCATTCCTAAATTGATCTCTCTCAGCAAGAAATAACGAATTGCATCTGGACCAAACTCTTCAATTAAGGTAACCGGATCAATTACATTGCCTTTGGATTTGGACATTTTATCGCCTTCCATGATTAACCAGCCGTGTCCATATACCTTTGCCGGTATTTCAAGATCCAAAGCCATTAAGATAATCGGCCAAATAATACTATGAAAACGTACAATTTCCTTTCCGACTAAATGAATGTCAGCTGGCCAGAACTTAGCAAATTTCTCCCGATCATCTAGATAGCCTGCAGCGGTAATATAATTGGTTAAGGCGTCAAACCATACATACACGACATGCTTGGTGTCAAAGGGTACAGGAATCCCCCAGTCAAAGGTTGTGCGGGAAACACAAAGATCCTCTAACCCCCCCTTAATAAAATTCAGCATTTCATTACGGCGAGATACAGGCTGAATGAAATCAGGATTGCTTTCAATATAGGCAAGCAATCGGTCTTGATATTTAGACATGCGGAAGAAATAACTTTCCTCCTGCACGATTTCTACTGGCCGCCCGCAGTCAGGACACTTCCCCTCTACAACCTGCCGCTCCATCCAGAAGGTTTCGCAAGGAGTACAATACCAGCCTTCATAAGCAGCTTTGTAAATATCACCTTTATCATAAATTTTCTGGAAAATAGCTTGCACAACATCATGGTGACGCTGCTGCGTTGTACGAATAAAATCATCATGAGAAATATTCAATTTCTCCCATAATTGCTGAAAAGAATCAACAATTTTATCAACATAAGCAATCGGTGTCACATTCTGTTCTGCCGCTTTGCGCTGAATTTTTTGACCATGTTCATCTGATCCAGTGAGAAAGAGTACTTCTGATCCCGCTAGCCTTTTATACCTGGCAGCCGCATCAGCAATGGTCGTTGTGTAAGCATGACCAATATGTAAGCGATCACTCGGATAATAAATAGGCGTTGTAATATAAAATGGTTTCTTTTCCACGGTTGTAATAAGCCTCCCCATAATGTTAAATTGGCAACAAAAGATGTTCTTTTTATAATTGTACCTTCCATAACTTAAATGACAAAAATTCCATGTCATAATTCGACAATAATAAAAATATCATACTTTTTTATTATTGTCCCTATTTTACCAAGAATATACACTTATGTCGAACTATTCTAGAGACTTTGCACCATTCGTCTTTTTCTGACAAGATAATTTGCAGTACCGTACAACATATTTACTGATATGGTAAAAATAGGTTGACAACTTTACGGGAATTTGGTATTATTTAGTTGGACATATTTTGTCGAATGTTGTTGAAATGAGAGGAGAATTAATTATAATGAAATCAACTGGTATTGTAAGAAAAGTGGACGAGCTTGGTAGGGTCGTTATTCCAATTGAATTGCGCCGCACACTCTCCATTGAAGAAAAAGACGCTCTAGAAATTTATGTAGACAGCGACCGTATCATCTTACGCAAATATGAACCAGCTTGTTCATGTGTTTTCTGTGGCAATGCGGATGAAGTGACTGTCTTTAAAAATAAAAATATCTGCAAAGAATGCCTGGATGCAATGGTAACAAAGGCTGTTTAAGAATTTTAAAGAGGTTATAAATAACCTCTTCTTTTTTTTGCCCAAAAAACAAAAAAGGGTTCTATCTTTTTTAACCGCAGAGACGCAGAGGACGCAGAGAAAAAAATAGATAGAGTTAAAAAAATCCTCTCAGCGCGCTCTGCGCCTCTGCGGTTCAATCATTCTTTCTTCTCTTCAGAACTTTATTCTATTTCTAAGGTTGCCTGATAAACTTCTCTTTTTGGTAAGCCTCTTTGTTGGGCAACGGTTTTAATGGCATCTTTTTTAGCCACACCAGTTTCCATTAATTCAATGACAGCATCTTCAACAGAAAGCTGTTCCTGTTCATCCGTATCTGCTTCAAGACTTTGATCGGTTTTGCGACCTCCCACAATAAGGGTAAACTCCCCTCTGGGATCATTTTCAGCGAAATGAGTTACTAAACTTTCTATCGTACCACGAATAAACTCTTCGAATTTTTTAGTCAATTCCCTAGCTGCCACCGCTGGGCGATCCCCAAAAGCACTCTTTAGCTCCGCCAATGTCTGTTTTATGCGATGCGGTGACTCGTAAAAAACCATTGTATAAGACGAGTTTGCAAAACTAGCCAATAATTCACGCCGTTTTTTTTTATTTTTGGGCAAAAAGCCAAGAAAAGAAAATAAGGTTGTATCTAAACCAGAAGATACAAGTGCAGACAATGCTGCATTTGCACCAGGCAGAGGCACTACCCGAATACCTGCTTGTACCGCTAATTCCACCAAGTCAGATCCTGGATCAGAAATTCCCGGTAAACCAGCATCACTCACTACCGCTACATTCTCTCCTGTAATTAATCGCTCTATGATTTCCGGTCCTCTCGTCACTTTATTATGTTCATGATAACTAATCAGCCGAGTATGAATATCAAAATGACTGAGCAGTTTCCTCGTATGACGCGTATCTTCTGCAGCAATCACTTCCACTTCACATAATACGCGCACCGCTCGATACGTCATATCTTCCAAATTTCCAATGGGTGTTGCACACAAATATAAGACACCAGCATTCTCCAGCAATACATCCACTTCCTTTTTATAAGGCATTAACCACATTTTTAAAAACGCTGATGCGTTCTTTGAAACATATAAAGTAAAAAAAAACCACAGAGGCACAGAGAACACTGAGAAAAGATAGATAAGGTAAAAAAAAATTATAAATTGCTCAGTATAGCAAAAAAAATGAAATATTTAAAAGCACGAAGGACACAAAGAGAGATGATAGTAAAAAAGTCTTTGTGTGACCTTTGTGCTTTGTTTTATAATTTCTAAAACTAATAACTTTATTATCGATATTCTTTGTAATATTTTACAATTTCATCACTATAACTGCCATCAGGCTTATAAACGACAAGAGGCGGCAAGATTGTAAGACCCGGATTTGCCCCTTTAACCCCTTCTACTAATAACATGGTAGGCTTTTTGTCGATACTGCTGTATACTAACTGCAATAACTTAGGTTCAATACCAGCTTGACTCATCGCAGTTAAAATCTCAGCCATACGTTCCGGTAAGTGAACCATTGCGAAGCGCCCACGACGATATTTTAGCAAATACCGTGCAGCGTCGACCACATCTTTCAGAGTAGCTGTAACTTCATGCTTTGCTCTAGCCACATTGTCATTCGGACTCATATAACCAACACCCACTGGACGATAGGGAGGATTCGACACTACCAAATCATACCCTTCTGAGGGCAATATATCTTTTATCTTACACAAGTCTCCTTGTATAATCTTTACTTTCTCATCCAACTGATTCAAAAGAACACTGCGTGCTGCCATATCCGCCATAGCCTGGCTTAATTCTAAGCCGGTTACATGATCCGCCCCCCTTGCCGTTAGAAGAAGGGCAATCACACCTGTTCCTGTTCCCAAATCCACAGCCTTAGCACCTGGCCTCACGGTGACAAAATGAGATAATAAAATTGCATCTAAGGAAAAACAAAATTCTTTTTCATGCTGAATCACTTTCAACTGACCAATCAGCAAATCATCGATACGTTCTTCCACGCCAATTATCACTTGATTACCCATTTATATCCTTTTCCACTACTTCTTCCCATGGAATAATAACAGTATTACCATTTGTCAGCAGAATCGTTGCATTCTTCTTCCCCTGATTTACAAATGTAACTTTTCCTTCTCCATCTACAGTTATGACTTCCCGCCCTACCACTGGTGCAGGAATTTTCTTGCAGCAAGGTGCATAGGAATCATTCTCATATTTTAAGCAGCACATTAATCGCCCGCATATGCCAGAAATTTTGGTAGGATTCAATGAAAGCTTCTGATCTTTAGCCATTCTAATAGATACCGGTTCAAAATCTCCGAGAAACGTCGAGCAGCACAAAGGTCTGCCGCAGCAACCAATTCCCCCCATCATTTTCGCTTCATCCCGAACCCCAATTTGCCTAAGTTCTATTCGAGTACGAAATACAGCTGCCAAATCTTTTACTAGATCCCTAAAATCAATACGACCTTCTGCCGTGAAATAAAAAATTATTTTATTAACATCAAAGGTATACTCTACATCCACTAACTTCATATTTAAGTTATGAGCTTTGATCTTCTGCTCACAAGTAGAGAAGGCTTCTTTTTGCTTTTCTCTATTTTCTTCCACTTTAGCGCCATCTTCGGCAGTGGCTTTACGCTGTACGGTTTTTAATGGTGCTACAATAGCATCCTCTCCTACCTGACGCGGTCCAATAACAACTTCTCCATATTCTAACCCTCTGGCAGTTTCAACAATTACAAAATCTCCTGCCACCAGGACAATTTCACCAGGTGCAAAATAATATACCTTGCCAGCTTTTTTAAAACGTACTCCGACTACTGTCTCCACCTTCAAACCTCCCTTGCTAAGTCATATATTCTTATCAATAACGCTTCACTCGTAAGCCTTGTATTTGCATTGGCCAGCAGAGCCCGTCTAGCTGTCTCCACTGCCCTAATGGCTGTTACTAGCCGTCTTTCACTCCACATGTCCGCTACTTCACACAATTCTTCTGCAACATCTATATTAAATAACCATTGCTTACCCTGTCCAGTAACAAGCAATAGTATATCACGCAAGATATAAGTTACATACTTTATAAATTCCAAAATATCATTACGTTCCATTTTTTCCAATACTCCAGCTGAGTGCCAGACCGCTTCCAGTTTGGAGTCCATTAGTTTTAGGATCATCTCCAGAGCCTGATTACGCAGGGCAAGACCTTCAGGTTCCAAAAGAGCAAGAGCAATTCCCATTCGACCGCTGCTTAAGCGGGCTGCTACTTCCGATGTTTCTGGCAAATAACCTTTAGCCATTAAATCCTGAGCCAATAGCTCGTCTGCTAAAGGCTGAAAAGCAATCACCATGCATCGAGATATAATCGTAGTAAGCAGCATTTGTTTATTCGCTGCTAATAAAAGAAAAACAATTTCTCCAGGAGGGTCTTCTAGAACTTTTAGCAAACTATTGGCAGCTTGAGTCGTCATGAGCTCAGCACCATCAATGATGCAGACGCGACGCTGTCCACTAAAAGATGCCATTGACAATTCCTGCTGCAACATTCGAATTTGTTCAATCTTAATATTGGTCCCATCAGGGGCAATGTGGAGAAAATCAGGATGACTGCCATAGGATATTTGCTGACAAGAATGGCAACGACCACAAGGGCGCTCTTCTTGATCGCTGCATAATAAAGATGCGGCAACGACATTCGCCACCAGGTTTTTACCAATGCCTTTAGGTCCCGCAAATAAAACAGCATGAGGCATGCGTCTGCTGCTCTCCATATGACGCAGCATGGTTACCTGATCTTTATGCCCAATGATATCGGTCCACTTCATCGTTGCACCTCTATGTATACAGATCGACTAGCATGCCACGAATCGCATCTTGTTTCGCCAGAATATCCAATTGACGTTCTTCTCCTAGGCGTACATCTTCTGTCAGACTATCTAAGGTAGCATCTACCTTTTTGATGATTGTATACACCTTCTGCCTCCCATGGCGATCCCACCCTTGCTGCGATTGCAATGTATACATACGTCCTACAGCTTCACCGACAAATTGCCTTATGACTTCCCGATATTTCTTGAGTTCAGCATAGGTTGGCACTTCACCTAAACGCTTACCGCGTTTATCTATTTCCGCCAATAATTGATTTAATCTCTCGCGAGATTGCCCATCTTGGCTTTTAAGTAAATCAGAGGAAAAATGACTTAAGGATTTTTCCGCCTTGCTCCCCCCATCCCGTTCCACTAGTGAAGGTATTTGGGTAGCTCCTAAATTATTTATTTTCATGTAGGTCACTGCCTTTCAAGCTATAATATATACTAGCCTTACTATAATACTCTCATAAAGAAAAGATCTGCTCTTTGCTGGAGTGCTAACTCTATTTGATCAGTATCACCCGAGCTTACGAACTTCATCATTAGACAAACATAGGATTGCATCTAAATTATAATTGTTTTCCAGCAAATAATCAATTTATGCTTTTAACTTGAGAAATTATCTTTCACATATTTACGTGACTCATCTTACTTCGGTACCAAATATCCATCACTTTTGACTCAACTTACGAAGCTCGCGGAATAAGAATATGCCAGTTAACAAAGCAGCCGAGAAATCTGCTATCGGACTTGCCAGCCAAACCCCATGTAAACCGAGCAGCCTTGGCAATAGCAATATTAAAGGAATTAAGATAATTAATTGCCGCGACATACTAAGTACAATGGCATAACTGGCTTTACCCACTGCCTGAAAATAATTAGCACCAATAATTTGAAAACCAATGACCGGAAGCATACACAAATTAATCCGCATTGCCTCAGACCCTAACAAAATCAACTCAGGATTATCATTAAACAGCATAATAATCTGCTTATCAAAAATCTGAATGAGTAAGAAGCCGACTGTGGAAAATAAAGTTGCAGCACCGATTGCTATTTTTAAAGCTTTCTTAACCCGATCATAATTCCCTGCTCCATAATTATAGCCAATGATTGGCTGAAGCCCTTGGCTAATCCCAAAAATGGGCATTAACATGAGCATGCCCATTCGATTGATAATCCCAATGGAAGCGACTGCCAATTCTCCACTATACCGTAATAACGTATAATTAAACAAAACCGTGGTCAAACTTGAAGCAATCTGCATTAAAAAAGGCGACATTCCAATCTCGAAAATACTGCGAACAATCTTTTTATCTAAGGAAAAATTCTTTGTTCGCAGCCTTAATACACTTTTCCCCCGCAAAAAATAAACTAACACCCATATTGCTGATACCCCTTGGGATAGCACTGTTGCTAAGGCCGACCCACCAATTCCTAAGTGGAAAGTAAATATGAACAAAGGGTTTAACACAATATTTAATCCTGCAGAGATGAGTGTAGTAGACATGGCCATTTGAGGATTGCCCTCAGCACGTACTATATTATTCAAACCAAAACCAATATACATAAATGGACTGCCAAGGACAATAATTCTAGTAAACTCTCTGGCATAAGGCAGCACATCTGGCTCTGCGCCTAGCATCATTAAGATCGGATCTAGAAACAACAAGACCGATCCCGTAAAAGCTACCGATAATATCATGGAAAGAGTAAAGGCGTTCCCTAATATTTTTTCCGCTTGCTGCTGCTTCTTCTCTCCCATTCTCAAAGAAACAACTGCAGCAGCCCCTACTCCTACCAGCATCCCAAAGCCCATTAATACAATCATAATTGGAAAGGCTATAGTAACTGCCGTAAGACCAATTTCACCTACGCCACGCCCTACAAATATACTATCGATAACATTATAAAAAGCATTAACTACCATCCCGGTAATTGCCGGCAAGGAAAATCTCCACAATAGAGTTGATATCTTTTCTTCTCCTAAAGAATGCGCGCGGTCCATGGTACCTCCAAATTCTGTAATTCATCCTGTTCATTATAACACTAGCTTTCCCCATTATAAAATAATGGTCTCCATTTTAAAAAATTTCTACCTTTTTTAACCGCAGAGATGCAGAGAGCACAGAGAAAAAATAAATAGGATTAGAAATTCCTCTCAGCGCGCTCTGTGCCTCTGCGGTTACGTCATTATTTTTTGTAAAAAAGGTAGAAACTATATAATTTAATAGTTCCTACCTTTTATATTAACCATCCGTTACTCTAATTAGTCGCTTTTTTTACTTTGACGGCAAATTTCTAATAGTTGAGCACAAGCTTCATCCAATTGCCCATCATAATTCCTTACAATATAATCACAGTTGGCAGCGCATTTAGAATCTAATACTACCTGCGCCATAATTTTTTTGCGTTTTTCACTATCGATTTCAATTGGCAAGCGTTTTTCCAGCTGATACATGGGACAATCAATAAATACGGTAACTGCAAATGGAATGCGATGTTTAATTTGCTGAGCTCCATTCCAGTCGAGAGTAACTACACAATCTTTGGTTTTCGCAATTTCCACTTCTTCCCGACTCAGTCCAAAAAAGCTATTTTTATAAAGCACACTTTCCACTAAATCCACTTTTTTGAAATCTTCTTTTTTGACGAAATAATAGGCATCTTCAGACTCACCAGTTTTTTTAAGACGAGTAGTGTGGGACCTCAGCCTATGCATTCCACTCTGTCCCATTTTCTTTTCTATCGTGCTTTTTCCCGATCCAGTTGGACCAAGCAGAACAATCAGCATCCGAATTCCCCCCATGCAAAATCCATTATTTTCTAAATGTTTGATATAGTAATTACATTGTACATATATTATCGATAATCCTGCATGTTTTCATTAATATACGCAATTTTTAGATAATTATATAACAGAAAGAAGTTACGCATTCTTTAAAACATCACCGAACCGCAGAGACGCAGAGAGCACAGAGAAAAGATAATTAATAGGGTTAGAGAACCCCCTCAGCGCACTCTGCATCTCTGCGGTTCAATTATTCTTTGCGGCATTGTGCCTTTGTGGTTCATAAATTTTATGTACTTGCTAGTATATTTTGTACCGATTGATAGACGTCTTCATGAATTTCGTCCACTGTCTTTAATCGTGTATGATGAATGCAGGATATCTTACACCAATTATACTTATCGGCGATCGCACAATAGTTACTATAGCAGTTCTCTAAATACTGCTCATCTCGTTCATGGATATCAGGAGTTTGCTGCCCGTTAATTTTAGCACGTTCTTCCCTAAGAATTTTGCTATACATTGGCGGCATATCTAGAAAAATCACACCATCTGGAATCGGTAAACCGAATTTTATAAACTCTAAGTCCCAGAGCCAATCTAAAAAAGCATCCTTTTCTTCCTGTACATGAATTTTTACAGCTTGATGCACCATATTGGACGTAGTATAACGATCGGCAATGATAATTCCACCCTGTTTATAAAAATCACCCCAATCTTGCTTGTAGGATGCATAACGATCTATTGCATAGAAGCTGGAAGCAGCATAAGGGTTTACCGAATCAGGACTATTGCCAAAATCACCATTAAGATACATTTTTATTAGTGCTGACGAACTACTTTTATAGTCCGGAAAGCTCACTTTGCGTACTGTTCTTTTTTCTTCTTTCAAACGATGATATAGTTTTTCTGTCTGTGTTGCTTTGCCACTGCCATCTCCGGCTTCAATAATAATTAATTTACCATTCATTTAATCCACCACTTTAATTGTTTTTAATGTATAGTCTTCTGGTCCAGACACATGCATGCCACTTTGCTGAAGCAGTTGACAATAATCGATAATTTCTTGAGTTATCCGTTCTCCCGGACATACCACAGGGATACCAGGAGGATAAAAGGTGACAATTTCAGCACAAATCATTCCTGCAGAATGAGCAAAAGGTACCATGCAGGTGTTGCCGAATAAAGCCTCACGAGGAGATAAAACACCTTGAGGCGCTACTGGATAAGGTGCATTAATGCAGCGTTCTAGTAAGGAAAAGTCATAAGACTTTGCATATTTTTCTGCCATATCCCGAAGAGCTGCCACCAACAGATGCACTTCTTGTTCTCGATCCCCTAAGGTAATTAAAAAAAGAAGATTATATAAATCAGAAAGCTCAACTTGTATTTTATATTGATGACGCAAAATCCGCTCTGCCTCAGGGCCTGTTAATCCCAGCCCTTTAACCGTAACTGTAACTTTCGTTGGATCTAAATCAAATATTCCCGGATCACCCTTTTTCTCCGAACCAAAACAATATAAACCAGGTATTTTATTAATTTCCTGCCTTGTCCAATTGGCTAAGTCAATGGATCGTTCAATGAGTTTCGGCCCTTCTAAAGCCATTTGCATACGAGCTACATCTAAGGATACCAACATAATGTAGTTAGGGCTGGTAGACTGAGTCAACTGCAGCATTGCTTTTAGATGAGGTACGCGAATACGCCCCTCCCGACAATGAACTAAGGAGCATTGGGTCAATGCGCCAATAATCTTATGAGTACTCTGCGCACAAATATCAGCCCCAGCATCCAAAGCTTGTATTGGCAGACGATTGCTAAAACGCAGATGAGGACCATGAGCTTCATCTACCAGTACCACCATGTTATGTTTATGAACAAGATTTACAATCTTTTTTAAATCTACAGCAACCCCATAATAATTAGGATTAATAATGAGTACTCCTTTAGCATCTGGGTGCTGCAGCACTGTATTCTCTACCGTTTCTGGCGTAACTCCCATAGCCAGCCCTAAGTCATTATCAACTTCTGGCTGCATAAAGATTGGAATCGCCCCACTTAAAATAATCCCACCAATAATAGAACGGTGAGCATTACGCGGCACAATAATTTTTTCTCCTGGACCCGCAACAGCTAATATCATTGCATAAATTCCGCCGGTTGTACCATTGATAACAAAAAAACTATGATCGGCACCATAAAGCTGTGCCGCCAGCTCCTGAGCATCCTTTATACAGCCATAGGGTTCGTGAAAATCATCTAATTCTTCCATTAAAGCCAAATCCAAGGCTAGGGTACCTCTGCCTATTATACTTTCTAATGCATGATGCATTCCTTTACCTTGCTTATGCCCTGGAGTATGAAAAGGAATCACTTCCTCTTTTACATAATGCTGCATTGCAGCCAGTAAAGGTGTATCTGTTTGCCTCAAACGCAACCCTATCGCCTCCTTTTATAATAGGTAAAACCTGCCGCGAATCTTTACCTATTATGCCCTATTTAAAGAGAATCATAATACAAATACTACTATATGGTTTAACCGATCCTATGAAGCATTTTATCTTGATACATCTTTTTATCAGCCTCTTTGAACAGCTCTTTACGATCTACATCTGACCCAATATGCAGAGTCCAGCCTATAGATAAGCGTATAATGGTGCCATTTAAGTTCTTCCGGCAACGCTGTACTTTTTCGTTAATTCGTTGACATACGTCTTGCATAATTTCTTGATCCGCGCCAGGCAGCAATACTACGAATTCATCACCGCCAATCCGGGCAACCGTATCACCTGGGCGACAAGCCTGCTTTAACGCCGTCGCTGCGGCGACAATCAATGCATCTCCAAAAGCATGTCCTAGGGTGTCATTCACGACCTTTAATTCATCAACGTCACAAACAATAATCCCGACAGACGGGTATGCTCCACTCGAAATTCTTTGAAATTCTTCTTCAAAATAGGTACGATTGTAAAGGCCTGTCAGGGAATCATGCATACTTACATATCTGAGCTTTTCCTCTACTAATTTACGCTCACCAATTTCTTCCTGTGCTAATTTATATAAAATGGCATTATCATAAGCAATAGAAGCCAGACCAATAAAACGCTCTAATAAGAACTTTTGTTCCTGGCTACATCCCCAGGCCGAATCATCAAAATAAATATATACTACACCAACCACTTTTTTGTCAGAGAACAAAGGCATCCCAATAAATACTCCATAGTATACCATACCATGACTATTGATACGCTTTGCCCAATTTTGATAATCATTCACTATCACGGTCTCACCCGTGCGAAATACTTCCCCAATAATTCCTTCGTCTTTGTGCTGAACCGCGCCGATATTATTTTCATCAAGTCCGATAGCAAATTTAAGTTCAACTTGAGAATTATTTTCTTTTAAAAGAAACAAGCTGCCACTGGCGTTAGGAAATAAACTTACCGCATGGGTAACAATCATGGCTAATACATCATCTAAATCTAAACGATTCAACAACTGCAACGAAACTTCATTCAAAGCCAATAAATATTGATTTTGCAAACTAATTTGCACATCCATTGCCTTGCGATCTGTAATATCAATCATGATGCCAAGAATCGAATTTACTTCATGATCTTCATCATATACAATTGCCGCAGACAATCTGGCCCAAAAGACAGTCCGGTCTTTACGAATACAACGTCTTTCCACATGATATTCAAGCTTTTCTTTATTGACCATTTTCCGCAGTCCTTCTGCACTTCTTAGCCAATCCTCAGGGTGTGTAACCTGCTTTAAACCAATTGTATATAATTCTTCCAAAGAATAGCCGAGCATATCCACTAACCTCTGATTCCCATAAATGCAATTACCATGTTCATCTAGAATCCCAATACCGACTACCGCATTATTTAAAATGCCCCGCAGCTTTTCTTCACTTTTGCCTAAGGCAATTTCCGCCTGCCTTGCTTGCAGAATTCTTTTGATGCGATATTTCAAAACATTCCAATACACAGGCTTGGTTAAATACTCACCAGCACCTGCTGCAAAGGCTCGCTCCACCGCCTCTTCATTGTCGTAGGCAGTAATGAGGATAATCGGAGTCTTACTTCTTCTTTTCTGCTCCTGCAAATATTCACACACAGCATAGCCATCCATTTCTGGCATTATACCATCCAGAATGACTAAGTCAGGATTCACCTCATCAAACATCGCAATTGCCTCTTTGCCATTCACGGCTTCATAAACCTGATAGCCCCAAGACACAAGGTTATTGCGTAACATTCGGCGTTCTAATTTGCTATCCTCGGCAATAAGAATTTTAAATTGTTGATTCATTGCATCCATCCCTTGTGATAATATACTCCTCTACGGATATCTTTATTGACTCCCCGTTCTTATCATGCAATAACTCAATATACACAGCTTTTAATTGCTATAATATAACAAATTTCTATATAAATCCACTATAATCCTACAACAATGAGGATAAATTAATCTCTTTGAAAATTCTTTGAAAAATAAGATCCAAATACACCTTTTTACTCAGCATCAGATCTGCAGCATTGCTAAAATAATAGAGATATACCCAAGAAAATTCCATTTCTTTTTTGGAAACTTCAGGTATATCCTCTATTATTTAAATACTACTTTTATAATGACTTTTGTGCCTACCCCAATTTCGGACTTTATTGTTAGCTCACCATTTAACAGATGAATTCGCTCCCGCATCCCCAGTAAACCAAAACTTTCGTTACCAAAATTATCTGCTGTATTAAAACCCTTACCATCATCAGCAATGGTTGCTAAGAAGGTATCCCTGCGAAATTCCATAGCAATGGATATCGTCTGAGCCTGGGCATGTTTCTCAATATTTGTAATTGCTTCTTGAAAAATTCTAAATACACCAATTTCCACATAGGAATCTAAGCGCCGTTCTTCACCTAATATCCTAATATCGGAAATCATACCGCTGCGCTCTTTTACCGTATCTAAAAACCGCTTCACCGTAGGTACTAAACCCAAATCATCTAATGTCATTGGACGTAAATCAAAAATAATTTTTCTCGTTTCTTTCAAGCAAAGACGTACTTGTGCACGAAGATCTGTCAGTTCTTTTTTTGCACGCAGCACATCAATATCAATCAATCGCTCACAAACTTCCGCTCGAAACACAATATTTGCCATAGCTTGAGCTGGTCCATCATGAATTTCTCGTGACACTCTACGGCGTTCTTCTTCCTGGGCTTTGATAATTTTGGCACCAAACACTTGACTCTGCTGCAAGGATTCAATTTTCACTACTACATTGCCCATTTCGTCGCCTAAATACCCTAGAACTGCTCCTACCTGTGTTGTTAATCCTTCTGCCTTAGACACCGTATCTTTTAAAGAGCGTAAACGAAGCTCTAACTCATCACGCTGCTGACGTAAACTTTGTTCCTGAGCGCGAGCTACCGCTAATTCAACTTGTAAGTTTCTCGCATCTTCATATACTGCTTTAATATCATCTTCTGAATATACGCTGAAATTACGGCTGACTTCCATTAACTTGATCCTAGAACGCCGCTCTTTCTTTTCTAAATCATCCACTGTAAAAATGATAGCAACTGTCTCCTGCTTTGTACGTTCTACATCCTTTTTTATATTTTCAACTTCATTACGAGCCGCCTCATAAATATCAAAAATTTGTGTCTTTCCTTGCTCTACCGCATCAATTGTAGTTTTGACAATCCTATCAAGATCACTAATATCAATATTTTTCATACAACCACCTTAACAATTCCTAATAGTATGGATTAATCTACTTCGCCAATATAGAATTTTTTACCTGCAAAAACAGTGCCTAATATTTAAATAAAAAAACTTGGCTTTCACCAAGTTTTTATAAAAACAAGTTCTAGTGTATTGCGCGTTTTTTTACTTTTCCACCCATTACATCATGAACCTCATTAATCGTTACAAAAGCATTTTCATCAATCTCTTGAATAATGATTTTCAGTTTGGCAATCTCCAAACGAGTAATAACAGAGTAAAGGACTTGCTTAGACTCACCCGTATAGGCACCCTGACCATGTAAAATGGTAACTCCACGCCCCAGCCGCGCCATCAGCACTTCGGCTATTTCATGAGGATGATCACTAACGATCATGACACCCTTTGACTCATCCAAGCCCTCAATCGTAATATCTATTAATTTATAAGCAACAAAATAGGCAATTAAAGAGTACATGGCTTTATCCCAACTAAAAACCAGCCCTGCGCTTCCAATAATGAATATATTGAAGAACATAATAATTTCGCCTACAGAAAAACCTGTACGTTTATCTAATATAATGGCAACAATTTCAGTGCCATCTAAAGAACCGCCATAACGAATAATGAGTCCTACACCAATTCCAAGGATAATTCCTCCAAAGATGGCTGCTAAAAACACATCATTTGTAAAGCCTGGAATGGGCAGCAAAATACTTACCCAGATCGACAGAGAAGTCAAGGCAAACAAGGTTGATACCGCAAAGTTTTTTCCAATCTGCATATACCCTAAATAGATGAAGGGAAAATTCAATATGAAGATAAATAATCCTAATGGCCATCCCGTTAAATGACTTGCCATAATGGAGATACCAATTACTCCACCATCAATAATTTGATTGGGAACCAAAAAAACCTCTAACCCTACTGCTGCTAAAACGGAACCAATAAACATGAATACATACCTTCGAATATACTCTTTCGTTGAAATTTTCTTTCCCGGCATATAATTCCTCCCTTTTTTTACGTATAGATTTATATTATTTTACTAAAAAAATAATACTTTGTCAATTTTGAGAAAAAATGGATTTTCCTTAATTTTAATTTAACCGCGTTAAAAAATAACGCATTCTTTGTGTGCCGCCGGCAGCGGCATTGCGCCTTTGTGGTTCATAAAATCTTATATTCTATATATGATGCAAAGATGCAGAAAACCTAAGGTTTTCTGCATCTTTTGTATCATGTATTTACTTTTAGATTGTCTTTTACTTCTTCCCATACTAGGATTCGAGTCTTAGCAAAGCCGTTAAACTCAGTAGCCGACGCTGAGGTATAAGCCCCGCAAGTTGGCACTAATATCAGATCATCCATCTCTAAGCTAGGAATCCATTTATCCTGAAACAAAATGTCCAAGGAATCACAGCTTGGTCCTGCAAACGTAGCAGGTACCTTGTCACCACTTTTAAAGGTTTCTAATTCAAAATCCCAATGATCAAAAATAACTCCTGAAAAAGTGCCATATAATCCATCATCCAGGAAATACCATTGTTTCCCATTGCGCTTTTGGGTACCAATCACACGAGTAATTAAATTCGCAACTGTTCCACAGATAAAACGCCCAGGTTCAGCCCAAATTTCCGTATCAGGAAAGTAGTGGGTAATGGCTTTATTAATCATTTGCAGCATAGCAACAACATCAATTGTATTACTATCAATGACTGGGATAGGGAAACCGCCTCCGATGTCTAGAATGCGCAAATCAAAACCTGCTTCTTTTGCCTGATCATACAAACGGCGGAATATTTCTAATGACTCTACATAGGCATCGGCACTAGAAGATTGACTGCCCACATGAAAGCATAAGCCAGCCACATCAAGACCTTGCTGACGAGCCAAGGTAAGAAGAGGCAGTACTTCGTCAGGATGAGCACCAAATTTCTTATTTAGATCGACCAAGGCATTAGGATTGTCCACTCTAACCCGAAGCAGCACAGTTCCACCAGGTATTGCCTTGGCCATTTTACTTATTTCACTTTCACTATCAAAGGTAAATTTATATACACCGATTTGCTTGGCTACCTTAAGTCCGCTTGCCGTCTTCACTGGATTGGCATATACCATACGTTCTGCTGGAATGCCCATATCCGTTAAAAATTGCATTTCTCCATCTGACGCTACATCAAAATACGAACCCAGTTCAGCCAATTTCCGGATAATTGCTTCATGAGGATTGGCTTTTACCGCGTAATGCATTTTCACTCCCGGTAAATAACTCGCCAAAAAAGAATAATTACGTTCTACTTGTTCCGTTGACACCAATAACAACGGGGTATCATATTGTTGTGCCAAACTTTCAACAGCTGCTTGCGTTAATTTAAAATAACTATTCATATCCCTCTCCCATCCTATTTGTTATTTCATTGAAACTCTTCTTGGCTAGTTGCAGCAAGAAAAGTAACTATATGATTGTACCATACAGTAGCAAAAGTGCAATAAGAAAATATACAAATTTACAAAATACTTATCCCGCTATCGTGAGCCTAAAAAAATAAAAACTTATGCCTTCTTTGAATTATAAAAACTCCCACATTTTTTGTGGAAGTTTATTTATCAGACATTAAACGATAGCCAACACCTGATTCTGTAATAATGTATTTAGGCTGGGATGGATTGGGTTCTACCTTGCGCCTGAGCTGCCCAATATATACTCTAATATAATGCGTATCCTCATGATAGGCTGTACCCCAAACGGCTTTTAATAATTGTTTATGTGTCAGTACCCTGCCAATATTTTGAGCCAAGACTTTTAATATTTCATACTCTGTAGGTGTCAGTTTTATTTCTTTACCACCACAAGTTACACTACGCGACACCAAATCAATTTTTAAGTCACCGCAAAAAATTACGGAAGAACCTTCAGTGGTTACCCCATGGCGCAGAGCGACGCGTAAGCGAGCAAGTAACTCTCCCATGCTGAAAGGTTTAGTGACATAGTCATCTGCCCCTGCGTCCAGGGCGGCAATTTTTTCATTTTCCTGATCCCGAGCACTTAAAATAATAATAGGTACCTTTGACCATTCACGAATGATCTCAACCACAGCTTTTCCATCCATATCTGGCAATCCTAAATCCAAAAGAATCAAATCAGGTTTAAATACAGCCGTTCGATTAATCCCATCTTTTCCATTATGACATTCATCAATCTCATAGCCATAAGCAGATAAGGATACTTTGAGCAGCCTCCTAATCTGAGGTTCATCATCAATAACTAAAACTCGTGCCCCTTTTTCCACCCTTCTATCACCTGCCTTATGCAAACTAAGAAAATACTGACGCATCCTGTAAAATATAACATAATCGAACCACAAAGGCACAAAGGACATAATGTGCCGCAGTAGCGGCATTGTGTCTTTGTGGTTCATAAATCTTTCACCTACAAAACTTATACTTTAAAAGCAAATCTATGCCATATGCATTGGTGGCTGCTCTTCCCATGGGAGGATGAAGGTCATAACCGTACCGCCTCCTGGTCGATTCTCAGCTTGTATTGTCCCACCATGGGCTTCGATAATTCCCTTACATATTGACAAACCTAATCCTGTACCATTAACGGTCTTAAGTTGCTCTACTCGATAAAATTTATCAAAAATTTGCATTAAATTTTCTGTTGGAATGCCGATTCCCCGATCAGCTATTGATACCTGTATGACACTTGTATCTTGACTGGCAGTAATAACAATTTCACTACCTTGTACAGAATATTTACAAGCATTATCCAGCAAATTGACTACGACTTGTTCAAGAAGCACACAATCAGCTTTTATCATGGGTAAATCTGGTGCTATATTCACAAGTAACGCTCTTCCCTTAATGCATTCTCCGACTCGCCTAAGAGCCGATCCAGTAATATCTTCGATATCACACCAATCTTTTTTAAGCTGCATCATACCGCTTTCTAATCTGGCAGTATCCAAAAGATTGACGACCAAACGGTTCATGCGATCGGCTCCTTCTTTCACCGTTTCTAACAATTCTTTTTTATCATTCTCGGAGTAAACACCTTCTGTATCCATTAAACCAGATATAGCACCAATAATAGAGGACAAGGGTGTTCGTAATTCATGGGAGATGGAATTAAACAACGCAGTACGCAACTGATCTGATTCAGCCAGCAATGCTGCTTGCCTAGCTTGTTCCGCTAATTTTACTCTTTCAACAGCAATCGCTGCTAATCCTGCCCAAGCTTCCATTAATCGCTTTTGGGGAGAAGTGAGTATTTCCTCGTGAATTTCAATACCTAAAACACCAACCGTATTTTGACTTGTTGTTAAGGGCAAATACATATACCTGGCCCCTGGCAATGTATCTGTACAATGTCCGGCAATCTCACCATGCTCAAATGCCCAGACTGCTACTGCTTTTTCGCCAGCATCCTCGCCGATTTTTCCAGGTCCAGCCTCCGCAGCTAGCACTAATTTTTCATCTTGGGGTAAAAATACGGCTACTGATTTATCTAAAGTTTGCCACACCTGCTCTGCCAAAATACCTACGATTACGCCAATATCTACAATGGCTGCAATTTCACGGCTAAAAGAGTACAATGCTCCTGTCGTTTTTTCTCGCTGCCTAGCTAAGGTTACTTCCACGCGCAGTTTCTCAGTCTGTCCTCCAATGATAAAGGAAATCAAGAGAAAAAGAGGTAGACTCCACATATAAGGAAGGTCCGATATATTAAAAGTAAAAATTGGCGAAATAAAGAAAAAATCAAAAAAAAGTACACTGCATAAAGCCGTCACATAGGATGGACCTTTCCCCCACCATACTGCAGATAAGAGTACCGGCAACAAATACAGCAGCATAAAATGCATTGGCTCAAGATAATGACGCCACCACCAATTCCCTGCCGTCATTAAGATAATCATCAATAGTCCCGCTATATAATGCCACCAATGAATTGCTTTTGTTGGAGCTATGGTTTTAACTTTAGGCTCATCCTTTACCTCGGTATTCCCCTGGATAACATGTATGTTAATACCCCCGCTATAGCGAATGAGTTTATCAACCACCGCACCGCCATTTAACCATTCCCACAGGCGCCCTCGTAACGGCTTGCCAACCACCAAATGGGTAACATTATGTTCCCTTGTCATTCTTAGAATTTCCTCTGTCAGATCTTTACCCACAATACTGATGGTCTTTGCACCTAATTCTTCAGCTAAACGCATATTACGAAAAATGCGATCCCGTTCTCCTTCACTAGTGCTTGACCGTCTTGGTGTATCAATATGTACAGCCAGCAGCTCCGCCTGCAAACCACGAGCTAGTCGCCGAGCTGCCCGAATCAGTTGGGCAGAAAAGGGACTCGCGCTCACGCAAACCATTACTCGCTCACCTGCTGGCCAAGGTCCAGGAATATCATGTTCCTGCATGTATTCATTTAACTCTTTATCCACCCTGTAGGCTGTAAAGCGCAAAGACAGTTCTCGCAATGCATTAATATTTCCTGGACGGAAGAATTTATGCAATGCCAATTCTGCCTGATGAGGCATATATATTTTACCTTCCTTCAAACGCTTAATAAGTTCATTGGGTGGAATATCAATCAATTGTACTTGGTCTGCCTGCTCGACAATACGATCAGGCACTGTTTCCCTTACTTTTACACCGGTAATTTGCGCTACAATATCATTTAGTGTTTCAATATGCTGAATATTTAGCGTTGTTGCTACATCAATACCAGCATTTAATATTTCTTCTACATCCTGAAATCTACGGACATGGCGAGAACCAGCCACATTGGTATGGGCTAGTTCATCCACTAACACTACTTTGGGTCTTCGTACCAAAATAGCATCAATATCCATTTCATGCAAATTCCTGCCTCGATAATCAATTTCCTTTGCTGGCAAACGAGGTAAACCCTCCACCATTTTTTCCGTTTCTTGGCGTTTATGAGTCTCTACCCAGCCAATCACAACATCCACACCAGAGGCCAACATCTCATGGGCAGCCTCGAGCATGGTGTAGGTTTTGCCAACACCTGCAGCCGCTCCTAAAAACACTGTCAGCTTACCTCTGGTCTCTTTATTTAACTTTGCCAGTAATACATCAGGATCTGGACGTTTTTTTTCTTTACTTTCGTCAGGCATGTCATTGCCTCCATTATATTAATCACACTCAATTAATTGAACCACTTTCTCTCCCCTTTGTGTGCGCATAGCGGCATTGTGCCTTGGTGGTTCATTCTTATTATTTACTTGCCAATCGATCCAGTGCCATATTAAGAGCTAAAACATTCACTCGTTCTGCACCTAAAAAACCTAACTGTCTTACCTGCACATGACTGGTCACAAGTCTTCTTACCTCATTTTCCGATATACCCCGTTCATTAGCAATACGATTCACCTGCAAATAGGCTGCTTCTGGTGATATATCAGGATCAAGACCACTAGCAGATGCCATAACCAGGTCAGAGGGTATAGAGACACTTTCCTCTAGTTGATTTTCACTACGTACTTTTTCAATATTATCTTTTACTGTATCCACTAACTTTTTACTCGTTGGTCCTAAGTTTGATCCTGATGATCCAGCAGCATCATATCCGTCTGTACCCGCTGAGGATGGACGGCTATGAAAATATTTTGCTGTTGTAAAGTTCTGCCCCAATAGTATCGAGCCAGTTGGTTTGTCATTAACATAAACCAATGAACCATTGGCCTGCTCAGGAAAAATGGCCTGTGCTACTCCTGTCATAGCCAAAGGATACGCTATACCAGTAACCACCGTCAATAGGATTAGTAAGCGCAAAGCGCTTGTTATTTGTTTCCACACAATGCTTCAACTTCCTTTCGATATATTTCCTGTAATTCTTCACTTACCCGCCCTACTACCTTTATATGATTACCGCCTATATTACGGACAATTAACATTTCTCCTTTTTCAGTATATAAAATACTACATCCCTCAACTAGTTCTGTCAGACTCACTTTAAAAGCAGAGGCCAAACGAACTAATACATCTGTACCAGGACGCCATTTATTTTCTTCATAATAATGAATCGCCATAGGGGAAATATCGACTGCCTCAGCTAAATCCTCAGGCGATAGATTTCTTTCTAGGCGGAACATGCGTATGGTATCTCCTAACATCTTTCCTCCTCCAATTCTATACTAAATGCAATGCAACCAGCAATATATCAATCAGCTTAATACCAAGGAAAGGTGCTACTAAGCCACCAAGACCGTAGATAATTAAGTTTCGACGTAAGATTATATCTGCACCTAAAGGTTGATACGCTACACCACGCAGCGCTAAAGGAACCAGAGCAATAATAATCAGAGCGTTAAAGATTACAGCGCTTAAAATAGCACTCTCTGGCGTAGATAATCTCATAATATTAAATACACCGAATGCTGGATAGGCAACAGAAAACAGTGCTGGAATGATGGCAAAATACTTAGCAACATCATTCGCAATACTAAACGTAGTTAAGGAACCTCTCGTCATCAATAGCTGCTTACCAATTTCCACTATTTCAATCAGCTTTGTGGGGTTACTATCAAGATCTACCATGTTACCAGCTTCTTTCGCTGCCTGTGTGCCGCTATTCATAGCCACTCCCACATCTGCTTGGGCCAAAGCCGGAGCATCATTAGTGCCATCGCCAGTCATAGCTACCAGCATGCCTTTCTCCTGATACTCTCGAATCAGAGCCAACTTCCCTTCAGGAGTAGCTTCAGCCATAAAATCATCCACACCAGCTTCCGCAGCAATAGCAGCAGCCGTTAAAGGATTATCCCCTGTAATCATGACGGTTTTAATACCCATTTGTCTAAGCTCTTTAAACCGTTCTTTAATGCCGCCTTTAATTACATCTTTTAAGTGAATGGCCCCGAGTACCTTTGAACCTTCAGTTACTACTAAAGGCGTACCACCACTTTTAGCAATACCCTCGCAAGCAAACTTAACATTCTCAGGCAATTCACTTCCCTTTTCTCGTACATATTTTTGAATTGCATCTACAGAACCTTTACGTATCACCTTATCTTTTAGATTTACCCCACTCATACGTGTATGAGCACTAAAAGGAATAAATTCAGCTTCTAATGTCGTTAAATCACGTTCACGTAAATTATATTTTTGTTTAGCCAGCACCACGATACTGCGACCTTCTGGTGTTTCATCCGCTAAGGAAGCAATCTGCGCTGCATCTGCTAACGCCTCCATAGAAACACCTGCTGCGGGAATAAATTCAGTCGCCATACGGTTACCCAAGGTAATCGTACCTGTTTTATCCAGCAATAGCACATCTACGTCTCCAGCCGCTTCTACCGCTCTTCCAGACATGGCTAATACATTACGTTTCAATAGACGATCCATACCAGCGATGCCAATAGCACTTAATAAACCGCCGATTGTAGTCGGAATCAAACATACAAGCAAAGCCACTAGAACAGTAATGGAGATACTGACTCCTGAGTAATTGGCATAAGGATATAATGTCGCCACAGCTGCTAAGAAAACAATGGTTAAGCCAACCAATAAAATAGTTAAAGCAATTTCATTGGGAGTTTTCTGACGTTTTGCCCCTTCGACCAATGAAATCATACGATCTAGAAAGGTCTCCCCTGGATTAGCAGTTACTGCAACCTTAATCCAGTCCGATAATACTCGAGTGCCCCCTGTAACGGAGGATTTATCGCCCCCCGACTCACGAATGACAGGAGCGGATTCACCTGTTACCGCACTTTCATCCACTGTCGCCATTCCTTCAATAACCTCTCCGTCACTGGGAATCAGATCACCAGGCTCCACCAATACGATATCGCCTTTTCTTAAGCTGGCAGCCTCAACCACCTGGGGTTTGTCATGGATTATTTTTTTTGCCTGGGTCTGTGTACGAGTCTGCCTTAGCGCCTGAGCCTGAGCTTTCCCCCGACCTTCTGCAATCGCCTCGGCAAAATTGGCAAACAATACCGTAAACCAAAGCCATACTGTGATTTGCAAGGCAAAAGTTGTGTTCCCTGCACTTCCCTGAAACGCATCTCGCAAAACAAATCCAGTTGTTAACAAAGAGCCAATCAATACAATAAACATGACTGGATTTCTCACCTGCACTTTGGGATTCAATTTATATAAGGCTTCCCGGCAGGCCGTTATCAGAATTTTTTTATTAAAACCATTTGAATTTGTACCCATAGCTTTTTCCTCCTTGTTAAAAAGTCATACCTTGCAGCATCAATAAATGTTCAATAATGGGTCCTAGGGACAGTGCGGGCAAAAAGGTCAGCGCTCCTACCATGACGACAATTCCAGCTAACAATAGAACAAACAATGATCCTGTTGTTGGAAAAGTCCCAGGTCCGGGAGGCGATACTCTTTTTTCTGCCAAGCTGCCAGCAATGGCCAAGACGGGTATAATCACGCCAAACCGTCCTATTAAAACACCCACAGCTATCATCAGATTGTAATATAAGGTATTGGCACTTAAACCTGCAAAAGCACTACCGTTATTACCTGCAGCAGAAGCAAAGGCATATAATATCTCACTTAAACCATGAGGGCCAGTATTGTTAAGGCCAGCAAGACCTGCTTCAGTAATAACAGAAATAGCGCTGCCAAATAACACCGTTACCGCAGGGATCAAAATAGCGATGATTGCCATCTTCATTTCATTTGCTTCAATTTTTTTACCTAAATACTCAGGTGTACGACCAACCATCAATCCTACTACAAAGACAGTCAGCATAATAAACATCATCATGCCATAAAGACCTGCACCAACACCACCGATTACGACTTCCCCTAACATCATCTGCAACATCGGCACCATGCCACCTAGAGGTGTGAGGCTATCATGCATGGTATTTACTGCCCCACAAGAGGCTGCTGTTGTCACGGCAGCAAATAAGGCGGAACCGTTTGTGCCAAAGCGCATATCCTTGCCTTCCATGTTCGTTGGTTCACTCAATCCGTGCCCCGTTATTGGGTTGCCATAGATTTCACTCGCGTAGAGACCACCAAGACTTACAGAAAACAGCAAGAGCATCGCTGCCAGTATTGCATATCCCTGACGCCGATCCTTGACCATATTCCCAAACATAAATACCATTCCTGTAGGAATAAGAAAAATGCTCAATACCTGAACTAGATTCGTAAGAGGAGTTGGATTTTCAAAAGGATGAGCCGAATTAGTATTGAAAAATCCACCGCCATTAGTACCTAATTCTTTAATAGCTTCCTGGGAAGCTACAGGTCCCATAGCAATTGTCTGCTGTCCCCCTTCTAAGGTATCCACTGTTACATAAGGTGAAAGATTTTGTATTACGCCCTGCTGCATGAACAACATGCTAACTACAATGGATAAGGGCAGCAAAATCCAGATTATACTTCGTACCATATCAGACCAGAAATTACCGATATGTTTTGTATTCTTACGAGTTAACCCTCGTACTAGCGCAACTGCAACTGCCATACCTGTTGCTGCAGAAAGAAAATTTTGTACTGTCAGCGCTGCCATCTGTGTGAAATAACTCATTGTGGTTTCGCCACTATAAGCCTGCCAATTGGTATTTGTCATAAAGCTAGCTGCTGTATTAAAAGCTAAATCAAAAGGCACTGCAGCCAAACCTTCAGGATTCCATGGCAGTATAGCCTGCAATTCCTGTATAGCTACTACAGCAGCCATACCTAATATGTTAAAGATTAAGAGCCCGCCGGCATACTGCCTCCAATTCATCTCCTGGGCACCATCAATTCCGGCTAAACGATATAAGGTCTTTTCCATTGGCAAAAAGATGGTATCAAACATCGTTCTCTCACCACTATAGACTTTTGCCATATACCTTCCCAAGGGCCAAGCCATGAGAAGCAGCAATACAAAAAATACAATAAATAGTAATACATCTGTAATCATATCTAAAACTCCTCCGGTTTTAATAATGCATATATTAGATACACAAATAGACCTAGTGATGTTAAACCCGCTATCCATAAATCAATCACAACTACCAGCCTCCTATCCAAATCCTCTTACAGGACTATTGTAACCCAATTTCCTATAAAGAAGCCGTCAAGAAAGACCGCAAGGATGTAAAGATAATGTAAAAATACCAGCCTTGTTTTCACACTATTACAATATTGATACTTACTAATTCCTAACGATCTAGTTCTTCAGCAGCTAAGCGACTTATAAATTAAAAAACCGCCCTTACGGGCGGTAAACAATATCCTATTACATTTCAGCTTCTTTATTAAAATACACACCATAACCTTATCGGCCAACTGATTTCCTTACACTATACAACATTATTTATGCCATAAAACCTCTGGAGGAATCTCCTTAACACTCTTACAGCCCGTTACAATCATAGCAGCCTTTAGCTCACTCGTGTACTTATCAATTATCATTTTACCCCTTCTGCACTTCCACCATAGGCACCTATAATGAGCGGCCGACCGACTAGAACTCCCTCTGCCCTTAATACCAACCATTAACTTTTAAAGTGAGAAATAGAACGTTGCAGTTCTTCAGCTAACTTTGCCAATACCTGGCTGGAAGAAGCAATCTCTTCTATTGATGCGGATTGCTCTTCCGTTGCTGCCGATGCGGTTTGGGTCCGACTAGCATTGTCCTTGCTAATAGCAGCGATGTTACCGATTGAGGCAACAATCTGCTGGCTCTTGTCAACAATTTGTTGGGTGAATGCTGAAATGTCCTGCATCTGGGAAGAAACTTGATCTACTGAACCAGCAATTTCGTTAAAAGACTGTCCTGCTAGATTGACCACTGTATTGCCTTTTTGCACTTCTTGCGCTCCAATCCGCATAGCCTGCACTGCTTCATTAGTATCTCCCTGAATTTCATGAATGAGATGCCCAATCTCTTTGGTAGCATGCTGGGACTGTTCAGCCAGTTTTCGTACTTCTTCGGCAACAACAGCAAAACCTCTGCCGTGTTCTCCTGCCCTTGCGGCTTCAATAGCAGCATTGAGAGCAAGAAGATTGGTTTGACCCGCAATACTGGCAATGGCATCGACAATCTGCCCAATTTCCTGGGAGTGCCCTCCTAATTTAGCAATAACTTCTGCCGATTTGCCCGTAGACTGTTCCACTTGCAGCATTTGCTTAATAGCAGCCTCAATAGCTTCACTCCCTGATTTCGCAGAAATAGCAGCCTGCTGGGCATTTAACGATACCTGATTCGTTTTAACAGCAACCTGCCCAATACTGGCAGCTAACTGCTCAATACCCGCTATATTTTCATTCACAATCATGACTTGCTCATCCGATCCCTGGGCTACCTCCATAATAGAGGTAGCAACCTGATTAACGGCATGAGCAGATTCTTCAGCACTAGCCGTCAATTCTTCTGCCGAAGCAGCAACTTGTTCTGCATTCGATTGTACACCGATAACCATAGAACGCAAAGTTGTTATCATCTTGTCAAAGGCCCGGATTAAATGACCAACTTCATCTGCGGACGTAACATTCGCAGCAAAATTCAAATCACCGCTTACCATATGCTCTGTCATTTGAATGATCGGTTTCGTTATGGTACGTGCCATATAAAGACCTAATAGAATACCAATACTAATTGCAATAGCTGAAGCGATTAGTATGCCAATTATAATGTTCTTCGCCAGCTCCTGAGCCTGCTGTTTTTGATCAGCTGCCTTTTCCAAAGTAAATGCTACCAACTGGTTAAAAGCGGTTTCCAATTCTTTGCGAGTCTTTCGACCATCTCCAAATGACATTTGCTTCGCTTCTTCTACATGTCCAGCTGAATAAAGATCCATTACAGAATAATTGCTTTGCGTAAAACGAGTGTGTGCGGCATCGATCTTACTTAATAGCTCTTGTTGCTCCTTTGTCGTGATCAGTCCTTGAAGCAATACGACACGTTTTTTTATATTGTCTGATTTTTCGCCGATTTCCTTGCGAAACTCCTGACTGCCAGTTAACAAAAATCCGCGTTCATCATTGGCTTGCCCAGTAAAATAATATTGTATCTCCCGCAAATGAATCACCGTAACGTCTGATTGGTTTGTAATTGTCTCATAGGCAGATTGTAAATTCTTAAATCCGTAAATGGAAGATATGGTTACAGCAATAACTAAACATGATAAAACAGTATATCCTATAATTAATTTTGTTTTGATCTTCACGGAATTCTCCTCTTATTAAGATTCTTACTTGCATGAATGAAGTAATGTTCTTATAATAACTCATTCATTTTTAAGATTCAATGTGAAATGTACTTTTTTCATTCTATTATCTGGAACAACACATTACAACATACCAGCTATACTTGAAATTTAATCAGAAGATAATCATCAAAATAAATAAATCCTAAAGAGGTATAAGCGCGTACTAATTTACCTTTATCCGGAGTCAAAAAAAGTGCTGCCACCTTATGGTGACAGCAAAATATCCAAGATTATCGAAAGTCTCGCTATTTTACGATACCGATCTCTTCGTCTGTCAAATAACAGGCTGGATCTGATTCCCAAAAATCACCTGTGGCAGCTTCCGCGCGGGCACGGAAATTGCCATTACAGACATTTAGCCATTTACAAATACCACAGCGGCCTTTTAATAATGCTTTGCGATCCTTTAACCCTGCAAGAATAGGATTGGACTCATCTGTCCAGATATCGCCAATTGCTCGATCACGAACATTTCCAATGGTATAATTCTGGGTAAATTGATCCGAATGAACATTGCCTAAAGGATCTACATTGCCAAAGGCTATGCCTGAGCGATTGCCGCCATTGCGCATCATCAAATTCCATACCTTCTCGGCACGCACAGGGTCCTTCTTAAGAGACTGCAAATACAAATATACAATATCCGCATGGTTATCAACGGTGAGTATTTCACAGGTTTTATCGAATTCTTGAGCCTTAGCCATAATAAGGTCCATAGCCTGACGAGACTCCTCATGAGTAACATCATGCTCCATCATCTGAGAAGCTCTTCCTGAATAAACCAAATGATAAAAACAGACCCGAGGAATTTTTTCTTCTTTTATCAGTCGAAAAATATTTTCTAAGTCATGGAAATTATAGCGGTTAATGGTAAAACGCAAACCAACGCGTTGCCCCACATCCAGACAGTTGCGAATGCCTTCCAGGGCTTTCTCAAAAGCCCCTTGCTTACCACGGAATTTATCATTGGCCTCACCCAAACCATCAAGGCTAATACCCACATAACCTACATTTAGTGCCTTAATATCTTTTGCCAATTGTTTATCAATTAATGTGCCATTGGTAGAAAAAGTAGAACGTATGCCATATTTCTTCGCATGCTCCACCAATTCAAAAACGTCAGGACGAATGAGAGGCTCTCCTCCTGACAACAACAAAACAGGGACCTTAAAGGCGGCACAATCATCAATAAATTTTTTAGCTTCTTTCGTTGTCAGCTCACCATCATATTTTTTCCCATCTGAATTAGAGTAGCAATGTACACATTTCAAATTACAGGTTCGTGTAATATTCCAAGAAAGTACTGGTCCCATACCTTGCGCAGCACCATGACGTTGTCCGTGGACACCGGGAGCATAACGCAATGAATCCCCAAAATTTTCCGTATCGCAAAGCAATTTGCTTACACCAATCATATTTTTCACTCTTTTCTCAATATTTTTCATTAGTAGAATCGCAAAAAAAACGACCTACTAACATATACGTTCTTAGCATATTGTAACAGTCTTATATAGGAAATGTCTATACTTAGTCCTTTTTAAATTACATCCTTTTTTTGTACTTATTACCTTGTCAGCTTTAAAACGGTAGGATAATGGCAAGGCTATTCTTCGCAGCACAAGGCGAAGGAGGGAAGCATACCGGGAGTATGGCGACCGACGACAACGAAGGGGTGCGGAGAATAGACTGTCAGTATCCACTGATTTAGGGCTGATAAGGTACTAATACCACTTGACTGCTAAAATACCTACGTATTCTTTCAACGCCAAACTTGTATTTAGCAAAGCACCTGCCGAAGGCCACAATTGATGAAGTTCAAATTGATTTTTTATATTGCTTTGATAATCCGTTGGATAAGGCAGAACAGTTACCTGTGTCTTTTCAAATTGCAATACAGACCGTTTCATATGAAAAGCCGAGGTCACTAAAACAGGCTGTTTAAATCCATACTTCTCCAGTAGTACTTTCGTATACATCGCATTTTCCGTAGTATTTAGACTTTTATCCTCAATAATAATTTTCTCTTCTGGAACCCCTAATCCGAGCAAAATAAGCTTGCTGATCTGCGCTTCACACCCTGTAGTCTCTAAGACTTTTCCCCCTGATAAGATAATAGGAATATGCAGCTTTTGGTACAGTTGAGCCGAAGTTAAAAGACGGTTGGCAGCAAAGCCTGACAGATGGCCTAATCCGTTGACATTCGGTGTATCAAGCGTTGCTCCACCTCCCAGCATGATAATAACATCTCCTTCTACTGACCTTGGAACCTGGTACTCTTTTTCCAAAGCTCCTATTAACCGATCACTTAGCACTGAAATGGTGCATAAATAAAATACCAATGTAAATAACCCTATTATTTTTGCTAATTTCCGATGATTCTGGAAGGCATACAAACATAAAAAAAATAAGCCCACTATAATAATTCCCGGGGGAAATAAGAAGGTGCTATATAAAAACTTAATAAAATATACCAATATTTTCGCCTCCATGCTCGATAAGTGACATTCTGATCTTTTAGCCTCATTATAACCCGCCCTCTTGCAATATGCAAAAAATCATGAAAATGTTTTGTGTCCTCTGCATTTAATATTTTCTTAAACTTATCTACTCCATAGATATAGGACAAAGATCTTATTATTCAGTACTTCTTCGAAAATATTTTGAGATATTTAGCCATACCATGTATAATCTTACTATTAGCACTTATTTTCTTTTGTATATAATTCGATTTTATTTATATATAGTCATTAAAGGAGTTGGTTCTTATCGCTACTAAAATGGTCGCAGTTAAAAATCTAAGCCCTGGTTTGATACTCAGTGATGCTGTCATCACTCCCGCTGGAAAAACGTTGCTAAATGCAGGGGGAGTTTTAAGTCAACGGGCCATCTCGCTCCTTAGTATGTGGGATGTCAATTATGTCTATATAAATGCGGAGGATGACCACGAGCCATCGGAAAGCCAAGCTATACTGCCGCCTCCATCCTCTTCTTTTGATATATCTAAAGAATGCATGCAGTTCTTTCAAGAATATGATTCCATCCTAACCTCTACTGACAGCTCCTTTGAATTTGTACGCAACCAAAATAAGGTTCCTGTTCTGGCTCTGAAGAGCACCTCTTTTGCAATCTATTCTTCAATACTGACAACAGGTCCAGCTCTTATGGACTACCTGTTGATTAGCGATTATCAACTAGCCAGCAAGATTGCACGGCACACTGCCATGGTAGCCTATATCTGTGGATTAATCGGCAGACAGCTCAATTATAATGAAACGGAGCTTAAAGCACTCACCTTAGCGGGACTGCTCCATGATATAGGAAAAATGGTTATTAGTCACGAAAACAGTTCCACTTCGGAAAAGGATCATGTTATCAATGGAGCCCGGTTGATTAAGAATGTAAAAGGCATTTCCGACGAAGTAACCTTAAGCGTTTTACAACATCACGAGTATTTGGACGGTACTGGTTTCCCGATGGGTATTTCCAGTCCAAAAATTCACCCCTATGCTAAAATTATTGCCATTGCCGATATCTTTCACTACCATTCCTATCTAGAAGACTATTGCAATCCTTTCAATGCTCTTAATGTAATAACAAAAGATATGTTTGGCAAACTTGACCCTACCATCTGTCAAATGTTTACGAAACAGGTTCGTGATTCTTTATTAAATAGTAATGTTATCTTAAGCGATGGACAAGAGGCAACGATTATTTTCTTTTCGCCTAACTCCAATGATCCAATTGTTAAAACTCTCGATCAAAAGCTGATTGATCTATCTACCGATAAAACCCGCAGTATCAATCGAATGTGTACTCCCGATTACCCCTTATCATAATAAAAACAGGCTTTGTCTTTGTACAAAGCCTGTTTTTATTATGATAGAAAGTTCTAAATGATACTCTTCATATTTTAAATGTTTTTCTGTTCTAAAGAATGGAAATGTTTATATCAACTCTACAATTGTTGCTACGCCCTGCCCGCCGCCAATGCATAAGGTTGCCAATCCTATTTTTGCATCCTTTTGCTTCATTCCATGTAACAGCGTTACCAATATACGCGCTCCACTAGCTCCTATTGGATGTCCAAGAGCAATTGCACCACCGCGGATATTCACCTTTTCTTTAGCAAAACCAAGCTCTTTGCCTACCGCTAAAAACTGAGCTGCAAAAGCCTCGTTGGCTTCAATTAAGTCCAAATCAGCTACAGTTAAACCTGCTTTAGCCAAGGCTTTTTTAGTGGCTGGAACAGGACCAATCCCCATAACACTTGGATCAACACCTGCTGAACCGAAGGAGCGAATACGAGCCAAAGGCGTAATCCCTAATTTTTTAGCTTTATCGGCAGACATTAATACAATAGCTGCCGCCCCATCATTAATACCCGAAGCATTACCCGCAGTTACAGTACCATCTTTCTTAAAGGCAGGTTTTAAGCCCTTTAGGGTTTCAGCAGTCGTTCCTGCTCTAGGGTATTCATCTGTATCAAAAACACTCTCACCTTTCTTATTCTTTATAATAACAGGCACAATTTCCTCTTTAAATACACCATCAGCAATTGCCTGGATCGCCTTTTGCTGTGACTCAGATGCTAACTGATCTTGCTCTTCACGACTAATGCCATAGACCTCAGCTACATTCTCAGCGGTAATCCCCATATGATAGTCATTAAATGCGCACCACAAACCGTCCTGAATCATCGTATCAACAACCTTTGAATGCCCCATACGCAATCCCCAGCGTGCCTTACTATCTAAAGTATAAGGAGCATTGGTCATGCTTTCCATACCCCCTGCTATTACAATATCCGCATCACCTGTCATAATCGTCTGGGCTGCTATATTTACAGATTTTAGTCCAGAGCCACACACCTTATTGATGGTATAAGCCGACGTATCAACAGGAATACCTGCTTTGATTGCCGCTTGACGAGCAGGATTTTGTCCCAGACCCGCTTGTAATACATTACCAAAAATAACTTCTTCAACCTGCTCTGCACGAATGCCACTGCGAACAATTGCTTCTTTAATCACAATGGCTCCTAAGTCAACAGCTGTAAAAGGCGACAAGGCACCATTGAAACTACCTACAGGAGTACGTACAGCACTTACAATTACTACTTCTTTCATATTTCATATACCTCCATTTTTATATGTAATTACTTCACCCATTAGCTCGGCTTAGAAAAAATGTAATCCCACAACAAAAATAATCCCAGAAAACAGCAGAGCCGTTACACAATATCCCATAATATCTCTAACACCTAAACCAGCAATTGCCAATGCAGGCAATGCCCAAAATGGCTGAGCCATATTCATCCACGCTTCACCATAAGCAATCGCCATAGCCGCTTTCCCCAAATCGGAACCTAAGGCCTGAGCTGCTGGCATAACAAACGGCCCTTGTATTACCCAGTGTCCACCACCTGATGGGACTGCAAAATTTATTAATGCCGAGCTAAAGAAGGCCATAATCGGAAATGTTTCCTTAGTGGCTATATGCACAAACCAGTTTGTAATAATGCCGCCCAAGCCAGAATGTTCCATCATAATCTGAATGCCGGCGTAAAAAGGAAATTGAATTAAAATCCCAGAGGTGCCACGAGTTGCCGCGGTAATCGCCCTGGCATAGGCCATAGGAGTTTTGTGCAGCAAAATCCCCACCGTTAAAAATATCAAATTAACAGTATTCACGTTAATATCAAAACCTTTTTGAAGAAAGTACATACCTAGATACACAATACCAAAGCCTCCTACGACAAAGGCCAATAAACGACTTTCCTCAATTCTTTCCGCCCAAGTGGCATCTTTTCCTACCACTTTGGTAACTGCCACCTCATCTTGCAAAAGGGCAGGATCAACTGCAACGACTTCACTTTCCTTTGGCATCATCATGCGAGTCAAAAAGGGTAAAGTGATAATTAAGGCCACTGTAATAAAAATATTATAAGGCGTAAAAATCGTGCTCGAAATTGGAATCAGACCGCATATTTTTTCCATGGGATTGCCTTTTGTCGCAGCCACCAAAGGAATCGAAGCAGATAAACCGCCATGCCATGTCAAAAATCCAATATAGGCTGATGCAATGAGCAATCGATAATCCGATTTTGGAATGCGGCGAGCCACTTCCCGGGCAAACATAGCACCAACAACCAAGCCAAATCCCCAGTTAATAATGCAAGCAACAGCAGACATAAATGTCACTAACATAACTCCCTGAGCCGGCGTCTTGGCAATGGATGCGAGTTTAGTCATTCCCTTCTTAATGGGTGCCGAGCTGGCTAAAGCATGTCCAGTAACCAATACTAAAGCCATCTGCATGGCAAAACCTAATAGATTCCAGAATCCATCCCCCCACAGCTTAACCATATCTAGTGGGCTGTTGGGGGTCATGGCAATACCCAACACAAAAGTGATAATCGTAAGTAAGATGGCAAAAACTAACGGATCCGGTAAAAAACGATTTACTAAGTTGGTAAAAAATTTTGCGATTGCATTTACCATTTCTGATTCTCCTTTTATAGTTAGATTTGTGATGCAAGATTCTGCATAACTTTAAGATTTGGACTAATGATGAGTGCAGCCTCTGTTCTAGCTGCCACAGTCTCAACTTCTACACCAGGAGCAATTTCTTCCAACAAAAGACCTTCTGGAATTACACGAAATACGCCTAATTCTGTCACAAGAAGATTGACTTTCCCTTTACCAGTAAGGGGCAGAGTGCATTCTTTTAAAATTTTTGAAGAACCGTCTTTCGCAGAATGTTCCATAGCCACAATAACCTTTTTTGCACCTGACACTAAATCCATCGCCCCTCCCATGCCAGGAACCATCTTGCCCGGAACCATCCAGTTAGCCAAATTACCGTATTGGTCTACCTGTAATCCGCCCAGCACAGTGACATCCACATGACCGCCGCGAATTAGACAAAAGGACATGGCACTATCAAATACCGCACCGCCAGGATTAATACCACAATGCTGTCCACCTGCATTAACTAAATTATTGTCAGGAACTTCACCCACGCTGCTTAGACCAACGAAACCATTTTCCGACTGCAAAACCACATTTATGCCCTCTGGCAGGTAATTTGCCACCATTGTAGGCAGACCAATGCCTAGATTTACAACATCTCCATCTTGCATTTCCACTGCTACCCGTCTAGCAATTATTTCTTTTGCATTCATTACCTAGCCCCTCCGATACATATAATTTGATCTACAAGTACGCCTGGCGTCATGACCTCATCAGGATCAATTTCACCAATTTCCACAATTTCATCCACTTGCACAATAACAAGATCAGCGGCTAAGGCCATTACCGGATTAAAATTGCGAGCAGATTTGTCATACACTAAATTTCCAGCCTTATCTGCTTTTTTAGCTTTTAGCAGTGCAAGATCAGCCCTTAAAGCCTTCTCTATTAAATACTCCACACCATCAACCCAGATTTTTTCTTTATTTGCCTCTACAATCGTACCAATGCCAGTTGAAGTAAGGACACCGCCCAGACCTGATCCACCACAACGTATTCTTTCTGCTAGCGTCCCTTGAGGTACTAACTCCACAGATAGTTGCTCCTGAATCATTTGTTTACCGGTTTCAACGTTGGTACCAATATGGGAGGCAATTACGTGCTTAACCAAGCGCTTAACGATTAAAGGTCCCACTCCTTTATCAATAAAACCAGTATCAGTCACGATCAAGGTAAGGTCTTTAATTTCTCTATCTAGAATCGCTTGCACTAATACTTCAGGCGTTCCAACACCTAAAAAACCACCAACCATTACAGTCATACCATCTTTAAATGATTGGCCTACTTCTTCGATGGTCACATGTTTGTTCATCTTAACAAACCTCCCTGCTTTATTTTCAACATCCTTATCTAACGCAAGATACATGCCAAAAAAATAAAGCTGCCTTATCTTTTTTGATAAGGCAGCCCACTAGCATAAACACTGCTAGTATTCCTACGACTCGTTTACTCAGCTTATTTATTTTTTTAATGGAAGTGTGAATTTTCTTTCACACCTTTACACTAATATTCACACTATTCAATCTCATACTCTTGCGTCTTATAAATTAAAGCACGCCTACTGATTCCCAGTTCTTTCGCAGTCTTCATCTTGTTACCCTGATTGCGAAGCAGTGCTTGTTTTATCAGTTTACATTCTTCTTCCTTAATCATTTCTTTGAGAGTATGCCCTGTATATCTGTCTCTTTCAGTTTCATTCTGTGCAATCATGCTCTTATCCCGCAAGGGCAAAGGCAAATCTTCAATAAAAATTACACTTCCAGTACTCATGATCACTGCCCGTTCAGCGACATTCGCTAACTCCCGTACATTACCTGGCCAATCATATTTTTCTAATGCAGCCATTGCTCCATCATCAAATCTAAGAATTCCTCGATCATTTTCGTAAGAAAACTTGTGCAAAAAATGATCCGCTAATAATCTGATATCTTCTTTGCGCTCACGTAAAGGCACAGAATTGAGACAGACTACGTTCATACGATAGTATAAGTCTTGACGAAAGCTTCCCTCTTTCACCATTTTTTCTAGATTTTGATTCGTTGCCGCAATGACACGAATGTCAATTTTGATCGTCGCATTGCCGCCTACCCGCTCAAACTCCCGTTCTTGAAGTACACGTAATAGTTTAACCTGTAACTTCGTAGAAATTTCCCCAATCTCATCCAAGAAGAGAGTCCCTTTATCAGCCTGCTCAAACCGCCCTGCTCTACGCATCATCGCTCCAGTAAAAGCGCCCTTTTCATGTCCAAATAACTCGCTTTCTAGTAACCCTTCCGGCAATGCGCTACAATTGATTTTAATAAACGGTCCCTTACGGCGAGGGCTATTATAATGAATGGAGTTTGCAATTAATTCCTTACCGGTACCACTTTCTCCTGTTATCAAAACACTTGCATTGCTTTGGGCGACCCTATCAATAATTCTATATAATTCCTCTACTTTGGGACTGTTTGTCAATATTTTATCTAAACGATACGAATCATTAAGTTCGCGATGCAGTACTGTAATTTCTTTTTCCATACGTTGTATCTGGATTGCACGATTGACCAATAAGGTAACTTCATCAATATCAAAAGGCTTAATAAGATAATCAAAAGCTCCAAGCTTTATCGCCTCTATCGCTGTTTCAACTGCAGCAAAAGCTGTCATTAATATGACTGTCACACCGCGATGAATCTTTTTCATTTCTTTAAATGCAGCGATCCCATCCATGACAGGCATTCGAATATCCATCAAAATCGCATGAGGCTTAACTGTAGCACATTTTTCTATGGCATCTTGTCCATCTACGGCACTCTCTACATGGTAACCTTCCCGCTTAAGCACAGCTGTTAATAATTTTCGTACACTATCTTCATCATCAACTACCAATATGGTGTAGTTATGATTCATCATGCTTGCCTCCTTGATGAACAACAGGAAGCTTCAAGGTCACTGCTGTCCATTCGTTGACTTGACTCTCAATCTCCACCTGTCCATAATGGGCACTGATAATACGTTGGACTACTGCCAGTCCTAAGCCAGTTCCTGCTGACTTCGTCGTAAAAAAAGGGTCAAATATTTTTTTTCGATTTTCTTCTCTAATACCGTTTCCCGTATCGGTGATTCTGACACAAACAAAGGATGGATCAGGCTGCCATGTATCGATTATCACAGATCCTTTATCCGTGATAGCCTGCATCGCATTTATGAGAAGATTCAGTAGTACCTGCCTAATTTGTTCTGCATCTGCCTCTACCTGGGGTAAACTGTCCGCAAGAAATAAACGGAATTCCACCTTATGTCTAGTCGTTTTGTTTTGAACCAGCACTAAAGTACTTTCAATTAATTCATTGATATTAACCCATATATAGTGGGTTTTATAAGGTCTTGCAAAATATAATAATTGTTCAATGACACGATTGACACGATCCACTTCTTTAATGATAATCGGCATATATTCTTGTCGTTCCTCGTCACTATCCACATTTTGCAAATATTGAACGAACCCTTTAATCGCCGTCAACGGATTGCGTATTTCATGAGCAATGCTCGCCATAAGTTCGCCTAAGGCAGCTAACCGCTCTGCTCTATATACTTGCTCCTGCAAACTATGCTGCTGGGTTAAATCCTTAAAAACAACAACCGCACCAATCGTTTTATTATGACTATCGATGAGTATACTCGTACTAATGCTAATATAAATATACTTTTCCTTGACGGGATAATTAATTTCAATGCCAATATGATTTGTTCCTGATACCAATGTGTCTAACAATAAACTGTGAAACTGATCATTTTCACGAAATATCTCTTTATATCGTCTTCCAATCACTTCTTCTAGAGTAAAACCAGTTATTTGCTGAGCCGCCTGATTCATTGTCGTAATCATACCTTCTGTATCCACAGTAACAACGCCATCAGCAATACTATACATAATATTCTCATTCAGAGAACGAGCGTCAATCAGAGATTGGGCCATATGATTAATCTCATCAACAATTTCACCGATTTCACCCTCCATAGATACAATTGGTTTCTTCAAGTTAAATCGTAGACGTTGTAACCCTCTTTTAATCTCTTCTACATCTTTTACGAAACGGTTTGTCAGGCCCACCGTCAACATCATGCCAACCAAAATGCCAATTAAAACAGACCAAACTATATTTTTGTCCATGACTTTTAACTGAGCCTGAACATCATCTGTCAATTCATTGGCCCATATATATCCTACTATTTGTCCATTTCGCTCAATGGGAAGCATAACGTTCATAATATTGCCCCGAACCAACTTACCAAATTGCACCATACTCTGCCCTGTCTCCATTACTTTTCGCCCTGGATGCAGCTCTTCAATGGAAATACCGACTTTATTGGCATATGTATCACTAGGTCCGTAAGTAATAATCGCATCTAGTTCTTTACTATAATAGCCCACACCAATTCCTGTATTAACCTCTGCAACGATATCGGTATAGCTGGCTAATCTTTCATTTAAGGCTTTTATCTTATCAGAACGTTTCTTATCCAGCATATGTCTTTCTGATAAAATTGTATCAAAACCATTGCCAAGATGATGATCAAGCAGCCTGGCAATACCAAACAGCTTTATCTGCTTTTCTTGCAGCAACGCTTTTTCAGCCTGTATTTTAACCGTATATCCGATCAGCAGGATGGGTACACTGACAATCATTAATATCAATAATAACATTTGATAACGTAATGTTTTCGGGAAAAAATTCCTCATCATTCTCATCCTCACTGCTTACTGCTTACTGCTTGTACATGGTAAAGCTAGAATCGCTCCTGGTATTTAGGGCAGTACATTCTTAATCCTGTCTTTAATCTCATCCGGTAAATCCACAGCTGTTGTGAAGTTGACAAATCCCTTTTCCGGTACAGCCTCTTTAATGATTACAGCATCCAACGGTTTATACCCCAAGACATCAATCGTGCCTATATTAGAGTTATATAAAGCCTGATGAAAATCAATGGTTACCTCATTGCCTACGATTTTAACTCCCAATTCATAACCTGGATCAACATGACCTACGAATTTTGTAACCATAGCCAAACTGACTTTAGAAAAAATCCATGAAACAATCGGTTTATCGGGTAATTTCTTATCTACGATTTTTAATTTCATAACAGAACTATCTTTATTATGTTCAAACTGCTTTACATGGCATATAAAAACCATACGCCCAGCTTTCTTTGTTAAAGCAGTAATTTTCAGCTTATGATCCTTTAAGGACGTAATGGACAATTCTCTTATTTCTTCACTATCTTCTATCGTTGAAGCTAAATACTCATTCATCACATCATCAGGAACTGCTACTTTCCCTCGTTCTAAATTTTTAAATGTCTGTAAATCCCAAGTTTCTTTCAACACTGCAATAACACGGGATAAATTCGGTATCGACTCTTCAATACTCCATCCCTTCACACTATCCATTACATGATCTGAAATAATAACCGGCATATCCATCATCTTGATATTCCCCCTTAGAAGCGACCATCCTTTTTTATAGCTCATTATATATAAATCACATCGGCTATGCAATATAAGATACTCTGATGCATCTTTTTAAAAATAAAACGAATTGAACCACAAAGACGCAAAGGACACAAAGGGGTTTAAACTTATACACTGTGCTAAATCTTCCTTTGTTTCCCCTATAACAAAAAATAAGCTCCGAGCATGCGGAGCTTATTTTTTCTTTTATATTCTCTCTAATTGATTATGGATTTGGGTGCGGGTGTTTCGCTATAATCAGGTGGAACCGTTCGTGACAGATGCACCCAGCGAATGATAGAGTCAACGAGAACAATGATTACTAGTATAAACATGATACCGCTTACACCAGCTAGCAGGTAATTTTTTGCTGGTAAATATGTATTGAAAATATTCATATAATCAGCGGTGAATGTAACTGTTGCTAAAAACATCATGGGCATAATGGTGATCCAGGCATAACGCCCTCGACCCATACGGAAGAGCATGGTAGTACCGATTGCTAACGTCAAGGTGCCTAATAGCTGATTCGAAACACCAAATAAAGGCCAAATCGTAGAAATATTCCCCTGAAGTACCAGATAGCCCCAAGCAAAACAAATTAAAGCACTAGTAAAGATGATACCGGGCCACCAGTGAGTGTTTTTGAGTGGTTTATAGATCACGCCACCCATTTCTTGTAATAGATAACGGCCAACGCGAGTACCAGCATCAATCAACGTCAAAATGAATAAGGCTTCAAACATGATACAAAAATGGTACCAAAAGGACATGAGTGATTCCATTCCTGGTATTTTGGAGAAAATATGAGCCATACCGACAGCCAAAGAAACGGCACCACCGGGACGCCCTGTTATATTTTCGCCAACCATTTCTGACAAATGGGGCAATTGGTCTACGACTAATCCTAATTTTGCAAATGCTGCCGGAGTAGAGTTGATGGCAAAATAATCAGCCGGATTCAAACTGGTAGCAGCAATCAATGCCATTAAAGCAACAAAACTTTCAACTAACATAGCACCGTAGCCAATAGGGAGAATCTCTCTTTCATTCATGATCATTTTCGGCGTCGTACCGGTACTAATTAAGGAGTGAAAACCAGATAACGCACCACAGGCAATGGTAATAAAGACAAACGGCCAAGCAGGACCGCCAATAACGGGTCCACCGCCATTCACAAATTGACTGAATGCAGGCATTTGGATTTCAGGTCTAACTACAATAATACCAATAGTCAAAGCAGCAATGGTACCAATTTTCATATAGGTACTCAAGTAATCTCGTGGTGCCAGTAGCAGCCACACTGGCAATGCAGCGGCAAAGAAACCGTAAAAGGCTAGCATAATTGATAATTGCCTCACGTCAAATGTAAAATACGGTGCCAATGAAGAATGCTGAATCCATGGACCGACAAAAACAGCAGACAAAACCAATAGTACACCAATGATAGAAGCTTCCTGGATTTTCCCAGGGCGCAGCCAGCGCAGGTAAATACCAATAAAAATGGCAATCGGAATGGTGGCAGCAACCGTGAATGTACCCCAAGGGCTATTGTACAAAGCATTTGCTACTACCACTGCCATACCAGCCAGGGTAATCACCAGCAAAAATAAAACTGCAATCGAAGTACAAAAACCAGATATATTACTGACTTCCTTCTTTGCTATTTGTGCCACTGATAAACCATTGTGGCGAACTGAGGCGAACAGGATTACCATATCATGGACAGCCCCAGCAAAAACAGCACCAATTAATAACCACAGCGTTCCTGGCAGATAACCAAACTGGGCAGCAATAACCGGACCTACTAATGGACCAGCACCAGCTATGGCTGCAAAATGATGACCAAAGGTAACCCATTTGTTTGTGGGAACGTAATCCCGCCCATCGTCCATACTTACCGCAGGAGTAACCCGTTCTGAATTCAGCGTAAGCACTTTGGCAGCTATAAAGGAACCATAAATGCGATACGCAAGGGTTAACCAAAGCGCGGCAATAATAACAAGATAAATACCGTTCACAATAAACCTCCTCCTTGTTTTCTAAATACTCTTTAAGATTCCACCTATACCATACCCCAAGTACTACCATTGGGAAACAAAAAATAGCTCAATGGAATAAATTAATCGATAATCAGAAAGGAATCAGGGTTCATTGGAAATAACCAATTGAAACGCGAAGGCGCGAAGATGCGAAGAACACGAAGGAATATCGTATAATCCCTTCGTGTCCTTCCTACTCTTCGCGTCTTCGCGTTTCAAAAGGTTTTATTTTTTCCCTATCCTCTATGGTTCAAGTTCTTCTTTAAAGAAACTTAGATTTTCTTATTGTCTCTGCCGAGTAATAATGCGCACGACTCTTTCATATACAAGATAGTCCCACATCCATTTTACAAATACAACGGCACGATTACGAAAATCAATGAGTCGTAAAATGTGTACAAAGGACCAGATAGCCCAAGCAATAAATCCATGAGTCTTAAAGTTTCCCATATGCACAACCGCTGCATTACGTCCAATGGTTGCCATGTTTCCCACATCTCTATATGTGAATTTTTTAAGTTCCTTGCCGCGTATTAAGCTGCGTATATTCTTTGCCGCGACTTCAGCCTGTTGTATCGCTACAGGCGCCACCATCGGCAAAGGTCTTTCCCCTTGTATAAATTGAGCTGAATCGCCAATCACAAATACTTCGGGACGGTTAGGCAGCTGCAAAAATTCATTTACAATCGCCCGCCTCATACTGGCCTGCTCAACCTTTAATGTATCTAGCAAGGAATTGGCTTTTACCCCTGCTGCCCAAACTACAGTATAGGTTGGAATCACTTCGCCGCCCTTTAGACTCATTTTTTCCCCATTATAGTCTGTGACCTGTACACACAAACGTACTTCTACATGTTTACGGATTAAAGTTTCTACAGTAGCATCACGCAATTCTTTTGGCATGGTTGCAAATAATTTGTCCGAAGCCTCGACTAACATAATGCGTACTTCTTTAAAATTCATGTTATGGTATTCCTTTACCATAACATGGTAAATCAATTCCGATAAAGCACCCGCAGATTCCACACCAGTAGGACCACCGCCTACAATCACAAAGGTTAATAACGCTCGACGCTTATCAGCATCTTTCTCATGAGCTGCCAATTCAAACATACGCAGTACATGATTACGGATCATAACGGATTCATCTAAGGTTTTCATGCCAAAACCGTTTTTCTCCATAGACTCCATACCAAAATAATTTGTCGAACCACCTGCTGCGATCACCAAATAGTCATAACCAATTTCACCAGTATTCATGGTAACGACTTTATTATCAAAATCCACATCCGATACTTCTGCTAAACGAAAATCTACATTTTTCTGATCTCTAAATATAGCACGAACAGGATACGCAATATCATCTACAGATAATCCAGCCGTTGCCACTTGATATAGTAACGGTTGAAATAAATGATAATTATACTTATCGATAAGGGTAATTTTCACCTCATGCTTTGCCAGTGCACGGGCTGTACGAATCCCGCCAAAACCAGCCCCAATAATTACAATATGAGGTGGTTTTACCGCTGTTTCATTTTGCATTTTTATGTCCTCCGTCTCTTTCTTTCACTTCTCTATAACAATAACATATTCATAAGTAACATTCACACTCTCTGACAGGCTGTCTAATCTATTTTTACTCCCTAAATCTCAATTAATCGTCTTTTTTCTCTTTTTTTCGCTATAACAAAAAGCTATCTATCTTATAGTTTTTTTCAATGAATTCTGTCTATTTTTTCACGTAACCTTGCAAGACTTGGATTCAGCTTGTGAAAACGAATCGAACCGCGAAGATGTAATTCTTCGCGGTTCATTGTTTTTTTATAAATGCTACACATTTTAATGAAACTTATGCTTTCTTTATTGGTAATTATTATATATCTTTTTGCATTCTCTGGTGAATCACTCTAGCAACATGTATGCCGCTGGCACTGGCCTGAGATAGACCGCGTGTGATACCTGCTCCATCTCCAATACCAAACATATTCGGGATCTGAGTCTCTAGCTGCTCTGTCAGCTTTAAGCGAGAACTATAAAACTTTACTTCTACACCATATAGCAAAGTATCATCATTTGCCATCCCAGGTGCAATTTTATCCAAGGCATAAATCATTTCAATTAAATTATCTAGATGACGTTTTGGCAAAACCAAACTCAAATCTCCTGGGGTCGCAGCAAGAGTTGGCTTGGTAAAGCTTTGGTCTAATCGATGTTCATTGGTTCTGCGCCCTTTTATCAAATCACCAAAACGTTGTACTAGCACTCCGCCACCTAGCATATTAGAGAAAGAAGCAATTCGCTTACCATATTGTTGTGGTTCGTTAAAAGGCTCTGTGAAACGATTACTAACTAATAAAGCAAAGTTCGTATTTTTACTATGAAGTTTTTCGTCACGATAGCTATGGCCATTCACTGTAATAATACCATCTGTATTTTCTGCCACCACATATCCTTTGGGATTCATACAAAAGGTACGAACCAAATCTCCATATTGCTTCGTACGATACACTAACTTCGCTTCGTATACTTCATCTGTAATATGCTGAAACACTTCTGCGGGAATTTCCACTCGCACACCAACATCCACTTGATTGCTGGAAATCGTCAGTCCCATCTTTAGGCATTTTTCAGAAAACCATTCTGAACCGGCGCGACCAGGAGCTGCAATTAAATAGTCACAGCAAATCTCTTCCTGGCTATTTTCCATTTTTACAATAAAGCCTTCTTCTTGCTTTTGAAAATCTTCTACGTGTTTATTAAACACGATCGTCATTTTATCTTTTAAAAATTCATAAATACACTTTAAAATATGCAAATTATTTTCTGTACCTAAATGACGAACTTTTGCTTGCAGCAGATGTAAATCATGAGCAATTGCACTCTTGCGAATGCTGCTGTTCTTGGTCGTGAAGAATTCCTTAGGTGCTCCATATTTCATATTAATCGAATCTACATAATCAATTAACTCTTCCACTTGCGCATCTGTAAGATACTCATTTAGCCAGCCTCCAAATTCGCTGGTAAAATTATACTTACCATCAGAGAAGGCTCCTGCCCCACCAAATCCACGCATAATACTGCACGGTTTGCAGTTTATGCAATGCTTCACTTTCTTTTCTGCTATGGGACATGTCCTATGATAAATATCATGGCCTTCTTCAATCATAGCTAAAGAAATAGCTGGATTGCTGGACACTAGTTCATAGGCGGCAAAAATTGCCGACGGACCTCCGCCAATAATCACTACATCATATTTGCTTTGCATTATCTTGCTCCTTCCCATCCATATTTACGTTAGTAAAACGCTACGCGATTTATTTTTTCGTGCACTCCTTTGCGTGCCGCGTTAGCGGCATTGTGCCTTTGTGGTTCATAAACTCTTTATGATTAAGCTTCTATATATAATACAACATTAAAAATAGACTTGTACTTTTACACTTTTTACAAATCCAGAAATTATTATAACCTATTTTTATCGAATTTTATATAGAAATATATTATTTTTGTTCGGATTTTTATTTTGCGTTTCTTTATTGACATGATTATAAAACATTGATATAATTCATTTATAAAATTTTATACGAAATAGGCAATGACGCCTTCGCAAAGTACTCGCGGAGGTTTTTTCTGTCTATTAGGGACAATGGCGTCCTAAAGGTCTCACCACCTTTAGACGCTTTTTTATTTGCCCAAAAGTATAAAATACTATATCTTACGATCTAATTAATCATGGGAGGTTTTAACATGAAAAAGCTATTGACTATTATGAGCACTTCTGTCCTTATGATGCTGCTTAGTCTCGGAACAGCCTTCGCAGAAGGCGTAGAAGCAGCTACCGAGGTTGCTACCATCGACACAGGTGATACCACTTTTATTCTGTTAAGTGCTGCACTGGTAATGCTTATGACACCTGGTTTAGCCTTATTTTATGGTGGTATGGTAAGAACTAAAAACGTACTGAGCACTCTTATGCAAAGTTTTTTTATCATCGGACTTATTACTGTACAATGGGTACTATGGGGCTACTCTCTCTCTTTTGGACCTGATATCAACCATATCATCGGCAGCTTAGCCTGGTTCGGCTTAAACGATGTAGGTCAATTACCAAATGCCGACTATGCTGCAACGATACCCCATCTGCTTTTTATGGTTTTTCAATGTATGTTCGCCATTATTACAGCTGCTTTAATTACAGGTTCCTTTGCTGAACGTATGAGGTTCTCCGCTTTCGCTGTATTTATTGTCATTTGGGCCACCGTTGTGTATGACCCTCTTGCACACTGGGTATGGGGTGTCGGTGGCTGGATGCGGGAAATGGGCATCTTGGATTTCGCCGGCGGAACGGTTGTTCATATTTCCTCAGGTATTTCTGGTTTAGTAGTTGCTTTATTTATTGGCAAACGCAAGGGATACGGCACGGAAATTATGCTGCCTCACCATTTGCCTATGACCCTTATCGGTGCTTCTCTTCTCTGGTTTGGCTGGTTCGGCTTTAATGCCGGAAGTGCATTGTCAGCCAATGGCTTAGCAGTCAGCGCTTTCGTTGTTACTCACGTAGCTGCAGCTGCTGCTACACTCGCTTGGGTTTTAACCGAATGGCTCTACCATGGCAAACCCACTATACTAGGCGCAGCGAGCGGTTGTGTGGCCGGTCTTGTGGCAATCACTCCTGCTGCAGGTTTTGTTAGTGTAATACCTGCTATTGTGATCGGTTTAGCTGGCGGTGCAATCTGTTTCTTTGCTGTTAGTATTTTAAAAGCAAAACTTGGTTATGATGATGCTCTTGATGCTTTTGGTGTTCACGGAATTGGCGGTACTTGGGGTGCAATCGCCACAGGTCTATTCGCCTCTACAGCTGTAAATCCAGCTGGCGCTGATGGATTATTTTTTGGCAATCCTGATCTTGTTTTCACTCAATTATTCGGCGTTGCAGTTACCTGGGTTTTTGCAGCTGTTATGACCTTTGTGATATTAAAAGTAATTAGTGTATTCATGCAAGTACGTTCTGATGAAAACCATGAAGACATAGGCCTAGATATTGCAGAACACGGTGAACGGGGTTATAGTTATCAAGATATAACTGCCGGTTCTCCTCTAAGCTTTTCTCATGTTGCCAGTCAATCAGAACCAATCAATAGTTCAATTTTACAAGCCTCACATTCTAAATCTCACTAAATCAGAAAGGTGGTAATCCTTCATGCGAAAAATAACCAAAATTGATGTAGTGACTCGCCCCGGTAAATTGGAAGAGTTAAAAGAAGCCTTGGCTGACATTGGTGTAATGGGCATGACAGTAAGCCAGGTATTTGGCTGCGGCTTGCAAAAAGGTCATACTGAAGTATACCGTGGTAAAGAATATAATATTAATCTTTTAGCTGGCATAAAAGTGGAAATCGTAGTATGCGAAGTTCCTGTCACAACCGTAATTGAAACGGTGAAAAAAGTATGTCGCACCGGTAAAATCGGCGATGGTAAGATATTTGTTTATCCCATTGAAAATGCCGTTAGAATTCGCACTGGCGAAGAAGGCGACATTGCCATTATGGATCGTCAAGAAGATAACTCCTAATACATGTTTACTAACATTCCCTCTTTTCGATAATCCTCCTTTTGAACCTGACAGTTTCTACTGTCAGGTTCTTTCTTGCTATACGCGGCACAAAAAACGCTACACGTCCTTTAGCAAACCGAACCGCAGAGGCGCAGAGAGCACAAGTAAATAAAACCCTTTGTATCCTTTGCGTCTTTGTGGTTACTCTAATATATGTTCACTAACATATGGAATCTATCTTAGAGTCTTGCCTGAATGTCCCTCACTTTATGCATTATATTGAATTTCCCCATACATTATTACCAATGGTCAGGAGGAATCTAACCGTAAATAGCTAATTATCAGTATATGCAGCATCTTCACTTCGTTGCTTCTTACATTATGATGAAAGGCGGTAGTCACCATGTCGATCATGACCAAAATCGATATTATCACCCGTCCTGGCAAGCTGGAGGAATTGAAAGAAGCATTAAATGCAATCGGAGTTACAGGTATGACCGTAAGTCAAGTATTTGGCTGCGGGCTACAAAAAGGTCATACTGAAATATACCGAGGTAAAGAATATAACATTAATCTTTTAGCTGGAATCAAGATAGAAATTGTTGTATGCAAAGTTCCCGTAGAAAAAGTAGTGGCAGCTGTAAAGAAAGTCTGCTCCACGGGAAAAATCGGCGACGGTAAGATTTTTATCTATCCTATTGAAAACGCAGTGCGAATTCGCACGGGAGAAGAAGGACCTGGCGCTATCCTTGATCCTAAAGATATCCCATAACACACCTTGACGCAGCAGCAGTGGAAAATGTATAATAAGTCAACCAAAAATTACATATATTTATATCATTGATAAAGACAGGGGAATTATATGAACGAAGAAATACTAAACAAAATATTAGTTTCGATGGAGAATATCAACAAGCGCCTTGACAGCTTAGAAGAATTAACTTCAGGAGAATTGCAAAAATTACACGCAAACATTGATCTGTTATCAGAGGATCAGCAAGATGATATTGTCACCACTTTATATCGAATGGATGCAAAAATTACTGCAATATTAGAAACCCAAAGACTTAACTTTGAAATTCTTAAAGTTTTTTCAAATGATTCCGTACATCACTAAAATGCTACGGGTTCTAAAATTAATGAGCCACACCAGACAGAGAAAACACATACTTTTAATATAGTGAATGAAAAAATACACGGCCCTGCCGTGTATTTTTTCATTCTTTTGTATTGGGTAATTCTCGCCATGCCTGCTGCAGCCCATCTTCCAATTCTTTGACAGCTACTTGCAATTTGACAAAAACCTGCTCAATATCAATAAGCTGACCTACATCTCCCATATGCTCTAGTTGCGCTGCATATTCCACAACTGTCTGATTTCCGAAATACGTTGCTGCACCTTTTAAGCGATGAGCACTAAGCTTCAAGTGGCTGGCATTTTTTTCGTTTACAGCCTGCTCTATATTTCGCATATATTGCGTACCATTGTCCAAAAAGCAGCTAATAACAGCCTTCACTGTATCCAGATCACCCTGACAAATGCTCAAAAGCTGATCCAAGTAGGGATTGGCTGCCACTTCCCTCGGCTCCTCGCCCATTTCTTCTTGCCCCTCAGGATTCACATACCGCTCATAAAATAGTTTTCTGACTACATTATTTAATACCTCAGCATCTAGAGGTTTACTAATATATTCATCCATCCCGCAAGACATCAAACGTTCCCGGTCCCCCTTCATCGCATAAGCTGTCATAGCCACAATCGGAATATGCCGTTCATCCGCCCATTGTTCTTCTAGATCACGAATCGCAGCTGTCGTTTGTACCCCATCCATCTCAGGCATTTGTATGTCCATAAAAATAATATCAAATTGCTCTTTATTAAAGAATTCTATCGCCTGTTTTCCATTGGAGGCTAATGTAACATTGTGACCTTGATTGGTCAGCATTTTAACAGCTACCTTTTGATTGATAAATTCATCCTCCACTAATAAAACTTGCAGCTTCTCAATACGTTCCAATTCTTTACTACTTTCGGACTGTTTGGGTTGCTCTAATGGATGATTGCCCAAAGGCATTTGGCTAACCTCGAAGGCAACGGTAAAATAAAAAGAACTACCTTTGTCTATGCTGCTTTCTACCCATACTCTACCACCCATGATTTCTACCAAGTGTTTCACAATACTAAGTCCTAAGCCCGTCCCGCCATATTTTCTCGTGGTAGAAGAGTCGACTTGGGTAAATTTATGAAAAATAATATTAATTTTTTCTGGGGGAATCCCGATTCCCGTATCCCGTACAACAAATAATAAATTCACCTGATTATCAAGGTATTGCTTAACATTCACTGCAATTGAAACTAAGCCGGTCTTCGTGAACTTTACCGCATTATCTGCTAAATTCATTACAATTTGCTGCAGACGCCGAGGATCACCACACAATCCATCGGGTACATCATGGGCGATATGAATCACACACTGCAAACCCTTTTTCTTTGCTTTCATTCTTAAGATACGATGAAATTCGCTCATTACATCCCGCAGGGAGAAACAAATACTTTCTAATTCCAGTTTTCCATCCCGAACTTTTGAAAAATCAAGTAAGTCATTTAATAAAACCAGCAGTTTTTCCCCTGAAACCTGTACCAATTCTAAGCACTCCCGTTGATCTGGCTGCAATTTTGTCCCTAGCGCCAGTTTCGCCATTCCTAAAATACCATTCATCGGCGTGCGAAGCTCATGGCTAATAATTGCTAGAAAATCATCCTTTGCCCGATTTGCTTTTTCAGCTTTCTCTTTTGCTTCCCGCAGTGCTTTTTCCAGTTGCATCTTTTCGGTAAAATCTTCTAAAATCAAAAAAGATAATACCATTTCGCCAATTACTTTCGTTGTAAGATTCACAGATAAATCTTTTACTTCTCCTGAAGCTAAGGCGTGCCTTGCCATAAACTGATACTCTCCAACATTTGCATATTGACTGCTATTCTTTTCTCCACGTTTATCAGGGTACTCAATAAATTCTTGTATCAGACAACCAATTAAGGGGGATTCATAGAAATTTTCTGCTGCTGCATTGGCTTCTAAGATATGACCCGTCTTGCTTTCAATTATCATCATCATGGCTTGATGGTGATTAAACATCATATGAGCTAAGGCTTCCGTTTGCAGTAATTTTTCTTCTGACTGCAATAATTGCTGAAAGCGTTGTTCCGCCAACATACGGCTGGTAACATCACAGAGCACAATCACCCTGCCAAAATTTTTTCCCCGATGCTGCAAAGGCGTAGAGTTGACTTCATAATAGCTCTCATCTTGCTGAAGCATCGTCGTGTATTTTTGAAACTTTTCGCCTTGTATAGCTTGCACTAGCCACGTTGATGCGATTCTTTCTACAACGGCCCCTACAACATTACTTTTCTTAATGCCTAAGATTTTCTCCAACTGGGCATTCATATCCAATATTCGATCCTTCGTATCAAGTACGAGAATACCATCCTCCATATTCTCAACAGCTAAGCTTTTTGCGGCTGGAACAATCTCAAAGAACTTAAATGCAATAAAGCTAACTACAATACATAAAAAGGTGATACTAGCACTTATCATTGCAATATCTAAACCTTCATATAATAAGAAACCGACAATTTGTAATGTAATACCAATAAAAGCTACACTCCAAAAAAGCCATAATCCGTATATAAAACGATATCGCCAAGTATAAAAGGACATCGCATATGATATGCCGACTATAATTAACAATAGAATCAATGACAAATTTATATGTTCCATGAAAATCACCTTCTCAAATACGATTACCACTTATTCATAATATAGATGATTTACTTCTAAACCGCATCTGCCAAAAGATATAGTTTTGCAATAACTTGAAATAAATTGTTTCACCAAAATTGTTCGAATATGAAATAAAATAGGAATATCTTTCTTAGATATTCCAAGAACCTTATGTTATCTTGATATAAGTCCTATACTTTTTGCTTTCGCCACTGCCTTAATACGGTTATTCACTGCTAATTTACCAAAAATATGGTGCACATGAGTTTTAACGGTACCAATGGTAATCCCCATAGCCAAGGCAATTTCTCCACTGGTAAAACCAATGCCTAATAAGCGCAGAACCTCTCTTTCTCTTTCTGTTAATGGTTCTGTCAATGCAGTCTCCTCTTGGGACGTCTCGCCTGTAGATTGTCGATATTTTTCAAGACCAGCAGCAAGGGCCAGCACTAAGTCCTCTTGGCAGCAAGGCTTAACCAAGAACCGAAATACATTTCCCAAGTTCACCGCTTGCATGGCAACGTCTAAATCTGCAAAACCAGTAATCATGATCCGAACCATATTCGGTACCATAACACCTACAATTTGCAGCAGTTCGGCACCGTTCATATCGGGCATATATTGATCCGATATAATGACAGCAAACGCCTTATCTTTCTTTATAATTTCCAACGCCTCATTCGCATTTGCCGCAGTAACAATTTCAGCATGCTGCTCCAGCATTTTACTGTGCACTAATAGAGCTATACCATCATCATCAACCAATAATACTCTTTCTTTTCTCATATGAACCTCCCTATATAACTAGATATACGAATCCGCTATATAGTAAAAAAGATTTTTGGAAATCATCTATGAATCAAATTACTGCTTTTTCAACCTTTTTATTTACCCCGTATTTCTTCGAAATCTGCTGTAGTAAGAATAATCGATTGAGGTTCTGGTGCTTTTAAAAGGATCTCCAGCGTATTTTTCTTGTCATCTACGCCTCGTTTTGTAGAGTAGCGAGTTTCTTTTACAGTCTCATTATTATTTTGTAATTCAAGAGCAATCTTTAATCGGTAGTTCTTAGGTACATCAAATTCAACTCTTTCACCGCTTGAGGTTGGCTGTATAAAAAAACTTTGCCCCATGCCAGAAATTCGAATACCATCAATTTCTTTTCCTAAAAAAGGATACTTCCAGAAATAATCCGGATTCTCAATGGTTATATTTACGGTTACCTTTATGAGGTCACTATTTTGTATAGGTGCAGCCTGAACGACAGGCAGCCATATCCCTAAACCCAAGAAGGATATCATCAGTATAACAGCCTTTTTCTGAAACCACTTCATCTGTTTACCTCCTTATGCCAATAAGAAAATAATACCATATGAGGATCAAAAATGGTAGTATTCTTTGAAAATCGTTTGTATTCGACTATTATTTTCTCAAATCGAGTCTTTTTATAGCTGAGGCTGTCCATCTTTGTCATTACAAGTACCCCGGCACTCCGGAAAACGGGAGCATCCCCAAAAGGTTCCATTCTTGCCATTGCGCAGTTTTAATACACCCTGCTTACATCTTGGACACTTTACTACATTCGCATCTTTATTTTCAATTTGAACTTCTTTGGCCTTTAAACATAAGCTAGTAATAAATTCGGTCTGCTGACCAATAAAACTATTGAGCTCAGCCTTTCCTTCCACCATACGATTAAAGATAATCTCCCATATGGCTGTGGAATCAGGATAGGTTAATTCTTCCGGCAATGCATCAATGAGAAGATAAGCCGACTCCGTAGGATACAGGTATTTTTTCTTTTCTTCTAAAAAAGACCGCACTGTCAGTTCTTTTATAATAGAAGCCCGAGTGGCCTCTGTCCCAATTCCAGAAACATCTTTAAGATGTTTTTTCAATTCAGGATTCTTAACATATTTATGTATTTCCTTCATAGCCTGCAGCAGTGTACTAGAGGTAAAGCGCACTGGCGGCTTTGTTGTCTTTTTTTCTAACGTAGCACTGATAAAATCAGCCTTATCACCTTTTTGCATATTAGGCAGAGTCTTACTATCTTCATCCTCTTCCTCTTTGACTTCACCGCCATAAAGTTCTTTCCAGCCCATTGTCACGATAACTCTGCCATTAGCAACAAAATCTTCACCTGCATATTCAAGCTCCGCGCGAGTCTGATTATACACGTGAACAGGATAAAATTGCGCTACATAGGCTTGAGCAATCAAGAAGTATAAATTTCTTTCGATTTCTGGTAATGTGTTAATTTTACAGGGTACTTCCGTAGGAATGATCGCATGATGAGCCGTAATCTTTTTATCATTCCAGGCACGGCTCTTAATTTTTATATCAGCCTTTCCTGACCAGATTGCTAGCTCTTCCTGGTGACTATTGCGTAAATTAGCCAGAATGACCGTGGCATCCGCTTTTTGAGACTCAGGCAAAAAATCACAATCTGAACGAGGATAGGATGTAAGTTTCTTTTCATATAAATTCTGAACCCCCGTCAAAACAGCCTGGGGATCATATCCGTACTTTTTCCCAGCCAGAACCTGTAGAGCCGACAAAGAAAAGGGGAGGCGCTGGGGTTCTTTTTTTTCATTGGTATCACAAGATACGATAGAAACGTCCTCTTGGGCTTTTTCCAGTTTCTCAATTAATGCTTGTGCAATAACAGGATCAACTAAACGTCCTTCTGAATCCCTGCCTAGCTGTTCTTCTTTTGCTTTCCACGATGCTTTAAATGGTCCATTCTCATGTTTTATGTCTGCCTTAATTAAAAAGTAATCTGCTGCTTTAAAGTTTTTTATTTCTCGCTCCCGTCTTACTACCAACGCAAGAGTAGGAGTCTTAACCCGACCGATGGGTAATGTAATGTCGTGACCAGCGCTTTGGGCGGCTAACGTAAACGCACGAGACAGGTTCATCCCAACAAGCCAATCAGCCCGCGAACGAGCTAAAGCCGACTGATTTAAATTAAAAAAATCCTGATTACTGCGCAGATTCGTAAGTGCTTTTTTTATACTTTTTTCATCCAGTGCATTTACAAGAATGCGCATGACTGGTTTTTCATTATGAGTATAGCCTAATACTTCATCCACCAGCAATTGACCCTCCCGATCCGGGTCACCTGCATGAACAATTTCTGCGGCTTTACCAATGAGAGTCTTAATAATATTAAATTGCTTCATGCAAGAATCAGCCACTAACAGCTTCCACTCTGCTGGAATAATGGGTAAATCCGCAGCCCGCCATTTTTTATACTTTTCATCATATTCTCCCGGTTCTGCTTGGCGAAGAATGTGACCAAATACCCAAGTCACGACCCCGCCGCCGGTTTCAATATATCCATCTTTGCGAACGAGAGGGCCAGGCAGGCATTTTGCAAGTTCTGCTGCCATACTCGGTTTCTCTGCAATAAATAATTTCATGCGACTCTCCCTGTCATCTATTTTAAACCTGTGATTAAGTTTCATTCAATCTAGCTCCAGATTAAATTGTCCTGAACCCTTATTTTACACGATTCTTTCTAGTTACCGCAATGATTTTCTGCCAAGAAGAAAGAACATTGACAAGATATCAACAGCTACACTACATAATTATAAAAAAGAGTAGCCTTCTAGGGGAAAACGATTTGCTATTCTGAAGAAAATAGTATATAATGCATATAGGAAATTTCATTGGGGCGTCGCCAAGCTGGTAAGGCACGGGATTCTGATTCCCGCATCCGCAGGTTCGAGTCCTGCCGCCCTAGCCATGTAATTTCAAAATCAATACATTATTATGTAAAATCCCCCTGCATTCATTGCAGGGTTTTTATTATTTGAAAATGAAGAAATAGGCGTTTTTGAACCACAAAGACACAAAGGACACAAAGTGGGATTCTATTTATATTTTTTTGTGCACTCCTTTGTGTGCCGCAGAGCGGCATTTTGCCTTTGTGGTTCACATCTTATATTTTTTCACCCTCAAAACTTATAAATTCTGATTCTAGAACGAAATCCTCTCGAGACGTCTTCTCTTTGGGAGACTTTTCTTTACCGATTGGTAAACCATTTTATAAAATCATCACTGGGCAAGGGTTTCGAAAAATAATATCCCTGTATCTCATCGCATTCAAGCTTTCGCAGAAAATCTAATTCTTGTTTCGTTTCAACGCCCTCCGCAATGGTTTTTATCTTCAAACTCTTTCCTAAAGCCACTACCGCCTCAATGATTGCTTCATTAACTAAGTCCGTCGACAAACCACGTACAAAAGATTGGTCAATTTTCAACCGATCCAAAGGAAAATAGCGCAGATAACTCAGACTGGAAAACCCAGTTCCAAAATCATCTAAGGATAAATTGATTCCCATCTCTTTAATAAACTCTAACTGCTTGATAACAAATTCCGGCTGTCGCATGACAACGCTCTCTGTTAGCTCCAGATCTAGATATCCTGGTTCAATACCACTTTCTTTTATAATATTAGAAAGCATCGGCAAGAATTCCTTTTCCTGAAATTGAATGGCAGAAATGTTTACAGAGATAGGAATTGGCGGTAAGCCATTTCGAATCCACTCTTTATGCTGCCGGCACGCTTCTGCCAAAACCCATTTACCAATGGGAATAATAAGGCCTGTCTCTTCTAAAATTGGAATAAAATCTCCTGGCGGTACGATTTCAGTATTAGGACGCATCCAGCGGATCAGAGCTTCCACTCCAATGAGAGCTTCTGTTTTACTGTCCACTTGAGGTTGATAAAATAGAACAAATTCTTCTCTTGCCAGCGCACGCCTTAGATTATTTTCAAGCATAAGACGTTCCGATGCATATTCATTCATATTGGCTTCAAAGAACTCATAAAAATTACGTCCATTATCCTTCACCTTATGCATGGCTGTATCAGCATTGCGAATTAGCACTTCTGCCGTATCTCCATCATCAGGATATACACTGACGCCAATACTTGCAGTAATGATTAACTCAAATCCACCATGCAAGAGAGGTCTTTCCAAAGCACTCATGACCTCATGAATTACTTTTATAATCTCTTCTTTCCGAGAAATTTTTGGTACAATAAAATTAAAGGTATCACCACCAAAACGCGCTGTTAGACTTGTTCTCTTAGAGCAGGTCTCCAGCCGATCGGCGAGCTCCTTTAAGACTTCATCCCCCACTTTATGCCCTAAAGAATCATTGATATTTTTAAACCGATCCAAATTAAGAGAAATAACTCCTACGCCGCTGCCGCTATGACGAGCCCTTTCTATATCTTTTGCTAATTGTTTGCCTAACACTTCCCGATTGGCCAGCCCTGTTAACGCATCATGCCTTGCCAAATAATGAATCCGCTCTTCGGCGGCCTTTTTCTCACTCATATCGGTAAATCGTGCCAGGTAATTAATCAAATTGCCTTCTTCATCTTTAATCTGATCAATTCGTAACCATTTTAAATAAATTACACCATCTTTTCGCTTCTCCCAAATCTCTCCTTCCCAAGAACCTGTTTGAATAATTGCCGCCCACATGTTTTGGTAAAAGATCTTATCATGGCAACCAGACTTTAAAAGACTAGGCTCTCTACCAATGACCTCATCAGAGGAATAGCCTGTAGCTAAAGAAAAAGCGCGGTTTACGGCAACAAAGCGATTCTCTTTATCGGTGACTGAAATTGCTTCGCCACTGCTTTCAAATATCTTAGCCCAAATCGGCATTTGCTTTTCCATTTTCTTACTTTCTGTAATATCAACTACCAAAGCAACAAGTCCTGTTACAATCCCATCACAATTCCTAGTTGGGATCTTGCTTGTATAGATCCAGCGATTCTCACCATTAGCATGATTGATTTGTTCCAAAATACCTAGCTTAGGCTCAGCCGAGCGTAAAACCGCCAAATCATCCTCATAATATTTTTTCGAATAGACAGGAAAAAATTCCTGTGCCGATTTTCCTACAAAATCCTGAATGGGAATACCAATATCTTTTTCCACCTGTTTATTTACACGAATAATTTTATTATTTGTATCTTTATACCAAATCTGTACAGGGATCAAATTAAACAGCGTTTCATATTCTCCCATTTGATGACTTAATTTTTGATAAGCCTTATTTTTCTGCCATAAAAGAACAGCCAATTCAGTTGCCAGCCCAATCAATACTTTTGCAGTATCAGTAGTACTGCCAATCACAATTTTACCGTTTTTGTTATCCTCCAGAAAAATAAATTCCTCTATATAATCACAAGATGTGTTCATCTGTAAACTTCTAGTATGCTCATCACCAGAGAGCTTGCACATTTCTCGAAATTCCAAAGCACCAGACTCAGCAAGAAGCCCCCCCTTATGATCCCAAATCATAACAGGGTACCCACTTATATTATAAATTAAAGCAACAATCTCTTGAGCAATAGACATGCCCGACTCTAATTTCAAAACACTTTACCTCCGCTCTTTAACTCTCTGTATTTCTATATAGGAGCATCTGTAGCTCTATTTTAAGAATAAGTCTTATACTTCGACAAGATACCACATAATTCCTATAAGGAAACCCATTATTGCGGGACTAAAAAATAAACCCTAATCGGCAATGAACTTTAATGATATACAAGCTTCGGTGATATTTGGTACAATAGAGTAAGATATGAATGACAAAGGAGCTTCTTTGATATGCAAACTCCAACCCCGCCAACGAGACCAACTCCTCCTACGCCTCCCACTGTAAATCATAAATCTTCTGATAATAGTGCTGCAGATCAGCCTGCATCGCCACCCGCATCCAATTCTATTAACGCCGATAAATCCACAACTGTAAAGACACCAACGGAAGGCAAAATGACTAGTCCGCCTCCTGTAACTACAAAGAAGGCAGCCTCTCCCTCCTCTACCGATAACACTCCTGTTCCTGCACAACCATCTTTAGGAACGTATCGGGAAACTTCATCCCAAACCACCTCCGCCCCCACAGTATCGACCTCTAAGAATAAACCTTCTCCTTTTGGCTTCGGATTCTTCTTTTCTCTTGTATTACTTATTGCCATTTCTCTTGCCTGCTTCCGCCTATGGAAGAACACTCACAAAAAACAGCGAACCATTCTTAATTATTCCGCCGACAGTCCACAGGATCTTCTGAATTTAATGAATTCCTCGGCAACCGCCTCTCCTTCTCCTTCTCCTGAGAAAATTGTACAGAGAAAGAACAAATCATCATCTAAAATAAAAGGCAACTTCGAAGTACGAATTTAAAGAATGGAAAGTACGATTATTTACAAAGAAAAGACTTGGCTTATGCCAAGTCTTTTCTGCAGGCAAAGAAGCTTTATTCTGCCCAGTAGCATTTACTTAGCAGCAATAACATCAACGCCCATATATTTTCTTAACACTTCTGGTACAATAACAGAGCCGTCAGCCTGCTGATAGTTCTCTAAAATGGCAGCTACGGTACGACCAATTGCCAAGCCCGATCCATTGAGAGTATGTACAAACTCTGGTTTAGTCTTTGCTTCCCGACGGAATTTAATATCCGCACGACGACCTTGAAAATCCTCAAAATTGGAACAAGATGAAATCTCCCGATACGCATTGAAACTAGGCAGCCATACTTCAATATCATAGGTCTTAGCAGAAGAGAATCCCATATCACCACTGCATAAAGCTACCGTGCGATAGGGCAGACCTAATAGTTCTAAAATACGTTCTGCATTATGTGTTAATTTCTCCAACTCTTCATAGGAATTTTCAGGTAAAGAGAACTTCACCATCTCCACCTTATTAAACTGATGAAGACGAATTAATCCACGAGTATCGCGGCCGGCAGCTCCTGCCTCCGCGCGGAAACAAGCACTATAAGCAGTATAGTATAAAGGTAAATCTTTAGCATCCAAAATTTCACCACGATGGTAATTGGTAATTGGAACTTCAGCGGTAGGGATCAAATAATAATCCAGCCCCTCTAACTTAAACATATCCTCGCCAAATTTAGGAAGCTGCCCCGTACCTGTCATACTCTCTTTATTCGCAATAAAAGGAGGGAAAAATTCAGTGTAACCATGTTCGCTCGTATGTACATCCAGCATAAAACTAATGAGTGATCGTTCTAGCCTGGCACCTAGACCTCGATAAAAAGTAAAACGTGCGCCTGTCACCTTGCCGCCTCGTTCAAAATCAAGAATATTAAGCTTCTCGCCAATTTCCCAGTGAGGGAGTGGTGGCTGCACAAATGTAGGCAAAGTTCCCCAATTGCGTACCTCTACATTATCCTTTTCATCACGTCCGACAGGGACTGATTGATGAGGTATGTTTGGGATATCCATAATAATGGCCTGCAATTTTCCTTCTACTTCTTTTACCTTACCATCCAATTCAGTAATTTGGTCACCGACCAGACGCATCTGGGATACTAAATTATCCGCATTTTCTTTTGCTTTTTTCAAGCGACTGATTTCAAGAGAAACAGTATTACGCGTATTTTTAAGCGTTTCTACCTGCCCTAATAGCTCCCGGCGTTCTTTTTCCAAGGTTAAAAATTCATCTAAACTAAGATTCATTCCACGCTTTACCAAGGCTTGCTGAACTTCTTCTGTATGGTCCCTAACAAATTTAACATCAAGCATGCTAAACCCTCCTCCTATTCCTAGTAAAAATAGTAACGCATTCTCTATAAAAACTAGAGAACACGGAGATAATAATAAAAAACTCCCGCCTGCTATCCAGAAACGAGAGTATTTTTCCGCATCAACACTGCTATGCGATACATAACGGAATAAATCTGTTCTTATACATAAATAGCGTATACCATTATATTCTACAATATTCACTATTTATTGTAAAGCAGGTCTCATACCATCCCCAGAATTACACTCTCGAATAAAATCAATAAAAATGCTGCTGAGTTTCGGATCAAACTGTTCACCAGCACATTTTTTTATTTCAACTAAGGCTTCCTCAACACTATGAGGACTACAGTAACACCGTACACTCGTCATAGCATCATAAGCATCACAGATTGTCAGCATACGACTAATCTGAGGAATCTCTTCCTCCTGTAATCCATTAGGGTAACCTTTTCCATCATATCGCTCATGATGATGACGAACAATGTGAGCCAAAGTAGCGAATTCATCTACCTCTTGCAAGATATCCGCCCCTTTGGAAGGATGGCGTTTAACAATTTCATACTCTGCCTCTGTCAAACGACCTGGTTTATTTAAAATCTCTTCCGAAATACCAATTTTACCTACATCATGCACAATCCCTGCTAAATAAGCCATCGTTACCTCACTATCAGATAACCTCATGTATTCAGTTAAGCCGACAAGTAGTGCAGCAACATTTTCACTATGCTGCATCGTATAGATATCTCTCACTCCAATTGCTTTGCAAAAGGCTTTAATAATATTCATATTCACAGCATTCAGCTTATTTTCAAACACTTTGAACTTATCAATTACAATATAATTTCCTAGAGCATATTCTGGCTGCCCACTTTCATCTCGCAAGATAAAAGTATTGACCAAAAACCATTTACCTTCCTTATTCCCAGGCATATTAAAATATACTTCACAGCCACTTATTTCCCGCCCAGTAACCATCGTTTCAATTAAAGGACCTTGATAAGCACCGCCGAATTTCTTCACATTGCCATTACAGAAAAGATCCAGCACAGAATGATGTAAGACGTCCTGCTGCTGCACTTTCCACATATCGCATAATGCCTGATTGAGAAAAACTGACCTAAACTCACTATCAATCACAAGTACGCCATGAAATAGGCCCGCATGAATAGCTTGGGCGATTCGATACGCTATATCTTTTCTCATCTGACAGCAAACTCCTCTTAGTGCATTTTATCCTTCCTAATTAATAATAACCCATATATTCTCTATTGAAAAATTCAATTTTTTTTTAATATATCCTGCATAATATCCCAAGTTTTTACATAGAAAAAATAAGAGAACTGCCAAGTTCTAAGGAGTGATGCAATGTCCTATCATGTACTTAAGATAGCCAAAATTGCCGCTATCTATGCAGGAACCATTATGGGAGCAGGATTTGCTTCCGGACAAGAACTTACCCAGTTTTTCGTCGTCTACGGCAGTATGGGATTGGTTGGTCTATTGTTCACAATTATTTTATTTGCCTGGCTCGGTATTACGATTCTAAAGATCAGTTATACCATTAAAGCTACCAGTTATCATCAATTATTATACTATGCATGCGGGGAAAAAATTGGTACTGTATTAGATTGTATCATTACCTTGTCCCTCTTTGGTGTTCTAACGGTTATGCTAGCAGGAAACGGCACGTTATTTCGAGATACCCTGCACCTGCCTTACGGTTTGGGTATTGGCATTATGACCTTGATCCTATTACTCACAACACTCTGGGGTATTAACGGTATCGCCACAGCAAATCTCATTATTACACCACTGCTGGCAGCTATTACAAGCTTTGTCGCTATGTACTCGCTGTCTTATCATGACTGGAATTTTACAATGCTGCATATTTCATCAGCAACCATCAACATATCAACTTCTCATTGGCTGCTCTCTAGCTTACTCTATCTTTCTTACAACTTAGTTATGAGTGCTACCCTATTAGTTCCTCTAGGCGCCCGCACTCCCGAGCCTTCTATCCGCATAAGTGGAAGCATAATCGGCAGCTTGCTGCTATTATTATTAGCAGGTTTAATCATCCTGGTGGTTATGATTCACTATCCGTTATCTCCAGAATATGAAATTCCCATGCTGCATATTGCAGGATCACAGCACATTGTTCATCATGCAGCTTACATCTTTACCTTTGCCGCTGCCATGTATACCACTGGCTTAGCATGCTTATATGGATGCACTACAAAATTAACGGCAGTCACAGGTTTATCCAAGACTGCCGCGTTACTCATCGTCATAACATTCAGTGTACTTTTTAGTTATATTGGTTTTACTTCTCTGGTTTCTATTGTCTTCACCTTATTTGGTTACGTCACCCTATGGTTTACCTTAAGACTGCTCTATTTATCTTTTTTCCCTAAATAAGTAATAGCACTTAATACCGCTACTAAGCCTTCACCTGTAGCTTTGGCTATCTGCCACGGTTTTCCTGTACAATCGCCTGCCGCAAACACCCCTGGAATGCTTGTAGACATATCTCGATTTACTTTGATAACCTCACCGTCAAGAACAAGACCTGGAAGTATATTTTCCACTGGATCAGACATGCGAATAATAAATACTCCGTGAACGTTTAGCTCCTCTTTGCCCATCTGCAATTTTTCTACTACTACATCACCTAAAATCGTCTGGGGCTTCTCATGGATGACTTTGATACCAGAACGCAATGGAGCCATATCTTTATACTGAGGCAGATAATAGACCGTACGACATAGTTCACTTAAATACTCCGCTTCATGCTCACCTTCACTGGTGTAGGAAATAACAGCCACATCTTTGCCTTTATACATCATCCCATCGCAAGTAGCGCAGTAACTTACACCTTTACCTAAGAATTCCTTTTCACCATGAAACAAAGTAGTAGCTACCACACCCGTTGCAATAATCACCGTACGCACCTGATACGTTGCCCCAGGTGTCAGTAAGGTGAAAAAATCGTCCCCCGGAAAAATATTCACGACTTTTTCCTTTATAATGCTGGGATTGTGGGCAGTACAATGAGCTACAAATTGCTGCATCATCCCTTGCCCTGTAACCTGTGGTACTCCTAAATAATTATCCACTATGTGAGCTTTCTGCAATTTTAGGCTAAAATCCATATGCTCAAATAAAGCAACACTCTTATTGCGAATCCGCCCTGTTAAAGCAGCCGATAGACCCGCTGGTCCCCCACCAATAATCCCAATATCAAATATTTCATTAGACATTTTTCATTCCTCCTAGATTTTATAGGTATTCTCCAAAACAACTATATCCAGCCGTAAACAGGCAAAGTATGACATAACTATGAGCGTAGGTTAAGTAACAGGTTGAAGCGTTAATTATGATGATTCTTTGCCGCCCTACTTATATTTCATACTGAAAAACCCGGATCGAAAGGCAGTTGATCGTATGTTCAATTATAAACTGATTCGCCTTGGCTATAGACCTGTTTTTTATCTAATGTTTGCTGGTGGTATTTGTACGGGAAGTATTGTCGGTTTGCTCTTTTTCATTATGGATCGAAGTTCTCTCGGCTTCCTTGGAGGAGCTTTTATCACGCTTTTAGCAGGTTTGACCTCAGGCTTGTTCGGCTTAATCTACACCTTAGTTTTTAATACCCTAGCACCGACTGCAGGAGGTATCCCCCTCCAAATTATCTCTCTGCCTGATTCTCCTAAACAAGATCAATCCTCATTAGACTTGCCATCAAAGTAAGCTATAATAAATTTTTTCTATTATTTAATAATGTTTATCTTATTTTCATTACTATTTCACGATCTCCTGGGAATAATCCTGCCACTCTCATTGAAATATTTGGAATGAGATTCCACCTTCTCTGGTCGACATTGGAAATTAGCAAGCGTCAGAATAAAAAGAATAAGATGAAAAGCGGGATACAGTTAACCTGTACTCCCGCTTTCTAACTTTTCTTCCTGTAGTTTACCCGTTTTTCTGCTGAAAATTCAACATAAATTGTTGTAGTACCCGGCAGCCTTCTACCGTCATGGCATTATACGTGGAAGCCCGTAAGCCGCCTACAGAACGATGCCCCTTAAGACCGACAAGACCAGCCTTTTCAGCTTCACTGGCAAAGGTCTTCTCTAGCTCTTCACTCGGTAATCGGAAGGTAATGTTCATTAAAGAACGACTGTCCTTTTGTGCATGCCCTTTATAAAAACCATTGCTATTGTCAATCGTATGATAAATCAAAGCCGCTTTTTCTTCATTACGCTTTTGCATTCCCACTAATCCGCCCTGCTTCTTAATCCACTGCAGCACTAAGTTTAGTACATACACAGAAAAAGCCGGTGGCGTATTATAAAGGGAATCATTCTTAGCATGGGTTTCGTATCGCAGCATCGTAGGAATATCTTTAGGATTATTCTCTAATAACTCCCTACGGGCAATAACAACGGTAACACCGGAAGGACCTAAGTTCTTTTGTGCTCCTGCATAAATTAAAGAAAATTTTTCTGCATCAAAGGGCTTATACAAAATATCCGATGACATATCGGCAAACAATGGTACTTCACCGAAGGAAGGCAGGGTTTTCCATTGAGTACCAAAAATCGTATTATTCGAAGTAATATGTACATAGGCAGGATTGTCACTTAGCTGAATTTCATCCAGATTCGGAATGCGCTTATAGTTGCCCTCGGCAGTTGTTGCTGCTACATGAGTGTTACCAAATAATTTGGCTTCTTTAAGGGCCTTCTCTGACCAGGCGCCTGTTAATATATAATCTGCGGTCCGCCCTGGGGGTAGGAAATTCATTGGTATCATCGCAAATTGAGTACTCGCCCCCCCTTGCAAGAATAAGACTCTATAATTATCTCCTAAGCCCAACAGTTCTTTCAGATTAGCTTCGGCTTGACGATTAATCGCTTCATATGCTTTTGAGCGATGGCTAATTTCCAAAATAGACATGCCCGTTTCCTGATAGTTGAGTAATTCACCTTGTACTTCTTCCAACACCTCTAAAGGCAGTACTGCTGGACCTGCATTAAAATTAAAAACACGCTGTGCCATCTTTTAGTTTCCTCCATTTATCAAATGTACTGCGATTGCATCCCTAAGTTTCGGCTCAAACCAGGTTGACTTAGGCGGCATAATTTGGTCAGCATCAGCAATTGCCATTAAATCCTTAGTCGACGTCGGGAACATGGAGAAAGCAACAACATATTCACCACTATCTACTAAACGCTCTAATTCTCCCATGCCACGAATGCCTCCGACGAAATCAATGCGTTTATCCGTACGAAGATTCCCAATACCCAAGATAGGCTCTAACAGATTGCTCTGCAGGATACTAACATCCAGCTTCCCTACGGGATCTGTTTCCTCATAACTGCCCGGTTTCGCCACTAATTTATACCATGCTTTATTCAGATACATACCAAAATAATGAGGATATTCCGCTTTACATGAGATTCGAGTACACGGTTCAATACTAAATTTTTCTTGGATTTTTTTGAGAAAGGCCTCTTCTGTTAATCCATTTAAATCTTTTACAACTCGATTATAATCCATAATCTTCGTCATTGTATGAGGAATAATGACTGCTAGGAACCTAGTATATGCTTCTTCACCAGTATGCTCAGGATTATTTGCTTTATAGGTTTCATAAACCCTGGCAGCAGCAGCAGAACGATGATGTCCATCAGCAATATATAAGGACTCAATACGGGCAAAAGCCTGTTCAATTGCCTTTATTTTAACAGCGTCATCCACAACGTAGAGCGTGTGACGATTTCCATCTTCGGTAACAAAATCATATACTGGCTGTTTTGTCATTCCCTGGGCTATAACAGCATTCATATGATCATTTGCTTTATAGGTTATAAATACAGCTCCTGTCTGCGCCCCTGTAGCTGTAATATTATTGACTCGATCCTGTTCTTTATCCGGCCTGGTCAATTCATGCTTCTTAATAATATTATTGTTATATTCAACAACAGATACCGTTGCCACTAATCCTACCTGGGTATGGCTTCCCATCTGCTGCTTGTAAATATAAAAGCAAGGTTTCTCATCCTGGATTAAAATTCCTTTATTTATAAAATCCTGAAGATTTTCATTGGCTTTTTGATATACCTCTTCTGAGTATGGATTCACATCAAGGGCAAGGTCCACCTCCGATTTAGTAACTCGTAAAAAACTCAATTCATTTTTGGATGTAATAGCTCTTGCCTCAGCAGAGTCCATTACATCATAGGGCAGAGAAACAACTTTATCTGCCAATTCGGGTGCCGGTCTAAGACCGCGGAAAGGTTTTACACTAGCCATAGTTTTTCCTCCTAAATTACACAAAAGTTAATCATTTTTGCTCCCAAGATTCCATCGACAGCTTTTATTTTAAGCATAGTAGCTGCTGGTACATCAGAATCTACACTCATCACCATAATATTAGTACCTGTAACCTCTGTACGGCCTACCTGCATACTATTAATATTAATCCCATCAGTACCTAAAATGGTACCAACATAACCGATCATTCCTGGACGATCCAAGTGAAGTCCCACAATTAGCCAGCCCTGAGGCTCAACATCCACTCGGTATCCATCAATCATTACAATACGGCCTTCTTCATGTCCAAACAAAGTTCCTGCTACAACATGAGTCTTCTTATCCGTATACACTCGTACGGTAATCAAATTAGCAAAATTAGCTGTTTCTTTACTTTTTACTTCGCGTATTTTAATGCCACGAGATTTTGCAACCCCTGGAGCATTCACATAATTAATATGTTCTGTCAAAATGGAGTTTAGCAAGCCTTTAATCATGGCTGTGGTCAGCATTTTTGTATCGACTTCACTAATTTCCCCATTATATTCTACATCAACTGCTGTTATACGTCCTTCGGCCAAATTAATGGCCAAACAACCCATTTTTTCTGCCAAGTTAAAATACGGACGAATGACCTCTAGCACATGAGACTGAATCGGTGCCATATTTACTGCCGTAGCAATAGGTTCCCCCTTCAGCGCTGCAATAATACCTTTTGCTACATCCACCGCTACACCAACTTGTGCTTCTGCTGTAGAGGCGCCCAAATGAGGAGTCACGATTACCTGGTCCAGCTTTAATAACGGATTTTCCGGATTGACGGGTTCTTTTTCGAATACATCAATTGCTGCACCTGCTACAATACCTTGTTCAATAGCCTCTGCCAAATCCCCTTCATGAATGACGCCGCCTCGTGCACAGTTTATAATCCGTACACTGGGCTTCATTTTAGCAAAACGCTCTTTGTTTAACAGATATTTCGTTTCAGAGGTAAAAGGCAAATGCAGCGTGATGAAATCAGCCAACGGGAAAATTTCATCCAGTTCCAGTAGTTGAATACCTATAGCCTTCGCCTGCTCTGCGTTAATAAAAGGGTCATAAGCTACAACATTCATTTCCATTGCTAAAGCTCGTTTTGCCACACCTGAACCAATACGCCCCAGCCCTAGAATTCCTAATGTTTTACCACGCATTTCCACACCCATCAGCTTGCTGCGCAGCCACTGTCCATTTTTCAGGCTGGCATGAGCTTGGGGAACATTACGCGCCAGCGCCAACATCATTGCCATCGTATGTTCTGTTGCTGCAATTGTATTTCCTTCTGGTGCATTAAGTACAATTATGCCTTTTTGGGTAGCTGCCTCTACATCAATATTATCAACGCCTACTCCAGCACGTCCAATTACTTTTAAATTAGCCGCTGCCTCAATAACCGCTTTAGTTACTTTTGTCTCACTGCGTACTACTAAAGCATCATACTGAGGAATAATTTTTATTAACTCCTCAATCGGTAGTTTTATTTTAACATCTACCTCATATTCTTTTTGTAATAGTTCTACCCCTTGCGCTGAAACCGGATCACTTACTAATATTCTCATTTACATTCCCTCCATATGATTATCATCCTAATGTTATACATTTTCAATATAAATACACACGTTATCTTAAAAAAAGATATAAAAAAAACCCTCATCCCACCAGGGACGAGAGATATTCCCGCGTTGCCACCCAAATTGCTACATACATAGCCAACTCTTATCGCTATATCGGGCGACACCCGTCATAATTCATCATTAGCCACTCCAGGGCGGAACCAACTGTCAAAATGACCGACTTACACCACCCGTCGGCTCTCTGAACATTCTGCACACTTAATTTCCCTTTCCTCATGTTCATGTATCAATTTAAACATATTATATTTTATCACCTTATGAAAGTCAAGTGTATTTTTACAGAAAACATTTTCGTAGTCCATCCTCGGTTTTTAACGTTTTACTCTCTGGAACTGTACACTGGCTGCATCCACTTCATTATTTTTCATTTTAGTGACAAAATTCTGCATCTGATTACACATTTTCCTCTTTCCCACGTCTTTGGGCACGCACTTCCTGCCAAGCATCCCGAGCTAAATCGGCAATCCTTTTTTCCTGCCTGGCTTTAGGACTGCTAACGACTTTATTTAAATACAGCAAAGCCCTCTCGCTATGACCTGTCCGACGCAGCAAATCACCAATCAAATAGGTAATCGTCAATTCCGTCATTGGACCCACAGGCATATTTTCATTGTCCAAAGCGTGCTCATAATAATCAACCGCCTTAAGCAAAGTAGCTTGTTCCTGCTCAACCTCTTTAGCCTCTCGATATAGCCAGCCTAATCGCATATGCAGTCCAGCCAACCTGCTGGCAGGAACGGATGCCAATTCAGCACAAACAATCGCTAATTGATGGCTCACAATGCCCTGTTCTCTGCTGCGTGTCCCGCTTAAATCAATTCTTATATTCCGATCTGCAAAAAATCCTTGTATGCGCTCTGCCGCAGCAGGCAAAATTTCTTCAAAATAATTATCCTGTGCTGCATAACCACAATGAGGACACATCCAGATTTTATAATAATAGGGATTAATATCTTTATAGTAAGAACAAAAGTCCGAATCCTGCTTCATCATTACCAAGCGGGATCGCACCCGTGTTACCTGAAATGTTTCTTGACAAATAGGGCAATTTTTTTCTACAGAAAATAAGGCCTCTAGCATATTTCCTACTCCATCTCCTATCATAAGCAATCTATGTATACTAAAAATTAACATTGCATTTCTGACTGCATAACAATTAATATACAAGTATTTTAATGCATCATATATAACCTTTGCCTAGAATATTATACCACATCATGCTGTAAATGGGACTTTCTTATTTACATATGTTTGAATAAAAAATCACCGTCCACCTAATTAAAGATAGACAGCGCATTTCTCCTAAATTTAAGTTATTTTTTTTGCTCCTTAATTCGGTCTAAAATACCAGTTTCTTGTACTATCTTGGATAATTTTTGATTATCATCCAGCCATTTCTTTTGGGATTCTCGGGGATTTAAATAGTCAACTTGCACTCTAATAGTTTCTAGATTTTTTTGAAACTCGGGATCAACAATTATAGCTTTTAAACCATTGGCCAGCTTGGCTTTTACCTCAATAGGCATTTCTTTAGGAGCAGCTACTCCAATCCAATAACTAAATACAATGTCCAGCCCTTGTTCTTTGAAAGTTGGCACATCCGCAAATACAGGGTCTGTCATACGTTGTTCAGCTGTCACTGCCAACACTCTAAGTGTGCCATTTTTTACATGCTCTTCGATTATTGCTGGGTTAGCAAAAAAAGCCTGAATATGTCCACCAAGCAAAGCTATCAAAGACTCTGATGCCCCCCGGAAGGGAACTGGATCCGTCGTAATACCGACATCGTGGGCAAACAGTTCGCTGTATACATGAGACAACGTGCCTGTACCAGCGTTACCAAATTTCAATTGTCCCGGATGCTGTTGAGCATACCTGACTAAATCATCAACATTTTTCCACGGTTGATTAGCCTGCACTACCAATACAAATGGGTTGGAGGAAACCTGTACAAGCGGCTCTAAAGCAGTAGGATAATGGTATTTGGTCGAACCATATAATGGTTGTAATATGACTTCAACGCCAGTAATACCGATTGTGTATCCATCAGGAGTAGCACTAGCTAATTCATTCCAACCGATAGTGCCGCCACCTCCAGGTTTGTTAATAACAATTAAAGGCTGTCCTAAATTCGTAGAAGCTGTCTTTTCCATCGCTCGGGCTATCAGATCCATTCCTCCACCGGCACTAAAAGGAACAATTATCGTAATGGGTTTCTCTGGATATTTGTTAGTTGTCGTTACCTTTTTGGGCTCCATAGTGGTACAACCTCCTATTATTATTGAAACAAGTAACAAGTATACTGACAACAAAATAAATGTTTTTTTCTGCAATATCGTTTTCCTCCTTTTATCAATAATCTGTTATAATCTTACTTTAAATACAATATACTCCATTTAACATGATTATTTCTCCAATAAATGGAATAATCCTTTTTATTTAGTCAAAATAAATCTAAATAAAGCTGATATTATACTAAAATGTTTACGTAAAGAAAAAATGCCGCCAAACTCATAAGAGTACGGCGGCATTTTTTGTGCATATTTATTAACGTGCTGGCAGAAGCAGGTGTTAGCCTCGAAGAGATCATGCAGCGATTAGGGCATATTAGTGACGACACAACTAAGAGAGTATATTACATATAACCAAATACATGAAAAAAGAGGCCGCCCATAAGTTCAATAAACTTATGGACAATCTCTAATATTTTTATCGTTTTTCGGTAACAAAATGGTAACAAATAAGCGATTTCGTAGTAGTACCCCTTATTTTACAGGTACCTATAATTATACCACATCATGCTGTAAATGCCATAACTGATAAAATAAACCTGCATTTTCCAATAATTCTTCCTGCGTCCCCTGCTCAATAATCCTTCCAGCCTCAAGCACAAAAATAGTATCCATATGCTTAAGACCTGTCAAGCGATGGGTGATTAAAATCGTAGTACGCCCTGCCATTAACTTGGCAAGAGTTTCCATAACAGCCTCTTCTGTTAAAGAATCAAGCCCAACAGTTGGTTCATCTAAAATGAGAATGGGAGCATTTCGCAGTAAAGCCCGGGCAATAGCAATGCGCTGACGCTGCCCTCCAGATAAAGCATAACCATTCTGGCCCACCATGGTATCCGAACCTTGCGGCAGAGATTGCAGCAGCTCAGTCAGCTCTGAATTCTCTATTACTTGCTCAAACTCTGCTTCGCTGGCATCAGGTTTTGCCAGTAAAATATTATCCCGAATACTGGCATTAAACATATGGCTTTGCTGGGATACTACACTAAACATAGTCCGTAGATTTTGGGACTGATACTTTTTCAACTCATGATTGCCAAGGAGAATGCTTCCTTCTTCATACTCCCAAAAGCGCAGCAAAACGTACAGTAATGTACTTTTTCCCGCCCCGCTTGGACCAACAATCGCCACACTTTTCCCAGAAGCAACGGTAAAGGAAATGTTACGCAAGACTGCCGCTCCATTTGCACGATAACTAAAACTCAAGTCTTTCACTGTAATCGTCGCATCCGTCCCGGTTAAAATACCTTCGCTCTGTTCAATAACCGTCGGCACCCGATCGACAATTCCAAACAGCCGCCTGGCGGCTGCCATGCTTTCAGCCAAAAAGTGTACTGCCAATGGCAGCGGCAGCACAGCCTCAAAGCTGCTTTGCACCGTTAGGGCTACAACTGCTAAATAAATACCCTCCAACTGACCACCGTGTACTAATGGTATCGCAAACCATAGGACTAGCCACACTGTAGCATTTACGATGAATAATCCCAGGGCATCGATCACCCCTGCCTGATTCACCACTTTGCCTTGAATCCCTGCCAATTCTTCGTCAAGTTCAGAAATATACTGCGCTTGGCGGTGAGTCTGACCAAAAGCGGCAAGCTCCACAATTCCTGTAATGCTATCCACCAATTGGGCTTTCATCTGCATCCGCGCAGCAACTAACTCCTCTGCCAAGGATTTTTGTGCCCGAGAAACTGCCAGGGGCAAGAGTACCCCAAGGAATATCGCTCCGCCGATTAGTACATACACAAAGACCAAATTAAATTGTGCCAGAAACAAACATGTGCCAACTATCACCAATAGTGCAATGAAAGGGGGAGCCAACACCCGAAGGTAAAATTCCTTTAACGTCTCCACATCACCAACGATAGCACTAAAAAGCTCACCGCTCCTCCACTCCAAAAGTCGAGCTGGCGCTAAGGTTTCTAATTTTGTATAAAACCATACACGTACAGTACCTAATAAACGAAATGTAGCATCATGCGAAACATAACGCTCTAAATAACGAAAAACCGCCCGGGCGATTCCAAAAAAACGCACTCCCACAATGGCAATGGATAACTCTGTAATGGAAGGATGCAAAGCTGCACCAGAAATCAAATATGCTGATGCTGCCATCAATCCAATATTACTCCCAACGGTAAAAAAACCGAAGAGACCCGCCATCACCATTGTCCGCCAAGAAGAACCCATAATCTGCAATAAACGTAGGAATATACTCATTTTCCACCTCTAAAGGCCAACACCAGCTGAGAATATAAACCCTGATTCTTCATTAATTCCTCATGGGATCCAGCTTCAGCCTGTTTTCCGTCATGAAGCACCACGATACAATGAGCTTTGTACACAGTACTCAGTCGATGAGCAATAATTAATACGGTACGCTTTTGCATCAGTCTGCTTAACGCTTCATCAATTACAGCTTCACTTTGCGGATCTAGGCCTGCAGTCGCTTCATCTAACAGTAAAAAAGGAGCATCCTGCAAAAATGCCCTGGCAATGGCTAAACGTTTACACTCTCCGCCGCTTAATCCATGTCCGCCTTCTCCCACCAGAGTATCATAGCCTTCTGGCAATCCCATAATAAACTCATGAGCACCAGCATTTTTTGCCGCTTGCATGATCGTCTCTAAGCTAGCATCTTCTCGCCCTAATCGAATGTTATCCGCCACTGATTTATAAAATAAATGGGGGGACTGAGGCACAAAAGCAACCTGGCATAACCAGTCTTCTAGTTTTATATCGGTCAAATTCATACCATTGACTGTGATATGCCCTTCATCAGGGTGCATAAATGCTAATAATAAACTGGCAATCGTACTTTTTCCAGAACCGCTGGCTCCGACTAAAGCCACGGTCTCTCCTGGCTCTATTGCAAAAGATACGCCATTTAATGCTGGGCGCTCCCTATTGTCATAAGCATAATGTACATTTTCAAAGGCAATACTCACTTGCTGCTGCCGTGGCAGAGAGATCGTCCTCCCCTTCACATCTCGGCTTTTAGGCAAGGATAAAATTCCAAAGATTCGTTCTGCTGCTGCACTTCCAGCCATTCCTGCATGAAAATGAGTACCTAATTGACGCAAAGGCAAGTAAAACTCAGGAGCCAAGAGCAATAAGAAAAAAGCTTGGTTGAACTCCATCTTATAATACAGCAGCTTCAGTCCTATAGTTACAGCCACTAAGGCCGTACTAATCGTTGCGACTAACTCTAACACCAAAGCCGATAAGAACGCAATTTTTAACACGCCAAGAGTCTTATCTCGAAACTCTGAACTCATACGATGAATGACCTGTATCTGCTCAATACTGCGTCCAAAAATTTTTAACACAGTCAAGCCCTGCAGCACATCCAGGAAATGAGCACTCAGACGAGATAAGGTCTCCCACTGACGCTTATTCACCTGCTCTGCTGTGCGTCCTATAAGTATCATAAAGACAGGAATCAGCGGCGCAGTCAGCAATAAAATAATAGCTGTAGTCATATCAAGAGGGAATACTACTGACAACACAACGATAGGAACGATAACGGCCGTAAATAATTGGGGCAGAAACTTCGCAAAATAAGGCTCCAGATTTTCTACTCCCTCCACCAGCACATTAATTAATTCTCCTGTTTGCTGCCTTCGGATATACATGGGTCCTAAAGCAAAAAGCGAAGTCAAGATCCTTTGCCGCATAGACTTTTTTATATAAGCAGCCAAAGAATGGGCCGTCACTTCAATTAACCAAACAAATATGCTGCGCATAGTCATTACAACAAATAAAGCAGCCATCCACTGGCTGACTCCTGCCCAATCCAATTGGGCTAAAAAAACACCATTTATAATTTTAGCCATAAAATCAGCCTGCAATACAGCGAGCACCCCACCACCCAGCCCTAGGCCAACCAATACAGAAAACTGCCGTCGATGCTGTTTCAGCTGATTCATAAGTCGTTTATCAACCATACGTATACTCCCGTCCTTCTATATCTGCTAAAAAAAATCGGTTCACCATAAGCTTGTCTTTTATAAGAAAACGCTAATGTATCCTTTAAAACATATAAAACAAAAAGGAACCACAAAGACGCAAAGGACACAAAGGACTTTTTTATATTTTTGTGTCCCCTTTGTGTGCCGCAGCAGCGGCATTGTGCCTTTGTGGTTCACTTTTACTTTATTTACTTACTGGAAAAAGGCAGCATGTCATCATGCTGCCTTAGTAGTTTCTTTTCACAGGCCAAAGGATTGTCAGCGCAATAACTATCTTATTCTATAATAACGAGCTTTTTCCTAACATGCAATATTTTTATTTCAGCTGCCTTGCTGAGCTGCCCTTTCCAATTGCAAAAGCCGATAACTCCCAGCAATTATCAATCTCTTTCCAAAGCCACATACCACCAAACAAAGACTGTACATCTTGTTGGGTTACATAGAGAATCTGTCCTTTTACAAAACCAGGCACAACCTGCTGATGACTATATACCAACTGCTGCTGTTCATCCCATACTACATCCGTGTGAAAAAAATTCGCTACTGCCCAAATTGGAACAAAGTTTTGTCCCTGACTGGCAATAATCGGATCTGGCAGAAGTACTCCATTCACTTTGAAATTATGTACTTGAAACAAAGGATTTTGCTGACCCTTACGCTGAACAATTATACCTTGCAGGATACTGGCGTCGACGAAGTTAGGCATACCAGCCTCAAGCAGCTTATGTTCGATCTCAAGAACTGTGACAGGCTGTCTTTTTAAACCGTATATATCAGGATAGATCCCTATGGAAACTTCCCCCATGAGATTTTTTTCTATTCTCACCAAATCATACTGTATGTATACGCCGGTCCCTTTGGGAACAGCTTCAAATAATTCTTCCACATCAGGTTCAGCCATGCGGACACAACCGTTTGAAACCCAGCCTCCGATTGCCCACGGTTCATTCGTGCCGTGAATACCGTATAAAGGGGCAAACTCCATCCAACGATATCCCAAAGGATTATCGGGACCAGAAGGTACAACCTTCTTACTTCTAGGAGGATACCACCAAGGGTTTATCTCTTTATATCGAATCGTAAAACTGCCAATGGGTGTCGGTGTAGCAGGTTTACCAATCGCTACAGGATAGGTTTTTACTAACTGATTTTCATTATAAAAATCAAGAGTGCGACTAGGTAAATTAATGACAATTCGGCAAGCTGGCAAAGCTCCTTTTAAGGTTGCTGAAGCTCCTGCCACCCCATCGACCATCGGGAATGCCTGTAAATAACTAGGTCCTGCCACAGGCTGCTGAGAAGTAATTACTTGATGCCCAGATGATTTTGCAACTGTCACACGAGTGCCTTCATACTGCCACCCTAACCACACTAGGCATAATAGGATAGACAAACTAATCACTATAGCTATAGTATATTGCACGAAAGCAATTTGCTTGGATAATTGAATCGCTTTTTTCTGCTTTTTCTTTAGTAACCGGGAATACCCCTGTTCCATGTCATCCAATTACATCAGACTCCAATATCTTCTACATTTCTCGTATATTCATCAATATATTCACGATTCGCTCTAAGCGTTCCTCTCTCTGCAAAAAAATTATCCTACTTCTATTTGATTTTTTAAACATTTTAACCGTAGAGACGCAGAGAGCCAGAGAAAACATCATTAATAATGGTAGAGAATCCCCTCAGCGCACTCTGCTCCTCTGCGGTTCAATCATTCTATCCCTGCTCTTGGCGCAAAACATTTAAAATGAATGGAACCACAAAGGCACAATGCCGCATCAGCGGCATTGTGCCTTTGTGGTTCATAGAATTTTAATAGTAACAAAAGTTATGCTTCCTACTGTTTAATAGGAAGCATAACTTTTTGAAACTCCATATTATTGTACTGACGTACTTGTTATTTTGCTACTGTACAACGATCAACCAAGAATACCATGGATTGATAGCTAAGACCGCTGCGATGAGCTAGGCCCATTTCGCAAGTACGGCTATTGGAATAGCCAGAAGTACAATCCGCAGGTAAGCTGTCTTTGAGTTCAGCTAGAGCAGATTCATTTAATTCTGGTACTTCAAAGCCCTTATCACCAGCAAATCCACAACATCTAACCCTCTCTGGCATGACCACCTTCGTCGCACAAGCTTCTGCTAATTTCTTAAACTTCTCTTTCAGCCCTAATTTAGTTGAACTACAAGTTACGTGTACAGCAATGGTTTCCGGCTGTTGTTTGAATTCCAGCAAGTCAAACAGGTAATCGTGGATAAATTCTACGGGTTCATACATTTTCAGCTTCTTGTCCATTACTTTTCGCATACGATAAATACAAGGACTTGTATCACAAACAATAGGATACTCTCCATTGTTGCTCACAACTAATAATTCTTTTTCCAATTCACTGCTCATCTTATCAGCCGACTCAAATAGCCCTTTACTTTCAAAAGGCATACCGCAGCACAGCTTATCCATCTCGCGAGGGAAAATGACTTCATAGCCGGCTTTTTCCATCAATTGAATCATCACTTGACTAAGCTGACGTTTATCCCGATCCCCAGGAGCAGCGCCCCCCATAGTACGACTCACACAACTTGGAAAATATACCACTTTACGCCCAGCCACACCTTTTTGGGAACGGGATGGATCAGGAGTCTGACCAGGTCCTGCCATCCAAGGATTCCATAAAGGCACTTTATGACCGCTGATGGAATGAAGTCCACCAGCAATACCGCCCATTAAAGAAGTACCGAGTACGGAGTGTGCTATTTTAGCACTAGATAGTCCCAAACGTGCCATAGTTGTTACACCGGCAAAATTCTTAGTAATGAAACGTCCAATGGATTTTCCGTTATCTCCCATTAATTGGGCCCGATAATGCTTCGTATGCTCTCCTGTATTAATGCCCACAGGACAGGTGGTAGAGCACAATCCGTCTGTAGCACAGGTTTCATCACCAAAATAGGCATAATCTTCTTCTAAGCGACGCAGCCGTTCTGGGTCTTCACCAGTTTGGCGCAATCTGGCAATTTCACGCTGCACCACAATACGCTGTCTAGGTGTAGCTGTAAGGTTCTTAGAAGGACAATTAATTTCACAAAAACCGCATTCAATGCATTTATCAATGATCTCATGAGCCTGAGCCATGGGCTTCAAGTTCTGAATGTAAAGCAATTGATTGTCCGTAATGATGACATCTGGATTTAAGGTACTATCAGCATCAAATACCTTTTTCAATTTGCGCATATAACTATAAGCCGTTTTGCCCCATTCCATTTCCACAAATGGTGCCATGTTACGGCCTGTACCATGCTCTGCCTTTAGCGATCCGCCATACTCATTGACTACCATATCGCAAACATCTTTGATTAAGGATTGATAGCGTTCAATTTCTTCTTGATTTTTAAAGGTTTGTGTTACAACAAAATGCACATTGCCATCTAAAGCATGTCCATAAATGATGCCGTCATCATAGTTATATTTATTCATAATATTACGCAGTTCTAGCACAGCTTCAGCCATTCTTTCTTTCGGGAAAGCCACATCCTCAATAATAACAGAAGTGCCCGGTCTCCTCATACCGCCAACGGCAGGGAAAATCCCTTTACGAATATGCCATAAAACTTCATACTCTGCTTTAACATCCGTAAAAGTAATTGGCAATACAGTAGGAAGATGCGCTAAGCGTGCTTTTACATCTTCAATTAACTGATTTAAGGCAGCCTTATCTCCTGCCCGTACTTCCACCAATAAAGAAGCTGCATCCGGTGATAATGTTTTTAAATAATCTGGCATTCCTGGTTCATCCTCTACAGAACGAAGGGATGCACGATCCATCAGTTCAGCAGCAGCGACCAGCTCACGGTCAAGTTCCATTACTGCCAGACAGGTGGTATTCATATCAGGGAAAATCATTAATGCAGAAGCTTTATGCTCATGTTCAATGACCGTTTTATAGGTTATTTCAGTAATAAAACCCAGTGTCCCTTCTGAGCCGATCATTAAATGATTAATAATATCAAAAGGGTCTGAATAGTCGACAAAAGAGTTCAGGCCATATCCAGTGGTATTTTTAATTTTATATTTACGCTTAATAAGCTGTGTTAGCTCTGCGTCTGCATTAATTTCATCACGGATTTTTTCAAGTTCCTCTATAATGGAAGGATTATTTTTTTTAAATTCTTCTCGTGAAGCTGCGCTTGCCGTATCCAGCACTGAACCATCTGCAAAAATAAGTTTCATGCTCTCAACTGTCTTATAGCTATTATCAGCCGTACCACAGCACATGCCACTGGCATTATTGGCTGCAATGCCACCAATCATAGCATTGTTAATCGTTGCGGGATCCGGTCCAATTTTTCGGGAATAGGATTTTAAATATGCATTGGCTTCAGAACCAATAATCCCTGGCTCTAGGGCAATGGATTCACCATCAGAACTAATGGAGTAATTATGCCACCCTTCTGTAGCAACTAAAAGCACAGAATCCGTAATGGACTGTCCAGATAAACTTGTCCCTGCTGCACGAAAAGTCACAGGAATTTTCACCTTATTGGCCTTTCTTAAAATATTGGACATTTCTTCTGCATTTTTTATCTTAATTACGATTTTTGGAAGCATGCTGTAAAAACTAGCGTCAGCACCATATGCTAATGTGCGAATCGGGTCAACAAAAACTCGTTCCCTAGGGATAAATTTTATAACATCATGATAAAAATCCCTATAATTATCGGGAAGTTTTGCAATATCACTCTCTACAATTTTCATTACCATACCATCGCCCCCTTTTTAAAATGAAACAAAGATTCCTATTATCACTATACCATAAGTCTACAAAATATACACAATATTTTAACAAAGAAGAAGCTTGATTTAAATTAATGAATAAGGGCAGCTTGCCAGCTGCCCTTATTCATGATTAATATTCTAACTCTTTCGCCGTAACCCGTTTACGAAATACCCAATAGGTCCACCCCTGATAAGCCAATACAATCGGCACTAAGGCCAGGGCTGCAAAGGACATAATCTTTAAAGTATACGCACTAGAAGCGGCATTATAAATGGTTAAACTCCACATTGGATCTAAACTGGACACCATAATACGGGGAAATAAACCGCTAAAGAAGGCTATCGTCGTAAAAGCAATCGCCAATCCACTCATGGCAAAAGCCCAACCAAATCTTTTTAACCAAAGCAGAACGTAACCGGCGACAAAGACTACTACTGCCCCCCATAAGGCACTGCTGGCTAATCCACTTTTAAATAAATCCGTATTTGTGTAAGTTAAACCTACAAGACTCAAAAAAACCAAAGCTGCAAGCAATCCAATTTTCACCGCTGCTTTACGGGATCGTTCAATGAGTTCTCCCTCCACCCGAAGAGTCAGAAACAATGCTCCATGGAATAAAAATACTAATAAAAAGGCAATCCCGCCTACTAAGGTATAAGGACTCAATAAATCAAAGAATGTTCCAGCATACTGCATCTTCCCATTAATGGGTATCCCCTGAATCAAATTCGTAACGGCGACACCCCAAAGCAGTGCTGGTAGAGTACTCCCAATAAAGATCATCCAATCCCACGTACTGCGCCACGCAGAGCTTTCATCCTTACTGCGAAACTCAATGGCTACACCCCGCAGAATCAACGCTACCAACATCAAAAACAACGCCATGTAAAATCCGCTAAACATAGTAGCATAAACATGAGGAAAGGCTGCAAATAAGGCTCCGCCTGCAGTAATCATCCATACTTCATTGCCATCCCAAAATGGACCTATGGTATTAATTACAATTCGTCGTTCTACATCATTTTTCCCAATGAAGGGCAAGAGCATACCCACACCATAATCAAAACCTTCCAGGAAAAAAAAGCCGGTAAATAGGACTCCTACTAAGATAAACCACAAGACATTTAGTTCCATAATGTCGCCTCCTTCGTCTTCGTCAGCACACTTAGAACGGGTTTTTCATCTATGGGTCCAATTAAGATAAATTTACGTACTAAGTAAACAGCCGCTGCCGCTAATACTCCATACAGTACCGTAAAACCAATCATCGAGATCCAGATTTCTGTACTGGTTACATTAGTGGACACGCCCTCACTTACTTTTTGCAAACCTACCACAATCCAAGGTTGCCTTCCACCTTCTGTTAGAATCCAGCCTGTCGAGTTTGCAATATAAGGAAAAGGCAAGCTCCACAATAGCAACTTGAGAATAAAAGGATTCTCTTCCAACCGTTTCTTATAGAAGAAGAACGCACCTAATGCTGCCACGAGCATCATCCACAATCCAGATAGTACCATGATGCGAAATGTCCAGAAGGATTGTGCAATATTAGGCGTGTAGTTACCCGGTCCATATTTTTTCTCCGCAGCTGCCTGCAATTCGTTAATCCCTTTGATTTCTCCTGAAAACTTATCATAAGCTAGAAAAGATAATGCACCTGGGATACCGATCTCAAAAGAATTCTTTTTGTTTTTCTCATCCACCACTACTGCAATTGCAAAAGGTGCCGGATCAGCAGATTCCCACAATGCCTCCATGGCTGCCATCTTCATAGGCTGTTTTGTAGCGAGAAATTGAGCTTGTAAATGTCCTGTACCCATTACTAACAATGTGCTTACCAACATGCATGCCAAACCAATTTTAATGGAAGGTTTAAACACAGGCAAATGACGTTTTTCTAATAAATAATAAGCACTAATAGCTGTTACAAATACACCAGCAGTTACTAAGCCTCCTAAAACCGTGTGTGGGAATTGTCCCCATACATATGGATTGGTAATTACCTGTATAAAATCAGTCATTTCTGCCCGTCCATTGCGAAGTGCGTACCCCACTGGAGACTGCATAAAGGAATTGGCTACCAAAATCCAAAAAGCCGATAAATTAGTGCCAAAGGCAACTAGCCACATACAAGTTACATGCATCTTTTTAGATAATCGATCCCAGCCAAAGATCCATAACCCTAAAAAAGTCGATTCCAGGAAAAACGCTGATAAGGCTTCTAAAGCTAAAGGCGCACCAAAAATATCTCCCATAAAACGAGAATACTCAGCCCAATTCATACCAAAATGAAATTCCTGAACAATTCCAGTTACCACACCCATAATAAAATTAACTAAAAACAATTTACCCCAAAATTTAGTCATTGTTTTATAGGTTTCATTACCTGTTCTGACATACATGGTTTCCATCACGGCCACCAATACGGATAATCCTAATGTCAACGGCACAAATAAAAAGTGGTACACTGTCGTAATGGCAAATTGCCATCGTGCCAAAAGCAGTTCTTCCATATTCTTCGCCTACCTCTCCTCTTTATATTTTCCCACCAAACCAGCAAAATTGACTTCACTTAAAGCCTTTGTAAAATTTGCTTGAATCACAGCTAGTGAAGTATGTACGGGGCATTTTGCATTGCACCCCTTCGTGCAGGCAGACTCTTCTTTTAAGCATCGTTGCAAATCCAAAGGTCCCTCCATTACTTCAATTACATCTAAAAGGCTGATCTTTTCAGCCGACGTTGCCAAAACAAAGCCTCCGTCCACTCCTCGATAGGATTTTACCAATTCTCCTTTTACTAAAGAACGCATAATCTTTTGTAAAAATCCAATTGGTATATTCTGCTCTTCAGCGATTGCCTGGCTATTGGCTAATTCTCCTTCAGGCAGTTCTGCTAAATGTATAATAACGCGAAAAGCATAGTCCGTGGCTTGGTTAAACTGCACGTACATACCTCCTTTTATAATTAATACTATACCGGTTCGGTATTAATTTAATTCTACTATTGAACCTCCTTCTCGTCAATAGTTTTTACATTTTTCCCCCTCTATATAATCTTTTTTTTCAATGATTACCTTGCATATTTTTCTGTGAGTGCAGCCAGATCTTTGCTGATATCATTGGTCAGCAGCTTCTTATCCAGCCGCCATGCCCAATTTGTACCACTTACCGTACCAGGAAGATTCATTCTGGCTATACCGGACAACCCTAAAATATCTTGCATGGGAACAATGGCAGTATCCGCATTAGTGCTATATAAAAATTCTATAAATCTCCAATAAGGCGCAATCCTCTCTTCCTCAGACAGACCAATTTCCTGCTGTATACATGTTGCTAATGTCAGGTCTTCTGTCAGCAGTTTTTCATACCAGCTGCTGGTTGTGTCATTGTCATGGGTTCCTGTATATACAACCGTATTTTTTTCACAAGTAAAAGGTATGCATTTCCCCTGTTCATCATAACAAAAAGAAAACTGCAGCACCTTAATTCCTGGGAAAGAAAGTTCATATTTTAAATCTTCCACTTCGTGCGTAATAATCCCCAAATCTTCTACAATAATAGGCAATGGACCTAAATGCTTTTGCAAAATACGAAAGAATCTCTCCCCCGGTCCCTTTACCCATTGCCCCTGCTCTGCAGTTTCTGCTATAGCGGGAATTTCCCAAAAGGATTCAAAACCGCGAAAATGATCTACACGGACGATGTCAACTAAGGAAAATAAGACTTGCAGCCGTTCTCTCCACCAGCGGTAGTCATCTTTGGCCATTTCTTCCCAGAGATAATGGGGATTACCCCATAATTGACCCGTCTTACTAAAATAATCGGGTGGAACCCCGGCCACTGTTTGTGCCTTGCCATTTTCATCTAAATCAAACAGCTGCTGATTTGCCCAGACATCACAACTATCGTGGGCCACAAAAATAGGTATATCACCAATAATATTGACCTGCTGCTGGTTCGCATACCTCTTTACTTCCTCCCATTGGCTAAAGAAGATAAATTGCAAAAAAGTATAATAGTCAATATCATCCGCCAGTAATTCTTTATACTGCTTCAGCGCTGCCGGTTCCCGCAAAGCAACTTCTCTAGACCACAGGTGCCATGGCTGCCCCTTAAAATAGGTTTTTAGCGCCATAAACAAAGCATATTCCGATAGCCAGCCATGATGTGCCGTACAAAACCGCTCATAATCCTGCGATATACTTTTCTTCCTAAATTTCCCAAAAGCTTTGTATAATAAGGATTCCTTATATTCTTTTACTTGAGAAAATGCAACTTGCTCATCCTGAAAGTCGGGGGCCTGTCCTAGATCTTGTGCATTCAACAGCCCTAAACTCACTAATTTATCTAAGGATATCAACAGAGAATTGCCCGCAAAGGCGGAAGGGCACTGATAGGGGGAATGACTATCCCCAACTGGATTTAACGGAAGTACCTGCCACAATTTTTGTTTGCTCTTATGTAAAAAATCAATAAATTCGTACGCTTCTTTTCCCAAATCCCCAATACCATATTTAGAAGGCAATGAAGTCGGATGCAAGAGTATTCCTGCTCGGCGCGGGAAAAAACTTTTTTCCGCTTGTAAGAGAACCTTACCTTCCAAAGGCTGTAAGCATACCGTCAACATTCCTTTTACAATCCGTATTTCCTGGTTATTATTTAGTATATCTACCATGACACCATGGCACCACTTGCGAATAGGAAGTTCCACGGTTATGGATTGATCTACACTCGAATTTAATAATATCACTGCCGTATTATCCTGAGCTGATTGACTAAAAACATTCTTGCCGTTACTAATTTTACGAATATACCCATATACCTGCTCATGAGCAGGCAGGGAAATCCATTCTCCTGTTTTGAAAATATCGTAACGATTGTGCACTGCAATCACTTGTTTATACCAAGCCAGCATTTCCTGATCTTCTTGACCCCATGGATACGTACTGCGATTGAAAGGGTCCTTGTAACCTTCTACACCAGCCTCATCCCCATAATAAATGCAGGGAACACCGGGAAAGGTCATTTGCCATAAAACCAATATCTTCAATCTAGCAATTCCTAATTGACGTTTATCAGCAGGCAGACGATATACGGCCTGCTGAGCAACAGTTAGACTGTCTGGAGAGGGGGCCTCTCCCAATAAGGTTAGTACCCTCGCTACATCATGACTGCCAATTAAATTCATCATCGCATAAAAGTTTTGACGAGGATAATTTTCTGCCAGACTCATAAATCGTCGATGAACAGCAGGAGCACCAATCGCGCCAAGAATAAAATCCAGTACAATTCCGCGGAAAGGATAATTCATGACCGAATCCAATTCATCCCCCTGTAGATACTTTCTAAGTTTTCCGTAGCTCTCTTTATTAGAAGCATCTTCCCAGACCTCACCAATGAGTACGCTGTCTGGGTCCGTATTTTTCATGGTTTTATAGATCTTTTTTATAAATTCATCCGGCAGCTCATCCGCCACATCAAGACGCCAACCTTTAGCTCCCAGCTGCAGCCACTTTCTAATCACACTATTCTTTCCTTCAATTATATAATCAATATAAGAAGGTTCATTCTCTTCCACATTGGGCATTGTGTCAATCCCCCACCAAGCCTCATAAGAGTGGGGATACTCTTTAAAGCGATACCAATTATAATAAGGAGACTCTTTGGATTGATAAGCACCCACCGCAGGATAATTTCCTTCCCGATTGAAATAAATGCTGTCACTGCCCGTATGACTAAAAACACCATCTAAAATTACAGCAATACCATATTCTTTTGCTTTATCGCATAATGCCGTGAAAGTTTGGTTGTTACCAAGCATGGCATCTATGGTTTTATAGTCCCCGGTATCGTAGCGATGATTGCTAGGGGATGCAAAGATAGGGTTAAAGTAAATGACACTAATACCTAGTTCCTTCAAATAGGGCAGTTTTGCAATAACCCCCTGCAAATTTCCTCCAAAAAAGTCATAGGACACGATCCGTCCCGTATCTGCATCACGAATATAATAAGGATGATTATCCCAATGGGCGTGAATGACGCTTCCTTTGGGGGCCGCTAAGACCTGTCCTTCTGCTGTTTCCTTATAAAAGCGATCCGGAAAAATTTGATACATTACAGATCCTTTAAACCAGTCAGGGGTAACGGCTCCCTTCTTATATACAGTAATTTGATAACCGGGAGGTTCTGTCTCATATAATTGGCCGATTCCCCCTAGACGATCAGGCTGATTTCCATAATAATATACCGTATCCTCCAGCTGAATAATAAAATAATACCACATAATGCAAGGAGCTAAGGGAGCATTCAGCTGTACTTGATAGAGTAGCGCCTGTCCTGAATCCTCTAACCTCTTCATCGAGATTTTTTCTTCACCCCGATCCTCTCGCCATAAACGAAGTACAACACTTACAGGAGTAACAGAACTCTGTATTTTCAAATGAAGAAGAAGAGGTTGATTACAACAAACAGCCCCAAAGGGGCTGCGAAAAAACTCCAATTGTGAATCATGAAGAATTAATTCTTGCTTCATATTATATCCCTCACTCGTTAGAAAATACGTACTGATAAGATCATCAGAACTGTTCTCTGCCTTCTCTCTCGTAAAGCTATATCTCTACCATCACGCCTGTTTTATTAATTTTTGATACATTTCCTTGTATTGTTTAGCTGATTTTTGCCAACTATAATCGCTTTGCATTGCATTTTTCACTATTTTATTCCAGCATTCCTTATCTTGGAATGTTCTTAGTGCCCAATTGATTGTATCTGCCATTTCATGAGCATTATAGTTTACAAAAGTAAAACCATTTCCTTCGCAGATCTCTTGATTATACGACCGAACTGTATCCCGCAGACCACCAATTTCCCTCACAATTGGCAAGCAGCCATAACGCATTGCGATTAGTTGACCAATACCGCAAGGTTCGTATAAGGAAGGCATCAGGAACATATCAGCGCCAGCATAAATTTGATGAGCTAAATCTTCATCAAACATGATATTGGCAGATACTTTACCAGGATACTGCCAGGCCATGTACTTAAAGAAATTCTCATACCTCGCTTCGCCAGTCCCTAAAACCACTAATTGAATATCATAGGTATCCTTTCCAGCAATTGCGGCCTGTTTCACCAGATCCTGAAACATTCTTTCGACTAAATCCAATCCCTTGGCACTCACTAAGCGAGAAACGATAGCAATGACCGGTACATCTTCCCTGACAGGTAAGCCCAAGCGAGCTTGTAGTTCAAGCTTATTTTGCTTTTTCTTCTCTAAGGTATTCACATCATAAGTACTGGAAATCAGCTTATCCGTCGCTGGATTATATACAGCATAATCAATGCCATTTACAATGCCCACTAAACGATTTTGACGCTTCCGTAAGAATCCATCTAGTTCTTCACCAAAATAAGGATCTTGGATTTCCTTGGCATATGTTCTGCTGACAGTAGAAATCATATCTGCATATGCCAAACCGCCCTTCATGAAGTTAACAGCTTTGTGGAATTCCACACCTTCAGGAGTGAAATATGTCCAGTCTAGACTCAAAATATCATGTAATATGTCTTGGGAAAATACACCCTGATATTTTAAATTGTGAATGGTAAATAAGGTTTTGATTTTTTTATACTTCGGTCTCTCCCGATAATGAGCATCTAACAACACGCTAATCATTCCAGTATGCCAATCGTGACAATGAATGATGTCTGGCATAAAATCGATTTTGTCCAAAGCCTCTAATACCGCACGGCAAAAGAAACCAAAGCGTTCCGCATCATCCCCATAACCATAAAAGCCATGTCGTTTAAAATAATACTCATTATCCGCGAAATAGAAGGTTACACCTTCATAAACGAATTCTAAAATCCCGCAATATTGCTGCCGCCAGCCAACCTGCACAAAAAAGTGATTTTTAAACACCATTTGTGACTTAAAGCCCTCGGGTATATCTTGATAATTAGGCATAATAACCCTAGCATCCACACCTTGCTTAATCAGCTCTTTCGGTAATGAACCAATAACGTCTCCTAATCCACCTGTTTTTGCAAAAGGTACCGCTTCAGCGGCTGCGATTAATACTTTTGTCATAGTTAAATCACCCGTCCTTTCTTGATTACAAGGGGATAACTGTACTCACCCTTTAACTGCTTATTAGATGTAATATGAACATCCTTATCACAAATAACATTTTCGAGGATCACTCCTGGACCGATATTCCCTTTCTGCATAATAACACTATTTTTAATATATGCTCCCTTATGTACTTTTACGCCCCGAAATAAAATACTATTTTCGACTTTTCCTTCCACATAGCATCCACTGGCAATTAAAGAGTTCGTCACCTCCGTTTCATGCATATATTTTGCAGGTGCTTCATCCTTGACCTTTGTATAAATTAATCCCGATTTAAAGAATAGCTCCTTCCAAATGTGAGGATTGAGTAATTCCATGCTGTGTTGAAAGTAACTTTGCAGAGAACTAATCCGCGCTACATAACCTGGATGATGATATCCGTATACTTTTAACCTCTTAACATTCTTAATGATACAATGCTTTACAAAATCATAATCGCCACGGGCAATACACTGATTCACCAATTCAATCAACAGGTCTTTTTTCATAATAAACATGTCAATGGACATATTTTGATAACCGCCTGTATCTTTAAATTCACTGATAGTAAGAACCCGCCCCTCTGGGCCAAGTCCTAAAATATTAGATCTTACACAATCATGAGTTCCACAATTTGCTTTTGTATATAAAACAGTAATATCGGCCTGGGTATTTTTATGATATTCTAAGATCCCTCGATAATCCATATTGCTTACAATGTTGGCGCCAGCAATGATAACATACTTCTGACGGCTTTGATAAAGATAATCTAAATTGCTGTATAAGTTGTCTACATCGCCCCGATGAACCTGCATCGGAGTTCGGGTATAAGCCGGCGGCAAAACAAAGAGTCCGTCCCGTTTACGTGCTAAATCCCAATCCTTGCCGGAACGTAAATGATCTACCAAAGAACGATACTTATGTTGAATAAAGATTCCCACATTAGAAATTTCTGAATTCACCATATTGGACAGAACAAAATCAATTAAACGGTAGCGTCCAGCAAAGGGAATTGAGGCCAATGAACGAGAACGGCTTAATTCTCCTAAATGTTCTTCTGCTTCATTGAGGTTGATAATCCCCATTAAATCGATCATATCTTATTCCTCCCTTTTGCAAAGCGCATCTTCTGGTGGACTGCATGAAAGACTTGCCTCAATCGTAGTATGGGGTGGAATAATCATATCAATATCCAATACTACAATCTTCTGCTGCCCATCCAGCTTCTTAGCAGCTATTACTGTTCCTTGTTTCAGTACTGTTTTACGTCCAATAATCGCCTTGTCCGTCACAACATGATCTTCAATATGTGCACCAGACATAATAATTGAATTTTTCACCTTAGCACCTGGTCCGACATAAACATCTGGGAAAAGGATGGAATTTTCTACTTCACCTAAAATCAAACATCCCTCTGCAATAATCGAATTCGTGATTTTAGCCGTGGTAGAAGTATAATGAGGCGGCCGCGGAGAGTTCGAAGAATAAATACGCCACTTTGAATCATATAAATTCAGCTCGGGTCTCTCTCCCAACAAATCCATATTCGCCTGCCAATAACTTTCTACGGTTCCTACATCCTTCCAGTATCCTCTGAAAGAATAGGCCCTAAGGTTGCGTTTATCTGCCAGCATTTTAGGAATAATATCATGACCAAAGTCATGAGTTGAACTTTGATTAAGCTCGTCTTCGAACAAATATTTTTTTAAAACGGGCCAACTAAATATATAAATTCCCATAGATGCCAAATTACTTTTTGGTTCTGCAGGTTTTTCCTCAAAATCAATAATACGCTGTTCTTTGTCTGTGTTCATAATTCCAAACCGGCTGGCTTCATCAAAAGGAACTTCAATAACCGCAATGGTAGCATCGGCCTGCTGCTTTTGATGAAATTCCAGCATCAATGAGTAGTCCATTTTATAAATATGATCTCCTGATAATATGAGTACGGTTTCCGGATTAAACCGATCAATAAAATTGCTGTTCTGACAAATCGCATCTGCCGTACCTTTATACCATTCTCCCCCCTGCTCTTTTACATAAGGAGGAAGTACAAACACACCGCCGTTCATTCGATCCAAATCCCAAGCACTGCCAATACCGATATAACTATTTAAGGCCAAGGGCTTGTACTGGGTAAGCACACCAACCGTGTCAATTCCTGAGTTATTACAATTGCTTAAGGGAAAATCAATAATACGGTACTTACCGCCAAAGGGAACTGCCGGTTTGGCTAACTTCTGTGTCAAAATACCAAGACGACTTCCTTGTCCACCTGCCAATAACATAGCTACACATGCTTTTTTGTGCATAATAACGCCCCCTACTATTAAAAGTCTTTCACAACTTCTATTCCAACACCTTTATGTTTATTTCTAGGACGCTACCTTCCGCTCATTTCTTAGTCTTTTTTAGATAGATAGTAGCCAAGGGCGGAAGGGTGATCACCAAGGAGTGAGAATGATTATGCCAAACCGTCTCTTCTGCTGCTAATACTCCTGTATTCTTTTGTCCCGATCCGCCGAACTCCTCCCAATCACTATTAAAGATTTCTAGGTAAGATCCTTCGGCAGGTACGCCGATTCGGTATGTCTGATGCACGTTAGGTGTAAAATTACACACCACAATTAACGTTTCCTCTGGACTAGCAGTCTTACGCATAAAACAAATCACGCTTTGCGTATAGTCACTGCAGTCGATCCATTCAAATCCTTGCCAATTGCCATCTACTACCCACAAAGATCTTTCCTTTTTATAAAAATGATTTAGCCTGCGGCAATACTCCTGCAGTTTTTCATGCATAGGGGATTCCACCAAGTGCCAATCCAGACTCTCATGATCCTGCCACTCAATGAATTGACCAAATTCACTGCCCATAAATAACAATTTCTTTCCCGGGTGAGCCATCCAATAGCCATAAAAAGCACGCAGATTGGCAAATTTCTGCCAATAGTCACCAGGCATTTTATTGAGCATTGATTTCTTTCCATGAACCACTTCATCGTGAGATAAAGGCAGAATGAAATTTTCTGAAAAAGCATACATAAACGAAAAGGTTAACAAATGATGATTCCATTTTCGATGAACTGGGTCGATTTCCATATATCGCAGCATATCATTCATCCAACCCATATTCCATTTGAAGTTAAAACCCAAGCCGCCGCTATAGGTCGGCCAAGATACCATGGGCCAAGAAGTTGACTCTTCTGCCATCATAAGCACATTAGGCCGCTGGGCAAACACAACTTCATTTAGTTTTCGCAAAAAAGCTGCCCCTTCTAGATTGCCATCACCCCCATATTGATTAGGTGTCCAATCCCCAGCTTCCCTGCCATAATTTAAATACAAAATATTAGAAACCGCATCAACCCGTATACCATCAATATGATAGACATCCAGCCAGAATACAGCATTGGAGATAAGAAAACTCAGGACTTCCGTACGTCCTAAATCGAAATTGGCAGTACCCCAGCCTTTATTCTCTGCCCGCTGGGCATCAGCATACTCGTATAATGCAGTACCATCAAACTGCCTAAGTCCATGATCATCTTTGCAAAAATGCCCTGGTACCCAGTCTACGATCACACCAATTTCATATTCATGACAGACATCAACCAAATACATAAAATCTTCTGGCGTACCGTAGCGACTGGTGATGGCATAATATCCCGTCGCTTGATAGCCCCAAGAACCATCAAAAGGGTGTTCGGCAACAGGCATGATCTCAATGTGCGAATAGCCCATAGAAGATGCATATTGTGGAAGAAGCTCTGCCAGCTCACGATATGTCAGCACAGTGTTGTCTACACCTCGCCGCCAAGATCCTAAATGCACCTCATAAATCAATAGAGGCTGCTGATTCACTGGTTTCGCCTTCCTTGACTGCCATTTTGTATCTTTCCATTGATAGCCGTTTAAATTGCAAACCACAGAAGCGGTTTCCGGTCGAAGCTGGGCATAGAAAGCATAAGGGTCCGCCTTTATAAGCGTCTGTCCGCCAGCAGTCTGTATTTCATATTTATAGATATCTCCTGCCATAAGACCCGGAATAAACAGCATCCATACACCTGATGCCCCTACGCGATTCATCTTATGACCCTTGCCCTGCCAGGCATTAAAATCTCCGACAACTCGTACTCCTTGTGCATTTGGTGCCCATACAGTAAAGCGCACACCTTGTTCACCATTCTCGGTGAGAACATGAGCTCCCAGTAACTGATAGCTTCGAAAGTTACTGCCTTCATGAAACAAATATAAATCCTCTTGGCTGATTGGTGAAATAGGAACTGCCATATAATACCTCCCCTATCACTATTCACAGACTATGGTTTGGTAATGACTACAGGTTTCGTGTGCCAAATATCGCGGGCATATTCACAAATGGTGCGGTCACTGGAGAAAATACCTGCTTGCGCAATGTTATGAATGCTCATTTCGATCCATTTATTTTTTTGTTTATAGCGTTTGTCTAATTCGACCTGCGCCTTTGCATAGGCATCAAAATCTCGTAAGACAAAAAATTCATCATTATCTGCAAGTAAGGAATTATACAAGGGTCTAAATTCTTCTCTCTGATAAGGCAAAAAGCCGTTAACCAATTGTTCTAAAACTGTCTTAATCCGTATATCACTGTTGTACACCTGCCAAGCATCATATCCGCCGTGATTATAGTAATCAAACACCTGTTGACTGGTCAGCCCGAAAATAAAGATATTATCATCGCCCACCGCATCATGGATTTCCACATTTGCTCCATCCAGCGTACCAATGGTTACCGCTCCATTCAGCATAAACTTCATATTACCTGTCCCTGAAGCTTCTTTACTAGCTGTTGATATTTGCTCACTTACATCGGCTGCTGGAAACAGCAGCTCTCCTAAGGAGACACTATAATTTTCTAAAAAGATGACTTTCAGCTTACCTTTAATATCCTTATCCTTATTAATTAACGAAGCCAGAACACTAATCAATTTAATCGTCTGTTTTGCAATATAGTAACCTGGTGCTGCTTTACCAGCGAAAATAAAGGTCCGAGGCGTAATGGCCAGAGAGGGGTTTTCCTTTAATCGATTATATAAATCCATAATATGAAAGACATTCAGTATTTGGCGTTTGTAAGAATGAATACGTTTAATATGAACATCAAAGATCGAACGAGCATCTACGGTAACACCTGTTTTTTCTTTAATATACTTCGCTAATATCTTCTTATTATCGTGTTTCACTTTCCGAACTTTTTCTTGTATGATCTTATCCGTGGCAAATCGCCCAAATTCCTCTAAATTCTGAGGGTCAGTGATCCAGCTTGGTCCAATACAATCAGTTATAATCCCGGCAAGCTCAGGATTGGCTTTTAACAGCCACCGCCGATGGGTAATGCCGTTTGTTTTATTATTAAACTTTTTGGGATAAAATTTATGGAAGTTTGACATAATATGTTCTTTTAATATGTCCGTATGTATTTGGGCAACACCATTTACACTATGACTGCCGACTACAGCAAGCCTGGCCATATGGACCATATTATCAGCAATCACTGCCATGCTTCGGATTCGCTCCCAGTCTCCGGGATAGGCATCCCATAAACTGCGGCACACACGCTCATTAATTTCATGTACAATCATATACATCCTTGGAAGCAGCGACTTAAACATCTCCACTGGCCATGTTTCTAAGGCTTCTGGCATAATGGTATGATTGGTATACGAAATGGTTTCCGTAGTAATCTTCCAAGCATCATCCCAAGATAATTCTTCCTGATCCATCAATAAACGCATCAGCTCAGGTACAGCGATGGCTGGATGGGTATCATTAATATGAACAGCTACTCTTTTCGGCAATTGCTTCATGGAGGTATACCTCTTCTTGTAGCGCCGAATGATACTCTGCAGTCCAGCAGAAACAAAGAAGTACTGCTGCTTTAAGCGCAAGAGACGTCCTTCATAAAAATTATCCTGCGGATATAATATTTTCGATATTAAACCAACGGAGGACCGATACTCCATTGCTTCTAAATATTCACCCCGATTAAAGGAAGTAAAATCAAAACCGTCATATAACGATTCTGCATTCCACAGCCGCAGCGTATTCACTGTATTATTATGATAACCAGCAAGGGGAACATCATAAGGTACTGCTAATACAGCCTCATAATTTTCATGAGTAAATACCCATCGCTCTCCTTGCTGGTTACTTTTAATGGTACCGCCAAATTTGACTTCTACCGCTTTATCCGCTTTTCGAAATTCCCAGGGATAACCATCCTGCAGCCAATTGTCGGGCAATTCCACTTGATTATGATCTACAATCTTTTGCTCAAATAAACCATAAGTATAGCGGATGCCGCAGCCATGTCCCGGTATTCCAACAGCTGCCATGGACTCCATAAAGCAGGCTGCTAAACGACCTAATCCACCATTCCCCAGACCTGGATCTGCTTCTTGTTTTTCCAGTTCGTTTAAGTCAATCCCTAGTTCTTCCAGGGCCTCTCGATAGATTTCCTTGACTCCTCCATTGACTAAGTGCATATCCAGTGCTTTTCCCAGTAAAAACTCCATGGAAAAGTAGTAAACCTGCTTTACACCCGTCTCACTATACTCTTTATTCGTCTCCATCCAATTCTTACTAATGCAATCACGAATAACTCGGCTTAGGGCCATATATTTATTATTAATAGACGCTTCCTCAATCCCTTTACCAAACATCGTTTGCAGATTGTTTACAAAAATGGCTTTGAATTCATCTTTATCCATTAACATGCAGCCTGTCCCCCTTATTCAAAATTACAATATTTATTTATATTTAACGGTATGGGATTATCTTGTTGTTTTGTAAAAAAATTATATGATTTCTCTTATCGTATTACTTGTCCATTTGTTCAGAAAATCCCTGCTTTTTTTGAATAAAAATTTTTGCATTTTTTTGTAAATTCATGCTGCATCATTACAATATTCCGCGAAATCATTATAAAACGAGAGCACACTTTACACACAAGTATACTCTCGCTGCTATTTTATCCTCTTATAGTTGACTTCCCCAGATGCCAAGTTTCTGCAGCATATTCCCGTATTGTTTTATCACTGGAAAACAAACCAGAATGAGCGATATTTTCCAGACACATAGACTGCCAATTCTGTCTCTGGCGAAACTTATCGTTTAACCGTTGATGAGCATCAGCATAAGCTGCAAAATCCTTTAAAACAAAGAATTCATCATTATTACGCAGTATATAATCATACAGGGGTCTAAATTCTTCTTTTTCATCAGGCAGATACCCATTTACCAGCTGCTCAATTACCTTTTTGACCCGCATATCTTCATTATAGACATCCCAAGCATTGTAGCCTCCATGCTTATAGTAATCAAGAGCTTGCTGAGCTGTGAGACCAAAAATAATAATATTTTCCGGGCCAACTGCTTCTTTGATCTCAATGTTAGCACCATCTAATGTTCCAATTGTAATAGCCCCATTCATCATAAACTTCATATTTCCGGTTCCAGAAGCTTCCTTGCTGGCAGTAGAAATTTGCTCACTCACATCGGCTGCAGGAAACAGCATTTCCCCTAAGGAGACACTATAATTCTCCATGAAAACTACTTTTAGTTTATCTTGTATTGTTTTGTCATGATTAATGACAGCTCCTAAGATATTAATTAATTTGACCGTTTGTTTGGCTATATAATAGCCTGGTGCCGCCTTTCCAGCAAAAATAAAAGTGCGCGGTACCATGTCTAATTGAGGGTTTGTTTTTAATTCATTATATAGATGCATAATATGCAATACATTTAATATTTGGCGTTTATAAGCATGAATCCGTTTGATTTGTATATCAAAGATAGAATGAAGATTCACAGATATCCCATAATGACTATAAATATGATCAACCAGCTTTATTTTATTCTTCAGCTTTATGGCCGCTAATTGTTCTTTAAAAGCAGTATCTTGGGAGTATTTACGCAGCAGCAGCAGTTCTTTTGGATCAGCAATCCAGTGGGTTCCAATTGCATTATTAATTAAATCCGTAAGTAGCGGATTGGCTTTTAATAACCAACGACGGTGAGTAATGCCGTTGGTTTTATTATGAAATTTAACAGGATCATATTGATAAAAATTATGCATCAGATATTGTTGCAAAATATCCGAATGCAGCTTCGCTACCCCATTAACACTATGGCTGCCTACTACCGCTAGACGTGCCATGTGTATTACACCATCGGCAATCACTGCCATATCTCGAATACGCCCCCACTGTCCAGGATATTTTGCCCAAAGTTCCTTACAGAATCGCTGGTTAATTTCTTCGATTATCATATAAATCCGAGGCAGCAAGTTCTGAAACATCTCCACGGGCCATGTTTCAAGAGCCTCAGGCAGCACAGTATGATTGGTATAGGATATGGTCTTAGTTGTAATCTGCCAAGCCTCATCCCAACCGAGATTCTCCTCATCAATTAGGATTCGCATCAATTCCGGAACAGCTAAGGCTGGATGCGTATCATTAATGTGTACGCCAATTTTATCAGGAAATAGTTTAATTCTATTATTAGCGGACTTAAATCTTTTTAGAATACTTTGTAATCCGGCTGAAACAAAAAAATATTCCTGTTTTAATCGCAGCAGACGCCCTTCGGGATGTGTGTCATCGGGATATAAATACTTAGAAATTCGCTCGACTGAGTTCTTATATTCTATCGCTTTTAAGAATTCATTCCGATTACGGAATGTAAAATAGCAATCGTTATGTGCTAATTCCGCGCTCCATAACCTAAGAGTATTGACCGTATTATTTTGGTATCCGATCATAGGAATATCATAAGGAACCGCTAATATCACTTCCGCATTTTCATGAAGATAATAGGTTCTGCCATCTGCTTTTACTACGCTTCTTACATGACCGCCAAAAGCAACTTCTACTGCTTTATCCGTTTTACGATATTCCCATATATAACCATCTTTTAACCAGTTATCCGGTAATTCCACTTGATAATTCTTTACTATTTTCTGCTCAAACAATCCATAGGTATATCGAATACCGCAGCCATGCCCCGGAAGTGATAAGGCTGCCATGGAATCCAGAAAACAAGCAGCAAGTCTCCCAAGCCCCCCATTGCCAAGTCCTGCATCCGGCTCTTCCTGCAATAATACAGATAGATCAATCCCCAGTTCTGCAAGTCCAGTGTGGCAAACCTCTTTCACTCCTAAATTGAGCAGGTTCATATCCAGCAATTTACCTAATAAAAATTCAATTGAAAAATAATAGATTTGTTTATCGCCGTTGGCCTTATATTGCTGATTGGTCTTTATCCAATTTGGACTGATATAATCCCGCAGCAGGCTCCCCAACGCTATATATTGATCGTGAATACTGGATTCTTCAAGACTTTTACCATGCAGGGCTTGTAACTTTTTGCTATAAGCTTCTTTAAATCCTTCTTTATCCATCAACAAAAAAAACCTCCTGAAAATGACTAATTCTGAAGGATAATCTTTTGCTCACTCCGCTGTACTTATACTATAGTTCCCTTTGACACTACCAAAGGATAGCTCTTCTCCCCTTTTAACCATTTCCCTCGAGTAATACAAACATTTTTATCACAGATTACATTTTCAATAATCGCATTTTCAGCTATTTCACATTTTTGCATAATAATACTATCCTTAATATATGCACCTTTATGTACCTTAACACCACGAAATAATATACTATTTTCCACTCGTCCCTCAATGATGCAACCATTGGCAATCATGGTATTAAAGACTCTGGCATTTTCCTTATACTTGACCGGGGCTTCATCCTTTACTTTGGTATACACAAGTCCTGATTTGAAAAATAATTCTTCCCACTTTTCCGGCCTTAGCAAATCCATATTATGACGATAATAATTTTTTATTGAATCAATCCTGGCCGCATACCCCTTATAAGAATAACCAAACATCTTTAGTTTATCTACATTTTTAATTAAAACATCCTTTACAAAATCCCAGCCGCCTCGTGCCTGGCAGTCTTTAATCAACTCTACCAATAATCTTTTTTCAATCAGATACATTTCCATGGAAACTTTACGGGATGCAGTTCTAGATGATTGGCTGCCCATGTCGCTAATTCGGCCGTCAGGCTGACAATCCAGGAAGGTATATTGGGAAAGTTCAAGTTCATCCTCTGCATCATATTCCTTATATAAGATTGTAATGTCTGCATTCATATCTTTATGAAACTTAAAAGCCTTACGATAATTTAAGTTGCAGACAATATGACTGCCAGTAATCAGCATATATTCTTGCCTGCTGCTTTCAATGTAGTCTAAATTATTATAAAAATTTTCCACACTTCCCCGGGATCCCCCTGATGAACAAGGATTAGGGCTAGGAGGTAAAATAAATAACCCATCTCTTTTTCGGGCTAGATCCCACTCCTTCCCCGAACGCAAATGATCCATTAATGCCCGGTATTTATCTTGCACCAAAATCCCTACATTCTGCATTCCTGAATTCACCATATTGGATAAAATAAAATCAATCAACCGATACCTGCCGCCAAAAGGAAGAGCCGCTAATGGCCTTCCCATAGTTAGCTCTTTTAAAACATCCTGACCAAGATTCAAATTAATAATTCCCATAACGTTTTGCATCTTATCCCACCTGTTTTTGTTTACTTATCATATGATTCTCTAGAATTTCAGCATCACTAGGTATGACGATGTTTTCCTCAATGACACATATACCTTCGTGATTGATTGAACCAATCAAAGCACCTTCTTCGATTAAGCTTTTTCGTCCGATAATCCCTCGGTAAATCTGCGCGTCTCTGCCAATGGTAACATAGGGCATAACAATAGAATCCTTAATTATGGCCCCTTCCTCAATATGTACACCGGGAAAAATTACAGAATGCTCCACCTCACCTAAAATTGAGCAGCCTTCACTCACCAAAGAACGAGTGACCTTTGCCGTAGCGCCAATATAATGAGGCGGCCTGGTAGGATTTACAGAATAAACCCGCCAATTAGGATTATATAAATCCAGCTCTGGCTCATCCGCCAATAAATCCATATTCGCTTCCCAAAAGCTTTCTACTGTGCCTACATCCTTCCAATACCCTTTAAAATAATATGAATATAAACGATGACCATCCATCAATAACTTAGGGATTATATCTTTGCCGAAATCATGGCTGGAAAGGGCATTCTTACGGTCGTCTTCCAAACTCTTTCTCAATAAACGCCAGTTAAAAATGTAAATTCCCATAGAAGCCAAATTACTCTTCGCTTCTTTAGGTTTTTCAACAAATTCTGTAATTCTGCCCTGTTCATCCGTATTCATAATGCCAAAGCGTGAGGTTTCATGCCAAGGTACTTCAATCACCGAAATAGTAGCTTCTGCTTTTTGTTTCTTATGATGATCCAGCATCAGTGAATAATCCATGTTGTAAATATGATCACCTGATAAGACCAATACATAATTGGGGTTGATCATATCAATAAAATTTAAATTTTGATAAATTGCATCCGCTGTTCCTTTATACCATTCTGCACCACCTTCCTGGGCATAAGGAGGCAAAACATACACCCCGCCATCTCTGCGATCCAAGTCCCATGGACTACCGATTCCGATATAGCTATGCAAAGCCAGAGGACGATACTGGGTCAAAACTCCCACCGTATCAATTCCAGAGTTGTGGCAATTGCTTAAAGGAAAATCAATAATACGATACTTACCGCCAAAGGGCACCGCAGGCTTTGCAATCTTACGTGTCAGGTTTCCCAGCCGGCTTCCCTGCCCACCTGCTAAAATCATAGCAATACATTCCTTTTTACGCATAACATAAATCCCCCATTCGTTTTCTACCCATGCCACAAAAAACTCATGCAGCCCATTTCCTATACTATGCACGACCACTTCCCAGCATGACTATTTTTTTATGAGGAGGTTTATTCAATTGTAAAAATTTTCCTTTTTTTCTATATTGGACATACTCATATCATATTCCTGTTTTAATTTATTTTATTTTTTATAAATAATGCGTACTCTTTAAAACAAATAAAACGAAAAAGGAACCACAAAGACGCAAAGGACACAAAGGGCTTTATGTTTTTGAGTTCCGCAAAGAGAACGTTAACACAGAGGGCACAGAGAGACACAGAGTTCACTGAGGGATATTTTTTAACCCCTTCTATCTTTCTCTGTGCTCTCTGTGCCTCTGCGGTTCAATATTTTTCATTTTTCAAACTAGTAATTGTATAAATAACTCCACTAAATGAGGATCAAATTGGCTGCCTGCGCATTTGCGCAGTTCGGCGATTGCAGATTCATGACTCATTGCTTTGCGCTGAGGACGATCATTGGTCATAGCATCATAAGAATCTACAATGGATAAAATACGGCATTCCACAGGAATTTCATCACCTTCAATACCTAAAGGGTATCCTGTTCCATCCCACCTTTCATGATGCTTTAGTATCCACTCCGAAATCGGCTCTAAATCAGGAGTGGCTTGAGCGATACGATAACCAATTTCTGAATGTTGTTTCATAATTGTATATTCTTCTGTCGTCAAAGGACACGGCTTAAATAAAATCTCATCAGAGATTCCAACCTTCCCCAAGTCATGATATTGAGCAAAAAGGCGAAGATCTTCACGTCTTTGCTTAGGTAAACCCGCGGCATTTGCCAAAGACACTATTAATTCCTTCATGCGCTCGCCATGCCCACCTGCAATAAAGTCTCGAACTTCTAAGGCACTCATTAATGCTTGAACAATTGTATGTTTGTTACTTTGATGACGCTGCAGTTTTTCTCTGTACATATAATTATCTGCTTCTTTATACAAAGCATTCATATCCGTAGGAGTTTCTTTGGTTACAGCAAATCCCATAGATAAGCTAAGAGGTACAATGGGTCTATTGCCATTGTACTCTTCGATTAACTTATGAATACGAGAACAAGCAATTTTAAAAGCAGATCGTGAATTAGAAGGAAGCAGTATGGCAAATTCGTCCCCACCAATTCGCGCAATTAAGTCCTTTGGACGAAATGCCTTTTTAAGAACATCAGCGACAGCTTTTAAAACTTCATCTCCCATACTATGACCTAACGTATCATTCACAAGTTTTAAGCCGTCTAAATCACAAATGATAATCCCTGCAGCCACATTGCGTATAGCACCCATTCTTCGCATTTCTTCTTCGAAATAGGCCCGGTTGTATAAACCAGTCATTGCATCATGATGGCTCAAATAAGCTAGTTTTTCCTCGATTTGCCTTCGATCCGTTACATCACGAACAATCGTCAGAACTTCTTCATCACCACTTGGTACAATCCGTGCTTCAAAATAATATTGGTTTTGCTCCTTTGTCATTTGGAATTCATAGATTTGCAACTTGCCACGCTTAATCGCTTCCACGATTGCGTTCATCGTCTGTTTGGCAAGGTTTGGCTGAAAGACTTGAAAAACACTTTCCCCAATAATTTCATCAGAGCATAAATAGTACAAATGCGGACAATTTATTTTGCAATCCATTATGATGCCGTCACACCGTATAAGAAACATATTATCCGGAATGGCATTAATCAATGCCTGATTGTTACTCTGAATTTTATGAAGCTCGATTTCTCTTCGCTTTCGTCTCCGAATATCACGGATTACAGATAATATACACTGTCTTCCAGCGATTTCGGCATTTTCTAAATTAATTTCCACCCAGATGCTTTCTCCGTTCTTCCTTTGAATCATCCATTCAAATAGCTGTGATTTCCCTACAGCAGCTCGGCGAGTCCATTCTAAAGCATCATCTCCACTATAAGGTAATTGCTGATTACCCAGTCTATCTCGTGAAATCATTTCCTCATGAGAACAACCATACAATTCTTCAACTTTTTGATTACTATCGATAATTTCCCCTGTAGCAGCATCATGAACAATAATTCCATCGCTGGCCGCATCAAATATCGCCCGATAATTGGCTTGAGAAATCTGCAAGGCTTTTTGGGTCTGTCTGCGCTCTATGAGCTCATTCTTATAAGTAGTAAATAAATTGGCATTATCAAGAGCGATGGAAGCTAATTCAGCAAAACGTGTTAATAAATCAAGTTCACTTACCGTAAACTTTCTTTCTGGCTCAGCAAAGGACAGACCTAATGTACCAAATACTTTTCCTTCTGACTTAAAAGGCACCTGTACCGTACAATGCATATTGTCAAAATAGGGGTCTGTAAAACGTTTCTCCCATGTACTATAATCATCAACCATTTTAATTTCCCCAATCCTGTACACTTCCCCAACCAGCCCATCCGTCAGCTTATCCAGCCGACCAGTTTCCCCCTCATAGGCCCCTGTACCGATTAGCCTTCTGCAAACTCCCTGTTCTTCATCGATTAAACATACATATCCATGAGGCGTATTAATAAGTTTCGCTGCACTTACAACAATATCTCTTAATAACTCATTTGAATTTAGACGGTTCATAAGCCCCAAAGCAGTTTCATTTAACGAAACCAGCACTAAGTTTTGTCTGCGAATTTCCTCTTCACGACTGAGTAATTCGTCTAACTGCTGCCGCAATTCTTCTTCTGACGCTAAACGCTCTTCGCCTAAAACCTCAAGAGCAATATTTTGTGTCATCAATGTTTTTTGAGACTGCTTAATAAGGCGATAGAGTAACCAACCCGTACATAAAATAAAAAACCATTCCTTTGCTATGGATAAAGTAGTGATGATCTTTATATCATTAAATATCTGCTCAATCATGCTATCAGAAAACAAAACCCATACACTGCCTAATAAAATATAAATAATTGCAATACCCAATGGACTTTTTGGTATATATTCTCTATTCATCATAATCACTCCTGATTCAGCATCTTCATCTATTGATATAAAAAAAACATCAATACCTGGAAATTTAGGGAATTTTTGAAATAAAAGAATTATTATTACATAATCTTCGACATTTTTCTTGGTTTTCCTATACTTGTTTGTTAAATTTTTCTAATCATTCATTCGAACCTATTATAGTGATTACGAAATAGAAAAAATTGATATACTTTAAACAAAAAAATCGAACCACAAAGACGCGAAGGGGTTATTTATAAATTCTGATTAAAAAAGCAGCCACTTTTCAAAAGTGGCTGCTTTTTTTTCAATTCTTAATCATTTTTAAAAGAATCATAAATCTTTTGGTATTCGGGCGTTGGGGAAATTGGTGTATAAATGTATAGATGAATACCATTTGGATCATTCACTACAAAGCTTCTTTCACCCCAATGCTTATCCTGCATCTCTTGATATATAATAACGCCTTCTTCTTTTAACCGCTTATATTCAGCATCTACATCATCCACCTGGAAGGAAATAATTAAACCCTTTCCATTAAAGAACTCGCCTTCTTCTCTTTGGGGTAATGTAAAGCTAATACCATTTGTCGGCAAGTCCCGTGCAATTAATTCTATGTACCAGTCACTTTCATATACTAATTGAAAGTCAAAATGCTTCATATAGAATTCCTTCGACTCTTGCAGTTTATTTGTATTAATAGTTGAATCAACACGTTTTATTTGCATAAAAAATCTCTCCTCTCACTATAGACATTCCATATTTTGTCCTTATATTAAGCCAATATACAAGTGTTATCAAAATAACCACTCTTGTATATGGCACTATAGTATTTATTCACCATTATACACTAAAGTCCTTCTAAAGAATATAGCGCTCTCTCGGAAAACAACTCTATATGCAGCTGTGAACAGGCAAAGAATGAGCAGAAACCGTTCTTAACCCCCTTATATTAGGATATTAGGCTACCACTAAAAAAAGAACGAGTGGCTGCATTGGAAATATGGCAGCCACTCGTATATTACATGTTTTCGACGATTGTTGCTACGCCTTGGCCCCCGCCAATGCATAGTGTTGCCAAGCCCACTTTCGCATCTCTTTGTTTCATGGCATATAACAGTGTCACTAAAATTCTGGCACCACTCGCACCCACTGGATGTCCAAGAGCAATAGCCCCCCCATTTACATTTACCTTGCTCTGATCGAAACCTAATTCCTTACCCACTGCTAGAAATTGAGCGGCAAAGGCTTCATTCGCCTCAATTAAATCCAAGTCTGCTACTGTCAGTCCCGCTTTAACCAGTGCCTTTTGCGTCGCAGGCACTGGTCCGATCCCCATAATACTGGGGTCAACGCCAGCAGAGCCAGAAGAAACAAAACGAGCTATTGGTGTAAGACCTAGTTCCTTCGCTTTATCCAAGGACATCACAACCAATGCAGCAGCTCCATCATTCAGACCAGAAGCATTTCCCGCTGTTACAGTGCCATCTTTCTTAAAAGCAGTACGTAATGCTGCTAATTTCTCAACGGTAGTTCCTTTTTTGGGATGTTCATCGGTAGCAAAAACAATAGGGTCGCCTTTTTTCTGGGGAATCACTACAGGGACGATTTCATCTTCGAAACGACCTTTCAGAATGGCATCTAGTGCCTTTTCCTGGCTGCTGGCTGCTAACTCATCCTGCAACTGGCGAGTGATTTCATATTGCTGTGCTACATTTTCTGCAGTAATACCCATATGATAATCATTTGTGGCACACCATAGACCATCCTTAATCATGGAATCAATTAATTCACTATGCCCCATCCGATAACCGCGCCGTGCTTTTTCCAGTAAATAAGGAGCATTGCTCATGCTTTCCATACCACCGGCTACTACCACATCCCCATCGCCAGCTAAAATAGTCCGAGCTGCCAAATTCACAGCTTCTAAACCAGAACCGCATACCTTATTAATGCTCAAGGCAGGAACCTGAATCGGCAACCCTGCTTTAAGAGCAGCTTGACGAGCAGGATTTTGCCCTAATCCAGCCTGCAGCACATTGCCCATAATGACTTCACTTACTTGTGATGGATCGATGTTAGCTCTTTTAATCGCTTCCTTAATGACCAATGCTCCCAGTTCTACAGCAGAAACATTCGCAAGACTGCCATTATAAGCACCAATTGCAGTACGAACTGCGCTCACAATTACAACTTCTTTCATTTTACCAACCACCTTTTGTAATTTTTCTATATAAACCCGTATTACGATTTATTTCATAAAGGAATCCTGTTCTTATACTTATTTCTCTAATTGCTCTAATTGCTCTAAGCCCTTCATCGCCCCAACATGATCGGGAATGATAAGTTTTGCCTCTGTTTTGGCAACCACCTCTTCCACGGTTGTATAAGGTGAGATCTCCTCTAGCTGCAATCCTTCCGATGTTACTTTAATTACAGCAAGCTCTGTAACAATTAAAGATACAACCCCTTTACCTGTTAAAGGAAGGCTACATTTTTCAAGGATTTTTGCTGCCCCATCTTTTGCTGTATGCTCCATGGCAACAATTACTTTCTTCGCTCCAGCTACTAAATCCATAGCACCGCCCATGCCTGGCACCATTTTCCCAGGGATCATCCAATTTGCCAAATTACCATTCTGATCAACCTGCAATCCACCGAGCACAGTCACATCTACATGACCACCCCGAATCAAGGCAAAAGACATGAAGCTATCAAAAGTAGCTCCTCCTGGAAAAATGCCTGCCGGTTTCCCGCCAGCGTTCACTAAATCAGGATCGACCTCACTGCCAACAGGAGCCAGTCCGACAAAACCATTTTCTGACTGCAAGGTTATGTTGATGCCTTCTGGTAAATAATTAGAAACGAGTGTAGGTAAACCAATTCCCAAATTTACTACATCCCCATCTCGCATTTCTCCAGCCACTCTACAAGCGATTAATTCTTTTGCACTGTATGTTTTCATTACGAAATCCTCCCGCAGCAGACAACTTTATCAACAAGAATCCCTGGAGTCATTACTTCATCCGGCTTAAGCTCTCCCACTTCAACCACTTCTTCCACTTCCACAATCACCAAGTCTGCAGCTAAAGCCATAATCGGATTAAAATTCCGCGCCGACTGACGATATATCAAATTGCCAGCTTTATCAGCCTTATATGCTTTCAACAAAGCGATATCGGCTCTTAAAGGCAATTCCAAGAGATACTCTTTACCATTGACCAGCAATTTTTCTTTGCCTTCCTCCACCACTGTCCCTAACCCTGTAGGAGTCAAAATTCCTCCTAGACCAGCACCACCCGCTCGAATTCTTTCCGCAAGAGTCCCCTGGGGTACAAGCTCAACTACGGTCTCGCCAGCAATCATCTGCCTGCCAGTTTCCGGATTTGTCCCAATATGCGAGGCAATAATCTTTTTCACCTGCCGGTTTACAATTAGTGGTCCTACACCTGTATCAGGTGTAGCTGTATCACTGGTAATCAGCGTAAGATCTTTCACGCCTTGCTCTACTAATATGCGGACTAAGGATGTCGGTGCTCCAACCCCCATAAATCCACCCATCATGATTGTCGCCTTATCTTCAAAAAGGGAAACTAGTTCTTCTTGACTTATAACCTTACTCATCCCGTGCTCCTCCTTTAACTAAAAAGCAGTTCATCCCATCACTTCTTGTAGCTAAATCTAATTGCAAAAATCATGCCAAGCCCTCTATGCCAAATAAATAAAGGAGCCATAAGAAATGGCTCCTTCACTTATTTCTATTTTTTTATAAAGAAGACTTGATCGACAATGGAGTTTTAACTCCACCTGAATGTTAGTCGCTCTTATCCAGGGGCTAAATAAATCGCAATCGCTGCATTTCTACAGCCAATACCTCTGGCAAAAACACCTTTAGAACCTTTCTAATTATCAAGAAATTTTCTTCTGATTTTCTTAATAATTAGAAACTTATTTGTCATCAGATATCGGTTCTACTTTGATTTTATTGTAAAGGGTAGCAACAGAAATCCCCAACTCCTTGGCAATCCGTTGTTTCGCCTCTACACTCGTTCCATAATGGGCAATGGCATTTTGTATCGTTCTTCTTTCAAATTCCTGGACCATCTGGGACAAGGAATGGATCGAATTTCTTGCTTCATCATCCACTTTAAACCATTTAGGCAGATGAAGAGTCGTGATTATATTATCCTCACACATATTGACAGCGTATTCAATCACGTTACGCAGTTCCCGTACATTGCCAGACCATGAATAGTGCAATAATGCTTTTAGGATCTGCTTATCCACCTCAAAGGTCCTGCCAATCTTCTGAAAATAAAATTGGAAGAATTGATTGGCTAATAAAATAATATCCTGCCCTCTTTCTGCAAGCGGCGGCAAATGTACATTTAACACATTCAGGCGATAGTAAACATCGGCACGGAATTTGCCGTCTTGCACCATCTGATATAAATCTTTATTGGTAGCAGCCATCACCCGAATATCAACGGAAACCTCACTGGTTTCACCAACACGCCGTATAGACCGCTCCTGCAATACACGTAATAATTTTGCCTGAACTTCCAGATTCAGCTCTGCAATCTCATCTAAGAAAATCGTTCCGCCACTTGCAATTTCGAATAAGCCAACCCTGCCACCTTTTTTTGCTCCCGTAAAAGCTCCTTCTTCATAACCGAACAACTCGCTTTCAATTAAAGAAGGAGCAATTGCAGCACAATTTAAAGCAACAAAAGGGCCAAATTCACGATTGCTGGAGTTGTGTATGGCTTGGGCAAAGAGCTCTTTGCCGGTGCCGCTTTTTCCTGTAATTAAGATATCGGCATTGCCTTGAGCTGCCCTTTTTGCCACCCGTACAGCTTCCTGAATGGGACTACTGCTGCCTATGATATCATCAAATGTATACTTGGCTTTATAAATACGATCTACCAGGGTTTTTAAACGACCCGTCTTTTTGGCAAATGTCTTTATTTCTTCTGACAATCTTCGAACTTCCGTAATATCCTTTACAACTGACACGCCACCAATAATTGCTCCTTCAACAATAATCGGAGCCATATCTACAACATATTCTGTATCTCCTTCACGCCTATACACTCCAACAAGGGCCTCTCCCGTTGCAATGACTTGGGGAAGCTTAGCGCCTGGACGGACCTTTTTAAGAGGCTGCCCGAGTATGTCTTTTTCTTTAATACTTGTAATACGAGTGTATTGCGCATTAACGTACCGAACAATCAGCTGATCATCCGTTACTAAAATACCATTATTAATAGAATTTAAGATTTGAATATACCATTTTTCAGCATATTCGGAAGACGCAAACACATGTTTAAGATCATTTAAGTCATCGTGGCCTTCATGAACCATACTATCCTCCTAGTAACCCTAATCTATTTCTAACCATCTATCTTGCAAAAATACTAATTACCTATAACAACCATCAGAATGTAAATTTATGTACAGCCTCTTGCAATTCTTCTGCCATGATTGCTAAGCTCTTGCTGGAAGCAGCCAGTTCTTCTGATGCAGCTGACTGCTCCTCTATACTCGCAGAAATTTCCTGTGTTTGTACAGCTGTACGCCTACTGTCCGTATCCACATCACGCACTGCATACACAATTTTTTCACTGCTCTTGGCCATACCTTGGATTTCACTTTCAATATCTCTTACTTGCGTTGCTACTTCATTTACCAAATGGGTAATTTCCCCAAATCTTTCTTTGGCATGATGAATTACAGTTGTACCCAATGCAGCCTCTTCTGTCCCTTTCTTCATTGCTGCGACTGCTTTATCAATTTCTACTTGAATTTCCTTAATTAATTCAGCGATTTGCTCTGCAGCATGATGAGATTGCTCAGCTAATTTTCGTACTTCATCAGCTACTACCGCGAAACCTCGACCTTGTTCACCAGCTCTGGCAGCCTCAATCGCAGCATTTAGAGCTAAAAGATTAGTTTGTCCCGCAAGCGTTGAAATTACACCAACAATATTGCCGATTTCCTTTGAGCGCTCTCCTAGCACTTCTACAACAAGGGCCGAATCTGCTACTGTATCTTCAATGCTCTGCATTTGCTGGATGGCCTCTTTTACAACCTTATCGCCCTCCGAGGCAGAGCTTGCAGTTTTTTCGGTAACACCTGTCATAAAGCTATTTTTCTCAACCACCTTTTGTATTCCACCATCCATAAATTCCATTGTTTTTAACATTTCACTGGTAGATGACTTTTGCCCTTCTGCTGCCGCTGCCACTTCAACAATCAATGATGCTACCTGGCCTGAAGACTGAGCGGATTGTTCCGAATTAGCCGTCAACTCCTGGGAAGATGCCGCCAACTGTTCTGCCGTCTGCGCAATTTTTCTTAAGAGATCACGCAGATTTTTAACCATTAGCTCAAAAGCCTTTGCCAAGGTCCCAATTTCATCTTTCGAATGAATCTCTAATCCTTCCATTGTTAAATCACCTTTGGCAATACGATTAGCCAAAGCACTTAATGTTTGAATCGGCTTGGCCAAATACCCAGCGAAAAAGAAAACAATACTGATGGATATCAACAATATAATAACAAAACTAATCCCTGCAGAAAACATAAATTTTTGCAGCTTCCCCATCACCTCCGCAACAGGAACACTTACACCAATACTCCAATCCGTTCCGCTAACCGGGGCGTAAGCAATGTAATTATCAATCTTTTTATCGCTATAGTGGGTAATGCCGCTTTCTCCTTTCACCATCTTGCCAGCAGCATTTTTCAAACTGACATCACTCTCTTCATCTGTCAGTAAATTTGCTTTCATTATTTTTTCCGCCTCAGGATGGACAATCACCACACCATCATTTTTTATAATGAAAGCGCGCCCTGTCTCTCCTATCTTAATCTTTACCACATCACTGGCTGCATTCTCTAATGGGACCGATCCGCCTAGAATCCCCACTACTGCACTGCCTTTTTTAATAGGGGCAACCACTGTTATAATCGGCTTTCCGTCTACCCTCGATATTACAGGATCAGGGGCAAACGCTTGTCCCGTTGCCATAACCTTTTTAAAATAATCCCGTTGAGCAATATTCGCACTTGATCCGTCTGTATAAAATACATTCCCTGTTTGATCTGTGAAAAAGAATCGAATATATTTCTTTTGTTCACGCTGTTCTTCCGTTTTTAAATAACTAATGATAGCTTGGCGATCTCCCTCCACCATCGTAGGAGAATTAGCCATTAAGGAAATCTCTGCAATACGGGAACCAAAAAATTCACCAACTTGGTTTCCTGTAGTTACAGCCTGCAAGGTGATATACTCCTCAGTGTCTTTTATTAGCAGTTGTTTTGTGTTCCAGTAATTAAAAGTCCATAATATACCTAATGATATTGAAATCAGTAAACCAACACCCACAAGCAATTTTGTTCTAATTGAATTCATTTTACACTCCTTAAAAAGATATTTTATTACATTTTTCAACAATATTCTACACAAGCTAGTCGCTGATATCCTGTTTATTGTACGACAAAAGACATTTATTTTACAATAAATGTCTTTTGTCTGTTGTCATCTACATCACAACAGTTATTATTTTCATTGTCGCTATTCTTCCAGAGGGATTTCTAAATTCATTAAAGCAGAACTAAGACCTTTTCCATGAGCATCTAGAGATAAAGTGCGAGTTACTCCGCCGCCCAGTGCACTGTAAAGTACAAAATTAAGGGCACCAATGCTAGGAAGTGTATAGCGAATCACATCCCCCTTTACAATTTCTGCAAAGAATTCTTTAACAATTTCTGCAGTAACATACTTTTCAAGAATGGGATATTGTGCTGGATCATGAGCAATTACCGAAATATTGGAGATATTACCTTTGTCTCCAGTTCGTGAGTGAGCAAGTTCTCTTAATTTCATCTTAGATCACCTCATAATGCAGTTTATAATTTATTAATGAACGAGGAACCAAGGCAGATACCATGGCTACCACCTGCTTAGCAGATTTGGTAGCACCACCGCCTCCTGCCGGACCATTTGTATACAGAGTCTCTACTTCATTACCAATGCGAATGGCTTCCTTCATGTTTTGCGTACGACCAGTCACCCTGGCACGAACTTCATAAGGTTCATGTTCCGATTTAGATAGGTTAGAGCCATGAAGAGAATCAATACCAATGAGATCCAATTTAAGTTCTTGATACTGAACGCCTATAAGCTTAAGTCTTTCCTCAACAATTTCTAAAGCCAGTTTTCCACGATTTACGGCTCCCGGCCCAGCATAGCTGATTTGTCCTTCGCCCATATAGCTGTCAACATAGCCAATGGAAGCTTTCAGGAATTCGGTTTTAGGCTGTCCTTTTCCACCTGTAACTTTAATTTCATTTTCCCCAACCTCGGTAAAATGAACGCCTGTAAAATCAGCCACTACATCCGGTGTGATATAGGCTGCTGGATTGTGTATTTCATAGAGCAACTGCTCTTTGCAAGTCGCCAAAGTCACTTTACCGCCTGATCCTGGAACCTTTGTAATCACAAAGGTTCCATCTTCCTGCACCTGAGCAATAGGGAAACCTAAACGAGCCAATCCTTGTACATCTTTATAACCTGGATCTGCAAAATATCCGCCTGTAATTTGCCCGGCACACTCTAGCAGATGACCAATCACAGTACCTTGCCCCATGATATCCCAGTTTTCCTCGGACCAATTAAATTCATATAGCAAAGGTGCCATGAACAGCGCCGGGTCAGCAACCCGCCCAGTAATAATGACATCCGCACCACCACGAAGTGCTTCCACAATTGGTCTTGTACCAAGATACGCATTCGCAGAAACAATATTGTCTTTTATAGTTGACAATTTTTCACCTGTTTCTAAAATCGTGTAATCTCCATCCCGTACAACATCTACAACATCATCACCCGTCACTGCTGCAATTTTCAGCCCGCTAATACCTAATTGCTGAGCAATCTCTTTGATCTTTTGCGCCCCTGCAATGGGATTTGCAGCGCCCATATTCGTTATAATTTTGATGCCTTTTTCCTTACAGCGGAGCAATACAGCCTCCATACGCTGCGTTAACAGTCCATCATACCCTGCATTAGGATCTTTCATTTTAGCTTGTTGAGCGATTGCAATGGTTCTTTCTGCTAAACACTCAAATATTAAATATTGAATATCTCCCTTTTCTACTAACTCAACTGCCGGTTCGATTCGATCACCTGAATAACCAGCACCTGAGCCGATTCTAATTGTTCTCATAAGATCACACCTCTCTATTTTTTCGTAAAATTCCTAAAATGGGAAAACCCCAACAATTGCGCAAGTAATCGTCATAATGATAGAAGCCAGCCAAAGATACGGAATCGAAAACTTTTGGTGTTCTCCTAATTCAATTCCCGTAAGACCGATAATTAAGAAGGTTGCAGGAGTCAACGGACTCACCGGAAAACCTACCGTCATCTGTCCCATAAGAGCTGCCTGCGCTACAGCAAGAGGCTGAACACCTAGCATCTGTCCTACTTCAGCTACTACTGGCAAAACACCAAAATAAAAGGAGTCTGGGTCAAAAATTAAACTAAGGGGCATGGATATAATCCCCATGGCAAAAGGAATATGTTGAGCTAGGGCAGGAGGAACGAAGGAAACAGCCACCTGAGCCATAGCAGTGATCATTTTTGTACCACTCATAATTCCCACAAAGGACCCTGCAGCTAACAAAATACTTGCCATCATTAAGGCTGCTTTGGCATGAGCATCTACACGAGCCTTTTGCTCTGTGACTTTTGGATAATTAATCATCAATGCCAATACAGTACCAATCATAAACATTGGTGCCGGATCAACGATGCCTACAATCATTACCCCCATAACCACAAGAGCAAGAACAGCATTGATCCAAAACACTTTCGGACGTCTAAGGACTTTTTCTTCATCCTTTAATTCTCTTGTTAAAACGATATCCGTTACTTCACCATCTTTAATACCTAGACGGCGAGCTTCTCTTTTCCCTAATAAATATGCCACTGTAAACATGTAGACTAGACCTACGATTTGAGGAATAACTAAGGGTGTAAATACCTCAGTAACTGGCACCTTAAAGGCAGCAGCAGCTCGCAGAGTTGGTCCTGTCCAAGGCAGATAATTAATCCCCGCCGCCATAGATACCATTAAACACAACAGTCTCTTATCCATTTTAAGTCTCTCATAGATAGGGAGCATAGCTGGAATCGTAATCAAAAAACACACTGCCCCTGAACCATCAAGATGAATGAGTAAAGCCAAAAGAGCAGTACCCATTAAAATCCTAGGCGGGCTTGCACCTACGGCTTTTAAAACCCTGTTGATAATCGGATCAAATAATCCTGCATCACCCATTACACCAAAGAACAAAATTGCAAAAACAAACATAGTAGCTACTGGTGCAATATTCTGAATGCCGCTGATGATAAACTTACTAGTACCTAAGCCAAAACCGCCAAGTAATGCGGCTATAATGGGAATTACAATTAAGGCAACTAAAGGCGACATACGTTTTGTAATAATTACTGCCAGTAATATTACGATTGTTAATAAACCTAAAAGTGCTAACATCTACTTTCCTCCTTGTTTTTTAGAATAAATGAATAAAATGTATTATTTTCTCTTTATTCAAATGATAATAATTACAATTGCAAGAAGCATGCCAAATCATAAACCCCTGAGAAATGAGTCTCTCAAAGGATATTGCCCAACATCTCGCCTCGCTGCTTTCTAGGTTTTTAGAATAATCCATTCCCATACCATTCCATTCTATATCACGCCTAGGTTAGTAGTATTTCTATTTTTTTAGAATTTCCACTAAAATTTTAGAAATTTTCCCATGACTTACATCTTTGGATAAAAAAGTAATAGGAGCATCCCGCAGGACGCTCCTATTATTTTTATCCGCATTTTATTATAACCTAAAGTTCAGTACATTGCGTCACTATCCAATGTTTTAATGACTCAAAGTCCTAGTAGTTCTAGTATTTTTCTATCAACAATACCGTTTGCTTTCAACCCTTGATCATGCTGATATCGTTTGACAGCCTCTTCTGTATCCCTATTAAAAAATCCATCGGCTCTTCCTTCCAAATAACCTAGCTTTTTCAGCTTTACTTGCAATTGAACGACATCCGTACCAGTGGCTTCATATTTCAGAGTACGCTGCATGGGGATGATCTTCCCTTCAATCCGCACGGGTGTACCTACTGGCACCCATTCAAAAAGCTCTTCAATGTCGTTATTACGCAAACGAATACAGCCATGGCTGATAAAATGACCAATGCTCCAGGGCCGATTAGTACCATGAATACCGTAACCCCCCCAAGGAACATCTAAACCTAAGAAACGTGTCCCGAAAATATCGCCTGATCGAAAAGACTTCCAAATCACTATCCATTCGCCAATAGGTGTCGGCGTATCCCTTTTACCAACAGCAATGCGATACGTTTTATATAATTTCCCATCATTATGCAATTCTAAAATGCGATCGGATATTTTTACAACAATGGTTACTTTCCCTGTAGGTGCTTTCTCTGTCTGTCCTGGAATAGCAGCCAATTCCAGCTCATCTAAATACTCAAATCCCAGCACGCCAATCAACAGGCCAAATATCATCACAGACGCAATTGCGAAATAGGTCTTTCGCCAGTTTATGATTATAGAATGCAGTCTAACCACACGATGTTCCCCCTATCCACCTTTACCTTTCTACTATATGTAGAAAAAGTCAGAATAGAAGTTTCAAACACGATCAAAATTATTGCTTACAATCCTATGGTAAGCAACGATTTAGATAAATGGAACGTCACTGAAACGCTAGTTTCTTATGCACTGAGATAATCAGTAACCCCTCGCGCAATTGCTGCAGCAAATTCATCGCGTTTCACTTCGTCAGCAAGCAGAGCTTCATCGCTTTCGTTTGTAATAAAGGCTGTTTCTACAAGAACTGCCGGACATTCTGACATGCGTAGAACATAGAAATTCCCGGTTTTCACACCACGATCCACAGTCCCCAAATGATCAATGATTTGATTTTGAATGCAAACGGCTAATTTTTCACTCTCTCCCCCCAATGTATAGCAAAAGGTTTCTGTACCCTGTGCCTCTGCATCATAGGATCCATTACAATGTATGGATATAAACAAATCCGATTCAAATTCTTTTGATGCATCAACAATGTGACGTAATGCATTTACTTGTACTTCCAGCACATCATAGGATACCGCACGAAGAAAATTCGCGACCTTTGCCATAATATCAAGATTGATATCTGCTTCTTGCAATCCTCTACGACCGACTGCACCACTATCATGACCTGGATAGTGCCCACCATTAATGGTTATTTTCATTTAAAAGACACCCCTTCATCATTTTTCCTCTTCTTTTAACACTCCATATATTATCTTGTACAGCAAAATACCGTTTGCTCTATATACTACCCTAAGAACCTTTACACTTAAGTATAAGTTCCTATCGTATGTAACATGGTTAGACGGGTATATTAGTACTAAAGTCGAAAACCACTAGGAGGGATTTTCATTTGTCAATTGAACTGTCAGTTCAATATGCAGCGATTGCTATCGCTTTATTTGCCTTAGCTCTAAAATATAAAGGAATGAAGCCCTATATACCTGTCGCTATGTTTGCCATGCTCTATGCTAACCTTTGGTGCTATGTCGCAACCTATTTTAATTGGTGGAAATTTCCTGTACGGATTATACCTTCCGTTGAAGACATTTCATTTACTGCTAATATGATAACAGTACCGATTGCAGCCATGTTCTGGGTTAGATTTTCTCCCATGTCTAGAATTAAATGGGCATTCTTATGGACAACACTCTTGGTAATTCCTGAATATTTTTTAGAGCACTATACAGATACAATCGAATATCACAGCGGCTATAAATGGTATCATTCTTATCTATTATGGCTTATCAGCTGGTTTATTTGGTATCAATTTCATAAGTGGTTTTATAAGGATTACGCTAAGAAGTACTAAACCCCTTTACCAATGGGATGATGACACTCTATACCTTCCTCAAAACATTTTATCAATGATCTTATGGAAAAATTCCTATTATTATCAAACTAGCATAGAAAATAGGTAAAAAATTCCGTCTCACCCAAATACGGCAAGACGGAATTATGATTTTTTATTTATCTCTAGCGGCGTAAAAAGCATTTTTGTCAACGCCCGCAATCATTCACTTAATAATTTATTCACTCGATACAAATATAACAAAAACCCTACAATCACAATAAACTGAAATAGATTCATTACCCAATGCCCAAACATCACCATAATACCATCTCCTTAATAAAAAAATTTGCGGAGATCTATATAAACGATGAGTATAGTCATGGATTTTTTTATAAGAGGTGCCTTAATCACGACTATGCTGATCTGTTGTTTCTATTATAGAAAAAAGATGTGACAAAAATATGACGAGGCAATTGATAACTGACCAATTCACCCTTATTTATCCTAGAACATATTATGTATAGAAAGAGTGTTTATAGGTTTAGGAGGTGTTATTATAATGGATTATTATCGCAACCAAGAAGAACCACAAATTGAAGATTGGGACGCAAGGTCAGAAGAAGAACGACGTATACTTTTAGGACTGGGATTAGGTTTCGGCTTAGGCTTTGGTTTTGGCTTTGCCTGTTTTCCTCGCCGTTCTTGTTTTCCCAGACAGTTTTGCTGGCCCTGGCAAGGCTGCTGGCCACGCTAATCCCCTGTCAATCTTACTCTTTCCCTTAACTGTATATAATCCTTCTGAATCGGACATACTACTTTATGACGACCTCTCATGTCGTTCAACAACTTCTCTCCCATCTAAGCTCTCCTTTGGGAGAGCTCTTTTTTATTTATTCTTCTAAATTTCCATAAACATGCATATATTTATAGGGGGTAGAGTGATCACCTCTACCCCAAACAGAATATAGGAGGCGACTATTATGCGTTTTGAGACGAAACATCTTAGATTAACCGTCTCAGACTGGGTTCTCCTAGTATTATTACGCATTATTGTTGAGTTTCTCCACTAACCCCCCTAACATTCCAAACTGAGCGCCCTTGCTTCAACGAGGACGCTCAATGCTTTATTTTACGCTTATTAGGCTTAGTTTAGAACTTTTATTTTTTCGATCAAGAAAATACTTTTAAAAACAATTACTGCCGACTGTCCACTAATGCATATATTTTGCGTGACATAAGGTTAAGAGGAACTTGTGTTTGAACAGCTCCAATAGTAAAAGCAGCCTTTGGCATACCATAAACAACTGAAGATCCTTCATCCTGCCCCAAGGTTCTTCCTTGGGCTTTACGAATGGCCAGTAAACCGCTAGCACCATCATTGCCCATTCCAGTTAAAACCACACCGATAGCCTTGCTGCCAGCATGCTCAGCTACAGAATGGAAAAGAACATCTACCGCGGGACAATGACCATTAACCTTCTCACCCTTAACACATTCTACCATATAGTTATTATGGATGGGTTTAATCCTCATATGATAATCACCAGGGGCAATTAAAACCAGGCCCGGCAAAATCATGTCTCCGTTCTTGGCTTCTCTCACTTCAACAGCACATAAGCTATTAAGCCGTGCAGCATACATAGCAGTAAAGATAGGAGGCATATGCTGAACGATAACTGTACCCGGCATATTGGCAGGAAAATCCTTGATTACGGTTGCGATTGCCTCAGTCCCACCTGTTGAGGCACCAATAGCAATCATACCGTTTTGTTTCACTAATCCAATCCTTGAATTGACGGATACCCTACTAACATTTTTTTTCGAAACTGCGACCTTAGCTGTGGATGCAATCTTTATTTTAACAATTAGTTCACTGATAAAGGCCTCTACGCCCCGAGCACCTAGGCTATCTGGTTTGGTAACAAAATCAACAGCCCCAGCATTCAAAGCGTCGAAGACGCTTCCACTGACAGCACTTACCACCACAACGGGTATGGGATATTGAGGAATAAGTTTTTTTAGAAACTCTATCCCGCTCATCCGCGGCATCTCCACATCGAGAGTCATGACATCCGGTTCCAACTCTAAAATTTTGTCCCTGGCCATATAAGGGTCGGATGCCGTTGCCACCACCTCAATAATAGAATCCCGTGCAATTTGCCTTACCAAAGTTTCGCGAAAAACAATAGAATCATCAACTACTAATACCCTAATCTTCCGTTTATTACTATTCATAATCCCTATACCTTTCTGTAAATAGCGGGCGCCACAAACTGATAGTTACTTTCGTGGCGGTTAATCGATTCAGAATGCCCAATGAACAAATAACCACCTGGCTCCATGTGATCATAAAATCGATTAATCAACTTTATCTTGGTCTCGGCATCAAAGTAGATCATTACATTTCGGCAGAAAATAAGATGAAACTTTTTTTTGAAAGGAAACATTTCGTTCATAAGATTAAATCGCCGAAATATAACTTCCTGCCGAATTGAATCTTTTACTATGCTAGACTCAGCATCTATCTTAGTAAAGTATTGCTCTCGCCAGCGTTCAGGCAGCTTTTCTAACTGCGTACTAGCATATACTGCTTTTTGTGCTTGTTCCAGCACGGCTGTAGAAATATCTGTAGCTAAAATTTTGGTATCCCACCCATACTTTTTAACGCCAAAATAAGAGTTGATCAGTATTGCCAAAGTATAAGGTTCTTCCCCTGTAGAGCAACCCGCACTCCATACCCGCAAATCTTTTTTCCTGGCTTCATTTGCGGCGTAATAGGGCAGGATCACTCGCTCCAAGAATTCAAAATGCTGGGGTTCCCGCAAAAAATACGTGTGATTGGTCGTAAGTTTATTGACTAGAATGACTCCAGATTTACCCGTATGGTCACTTTTTACATGAGAAAAATACTCCGAGAAACTCTGAAAGCCACTTTGCACGATATAATTATTCAAGCGCCCACACACCAGAGTTTTCTTATGCAATAAGTTGATTCCATAGGTTTGCTTGACGAACCCCACAAGCTCAGTAAACTCCCGTTCCGTTATCTCTTTCATGGTCTCCTGCCCTTTCTAGTATACCCTGTAATTAATACTTGCCGAATTCTTTGTCGTCAAGAAGGATTTTTGTTTTTGTATTTGAGAGGGCTTCTGCTTTGTTTTTTGTAGATCATGTCCTCGAATAGCTATAATAGCACTAATATTTACCAAACTCGCTATCATCAAGAACGATTTTTCCCTTTGGCGTCGATACCCGTTGACGATTCTCCTCTGCACCTATTTGTTTCTGCTGCTTTTTCTCCATCATCATTTCAATGGCCCCCATCATTTCAGGGCTTAATACTTCTCCCTTTTGAAAGCTACTAGTACTTTGCTTAAGCTTAAATTTGGCAACATTTTCTTTCATTACTTCGGACTGTCCGGACAATTCCTCGCTGGCAGCAGCACTTTCCTCCGCCGTTGCCGAATTGGTTTGCACAACCTGTGACACCTGAGTAATCGCCTGGTTAATTTGCGAAATAGCTGTAGCCTGCTCGTTGCAAGCCGCAGCAATATCACCAACCAGCGCTGCCGCTTGAGCTACACCGTCTACTATACTATTTAACGCTTTAGAAGTATCGGTGGCGATTTGCGTGCCAACATCTACTTTTTTGATGGCTCCCTCAATCATTGCCGTTGTTTCCTTGGCGGCATTGGCACTTCTAGCGGCCAAATTTCGGACTTCTTCCGCTACCACAGCAAACCCTTTGCCATGCTGCCCCGCCCTCGCTGCTTCCACCGCGGCATTAAGAGCCAGAATATTTGTTTGGAAAGCGATTTCATCAATAACTTTGATGATCTTAGATATGTTAGTTGATGACTCGTTAATCTCAGTCATGGCTGTAACCATCGCCTGCATTTGCGTATTGCCTTCCGCAGCTTGTTGTTGAGAAGACAAAGCCAGTTCGTTAGCGTGATTGGCATTCACTGCATTCTGCTTGGTCTGAACGGCTACTTGCGTCATTGAGGCCGTAATCTCCTCAATGGAACTAGCCTGCTCAGTAGAACCCTGAGATAAAATCTCTCCAGACGCAGCAATTTGCTGAGCACCTGAAGCCACCTGCTCTGCTGCTTGATTAATGCTGCTCATGGTTCGATTGATATTATCGGCCATTTTATTAAATGCCTGAGCCAGCTCCCCTGTTTCATCCCCAGTTTTAACAGTAACCGCAACGTTCAAATCACCACCAGCAATTCGGCCTGCAACAGTAACCATTTCTTTAATCGGCCGGGAAATCAGCCGTGCTATATAAACACCGAGTACTATCGATAGCCCTACACCCGCGATAACAATTGTTATCATAATAACAATGGCTTTACTTGCGTCAGCCTTGTTATTTGCCGCTTTCTGTTTAGCTAACTCTATTTTTAGTGCACTTAACTGATCAAGAGTACCGCCAATGGTATTTGCTAACTGAATGCCCTCTGTTTGCATTAATTGATTGACCTGCTCCACCTGACCTGCTTGGAACATGGGAAACAAATTTCTAGAATAGGACTCATATTGCCCAAGAGCATCGTCAAGGTTCTTAAGTAACTTACGGCCTTCCTCGGTTCCTATTGTTTTTGCAATCTCGCCGCTTACTGCCTTCATTTGGGTTATGGAGTCGTTAAACTGTTTCATCTTATCATTTTGGACTCTTGGATCTTTACTGACAAGCGCATCTCTAAAATTTACCCGTCCTTTTTGGTAGATTTCACTAAGATCTCCCAGTTGTCCCATAGGCACAGTATAATTTTCGTACAACTCCGTATCTTCCTGAGCTAAGTTAGACAGATTGAATATAGCCACCATACCCACCAAACCTGCGATCACCGCCACACCCAGAAACGCAATAATAAGCTTGTTAGCAATTTTTAAACTTTGAAACCAATTCATATCATCTCCACCTTTTTACAGCTATTTAGATTGTCCAGAACTAAGTTCCTCTAAACTATTCATTTCCTCATCATTTAACAGCCTATCACAATCAAGGATTAACTTTACAACATTGTCTACTTTACCGATCCCTTTAATGAACCTTTGATAATGACTGCCATTCTTGAACTGAGGCGGTAAAACGATGTCCTGACTTTGGATTGTCAGCACTTCTGCCACAGTATCCACAATGAATCCTACAGCAACTTCCTTTATCTCAACTACAACAATGCAGGTTCGATCATTGTACTCTTGAGACGATTTCTTAAACCGTAATCTAACATCGATCACAGGAATGATTTTGCCCCGAAGATTGATAATGCCTTTTACATAATCAGGGAGGTCAGGTATTTGAGTTATCGACTGCAGGCCAATAATCTCGGTAACAAACTTAATTTCGATGCCATAGACTTCATCCCCCAAAAAAAATGTTAGAAACTTATCTTTCTGGGTATCTTCTTCAAGTTCTACCTCATTTTCAATAACTTCAGACATGATAGATAGATCTCCTTTCTTGTATACATCAAAATTCATCTAATACTTACCAAATTCACTGTCATCAAGAGTATTTTCCCTTTTGAGACCAATGTCCGGTTTTTTCTCGTCACTGCTATATTGCTGATAGTTCTTTATCTTTCCTCAGTAAGCTAGCCCAGCCACATCTAATATTAAGCTAACACTGCCATCCCCCAGCATCGTACAACCGGCTATCCCTCTTATCTTTTTGATATAACTAGGTAAAGCCTTCACTACAACCTGCTGCTGGCCTAGCAAGGAATCAGCAAATAAGCAGAGACTTCTGCCATCCACCTCAACCATAACCATGATTCCTTCCCGCAAATCCGTCGTGGTCTGTTGTACATTGAACCGTTCGTGCAGACGCAGAACAGGGTAACACTGCCCCCGGATCATAACCATTTCATTTTTTTCAGCATCTGTAATCAAATTTTGGTCTTGCAGCCGAAAAGACTCTTTAATCGCTATAATAGGTATTGTATAGATTGAATTTCCAACTTTAACTTTCATGCCGTCAATGATAGCTAAAGTTAACGGGATGCGGATTGACATTGTTGTCCCTTCGCCCTGTACACTATCCACACTAATAGTTCCGCCAACCTTTTCGATATTCTGAGACACCACATCCATACCAACGCCCCTACCGGAAAACTCTGTCACTTCGTCCTTAGTGGAAAATCCAGGTTGGAGAATAAAAGAATAGACCTGTTTGTCGGTTAACAAGCTGTCTGCCTGATGAATAAGCCCCCTCTCCAATGCTTTTTTCAGAATTTTTTCTCTATGTAAGCCCCCGCCGTCATCTTTTATAACAATCCAAACATCGCCGCCAGCACTTTTAGCCTCCAGGCGAATCTTGCCTACTGCTGCTTTTCCTTGAGCGATTCGCTCTTCAGCAGGCTCAATTCCATGATCCACAGCGTTGCGAATTAAGTGCATCAAAGGATCAGAAATATGTTCAATGATATTTTTGTCTACTTCCGTGTGTTCTCCTACGATTTGGAGCTCCGCCTGCTTATCAAGCTGTCGCACCATATCTCTTACAATGCGATTCATCTTATGAAAAGTTGCTGATAAGGGAACCATACGAATTGACATAACTGTATCTTGAAGTTCACCTGTAATTTTCCTTAATTGTCGGACCGACTTATAGAACTTATCTAAAGTCACGCCTTGTAGTTCTGGATTTTGAGTTACCATAGCCTCAGCAATAACAAGTTCCCCAACTAGATCCATGAGCATATCCATTTTCGCTACATTTACACTAATAAAACTATGCTTGCTTTCTCCTCGTTGGGATATTTCCTGTAAACTTGACGGCTTAGAATTATCTGAAACAACAGAATTGGCAATCGACTCCTCCAAATTGATGGTTTTCTTTAGCTGAAAGTTTTTCAAGAACATTGTTTTGGCAAAAAATTCTTCCAGCCTTGCTGACGAATTTACGGTAGCGAACACCACCTTGAAACCAGCTTCTCTAATCATCTCCGCTGTGCTGTCATTTTCTAAGATATCTTTGGGAAAAAACGCAATGTCTTCAGCAAGCTCCTCTAGTTCGTGAACCAGCGTAAAAGCCCTTATATTTTCCATCCCACAATCCTCATCAAAAAAGATGACAGCTTCCCATTTCGTTTGCCCTTCCCTCACAGGTTTTTCGTCTATATCATGCTGGAGTTCTTCATGATCTAGCGACTTTAAGGAAATATCCTTCGAAGCTGGATCAATTACTTGTAGAGTCAATAAAAAAGCTCCACTTTTTTTTCTAATCTCCGAGCAATCACCTGTAGGACTTTCTCTATTCTCCACCTTTCTAACTTCATCCTTGATAAAATCGACAGCCTGCAAAACCAAATCAGTTAGTTCCGAATAATCCACCAGTAAAGGCTTGTTTTCCCGAAGATAATAAAACACATCTTCTATGGAGTGGGCCAAACATGAAATATCGTTAAACAACATCATCGCTGCAGACCCCTTAATGGTATGCATAATTCTAAACACTTCATTGATGGATGCTTTTAAACCGCCAGATTTTTCTCCATCTAAAATAAGTCTCTCAAGTTGCTCAAGCATCTGATTGGTTTCGAAAACAAAAAGATCGCTCATCGGGACTCTGCTATCATCATTGTCCATTAAATCACCCTCACATAAGTACTACCATCTGCGGCAATGCATCGTTTCTACACATATTTCTGCTATTTGAAGGCACTCAGCCCTCGAAGGACTTGTTCTTGAACAAATGGCTTTACGATAAATCCGTTAGCACCAGATAATATTGTTTCTTTTACTGTAGATTCATTACCTAACGCTGTTATCATAACGACTTTTGCACTGGGATCAATTTTTTTTATTGCCTTCAATGCCGTTAAACCATCCATTTGCGGCATTGTTATATCCATTGTAATCAAGTCAGGTTGAAGCAATTTATATTTTAGGATTCCTTCTAGACCGTTTTCGGCTTCGCCTACTACCTCATAACCATTTTGTTCCAAAATCATTTTAAGTGTTCTCCGAATAAAAAGGGCATCATCAACAATAAGTACTCTCATCTTCTCATCCTTTCATCCCTAAGTATTTACTTGCAATCCCGTTTTGATCTGACCCTAATGACTATCATTTTAAAGTGCATCATATTACCCATCAAAACACAAAAAAAAGGCCAGGGGTAGCCTGACCTTGGACATGCCAGTATACACTAGCATGGCGGCCTGGCGATCTTGGTCGTTATTCGACTGTAGACCCATAGCTTTGCGTCCCTAACTTTCGATAGGTTTGCCAACATTGTTATATTTTGTCTGTATTTGTAATATTAAATCATATTATATGCTTCTTCCAGCACTTCGTCAATGTCTTTTTAGGACCATAGTCGGAACTATCAGGGACTTACGTCATCACATTATTTTTTAACTAAGATTTGATTAAGGCTTTGTTATTTTTTGTATAAAAGAAAAACGTCCGAATGATGCTTCCTTTATAGTAGACAGTTGAAACAATAATACTGTTTCTATAAAGGGGGCATATCATTCGGACGGTTTAAATTATGTCCAACGGCCATTCAGGTTCTTTGAGAGCAAATTCTCTCCTTTATCACGATATTCCTCTATTCCGCCTTCTAGGTGTGTTTCGGTATACTGGATGGGATTTTCAACTAATCCGGAACGTTTCAGTTCTTGGAATAATTTTAATCGATCCTCGTCAGATAGTTTTTGAACAAATTTATTGATCTCTGCCCATTTATCTATGTGATTTTCAGCCATATTGTACCTCCTTCGAATGTTAGCCTTACTTTATTATGTCCCTATTTTTATAATTTAAAAATGATTCCTACTTATATCGAAAAACCGCCTACATCTTGTCTGCTTTCATTTTAGAAAAAAGTCGTCAACTTATTAGGTAGACGACTCTTGTTTACATTCCACGTATACCCCATGCCACTAGCATTTATGCTCTAAATCGCATGTCGTTTTTTGTAATTTTTTCTACTTTTTAAAGGTATTTTGTCTTTTTATGTAGAACGGATTATGAAATAGTTAGAATATTTTAAACTATTGTTAAATTATACTTAGGAGGGTTCTATTATGTCTCAATATCAAAAAAGTGACGTAAAAAGTACAGGCAATCACGTAGATTTGAGTGCAATTAAGTTAGCAGATGTTATTGATCTTGAGTTCTTACAATCTTTTCAAGATGACTTTGCCAAAAGTGTTGGTTTGGCAAGTGTCACCGTTGATCCCGATGGAAATCCTATTACAAAACCTAGTAGTTATACTCGCTTTTGTAACTGTACGCATTCAACAGAATCCGGTGACAATCGTTGTGCAGAGTCACATAGAAAAGGCGGCGAAGAGGCATCCAGGACAGGGAAGCCTGTTATTTATGAATGTCATGCTGGCCTGATAGATTTTGCAGCTCCGATTATGTTAGAAGGACGACAGATTGGTACTATTTTAGGCGGACAAGTCTTAACGGATGTTGCAGTTGATGCGAAATATCGTAAAATTGCCAAAGAAATTGGTGTGGATGAAGAAGCCTATGTAAATGCGGTACAAGAAATTCGAAAATTATCGAGAGAAAGCATAGAATCAGCGGCGAACGTATTGTTTACTGTGGCTAATAGTATGTCGAAAACTGCCTATCAACAACGAAAGTTAAGAACAGCCTCCGATACACTTAATGATGGATTAAATCAGGTATCTGCAACTATGGAAGAATTAGCAGCTTCCGCAACAGATATTAGTGCTAATCAGGCGCGTCTAAATGCTGAGATAACAAATGTAAATACGGTAACTGGAAAAATTGATGAGGTAATGGATTTCATTAAAGATATTGCTGATGAAACTCGATTATTGGGTTTAAATGCTGCAATCGAGGCAGCAAGAGCTGGAGAAGCCGGACTAGGATTTGGTGTCGTAGCCCAGGAGATTAGAAAACTTTCCGCTGACTCAAAAGAAACAGTAGGTAAAATAAGAGATTTAACATCCATTATAAAAGAATCCGTAGATAAAACCGTACGTATGGGAAATGAAACGACTTCTACAATTGAACAGCAGGCTGCTGCCATCGAAGAAGTGACCGCAAGTGTACAAGAAATTACAAGTCTTACAGCAGAATTAAACGATCTTGCAAATAGTAAGTAAAATTCACAAAAGGAGGCAATATATGTGAGCGTCCAATTAGTTGTTTTTGCGTTAGGCACAGATGAATATGGTATTGATATCTCAACTATAAATGGCATTTTACGAGCGAAGAAATTTAAAATACAATCATTGCCTGATACGGATAAGTCAATAGAAGGTATTATAAACTTACGAGGACAAATAAATTATATATTCAATTTAAGAACAAAGTTTAATTTGGTAAAAAAAGAATTTCTAGAAGAAAGTAAATTTATTATGTTAAATGTTAATGGATCTACAACTGGCTGTATAGTGGATGAAGTAACAGATATTGTTAAATTAGATGATCAGGACATCCAGTTGGCACCTGAGTTTATCAACACCTGTAGCTCTAGTTACATTACAGGTATTGGTAAGCTTGAGGATCGAATGATTATAATTTTGGATCCTCAAAAAATATTTGCTAAAGAAATTAATCTGATCGAATAATTCTGTTAATCTTAGCCGTAACCATGTCGGCTACATCAATCGTCAGACATAAGATAGTACATATTTATAAAGACGCTGATAATATATATAAATATTTCGCCTTGGAAATATTCTATAGCGTCCCCAAAAACCTTAAGCTAAAAAAATAGCACCTTGAAGAACCCAACCAAATAACAAAAAAGCAGACAAGTAATCTTGTCTGCTTTCATTTTATAACCAATTGCACCACTAGAACCCGCTCATTTTTAACTCCACGCTGTGCAACCACTGATTTCACTGGAGCCGATATGCAGATTCGAACTGCAGACCTACTCATTACGAATGAGTTGCTCTACCAACTGAGCTATACCGGCAATCTACCTCTATTATTTTATCTCAATACAACCTCATAGTCAAGAAATTCAAAAGTCATTTTAAAGTTCTCCTTGACATGGGAATGTTCCCATAAAATAAGATAATGTTATCTTAAAAAACATAAATTAGGAGGTAGAAATGTATGTCAAGAAATGCATTAAAAGTAGTTACTATCGGTGGAGGCTCTAGTTATACTCCGGAATTAATAGAAGGCTATATTAAACGTAGTGACCAATTGCCCATCAAAGAAATCTGGCTGGTTGATATTTTAGAAGGAAAAGAAAAACTGGAAATAGTTGGAGAATTGGCTAGGAGAATGGTGAAAGCTGCTAACTTGGATTGGGATATCCATTTGACAATAGATAGACGTGAAGCGCTGAAAGATGCTGATTTTGTATCTACGCAGTTTAGAGTGGGGTTTTTACAATCACGTATAAAAGATGAAAGAATACCTAATTATTATGGAATAATTGGACAAGAGACTAATGGTGCTGGTGGTATATTTAAGGCTTTTAGATCGATTCCAGTAATTCTTGATATAGTTAAAGATATGAAGGAATTATGTCCAGATGCTTGGTTGGTTAACTTTACTAACCCAAGTGGGATGCTTACAGAAGCAATTGTTTCATATGGACATTGGAATAAAGTCATCGGTTTATGTAATGTACCAGTTATGGCAATGATTAGTGAGCCAAAATTGATTGATAAAACTTTAGATGAACTTACGTATAAATTTGCAGGGCTCGATCATTTCCATTGGCATCGTGTTTGGGATAATACCGGTAAAGAAATGACAATGGAAATCATCAACAAAATGTATGAAGGTGAAGATGCCGGATTACCCAAAAATATTTTTAATGTTCCATTCTTTAAAGACCAATTAAGTCAAATGAAAATGATTCCATGCGGTTACCATAGATACTATTATCGTCAGGAAGAAATGCTGAAACATGGCTTAGAAGAGTATGAAAGTGAAAAAGGTACACGCGGGCAGCAGGTTATGAAGATTGAAAAAGAGCTGTTTGAATTGTATAAAGATTCTAAACTGGATTATAAGCCTAAGCAGTTGGCAGAACGAGGCGGCGCACATTATTCTGATGCAGCTTGTGAAGCTATTGCGTCTGTTTATGGTAACAAGAAAACACAAATGGTTGTATCTACCGTAAATAATGGTGCTGTTCCGGATTTGCCTAGCGAGCAGGTAGTGGAAGTTTCTTCACAAATTGGTGCATCTGGTGCTGTTCCAATGGTCTTTGGTCCTTTTGCACCGGCAGAACGAGGCTGGTTGCAAGTGATGAAGAATATGGAATTGGTAACAGTTCAAGCGGCGGTAACTGGTGATTATGGTTTAGCTTTACAAGCATTTATATTAAATCCCCTTATTCCGAGTGGGCAAAAAGCTAAGGATTTACTAGATGAAATGTTAGTAGCAAATAAAAAACATTTACCACAGTTTGCTGAAAAAATCAAGGAATTGGAAGCTACTGGTGTAAAGGTACATGATAAGATAGCTGCAAATATCGATGATACGATTTAATTTGTAATTAAATCATTAGTGTATTTATGACAACTGAGAGCGACAATCTAAAAAACAGGAAGAAGGGGTTATTTTGAAACAAGAAAATATCTCTAATCTAATCATAGAAAATGTTGGCGGTACTGAAAATGTTGTAAACCTATATCATTGTATGACTAGATTGAGATTTATTTTAAAAGATAAAAAAAAATTTAATACGGAAGCATTAAAGGATATACCTGGTGTTATAAATACAGTACAATCTGGAGCAGAGTCACAAATTATTATTGGTGCAGAAGTTGATAAATATTATAATGATTTATTAAAACATGGATTGGAAAATTTTAGTGATTTGTCAAGTGACCAAGAAAAACAAAAATTCAATATTAGAGATTTATTTCAAAAAGGCTTGAACACACTGGCTGGAATTATGGCGCCTATTTTACCTATTTTGATTGCCGGTGGTATGGTAAAAGTTGTGCTTGCATTGCTGGTGCTCTCGGGAATGAGTCGTGATTCGCAAAATTATAAAATACTTTATTTTATTTCGGATGCTACTTTTTATTTTTTACCATTTTTCATAGCCAATAGTTTTGCAACAAAGATTAAGTCCAATAATTATATGGCAATGGTTATAGCAGGGATAATGCTTCATCCTAATTTTATGAGCATGGTCAGTGCTGGTAAAGCAGTTTCTTTCTTTGATTTGCCTGTGCGCTTAGTATCATATAGTGCAACCGTTATTCCTATTATTTTTGCCGTTTGGTTTATGAGTTATGTGGAAAAGGTTGTGGAAAAATACACGCCTAAATTAATCAAGACGATGTTTAGACCATTATTAACCCTTTTGATAACAGCACCAGTAGTTTTGATTGTAATTGGGCCTTTAGGTGGATATTTAGGTGAAGGTCTTTACTATGTTATACAAATACTCAATGAAAATGTTCCTTGGGCTGTACCGACGTTGATGGGAGCCTTTTCACCGTTACTGGTAATGGCTGGTATGCATTTATCGATAACACCGTTTGCCATCTTGTCAGTATCTAAATTTGGCTATGAAACACTCATGGGCCCGGGAATGCTTGGTAGCAATATTGCACAAGGCGGTGCTTCACTAGCAATAGCATTTAAAGAAAAGCGAATAGAAAAACGTGAAGTGGCCATTTCATCAGGGATTACAGCTTTATCAGGAATAACGGAACCGGCACTTTATGGTGTAACGGTAAAATATAAAAGAGCGTTGCTCTGTGTTATGGTTTCAGGGGCTATCGCTGGCCTTTATGCCGGTATAACAGGTGTAGTAAGATATGCCATTGCTTCAGCAAGCTTTTTGTCTTTACCAGTTTTTATTGGTGACAATCCTAATAATATAATCAATGCAGTTATTACAGCCATGATAGCATTAGTACTTTCTTTTGTATTGACTTATGCGTTTGTTCCAGTAGAAAGTGCTGCAGCAGAAACAAAAAAAGAAGTAGAAAACGGTAAAGAAGAAATTAAAAATGTAGTAGCAGGTACATTGCTTGCATTGCAAGATGTTAATGATGAAGCCTTTTCATCAGGTGCTCTGGGGGGCGGGGCAGCGATAATACCACAGGAAGGGGCAATACATTCTCCTGTTGATGGTGTAGTATCAATGGTATATCCTACTGGTCATGCGATTGGGATAACTACTAAAAGTGGAAAAGAAATATTGATTCATATTGGTATAGATACTGTAAAGCTGGAAGGAGAAGGATTTAAGTCACATATAAAAAATGGAATGGAAGTCAAAAAAGGTGATTTGTTGATTAATGTTGATTTAGATCTACTTAAAGAAAAAGGCTATGATACGACTGTAATCATTGTCATATTGAATCGTGTAATGGATAATATGATAATCACAAAAAAAGAGAGGTTGACGATCAGTGATACATTGCTAGAAATTATTGATTAAAGCGAAAGTAGTCCCAATTGTAGATTAGTATTATATTTTGTTATTACAAATTATATAACCATAGTTTTAGTACAACTATTATGTTAAGGAGGATTATTTATGAAGATTACTGATGTAGAAATATTCTGTGCTGATTTTGATAAAACAGCACCAAATGAACCGATTTTTATAAAAATAAATACTGATGAAGGGATAAGTGGTTTTGGTGAAGCTGGTGTAGCCTATGGTAATGCCAAACTGGGAGCTATCGGGCAAGTCCAAGATTTTGCTAAATTGATTATAGGTGAAAATCCCTTCTGTATAGAAAAAATTTGGGATCGTTTATACAGAGATACTTTCTGGGGACAAGGCGGTGGTACAGTAACTTTTGCGGCTATAAGTGCAATTGATATCGCTCTTTGGGATATCAAGGGTAAGGCATTAGGCGTTCCTGTTTATGAACTGTTAGGTGGAAAAACGCGTGATAAAATAAGAGCATATGCCAGTCAGATTCAGTTTGATTGGGGGAAGAATGCTATTCCTCTCGGTGGTATAGAAGAATATGGCTTAGCTGCTCAGAAAGCTGTTGCGGACGGTTATACAGCAATTAAAGTCGATCCATTGCAGCGTGACAAAAATGGCAATAAAAATCATAGAAATGATGGGCTTTTAACGTTTGATAGGTTAAAACTGTGTCGTGATAGATTAGTAGCAATAAGAAAAGCTGTTGGAGATAAAGTAGATATCATTTTGGAATTGCATGCCAAGACAGATATTAATTCAGCATTTCAGATTAGCAAGATGATCGAAGACTTAAATATCTATTATATGGAAGAAGCCTGCGGTTCTTTGAATCCACAATTAACTAAAGAATTGAAAAACAAAGTAAATGTTCCCTTAGCTGCTGGTGAGAGGATTTATTCGCGTTATGGATTTAAGCCTTTTTTAGAAAGTCGTTCTTTGGATGTAATTCAACCAGATCTTGCTACTTGCGGCGGAATATCTGAGTGTAAAAAAATATGTGATATGGCTAGAATATATGATGTTTTAGTGCAACCGCATGTATGTGGCGGACCTATTTCCTGTGCAGCGGCAATACAAATAGAAGCAGTAATTCCTAATTTTTGCATCCATGAACACCATATAGGTAATTTAAGTGATTTTACAAGAAGTTTGGGTGTTTATGATGATCAGCCTGTTAATGGCTATATTATAGTGTCGGATCGACCGGGGCTAGGTCAGGAAATTCCTGCTGATATTTTGGCGAAATGTAGCAAAATAAAGATAGTCTAATATATAATTATGATAAAAAAGGCAGTTTTCCTTGTATATAAGATACAGAGAGAACTGCCTTTTATGCGCGTTTATAAATATTTTATAGTAAAGACAACGGGAACTGATATTTTTTGTTAGCAAGTTTCTCTAAATACCAATTTGGGATTGATTTTCTTGTATTGAAGGTTTGTATTATTTAATTTATTATAGATATAGTAAAATGAATTGATTGCTTGTTTTTCAAGAAATGTATCTACTGTGGATATATTCATTAAACGTCCGAAATTGCTATTATCAAAACCAAAGATAGCACAATCTTTAGGTAGTTGATAGCCGTTTTCTTTAAGTATAGAAATGAATTCAGTAGCGACATAATCAGAATATACTACAACTATTTTGGGGGCTGCTTTTCCGGCGGCAATCCATTTATGGGCGGCATCAATGCCAGCATCTTTTTGCTCATTATAAAATAATCTCCATTCATTATTCATGGAATGAGTTTTTTCAAAGGTTTGTATTGCTTCTAAACGAGCTTGGGTATTAGAGTTTTTTTCACAATTTAAAATGTGACCGACAAAGCGTGCTCCTTTGGCATAGATATATTCTAAGATTTGCATGTATATGGGGAAATGATCAATATATGATGAATATATCTTATCAGATTCGATTCGGCGCCAAGTTGCAATGGGACCAAACTTTGTATATGGAATGATTTTATCCCAATCATTTATTTTTGCTAACAAAAATAATCCATCTAGAGAACGTGTCATTAATAGATTAAGAGCCGCCAATTCATCTTGGGGATTTCCTGTGAAATATATGTTTACACGATAGTTATATGACTTGGCGGTATTGACAAAATAATTTATAAAATCTCCGACTGTAGGATAATAATCATTTACTAAAAATCCTATGGTATTAGTGCGTTGATACTTCATCTGGCGAGCAATTTGGTTCGGGATATAGTTCAATTCGTTTATTGCATCTAAAATACGAGAACGAGTTTCTGCACTGACATAACCATGGTCACTAATAACTCTAGAAACAGTAGATTTAGAGGTCTTTGCTAACTTTGCTATATCAAATATAGTTGCCAATGAATCACTTTCTTTCCCCAATTATTTATGCACCCAGCTCAAAGAACTTCTTCTCGCAGCACCGTTTTTATCATGCTCCTTGCATTTAACAGAAACGCCTGAGCTGGCTGCTCTAACCTGCTCTGCTCATCTCGAAACACTTTTTCATATTCAGTTAAAATCTGCTCTTCATCATATCCCTGGCTGGCGAGACGAAGTATAAACTCCTTGGTTTCCTTCACAGCCAAGAGACAATTTTCCCAGTAGCTTAGCTTGTCGCTTTCATTCACCAGGCCGAAATGAGGTGAAATGATGAATTGAGGATTTAGTTTTTGGCATCTATGGATTGAATCGACTGCTTCAGAACAGCTGGTTAAAAAAGCAGGATAAAATTTTCCCGATTTGCTCATATAACCTGTTGATTCACTAGGAAATAGGGTGTCATTATCAATTAAAAATGATAATGAACATTTTGTATGACCTCGTGTCTCAATTACCTTAATGCTCAGACTTCCTAGATTCAGCACATCTCCGTCACAAATGATCCGATCTACTTTCATCATTGCATCATCATAGTCCACTATCGAATCTGCACCATAAATTTGAGCCGCTTGCATGCTAAGACTTCGAATTAGCTTTAAAGCGTTTGGCTTATTTAAAATCTGTTTTGCATATTCTGCCCCTAATACCTTACTATTAGACCATTGTGCTTTTAAATACGGAATGGCACCGATATGGTCATAATGAGAATGACTGATACAAATATAATCTAACGTTCTTTTACATAGTACGTGCTTAATATTCTTAATGAGATTTGACGCACAATAGGCCATGCCACAATCAATTAATGCCGTTTTTTCCGCTCCCAATAGTAAAAAAGCATTACCACCTTTTCCGCCTGTAACATCTATAATTCTATCCATTACTCTTTTTATACCTTCCTTGTATTTACCGGGCCATAAAAACAGCTAATAATCCCTCCCACCCCTAAGCCAACCACCAGCGGTATAATCCACCCCATTCCAATATCAAAGAATGGCAGAAAATTTCGATAGATGATAAGAAACCCCTGAACACTCTCTTGATTCTTAACACTTTCCGGCATTGCATTGATCCCATCGGCAATACTGACCAACAAGGTACATAGAGTTGTCATCATATATACAATCTGCCGGTCTTTAAAAAGTGGCGATAATAACGCCAAGAGTATTAGTGTGATGGCTAATGGGTATAAAAACATTAATACCGGAATGGATAAAGAAATAATTTGTGTCAATCCAATGTTTGCAATCAGACAAGAAAAAATGGTAAATAACACTACATAGGATTTATAACTAAGAGAAGCAGGAAATAGTTCCTGAAAGGTTTCCGAGCAGGCAGTGATTAACCCGATAGCCGTTTTTAAGCAAGCAAGGGTTACAATAATTGCTAACAGAATGCTTCCCAAGGATCCAAAATAATAATTGGCAATTTGCGCTAATGCAATCCCGCCATTTTCTGACAGATTATATTGACCAATACTTGTTGCTCCGATATAAGCCAGACAGCCATAGATTAATCCCATCAAAAGAACGCTTACACTTCCTGCTTTAATCGTACCAATCGCAATATTACGGGGGCTTTGAACCCCAAGCCCTTTAATTGTTTGAACAACAATAATGCCAAAAGCCAGGGAGGCCAATGCGTCCATAGTATTATACCCTTCGGTGAATCCTTTGAAAAAAGGATCTACAGCATAGATTCCATGGATTGCAGCATCAGAGATACTACCCATTGGCTTTAAAAAACTCACGATTACTAAAAAAGCCAAAAAAACCAAGAACAAAGGATTTAAAATCTTCCCTACCCAAGTTAAAATTTTACTCGGCTTCAACGAAAAAAGCAAAGCAACGAAGAAGAATAGGATGGTAAAAATAGCTAACCCTACTGCATGATATTCATTTGCAATATAGGGTGCCAGCCCAATTTCATATGAAACGGTCCCGGTTCTGGGAAGTGCAAAAAAAGGACCGATGGTTAAATATAATAAGACCGTCATAATGTATCCATAAATAGGATGGACACGACTGGCTAAATCAAATAGTCCACTGCTTTTTGAGACGCCAATGGCTACAACCCCTAAGAAAGGCAACCCTATCCCTGTCACGAGAAACCCGATGGTTGCACTCACAACATTACTACCAGCTTCTTGTCCCATATGTACAGGGAAAATCAAATTACCGGCACCAAAAAATAACCCAAACAACATGGAACCAATCAATATATAGGATGATAACGTCAAACGTTTATCCATACACTCACTCCTATTTTCTAAATTATATCTTTATCCTGCCGCGTCTTAGGCTAACACATTATTGAAGTATATAACGTTTCGAAAAAATTATCAATTACATAAGATATTTCTTCAATGTTATGTCAGCGAATGCCTTGCTGAGCCCAGTACTCAATGCGTTAAAATTTGCAATACGTGATCCAAATCCAAGACAATGGCATAACAATCACCATGGCAGGCAGCATATTCGCAATGGGGAAGGATTTGATTCCACAAATGCGAAACCCGGTAGCCAGCATAAGAATACCGCCACATGCAGTAAAATCAGCAAGCATCACTGGTGTTGTTAATGACATGATGAAGGATGCAGCCAAAAACAAAATCAGAAGTACGATAAATTGTGGGATAAAGATTGCAGCAACCATATAACCTAAGGCTGCAGCAAAAATTCCTGCTGTAAAGAAATCAAGAATCGACTTCGCTAATAAAATCGTATGATCACCCGTCATTCCCGATTGCAAAGCACCAAATACCCCTGTACCACTTGCACAAAACAGAATTACAATACCAACAAACTGATCCAAAAATTCTTTTTGATTCTCTACTCCTGCTTTACTGGAAAACAGTTTTTCTACAGGTCCTCTAGCTTTATTGGCCCAAACTTCAATCCCTCTTTCAAATTGTATCAGTTCCCCAATGGCTGTTCCAACAATGACTGCTAAAATGACAGCCGGCAGGGTATTCATTTGCACGATGCTGGTGATCCCCATGGACATAGAAGCTATACCCAAAATCAAAGGTAAACTGGTTCTAATTCTCTCTGGAACCTTATCCCCTAAAAATGCGCCAATAATTCCTCCAAGTAGTACAGATAAGCTATTAACAATTACACCAATAGGCATTATGAATCTCCTCTCAAGTAAAATATGAAATGGTACTGTGCCATCAAACATCGTTTGCAAGAGATTCCTTGGATTGCTTCGCGCTGCTCACAATGACAGTTCAATGCTGCTTTTATCCTTTACTCTTACCGGTAGCTACAGGTAAGATCAACGTATTAATTTGCCGACCCTATAAATTGTAACCTTCTAGAACCACTATGTGCAAGTATATTTCCTGCAGAATAACAAGTTTACAAGATAAAACAAATAAAGAGTCCCCCAATTGGGCGACTCTTTATTCTATTGCATTTCTTACCGATGTTCGCGATGTTCACGTATTTCCCGCAAGGCTCTTTCATGGCGTTCGATTTCTTTTTGCTGCCTTTTATGCCATGCTTTTCGGCTCTCATGAGGACGTCGTTTCATCTCGTGTTCATGTCGTTCATTTTCAGCCCGTTCTCGCTCATATCTTTCACGTTCCATACGTTCATGGGGATTCGGTCCCGGACCACGTTGATCATATTGCTGCCCTACAGGAGGCAGATTATCATTATGTAGCGGCGACGCCTCGATTATGGATGCACCAAAACCAAGCTGCAGCATGCCTGCAAGGGAATATATCATCATTTTCTTTGTTATGCTTCTCATAAACCATTCCACCTTTATCTATCTTAAATCTTAAAAATGTGTCGTCTCTATGCACTTTTTTAGTAAGCCTTTGAATTTCGTTAGCCTTTACCGCCCCCTCTTCTTTATACGTATCTTAATTATAAACTTCCAATGTGACAACTTTGTAACAACTGTATAACAATTTGTAGATAATTCATTCAAAGATCTCTACATCCGATAAGAAAAGCACTTAGCATCTTAGAAAAATAAAACATTTGAACCACAAAGGCGCTAAGTACACAACGGGTAGTTCATATTTTTTTTTCGCAACTAAGAATTTATCGCTCTATACTTATAATAAAAGGGCGTGTCGCAAAACGTTTTTTGAAAAAACGCAATGCGACACGCCTTTTTTGAGCAAAAAGGAAGGAAAAACAGTAGGAAGAATGAAAAAAAGGAGACAAGAGCCAGTTTATGGACACAACAAAATAGAGGAAGCCTCTTCCCCTAAGAAAAACTCGATATGAATTGGTCAGGATGCTTTTGGAATATGCAAGTAGGTCCCACACCGGTCGCTTTGGATTTTGTTATGGAGCTTGTTTACGTTATACCCCATGCATAGTAATAGAAACTCGGTTTGCACCTTTACGCGGCCCCTCATCAGAAATCGCCGAAATCCCATGTCCTGTTTGAGCACCCCGAAAGCTCCCTCCACCTGAATGGAGCGGTTCATCCGAAGCATAACACCCTCCTCACCCTTGATACGTGCCTGCATTTCTTCACGTTGACGCAAAAAGGTTTTGGATACATACAGGTTCTTGCTTCGTTCTTCGAGGGGAGTCTTGCTCGCTCCCTTGATGCATTGGGCCTTATGCGGACAGCCGGCACAATCTGGACAGGTGTATACGGTTGTCACGATGGGATATCCGGCCTTAGATCGGGTCTTTTTTTCATAAGCTGCCTGGATCGGGCGCCCCATGTGACATAGGTAGCTATCGGTCTTTGCATTGTAGTGCATGTTCTCTCGCTTGCCGATGTCTGCCCTATATTTCTTCGTCTTGGCCTTCTCATAATTCGCGGGCTTTATAAATGCGATTTGGTTGTTTTGCTCGCACCATGTGTAATTTTCCTCACTCTCAAAGCCCGCATCCGCTACGGGTTTTGTATACCCCAGTCCCTTGAGCGTCTCCAACATCGGGATCAACATTTGGCTGTCGCTTCGGTCCTGACCGATCATTGTGGATACTATATATTCCGCGTCCACCGCCAGTATCGCGTTGTAGCCCGGTTTAAGCTGACCATTTTTCATATGATCTTCTTTCATCCGCATGAAGGTGGCGTCTCTGTCCGTCTTGGAAAAGCTGTTGCGTTCTCCAAAGCTATGATTATAGTCATTATACTTTTTCTGCCGAGCAAGGTATTGGTCTACCGTTTGAAGCGCCCGCTGCAGCGAAGTCTTACGCTGTCCTTTGCCGTGAACAAAAACAATACGGCGTTCAGCTTGCAGTGCTTTTAGCCGTTTGCGCAGCTTTTTTAGGTCTTTGGGCTTTATCACCTGGCCGACATAAAAGCGAATCCCAAACTCCGCTGCTAGCGCCGGCAACTCTTCTTTCATCTTCTTCTGCATCTTCTCTTCATTTTTTTGCGTCGATTTCTTCCAGACAAAGCTGTATCGGTTCGCATTGGCCTCCAATTTGGTTCCGTCTATGAAAACGCTTGACAGCGACAGTTCTCCCGCATCGGTCAACAGTTGCACAAGCTGGGCAAACAGATCGTCCACGACCTCTGCCAGCCGTTCGCTGCGAAACCGTGCGATCGTCGCGTGATCTGGTGCTTTTCTCCGGCCTAGCAGATACATGAAGTTGACGTCCCGCCGGCATGCCTGCTCGAGCTTGCGGCTCGAATAGATGCCGTTCATGTATCCATATACAAGTATCTTGAACAGACATTTCGGTGACATCTCGATTCTCCCCATTCGGGAGTACGCAGCGTACAATTTGCTGTAATTCATCCTTTCTAGCACCGCGTTGAGCAACCGCACCGAATCATCTGCCGGAATCATTTCGCCAATGTCCATCGGTATTACTAGTTGATATACATTTGAGTCTACTGTATAATCTAGTTGTAATTTCTTAGATTTCACAAACTTGATTTTACAACAAAAGACGGCTTCCAGCTACTGCTGGTTGCCGTCTTTTGTTTTTTAGGGTTGTCTTAGCGCGACAGCCCCTTTAATGTAACTCACAATTATAATGCTTTAGGATTCCATTCCTTTAACTTGTCAACATGGGAACCAGCCAGATCCATGACACTCATACCATGGAACATAGCGTCCTCAGGAGTAATGGTGAGAATCTGAATGTCATCATAAAATAAAATGACATTTTCCCCGTCATAATCCAAAATATATTTATCCGGATTATAGTTTGTTAACTGGCTGATACGATATAAGGAACCAGCCACAAAATAAGCTCGATACAATGGCTTATAGCCGCCATACTCCGCACTGATCATCGGCAACTGCCAAGCACCATCTACAACCAGCCCCGATGTGCCATCAGGTGCTAATTGAGCCTTTGGATGGATTTTGTCCTTATCCAGGAAGTTTTGCACCAGAGCAATTCGCTCTTTACTCTCAGGATGATCGGAAAACAGATCACTCTGCGAGCCTTTTTCTAAACTGGAAAGTTTCATCAAACCCATTTTCATACTATAGGGATTATAGCCCGCCTTAGAAGAATGAACATATCCCAGATAATCGGCTTCTCTCTCATCAGATCGGCTATAGCCGGCCATAATCGCATTCATGGCTAAATTCTGAAGTATCGCAGCCTTATCGCCAAATACTGCAATGAAACCAATATTGAGCAGTAGATTTTTTTCAATTTGTTTTACCGAATGCCGTTTGACCACATGTCCTATTTCATGTCCGATAACACCAGCTAATTCATCATCAGATGGCATCAGATCCACTAAACCCTTAAATATGTAAATAAACCCGCCAGGTGCTGCCATAGCATTGACATCTTTGGAGTTTAAAACTTTAAATGAATAGGGTAAATCTTTTCGGTCACTAACAGCTACCATGTTCATACCTATTTTAGTTACCCGTTCTTGCAGTGCCGGATCATCCACCACGCCATATTTTTTCTCAAGCTGCTTGCCCACATCACGGCCAATACTGATTTCACTCTTCGTGCTAATCATAGCGGCCTGAGCACACGGTACCCCATAAAGAGTAACAATGCAAACAATTGCAGCAAGAACCACTCCTACGCGAAGTATAATTCTATGTACCATTTGAGCCCTCCAATCGAATACATCATGATGTAGCATCTCATGAATATTCTATCATATCTGGCACAAAATAACTCACAGAAATAATTTCCTAGCCTTCTATGCCGTATCTCCCCTGCACTCGCCCCTGGCCCTTTCTATGGCTTTTGTCTCAAATGACAATAAAATATGATTGGCCAGGTATGCCAAAAGAGAGGATAAAATCGTCCCCCAGAGAATCTTCGGCAAATAATTCATCCGTAACCCATCAAACAGCAGGACGCCTAATCCCCCTGCATGAATCACGGCTGCAATAGTTGCAATACCAATGGTAGAAACGGTTGCAATACGAATACCGCCTAAAATAATCGGCAAGGCCAGAGGCAGCTGTATTTTTAAAAACATATACCTGGCACTAAGTCCCATACCATATCCGGCCTCAATAATAGAAGCATCAATCGACTGAAAGCCCGTTACTGTATTCCTGACCAAAATGTATTGATTGTAGATGACTAACACGGCAATAGCAGTCATCTTTCCCAATCCGAATGCCGGAAGCAAAAAAGAAAACAAGGCTAAGCTGGGTATGGAATAAACAACGCCAAAGAAAGATAATATAGCCGTGGACAGCCATTTTGACCTTGCAATTAACAATCCTACTGGTACTGCCAATAAGAGAGAAATCAGCATACTCAAACAAACCAAATACAAATGCTCCAATAGCAGTATCAACATTTGATCATAATATTTTACTAGGTACGTAATCATATTCAGCCACCTTGTTCATTAAGCAGATAAAATTTTACCCTGCCTAGTACTAACTTTAAGCTGCTCCCATGTGATTTTTCCTACCACGCCTCTTCCACCATCCTCTACCAGTACATGATTTTGGTCATGTTCTAAAAAATACGTCAATATGTTGTGCAAGGATTCTTCTGTACCCACACGAAAAGCACGATCACTGACCTGGGCATCAACAGGCAGCATTACCGATTGTGCCTTTAGTACTTTTAATCGCTGCACAATATCCTGCGTTGCAATCAAGCGAGCAACATATTCATTAGCCGGTTTTGAAATAATCCCATACGGTGTATCAAATTGCTGAATTGTCCCCTCATGCATGATCACCACTTTATCCCCTAGCTTAAATGCTTCGCTAACATCATGAGTCACAAATAATATGGTTTTGTTCAACTTCCTTTGAATGCGAATTAACTCCTCCTGTAAATTCTGCCGCGTGATGGCATCAATCGCACCAAAAGGTTCATCCATTAACATAATGTCCGGATCAGCTGCCATCGCTCTGGCCAAACCGACTCGCTGCTGCTGCCCTCCCGATAATTGTCTTGGATACCGCTTTTTAAAATCCCGGGGCGAAAGGCATACCAGCTCTAAGAGCGCATTCACCCGATTGGCAATTGTATCTGTATCCCATCTTAAAATTTGCGGGATGGCTCCAATATTTTCTTCAACTGTCATATGAGGAAATAAACCAACCTGCTGAATGACATACCCAATTTTACGTCGATACTCTTCTAATTTTAAGTTTTTAATGTGCTCTCCGAAATACAAAATTTCCCCGGATGTTGCCTCATAAATTCGGTTCACCATTTTTAGAAGAGTCGTCTTTCCAGATCCCGAAGTTCCTAAAATAGTAATAAAGCTTCCTTCGCTAATACGCATATTGACCCCTGCTACAGCGTATTGAGACGTATTGGCATACTGCTTACTTACATTACGAAACTCAATTGCAGTTCTAGCCACTTTATTACCTCCTTTTCTCGTTTCCCAAGTCTCGGCACCGCAGTCCAATCTATTTGATTGTATTAAAAAACTCCTTTGCTACCTCATTGTATTCCCGTTTCTTAATATCTACCTCAGCATTTAGAGTAATCACCGCTTTGTTATCCAACTTTGCCGTAACTTTATTCAAGATATCCTTTATCTCAGGGTGTTTCGCCACCACATCCTGCCTGATAACAGGAGCAACGTTATAAGGCGGCCATACATGCTTGTCATCTTCCAATACAACAAATTCATCCTTGCTCAGCTCTCCTTCTGTGGTATACGCTACCGCCAGATCTGCCTTATCATTGTGAAGTACATCATATTTAATACCGTTGTCATACAGCCTGCGATCTTTAAAATCAAAAGAACCATATACCTTGACCAATGCTGGCAGTCCATCTGCTCTCTCATCAAATTGACCTTGGGAAGCAAACCGGATTTGACTTGCATGTTTCTGCAAATCAGAAATCGTACGGATCTGATATTGCTCCGCTGCTCTTTTACTCATCACCAGACCTTGGGAATCATTGGCGGCAGAAGGGTCCAGCCAAATCAATTTGAATTTCTCTTTATATTTAGCAGAAACTTCCTGATAAACTTCTTTCGAATCAAATTTAGGAGCTTCTTTTAATACCGTTAATAAACCTGTGCCCGTGTACTCAGGATAAAAATCAATATCACCATTGATTAGCGAGTTATGAACAATCGCGCTGCCTAGGTTTAACTTGCGCTCAACTTTATAGCCCGCATGTTCCAAGGCCAAGCTATATAACTCACCTAAAATTAGGGATTCTGTAAAATCCTTTGAGCCTACTTTTATCGTCACCTTATTCTCTTTTGCTTGATCTAAACTGGCGGAGTTGCTGCTGCATCCAGCTACAGCCAGTAGTACGGCTGCCATGGATAACAACAAAAGCATTCCGAATCTCGATATCTTTTTAATCATTTTCCACTCTCCTATTGCTTTAATCCCGTTGATACTTCGTAACCATATGCTGCACAGCTGTTAAGGATACCTCTGTCAAAGCGGATAACAATGCTACTGACATCCCTCCAATCAATAATATCCTTGCATCATTCATTCCAATACCAGTAAAGATAAAATCGCCTAGTCCGCCGGCACCGATGTAGGATGCTAATGTGGCACTAGCGATAACCTCCGTAGCAGAGGTCCGCAATCCTGTGAGTATGAGAGGCATTGCTAAAGGAATTTCGATACCAAAAAGAATCTTTTCAGTATTCATCCCCATACCTGCTGCACATTCCAGCACAGAGGGGTCAATGTTTCTAAAACCCGAATACGTATTAATCAATATTGGCGGAATTGCCAGTAACGTAAGTGCGAACAGAGCAGGTACAAAACCCGTACCTAATATGGGCATGGCGATGACAAGTACCGCCAAACTGGGTATAATGCGCAGAATGGTAAAAGCGTTAATCACAGAATAGGATACACTGCCATTTTTTGAACACCAGATTCCTAAAGGTACGGCGACCATGAAACTGACAGCAATCGCAGCCAGACTAATCTCAACGTGTACAATGACAGCTTCATAATATTTATCAATATTGAGTAATAGATATGCAATACTCTCATTTATCATTCTATTTCCCTTTCTCATACAGTATGAATTTCTTGCATTTATCATTCTTTATGGAGCAAGACTATTTTATAGACCGTTTATTTTCCTCCCATTAAAATAAAAAATAAAAAGACCAAGCATATTCCCCCTGTATAAAAGAGAAATCGACTTAGCCTCCAGTACTCCCGGTCACCCCTCAGCGCACTCTGCGCCTCTGCGGTTCGTAATATCTATATTTTTTTACCTATAAAACGTAAACTTTCTAACACCTAATAAAAAAATTTTACTTTATGCATATATAAGCAGGTATTATTGGATCAATGTAGTATACTATATAATATAAATTCCACATATAGTGCGCACTATATAATGTAGAAGGTGATTTTATTATACAACTTACCATACGACAGACTAATATTCTAGAAATAATACAAACCCTCGGTCCAATTACCGGCAATCAAATTGCAGAAAAACTAAACCTCAGCCGGGCTGCTCTTCGTTCTGATTTAGCTATTTTGACGATGTCCAAGCTTGTCAGCGCGAAACCGAAAGTTGGCTATTATTTTACAGGCCGCGACCTGCAGCAGCTAAATACCATGTCTTTTGATGCCATTCTCATTGCCGATACTCTTTCTTCGCCCATTGTGGTAAGAGAAAACAGCACCGTCTATGACGCTATCGTTACCTTATTTACAGAAGACGTGGGAACGATTTTCGTAGTATCCGAAGACAATTTCTTAGAAGGAGCCCTTTCACGAAAAGATCTGTTAAAGGCAGCGATGGGAGGCAAAAATAACAACGATCTTCCCGTCAATATTATCATGACACGAATGCCAAAAATCATCTTAACAACGCCAGAGGAATCGGTGTTGTCAGCCGCTCAGAAGCTTTTATATCACCAAGTAGACGCCCTGCCGGTAGTAAAAATCATAAAAGAAGGTGAAACCACAAAATATCAGGTAGTTGGTCGTTTTACCAAAACCAACATCACACGACTTTTTGTTCAATTGGCAGAAAAATAATCGTTTATTCAAAATCCCAAAACGAAGGAGGCCCTCTTTGAATACTCTACATAACAGCCAAGTTCCCGTTGTATATATACTTTCTGACTCCATTGGTGAAACAGGAGAATTGGTTGTAAAAGCGGCGATTAGTCAATTTAATGGTGGGAACATTGAGCTTGAACGCAAGCCTTATTTAAAATCCGCTGCACAAATTGATGCCATATTAGAAAAAGCAGCCCAAAGAAACGGAGCGATCTTCTATACCATAGTTCGTCCGGATTTAAAAGAGGTTTTAGAAACCAAAGCTCACGCCTTAGGAATAACACATGTCGATATTATGGGACCTGTCATCGATGGTCTGCAAGCAGTTACTCGCTTGTCCCCTCGCAACGAACCGGGCCTCATTCGCAAAATAGATCAAGCTTACTACACGAAAATTGAAGCCATTGAATTTGCCGTAAAATTTGATGATGGAAAAGATCCCCGCGGTCTCTTACAAGCAGATATTGTCATTACAGGTGTATCAAGGGCCTCGAAGACACCTTTATGCATGTACCTGGCACATAAAGGCATTAAAGCTGCTAATGTACCTTTAGTAAAAGAAATTCCGCCGCCGTCTGAACTGTTTCAGGTGGCTGCTCATAAAATTGTCGGACTTACCATCAAACCGTCTTTATTATTTGAAATACGTAGAGAACGGCTAAAAGCAATGGGACTACAGCCTTCCAGCAACTATGCCAATTTAGAACGTATTATTGAAGAACTCGATTATGCCCAGGATATTATGCGCAAAGTCGGTTGCCCTGTCATTGACATTACAAATAAAGCAACAGAAGAAACTGCTGAGAGAGTTCTAGATTTTTACCGTAAAGGAGTCGTTGAACAATGAAAAAATTCGTATATTTATTTGATCAAGGCAACGCCGATATGCGTTCACTCTTAGGAGGAAAAGGAGCGAATCTGGCAGAAATGACCAATATTGGTCTGCCAGTACCACCAGGTATGACCATCACCACAGCCGCCTGCAAAGAATACTATGAAAATGGCAAAAAGCTTCCAAGTCAGATCATAGAAGAGGTGCGCGAGAATTTGGCTCATCTGGAAAAAACCATTGGTAAAAAGCTAGGGGATGTAACAAATCCCCTGTTAGTTTCCGTTCGCTCTGGAGCTGTATTTTCAATGCCAGGTATGATGGATACCATCTTAAACCTTGGCTTAAACGAAAAAACGGTACAAGTGGTAGCAAAAAGTACGAACAATTTGGTGTTTGCTTATGATTCCTATCGCCGCTTTATCCAAATGTTTGGTGATGTTGTATTGGAAATTCACAAATATGAATTTGAACAGCTTTTGACGCAGCACAAAAAGAAGCAAGGTGTTACCTTCGATCAAGAAATGTCTGCAGATACCTTGCGGGCAGTAATCGACAGTTATAAAGAACTCGTATTAGAAAAAACAGGCACAGCATTCCCTGAAGATCCAATGGAACAATTATTCTTATCCATTGAAGCGGTGTTTCGCTCTTGGAATAATGAACGAGCCTTTATCTATCGCAATCTGAATAAGATTGATCATGACCTGGGTACTGCTGTTAATATTCAGTCTATGGTATTTGGAAATATGGGCAATGACTGCGGTACTGGTGTGGCTTTTACCAGAAATCCTTCCAATGGTGAAAATCTGTTATATGGAGAATACTTAACAAATGCCCAAGGGGAAGACGTCGTAGCGGGCATTCGCACTCCCCAGCCAATTGCAAAATTAGAGGCAGAAATGCCTCAAGTCTATGCTCAGTTTGCTAAGACGGCTAAAATCTTAGAAAAACATTATAAAAATGTGCAAGATATTGAATTTACCATTGAAAAGGGCACTTTATATATACTGCAAACTAGAAATGGCAAACGTACTGCCCAAGCAAGTATTAAAATCGCTCATGATCTAGCGGCAGAAGGCTTGATCAGCAAACAAGAAGCCCTGTTATTGATCGAACCGGGCCAGCTTGATCAGCTGCTTCACCGCCAGATTGACCCTAACGCCAAACTGGATATTATGGCTACGGGTTTACCAGCCTCGCCCGGTGCCGCTTCTGGTGCCGTCGTCTTTGATGCCAATCATGCAGAAGAACTGGGCAAAAAAGGACAAAAAGTGATGCTGGTGCGAACGGAAACCACTCCTGACGATATTCATGGCATTATTGCCGCACAAGGTATCTTAACCAGCCGGGGAGGCATGACCAGCCATGCAGCAGTAGTAGCTCGCGGTATGGGGAAACCTTGCGTATGCGGCTGTGAAGCAGTAAAAATCAACTATCATACTAAGACCTTCACAATTGGAGAAACGATCATAAAAGAAGGAGATCTAATCTCCATTGACGGCGCAACAGGGCGGGTCATCGCAGGCGTTGTCCCCATGAAAGATCCTGAACTATCTACGGAATACCTAACCCTATTACATTGGGCCGATGAATATAAGAAACTAGAAGTTAGAGCCAATGCCGACAATCCTACAGATGCACAAAAAGCCTTAGAGTTCGGTGCCAAGGGCATTGGATTAACTCGTACTGAACACATGTTTATGGGTCAGGATCGGCTGCCACATGTACAGCAAATGATTTTGGCAGAGAACTTTGAAGAACGCCAAACCGCCTTAACTCATTTACTGCCAATGCAGGAAGAAGACTTTTATGGTATCTTAAAAGTCATGACAGGCTATCCCGTCTGCATTCGTCTCTTAGACCCACCACTTCATGAGTTCCTTCCAAGTATGAACGAACTGCTGATTGAAACGACTACCCTCCAAATTACCCAGGAAAATATGACACTGCTAGCACAAAAAGAAGCCCTACTTAGAAAAGTTCGCGCTCTCCATGAATCCAATCCAATGTTAGGGCATCGGGGCTGCCGCCTTGGCATTACATTCCCAGAGATATACGAAATGCAAATACAAGCCATCTGCAATGCAGCTGCCCGACTCACCACCGAAGGTTACAAAGTCTTACCTGAAATTGAAATTCCATTAACCATCGGCAGCGCAGAAATGAATTTCTTCAAAGAGAAAATTGATAAAATTGCTAAAGATACTATGGAAAAATATAAAGTAAACTTCCATTATACATCCGGTACTATGATTGAACTGCCGCGGGCAGCCCTCTTAGCTGGCGAATTAGCAGAAGCAGCAGAGTTCTTTAGCTTTGGTACCAATGATTTAACACAAACCTGCCTAGGATTTAGCCGTGATGATGCGGAAGGTAAATTCCTAAATGATTATTTAGATATGAAACTCTTACCCGATAACCCCTTTATCACCATCGATCGCAAAGGCGTAGGAAAATTGATGGAAATTGCTGTAGAAAGCGGGCGCAAAACCAGACCGGATATTCTAATTGGTATTTGTGGCGAACATGGCGGCGAGGCTCGCTCCATCGAATTCTGCCACCAAATTGGTCTTGATTTTGTCAGCTGCTCTCCCTATAGAGTCCCCATCGCCCGCTTAGCCGCAGCACAAGCTGCCATCAGCAAAGGCGAAAATTACGGAACAAAATAAGAAATAACAAAATGCTACGCGCTCTTTAAACCATATAAAACAGAACGAACCACAGAGGCGCAGAGAACACAGAGAAAGATGGAGAAGATAAAAATGCTCTCTCACTGTTCTCTGCGTACTCTGTGTTCTCTGCGGTTCAACGTTCCCCCCAAAACTTATAATTCTAGACCATCAAAAGAACCCCCAGTGCAAATTAAAATGCGCCGGGGGTTCTTTTCCTATTTCCACTTTTTAGCTGCACGATTGAATTTCTTCCAAATTTTATTTGCTTTCTTTTGCAGCTGCATCTGTTCGCGCATTTGCCAGCCGATCAGCATGCCTGCCTCTAAATGTACTGCCCTGCTGGATTTGCTCCGTAATAATGCCTTTAGCAAAATCTCCGTACTACGAGCATCTGTTATAATCCCCAGGGTATCCTGCAGTTTTTCCAGTTGTTCTGCAATAGAGGCTCTATCACCTAGCAGCGGCTGCATTACTTCTACTACATACTTAAGTTTCTTGATTCCCAATCGTAAATTATGAACATCGTTGACATCCGCCCAAACCACAGATTCGGCTTCTTTTCTCACCCTCTTGATCCAACTGACTAAACCATTGCTAACAAACTTTTCCGTTGTATGATCAGAAACGATAGATTGCTGCCAGTCATTATCTAAAAGTTCGCCCCACAAACCTAATAATAAGGGCGTTGCCAAACCGGAGCTGCATTCACTTACAATCTTCTCCATTTCCTGATTGCGACTCTCAGCTAGAACATCTCCTAACCAGACTTTGGCGCCTCTTTCCTCAGACTGATAGTCCTGTAATTGACGCCAGCTGACATAGGCTACATCTAATTCTCGCACTTTAGCCAGCCTTTGACCAAACTTTTTTAATTCATCCTGATACCAAGTGTTCTGTTTGATTACGTTCAAGGGTTCGGCAAACTCCAATACCGATCGCAAACGCCGCAAGCAAATACGCAGTTCATGGACTAATTCCGGCAACTGGGGATTTTCAAGAAAAGCCCGCTGTGCTGTTAGAACATGATGAATTAGGTCTACCAGCAATACGGCTACAGCCTCACTAACAGGCTTGGCTGTATCCACCTGAGGTACAGAATTTTTCTTTTGCTGTACAGTCGCTAGACCTGCCAGTAAGAGCCCTCGATAAAACTTACTATCCGGTTCTGGCAGCAAAGGAAACTCCCTGGATAAAGCAGCGCCCAGCATAAATAATGCTTTAGGCTCCCCTGTTTTTAATTCTAATTCGATTTCTAAAATAGGCGATGTCTTCTCTCCTGCAATAATAGCACCTTTATCAGCAGCTACTTCAATCGTACTGCTATCAGGCATAACAACCTCTACTATTCGCCGCTCAAAGAAAGTAATTAAAATAGGCTCTAATATTTCATCACCCACTACTTCCTGCAATCGTTCACCAATTTCAGTATGAGCAAAGGCTCGTACATCGGGTTCATTATCGGAAACAACTACATTCCATTCTAACCTGGCATGCAGCCCTCCCTTAGAAGAACCACCACCTTTGACAGTAGCAATCCAATTTTCGCCTTCACGGCGCAGACGATAAGCCAACTGTGCTTTTTGCAATGCATGACTAGGTGTATCAAAGTAACGAGCTTCTAACTGCTGGGTAATCTCTGATCCAGAAACAATCACTGCTGCCAACGCCTCTGCTGTCATGATTTTGTCCCATACACTCTCATCGGCACAACCCAGCTTCAATTCCGTTTCCATCTGATTAGGCAATTCGATCACCATCCTACCAAAATCGTCATATTCTCTTTATCCCAGAGTATAGCATGCCCCATAGCTTGTCAATGTCCTCCATAAAAGATTCTTACTTTAAGAAAAACACCCAGAGTTCTTAAAAAATCTTTGAACCGCTAAGACGCGAAGGACACAAAGGGATTTTAAGGAACTTATACTTTCTAGGCGATTATAGAAAACGCCTCAAGGCCAGCACTTTGCTGACTTTGAGACGTTTTGTTAAAAGGTTGCCGAATCTGGTGGAATCTCCAGGAATTCCACACCGGGATTTCGTTCACTAACCCAGCGAATTGCCCATTCATTGCTGAGTAGAAGCACTGGGCGATCTTTGATATCACGAATCATCATACCGCTGTCAATGCTCTTCATCGATTTAATAACCTGTTCATCGCCGGTTAACCAGCGAGCAACACTAAAGGATAAACGATCCATAAGCAGCTCTACACCATATTCATTTTTCAATCGATACTCCAGCACTTCAAATTGCAGTGAGCCAACTACACCAATAATAAAGGCCTCAGATGCAAACTCGCTCTGGCGGAAGACCTGAACAGCCCCCTCTTGGGTCAATTGGGTCATCCCTTTAACGAATTGTTTCCGCTTCATTGTATCTTTGGGCTGGACCTTGGCAAACTGCTCCGGTGGAAATACCGGGAAATCCTGAAACGTAAATTTAGCCCCTTCCTGGCACAACGTATCTCCAATTCCAAAAATTCCAGGATCAAATAAACCAATAATATCACCAGGATACGCTTCATCAATAATGGTACGCTCCTGAGCTAGGAACTGCTGAGGCTGAGCCAGCTTAATGGCTTTACCTGACTGAGCATGATACACAGACATCCCTCTGGTAAACTTACCGGAACAGATGCGAATAAATGCAAGACGATCACGATGAGCAGGATTCATATTTGCCTGAATCTTGAAGACAAAGGCAGAAAACTCCTCACTTGCAGGATTAATTTCCCCTTCACTGGAAATACGTGCTACAGGCGCAGGCGCCAGTTTCAAAAATTCTTCCAGAAAAGGTCGTACACCAAAATTGGTCATGGCACTACCGAAAAACATAGGTGTAAGTTCGCCAGCAGCTACGAGATCATAATCAAAAGCATCGCCAGCCATATCCAAAAGTTCAATATCTTCACACAACGCACCATGAACACTCTCACCTAACAATTCACGAAAAGCAGGGTCACTAACACTCCCCATCGTGGAAGGCAAAACAGACTGCCCATGGGCGCCATCTTTGGCGAACAATTCCACTTGCGCCTGCTGCCGATTATAAACACCAACATAACTGCCGTCTATACCTACAGGCCAATTCATAGGATATGCCCTTATCCCTAATACCTGTTCAATTTCCTCCATTAGCTCAAAAGGATTCTTGCCATAGCGATCCAGCTTATTGACAAAGGTAAATACAGGGATCCCCCGCTGGCGGCATACATGAAACAGTTTCTTCGTCTGATCCTCTACCCCTTTTGCCACGTCAATTAGCATCACAGCACTATCTGCGGCCATAAGAGTACGATATGTATCTTCACTAAAATCTTGGTGACCAGGTGTATCCAAGATGTTCACCCGATATCCATCATAATCAAACTGCAGCACACTAGAAGTTACAGAAATACCTCTTTGCTTTTCAATTTCCATCCAGTCAGACACAGCATGTTTTGCTGCCTTACGAGATTTTACTGATCCTGCCAAACGGATGGCACCGCCGTACAATAATAATTTCTCCGTTAATGTCGTTTTCCCAGCATCCGGATGGGAAATAATCGCAAATGTTCGTCGTTTATTAATCGTCAATTCTAACTCTTCCATATGTATCGTAAAAAACCCCCTACACTCATACCTGCACTATGCAAAATTACTCTTCTATTACTATATGTTTACCTATCTAAAATGTCAAATATTATCCTACCCTATACTCCTATTTCTCATGCTTTTTTAAAAAATTCCACCGAAGACGCGAAAAAAACATATTAAAGACCGAACCGCAGAGGCACAGAGAACACAGAGAGGGGTTTTAAGCTAGCGTTATCTCCCCCTCAGTGCCCTCTGTGCCCTCTGCGGTTAAAAATCCCTTCGTGTTCTTCGCACATCTTTGCGTTCTTCGCGATTCAGCGTTCTTTTTTGTTGTACTATGCTTCTTTCACAATTTGGTGTCGATTTACCGGACTCCCCTTTAAGGTATCAGCTGCTTGGCTATAAACAAATGCAGGATTTAGAGCTTTCACAAAACCAGCAAACCATTTCTGATAGCATTCTTTCATAAAGGCTTTATCCACGCCAGCTTTCGTCCAATTTCGTTCCTGCAGGCAGATTTCACCCTCCCAGATCACTCTATCATCTTCATTTACCGTTACTACATCGCCCTGATCACAAGGCATGCCATTTAGTACATAGTCATTCACTGCCTGATAAATCCCGGCTGCTCTTTGTCCATCATATTTTCTCTGAGCTTTGGCATGTTCACCACACAGCTTGCCATGTTCAGCATAAGCGGATAATACAATATCTTGTGCAGCACCGCCACAAGTATCCACCAATTCTTTAATGAAAGCAGCTTCCCGCGTCTCTGCTATCGTAATCTGGCGCTGCAGCCAGCCATGAATATTCGTATGATCAATTAACTCACCAAGCTCCGTATCCGGTAAAGGCTGACCATAAATCTGCCAAACCTGAGACTGCAGTTCCTCTGCCGTAGCTCCACACATTTCTTCAGCCTTCTGAAAGATCAGCTGCTCACGTTCTACTACCCGCCCGATTTTATGATATAACCAGTAATGAATATGACCTAAAAATGCACTCATGATAAGCCTCCTAAATTACTTTATTTAATCCTGCTAAAATTTCCTTTACATCAAGCCCGTGGATTCCGGCTGCCTTTTCTAAAGCTTCTCCTGTTGCCGATGGGCATCCTAGGCATCCCATCCCAAAGGACCGGAATACAGGAACCGTTTGAGGATAAACCCTGATAATATCACTAATTACGCTCTCTTCTGTAATTTTATCACCGAATACCAATGTTCCTTCTGTAAGCCCGCCTGCTACAGGAGCGATTTCTCGTCCCTCTTGGGATTGAGGGACCAAAGGTTCTGTCGTTTGGCTCACGCCTTGATAGAAAGCAGCCAATACATCCGCTCTAAATTTTTTCATACCAATTCGATCAATAAACTGTCCCACACGTTCAATATCAGCATTCTTTTGATAATATTCAACGATAACATGTACGATACGTATAACTTCATCATATTCCAAACCTTCAATTAAGAGATCTGCCAAACGAGGATGGGCACCAGCCGTACCGCCCACATAAATATCCCAGCCAATATCGCTTCCCATGACGCCAATATCTTTTACATGCACCTCTGAACAAGAATTGGCACAGCCGGCTACACCAAATTTCATACGAGACGGCATTTCTTTTTTATGGTACAGCTTGTCAAGTTCCATACCCAGTTTAATACTATCCTGCTTACCTCTTTTGCAAAAAACATTACCAGGACATATTTTTATACTACGTACACAATTGGCAAAACCCATAGCCGGCTGCATATCAAGCTCTTCCCAAATGTTTTCAATATCGTCCGCTTTAAGACCTGTAATCATAATCCGTTGAGCAGAAGTTAACTTCATAACACCATGGTATTTCTCGGCTATATCCGCATATTTTCTCATTAAATCAGGTTTGATAAATCCTCCCGGCAAATGGGGTGTGATTGCATACGTACGATTGCCATTATGAATCTTTTGTAAATTAGCACCTTTAGGTAACATTGTGCCACCTCCTCAAATATTATCTTTATCATACCCCATTATTTGCATCTTAACTGTGATCTATATCAAGTTTATAAAAAATATTTGAAAGTTTATTATAAATAAAATAGTGAAGAATCCTGCTATTGTTGCATAACAGGATTCTTCACTATTTACAGTAACTCATTTGATAAAGAAAGGAGCGATCTAACTTTAATACCATTCTCATTTAAGAAAAATATTTGCGCCTGGTCCAAGGGGAAGGTTAAGAGCCATAAATAACAACAGCCACAATGTCCATGTTACTAAGAAGGCAAGAGCATAGGGAATCTGTGTTGCCATGAGGGTCCCCATACCTACCTTTTCTTCTGATTTCATATAATGAGCCATAATTCCAAGCATGACTGGTACATAGTAGTTTAATGGTGTAACTGAGTTTATTGCACTCTCACCAATTCGATAAGCAGCTTGTGTTAAAGCTGGTTCATATCCTAACAAACCAAACATAGGAACAAAAATAGGAGCCAAAACCAACCACTTTGCTGAACCGCTGATTACGAATAAGTCGACAAAGCCGGAAAGTAAAATCAACGCAATGACCAGAGCGGCACCTGTAAAATCTAAGCTCTGTAATAAGTGTGCCCCTTTAACTGCAATAACAGTTGCAATATTCGTTTTATTAAACCATGCAATGAATTGTGCTGCTGAAAAAGCAGTAACTATGAAGCTAAGAGATCCTGAAAGACCTTGAGATAAGAACTTAGGTATATCACTTTCTTTTTTTATGACTCCTTTTCCAATACCAAATGCGATGCCAATAAAGAAAAAGAAGAAAAACAAGATGGGGATAATACCATCTAAAAATGGCGATTTAGGAATCAACAGATGGGTCTTAGGATCACGAAGTATTCCGTATTCTGGAACAAGTAGTATTAATAATAATAGGATATAGGCTAAAGCAGTCCAACCAGCATACGCTAACCCTTTCTTTTCTTCTGGGGTGACTAGGTGTTCATTAATTCCATTTTGTAGTTCTTTCATTTCTAACTTATCTAAACGAGGCGAGACTACTTTCTCAGCAACGAGGGTACCTACAATGGTTAAAAGAACAACTGAGGAACTCATAAAATAATAATTAATAAGAGGATGAGCTGGCGAATTAGCAGTAGCGGCAACATTTCCAATGGCCGACTGCGTAATACCAGCGATTAAGGCATCTGTTCCTGCAGGTATAAAATTTGCACTAAATCCTGCCGCCGTTGCCGCAAAGGCAATAGACATACCTAGTATTGGATTTTTTCCCATACTGGCATAGACAGCCGCCGCAGCAGCAGGTACAAAAACCATAGCTGCATCAGATGCTAAGTTTCCATTAATACCAATTAGAAAGATTGTTGCTGTGATAGCCCAGGAGGGCACTCCAAGCATGATTTTACGAACTAAAGTTCCAATAAATCCAGTAGCCTCCGCTAAACCCATAGCCAGCATCATGACGACAACAAGTCCTAATGGTGGAAAATTAATAAAATTTTTAACCATATCGGTCATAATATAACGAAAACCATCTGCATTTAGCAAACTAAGAACTTTAACATCAACTGCTTTTCCGCCTTTACCAATATAAGAAACAGCTGTTCCTTCAAAAATGGCTGAAATTACGAGTACCACCAAGGCTAGCATCGAAAATAAAATAAAGGGAGAAGGGAACTTATTGCCAACATACTCAATTACATCTAAGATTTTTTGAAAAGTACTCGTACCAGAAAAATTATTTTTTTGCGGGGCATATCCTAATTGACTCATAATGTACCTCCTATATTTTAGTAATAAGTGCCATCGTGTAGTTTAGTAAATTTCACCTCCTATCGCTTTGTAAGACTTCATTGCCTCTAATACAATTTGATATAGAAGCTTAGACCCTATTAACAAAGCGTTTTCGTCAATGTCAAATCGTGAATTATGTAAAATCGGAGTATCTTCTCCAGCCTTAGCACAACCAAGGAAAAAGAAGGCTCCTGGGATTTTAGTAAGATAATTGGCAAAGTCCTCAGCACCCAGAACAGGTTTTATGTCAGTACATATATTGTTTTTTCCAATCACTTTTATGGCCGCTTGAACCACAATTTCCGTAGGTTGCTTCCAATTTCTTAAAGCCGGATAGCCTTGCTGATAGTCAAATACATAATCGCCTCCTTGAGACTTTGTAATTCCTTCCAAAACCGCAGCCATTCGTCTTGGGATTTCTTGTCTGGTAGTTTCATTCAACGTACGTATAGTACCTTCCACCATCACCTCTTTGGCTATTACGTTATAACGCTCACCGCCATGAATTGCACCAATGGATATCGTTGCTACTTCCAGTGGGTCTATTTGCCGGCTAATAATATGATTAAAGCCTTGGATGATATCAGCACTCATGGTAATGGAATCAATACCTTTATGAGGTTGCGCCGCGTGGGCACCACGCCCCAGAATATTGATGGTAAAGCGATCGGAAGCCGCCATAAAAGCACCTGATTTAATACCAATGGTGCCGTAAGGGATGTCAGGCCATAGGTGTAATCCAAATATGGCGTCAACCTTTTCTAAAACGCCCTCCTGCATCATCGCTGTTGCTCCACCTAATGGAGCAGCTTCCTCTGCTGGCTGAAAGATAAGTTTCACAGTACCTTTTAATTGGTGGCGATGCTTCATCAGCATAACGGCGGTTCCCATTAAAATAGCCATATGTCCATCATGACCACAAGCATGCATGCTTCCTTTATAGAGAGATTGATAAGGAACGTTGTTTTCTTCAATTATGGGCAATGCGTCCATATCTGCCCGTAAAGCAATAATCGGCCCAGGTTGATCACCTTCAATAACACCACACAGACCATATTGACTAACAAAGGTCTGAACTGTTACTCCAATATTTCTTAAAAATGTCTCAATGGTTTCTCGTGTACGTTTTTCTTTACCGCTTAGTTCAGGATGGCGATGGAAGTCTTGCCGCAACCTAGTAACTATTTGCTGTAATTCGATCTCTTGTCTATGATCCCACATATATTTATCACCCTCATTTCATCTGTATCATTGATACAGAATTCTTTTTCATTCTGCAATTCGGTCTATTTATGGAAATTTCCTTTAATAGTTAAAAATAAAATGAGACTTTGCGCCCTATGCACAAAGCCTCATTGCTTTATTCAATCATATTATCATTTTTAGAAACCATATCATCATATCTTGTTATAAGTATATCTTACTATTGCAGATTTGAAAAGTCTTTTTTTAAGACCTTTTCAATACATTCGTAATTATTCTTTGGGTGGAGCCACCATTTTATCCAGCAGGATACGATATAATTTTCGGGGCCGACCTTTGCCCGCGCCTTCTTCTCCCGAATTAACGGCTAAACCGTTGTTTAATAAATTACTAAGCAATCGTCTAGCACTGCGAGGTGTAATCGAAAGGTAAAGTGCAAGATTATCGGCATTAACGATTGCATTGTCAAATTGTTTAAAAGCAGCAAGCATTTTAAATACAGTTGTCATTCTTATATTTAACTTGTCAGCCAAGTTCTGCATTGCTAAATCATCTGATCTTATAGCATATTGCAAATGAGTGTTCGAACTAAGTGGTCCAATTGCTGATTTATCATCCAGAACAACCATCCATTTCGAAGAACCAGCTTGCCTTGCTAATCCTAATGCAATATGAGCATTTTCATCTGCTGCATAGGCAGTAGGACCAAAGCCTATTCCACCACTTACATTGATGTTCATTTTATAGGTAATTTCCTCTAATAAAGGCATGATGGTAAATTCCTTAGTCAGACTCTCTATGATACCGCGAGTAGAGTAGATAATATAATGTCCATCTCCCTGCATCAAAATAGAACCTCTTAACATTTCCGTATAATGTATTAATATCTCATAAAGTTGTAATTCAATGCGTTTTACTCCATAACTGGAAGTAGATTCTGAAATAAAGGTTTCATAATTATCGATCGCGATGTGATGAATTGCTATTTGGCTCCCCTTGGATCGGATTGCTTCAACTTTACTAATTGCGATTGCCAACGTAGTGCGAATACTATCCCGGGTCGGCCATATACGAAAGGTAGGAACACCAAGTTTCTTTAATTCTTGATAACTAGAGAGGAAACATGTTACGGCAATGTTTGTTTCACCTTTTTGCCATAAATGATAGTGATATTGGGTAATTTCATTAGCAGAAATAATGTTATCATAGTCTTTTACATAAAAAGGAGGAACAGGGATAGGTATATCTCCAAAAGATTCCTCAATTTCTTTTCTATAAAAAGTATCAAAACTAATTCTATTAATTTTCAAGTTTTCAATATGTAATATTTGCAACAAAGCACGATATAAACTAGAGCCAGTATGGGGAAGATAATACAACGGTTTTATCGTTCTCTGAGCATTCTTGGCATACATGTAAGGAACTTTTCCTGAAAACAACCATGCATCAATACGATTATCCACTTTAGTAATAATATCAGGCACTTCAGAAGCATCTTGATACACCACAGGCAAAATATCCACAACATCACTGCGTTCAGAAACAGTCTCGCTGATCAATGCAACAGAATCAGATGGCCCCACGATTGCAAGATTAATTTTTTTCACTATTTTCACCTTACCTACCAGCTTATTCACAGCAATTATAGCATAAAATTCTAATCCATCAAAAAACTTTTGTTAAGACAAGTTGCAGCCTTAAATAATCTATTCTTCCATATATAATGAAAAAGAGAATGCTCTCTGGTTTTATCCATAAAAGCATTCTCTTTTTCACTATATGGAAAATTTAGATATTTTCTCCTGCAATTGTCCTACCATGTTACGCAGCTCAGTGACACAAGCGATGGTCTCATCCATATCAAGTACCTGCTTTTCTGTGACCGTGTGAACCTCCTGGGTAATAGCAGAAGTTTCCTCTGATCCTGCTGATATATTGCTAAATACATTCACAATCTCTTCACTTTTACCACTCATAACCGTAAATCGGTTCTGCATTTCAGACATTTTATCCGTAAGAGCCTCAACGGCTACGGCAATTTCCTCGAAAATGGTCCATGTCGCATTCACGGTTTCCTCCTGATCGCTCACAACCTGCTGGGACTTTTCGATAGAAGACACAGCCACCTTAGACTGCTGCTGAACATCCTGAATCAATCCCTTAATATCGTTAACTGCACTGCCGGATTGCTCCGCCAGCTTCCTAACCTCTTCCGCCACTACAGCAAATCCTCGTCCCTGTTCTCCTGCTCGCGCGGCTTCAATAGAAGCATTTAAAGCCAGCAAATTAGTTTGTGCAGCAATTTGCTCGATCACCGTAGTGATCGAACCAATTTGTCCAATCATTTCATTTACTTTTCGTACTACACTGTCCACATCCTGAGAAGCCTGCTTGCCTTCTGTCATCTTTTCCGTTAAAGAACATATAATCCCTGCTACTTTGTCATTTAAGCTGCACATCTCCCCATAGCTTTGCCCCATCTCATCAGTATAAACCTGCACAGCCTTAACATGATCTACAAGCTCGTGCATACGCCCCACACCAGACTCCATCTCCTGAGATTGATTCACTGATACACTCGCAATCTGCCCGACGGACAGACCCACCTCTTTGATGGAATGACTGTTTTTTTCTGCAACGGCTTTCATTTTATCCGAATTGATTTCAACACCTTGACTTATCTGCTGTACTTGGCTCAGTAAGATAATCATATCCTTTTGCATCTTCACGATTGCATTAGACAATTCCCCTAGCTCATCAGTACGAGTGCAAAACTGCTGTACCAAGTTTGTCTTAAAGTTACCAGCTCCAAATTGACCAATATGATTAATGACGGCAATAAGAGGCCGTAAGAAATGTCTTGATACAAAAAACGCCATAACAAGTGCCAACAGTATGGATAGCAATGCTACTGCTATGATTACGCTGCTAGCGTCTTCTTGATTCTGCGATCGTATCGTCATTCCAAGAAAAAAACTAATCAGTACTAAAGGAACTAGTATAACCCCTATAAAAGCTGCAATTAACCGATTTCTCATTCCCCAAAAACCTCGCCTATCCACTTTTTTCACTCCCTCTTCCGTTATCGCAGTACAACTATTAGAATACTGCGTGAATTATTTCATTATTCACTTAATTATATACACCTTTTCGTGCTTTTTTTGTCGAAATAAGTCAAGAATGACAAAATCTATATAATAAACAACAACAAACTACAAGTAACACAATGCGCCTTTTTTCTATCTTTTTTTCATCGATTGTTATGGGAAGTATTCTCAATATGTAATTTTGTATTTTTACTGTTGACATATTCGAAAATTCTATTATAATAAATCTAACAATAAGTTTACAACTTTACACTTTAAAAGTGATGATGGAGAAAGAGAAATACCCCTATGTTTAAGAGAGCCGGGTAAGGTGGGAGCCGGTAACATATGTATATTCTTGAGTCACTCCTGAACTGCAAGGCTGAAAACATTGAGTAGGCCGCGCCGGAATCAGTTCGTAATGGAACGCAGCCGTTAACTTGCTAGGGTTTAGTAATAGACCTGATGAGAGATGTATTCATTTTTTGAATACAACAAGGGTGGTACCGCGAGAGAAACCTCTTGCCCCTTTTTTTAGGAGGCGTGGGTTTATTTTTTTTATCTATACTTAAAAGGAGGCTATTATTATGCATAGTAACATTGTAAAAAAAGGTTCAACCAGAGCAGCCCACCGTTCCTTATTTTATGCCATGGGGTATGACAAGGACGACTTGAATAAACCCCTCATTGGTATTGTCAATTCCTTCAACGAGATTATTCCCGGTCATGGACACTTAAAAGACATTGTACAGGCGGCTAAACTTGGCGTTGCTGCTGCTGGCGGGACACCTATGGAATTCCCGGCGATTGGTATCTGCGACGGGATTGCTATGGGACATAAAGGCATGAAGTATCCCCTACCTAGCCGTGAACTCATTGCCGATTCCATTGAAGCCGTGGCTGGAGGTCATGCCTTTGACGGTTTAATCCTAATCCCCAACTGTGATAAAATCGTGCCCGCTATGCTCATGGCAGCTGCGAGAATCAATATTCCCTGTGTCGTGGTAAGCGGTGGTCCAATGCTCGCAGGACGCTACCAAGGAAAAGATATTAGTGTGAGTACGATGTTTGAAGCAGCGGGAAAATTTGAAGCAGGGAAAATCAGTGCTGAAGAACTTGACACCATGGAACAATCCGCTTGCCCAGGCTGCGGCTCCTGTGCTGGTCTCTTTACTGCCAATACCATGAACTGTTTGACAGAAGTTCTGGGCATGGGTCTTCCCGGCAACGGCACCATTCCTGCCGCTTATACAGGAGCACGGAAAACCCTTGCCAAGAGAGCTGGCGCTGTCATTATGAACTTAATCAAGAATAACATTCGCCCTCGGGATATCATGACAAGTAAAGCCTTTGAAAACGCCATTGCCGTAGATATGGGAATCGGTGGTTCTTCTAACACGGTTTTGCACCTAACAGCCATTGCTCATGAAGCCCAAATTGCTTTGCCCCTTTCCCTCTTTGAAGAAATCAGTGCCAAAACTCCTTACATTACCAAGTTAAGTCCTAGCGGCACCCACCACATGCAGGACTTAAACGAAGCAGGCGGTATCAATGCTGTTATGAAAGAACTTGCTAAAGCTGGTGTCATGCATACAGATGCGCTGACAGTAACGGGAATATTATCGGAACGTCTAGAACAAGCTGAAATTACACGCGCAGATGTCATCCACACCATTGATAATCCCTATCGGAAAACTGGCGGTATCGCTGTTCTTGCCGGCAATCTGGCTCCCGACAATGCCATTGTAAAAGAAAGTGCTGTAAAGGAAGACATGCTGGTCTTTGAAGGTCCTGCTCATGTTTTTAATTCAGAAGAAGAAGTCATTGAAGCACTATTAGCGAAACAAGTAAAAGATGGCGAAGTGGTGATTATCCGTTATGAAGGTCCCAAAGGCGGTCCCGGTATGAAAGAAATGCTAAATCCAACTGCTATTATTACTGGCATGGGATTAAAGGTTGCTCTGCTTACTGATGGACGTTTCAGCGGTGCTACGCAAGGAGCCTGCATTGGTCATGTATCGCCAGAAGCCATGGAGGGAGGCCCCATCGCTCTAGTAGAAAATGGTGATGTGATTTCCATCAATATTCCTCAGCGCTCCCTCATCGTAAACATTAGCGATGAAGAAATGGCAAAGCGTCGTCAAAATTGGGTACAACCTGAGCCCAAAATCAAAACAGGTTACCTCTCTCGCTACGCCCGTCTTGTCACATCAGCAAATAAGGGTGCCGTATTAGAATAAGGAGGCCAGCCCCCTTCAAACCTCTTGGAACCTATATCCCCGACTTACTGGGACTGATTATGCTGGGTATGGGACTTACCATGTCATTAAATGGACTTTAAAAAGGAAGAAACAGAAAGTGATTTACCTGTTAAAAGTTAAAGCACTGTAAAAATTAAACCTTTGAAAGGCTGAACGAATTGAACCACAAAGGCGCAAAGGACACAAAAGCCCAAAAGATCCTGACAGCATCTGGCTGACAACGATCTTTTGGGCTTCTTTTATTTCATACCTTGTATCATATTCTCAGAAACACTGGATAATTCTCCGGCCATAGATGCCAATCCTTGACTGGCTTTAGCCATTTCTTGAATGGAACTTGCTTGATTCTGAACCGTATTGTCAATAGTAACAACCTTTTGGTTCATAATGGCAATAGAATCCTGGGTTTTCTTTAAGGAAGCATTAATATCTTTTACCGAATCAGCACTTACCGTAGCTAACTTGCGAATTTCTTCTGCTACTACACTAAATCCTCTGCCAGCTTCTCCTACTCGTGCTGCTTCAATCGCCGCATTAAGGCCCAGCAGATTTGTCTGGTTCGATATATTTTTTATAAAATCTACAATCTCATCCGTCTGCTTTATCGTAGCAGCCAATTCCTTACTCAAAATGCCCAGATCGTTGCAAATAGTCGATAGCTCGTTTGAGCCTGTTGCTAAGGCATCCATACTTGCCGTAAATTCATCAGAAGAATCCGCCAATGTTCCCGCTATCATATGCACTTTTTCCTGGTTAGCAACCGCCTGAGTTGTGATTAGGCAGCCAATTGCCTTATTGCCCTCTTTGATGGGAAGTGCGCAGGCAATATAGGGAATATCAAAAGCGGACTGTTCCCTGGATATCATGCGGACAATGCGCGTCCCCGTCTCAATACATTGTTCACACACTTGCCCTTTCATCGGTTCACCGGGTCTAACTCCTAAATCAAAACTCTTACCAGGCACATAGGCTGTGTACATCCCATCCTGAATAACCGACACACCTACATCGTCTACAACTATTTCATTAATGTATGGGGCCAGCTCTGTAAACATTCTTATGATGTCCTGTCCCGAAAGTTTTGACATGTATTTCACCTCACCTATCGTATTTGATCCCTGCAAGTACTTACTCATAACATTCTGGATCAAATTCACTTTTATACTTTTCTAAGAAACCAGTATTAAATTCTCCCTGAATAAACATGCCATGTTTTAGCAATTTTTGATGAAAAGGGATGGTAGTATGAATTCCTTCAATTGCAAATTCCCCTAATGCTCGTTGCATCCGATTAATCGCATCTTGCCGATTTTTCCCCCAAACAATGACCTTCGCCACCATAGAATCATAGAAAGGAGAAATCTCATATCCGGGATATACCGCACTGTCAATTCGCACACCAAATCCACCTGGAGGCAAATACGTTTCTACCTTCCCTGGTGACGGCATAAAATGATTTGCTGGATTTTCCGCATTAATTCGACACTCAATGGCCCAGCCATTGATTTTCACCTCTTCCTGACCAAAGGATAAAGGCTCTCCTGAAGCAACAGCAATTTGTTCCCGAATGAGATCAATACCGGTAATAGCCTCTGTGACTCCGTGCTCAACTTGAATCCGAGTATTCATTTCCATAAAATAAAACTGACCATGCTTATCCAGCAGAAATTCTACCGTCCCTGCTCCATGATAATTCACGGCTTTTGCTGCCAATACGGCAGCATTTCCCATTTGCTCCCGCAACGTTTGATCAAGAGCAGGCGAAGGTGCTTCTTCCACCAGCTTCTGATGCCGACGCTGAATGGAACAATCCCGTTCACCAAGATATACCACATTTCCATATTTGTCAGCCATAAGCTGAATTTCAATATGCCTGGGTTCTTCTAAATACTTTTCCAAATATACACCTGCATTGCCAAACGTAAGCTGAGCTTCCTTTTGGGCTTGGCGAATGGCTTTGATTAATGCTTCCTCATCTTGGGCCACTCTCATACCTTTGCCGCCACCGCCAGCGGTTGCCTTGACAATAACAGGATAACCAATATCTTTAGCGACCGTAATGGCCGTCTGTACTTCCTCGATAAGTCCATCCGTACCTGGAACAATGGGAACACCCGCCTGCTTCATCGTTTCTCTGGCAATCGCTTTCGCCCCCATTTTACGAATGGCATCCGCCTCCGGACCAATGAAGGCAATCTGATAGTTAGCGCAAACCTGAGCAAACTCTGGATTCTCTGCCAAAAAACCATATCCGGGATGAATGGCATCCACCTGGGTAAACTGAGCAATACTCAGCAATCTGCTACTATTTAAATAACTGTCCTTGGAAGAGGCAGGGCCAATACAATATGCTTCATCTGCCAATTTTACATGGTATGCTTGCTGGTCTGCAGTTGAATATACAGCAACAGTTGCAATACCCATTTCGCGGCAAGCCCTGATGATTCGCACCGCAATTTCTCCTCGATTGGCAATCATCACTTTTTTAAACATCTTTTCTGCCCCTTTGTTATGATTCTATTTCCCTCATTTTCACCAGCTTTTACTCTGGTTTCACCAGAAATAGAGGTGCCCCATATTCAACAAACTCTCCGTCCTTAAATAAAATCTCCACAACTTCTCCACTGATACCCGCTTCAACTTCATTAAACAGCTTCATAGCTTCCAGCACACACACCACAGTGCTTGGACCCACTTGCTGACCCATTTTCACAAATGGATCTGCACCTGGTTCTGGAGCGGAATAAAACGTCCCTACGGTAGTAGACAGGATCTTGTGCAAATGACTGCCCTCAATCTCTTCCATTATTTTTGCAGATTCTTGTTGTATCGCTGCAGTAGATCGTTGTGAAACAGTCTCTTTAACCCCCTCAGAGTCTAATGGTGTATTTTTTTGTGACGATACAGCATACTTCCCAACAACAATTTGGGTCCCGTCCTGATTCAATTCAAAATGCTGTATAGAGGACTGGTCTATCATTTTTATAATTTCTCTTATTTCATCAAATGTAAGCATGACTTTCACCCCTCGTATTATACGGTAACCTAGTCTTTTACATTCAGACATAGGCTATAAAAACTTCAATTGGATTGCAGTTTTTAACTCTTGTATATCATTCTCTCGTGCAATATAAAGCCGTTCTGCCTCTTCCAAAGTAATCTCCTGAAACTGAATTGTTGCTCCTGGCCTAACTTGTGCAAGAATCGGAACATCGACAATCGCTACCTGCCCAATCTTAGGATATCCCCCTACAGTTTGTCGATCTGCTAATAATATAATGGGATTTCCATCTGGCGGCACCTGAACAGTTCCTAAAGCTACAGCCTCCGAAATCATTTCTAAAGGTGATTCCAACTGCAAATTTACCCCTGACAACCGATATCCCATTCTATCAGATTGAGCAGCGACCTGAAAAGAAGCATTCAGCAATTGACTTTTACTCTCTGCAGTAAAATATTCAAACTGGAGTCCTCGGGTCATTCGAATCGTAGTAAGGCGCAAAGCCTGGGGAATTGGCGGTCTGCCTGCGTACCAGGATGATGAAACAAAGGATTCCGGTGAATATTTCCTTTTGAAATATTCCGTCCGGTCTAGAGAAGCTCCGTGGGGTGACTTTACTGCCAGGACATCTCCTCGCTGCAAGGCCCGTCCCTGAAAGCCTCCAATCCCAGCCCGTAAATACGTGCTTTTACTGCCCATCACTTCCAAGAGATCGTAACCCCCTGCAATGGCTAAATAGGAGCGACAGCCTGACTTACAAGCGCCAAACTGCAGGATACTGCCTGCTTTTACATAAACAGGCCTCCACATTGGAACTACTTTACCATTGATAGTAGGAGATAAGTTTCCGCCCGTAATAGCTAGCAGACTATCTTTTTCTATTTCAAGAGATGGCCCCAGCAAAGCTATTTCTAATGCTCCTTCGCCCTCTTGATTGCCCACTAAAATATTGGCGATGCGCAGGGAATAGGTGTCCATTGCCCCACTAACAATAACCCCATGTTTTTGATACCCATATCTCCCTAAATCCTGCATACTTGTCAAAAGACCCGGCTGAAGAACTTTTATACTCATATCGGTTCCCTCTTATATTCTTCATATTCTTGCTGGGAAATAGGATAAAAGCGTATCCGATCTCCTGCTTGGAGGAGACTGGGCGGATTTTCATTCGGACGAAAAAGTGCTAAAGGGGTACGACCAATCAATTGCCAGCCTCCTGGCGTTGGGATGGGATAAACACCGGTTTGCACACCTGCAATGCCTACAGACCCTGCTGAAATGGTCATGCGCGGTGACTGACGCCTTGGCGTAGAAATTTTTTCTGACATGCCACCTAGATAAGGAAATCCTGGAGCAAAACCAACCATGTATACCAGATAATCGCCCATACTATGGATGTCGATCACCTCATCCACAGTAAGTTTGTTATATTCTGCTACATATGCCAAATCAGGTCCAAGTTCCCCACCGTAACAGACTGGGATTTCAACGATTCTTGCTTCCTGACCATCTCCAGTCCTAAGCTCTGCAACAATCTTCTGCAGGATTACAGAAATAATCCGATAAGAAGGCTCTTTTCTTAGTTCTACATGATCCTGGTGTAATTGCTTCACCATAAGAGAATCATAAAATACCGTAACACTGGAGAAGGCCGATACATATTCAATCATCCCCGGCAGGCAATGGCTATCAAGGTACTCTGTAAATGCTTTTACTTTTCGGTGTGTATCAGGATGTATTCCTCCGCCAAATTCAACTAAAACAGCCGATTCTCCTAGTGGAAGCATCGTTGCATTACATTTCATATTACTAGTTTTTGGATGCAAGTTTATCACCTCTATCTTTTGAAAGAACCTTTCTATTTCACTGCATCTTTAAAAAACACTATACTGTTCATCTAATACATCAGCAATAAACATATGCCCAGGAGCATGAGTAATCATCAGTTCCGGCTTCACTTCCATCGCTATCGCTTGGGGAGTAGCACCACATGCCCAGAAAACAGGTACCTCGCCTTCCCTAATCGTGACTCGATCACCAAAATCAGGTTTATTAATATCTTTGATACCAATCCTTGCTGGATTGCCAATCTGAATAGGTGCTCCATGAACCGCGGGAAAACGAGATGTAATCTGAACCGCGCGAACCACATCCTTCTCAGGAATTGGACGCATACTCACAACCATAGGTCCTTCGAAGCGACCTGCTTTTACGCAAGGGATATTGGTCTTATACATTGCCACATTACAATTTTCTTCAATATGACGAACAGGAATTCCATTATTCATTAAGGGATGCTCAAAAGTAAAACTGCACCCAATCAGAAAAGCAACCATATCGTCTTCCCAATATTTCATGATATCCGTTACTTCTTCCGTTAATTCACCAGACCGATAGATCCGGTATTTGGGAATATCAGTTCTGATATCAGCCTCAGGTGCGATCAGCCTTGGGATCGGAGAGCCCGGTTCTGTTACATCAAGAATCGGACAAGGTTTAGGATTGCGCTGACAAAATAAGAGGAACTCAAAAGCAAGATCCTTTTTTAAGATGGCTAAGTTTGCCTGGGTAAACCCCTTTGCCATCCCCGATGTTGGTTTTATCCACTCGTTGTTCCGAATCATGGCACGAATTTCTGCCGGACTCATGTTTGCAGTATCCTTCATTTTCTAGCCCCTCCCATTAACTCTCTAGATTATTGAAACATTTTAGGCAACGTATTGATCAGAGTGTACCCACTCATATAGGCCATCATTACAACTACCAAACCACCAAAAATGGTCATCCATAGAGGATGCTTGTAATCACCAACAATATTTTTCCGATAGGCAGCAACCAATATTGTCGCTAATGTGATAGGAAGAATAAGACCATTGAGCGATCCAACAAGAACCAAGATTTTAACAGGCTGTCCAACTAAAGAAAATACTAAGGTTGATACTAAGATAAAACTAATAATGACGCTTTTTTCATGTTTTGCAATACTGGTATTGAAAGTTTTAATAAAGGATACAGAGGTATAAGCAGCACCAATTACAGAGGTAATAGCAGCCGCCCACATAACTACACCAAATACTTTATAACCGATATTCCCAGCTGCCAATTTAAATACAGATGCAGGTGGATTTGCCGGATCAATCGCTAGACCTTGTGATACAATGCCAAGAGCTGCTAAAAATAATACAACGCGCATAATGGAAGTAATCAAAATACCTGAAACAGAGCTTTGTGTTACTTGCGGCAACGCTTTAACACCACGAATTCCTGCATCCAAGAGCCGATGCCCGCCGGCAAACGTAATATATCCACCAACAGTACCGCCAACAAGTGTAATAATTGCAAACATATCGATCTGGTCGGGGACAAAACTTTTCATGATTGCTTCCCCTACAGGTGGCGCTGAAGAAATAGCGATATATACCGTAAGACCAATCATGACAAACCCAGCAATCTGAGTAACTCGATCCATTGCCCTACCTGCTTCTTTGATCAGGAAAATAGCGATTGCAACAGCGGCACTAATGATCGCACCAGTTACGGGTGTGACGCCGAACATAACATTCATACCAAGACCTGCGCCTCCAATATTACCAATATTAAAAGCAAGACCTCCCAATACAATCAGAAATGCTACCAGATAACCAAGGCCTGGGAAAACCATATTTGCAATATCTTGCCCGCGTTTTTCTGAAACGGCGATGATTCGCCATACATTCATTTGAGCCCCAATATCTAAGATAATAGACATCATAATCACGAAGCCAAAGCTTGCAGCTAATTTTTGAGTAAATACTGTGGTCTGCGTTAAAAACCCAGGACCAATCGCAGAAGTTGCCATCAAAAAAGCGGCGCCTAATAATAAACTCAAATTGGATTGTCCCACCACAGGTGATTGTTTCTCTGAATTTGTTACCTTGTTATTTGTTTCCATCTCTATTCCTCCTAATTTTGCCTCTATTTAAAACCGACTGCCTGAAGGTCAATTTGAGATTTTCCAAGAATTTCTCGAATCAGACGAGCAAATGCTAATGCATGAGAACCATCACCATGAATGCAGACCGTGTCTGCTTTAATAAGAATATCTTTTCCTTGCAGCGACAATACTTTGCCTTCTTTGACCATTCGAACGACTTGAGAAACAGCTTGTTCTTGGTCAGTAATCAAAGCTCCTGGCTGACTTCGCGGCGTTAAGGTTCCATCGACTTGATAGGTGCGATCGGCAAATACTTCATGAGCCGTTCTAAGACCGATTTTCTCCCCTGCAGTAACGAGTTCGCTGCCAGATAGACCAAATAAAATAAGTTCTGGATTGACCTTATACACAGCTTCCGCAATCGCCTCGGCAAGATCTTGCCGTTTTGCCGCCATGTTATAAAGGGCACCATGGGGTTTTACATGCTGCATTTTCCCGCCGGCTGCTTTCACAAAGCCATATAATGCCCCAATTTGATACACAACCATCTCATAGGCTTCCTGAGGAGATATCTCCATGTTCCGCCTGCCAAAGCCTATGAGATCAGGCAGTCCTGGATGGGCACCAATCGCTACATCATTCTGTATTGCAAGCCTCACCGTACTAAACATCACACGAGGATCACCTGCATGAAAGCCACAAGCAATATTAGCCGATGTAAGAAAGGGCAGAATCAACTCATCGGTTCCCATGGTATAAACACCAAAACTTTCTCCTAAATCACAATTCAAATCCACTCGATGCATAGTAGCACCTCCTTCACTAAAATGACAAAAAAAGGCGCATCAAACAAAGAGTTACCTTTGTCTGAAGCGCCTTTGCTTCTTGTGTTCTATCGCTTGTCGTGAACTCACAATTAACTTGTGACTTATCATACCATTCCATAACTTCCATGTAAAATTGAAAAAAACAATAGGGCACTTCAATTTTATCGAAAGTGCCCTGGACTCTACGCTATCACTAGGAAATGAGAAGCCATACTCACTCCTTTTTGCATGCATGTGCAATATTTCTATAACTCTCCTGCTCTTTTTGCAAGGCTTCAATCGCCTCTTCTTCCGTACTGCATCGAAAACGAATGCAGTCACCCGGCTTGGTCTGGACCAACTTGGGCAAATCCCCTCGAATCACTGATCCTAACTTGGCAAATCCCCTTGTCGTTTGATGATCGGCCGTCATAATAAAAGGCATGCCATGAACAGGTACTTGAATGGCTCCTAACCACACAGCCTCGGATATAATATCAGCGTTACCAAGATGTTTGATCTTGGGACCTTTCAGCCGATACCCCGTCCTATCCGATTGGGTTGTCACCTTGTAGGAACTGCCAAAAAAAGTATCCAGGGCTGCTGATCCAAACATCGTATCCTGTGGCCCCAGAATCACTCGAAGCTGCACTTCATTGGCATACTGCGGAATATATCCATCTGCCAGACTTCCAAGCTGTGTTTCACACTCCATATCCCGCCCCACATGCAGAACATCTCCCTGCCGCAGCACTCGTCCTTCATGGCCCCCAATCTTTACTGGGGTACAAGTTGAACGACTTCCTAAAACAATAGGAACCTCAAAACCTCCACGAACAGCCAAATACGTTCGATAACCGCTAGCAGCAGTATCAAAGCGAAGTATACCTCTTCTGGGAACGATAAAAGTTGACCAATTCGAAATAGATATGTGATTTAAGAGACCTTGCATATCCCCACCGCAAACTGCCACAATCTGCTTTTCATCAAACTTGAACGTTCCTCCTGTACCCGTCATTTCCAGCACAGCCGCATCATGACGATTGCCCACCAACAAATTAGCCACTTGGCTGGCATATCGGTCCATCGCTCCGGAAATGGGCATACCATACGCCTGAAATCCCCAGCGGCCCTGATCCTGAATCGTAGTAAACAAACCAGGCTCTATCGTTGTAATCACAATCTTCACCTCCCATTACAGATAAGAAACCTCAGGTACATACGTCCCTCTTTCTACGGATCTGCGAATTGCAAAATACTCAGCAGTGGAAATCTCTTCAAAATGCAGATAATCTCCCACTGAAAATAAAAAGGGGTTATCACTTGTAAGATCAAAGGCTTTTATGGGAGTACGTCCAATCAGCCACCACTCTCCTGCGCTTTCAATCGGATAAAATCCCGTTTGATTGCCGCCAATCCCCACAGATCCTCCTGGAATTCGCTCCCGGGACCTTTCCTGACGAGGTACTGCAATCTTGCTGGACATCCCCCCCAGATAAGGAAAACCAGGAATAAAACCCAACATATAGATCATATAGGGTTTGGAAGTGTGAATACAAATCACTTCCTGAGGCGACAAACCTGTATACCGTGATACATATTCCAAATCAGGTCCTAACACGCCTCCATAACAAACAGGAACATGCACTACTCTAGATGACAGCAAGTCCTCTACACCCTGATGCTCAATCCTTCCGAGCTTGTGAATTACCTGTCTGGACAGTTCCTGACGTGTAATCACTAAAGGATCAAAATAAATACTTACAGATCGATAGGTAGGAATTACCTCCATTACTCCATCAATAGGCTCGAAATGGAGCAATCTCGCCAATTGCTGAACCCGCAGATTGACTTCAGGCGCAATAACACTGCCAAATTCAATTACCAACCCATGTTCACCAGCAACCAGAATCCGAATCGAATGAATGTACTCAGTCATTCTCGGCTCAACTCCATTTCATGAAAATTATATTTTCTCACCTACAAAGCTTTCTTTACTTATAAGAAAGAGAGCCATAAATGCATGCATTTATAGCTCCATCGCTATTCGTTCACTAAATTATTAAATACTTTACCATAGGATCATTGGAAAAACAATACTTGCTCTCTATTTTAATAATCGTTCTTCAACCAGCCGGATAAAAGCTCGTATTCCATGAGACAGCCACTTATCCTTATGATAGGCCAAATACGCATTTGTCTCAAGCTCTACTCCCTGCCACGGCAATTCGACCAATAAACCCGCTTTTATCTCTTGGGCTACAGCAGCTAAAGGCAATACCGTGATGCCTAAATTATTGATTACCATCTGCTTAATGGTCTGAATATGACAGATTTCCAAAATGGTTTTAGGCACAATTTCAGCCTTTGCCAAACCTTCTTCCAAAGCGGTTTGATAAGCGGTTCCCGACTCCATAAAAATCAGTCGCTGCTCCTCTAGATCTTTGATTTGCACTTTAGGATAAGCAGCAAGAGCATGATCTGGAGACGCTAGCATCCCCATTGGCTCATCCCATAAAAACGTACTGATCAAATCCATATCGGATGAATGTTTCTCATGAAAAAAAGCAAGATCCATCATATTTTTTCGCAGCAGATTTCGAAAGTCACTGCCTATGCCAAAATTCACTTTTAACTGAACATCTGGATATAGCAGCGTATATTCCTGCAGCAAATCCGTTAAATAATATACACATAATGACTCTGGCATGCCAATCACGATCGGTCCCTTGGGTATTTCGAAATGGTCAAACTCATTTTTAGCATCCTCGGCCAATTTAGTAATCTTTTCTGCATAATCATAGAGTCTTTCCCCATCCGTTGTCAGCATCAGCTGGTGTCCGAATCGTTCAAAAAGAATCGTATTTAATTCTTTTTCCAACAGCTGGATATGAGTCGTTACACTCGATTGCGTATACCCTAAGTATTGAGCTGCTTGTGAGAAGTTCCCTAATTTCACTATGCTCATAAAAGTCTTTAGCTGCCGAAATTCCAAAACACATCACTTCCTCTCACAACTAACAGCTACCTACTATATACCAGAATTAAATAGGATCAACTTGAGCTTAATAGTATCGTAAAATACAAATAAAGTCTACCCAGTACGAAATCCGCATATTCTTGTTTTCCATCATATGTTATAGTAATTATAAGCTAAATTTTGGCCATTGGCTCATCGGATGTATATTCCATCAGCAGAGAAACAAGCTAATTATGCCTGCAACAACAAGAGGCTGGAATTTAGTAAAAAAACGATAGAAAGAAGGAATCATGAATATGGACTCCATCATTCAAGTCGACCAGGAAAAATGTATCCGCTGCAGCATCTGTGCCAGCGTCTGTCCCACAGATGTAATCAAAATGGGAAAACATGGCCCAGAAGACACAGGAAACCCCTGTATTGCCTGTGGTCATTGTGTGGCCGTCTGTCCGCGAGAAGCCCTGAATAATGTAAAAGCACCTCTCTCCAATCAAGTTACCTTGGAAAGCACTACCGTATTAGACGCAAAAACTGCCGCTACTTTTCTACGCTCCAGGCGATCTATTCGCTGTTATAAGCCATCAGCCGTCCCCAAAGAAAAACTGCTGCAACTTCTTAACGTAGCCAGGCTGGCACCGACTGGTGGCAATTCCCAGGGAGTCACCTATTATGTAATTAACAACCCGGACACACTAAAGGGCATTACCGCCGCTACCATCGATTGGATGGAAGAAGCCATTAAGACTGCATCTCCCATGGCACCCTACTTCAAGAGAATCGTAAACAAATATCGTAAAACAGGCCATGATGGTATTCTGCGAGGAGCTCCCTGTCTAATCGCAGCCATCGCCCCAAAAAACTTTATGCCTCGGGGACGGGATAATACACATTTCTCTCTAGCATATGCGGAATTATATGCGCCTACAATTGAACTCGGAACCTGCTGGGCAGGATTTTTTGAAGCCTGTGCTTTATCCGGCTATCAACCGCTGCTCGACCTCCTAAAACTGCCAGAGGACATGAGTGTGACTGGCGGAATTATGGTAGGCTATCCTAAATATACATACAAACGGCTCGTTGATCGCAAACCGCTGCAGGTAATCTGGCAGTAATGATCCCTTTGGGCATGTATAAGGAGGATATATGTCATGGACAGTCCATGGCATATATCCTCCTTACTTTTATAAGCAGTATATACATTCTGCCGCCATCAAGATCATATTCGAAAGACCTGCTTGTCATTCTTAAATCTATCTTGACAAGAAAATCAATTGTGAATATAATAAATTATCACATGTGCATATACACATATTTTAATCTTTTACGTGTATATACACTTCTTTGGTAGTAATCTATCTTCAAAATGATTAGAAAGACTAGATGAAACAGTGTACCTGCAAAAAAAATTGATGAAACTAGGAGGACAAATGATGTCACTTACCAAAAAGATTAAAGAATTTGCTCTAGATGTTGGTTACAGTAAGGTGGGTATTATCCCTGCTGACAGCTTTCCTGAATATCTTGCTGATATCACCAATCGCTCCGAGATGTACTCCTTTTTTCTCAAAGGAGCTTCCCGGGCAGCAGAGCCGCGTTCACAGATGCCTGCAGCAAAATCAATCATCACCACCGTCTATGACTATTCCCAAAAGAACTTTCCCCAGGAACTGACCGATAAAATAGGTCGCGTTTATCAGGCAAGGTGTTATGGTGCACCCCTGGATCGTATTCATGGTGCCAGACCTCAATTAATGAAACAATTCCTAGAAAATTCGGGTTGTGAAGTAGGTATCGGAACCATGGTGCCGGAAAGAATCGCCGCAGCCAAGGCAGGCATCGTAAACTTCGGCAGAAATAATTTTGCTTATGCCGATGGAATTGGTTCTTTTATCTATCTTACCTCCTTTGTTGTGGATCAGGAATTAGAATATGATACGCCTACCCTTGAGGTGGGCTGTCCCAAAGGCTGCAGAGCTTGCATGAAGGCTTGTCCTACACAAGCCATTTATGAACCCCAGAAACTAAATCCTCTTCGCTGCATCAGTTATAACAATTTTTTCAGACAAGATGGCTTCCCTGGAGGCAGTTTTATTCCCTATGATATTAGAGAAAAAATAGGAACAAAAATACACGGCTGTGATATTTGTCAGGAAGTATGTCCGCGCAATCGCAAAAATTTAACCGCCCCTAAACCGGATGATGAATATTTAACGCACATTGCTAAGGAATATATATTACCCAACTTTCTTCACATGACAGATGATTTCTACCAGACAAGGGTACAGCCGCTGATGCACAATTATATCAAACACAAAAAATACTTCCAGCGCAACGCAGCCATAGCACTAGGCAACTTGGCAGATCCCGCTGCCGTGCAGGACTTAACACTAGCCATGGCAGATCCTGAGGAACTGGTCCGCGAATATGCCGCATGGGCCTTAGGGAAAATTGCCACAAATAAGGCCAAGCAGGTTCTTGAAGCTGCACGAGCCAGCGAAACCTCTCTTTCTGTGCAGCAGGAAATTACAACAGCCCTGTTATCGATATAAAGAAACGATTAATGACAAAATTATAATTTTTTTGATATTTCCAGGAAATAATCTCCATAATATGTCATTGCAAGCAGAGATAAACTATATATTTTTTATATAAAATCCTCCTATTGATATGGTAAAAGCCATATCAATAGGAGGATTTACTTTGGACTGTATTCCAAAAGATGTGACATGTATCTTCTTTAAACAGCAGTCTTAGAATTTGTAGCTCGCGCCGACTTCAAGACGACTTTCGTTTTCATAATGATCAGGCCTAAAGTTACGATAGTTAAGGTTCAGGTCAACTGCTCTCGTTAATTCCAGATTAGCCCCAACTTGATATTCAACAAAATCGTCACTACCAATCACAGAAGCATAACCATTGAGTTTAGGAGCCAGTCCTTCACTTACGGATAATCCTATGTAGGTTGAACCAGAGCCAATATCCCGATGACCAAGAATGGCTCGAACACTGCTAAAGGGTAATTGATACTGGCCATAAAAATCATCCATATCACTACCATGGTCTCGATCTACATTTTGATATCCAATTGTAAGATTTCCACCAATTTTGTGTTCTACGTAAATTGTGTCAGTCAGCACGCCAACTGCAGTCTGTCCTCTGTCCAAATCGTTAATAGGAGCAGCAGCGCCCGTTCCTACACTTACTGATAGAAGTAAACCTACTCCCAATAATACTTTTTTCATGATGCAACCTCCTTCATCTCTATTCATTTTAATTTTATACTTTTTAATTATAGTTTGTCAAATTATACAGACCAAACATCGGGGCGGCTTGCTATTTCTGCTCAGAATTGGGCTCATCGAGATGCTCATCAATGTGAGCTTCCACAAGATCAAGGATATTGAACAGAGATATCCGCTGCTCCTCAGTCAGGCTTTCAAGCTCTTTCGAAACGTCGGTAGACAATTTTTCAAAATGAGCTTCCTTTTCATTATAAACAGTCATACCCATAGCTGTTAATGATAAGAGTACTTCCTTCTCATTTTCCTGGGTTCTAGACTTCTTTACCAACTCTTTCTGAACTAATTTCTTAACCATCTTTGAAATAGCACCTTTGGTAGCGCCATATTTTAATGCTAATTCGGTGACTCTAATATTATCAAAATCCCCAATTAACGTCATAAGACCCAGTTCAGAAAAGCTCAGCTTGCCCACTGGTGCAATATCGCTGGCGTGTCTGCTCAGTTCTCCCATTTTAATCGTGAGGCGTTTTAACGTATTCAAGAATGCTTTCATATCATCTTTTTTCATATTCTTATTATTCACCAAATTTCAGATAAAATCAAGATATTATATAAACTCTTGACTTTATTGTTTCCTCGTATTATAGTTTACCTACGAAACAAAAATTAAATGCAAACAAGGAGTGAACGCTATGTTAATCGATTTAACGCTTCCCATTGATGAACAAGACAAGAACAATCCGTTTTTTAACCAGAAAGATGGAATCAACGTAGCCCGTTTAGGACATTTAGGCACCCATCTCGATATTATGAACGTACCGAATCTAGATATAAACAGATTTATTGGGCCAGCTAAAGTAGTCCATGTCGAAAATATCTTCAGTCGTGAAATTGAACCTGCCGACTTTGAAAATAAGGTGGATATTCAAAAAGGTGATTTTATTATCTTTAAAACCGACTGGCTGCCAACATATTATGAAACAGAATTTTATGTCACAGGGCATCCTGAGGAAGGTCATCCTGAGCTGTCTGATAAAACCCTAGAATATTTAATCCAAAAAGAAGTTAATTTTATTGGCATTGATGCTGCAGGAGTAAAGAGAAAAGAAGGTCACCCAAAAGCAGATATGTACTGCGCAGACCACGATGTTTTCGTCATTGAAAATATCATCAACCTTAATCAATTAAAGCAAGATACCTTCAAGTTCTATTGCTTCCCCCTTCCCTTAAAGAATTCCAGCGGCCTGCCCGTTCGCCTAATCGCAGAAATACAGTAAATCGAATTTAGGAAAAGGCTTCCAAACAATCGAACCACAAAGGCGCAAAGTGTGCGGCAGCCCTTTTTGAGGTGGGAGATGCCTTAAATGAGTCCCTTTGCTTTCAGCCATTCATTGGCTACAACTTGGGGGCTCTTTCCCTCTAAATCCACTTTAGCATTAAGAGCCATCATCTCCTCATTGGTTAGTTTACCTGCTAACAAATTCAAGACTTCACCAATTTCGGGATGTTTTTTTAAGGTATCGGCCCGAATAATAGGAGCAGCATAAAAGGGAGGAAACACCTTCTTATCATCTGCTAATACTTTTAAATTGAATGCTAAAATCCGACCATCTGTGGAGAAGGCGTCAATTACGTCCACATTGCTGTCACGGCAGGCAGTATAGGTTAAACCTGGGTCCATACCAGCAGGGGAAGAAAATTGCATGTTATAAACCGCTTTAACATTTTGGTATCCATCAATTCGTTCCAAGAATTCATGAGTAGCACCCAATCTTAGAGCAGCAGACTGCTTGGCTAAATCACTGAAGGTTTCAATACCAAGTGCATTTGCTTGCTCCGTCCTCATGGATAACGTATAGGTATTATTAAAACCGAATGGTTTCAGCCATACAATCTGTTTCTTTGCATCATAGATCGTCTTGACTTTTTCATAGACTACCTCTGGATCACTAGGAGAATATTCTTCACCAAGAACACTCACGAGAGCCGTCCCGGTATATTCAGCGTAAATATCTAGATCGCCCCGGTCAATGGCTTGGGATACTACATTCGTTCCTCCCAAGTACGCTTTTGCTTTTACCTTTATGCCTGTTTTTTCTTCAATGATCCCTTTCATTATATACACCAGAATATCTTGTTCAGTGAAATTTTTCCCACCGATTACGACAGTATTATTATCTTTCTCCCAAAAGGAAGAGCAGCCTGTTATACTCATGGAAAGCAGTATGGAAAGCAGGAGTAAAGTGATTTTCTTCATAGAACCTTCCTTTCGTATTATATGATTCAGATTAGGGTTGTACTGCAATTTCAATTCTCTTCAAAATATAATCAAATATCATGGATAGTAAAGCAGCTGGTATGGCACCAGCCAAGATAAGATCCTGCCTTGCCATAGCTATACCCCTAAAAATAATATCTCCCAGTCCTCCCGCCCCAACCAAGGCTGCCAAGGTGGCAACACCGATTACCATAACGGTGGCAGTACGAATACCAGCCATGATGATAGGCAGAGCTAAGGGAATCTCGATCATAAATAAGACTTGGCGAGAAGTCATTCCCATACCGGTACCCGCATCAACAACTGCTTGATTAACACCTAGTATTCCAGTATAGGTATTACGTAAAATCGGCAGAAGAGCATAAATTGTCAAGGCCACGATGGCCGGGCCAAAGCCAATACCGAAAAAAGGTATCATAAAGCCTAACAAGGCTAAACTGGGAATGGTTTGAAACACCGAGGTTATGCCGATAACGGCTTCGGCTAATTTCCGTTTTCGCGTAAGTAGAATACCAAGGGGTAGTGCAATCAGGTTTCCTATAAATAAGGCCACCAAAGTAAGCTGGATATGTTCCCAGGTTCCTATCATGATCTCCGGCCAGCGATTTTGCAGCATGACTAAAAAATTATTGAACATCATAATTCCTCACCTCCGACTGGAGCGACTTCATTATTGTTGCTGCGCAATTGATTTGCCATTACATCGACTAAGGAGGCTCTGGTAATAAGTCCTTTTAGTTTATGACTTTCATCAAGCACCGGAAGAAATGCTATATGGTTGTCGCTAATTAAATTGATCGCATCATCTAGCTGCTGGGAAAGTCTTACCGTCGGCACCTCTTTGTTCATTACGTCTTCCAATACCATATTCTCATTGGAAAAGTTCTTTTGAATTTCTCCCACTCCAGCAACTCCCAAAAATGTTTTATTTCTATCAATGACGAGCAATGAATCAATTTTATATTTTCTCATCTTTATAAGGCTTTCTGCCAGACCACGTTTAGGGAATGAACTAATCGGTGGAATCATAACTTCCTCAATCGTGGGCAAAGATTCTACTTGATTCATACGATCAGCACCAAAAAAGGTTCTAACAAACTCGTTAACAGGATGGCGTAAAATCTGCTCTGGCGTATCAAATTGAATTAATTTTCCATCCTGCATGATACCAATGCGATCTGCAAGTTTAATGGCTTCATCAATGTCATGGGTAACAAATACAATAGTTTTGCGGATTTTAGTTTGCAAATTTAATAACTCATCTTGTAATTGCTCCCGACTAATGGGATCAAGTGCACTAAAGGGTTCATCCATGAGTACAATAGGCGGATCGCCTGCCAGGGCTCTAATTACACCCACCCGCTGCTGCTGACCGCCACTTAGTTCCGCCGGAAAGCGATTCTTGTACTCTTTGGCAGGAAGACCAACCATTTCTAACAACTCATCTACCCGTTTGTCGCACCTTACCTTATCCCATTTTTTCAGTTTAGGTACAAGTGCAATATTTTTCCCGATTGTCATATGGGGCAACAAACCGATATGCTGTATCACATATCCAATATTACGCCGCAACAGCACAGGATCTTGGTCGCCTATGTCTTGCCCATGAATCAAAATAGTGCCTGATGTTGCCTCAATCAACCGATTGATCATTTTCATTGTAGTGGATTTTCCTGAACCACTTGGACCAATTAAGGCAATCAATTCACCTTCTTTAATGTGAATATTGATCGTATCCACAGCATGAAAATCATCGTTATATATCTTGCTGACATTTTTAAAAATTATCATAGTATTCTCCTCTTTCTTGCCACCCACACACTTCATTCCAACGAATTGCCCATAAAACAGTATAAAGAGGCAGTTAATACCACCCCTTTATACTTTAGCCCGATTCCTATTTTTAGAGCATATTTTTAGTCTTTCCAAAGCAGGGCTGCTGATAGGCATCGCTCATAAGTAATTGAATTTATTTGATCAATCGCACAATCCACAGTAAAACAATTGCCCCAATCGTTGCCATAATAATTTCACCGATTGTTCCATAGGCACTTAAACCCATGAGGCTGAACAAGAAGCCACCGATAAATGATCCAATTATACCTACGACTAGATCGCCGATAAGACCAAATCCACTGCCTTTTGTAATATTTCCGGCTAGCCATCCAGCAATCATTCCAATGATTAAAAACCAAAGCATACTTGCCCCTCCTTTTTTTGCTGAGTGAAAAAATCGATCCCTTTATTCTTAGAATTTAAAAGTTGCTCCCAAACCAAAACGGTTTCGATCGCTGCCATGGTCGGGCATAAAGGCAGTATAATCAACATTGATATCCACATTTGGAGCTACGTTGACATTGGCACCGACTTGAGCTTCTGCAAAGTCACTGCTGCCAACCAGAGATGCATAGCCATTAACGTTAGGAGCCAAGGAAGTACTGTACGCAGCACCTAAATAAATACTCGAGTCAGAATGGTAATCCCGACTGCCAATGATGGCTCTAATAGTATTGGTGATAGCGTACTGTCCATAGATATCGTGTTCTTGGAGACCTAAGGTCAGATTATTCGTTAATTTATGTTCGATATAGAACGAATCATGTAAGTAACCGACGGCAGTTTGACCATTTGCCAGATTGTTCATTGGAGCGGCAAAACCTGTGCCGATGCCGAAGGCGAAAAAAGCAGCAACTGTAAGTATAATTTTTTTCATGAGTGAAAACTCCTTATTTATTTGATTTTGGTTAAAAGGGTATTTAAAGATCCAGCTTACCAATCGAAATGCAGTCTTTGTAATTGACCATCTCTTTTGTCCCCAAGATAATCTACTTTAGAAAGAGCCTATTCAATGGTTTCAAGAGATTGCAATACATCACCAGAAAAGTTAAGTTTTTTGCTTCCATAAATCCAATTTGTGCCATTTCCCTCTATGCTGTTAGGCTTACCCCAACTAAGACGGATCTGCTCTTTCGTCATACCTTCCTCTACAATGGAGCTTTCAATTGCATTCCATACCTCTTGAGACCAGCCGAAAGCTAACCGCGGATCTTCCATAAACAAGGCATCTTGCCAAGGAGGACTTTGTGTCCAAGTATTTACCGATACATTGGTATAGCTATAAGCAATTGGCAAAATTGCCTTTTCCCCATTGACTGTGACAATTAACCAGATGGGATCTTGGGATTGATTACCAGCATAAACATCCACGACTGCAGCAGGACCGCCAATAGGAGTAGAGATGCTCGTTGCTATTGCATACGAACCTGGATCATATGCGCCTGTCAGCTCTCTATATTTAGGATAAATGGTTTTACCCAAGAACTGTTGTCTGGCATTCACAAGATCGGCTGTTAGCACTAAGCCTTCTAATTGTCCACGCATGGTGCGTCCAACTAATTTTTCCCCAGTGTCATTTGCCGTCATGTACACCATATATTCATTCTGGTTATTACCAGCTGGAAAGGAAACGATGTTAGTAACGGTAACTTCTTTGCCAACATGGTTAGCATAGGAAAGGCGAAGGGTGCGATCCCCTTGAAATCCCTGCTCTGCTTGATCGACTCCAAAGATTTCGTAGCCAGCGGCTTGCTTATCTGCTGGCAACGCAAGAAAGGTGAAGCTATTTCCTGTCCATTGGGGAGCTGTTAAATTAACGGATGGTTCGGCAGCACTCGCCGTCCAGACGGAACTAGTGGCCCCCACTAGGATCAGACTTACTGTTAATAATAAGCGTAAAATCATTTTTTTCATTTTTATTTCCCCCTACATTTTAGTTTTCTACTATGACACCTATAAAAATTTGCATTTATCTACTAGTGATCATTCTTCTATCAACGTAATATCTCTCGTGCTACTGTTGAATCTTCAAAGGATTGTCCTTAATTTCTTTTAGTTCCTCTTTGGCTTCTTCCACCTTTTCTTTAGCCCTATCTAAGACATCCTTAGCTTTCCCAGAAAGTTCCTTGGCAGAGGCGGCAATGTTCTCCCGCGTTTCCTGTCCAGACTTAGGTGACAATAGTACGCCTGCAACTGCCCCAACTGCCAACCCGATGGCAGCTCCAATCCCTGTATCTTTTGCTGTTCTTCTTTCCTGCCTCTTATTGAGAGATTTCTTTCCTTTTTCAATTAGATTCATAATCGACATATCTCTACCTCCAATATTTTTATATACGTTTAAGTTTGATTTCCTTAAACTGTAATAGCGAAATTCCCTGACAGTAATACTGGATTCGAGGCCTTTATCATTGGTCGCCTCTCTCCCAAAGCTATTACTACTTATTAACTATGCAATAACCATGCCACTCCTATAACTGGCATATATTCACATTGGGCCCTTGCTCATCAAATACGCATTGAACCGATTCGTTCAACCGTTACGTACAACATTGTACGTAACGGTTCATTTAAGCAGAAAAAATCACACCAAAGACTCCCTCGCAGGTTATCTTTGGTGTGATTTTAAAATTCTATATCCTGACTGCTATACCGATTGGCGATATTGCGGAAACTCAATGCGAAATGTCACTTGCTGGTTAGAACTAAAGACTTGAATTGTACCGTTATGAGCATTAACAACAGACTTTACAATGGCAAGTCCCATGCCTAGTTTCGTACCAGACTTTGAAGAGGAGAAAAAGGGCTCAAATATTTTCCCTATGATGTCATCAGGAATAGCAGGTCCATTGTTGCTAATCTCTATTACAGCGCGCTCTTCTACACACGAGGTAGTAATACGAATCTCCCTTGCGCCTTGATCAACGCAAACAAAGGAGTCTATTGCATTCACCAAAATAATGATTACGATTTCTTCTAAACGTCTGCTGTCACCCCATACCATAAGGGAGTTGTCGCAACTGTTTTCACGCAATTGAATGCCGTGGGCTCTTAATCTTTCTTGAACCAGAATTAATACCCGCTGAATCATTTTCTTTACATCTACTTCTTCTGGTGCGTCAGACCAAGCCTTATTTACCGAATCCTGCATCCATTCAACAATGGAAGTTATATAGCCAGCCTGTACCGAAATCTTCCGGCAGCTCTCAATCACCTTTTCTACACTCGTTTCTTTCCCCTTATCATACCAATAAATCATACTATCTGCCATAATTTTCAAGGCTTGCAGCGGTTGATTAATCTCGTGGGCCACTCCTGCAGCCAGGGCACCCAAGGAAGCTACTCTTTCGATTAACGCCACTTGCCTTTCTCTTTCACGTCTTTCACCTTCTGCCTTTGTTTGCTCAGTAATATCTTCCGATATTTCAACAACATAACCAGGCTGAGGACTGTACGCAGAAATGGAATACCACTTGTCTTGCTGGTCAAAGTATTGCGTAAAGTTCACTGGTTCCCCGAGCAAGGCCACATTCAGATATGTTTCCATACACGGAAAGCCCTCTCCAGTCAACTCTTGAAAAACCGCTGTCACTCGTTTGCCAATCAGTTCACTAAGGGAACGACCTATATTTCTTCCATAGGCAGAATTCACTTTTATATATACGAGATCAACAGGGTCTTCTGCCTCGTCAAGTAGTACCTTGTAGTATACACACCCATTGGGCATGTTATCAAACAAATCTTGGTATCCGACCTGACTGGCAGCTAACTCTGTATCTTTGCCAGCAACACTATTTTTAGAAGGATCAGCAATTTGCACAGCCCTCTTGTCTTCTATGATTTCTTCTGATTTTTTATCTGCAGCAGTTAGGTTTTCTCTTTGTTTATCCATCTATGAACCGCCTCATTTCCAACATTTTAGAGTATCATTAGCTACTTGGTTGCATGAGCTGTCGGTCTCCAGAAAATCTGGTTGTCAACAAAAAAACTGCAGATCCCAGACCATCGCTTTCCTTACAATTCACTTCAAAAAAATTACATTTATATACATTCGACATCTTTTTACAAAACAACTATATTATCTATGCTGTTGGAACTATAGCATTCACAGAATCGGTTTGTAACTGGAGAGGCTTCTTGGCTGCCTTTTTTCGTTCCAACCGACAGTAAAAGGAACGCCTGGAGATTCCTAAATGTTTAGCCGCCTCCGTCTTATTGCCATGACACATTTCTAGAGACTGATGGACAATCCGGTCGATAAATTCTTCCAAATCAATCCCTGTTGCAGGTAAGAAAAAACGATTGGGATCAATGGGCTGGGAGTCGGAAGATATTACAATTGGGATTGGGGATGATGCCACCTTCTGCTGCATATTCAAATTCACATGCATGGCTTTAAGCTCTACATCGTCATACATCAGCACTGCCAACTCCATTGCATTCCTCAGCTCACGCACATTTCCCGGCCATTCGTAAGCCAATAATAGATCAACGGCACTTGGGCTGATACGAAGAAAGTGCTTGCCTTTTTCCTTGGCAAAATGCTTTAGAAACATCTGCGCAAGAGGAATAATATCATCCGTGCGCTCGCGAAGAGGGGGAATGACTAAATGTCCCACTTTTAGCCGAAAAAACAAATCCCGGCGGAACGTCCCCTCTTCTACCCGCTGCTCCAAGTCCGCATTGGTAGCACAAATAATCCTCACATCTGTTTTTACTTTCTTTAAACCGCCAACGCGATAAAATTCCTTTTCCTGTATGACTCTCAGCAATTTCCCCTGCAGCTCTAAAGGTATTTCACCCACCTCGTCCAGCAGCAAAGTACCGCCTTGAGCCACATCCAGTTTCCCTTTTTGCCCTTTCGTTAGACCACCGGTAAAAGATCCGGGCTCATAACCAAACAGTTCACTTTCAAATAAATTGGCGGTCAGCGCTGCGCAATTCAAATCAATAAAAGGTTCCTGGGTAGCCATGTCACCATAATGAATCAGTCTTGACATAATTTCCTTACCCGTTCCTGTTTCTCCTTGGATAAGCACCGGTATGGATCGATCTTCATGAAATATCTTTGCCAGCCGCATAATCTGGTTCATTTCTGCGGAGAAAAATCCTATCGTATCGAGCCCAGCTGTTTGTGATAGTACCTTTTTGAGCCTGGCTACTTCACGCTGAGTCTCAGCTGTTGCAGCTTGCACTTCTTCACCGAACCGCTCAGTAAGCACTTTATTCTCGCGAAGCAAGGAATGATGTTCCGCAATCCGATCCGTAATCGCCGCCAATTCAATTACGTTAACCGGTTTTAATAGATAATCATACGCCCCTTCCCGCAAAATATTGACAGCTGAACCTCGATCATCATAATTGGTAAACAAAACAACATCTGCTTTTTCACCAGGCAGGGCCGTTATACGATGCAGTAAATCTTCCCCCAGCTTTGCCGGCATTCTTATATCAGTTAATACCATGGAAAAAACACCTGCAGTATAGGTCGCATATGCTTCATCCACGTCGCCTCGTTCCGTGACATGATGCCCCATTTCCCGCAAAAATCCTGCAATCCCCGCTCTGCTGTCCGTAGCATAATCAACAAGTAAAATGTTCATACTACACTCCTTTCTCCCACTGGCCCCCTTTATTTCAAGGGTCTTTATGGGAATACTGCCGTCAGTTTACGTATGTACATCTTAGACAAAATTGTGAAATACATCGATACCAGTTACAAATTTTCTATCACAATTACTCTAGCTCTGAGACTAGCCTGCTAATTTTGTTCATCATCAATTACTTATGCAGTAAACGTGCCAATACCCTTATCACGGCAGCTCCCTTGTATGACAGGAAGGGATTGTACGTTTACGAATTACCTTTACGCACACATTGCACGAATCCGTTCATTCCATCAGCGCATTGCTGATTGTACTTTCTAGTTCTGCAAGTTTGGTGATTACTCCTGCAACCTATTTGATCATTAATTATATCGGCAGAGATGTATTTTTTACCAATATCAGTCGAATGCAGAGATATCGTAACGCATAGTTCGCTTAACTAGGAACACTATCTTTAAGAAAGACAGCCCTGCAGCAATGAAAACTGGTGCAAGGCTGTCATTCCTTGTAGGCATGATTTGCTGCTTTCATGATCTGATCCCAGGTCCATTTGCAGGGGCTTGATTCCATGGTCAGCGTAAGCTCTTTTTCTGCCCGGGTGGCTGCGGTATAAAGCCAGCGGGGGTTACTCCTAAACGCATCTTGGTGGACAAAGACTTTTTCCCATTGGCTGCCTTGGCTTTTGTGGGCAGTGATGACGTAGCCGTAGGTTGCAATGGACACCTCTTTGGACAGTTCAAATTTGTAGGTAATAGGGTTTTTATTGTACCAGTCATCAGGAAAATGCTGATTGACCTCCAGAAATTGCGCATGGTAAACAGAAGACTTCTCTATGGCGGGCAGGAGAAGAATCTTGTGATTATAGTTCATAATGAGATAAGCCCGAACAAAGCTGGGAGAATCTTTGGAAGTCCCTTTGATGGGAAGAACCTTCTCTGTAATGATGGTGACTTGCTCCAAAGTCATTTTATCGCCATTGACGAAATAGGTACCATTGCCGATAAAGAGGATTCGATCCCCCTCTTGTGGTTCATCCGTTATCTCTTTGCCGAATTTGACCTCACGGGCTTTTTGATTGAGGATAAGCCTTGCCTTGTTGGTGCCAATGATGAAGATGCTGTTTTCATTATGAATGACGGACTGGAGAAAAGCTCTGGCAGTAGCTTGCTTTCCTAATATCTGTACTTCTCCTCGGGACGCATTGGGAATGACGACTTGCTTTAGATTTCTGAGGCAGGTTGCGTAAAGCAGAATTTCACTGTCGGCTCCCTGCCGTTTCACTTCGGTGAGTTCAAAATTTTGGTTGCGCAATATCTCCGGGTCATCGCCCACGGGTTCTAGTTGGAAGCTGTCCCCGAAGAAGATGACCTTTGCATGGGCAGACTGAACCTCCTTGATGAGATCGGCGTAGACGGTTTTACTGATCATGGAGGATTCGTCAACGAGAATGACATGGTAAGCTTTAAACTTGACACTGGCTATCCATTCACCAGTATCAGCATCAGGAGAACCATACAAGGTAGAGTGAAGGGTTTTAAAAAGAACCTTGATTTCTCCGAATTTGTCCTTTAGCACCTTGACGGCTTGGTTGGTAGGGGCTGTAATGATGCACTCCTTGCCTAGAGCCAGTCCATATTTGACGATGTTTTCAGCAATGGTCGTTTTGCCAGTCCCGGCATAACCGGAAAGGATATATACCGATTCCTGACTGCTGCATAAGAAAGAAGCGATTTCCTTGAGGGCTGTTTCTTGATGAGCCGTATAGGTTATAGGATGTTTGCGAAGATCGAGAATATCAACCTGCGGTATGCTTGGTGGGGTGATTTCTTCCTTGCCTCGTTCTTCCCTTTCAATAGCAGGTTTTGCACTGGCTCTTTTTTGTGGTTTCGGTTCAGAATGAAATGGCAATGAAATGAGTTCAATCTGCTTCATATCGGCCTCCTTCCAGACGTTCCCCTTAGGATGAGGGCAACTCTTATTCAAAAATGATGATCGATCATCTGCTGTGCTTTGTCTAAAAACACACTGACTGCTTCTAATTCTTTTGCACTCAAGCCCTCCAAATGCGCAAAAATATAATCGTCTTTCTCCAAGTGAAATGCGTTATGAGCCTGATATGCGGCCTCTCCCCGCTCTGTCAGGTAAACTTGAACACGCTTCTTATCTAAAGGATCTATCACTTTGCGCACATAGCCGCTCTTTTCGATCTTCAAAACACTTTTCGAAACAACTGCCCGGGTAACACCAAAATATCGTGCTATTTCAGAAATAAACATGCCTGGATGATCGCCGATCGCCCTAATCATGTGAATCTCACCTCGATATAGAACGATACCATCACCAAAATCCAACTGTTTCATTTTGCTGTTAGCAATTGTTTCAATCAACCGCATAAACTTACTCATCGCTCTATAAGATTTTTTCTTCATGACCTTATTGTATCGAAATTCAGTAACTATAACAACTGTTACCGCTGCCAAATTATAGAAAAGATCATGATCTATATCATAACATCTCGTTGACAAACGTATTATTATTTGCTACGATGAGAATGAATTTCATACTGTTGAGATAGGTGCCCTTAGGGGCTTAATAGGGAAGTCCGGTGAAATACCGGCGCGGTCTTTATTTCATTTTTTCCCGGCTTGGTAGAAGCTGTTTTTTTTAACCAATTTGTATGCCAGGCATACAAACAAATTTGAAAGAGGTGTTTACGATGGAATATCCTACCCATAGTCCCAGAAAATTTCTTGGAATGCTGCAGCAGTATAGAGAAACGCAGCTCCTATTCGCTGGCATTTCCCTTAAGGTATTTGATTACCTAAAGCACGATACATCGACAGAAAAAATCGCGTCGATGACCGGATATGATGAAAGAAACCTTACGCTCTTTCTGAACAGTCTGGCAGCAATCGGTCTACTGGAAAAAAACAATCACCAATTCCGAAATACACCAGAAACAGAGTTGTTCCTCAGTCAAAACAGCCCTTACTATTTAGGGGAATATCTGACCTTCTGGAACAAGATGACAGGACTCGACCAAGTGGAAGAACTGGTTCGCCTCGGACCCGATCCAGCCATTCAAGAACAGAATCAAGGCAAAGAGCTATTTGATTTTCGCAAGCTGGCACGCTTAACAGCAGTAGAGGCCCGTACAGGCCGCGTTCAGTCATTTTTGCGCGCTGCCGCACAATTCGTAGAGCCTACTGCCCCCCTTCGGATTTTGGATCTTGGCGGAGGGTCAGGAATGATGGCTATCGAATTTGTCCGCCAGTTCCCTTTGGCTTCCGGCGTCATTTTTGAACAGCCCGGAGTGGCCGATGTTCCTGAAGAGTTTGTGGCAGAGGGGCATCTGGAACATCGCCTATCCATCATGCGCGGCGACTTTATGACAGATCCCATCGGTGGCAATTACGACCTGATTATCGCGTCGGGAATCTTAGATTTTGCCAATGCAAATCTAAAAGAGCTGACCACGAAAATAGCACAGGCTCTCACCCCTTCAGGCTATCTTTATCTGGTCAGCCATAGAGTAAGCGACGACTATATATCGCCAAAAGAATCCATTGTTGGCTGGCTGTCGAGTCATCTTGCAGGTCTTGACATCTTACAAACCAGATCGAACATTGAGCTCGCCCTTACAAGTGCAGGTTTTCGGAAAACGGAAATCAAACCATTGGATGGTGCTATCCAAAATCTAATGGGCGAATTCTATACACTAGCCAAGTAGAGAACTTTTCCACATTTCTATAACGTATTACAGGAGGCATTTCGTGAATAAAAAACTGTTACTCCTTCTCGTTCCCTTACTCCTATCCACTGGGAAAAGCTATGCTGAAACGTCAGATTCTCATGAGTTTGAGATGCCGGAAGTCGTCGTTACCGCAACGAAAACGGCAATGAACATTCAAGACGTTCCTGCTGCCGTTGAAGTGATCACCGCGGAAGACATCCAGTCCTATGGAGCACATATCCTAAAGGATGTGATCGGTTCCGCAGCTGGGGTTAGCATCATGAGAGCAAACGGACGGGAAGCTCTTTCCATTCGAGGATTTGACGCTCGTTATTCCATGATCTTGATCGACGGGAAACGAATTCCTGCAGAACCGGACCCCTATTATGAGCTGGACCGAATCTCCCTGGAAAATGTAGAGCGCATTGAAATCGTCCGTGGACCGGTAACTTCTCTGTACGGTGCGGATGCCTTGGGCGGTGTGGTTAATATTATTACAAAAGCCGCATCAAAGGAAACCTTTACACTGCGGCTCAATCAAGGCGTTCTGGCTCGTACCGGTGACCGAAACGGGCGTTATTCCTTTACCTATGACTCCGGGAAACAGGAGAAATTCGGCATGACTCTTTCTGGCTCTTATTCTGATTCGGATGCATCCCTTAAGAGTAACGGAACAACCTATTCCCCTTTTGGCGAGCGAAAGAATATGAACGCCCGCTTTGAATACTCTCCTACAGACAAAGAAACTCTTACCTTTACGGCCTCACGTATGGAAGAAGATACTCGCGAATATGCAATCCTGCAAACCGCAATGGGGAACGTTCGTACCGATGTTCGCGATAATAACGACCGCAGTCAATATGCCCTCAGCTATACGAAAGACCTGTCTGATGGTGAACTCTATTTCAATGCCTACCGCTCCGTTTGGAATAAATACAATGACACGGTTAACCGGACAAGCGGGCAATACATAAACTCGGTCTATGGTTATACCACCATATCCGGTCTGGAAGGCCGTATTAGCAAAAAAGTATCCGACGATCACCTGCTAACCTTAGGCGGTGAATATCGTCCTGAATTGTTTCGCGGTACGGGAATTCAGACAGGACAAGGAACCTTCACCAAAGTGTTTCATGGTAAAGTCTATGAAGGTTCTGAAGTCAAAACCAACTATTCTGCCGTCTATCTGCAAGACCAATGGACTGTATCCCCGAAACTCCTTGCCGTAGCATCCGCTCGCTATGACGACAGCAACAAATTTGAAAGCAATGTGAGTCCCAAAATCGGCTTAACCTATACTCCCGAACCGGGCTGGCGCGTGAAGTTTAACGCGGGACAAGGTTTCCGGGTTCCTTCACCGAATCAATTGTACCTAAAACTGAATGTCACAAGAAACGGAAATTTAGTCAGTCTCCTTGGAAATCCGTCTCTAAAACCGGAAGACTCCACCTCCTATGATCTGTCTGTTGAACGGGATGTCGGCAACGTGAAGAGCAAACTGACCTTCTTCACCAGCAAAATCACAGATATGATCGATGAGGCTTGGGTCGACTCTGCTACGGTCAAATACCAGAATATTAACCGTGCGACGATTCAGGGAATCGAAGGCGAAATCTCTGTACCTCTATCCGACCGCTTATCCTGGTCCGGCAATTATACCTATCTGGATGCTACCAACGACTTGACGAATACTAGGCTCTACAACCGTGCACGTCACAAACTCTCTTCCCGTGTTTCCTATCGCCAGTCAGAAACGCTGACTGCTAACCTGTGGGTGGATTCCTATCTGCATTATTGGTTCCAGCCTGCTGCAAATGTATCAACCAATACATCTTATACCTTGTGGAATATGAATGTAGAAAAACAGCTTACGAAAAACCAAACAATCTTACTCGGCATCGATAATATCTTCAACCACAAGGACGATGCTCTATCCTTGCCTGGAGCCTTTATTCACGTAGACTTAACGATGAAATTATAAAAAACTTAAAAGCGTCTTTATCTATAGCAGACGCTTTCACACGACCGGGAGGTAAAACCATGCATCAGAAAGTTGTGCGAACGGCTCTACTTTTAGCCTTAATGATTGTACTGCAGTCTCTTCGACTCCTTGTCCCAGTACCGCCTTTTATATCCATGTTTGTGGTGGGCAGCGCCATCAACGCATGCCTCCTGATAGCATTGGAAATCACAGGCCCAAAAGCGGCCCTCGGAATGGCTGTTCTCGCTCCCATTGTAGCGTTCTTTCAGCAAGCCTTACCCTTACCCATCTTTATTCTGCCAGTGGCATTCACCAATATGGCATATGTACTGATTTACCATATGACCTTATCTTACAATCGCTGGCTGGCGATCATCCTTTCTTCCATCGGTAGAATGCTGATTCTTTATGCCTCAAGCTCCTGGGCTTTTTCCATCGTTGCTCTTCCAGAGAAGCAGGCTACTATATTAAAAGCCCTCATGAGCTGGCCGCAGCTAGTCACCGGAATCATTGGCGGAATCCTTTGTATGCTCCTGTTAAAACGATTAGCAAGTACGATAAATAAATAGATCGACCTAACTATGATATCGCCTCGTCTATCTTGCGGGACAACGAACCTGTCCCTGTCCCATATGATAGGATGCACTCTGTAGTGAGTCCTTGCGGAATACCGAGATTACTAATTCTCGGTATTCTTTATTGGCAGATTGTTGATGCGCATTGAACGAACTATGATAATACCAACGACGGCAGCGATAAACCCGAAAAGAAAGGTTGAAGAATAGCTAAAATTATCGGCAAGAACGCCCGCAATCGGTGCGGAAAAGGCATAGGCAATATCCTGAAACATTGCGAATCCTCCGAAAGCGGTGCCGCGCTGTTCTGGGCTAACCCTCTTTATAACTTCTACACCCATAGCCGGGTATATCATTGAACAGCCGAGACCCGTAAGTAGAGCACCAATCAATGCAAGACTATAATGAGGTGCAAGCCAAAGTAAACTTTGCCCAACGGTTTCAACCATAAGCGAAACGAGAGCGACTTTTACTCCTCCAATTTTATCGGGTAGAGCACCGAAAAGAATCCGACTTATCACAAATCCGATTCCGAATAATGAAAGACCGACACCAGCATACGGCCATCCTTGCTCTTTAAAATAAAGCAAGATAAACGCTCCGAGAACCGCAAAACCGACTCCTTGAAGCGTAACGGCAAGTCCTTGCTTCCAGATTGTTCCCAAAAGATTGAGAAACGATTTTTTCGCTTCGGTAGTTTTATGAGGAACAACTTCAGGAGAGGTGAGAAACATGATAACGCCGATAATCGGCACAATGGATGACGCTAGCATAACCGAAGCAAAGCCAAAATACTTATAGAGTGTAAGTCCCACAGGACCGCCTAATGCAAATGCGCCGTACATCGCCATCCCAAAAATCGAGAGTATCTTTCCAGAATGGCTTGGGCCGAGGCGTGAGAAATGCCAATTTGTAAGCCCGACGGTTGCCATGCTTTCTCCAATGCCGAGCAGGAGTCGGCCTGCGATAAGAATTGCGAATGCTACTGAGGCACTCATTCCACTTATAGCGGCAGCCATGCAAACAAGTGCAGCAGCCATGTAGAAGAAAAAGCCGAGCATAAAGCATTTTTTGCTACTTTTTGCATCAGCAAAATTTCCCGCGTGCTTTCTGGAAAGAATCGTTGCAACGAAGGAGACACCGACAGCGGCCCCCCCTAGCCAGTTAGGAAATTTGAGCACTTCTATTACGAATACAGAAACGACAGGAAGTGCCATCGCGACGGATAAATAAGTGAGAAAAAGTGCAAAGCCAAGTTTTGCGAGACTTTGCTTTAATGATACTTGAGACATATGACCCCCTTATACTATGCACCACCTAGCAAGAGGGTACAAAAAAAACGCACTCTCTGCCACATGGCAAAATAGTGCGTTGACTTACGTGAACGCTTACGTTATTTATTATAATATAGAGTATAGTTATTTTTTTGCAAAAAAGCAATCATTTTTTTACATACGTTGTTTTGCAATCAAATATCCAAAAAGAGAAACATAGCTCCTATTCGCTGGCTGGCGATCATCCTTTCTTCCATCGGCAGAATGCTGATTCTTTATGCCTCAAGCTCCCGCTTCTTGTACAACCTCAAATAAGCGTTTATTGAGATATATCCGTTCTTTGCCGATTTTTTGTGATGTAAGAAAGCCCGCATCTTCAAGAGCCGCTAAATAACCTGCAGCTGTTTTTCGAGAAACACTAAGACCATTTTCAATGTAAACCGTTTTAGTGTAAAATTCGTAAAACAGCAGTTCTACTAGCTCTTTGGAATACACTCGTGGCAAGACTCCCTTAATGTCTTCCCCAGTCTTGTCCACCAAAGCATTAATTCTTTTGACAAGTAATAGCGTTTCCTCTGCTGTCTGTTCAATGCCATCCAAGATAAAGAGAACCCATGCCTCCCAACCTTCCTTGGTCCTGACTTCCTGCAATAGCTGATAGTAGGCTGTTTTGTTTCGTATTATATATTTACTGAGATACAGAATGGGACTATCTAGCAGTTCCTTGAGAACTAGATATAAGACATTAATGATTCTCCCAGTTCGCCCATTGCCATCATAGAAAGGATGTATCGATTCAAATTGATAATGAATTACGGTCAATTTTACGAGTGGATCAACCGCATCATAATCATCATTCAGATACTTTTCCAAGTTAGACATCAGTTCAAGTATTTCCCGCTCACCACTGGGAGGTGTATAAACAATTTCGCCAGTTGTTTGATTTTTCAAAACCGTCCCCGGTAATCTTCTTATACCGGCACGATTTTCCTCTATGTCTTGTTGGATTGCAACAATCATATTCGTAGTTAGGACTTTTTTTGCCTTGACTAGCTCATAACCCTTCCAAAGAGCCGTCCGATAATTTACAACCTCCTTGGCAGCAGGATTATTATAATTAGATTGTGACATAGCTTTAAATAACTCATCATGTGTTGTAATGATATTTTCTATTTCAGAACTATCTTTCGCTTCATTTATAGTTACAGCATTAATAAGAATATTTTTATTTGGTATTGTATCAGCATAGCCCTTCAATTCAGCCAATGCTCGATGCGATCTGGCAAGTTGCTTTAAAACCCTTTTTGTTTCAAGATCAATATCCGGTGGTAAAAGATTTAATATATTGTCATGCATCTTATCGCCTCCTCTTTATCCCATTATATGGGTAAATTCTTTCCATATCAATATCACGTAGGTAAAAATATGAAAAAATTACCCACGTTTTAAAAACATGAGTAATCATTACCTATCATTGGAGGAATCCTTTGTACGCTCCTGTTAAAATGATTATCGAATATTATCAATAAGTAGATCCTGGAGAATAACAAATGAAGAAGAAGTTCTGCATAGTGATTGCCTGCAGGACTTCTTCCTTTTATCATGAGGGGTATACTCTCTCTACATTGTACAGTCTATTCCTACACACCCGAATAGGCGGAAAATCCGCCATCCACAGGAATCACAGCTCCATTGACAAACCCGGAAGCGGGTTCACTGAGCAGCCACAATAAGGTCCCGATCAATTCTTGGGGTTCACCGAATCGTCCCATAGGCGTTTGAGAAATCACCTTCTGGGCCCGCTCGGTTAACGTACCATCCTCACGCTGCAATAGTCCCTTGGTTTGCTCCGTCAAGAAGAATCCCGGGGCAATGGCATTGACCCGAATGTTCACCTTCGACATATGGACTGCCAGCCATTGGGTGAAATTGCTGACTGCGGCTTTGGCCCCGCTGTAGGCAGGGATCTTGGTTAAGGGAGTATAGGCATTCATGGAAGAAATGTTGATGACAATGCCCTGCTTGCGTGCCACCATATCCCGGGTAAAAATTTGCGTGGGCAGCAGGGTTCCTAAGAAATTCAGGTTAAAGACGAACTCTACCCCCTCCCGTTCCAGATCAAAAAAGGTTCGAATGCTCTCCTGCTTCTCCATATCCTCAAGGTACAAATATTCTTTCGTTGTCGTCCCTGCGGGATGATTGCCTCCTGCTCCATTCAACAAGATATCACAAGGCCCTAATTCCTTATGAATTTTGACAAGAGCCGTTGTCAGGCTGTCACGAACCAGCACATTGGCCTCTACGGCAATGGCCACGCCTCCTTCTCGGCGAATCTGTGCCGCTACCCCTTCGGCACTGGTACGATTGAGATCCACAATGGCTACTTTTGCCCCGCATTGGGCAATGGCCTTGGCAAAGGCACTCCCCAGCACACCGCCGCCTCCTGTGACAACGGCTACTTTACTCGTTAGATCCATCATAAATGGCAATTTCATTGATCATCCATCCTTTCGTTCTGTTCCATCGTCTTTCTTTTCGGCTTCTAACCTGTATACCAATCCCTTACGAGATCACGTAATGGATGAGCAGTACGCCAGCCAACCCCATAAAGGAAATGGCGGTCTCCATCACGCACCAGGAGCGTATGGTCTCTTTTACGGAAAGATTGAAGAATTCCTTAAACATCCAAAATCCCGGGTCATTGGGCGGTCCTGCCATGACACTGCCTGCCCCGGTAGCCAGAACCATAAGCTCAGGACTGACACCTGTTGCTGCAACGAGAGGCAGTACCATGCCTCCTGTTGTTAAGGCGGCTACTGTTGCCGATCCCACGGCAAGACGCAGAACGGCGGCAATCATCCACGCCAGTACTAAGGGGGAAAGCTGGGAACCTGCCATTAAAGAGGCAATGTATTTTCCCACGCCGCTGTCAATGAGCACCTGTTTAAAGGCACCACCGCCCCCCACGACTAAGAGGATCATGGCAATGGTCATGGCGGACTGCTGCACGGACTCCATCATGTCTGCCATGGTCTTTCCCCGTCTGATACCAAAGGTATAAAAGGCAACGAGAACAGCAATGAGTAAGGCCATATCCGCATTGCCCACAAAGGCAAAGAACTGGGTAATATACGATTCCTTGGGAAGAGTTAACTTAGTAAGAGAGGCTGCTGCCATTAAGAATACGGGGATCAAGGTGGTAAACAGACTGGACCCAAAACTAGGCATGTCCTCTTCCTTAAAAGACTGATGGCTATGCAGTCCTTGTGGTACAGCAGGATTCAGATCCTTCATGGTTTCATAGAAGAAGGGTCCTGCTACAATAATCGTGGGTATGGCAATCAAAAAGCCATAAATCAGGGTAAGTCCAAGATCAGCGTTAAAGATGACCGCAATAGCCGTAGGCCCTGGATGGGGCGGCAAAAAGCAATGGGTTACGGATAAGGCGGCTGCCATGGGTATGCCCACTTCCAGTAAAGGCACTTCTGCCGATAGGGCAATGGTAAAGACCAAGGGTATGAGAAGGACAAAGCCTACTTCATAGAATAAGGCAATGCCTACTATGAAGCCTGTCAGGCATACTGCCCATTTCACATATTTCCTACCGAACCGATCAATGAGGTGCATGGCAATACGCTGGGCTCCCCCGCTGTCTACCATGAGTTTTCCCAGCATGGAACCAAGGCTAATGACTAAGGCTAAATGCCCTAAGGTTCCTCCCACACCGCTTTCAATGGAATCTACTACTTTTAAGAGGGGCAGTCCTTCTGCTAAGCCGACTCCCAGAGAAACGAGAATCAAGGAGAGAAAGCTGTTGAGCTTCACACCGATAATGAGGATAAACAGGAGGACAATGCCTAAGGCTAAGATGACTAACGGCATGATCTCCCTCCTTCGATGGACTGGTTCCAGGGAATTTCCTCGATGACCGTCCCTTTCTCATTACTATCGGCAATAAAGCTTATAATTTCTTCGGCGGTAGACATAGCATCGGAGCAGCTATGACTGGATACCACTCGTGCTGCTGAGGCTGTAGCGAATTCCAGAGAAGTGGGCATTTGCCAGCCTTCTAAGATGCCATAGAGAAAGGCAGAAGCATAGGCATCTCCACCACCAAAGGATTTTAAGAGCTTTACGGAAAAGGAACCTACTTTATAGGCCTTTCGATCACTGCTATAGGCAAGGGAACCTTTCTTCCCATGTTTGATAATGACAATCTGATTCCCATGGAAGAGATAGTTGTCTGCCAGGCAGTAGTCAGGTATGTCATTGCCCTTATCCAGCATTTCCATGAGTTCAAATTCTTCCCGGGAACCCATGAGGATATCACTTCGTTGTCCTGCTAAGGAGTAGTATACGGCGATCTCAGATTTCGATTTCCAAGTATAGTTTCGGTAGTCAATATCAAAGATGATCTTGGTATCATGCTTCTTGGCATAGGTCATGGCTAAAAAGCAGGCTTCCCTGGAAGGACTCGCTGCCAAAGCAGTTCCAGAGATTAAGAGGAATTTGGCGCGCTTAATATAATCCTCGGAAATATCTGCAGGGGCTAAGGCAAGATCGGCAACGCCCTCCCGGTACATGAGAATCTGACTTTCTGTAGGACTGGAGATTTCCGTAAAGGTCAGACCTAAGACTTCTCCGCCTGAGGATGGGGTAACATGGGATACATCAATTCCTTTTTCCATAAAGTAATCGGTAACGTACTTGCCAAAGGCATCATCAGATACTTTACCGATAAAGCCGACCTTCTTGCCAAGACGGGCTAACCCCACAGCAATATTGGCAGGGGAACCGCCTACGTATTTGGTAAAGGTATTGACCTTGTCTAAGGTACGATGAATTTCATTGGGGTTTAAATCAATGGCTATACGTCCTACCGCAATGACATCGATATCTTTCTCAGGGGCAAAGGTAAACTTTTTCATGATTACAACCTCCTGTTTTTGTTTTTTATTTACAGCACCGCTATCACTTTCACAAACTTGTCAGGGAAGCCAGCCATGTTCATGACGGCATCGGGAATCTCATCAAAGATCACTACGCGAGTGATGATCTCACGTACCTGTACCTGCTTGTTTTGCAGTAAGGCAATGGCTTCAGGGAATTCATTGGCACTGGTGCGGGAACCGACGATATCCAGTTCTTTCTTGGTAATCACGGCAGTAGGGAGCGGCGTTTCTCCATTGGGCCAGCCGACTAAGGCAATGCGTCCTGCGGCAGATACATAGTCAAACATGCCATGAATGGCTCCTTTAGCTCCCGAGGCTTCAATGACTACTTCTGCCATGCGTCCCTTGGTAATGGCGGAGAGTTCCTGGATCACCTTTCCCTGTGCGGGATGCAGAGTATGGGGTATTCCAATCTCTTTTGCCAGTTCTAACCGTTTTTCTTCCACATCTACCAGAATGGGAACCGCTCCGTATACCATGGCAACTTGGGCAGCTAATAGCCCAATGGCTCCCGCCCCGATGATGAGAACATGCTCCCCTTCTTTGACTCTGGAGCGATGATTGGCATGAAGAGCGATGGTCAACGGCTCAATCATGGCAACCTCCTGCCATTCCATTTCACGAGGTACTAGATGTACTAAGTTGAGTGGATGGGTCACATACTCCGCCATGCCTCCGTCCGTCTGCACGCCTAAGACTTTTAACTGTTCGCAGCAATTGGTTCTGCCTATGCTGCAAGGATAGCACTGATAGCAAGGCAGATAGGGTTCTAACACGACTCGGTCTCCTACGATAATTCCCTTGCTGTTATCTGAAATGGACACCACTTCCCCGCCGATCTCATGACCGATGATTCGGGGGTAGCTTACCGTGGGATTGACGCCTCGATAGGCACCAATGTCTGATCCGCAAATGCCGAGGGCACGGACTTTAATGAGGACTTCACTATCATTCTTGCGTTCTGGCATGGGGATGTTTTTGATACCGATTTTGAGGGGTGAATCCAGGGTTATGACTTTCATGGTTTTGTCTCCTTTTGCTATAAAGTTTTAGATGGTATGTAACGGAACTGAAATACGAACCTCTTTTTCGAGAATAAAATGCAGAATTTTACAAATATTACTGGTATAATCTAGGTAATGAGATTTTTTTGAAGTCACTTCTTTGCTACTTAACTAGAAGGGCTTCTGATTGTTACTTTCTTTTCTTGACATGATTGATTGGTAGAGAACAAATTATCACCTCCTTAAGTGATTACATTTTATAACTTTTAGTCATAAAATTCTTCAAAAAAAAGCCACTCAACTGTTACCTTATAAAGCTTGGCAAGCTTGATCTTATTAGCATCATCAAGAGCCCTATCACCTGATTCCGCTCGAGAAAGCATTGATTGTGAGATATGAATTACCTCCGATACTTGCCTTTGTGTAAGCTTCAAGTCTTCTCTTCTTTGAATAAGCCGTTTATTTTTCAATTCAATCCACCTACATTTATAACTAATAGTCATTTTATGACCTTATTATATTATCACTTTTAGTCATATGTCAATATTTTTATGACAATTGGTTATAATTTTTATAATATTACTTTTAGTCATATTATAATAGTCTTTAGGAAGGTGATTGTAATGAAGCAGTTTGGACAAAACCTCCAAAAACTAAGAACAAATAATAATATGACCCAAGAAGATTTAGGTAAACTATTAAACGTTTCTCAAAGTACAATTGCTTATTATGAATCCGGCAAGAAACAGCCGTCATTAGAGACTGTAGTTGTTATCGCTGACTATTTTCGAGTTAGCATTGATTATCTACTTGATAGAATAGGTTCCTTTATTAACCCTGCACTACAAACAACAGGACTATCACAAGAAAATCTAGATTTATTGGGCAGACTTAATAACCTTACAGATACAGACCGTAAGGAAATTGAATCTTATATTCAGTTTAAGGAACGTAGTAAAAAATAATTAGCTACACTAACCAATAAATATTTCTCTTATCTATCCTCAAATGATATTATAACTTTAGCGTGGTGAATAAGTTGAGTACTGCTAATACTAATGTTATCTTTGGAAAAAGATTACGTGATTTAAGAGAAGAATATGGCTTATTGCAAGAAAATGTCGGCAATTGGTTTAGTATGGGCAAATCAACTATTTCCCAGTGGGAAAGCGGTAGATTACCACATGCAACGATTATCATAGAGCTTTCTAAACGATTTAATGTTACAACAGACTATTTACTTGGACTATCGCCAAATAAAAGAAATATTGAAACAACCAATGCCTATGACACTAAGGATCCAGCTCAGAATCTTCCTGAAGAAGCTCGTAAGTCCTTAGAAGACTTTAAAAAGTTCCTCTTTGAAAAGCACGGTGTTGAATATAACAAGTAAATAATAATGAAACAAATACAAGGGCTATCCCGTTACGAATTTCAATAAACTCGTAGCCAGACAGCCCATTTATATTGGTGGTGATATTATGGCTGTTAACAAAATCGCCTTTGGTAGCAGAATCATTGAACTTAGAGAATCAAAGGGATTAACACGTTATGAATTAGCTGATATATTAAAAATAGAATATCCATCATTATCAAAGTACGAAACCGATGTTAGGACTCCCAGTCCTGAGCTCATAAAAAAAATGGCTGAGTACTTCGAAGTCTCTATAGATTTCTTTTATAACCATTTAACTCCTAAAGTAGAAAATCTTAATGACTTACAAAAAATTCTTGCACAGAATGGACTAACGTTTGAGGGCTCTCCCCTTACGGATGAAGATAAACAAGCCATACTTGATATAGTCGAACTTAAATTATATAAGCGTGCTAAAGAACTTAATAAGCGAAATAAGCCAGGAAAATCGTAAAAACGATATTCCTGGCTTATTCTTAATTACTTACTATAAGATTATGAACTATCCTTATTATTTTCTTTTACAATTACATCTTTAACTTTAAATACATCCAATATTTTACCCGCAAAAACAAAGGATAAAATGGTATGAAAAATATAATTTTATAAAGTATCCCTTACCTATTTTCCCATTAAACAAGATTTCTTTCTCCCAAAATGGTTTTAAGCCATTGGCAAATGATAATCTACTATACCTTCTTGAGCAGCTTTTTCAATTTTAATTCTAAGCGCATCATGCAAATGCATTCTCCCATCAAGCACCACATACAAATCTTGCCCTGACCAAAAGATAATATTTGCACCTCGACCACTAAACTGGCGAATAACACTATCTCGGAATCCCGGAATTGATATAAACACTCCTCTTGTACTATCAAGTTTAGTATCAATCTTCTGTTTAAAGCCAGCAATTTCTTGTTCATTTGGCATATCTTTTTTCCATTTTGCTTCCACTATATAATCAAAGCCCTCAAAGCGAAAATGACCATCAATTTGTTGCGTTTCAGTTTTATACGATTTGCGATAATCAAGATCATATACGAAAAATAACTCTTTAATTATATCCTCAAGAGCGTATCCTGCTGCCTGCCTATCATCACTTGTAACATGTCGTCCAAAATCACTTTTCAAAAATTCTAATCTATTAGCCCGCTCTTCAAGAATTTTGACTCTATTTTCTGCAAGATCACGCCTTACATCTGCCTGTTTTTTTTGCTCTTCAACATATAATTGATTTGAAGACGCCAAATCTTTAAGATTACGAAGAGCATCCAGTCCAGCATTTCTATCAGCTACATTAGAGTCAGGAAGATTTCTTAGTTTACAAAGATTGGTCAATATTTTTCTTTGAATTACTCTACCATCTTCACTTTCACTCAATTCCTCTAAAACACGACGTGCCCAAACAAATTTGTATTCATGCCTATACTTATCTACTAATTGTTTGTGAACACCTGCTGAGATCATAAATGAAGCTACCATGTCTTTAAGGTGAAAGCACCTACCGATGCATTGTATTATTTGCTCATTAACCTCAAATGGAATTTCCCCCAATTTTTTCTCCTCCAGTACACGATACTAAACATAAATTATAATACTAATTTCTCTCTATTGGGTTAATTTTCCTACTAAATTATCAGAACAGAATGCTATTCAACGAATTGATAATGGTAAAATCCATAACAATAGTAAAACTATATAATTATATGGTTATAATTAAGAAGCATTACAATTGATTTCCTATGTTCTTGCATGATTTTATTCGATTAATCATCATTTACTATTAATCGAATATGCCACTTAAACAACTACATTTTAATTATTTAGAATATCATTATCGCCTTAATATAAAGGTGAATAAATTCTAACAGAAATTTTTAATTAGGCTTAATGAATATACCTATATTGTAATTTAATCCCGTAGGTTAGTTACTTTCCTTCTTGCTTGACAAGTATAATCATTAAATAAAAAGATTAGCCGTTACGTAAGCGTCAAAGCAATTCTTTTCATACTTTGTTTATTTCAGTAATTCAATCAACAAAGTAACCTCTTCTATTAGTAATTTTAGTGCGCAGTTTCAACTAATTTAAGAACGAAGTCGCTTGACGCTTATGAAAGTTTTTTCTCTATCCATTGATTAATACTTTTTTCTTTTCTCTTCCGAGTAGCAGATCGCCATTTTACACGTAATCCCTTGAAGGTGCAGATACCTTCTTTTAAGTGGTATCGGTTGGTACCTTTGGCTTTTCAATCTCAATGAATTTAAGCCCATCAAATTATCGTCTCGCATCAATTGATACTAAGAATATTCGACATGAAAAGGTAGATTTCTTTTGAAAATAGATGATCATTTAAAGCATTTTATTATCAAATTAATGATGCACCTCTGCTTTGCACACGAACTGACACCAAGCTTCCCCCAATCATTCGTCCCCACCCCCTGTACATCCATGCAACTCGGACAACTTTACCAAACAAAAGAATCTTCCGAGATCTTCGTAATAACCAATTCCTTCCCCCGAACACTGAATCTGGCGTTATGCTGAATATCGTACCCAGTCATAAAGTATTGCCTATAGATATCTCGTATTAGTTCGCAATCATCATAAGTAATAATCCAAGGAATATCCCTTAAGTGTTCAGTTATTACCTGTTCAAGATTTCTATGGTCAGACTCTTTGAAGTAATTTGTATAAAGTTGACTCCCTTTAATAACGTATGGGGGGTCAATATTGAAAAACGCAGTATTTTTCAGAAATTGTAAACGGTTAATAATCAAATCACTTGCATCGCAATTATACAGCGAAATGCGATTTTTCAGCAAAGCTATATTCGCAATTTTCTTTTTTATCTCTTCTTTGTTGAATCGGCAATCCAGTTTATATGCGCCGCTCTGCGTTACTCCGCCAATTGGTCCGCCTTTAATAACGCCAGAAAAGTTCACGCGATTTAAAAATAATGTTGCGAAGCCATCGCTCAAAGCATCCGCATCACAGTCTTTATACACTGCCTTTTGTCTTTCTCGCTCATCAATAGTAATGGGCGTATCTGTGATCTTTCTAAGTAAGTCATCTGTACTGTAAAGCACTGAATGCCAAAAGTGATAAATATGAGAATCGAAATCATTCAATACGACGGATTGCACAATGTTGTCGTACAACAAAGCAATCCCTATACCGAATCCACCTGCGAAAGGTTCAACGTAAGTTCTATTCCCCATCGCATTGCTTTCAATAAGAGTTTTAACCTTTTCGTAGATTTTTGATTTGCCGCCCGGATAGCGAAGCGGCGAAAGTGATTTAGCCATATTTTTACCTCTTGCTTATTAAGTTTCTATATGTCATAAATGCGTTGGGCAACCAACACGACAAATCATAGGGATTTAGGAAAATCCTCGTACTTGTGTTTTCTGGTTTCTTTAGAATAGCAGGCATAACTTCAAATCCAATTTTAGAAGTAGGCTGGAGAGTCTCACTATCTTCTGAAATGAGTTTTTGCAATGGAGCAAGCAACGCTTGTTGCTCGCCTTTGTCGTATTCATCGGGTAACTGTCCAAACTGAACATAGTTGAGAAGCTGCAAACCTAAATGCCTGTCAAACAACTGATGATTCCTCTGGTTCCAAAAATTATCAAGGCAGTTTTTGCAGGTTCGTGAACACTCACACTCTGATAGAATTATTCTGGCGCGTTCAAGCACCTTATCAAGAATTGAGCCAATTAACGATGAATAACCCGCACCGCTGGTGAGATTATCATAGAAAAACATTTCTATGTGAGAATCACCGTCGATCGTAATCCTCGGGCGCCATCCTCCGCTTATCTCATTGTAATCTATATCTAGTACAAGCGAAACAGCTTTTTTAAGTGCTTCATGTAGCGTCGTCACCGCCGCCCGAAGAATACTCTTTTCTTCTGCATTTTTGTTCCCAACAAGTTTTGCAAAATCATAAGAGATATCTAGCATGAACATATCCGTCAAAAATTCATATCCTAAGCATATATTGGTAGATACCGTACCTTCATGACGGCATAAATAGTTATCGTGATAGGGTTGTGAAAATGAGAATCTTCCAGTGTTCTTATCATCTGCAACCTCGGCCCCTCCACACTTTTTGCAGACATTAAACCCGTTCTTACTTTTACCCATGTTAACGGTTAAAACTTTTTTATCAGATAGATTAGCATAACGGATATTACTATGACCAAATTGAACCATTTCTGTGTCTGCCGGAACATAAGAATAGTAGGGTGCTTCCGCATAGGTATACTGTTCATCCTCATCCTCAAATTTAACTTCATCCCCTCTAACAGAAGAAAATCCCCATGGGCGTAACATTTTTTTGTTTTCAATTGGGGCACTGCAATATGGGCACTGCATATTAGGAAATTCTTCTTGATCAATACCAAACCAGTTGCATTCAGAACAGATGTGAATGTCATTATGATAATCTTTGTTCTCAAAATAGTATTCGGCTTGGTTTTTCTCAAAACCTCTTGGTCGAGGATTAGCATAAATGCCACCGCTTTTATATATTTTTTTATCAATCGTAACGAACCTTCCTGGCGCATACTCACTGAGCGCTATGGCGATGTCTCTCTCGGGAGCATAATTGATATCACGAGGAGCATTCTTGCCCCGTTCAGATTCTTTCTCTACGAAAAACCTTACAACATTCTTTGGGAACGAATATGACGGTATAAAGCCTTCACGATAAAATACATCAAAAGCCGAGGTCTCTTTGTCATTGTTAATAAACTCATTGCGCTTACCTTCAACTAAAACGCTTTGGCATATTTCTCGAAATTGAAAAATAGTAACATCAGTTGATACATCTATGGATTTTGCATACGCAATAAAGTTTTCACCGAACTTTTCACAGAACGATATTATTCCAATGTCAGCAATACCGTCGAATTGCGTTTTCATATCTGGAGTCGACATGAAGCCGTTCAGCGCCAGCATATTTATGTGACGCTGCCTAATTTTGCGATTGTAACGGTTTATCCAAGGTTTACGCGGAGAGCCGGAAATCATTTCATCGGGATGCAAGAAGTAGTGGCTATCGTGCGTTCCTCCGGAAGCATATGTAACGATAGTAGAGATGCCGGCATTTTTACGCCCCGCACGCCCTGCACGTTGTTGATAGTTTTCTCTCATGGGAGGTATGTTACGAAGTCCGACGGCGGTTAGTGAACCAATATCAATACCGACCTCCATAGTTGTTGTACAACTCAATACATCGATAGATTCCTCGCCGTTCTCGCCTGCATTAATATCTTGGAAACGCATTTCATATTTTTCTGTGCGGCTCCAAGTATCGCTTCTGGTTTCTTTATGGGATAATTGTGCGGTATGTTCCTCTGTGTCAATCGTATGGATAGTTTCGAGTTTGTTCAAAGCATTGAGAACTGGTATCCGCCAAAATTCAAAGCGCGACAAATCCGATTCATCAATAAGCACCAACTCCGTTGAATCAAAGCAAACACCGCAATAATCCCCTATTTTATATGGAGATAATTTCCCGCATTTAACACAGCGATACCATGTGAAATCTTTATCTGCAAACTCGATTTTCACTGAGGATAATTTGATATAATAACGGTTATTTGATGAGGAAGCAAAAAACAAGTCGCGCACTCTATCTACGATTTTTGCAATAGAAATACTATCAAGCTTTAGTAGTTCTTGGATTCGCTGGATAAAACCTTTGTCCAATTCGTTTGAAAAATTGAAGTTCAACCCAAACGCCTGGCTCTTGCTTCGTCCAGGTAAACCTTTTCGAATATCATCTTGAATCGTTTCCCCAAGTGCAGCGCTTTCATCCATAACATCCCAGAATAATAGCACAAGCAATTGATAAATAATATCTTTATCAACGATTAATCCGTCATCCTCTAAATCATATACGCAATCGTCAAGAGCAGAAGATACAGGAGCTAAAAAACCAATACCGATATCTTTAAATGAACGAGGGCTTTCTGTAAAGAAAGTTAGCAACTGCTCGTAGTAGTCATCCGGCAGAGGTTGATACTCCGCAGCTATTTCCGTATAGTCAATGGTTCTTCCGCGTCGTTCAGTTGTACCTTTTTTATACTTAAACAAACGCTTGTCGTTTTCAAACTTCACTTTGCTTCTTCCACTGAAAAAAGCAAGGTTGTTTTGTATGCAAACATCCAAAAATGCCGAATATAAATCGAATAAAGAATGTTCTTTACCGTCAACCTGCAAAAGAAGCGACGCAAGCATAACTGCCTGTCGAAACGCATCTGCATCAGATGATTTTGACAAATCCAATGCAAGTTTTGCAGCGTTCTGACGAGAATCCGAGAATAGTAAGACCTTTTTTCCTTGATTAATCAGTTCCGACTTGGCGGGTTGCAATTCAAACTGCGCCTTTGTAAGGTTATAGAATGGGATGTTGCCCTTGGTGGCTAAGTCAACCGGTTTTTTAAGCGGCATAGGTTTCTTACACTTTGGGCAAACACTAAAAGTATATGATTGTTTCTTACCATCGAATTTATCATTGTATATAACGGTTAACAAACTTTCATCGTTTTGAGGTGACGTATACAGTTTGCCTGTTAAGGGGTCAAGCGCACCCATCTTGTCATTCTTCCCCTTTTGATAGTTATTGGGAACAACATAGAGAAGCATTTCTTTGAGCGAATTAGCGTCACCGTTCAAGCCACGTTCAGGGAAGACATACCAATATGGTTGTCCATCGTTTTTTTGAAGATAAACTTTTAGATATAATGCCCCACATTTTATATGATTAACAAGTTCATAAATCCTGCCGCCGCACTCACATTTATATTTTGGGATAGAGATGACCTTACCCAATGGAAGCTTTTCGCTTTCGGAATACTTCCCGCAGGTGCATTTCGGATTAGAGCACGCGTAAAGACCTTGCAACCCACGCAAAAACATATGAAGGCGCACTGGGAATAGGATGTTTCCGTTCTTTGCGGCAAGAGAAACCAATGCCAATAAAGCATCAAGGGCTTTTTCAGCATTCACACTGTCTCCAAATAGTGTTTCCTTAATCTCGCTATATGATTTTGCGCCATCACGGCATAGTTTATTCAGCAAAACAAACGCTTGATATTTCGGAAGATTATCGTAGAGCCATTCTTGAGCTTCACTCTGACTAATGTCGTTCGGCAAGCTGCAATGAAAAACAGCTTTAGCAAAATCTTTGATTCGAACAGCGATCCCCTCACCTTGCACTTGGTCAGAACCAATCGATGCCAATGCATCAATATCCGTGTTCACCTCCAATTCATCTGGGACAGCCTCCTTTGCACCGAATAAGAACTCACAAGAAGTCGGTTCTTTCCCCGTGAGACCAGAGTAAAAAGCATCTATCGCTTTTTGCTCATTTAATGGCATACTTGCGGTTGTAAGAATAAACTGAACTCTATCGATTGTAATACCCACACGATAGAACAGTCGCTCCAATAACAGCGCAATTTCTCCACCAGCTGAGCCGCGGTACATATGCGCTTCATCTAAAACAATGAGAAGTTTATTGTCGTTGGATTCATCAAGCCATTGCTTTGTTTTATCCCATATGTTTGCTTCGCGTTGGCGCATAAGCATATACTCCAGCATGGAGTAGTTTGTAATCAGAATATCCGGCGGACATTCCTGCATCTCGAATCGAGTTATGAGTTCAGCATCATACGGAGTTGGCTTGTGGATGTTCTTTTCCAAATTTTCAATAAAAACTTGGAGTCCGTTTTCGCCGAATCTGGCCGGGTATTTGTTGATACTCTTGAGCCCGTTTACATTGTTGGTTTGTCGCCGTTTGGTTTCTGAATCAGCGGTTTCATCTATTAAATAATTTTCGCGGAATGTATTCGCCAATTCACGGCTGCTTGCTGGTTTTGCATCACCAGAATAAGGTGTTCTTCCAGTATACATTCCGAAATGCGGAATACGCGTAGCGTGTGTATCTGTCGTGAAAATTTCTCGGAACTTATCGTTTCCAATAATCTTCCTGAATCTGGCGAGTTGGTCAGACACGAGGGCGTTCATTGGATAAATGATTAGGGTACGCACTGCCTCGTTTTTGAATCCAGCAGGACGGTTTTTGGCCTCATCAAAACACTTGGCTATAATCGGCCAGAGAAAGCATTCTGTTTTACCAGAACCCGTACCAGTGGAAACAAATAAATCTCTCCCAGACGAAAAATACTCCAGCGCTTTAACTTGGTGTTCAAATGGATCGGAAAATATGCCGAGGTTCTCCTTAACAAGCTTCAACAACGATTCTTTTACGCCCTGTTCGATATGCTGTGAGTTTTTAATTCCATTATGTACTTTTTTATACGACGCCGAAGTTTCGATATACGGCTCGCGGGCGATATTGGTATGCTCAGAGCAAAGCTCTCCCAGAAGGTCATCGACATAAAGGAGTAGGGTTTCACTATTGGCTAAGTAATCCGATTTTATGTAGTTTTTCAATCTATCACGGATTGCCTGATAGTATTGTTGAACTCCGTTTAAGTTACGCATTTGCATTTCCTCCTTTAACGTCAATTCCAATATTCTTTAAAGTAGCTATTATTTCTGCAACAAAGCAATTTTTGACTAAAAAGTTAACTTTGTCAAAAGCGTGATTTACTGGCCACGACAAAAGCAGCAAATAATAGTATTCTCGGTTTGGTAAATGTCCGTGAATTTTTATTTCAGAGTATTTAATATCCTTCTTTACAACTCTTGCAGTCAGGGGATTACCATAGTGCGCTTTGAGCGCATAATATAACCTCCTGTATTCATGCGATATTAAGCTATCATTTTGTGGTTCGATGGGTTCTTCAGCAAACAACAGTGTGGCATCAGATTCGCGCATCACTCTATAAAACGGGCCCATCTCACTTTTTCGGGCTACTGAGCAATCTGTCTCAATTTTCTTCGACCAAGATAATGAAGGGACATTGTTCGATAGCGGATTGAAAAATTCTAGTTCGTCAATGTTTATGTCTCTTTCATAGAAATCTATAACATCAAATCGTGATTGAAAGTATTCTTCGCATGTTAAGGTATCTCTGATTAAAAACTCTTGTGCTGTAAACTTATATAATGTGGGAGTTGAAAATACGCCAAACCCATTCATGGTAAAAGCCATATTGAGAACGCCAAAAAACAAAGAAGTATTTCCAATTGTAATGCTTCGCTCGAAATTGGCTAATTGATTCCGATTGTTATCGTCAGTTAAAAGATAACCCGTTTCTTCGTATACCCGCCGTATATGAACAGGCAGGCTCGCCTGCTGATTATTGGCATCGATGAATCTGTTAGCAACGCGAGGAAACAGTTCTGAATAGCGCTGTAGCAATTCGTTCAACACGATTGTCTGATTGTGTTTGGTTGTTCCCGCAATTCCTCCTGACAAATTTTGAGCTGTTCGAAGGCACCACTGTCCTAACGCCGAATAGCAAAGTCTGAAGATGAATGAGTCATCAGATTCGCTCTGATAACGGCTAATGTCCATGTCAGTTGACATAGCAATTAAGAAATCATTCATAGCGCGAACCACTCCTTAAGCAGTTTTTTGCATGGGCATCTTCCATCATCTCCGGCATATTTGAGTAATCGCTCGGATGTATTATATGGGGCAATTTGCAATACGTCCGCACAGTATGGTAAAACATCAAATACCAGTAATTGGCATAAATCTTGTTCGTTAAATACTGTGGTGCACTTTTTCTCAATCAGACTTTGAGGGAAGCCTAATTCTCGCAACACTTCTCTTAATAAATTAGAATACCGGTTTTCTACACCCGCCCACTGAGGATCAAAATCGACTTCCACTATTGTTGACGGGTCTTCAGTTAAATGTGCGTTGGCGGTTAACGCCTTGATTCGGTTGACATTGAGATAATGGCAGTACCGCAAAAACTCCTTTGATATGTAATTGATTGTTCTATCATAAGCAACGGTCAAGAAGATGATTTTATCTCTGTATTTTTCAAACAAAGGCAGCAATTCTGTTTCGTTAAAATTCCCGAGAAAGTTATCCAAACACACAATACGTGCGCCCAATGATAAGAAATGGCTGACTTCTTCAGTCGAGATATCCTTGTTAAAAATAAGTGTTTTAATCGTTGGTTGTCCGATTAGCGTGTTTGCAACACATTTCATAATATTGTTGCCTGTTGAGCGATTAACAAGTATGGGAATACCCTGAAAGAGGATTTTACTTAAATGCTCTTTCAATAGAGTACAATATGCGTCATTAGGCACACCGATATCTTTAAGATTGTAACCCAGATAGTCTTTGAACTCATCAATATCGCTAGGGCATTTTGATGCCTTTATTGATTGCTGTTCATTCCACTTGACAGTTTGTTGTCTTTCCAACTCTTCCCGTATTTGTTCTTCGAGTTGGCTACTGCTGACTTTGCTTTCGTCCAACTCTATTTTTAGCCCCTTAATTGCTTCCTCATAAGCTATAATTTGATTTTCGAGAGAATCAATTTTTTGTTTATCCCTCGAAGCGGCAATCCTGAGTTCTTCAATGTCAATAAGTTTGATTTTGAAAGCGTCAATCTCCGACAACCGCTTATTTAACTTAGCTTTGGTTCTATCCAAATCTAAGTTTATAGAATCAAATTCAGTATGGAGATTCCTAATATCCGAATCTCTGGCTTTCAATTCTTTGCTTAATCTGTCTTGTTCGTCAGTCGCTTCTTTAATAGATTTTATAGCTGCACCCATTAGCGCAATGTATTCTTCAGAATATTCTTCATTGATAAGTTTAAAGTACAGACCAACGTTCTCAGTGAAAAAACAGAACGGTAATGTGTTTAAGAAAGCAACATCTTTGCTTTCACCAGTTTCAATTCTGTTATTGTAGTGTTTTTTTATCTGAGAAAGCCAATCACTAATATGTTTCTCAATGAAATATGAAATAAAGCGTTTGCTGCTAAAATCGAAAAGCAGTTTTCTTGCCGTAGCTTCTGAAATCTTATTACCTCGAAATCCCGGATGAATTTTTGCAAACTCCTCTGGATTTTTTGAAAAATAATCTTTCGTGTGCTGATAAGGCACAACTAAACAAATATAGCGCACTTCATCTTCGGTTAGTTGAGAAAGATACTTCATAACAGCCCCTCCACGATAAATTGTTTTGCGACCGAATTAATAGAACCCGAAACGCTACATTTATCAATGTATTGAGAAGTAGTATTGCTCAGTTCCAGCGACATAAACTGATTAAATTCAAGTGTTTCCGTTCGCTTGCAGTGCATGAGAATATCGTCAAGCAATTTTTCATTAACCAATTCCTTTTGACGACACGGATAAATAATTTGGGTAAGATAGTTGTGCTCATACTGTTTAATCACACTTTCCGGTGTCAAGTAAACAACCTGTCCAGTTTTCAAAGGACTAACTCCTGAATGGTTGAAAAGAAACCATGTGCCATAATTAGGAATAGAGAAACTAACTGCTGCAAATTCAAATAGAGTAATCAGGTTATAAGCGTCAATAGGCGATTTGAACTTATCAATAACAATCTCAGCATTTTTCTTAAATATTTTTGTTTTTTGTTTAACCAATACTCTAGAAATACCATGATTGACTCGCAAAATATCCGTCGAATGAACATTAATGTTCCCATGCGCTTGCAACTCGAAACTCGTAAATACAAAAGCTTCATTTGAAGTTACAACACTAACATCATCAATCACTGGCGCAGGGGGCCATAGTAGTGTGAGCATTTCAGATTCCTCTAATATGTAACCCCAAGTTTTCAACAGCTCGTCTATATCCGCTGTTTTTTTCTGTATTGATAAAGTCATACCTAAGAAATTTAATCCCATCGTCTCGAAACGAAACGTCTCGTTTACCTGTATTGCATCAGGAAAGCGAATACCTTGTGGAGTTGAATATTTGCTCTGGAATACAACGAAATACTGAACATTAGTAAACAAAACTGTACCGCGTACTAATTTAGCTTTGAAATCACTATCGTTACCTTGTAACTTGAAAAAGCTAGGCGTATTCCCAGATTTCAAAAAATCGTATTTCCGTCTTGTGTCAGTAAGAGTATTGGATAAATAATAGCAAAATGAGAAGTTGTACAAGGAAATCGGTGTAGGAGCATCGGGCGCAAAATGAATGTTATTGATTGGCAAAATATAGAACGGAGGCCCTGAAGCGTTCATTCTAATCTCGAAATCAACATTTTCCTGCCCGTAGTACTGAATTTCATCTGCGCTGAAGCGAAGTTCTAAATAAAACTTTTTGTTGTTATTTTCAAAATGGAATTCTACTCTTTCACGATTGCTTTTTCTTGAACGAGAATCTATACTTATCGCGCCATACTGCCCAAGATAGTTCTCACATGCGACATCATTATTTCCGCTAAGATGCCTGAAATGAGGGACCATGTTGGTGCTGTAGCGAGCGGCAACATACACCTCTTCTCCACAATTGGCACATTCGTAACGATACGGCTCACACCCGCCACTTTTGGCAGCTAAAACCGCAGCTACCTCAGATTGAAGAATAGTATCATACGCCTTTCTCATTTCTTTGAAGCTCTCCTATCGTCGAATATTTATGAAGCAAAATGACGGTTCGAAACCACTAAAAGTATTACATTTAAAATTACAAACAAAATTCAGGGGTACTGAATGTATAAGCATACGAAAAAAAATTCTTACAGCGCATTTTAGCGCCATTGCAATCTTTTACTTTTAGTATAATTTTTGAAATATAGACTTTTTCAGTGGTTTCAGACGTTTCCACCCCTTCCGAATTTCTTATTCCTATTATTAAAGGTAAGGGACACGGAGAGAGGTTCCTCGTCCCACTAAATTCTGTCTAAACAAACAGGTTACTTGTAATTTTTAAGTGTTTCCCTTACTTATAAAAATTCATGAAATGGAATTTCAGGACGTTTACCACAGAATGGACAACTTACATCTCTATAACTATGACCTGACCATTCATTACAATTGGGACAGAAATTACAATCGTATTTATCAAAGTATACTAAAGGACACTTACACGCTTCGCATTTCTCTTTTAAAATAATTCCGCCAATTCTCCACTTCCCACACAATATTACTTCTCTCTTTTTTCTACTCTCCCAAGTTTTCATTTAGTCACCGTTGGTCTACCAACAAAAATAGGTAAAAACAAAGCTACTCATATTCCCCCTGCACCAACACGCCTTTTAAGCAAACCGCTTGCGCTGTCCCTGTCATCTTTTAAGCAGTTAATATCCCCAAATACAAAAAAGTGATCTTTGGCGCGGGAAACCGCCACATTCATGAGACTTTCATTGGCATCAATAAAAAAGCATCCATCCTGATTTCCGTATACCGTTGATAAAATGACAATTCTCCGGTCCGCTCCCTGGAAGGTATGTATCGTTCCTACGCTAATCAAAGAAGCATATTGGGGTATTTGCTTTTTCAATTCTGCTTTTATGCAACTTACCTGGGCTTTAAAAGGAGTGATAATGCCGATCAGATTTTCCTTTTTTTCTTCTTTTCCCTGATAGGCCGCCTCAATAAAGGTAAAGTTGCTTTTCACCCATGCCGCGATTTGCTCCGCTTCCAGCCGGTTCAGCCGGCTGCTGCCTTTTTTCGTTGAGTGCTCTGATTGAATTTGCTTGCATCCCATATGCGGCCATTGCTTTATTGCAAGTTTCTTGTCCTGTTTTCCCGGTCCTCGCAGTGGTTGAAGATTTCCACCATAAATTAATACATTGCAATACTCTATGATTTCATCATAACAACGGCGATGTTCGCTTAAAAACAAGCCTTTACTGCCAAACTTCTCATACTTGCAAGATTTAGCTGCCACTTTCATTACACTGGAGCGCGAACTGTTTAATCCATTTTGCTCCATCTGCGCAAAATCATCCAACGACTCTATTACGCCGTTTGACAGTGCCAGTGCTTTATCCAGTGCCCGATTTACACTCCAGACCGGTTCAATCTGATACATATCCCCAACGACAATCGCCTTTTTTGCGAGCGAAAATGCTCCGGCAGCAATTTCCGGCGAAACTTGTCCTGCTTCATCAACAATGAGCAGGTCAATATAATTGTAAAGGAAAAACTTTTTCTGATCTCCAAAGGCTAAAAACTGTTTGGGCAGCATGAAAAAGGTCATAACCAGGCAGGGTGTCAACATGCTCAGACGGTTATAGAACATATCCAGCACATTTTTGAAATTCCTGCCTTTCTGCTTCTCTGATACTGTGTCTTCGCCATTTGCCCACCGACATTCGAAATAATGAACGGCCAGCCAGAATTCTACATACCTAATCTTTTTATCAAGCAAATCGTTGATAAAATCTAAGTCCAGTTTATACTTCTCATCATCTTCTTTATGCAGAATAATATGGTGCTGCTTCCATTCATCCACCAAGTCGTCGTATCGCTTTTTGATTTCTTGCAGTGCATCTCTTTTCTTTTTGAGTTGGGAAAGCGCAGCATTCTGTTCCGTATAGCGATGGCTGTATTTATCTTTAATTTCAGTTAGACTCATGTATTCATTAATAAAACCTTGTTCTTCCTCATTAATAAACAAACGAAACTCTGTTTGTATTCTGCGGGAAAAACTACCGATGAATCTCAGCAGTCTATAGAACAAAGGAATCCTCTGGTAACAAACTTCCCATTCATGGACCCGCTGGCGAAGCCTAGAAATCATCGCCTCTTTGTCTGCAATTTGCCCGTCTAATGTATCAATGTGAGCTTCTAGGGATTGCCCGTTCAAATCATATCCGTTAAGCTCCTGAACGAGTGACAGCAAGGTATTCTTACTCTTTTCCACATATAGCAGTTCTTCATGCAGCTTGTTCTGACAAGCTATAACGTCTTGATAGTCGGTTTCAAAGTACGCATTGCAGCTTTGAATTAATTTACTCTTGGACTTTTCCAAGTTTTCTTCTGTATCCACATTGGAAACAAAAAACTCCCCTTTTTGATTTGTATACTGATATCCTTTTTCCAGCGCTTCTTTCTCTTTTGACCCTGACGGGAAATAAGCAGCGAAACTGTTGACTCCCTCGATCCATCTTTCTTCTAAATTAGCGATCCCTGCTGTCTCTATCTTCCCGAAAGAATCAATAATATTGGTGACTGCCTGATTATTCGTTGAAGAAGCCACGATCAGCGGTGCTTTTTCTTGGTTTATAGCCCGTTTAACATACATATCAGCAACGATTGACTGAAGCAGAGTCGTTTTTCCCGTTCCTGGCGGCCCGTTTACAGCCAGAATTTCTCCATCCTTCATCGCATTGAAATGGTTCATCACTTCCCGCTGCGACGGCGACAAAGGGTATCCACCTCCCATTTGTCCACTATGTACTTGCATTGTGTTTACATCATTTTTGACAAGCGGTACGGTTGTTTCTTGATTCATGGACACAAAATTCTCATACAGCGCTACCGTTTGATCGTTATTCTGTAGATGGTTGTATAAATTGAGTATATGGTAAGTGGACATTACGGTATTATCCCGGAAAACATACATATGATCTTCTAACTCGAATTGAGCCTCCTGCTTATCCATGTTGCGAATGGTCGTTTGCTCAAACTTCGATTCGCTTACGGCTTCATAATATTCTTGGAAAAAAGCAGCATAATCAGACCACGAGGCTATTCTTTCCACTTGGTCTACGTGGTCGCTCACAAACGTATCTACCGTATCCTCATAACCAATAGCCAGCTTAGGATCGACCATAGGCTGCAGATATTCTCTGGGAAACCAGGGAAGTTTCTTATCTCCGTCATTAAAGGCCAACTTGCCTGTTCTACTAAGAATGGCAGGGATATAAAACACTCCTGTTAATTCTTCGATTTCATCTTGTATCTTTGCGTTTGCACTATATTGGGTTTTTATTGCCTTGGCACAAATAATGACATGAAGGTCAGTTTTTTTACTCGTTTCATTTTCACCGTCGTCAGCGTCTTTATTAGAATCGGCAAAAATGGCTTCACAAGTCGCTAGATTTATTTGTCCCCGCAGAACTTCTTGCGGGATAATAATCTGGTAATCATCTTTCTTAAAATCAATACCCATATTTGACTGAGCGGCCACAGCACTTCGGAAGTACTTTGTGATTTCTTTTGTTCTACTACTCATCCCATTCTCCTTACATAATAACAATGAAAGTTTATAACCTACCAAGATTTTTATAAAATCAATAACAATTTCTTTAATTTTCCCATGAATATATTACCAATTCTCTAGTGCAGGACTAGAGTCCTGCATGTTTCGCCCTGAATTAACCAAAACTTACAAAAAATTCATCGTAAGTCAATTATGCAAAAAGAGAAATAACCTAACATAAAACCAAGCAATCAAACCAGGATATGATTTGATTGCTTGGTTTTTTATTGATTGGGATGTAGGGATAGGTTCCTTGTCCCATTTAAAATCGATAATTGTGTTTCTATCACTCATATCAAATAAAAGCTGACCATAAATTTACGAACTAATTTATTATGGTAGCTTCTCTTTATAACTGTTAAATTCTACTTTTGTTACACACTCTTCATTAGGACGTTGCAATGGCGAAAAGTCTTTATTAACTTACCAATCAAACGATCAATCGCCTGACATAGGTCTGTTTCAGTTTTTATATCAATTCTTCTATTTTTTCTTCAAAAGATAAGACAAGGGGACGGTGGGTATGTCTTACTAAAAGTCAAAAGACAATTCCATTCGGACACTTCCTCCGTCCCCCTGTCCTATATTTATCTATGCCGTTACTGATAACGCAGGAATTAAATATAATAACGCTCCTATTACCAAAATGACCACTAATACTGGATTAGCTGGTGTTCCTTTTTTAAAGGTAAATTCCCCGCCTAGTCTGATCAACCAAAATAACGATACACCTAATAAGACAGTTTTACCTAGCCCACTACTCAACAGTTCCCGTGTGTGAAAAATGCTGATATATGAGATTAAAAAGAAGAATACGATGACAGCAACATTCAACAACTGAATGACTGCCATATTTATACTGGACATCTTTGGTAATTCTTCTTTCCAGTTAAATTTATCCATACGCCAGAACATGATATGAAAAACAGCCAGTAATATATTATAGATTCCTCCGGCAATTAAAATGCCAACTACATATTCCCCCATGTTTTTCCTCCTTATATTTATTTAATCCTATACCTAGATGGGACACGGGGACAGGTTCCTTGTCCCACTAAATGTAAACTTGAACCTGTCTTTAGAAGTGTCAGGGGGACGGGGTTATTGACACCAACCATCAACCGTTACATTGTCGACTACTCCGTCCCTGGAGTGCCAAGGGGACAGGTTCATTGACAGAAGTAAATAAAAAATAAAATGTAGGTAATAAAGGCACCTATGTCGAAGGACCTGTCCCTTTAACATTAGAGCGTCCCCATCGTCCCAACATCATCATCATCGCTTTTGAAGCCAGACTGTAATTACTTTGCGGTTATGGAGTGCCGAATTACAGAATAATTCCTTATGTTTTTCTACGTCTATTAAAACTAGAAATGAGCAGTAATTTAGTAATTTCAATGCTAGGAATTGCCAAATTCAAGTTCTGTCCTTTAGTGTATCCACCAGTAGTTATACCTACTAATGACCCATATCTATCGAGTAATGCACCACCTGAACTACCAGGAGAAATAGGGGCAGTGATTTGAATAAAATTTTGATCATCAAAACTTCGGAAACCTGCAATTATACCATCGGAAATCGTATTCATGAGCCCAAGCGGACTACCAATCGCTACAATTTGTTGACCTCGTTTTAAACTATCGCTACTTTTAATAGGTATTGGTCGTGTTTTGCAATCGATTTGCAATAAGGCAAGGTCTTTTTGTTCATTGTTAGATATCATTGTATGTGTGATATACTCCGATTTATTATTTTCAAACAGGATTCCAAAGAAACTCCCATCCTTAATTACATGATAATTTGTCACAATGGTTCCATCTTCATCAATGACTACGCCAGAGCCACTGCCACAATGTACGTGGTCATCATCGTAAACATTAACCATTACGATTGAATCAGACAATTTAGCCAATTCTTCATAGCTTTTTTCCATATGCTTCGTATGTGTTATAGGTGCAGGATCCGGCGAAATAGTCTGTGATATGTGTTTCGCAGGGAATTCTCTTACAACCTTACTTTCTTTTGATTTTGGGAAGTCACAAATTTCAATTCTCATGTCATGTTCTATTAATTTTACATATGTATTGCGTAGGTCTATCCTATTAAATTCCTTATCATTTGTAGCGTTTATATATAAGGCATCACAACCTAGCATTGATAAGAATATAAAAAAATAAGCCTCATTCCGTCTTATTGCTCCCCAAAAAATGAACTTAGGTATAGAATTACTCTTCATCTCTCCAGAAAATAAACTACTCAAATAAGAGTTTACCCACAAAATTAATGACAATCCATAATTTCTTCTTATTGACTGGTTCTTGCTTTTTTCAATATCATCAAATAACTCTAGTATTTTGGACAACGATCGTTTAATTGTCCAATTGACAGTGGTATTACTGATCTTAGTATCCCAAACAATACGATATAATTCTATATAGCTCCGTTTGCTATCATTTTCCCATTTCTCAAATTGATCCCAAATCGCTACTGCCTTTTCAATTTCTTCATTGGAATGGGAGTTAGTCAAACCTTGTTTTATGATAAGATATGGCTCAGAAGTTTTTTTCAAATTACATTCTAAGTTCCTTAATTCTTCCAAGTAATTTGTTACATTGTCACAAATTCCAATATATCGATAACAATAGATTGGGACAATGTGCCCTTTATTAAACTTTTTAATTCGCTCATTTCGTGGTTTTAATATATCTTGCAAAGGATTCTGACTGTCTAATAAGGAAATATCCTTTGCTTTTTCAGTAATGATCAAAATTCTACCCCCAGTTTCATCACTCGATAAGCTCTCCCTTCAGCATTGTTACAGCCTTACCCCCAATTCGAACTCGGTCCCCTGCCGCAAGCAACGAGTGTCAAGGGGACAGGTTAGTGACAGAAGTAAAAAAGATAAAATGTATAGGTATTAGGACAAGGGGACAGGTTCCCTGACCACTATTTTCGAACGACTAGGGACGGTAATTTCGTCTTGTTGCTTTTCTCTAAGACAATAACTCCGCCTCCTAAACCTTGCCATCGACTTTTTTATATTAAATTTACATTTTCTCATAAAAGCTCAAAACTCCTGCCGAATTCATATAAAATCTGGCAGGAGTTTCCTTTTTAGTGGTTATAGTGTATTTAACATTATTACCATCATTCTTTGTTAACGAATTGTCAAAGTTTCATACGACAAGGGGAATGTGTTGCATTTTATTTTTAACAGTCCCATTATAAACAAGTTACCAGGCTAAATATTTTTATTAGACTCAAAATACTCTTTTAATGTATGACTTCCATTTTTAGGTGCTACCATATCCATACATGCGACAGTCAGAAAGAATTCAATCGGCCCATATACCTGGCTCTTGGTAATTCGCCTCATTAACTTTAGTGTTATTTTTATCATCCATTCAGGTATATAAGTAATTGTTTTTTTATTTCCAGAAACACAAAACGCAATATCGGCAACATCTCTTTGAGTAAGTATTTCAGGTCCTCCGACCTCAATTTCTTTCTCATGTTTTTCTATAGCATCTACGCAAACTTTAGCTAAATCTTCACCATGGATTGGATTTGCTTTCATAGTACCATCTCCAAGTAAATACACTCTACCTCTTTTAGCCATTTTGTAAAATTCAATCATATCGGAAAAAAAACCGTTTGGTCTTATAATGCAGTAATCCAATCCCGAATTTACCAGCTCATTAACAAATTTTTCTTTGGCTTCACATATTTTTAAATTTTTCAATGTGTCACCATTCAGAACCGAAACATATATAAACTTTTTAACATTACTTCTTCTTGCTTCATTCAACAAATTAATGTTTGCTTGATAATCTACATCCATATATGTAAGATTATCTTTTTGTCTGGTAATTCCTACAGTTGATATCACAACATCAATATCTGTGCAACAATTTTTCAGAGTAGACGGCTTTGTGACTTCGGCTTCCAAAAATTCATCAAATGTATTTCCTTTTCCCTCTAATTTATTTATGTTCCTTATAACAAGTCTAGTAAAATAGTTTCTTTTCATAAGTTCTTGTGCTATGTAGCCACCTAAATAGCCTGTAGCTCCCGCCAATAAAACTTTTACCATAATAGTTTTCCCCTCTCGATTATACCCTTGTCACTTCAGGACAAGGGTATAGGGACAAGTGGACAGGTTCCCTGTCCCACTATTTTCAAACAACTCCGACGATGATTTCGTCTTGTTACCTTTTCCTAAGACACTACCTCCGCCACTTCGCCCTCATCACCTTGCCATCGACTTTTTTATATTAAATTTGTATATTCTCATAAAAGCCCAAAACTCCTGCCGAATTCATATAAAATCTGGCAGGAGTTTCCCTTTTAGTGGTTATATTGTATTTATCATTATTTAGTCATAACTGCACAAATTACATTTCTATACTTCATATAAAATTGCCATATCAAGTATCTGAACTGACAAATCATTAACTACCTACGGATGAGTAGTTACTGAATAACCTTTTTCTACACCTTCAACCATGTTCGGCTTTAAGGTAAGACAAGGGGACGGTGGATATGTCTTACTAAAAGTCAAAAGACAATTCCATTCGGACACTTCCTCCGTCCCCCTATCCTATATCTATAACGAGTCAAGGGGCGGTTCTTTGGCTCACAATATTACTTTCCAAACGAGTGGATGCTACACGGGTACACGAGACCAGCTAACTAAAGTCAAGCCCCCACGTCAAAAAATATTCCCTTTTAAAAAGTACATATCAAATAAGCCTTTAGAAATAGCGAATATTTTTACCATATGGGACATGGGGACAGGTTCCTTTGTCCCATTTAAAACCGATAAATTCTCGATTGTCTTTTTATCGCTATGTCAACTAAAAGAGAAGCTGCCCATAAATTTACTAACTAATTTATTATGGTAGCTTCTCTTTTATAAATGCCAAATCCTGCTATATTTCTACATTATGATTAGCAGGAGGAAAGCAAGTTGTAAATACCGCCAAAAGAAACACCGCCTTACTATAGGTTGTAAGGCAGTGTCATTCCTTCTAATTTGAATTGTTTCTTTGTTCTTTAAATCTATCTAAAATACCAGTTTCTTTCACTATCTTAGATATTTTTTGACTATCATCCAGCCATTTCTTTTGAACCTCTTGAGGGGGTAAATAGTCGACTTGTAGTCCAATATTCTCTAACTTAATTTTAAATTCTGGATCAAGAATGATAGCTTTTAATCCATCAGCTAGCTTAGTCTTCACCTCAATAGGCATTTCCTTGGGAATTGCCACTCCCATCCAATTACTAAATACAATATCCAATCCTTGCTCTTTAAATGTTGGCGCATTTGCAAATATAGGATCAGTCAATCTTTGTTCATTTGGTACTGCAACCACTCTTAATGTGCCATTTTTTATATGATCTCTAATCGTTGCCGGACTAGTAAATGTAGCCTGAATATGTCCACCAAGCAACGCTGTCAACGCCTCTGATCCACCACGGAAAGGAACAGATTCAAGTGTGATACCTGCAGTATGAGCCAGCATTTCACTGAGTACATGAGCAACCGACCCCACACCACTGTTACCAATTTTTATTTGCCCTGGATGCTGCCGCGCATATCCAATCAAATCGTCGACATTTTTCCATGGCTGATTAGCTTGAACTACCATTACATATGGTGAAGAGGTAATTTGTACAATTGGCTCTAAGGCTGTTGGATAATTATATTTAGTCGAACCATACAACGATTGTAATATGAGATCCACTCCGCTAATCCCAATGGTGTAGCCATCAGGAGCAGCGCCAGCCAATTCGTTCCATCCGATGGTGCCTCCGCCACCAGGTTTATTGATAATAATTAAAGGCTGCCCTAAATTCGTAGATGCCGTCTTTTCCATCGCCCGTGCTAGCAAATCCATTCCTCCCCCGGCGCTAAAAGGAACAATTAAGGTAATTGGCTTCTCTGGATATTTGCTGGTTGTCATTACCGTTCGCTGCATCATGGTGCAACCTCCTATCGCGATTGAGATAAGTAACAAATATACTACCGCTAAAATAACTTTTTTTTGCTGCAAGATCATCTTCCTCCTTCTCGTATTGCACAATGAATTGTTATTAATTTACTTTAAATACAATTTACTACATTAATCATTAATGCTTCTCCAATAAATTCCAAATTCCTTCCTAGTACTTAGATATAAAAAAAGCTGCCTCACCCGAAGGCAAGACGGCTAACATACTAATCAATGGGACACGGGGACAGATTCCTTGTCCCAATTAAAACCGATACGTTCTAAATTATCTTTCTATCGATATGTTAACTAAAAAGAAACTATCCATCATAGTTATCTTAATTAAAATAAGCCCCTTCTCCAAAGTCCTAGAGTTACCATACCCGATGCAACAATACATAAAATAAGGATATACCAGAATCCATGCTGATTCTGAAAAGGCAGTTCTAGATTCATACCAAATATCCCTGAAATCATGGTGGGTATTGTCAAAATAATGGATACAGCAGTGAAGAGCTTCATAATTTGGTTAATATTATTTGAAATAATAGACGTAAAGGTTGACATCATACCTGTAAGAATGTGACTATACATTTCGACCATTTCCATAGCTTGTTTATTTTCGATAATTACATCTTCTAGTAACTCTTCGTCATCCTCGTACATCTTAATTAAAGGATTTAGCCGATTGTTATTACGCAAACGAAAAAGTTTGCTTAATACCATCCCATTGGATTTTAGTGACGCCCCAAAGAAAGTAAGACTTTTTTCTAGTTCTAGTAATTGATAAATTTCTTCGTTGCGCATAGAACGAAGTAAATCTTTTTCAATTTTTTCAGTCATGTTATTGATTTCTATTACAAACTTCAAATACAACGTAGCGGATTTATATAAAATTTGTAATAGAAAACGAGTTTTTTTATAGGTACTGAACAGTCTTGCATTTTCTGGGGTGAAATCTGATAAAATTTCATTGTTGCGTAAACAAACTGTAATTATATAGTTTGCTGTCAATATAATTCCCAGAGGTAGTGTATCGTAGCTATTTTGGCTGTGCATAAAGGGAATGTTAGTGATTATTAATATATAATTATCTTCAATTTCTAAACGGGGGCGCTCTTTATCGTCGAGGGCTGCCTTTAATAAGTCATGGGGTACATTGGCTGAAGCAGCAACTGCTTCAAGTTCTTCTTCTGTTGGATTTATTAGGCTGAGCCAAGCCCCTCTTTCTAAACTCAGTAATGACAAACCATTAAGCTGAGTGTCATTGCTCTTGTAAATTTTAAGCATAAAATTTATGCCCCCCCCCAAAAATGCCTAGCATCGTTCACACTATTAACATTTATTATGATTTGCAAAGTTAGGTATTTTATTATAAATTTTCTAGATGAGTAACTGAATGATTACAAACGGATGAAATATTGTGCCTCAAGCTTGTCAGATCCAATGATAGGAAGTTGTCCTCGCTTTTTTTTAGCGAACATTAACGGTACGTGAAACTGGACGGTATGGTTTCTTATCTAGGACACGGGGACAGGTTCCTTGGTTATTGACACTACCTTCAACCGATTCCATTGTCGAAACCCTCGCGATGTATTTTCCATCTAATATACCTAGCCTTCCATATTATTAAGCCATTGGCTCTGACTTAATAAAATGGTTGACTATATGTTATTAATAATATGAAATTAACAATAAATCTGTAGATAAAAATATCTAATCCTTCATGGGAGTCATACGTACCGCATATGTATTTTTAATCTACAAGTCATTTACAGAAACTGTATATTAAATGAGAGTAATAATAATAATAAGTACTCGTAATCTCTGTAGCAATTTAGAATGAATAACCATCAAATGAATAAACATGGCTTCTTAAAAAATCAACTCTATACTCATTACCTGTGATTGATGCAATACAATAATTAAAAATACAATGCTTATTTTGGATAAATATATAGTGGCAGGCAATCTCATATAAATGGTACAAGTGGTGTATTGTATAGATTTAAGTAACGAATAGACCTATTTTGTGTTTACTTACAGACTTTTTTTTCACAGTCTCGTTTATGCTTATAAACTTCCTCGCCCCATTCACCAAGATACTGTAAAACAATTATGAGTTTTTGACTAAGTTCTGATAATTCATATTCTACTCTTGGTGGAATTTCATTGTATTGATGACGAATAATAAGTTTGTCATCCTCAAGTTCCTTTAAGGTTTTTGAGAGCATCAGACTAGATATTCCCTCAACCTTCCGCTGCAATTCATTAAATCTAATAACTCCATTTTGGGATATGGTCCAGATGATTAATAGTTTCCATTTGCCATGTATAAATTTTAAAGCGTATCCTATGTAAGGGTTTTTCATAAAAGCAACCTCCATTACTTAAAATATAAATATTAGTAACTAAACATTTTTTGTGTACTTGTCTATTTATATGTTACTTAATATAATAAAGCGAGTCAATATACAATTAATTTAATTTAAGAAAATCTTGTATTTAAAAGGAGAGATATAAATGTCAAAAATAGTTATTTTCAAAGGTAGTCCAAAAAAAAATGGATATACTACAAAATTATTAGCAGAGGTTGCAAAAGGAGCACAATCTAAAGGTGCTGAAGTTATTGAATTTGATTTAAATGATTCTGGAATTCGTGGATGTCAAGGTTGCTTCTATTGTCGTACCCATGATGGTTGTGCTGTTAATGATTATCTTCAACCGATGTACGATGTCATTAAGGAAGCAGATGCCATTGTATTTGGTTCTCCAATCTATTATTACAATATTACAGGTCAAGCAAAGGTTTGGTTTGATCGTACATTCCCAATGCTTGGAAGTGATTATAAACCAAGACATCCAGGTAAAAAATTTATAACCATATTTGCTCAAGGACACCCAGATCCTAAAATAGGTGCAGAAGGCGTTAAATTTGCTAATAATATGTTAGAAGAATTAGGTTGGAAGTTAGAGGATAGCATTCATTATTGTGGAACTAGTCATAATCCTGATTTGGCAATTTTTGATGAGTTATCTTTAAGAGCATTTAAAGATGGGGAAAATTTAGTTGAATAAATTTTGAACACAATATTGCCTACTCAAGTCATGTGGAAAGTGTGATACTACTACATCGAATTGGGACACGAGACCAGCTAACTAAAGTCAAGCCCTCCCTAGATGGGACACGGGGGCAGGTTCCTTGTCCCATTTAAAACCGATAAGTTCTTAATTCTCTTTCTATCGCTATATCAACTAAAAGAGAAGCTGCCCATAAAGGACCTTCCTCCATCTCTATCTAAGTTCAGCGGATTTGAGTGCTTACGCACTCATCCGCTTTCGTGGCGCACTCCTGTCCCCGTGTTTCCTTCTGGATTGAAATAGGCTGCAAAAGAACCAACCCACATAAATGAGTTGGCTCCTCTTTCGCCGATTGCTTCTGCTGCATAGTACTGAATTTGCAGTTATGCAAGTTTAGCACATGCCAGAGAGACAGTCATGCTGACACGTTATTACTTAACAAATCTGCAAGGCAAATTAAAGGACTTTTCTTGATTTGAGGAATAATAAAGTGGTCAATACTACCACTATTATTTGCATGTTCATTGTGATTTATAGGGTCACCGCAAGTCTAATGTTGGGGGGGAGGACACACCTATGAAAAAAATATTTTTATCTAATGTGCAAACTGAGCTAGGTAAATGTAAAGCGAGCAATGAAGTCTTTACAGAAGAAGATATTTCTAATCTTCCTACACCAGTACAGCGATATTTTAGATATTGTGGCTACATAGGCAAGGAAAAGATGTCAAACGCTAAATTTATATGGAATGACGTCAACTTTAAATTGGCACGTAATAGACCGTGGACCAAAATGAGCGTCCAGCAATATAATTTTGCCTCTGAGCCAGGGAGAATCACTTACATGTATATAAAAATGTTTGGCTTAATTCCCATGGAGGCCAACGAAGCATATCTGAATGGGCAAGGCACAATGCTTGGGAAACTGCTGAAAAAAGTAACCATCTTTGATAATAAGGGATCGGAAACAAATGTATCTCAAGCCATAAATTACTTAGCTGAGTCTTTGTTTGTGCCTACCTGTGCTCTACAGCAAAATATCATATGGCAGGCTATAGACCAAAATCATGCCAAAGCAATCTATGAATACAAGGGCGTAAAAGTAGAGGGTGTATTTACCTTTAATGATAAGGGTGAGTACACAAATTTTGAGACAGATGATCGATATATGGATACTGGCAGCGGAACATTTTCAAAAAATAAATGGACGGCTGAAGTAAGTAATTATGTTGAAAAAAACGGTATCACAATACCATCGGATTTAAAAGCAATTTGGAACCTACCTACTGGAGATTACGAGTATTTTAATGGTACTTTAACGAACATTGTGTATAATAACACAACAGCCAATTAACTTATCAGCACCCTGTCCCCCTGTTTCCCAGTGGTCCCACTTAAAACCGATACGTTCTCAATTCTGTTTCTATCGCTCATGTCAACTAAAAGAGAAGCTGTCCATAAATTTACAAAGTAATTTATTAGGGGTAGCTTCTCTTTATAAATGCTAAATCCTTCTATATGAAACAGCGTACCATGTTTTGTTCTCGGCTTGTTGGAAAGGGATACTTGAAAATAAGGATAGCCGCTATTTTATACACTTAAAATACGCCATTGATTTTTGATTTCCTAATTCAACCTGACTGTATATTGTGGTTAACGTTGACCTTAATTCCTCAAGGGATTGGAAAGGCGGCGTAAACCAACCTTTTTTTGCTAAAAAAGAATTAACGATAAAGTCTGTACGCTTGCATTGCCCTTTAATATAAAAACGGGCACAAAAGATACCACCTTTTTTTAATTATTATACAGCTCTACCATCAACGATAAGGACCTAGTTGTTTTTGATTAAAACTGTAAATTGATTTCTCATTTTTCATCCACATATTACCTTTTACAATTAACACGTAAGTAGCTACAGCAAAATATGCAATTCCCAATATCCAATCGTACACAGTTACTAAATTATGCACCATAATATAGTTGATATACCGAGCCCCTATCGGAATATGCAGAAAAATAACAGCAAACAGACCAGGATTATAAATACCTTTTATTTTAAGATTAGCAAAAACCCCATGCCATACCAATTGAAAAAATCCCATAAATATTGGCGCTAATCCAATCCATATTTGATCTATAAAAAAGATGGGAAGCAAATAAAAACCATAGGCAATTAAAATATTAATAACCATCGCTGAATGGCTATTTAAAGGATACTTATCTGGATTTGCACTTTTGAATAAGACGATATTAAAAACACCGGGGAAATATCCTGGCCATCGATACTCCTCAAACTGATGAAAGAGAATTGCAACAAAACTCAGCCATAAAATCACTTGGATTTCTTGTATGTGTTGGTATCGAAAAAATAAACAAATGCATACTACTACCCCTACAATACCACCGATATCTTGCCAATAATTCCTTAAATAATTCATAACCTCACGCCTCTCTTATCAACTAATTTCCGTGTTACTCTCTCATAATCAATGGAGAATAAGTATAATATTTATATCAATTTTTCACATATAATTGTCAATGACAACTATATGTGAAAAATTAAAGTTAGTTGAATTCTTCTCTAACTATCGACTATGAGATAGGATATTCTCATACATTTTATACAATACAACCTTAAGCTTTCTTACTTCTTCCTCATCCATATTCTCAACTAACCACTCATTAATTTCATCAGCGATGGGAATAATCTCTTTTTTTATTTCCGCTCCCTGTTGTGTTAGATAAATTAATGACGAACGTTTATCAATCTTGCTTTCTTCCTTAAAAATAAGCTCATTTTCTGCTAATCGATCAATAAGTCTTGTTGTATATGGTTTATCTCTAAGTGATACTAAAGATAAATCAGTTGGTGAAATTCCTTCTTTTTCTGAAAGTTGAGCAAGTAAAACCCATTGCTCAAGAGTAATTCCATACCTTTTTAGTTTTTTTAGAAATATGTTTTTCATTCTAGAATATGTTCTACTAATAATAAAACTAATGGCATCATTTAGAATATACATTATTTTCTCCTTTATTTGATTGTCATTGACAATTAAATAATACATTAAATCAGTATAAAAGTCAATTTTCTTTTAAAGCCAAACTGTCTTTTCATATTATTTTGACCAAAATGAGGTTGTTTTGTGGCAAATTAGTTAGTGGGACACGGGGATGGGACATACCGGACATTACATGACTCCTCCTCTCCACATTAGACGCCAGATACCAGCATCCGACAGTGTTTACATTCTCATGCCAAACGGCTATGAGAAGCTCCTAACATTTATTGATATTGGACAGGGGTTCGATATGTACATCTTTAACGGACAAAAGAGGCAAGATTCGCAACAAGTTTTTCCTGCTTTTTTAGCTGCTCTCTTAAAGCTAATACTTCTTTTTGAAGTTCGCTGATTTCATCTTTTGTTCTATTTTCTTGCTCTACTCTCTTCTTTTCTTCCTGTTCGTCACAATTTTGACTTATTACCTCAACTATCAGAAATATTACGTCTGATATCAAAACTAGCGCCAACCCTAGTATAATCCATCTATTTACGTTCTCACAGTTCATATCGCACCTCAGACTCTAATCCTCTTAGTTAGTATATTCGACGACCTTTAGTCTGCTACCCATAATTAAAAATGGCACGATTAGGTTAAACCTACCTTTATATTTTTTAATATATTCTCCTTTTAGTACGCAGAGATAAATCAGTTTTCATCATATCACTTTCCATCATAAACTGAATCATCGCTTTCACATCTTGCGAGTTATTACATTCCAATTTCAACTCAGGAATATTTCCAGATAAATCCATCCAAGTCAAAAAATTTTGTACTAGTAAATTGAAGCGCAGATCCTTTGCCTGACCATTTGGAAGATAAAAAATAACCGGTGCAGCACAACGATTCACCATATCAAAAAATTGCTGAGTATGCTGAATATCAAAAAACGTCAGATAAGTTACCTCATTTTGCATATAAATCAACTCACTTTACAAAAGTGTTTTATTACTATAATTATATCGCCATTTATTACTTGCAACAATAACAGTAAGGACTTATACTGTAACAAAACCGCCACATCGATTAGGAGGCAGACAAAATGTCTAAACAATTGTGTAAGTTGATTCTTGACACAGACCGACGTGAATTGGAAGCACGAGGTACACCGATGTTCCCTTGTGGGGGCTATTTTTCTGATTTAAGCAATAATGTGACTGGTGATATTCCCTGGCATTGGCATGAAGAAATTGAAGTAGTGATAGTACGCAGTGGTGCCATGCACGTAAGTCTAAACGGAATGGATTTTACCTTGCAGAAAGGCGAAGGTGCTTTTATCAATTCCAATGTATTGCACTCAATGCAGATTATAGGTGATGCAGGCTGCACATTGAATTCACTTGTCTTTCATGCGAACCTGATATCGGGTACGACGGAAAGTGTTTTTGAGCAGCGTTATGTGCGCCCGTTGCTAGACTGCAATATATTGCCTGGTGTTCCATTCTATTGCGAAATTGAATGGCAGTGCCAAGCCGTGCAGTGTATTCGAGAAGCTACTGAAATTTACGACTTAGATAATTTTGGTTATGAGTTGCTTATGCGTGAAAAACTATCCCGTATGTGGTACTTAATTGTTAAAAATATGCAGTCACTTCTTGAACAGCAAAACCGGAGTGAAAGCCAGGACACAGTACGCATTAATGCAATGCTGGATTTTTTACATCAGCACTTTGCCGAACCGCTCGAGCTTCAGCAGATTGCTGCAGCAGCCAATATCAGCGAGCGAGAATGTCTGCGCTGCTTCCAAAAAACCATTCGAATGACACCCATACAGTATCTGCTTAAATACCGAGTGTCAGTGTCAGCACGATTGCTGACGGATACGGATGCCCCCATCACAGAAATTTGCAATCAGATTGGTTTTGACAGCCCCAGCTATTTTTCCAAGATTTTTAAACGGTTTATATGCTTCACGCCCATTGCTTACCGGAAACGACAAAGACAACGGTTATTTTAAATCGATAATTTCTTAATTATCTTGCTATCGCTCATGTGGTCAAATGACTTTAGCAATCAACTGAACAAGATTAAAATACTTTCCGCCCTCAGCCTCCATCATTTTGATGTCCTCAGCGACAATGGGATGATTACCGGTCTGCCATTCTTTCCACGCCTGTCTGCAACAGGCCATTTCGCGGCTGTCCACCATTTCAATGCCCTCGGCCCTCTTCCACAAACCTTTCCACCAATCAAGAGAGTGCAGGGTTCTTTCCATCTCGCTATTCCAAAACGGCTGCATATCATCGGGAACATTTTTCCCAAATTCGTATTTTAAGCCGGGAATAGCCACGGCGATATAGCCGCCCTTTTTCACAAAAGGAATGAGCGACGGGAGCATTTGGGCCGTATCACCGAAATAATGGTAAGCGTCCACAGTAAACAACAGGTCAAAATATCCGTTTGCGAAAGGCAATCCTTTGGTCGCGTCTACTGAAATCGGAACGGCTTTATCGTCAATCCCTATAGATTTGAAACGCTCATAGTTTTCAGTCGGTGAAATCCACAAGTCGGCGGCGAAAACTTTTGCGCCGTATTTTTGTGTCAGCAAGAGCGTGGAAAGACCGCACCCACAACCGAGGTCAAGTATACGCATATTCTCATTGACGCTTAGGCATGACGCTAATTCCTCTGCTACTCGCATGGCATTAGGCCCCATCATGGTAGCTTTCAGAAATTCCATGTTATTCTGACTGGAAATAAATTGATTTGTAAATGTGCACATAATATTCTTCCTCCGTTAATCCTTTATCTTGCTGCTATAAATCAATTATAGTAGTTATATTATTACAATGCACCCTACAAGATCATTCAGAAACAAGAAAGCGACACGGCAAAATCACCATGTCGCTCTCACTTTAGCATTGACTTTTCATATCAGCCAATATTTTGTAGATTGTTTTGGGTGATAAGTAATTACAGCTTGCAATATCCTCAACCGAAATACCGTCTTGATACTGGGAAAAAATTATCTCGTTGCGTTCCTGAATATATTGCCTGCTGTTTTTCACTTCCCCCCACTGTTTTTTATTCTCTGCCTTTCGTGGGATATAAATATATTCACCGTCAATATACTGTTGTATTGTTTCTAACAAATCGGCGGGAAATACACTAACTGCGTTCTTGTAGCCCATTATGCTCCTCCTAAAATTGTAGTTTTAGGATTGAGCAAAGGCTATCTCACAGCATGTTTGTTATGCGATAGCCTTTGCTCCGCATAACACCGACTCCAAATAATATAGGATCATAAGCCAATTTCCTTTCTTAAAGATTTTACCTTTCCCGATTTTCACCTTTTGCAAACGACAACTTACATCTTCACAACTATGACCCAACCAATCATTACAATTGGGACAGAAATTACAATCGTATTTATCAAAGGATACTTACACGCTTTTTAAGCAAACCCGCTTGCGCGTTCTTAGATCGCGGTAGGCTCATTTCTTTCCATTCCCTTTTCAAAATGGCGTATTCAAACGTATTTTCGTACTTCGGTGTTCCATCTGGGTTTTGAATGAAAGATATAAACTCTATAAAGTATGCTTCTCTACGCATACCGAGCCGCTCACAGAGTTTTTGTGAACGAACATTATAATCTTCCACGTAAGCATAAATCCGTCTTGCATTCTTATCATTAAATAGAAAATTTAGAAATGTCCTTGCTGATTCGCTTGCGTATCCTTTTCCTTCGTATTTTTCATTAAACTGCCAACCAACGCTATAGGTATCTGGTTCATCTTTTGCTGCGAATAAATTCCCGATAACTGTATCATTTTCTTTCAAACAAACGGCGAACTGTGATTCATCTATACTTCTTAGCTTAATATCGGCAATAGCATCTTCAAATGTGTTGAGCTTTTCATTAAGGAAACAATTTACACGTGGGTGGGAGAGATAATCCCATAATCCCGCTGCGTCATTCTCTTTGAAAGTTCTTATAACCAATCTTTCTGTTTCAATTCTCATCACAATGAATACCTCCTTTTTGTCAAATTAAAATCCATATTTTCAGGGTAAGTTCTGGTTATATATAACCGCCTTATAAATATCTGAATAACCCTCAACATCTATTTAAATGCATCAGGTAAGATGATGTCATCAATTTTTTCAAGCACCATGCAAGAAAGAACATCACCCTTATACCCGCTTTGTTCCAGATATACCAAAATTGTAATCAAATTCATCTGACAAAACATATCATAGCCAAACCACTCGATTCCACATTGGTGATAAGTTACCTCATAAAACAAAACCTCCACCTAGTATATAATGAGATTCTGCTTCTGTTACACTAATTTAATAGGTGGCGGCGGTTGGAACCAATCCAAATCCACCTTTTCCCTCTAGCATAATCTTAGATGTGTTTTCATTTCTCATCACTAAAATCATCTAATAAAGATCAACCACAAATATCCGATAAAGGTAACAAGTAGCGTAAGAGGAAAACCTATGCGAAAATACTCCCGTGCGGTAATATAGACATGATTTCGTTTGGCAATCTCTACTACAATCAAGTTAGCAATAGATCCAGCAATTGTGAGATTTCCGGCAAGAGTTGAAAATAAAGCTAAAGCCTTCCACCATACTTCTATCTCGGTATCTGGAATAAGAAAACGAATTAATAACACCGCAGGGACATTGCTTACCAAATTAGATAAGCCAACGGTTACTATAGCAAAAACGCCTAAGTCGTTCACTTTTGAAAAAGAGAATTGATCAAAAATATAAGAAACTAATCCACTTTCTTCGACTCCAGCAACAATAATAAAAAGGCCAATAAAGATAACCAGCAGGTTAAAATCCACACTGGCATACACTTTATTCGGTTCTACTCGTCGAGTCATTAAAGATACTGCTGCACCCAAGCTGGCTACCAATGCCAAATCATAACCAAATAAATACATAATTAAGATAAATGTCAATATCAATAAACTTTTGATAATCAAATACATATGGGCATTTACGGGAATTTGCTGACTCTTTCTCCAACCGCCATGAAGCTCTTTACGATAATAGAATGCAATCACGATAAAAGTACAAAACAGCCCTAAGATTGCTACAGGAGCTGCAGTGATAAAATAAGACAGAAATGACATCCCTGACAAACTGCCCACTAGTATATTTTGTGGATTGCCTAGTAAAGTCGCAGCACTGCCTATATTAGAGGCCATGGCAACCCCCAAGAGATGTGGTACTGGATTGCAATCAATTTTCTGGCAAAGAAGTAGTACAATGGGCGTAAACAGCAGGCAGACAATATCATTAATCGCAAAAGCAGAGAGAGCTCCGCTTACCAAAATAATAGCAAACAACAAGCTGTTCTTATTGGATACCACCCGCAGCAGATTGTTTCCCACAAACTCAAAAAATCCAGCTAATTTCAAATTTGCTACTAGAATCATCATTGAAAATAAAATGATGATTGTTTTATAATCTACCGCCGCAGTGGCTTTATCAGATGATAAAACACCCGTTCCTATCATCGCTACCGCTCCAATGATAGCAGCTCCCGCACGATCTACTCTAAAAAAGGGGCTTTTTCCCAATGTAAAAATCACCAATACAACTCCTAGAATTAGCCCCGCCAATATCATATGTAAGGAATGTTCCATTACTACCTCGCTTTGCGTTGTCGCCGTACTTCATAAAACTAAACCTCTACCTAATATATAATAAGAGTAAAATCTATTATATATTAGGTGGAAGAGATATTCAATTGGTGAAATACCAGATAGTTGGATAATAAGTTGAGAGTAGGCGTTCCATACTTCTGATGCCAAATCATTGAATTCACTAGCCATTTTTCTACATTCTTCCTGAGAATAACTTACGAGTCTATATGGGACGCCGGGACAGGTTCCTTCTTTATAAATTTTATTTGCTAAATGCATTAAAAAAATTTTTCAGCTCCGCTTTCGTTTCTATTGGAAGCTGGTTCTTCTTAACACCCAGGATAGCCCCTTCCAACGCATATAGCCGATGGATACAGGCGGAAGGATCTATTGCTCGTACTTTTAACCAAGCTTGCTTGCTGCCGCATTCCTTCAATTGTTCATAGGTTGTAATTCCCACATCATTGAGTTGTTTTTCAACTATTTCTCCAATATTGGGCAGATCAGATAAAATTCCCATCATATTCACCTCTAATGATAAATTCACCGCTAATGAGTCGGTGACGATTCCTTGACTCGCACATCTATTGTCTGACTACTATTATTATTTCGTATAGACATTTAATCCAATCTTTATATCATCATTACTAGGTATCGATTGGTTCCCCTCTGTGCTTGCAATAATGATTGATTTACCACTACTTGACTTGCCAAATCGCTTGGATAAATCTACCCTTATTGTTAAAATATCTCCCTCAACGACCATATCAATATTCTTCATGCTTATACCTCCATTTTCCCTGTGATTGCACCTGTCTAAAAGAGACAGCTTATATTTTACTACTATGTCAAACCTGAAAGAGACCCATAAATCTACTAACAAGGTAGATTATGGGTAGCTTCTCTTTCATAAATGCTAAATCCTTCTATATTTTTTCATTATAAGCAGTATTTTGCCAAAGCAATTTTCTGTTTTAGGTTTCTGTGGACACGGGGATGGACACATGGACGGTGGTTCAGTCTTACTAAAAATCAAAAGGAAATTCTACCGAGTCAGTTATAAGACGTAACCACCGTCCTATTGTCTTATATCCACTACTGAAGAATACTGGCTTATCTTCCCTTTTTGCTCTTTCAAATGCTTCATCACCCCAAGGGTGCCAATCTACTGAATTGTAGGCGTGTTGGAGCAGATAAGTACTCTTCTCATTTATTAACCGATTTGAGCTTTTGTCCACAAAATCACCCCTATTTTTCAGTTCCATTACATAACATATTCTTATTTATTATGTACAAAAAAAGTATCAGTAATATCCTGATACTTTGGTTATTTTCTCTATTTAGTTATGCCATTAATTCTTGTAATTTATCAAAAGCAAATCTAGCGTTCGGATAAGTAATAGAACCTCCAGCAATTACACCAATTTTAATAGCTTCAACAATTTCGCTGAAATTTGCTTTTGCATTTAAACAACCTTCCAAATGGTATAAAATACATTCATTACATCTAGTTGCAAGTGAAATGGCCAAACCCATAAGTTCTTTATGCTTCTTACTAATTGCTCCATCTGCATACACTTTATCATCCAGCTTACCAAATTCAGCAAAGAAAGAATCTGCTTCAACCATCACTTTATTATATTGCAGTCGATATTCTTTCATTTCTTCTACCGTCAATATAATCCCCCCAAAAACCAATAATTCATTTATTATATTACTTATTATTCCACATACGTAACTATATCCCTCTTTTAATGCCATTTAAACTATTGGCTATGTTTAGATAATGTGACAATTTTAATGGAAGCCAAGATTAATCGTGAATTTCCTCTCAATTTCGTGATTTTCTATAACAACGCAAAATGGGCACTCTCGATAATTGATTTCATTTGACATAAGCAAAAAGGGTGTCCGACGGGGTCAAGCATAACTCTCCAATTATTAGAAAATTGCTCATCTGCGATTGTTGCTCCACAATGAATTGCATATTGAACTGCTTTTTCTAAATCATTAACGGCGAAGTCTATATGTGCCATTTGCTGTTGAGCTTCAGGCTCTTCCGGCCACACAGGCGGTTTATACTCAGGATTCCGTTGAAACAATATACAAGGATATGTTCCCTGATTGGTTCCTGGAGCGTATACACATGCCCATTCTTCATCGATAAACATTATTTCCCACTTGAGCAACGCCGCATAAAATTTTGCTAATTCATGCGGTTCTTTGCAATCCACCGTAAATGAGTACATTTTGATTTTCAATTCATCATCCATAACGCTAATACCTCCTAATGTAAATAATCCGCTCTACAAATTCCTATTTATCGCTCACAATTTTCTACTATTGTGTCTAAATTTAATTATACAACATAGTAGAGTAAATTTCATATTCATAACCCCATATAAATCAAGAGTCCTAATGACTAAAAAAAGGACTTCCAGCCACATGGTTTGGTATGATGGTGAGTTTATTGGGAATAGGAGTCATTTCATGGGGAGAATCAGGCTCACTCATCGTTATAAACAGCGGCACATTTCTCGTTTTTCTGGCTGCCTTTTCGCAAAGTATGTATTTCATTTTGCAAAAATTATTATTATTGCGATACTCTAGTTTTGAACTCATCTGTTATTCGATATGGATTGGTACTATTGCCCTGCTTCCCATGAGTAGCAACTTACTTCACAGCATTCAATCAAACTCGTTTTGGGAGTTATCATTGCTAAGTACTGGAGAATAGTATTTGACAACTATCTAGAGAACGTCTATAAAAACTAAATTGGAGAATTAGGTGCACCCCGTTCATCGATCTTGTTACAACTAAAAAGTGCCTAACTCTTAACTTTGAAGTTTAGGCACTTTCGCTTTGAGCAATTATACAGCTCTCTCTCTGGCTAATCTCAAAAATGTTACTTTTATGGACATGGCACCAATGGCACCTCCGTCCCCTTTGTCTTTACGTTCCAGGACTAAAGCCTAATACGTTCTATAGGTTGGCAAAATAAATAGCATGTGAAAAAGAAATTTCCTAACCACGACCTATTATTGAAATGCCAGTTGAAATGCACATTCTAAAAGAGTTATCGCCAAAATCACATTCACTACTCTAAAATGTTTGCTATATGCTTTTTGAAATACTGCCCCAAAGAATATCCAAGTTGTGGTTGCTATACTACCCATAGTGGCGATAATCATCTCAAACAGCATAAGCATCCCCAATGATGTATAATAAGGAACAATATACCCTGTCAAAGCAGTAATGCCGAACATATATATTTTTACATTTACAAATTGTAAGATGAAGCCAATCCAAAAAGACGGCTCTTTATCTTCCGCCTGCTCGTTTGGTTTGCTAATTGCAACCTGAATAGCAAGCCAAATAATATAGATAGTACCCACATACTTCAATACATCCATTATTGGATGTATAAACTGGTCTAACCCAAACACAAAAAACGCACATAAAGCCTGCACGCAATAATAACCTGCAAAAATCCCCAAAAACAATTTTTTCCCTTTTCTCCATCCATAGTTAGTCATCGTATTTAGTGCCAGAATATTTCCTGGCCCAGGCGTAAATGCGTTAATAAGTGCAAACACTATAAACGAAACTATCGCGTGCATCTCCATGTTTTCTGTACCTCCATTTTATTACAAACCTACTGTTCCAAATTATTTAACAACATGTAGAATTATATATCCCTCTTCTGTTATAGTATAATTCCAAAAAAATATAGCCAGATATAGTTTTAAACTATATCTGGCTATATTGCATTTTTAGACAATTCACTGATTTTTTAGCTCCTCTGCAATTTTTCTCAAGGCTTCCAAGTATATTTCTCCTAACTTTGTCAAAATAACATCCTTGTGAATAATAACACCCACCTTAATTTTTTCATCAACATTGAGCGGTACAGAAACGATTTGCTCTCCATGTAGATATTTAGGAAAAACTCCAGAAGATATGGTATACCCATTCAAACCAATCATGAAATTAACAATGGCTGCGCGGTCACTAACTTTAATACTTTTTTTTACACTTCGAGTACTTAAAATTTCTTCAGCAAAATAAAATGAGTTATACGCTCCTTGTTCAAAAGAAAGACATGGATAATTTTCTAATTCTTCTAGTTCAACCAACCTTTTATCTGCTAATGGATGCGTGTTGCTGACAAACACATGGGGTTTTGCCATAAACAGTTCTGAAAAACTAATATTACTTTCCCTTAATAATTTCAAAATGACATTCTCATTATAATTACTCAGATAAATAACGCCTAACTCACTCCGTAAAGTTTTTACATCCTCAATAATCTCATAGGTTTTGGTTTCGCGAATAGTAAATTCATACTCAGAACCACCAAATTTTTTTACAAGTTCCACAAAAGCATCCGCCGTAAAGGTATAGTGCTGGGTTGAGATACAAAAGCGCTGTTTTGCAGGTTCTGCCCTTAGATATTTTTCTTCCAGCATATCAGATTGTTGAATAACCTGCCTAGCATATCCAAGGAATTCTGCTCCTTCATTAGAAATATTTATTCCTCGGTTACATCGAATAAATATAGAAATTTCAATCTCCTTTTCTAACTCCTTAATGGCATTAGATAAGCTAGGTTGAGATATAAAAAGGCTTTTAGCCGCTTCGCTAAACGACCCCTTGTCCGCAACTGTCAAAGCATATTTTAATTGTTGTAAAGTCACCTTGCTCACCCCATTTCATTATAAGGGCTCTCCTTCGTAAACGGAATAACATTGCTAAATAAAAATTTTTCCTTATGTTATTAAAATAGACATGGTTAAGACCCTCTGCGCCCACTCTTCCTAAAATAATAAATTATTCCCCAATCCCAATAATAGTTCTACCAGCAGTCACAATAGCACCATTAGGAATATATTTATTCAACAGAATGACTACCCCAAGCTTTTTTTCAGGAATAATGGCAATATAGCTTCTAAAGCCTCCTGTTCCGCCGGTTTTATCCAATAGTACATTGGTCTTATAGATCTGCTGCTCTTTAGGTAACCAATTAACAGGCAGTGGTCCTAAGTTGAGATTTTCTGGTTCGTGCTTTAAATTGTCATCTTGCAGGGAATGTACTTGCCAAACTAGACCTTGCTGCATGCTGCCAATGTCAACGCGCGGCGTTTGAGTATTGTGCATAGCTTTTTTGATATTCTCCGGCGTATTAGACAAGCCGACAGCAGCTGCTAAAAATTTAGACATATCGCTGATTGTAGCTTTGAGGCTATATGCACCAGGGAAAGGAGCATGACCATAATCGAAATGTGGGGCTGTTTTACCTTCAGCAGAATAGCCCTGAGCGTAATTAGCCTGATATTTTTCTGCAACTTCCATTCCTAATGGTGTCATGGCTAACGGCAACAGTATCTTTTCTTTAATTAATTCGTTTATAGAATTATGATTTTGTTTTTCTAAGACCATAGCTGCTAAGCCAATGCCTACATTAGAATATTGCCATTGGCAGCCGATAGCTTTCTCCGGCTGCCATGTGGACAAATATTCTGCTGTTTTAGCCTTATTGGTAATTTGTTCGGACAAATTCAATGGAAAACCGGCGGTATGCGTAAGTAAATTAATTACGGAAATTTGTGATGATGCCGAATTGTTGTCGGTAAATTCCGGACAATAGTCAGTTAACGGGTCAGATAACTTCATACTGCCGTTATCCTCAGCTTCAGCACAAAGCAAAGCTGTAAATAATTTAGTAATTGAACCAACCTCAAAGATTGTGTTTTCGGTAACAGGCTTGCCATTTGCCTGATTCATGCTGCCGAATAGATAAGTGTAAGTTTGATCGCCATCAATTACAGTAATAGCAGCCCCAGGAATATTGTATTGTTGCATTAATTTTGAGGATACCGCAGTTACTGTTGTCTTATAAGTCCCGTACTTTTGAATCCCAAAGTCTTCCCTTGTTTCTAAAGCAGCTGCATTTGCGCTAGTCATAAATCCAGAATTAGCAAGAATAATGATCATTAATATTAAAAACAATTTCTTCATTTTAAAATCCCCTACCTATTTGCTGATTGTGTTTTATTTATATAGATGCAACAAATTAGCATACTACATCTCCTCCTATACTTGATCGATTACAACTGTAGTCTATGATTAAATATTACATGTGTAATCATAACTGCCATAAAAATCGAAAATAATGGGACACGGGGACAGGTTCCTTGTCCCATTTAAAACCCTTAGGTTCTAAATTAATTAACAGACAAAACTCCTGCAAAATTCAATCTTGAACTTTGCAGGAGTTCTCGCAATCTTCGGCAACACGAACGCTTATACCTGTCTCATTGGAACTGTTCGGCGAGGCAGATGACAGTAAAAATGATTAGTCGGCAAGTTGTGCTACAAAATTCTTCTTATCGTCCTTGCAAACAAATTGAATCACATGCCGCCCCGATGAACTAGAACGTACCAGTCCTCCTAAAGAAACCCAATGACCGGCCATATAGAAATTGCTTAAACCAGGCAGCTTCATATGATGTTTTTCTACTAAGGGTTTGACATGTTCTTCTGTATCGGCAAAGGGTATCCATGCCATAACCGATCCTTCGTGATTCCCTGTATAACGTACTGCCGTCACAGGCGTGGAAACATCTATAGCCTCTATCTGATCCTTTAAACCGGGATAATGCTGCTCCATATAGTTGATAATAAAGTCGGCGACTTTTCCTTTTTCCTCTTTATAAGCAGCTCTATCATTATCGTATAATTTTTTCCAGCAATCATACTCTGAATAATAGAAAAATTGCATTACCGATTTACCTGATGGAGCAAATTCAGGAGCATGATGGCAATAATGCCGCGCAACTATACCTTTTTGGTTACAACCAAGGAGTTTAGATGGATGTTCCAAAAAATAGGTAGTACTATCTGGTTCATTAGTGAGATCTCGATTAATTCCCAGGAAAACCAATACAAATCCTTCATATATTTTATTCTCTCTGCTATGTAAGCCCTCATACAATTTTTTAATTGTATTATCCACATATTTACCATCCAGCATGTCAAAAATAGTTGTACGCCCATCAGCAGCAGATAAGACAATGTCTGCGTAATGCTTCGTACCGTCTTCAAGCATTACCCCTATAGCTTTATCATTTTCCACTAGTATCTTCTTTACAGGTGCTTCATAGACAATTTCACCACCAAGTTCCGTGTATCGTCTTTCTATTGATTTTGCTAATTCCAATGAACCACCTTCAGGATATCCCGCATTTTTTTCACACATGGCAGCTAAATTATAGCAATAGGGCATCAACGGAAAATCACACATTTTTTGCTGTAATATATATGGAAAAGCTTCTTGTAAGAAAGGATTCTTAAAACGTTTTGCGAAATCGACAATCTCAATTCCTGTACTATCCCTAAGTGCTTTGCCATATTTTTTTATAAATTTTTCCTCTATTTCTTTATTTTCATTCTCATTATATAAGGGTTCCGGCTTTAATAAAGGAAAATTCATATCTCCTGAAAAAGCCCGGATACCGTTACAAAATTCTTCTATTAACTCCCCATCTTCCGGAGATATTTCTTTCAAATGAGCCTCCAGCCTATTAGGATCTACATAAAAAGTAACACTTTGCCCCTCTCGCCCCACTACCCGGTTAAACATATTAAAAAATCGTAGTTTTTTATTTTTTAATGCTCCCAGTTCCCGCCATACCTGATTCATGTCAGTACCTAGCTTTGTTCCTAACAGCCAGTCTATACACTGATCAAAAACGTAACCTTTACGTTCCCATGCAGTGCAGCAGCCACCAGGTATAAAGTGACTTTCAAATATCTTTGTTTTATAACCGTTCATTTGACCGTAACAACCAGCAGACATGCCTGAAATACCTGCACCGATAATAATTATTGATTTTTCATTTTTCTCCAAAATTTTCTCCCCTTTATTTCTTGTTTTTCTTTAATCTAACTAATGATCACCTCAAATTTTATAAAGAAAACTTGATTCAGATGGAGTTTTAACTCCATCTGAATCTTAGTCGCTCTTAACTCCCATTTGTAGAAGATGGGAGTCTTAGAGCGCTTCAAGTATAGTACGGACAATATTAGCATTTTCGCGTACAAGTGTCTTATCCAGCATCTCTTCATGCTTACCTACACCTTGGTAGAGAGTAGCTGAGGTTTGTGAACTTCCATCCCAACTTGATTCCCGCTTCGTTCTATGCGGATCACTAGAGTTCTCTTCAATAATAAAATGTACCTTAGATTTTACCGTCCCCTTATTCATGGTTTCATAGCAAAAATTGATAAAATCTTTAGCCTGATCAAGAGTATGTTCCTGCACTACTGCTGAACCTACATGTCTTTTGAAATGCTCGGCTAACTCCACTTCAAATTTTTTCATATCTTCATCAGTAGGAGCAAAGGTTCCATCAATCCTGTACGAATCCATGATAATCACATTAGAAACCTCTTTACCCCTGTTTTCAAGTTCTTTGCAAACTTCAAAGGCAAGGTTCCCACCCAAGGAATAACCAAGCAGTATATACGGACCTTCCTTCTCATAGCTTTGAATCATGTCCGCATAACGCTTAATCTTATCTTGCTCCATCATGTAATTAAAGGACACGAATGTAACATCATTCATACTGTCAGCCATACTACTATAGACCAGACTGTACCCTCCGGCAGGCGGAAAAGAGTACACTACCCTTTTTCTTGAGGGATTATACTCGATATACGGCTCGGCTCCTTTTTCCTTACCAGTAACAATATTCTCGACTACCCTTGCCATATCTCCCAGACTAGATGCTTTAAATAACTGACTTACGTTAATCTTAATCTTAAACTCATTTTGTAAGTGAATCATTAATTCTACCAAATAGAGTGAGTTACCACCCAGATTAAAGAAATCATGTTGCAGTCCTACCTTACGTACACCTAAAATCTTCTTCCAGACTTGAGCCACCCTCAGTTCATATATTGTTTGAGGTTCACTTACAACTTCACTCTCCTCTGTATAATTCGGCAATGGCAGAGCATTTATATCCACCTTCCCGTTATGTGACAGAGGAAACTGCGTTACCTGTATAAAGTAGGAAGGTATCATATAACTTGGCAGCACTTCACTTAACATACCACGTATCAATTTCTTGTCTACCTCACTGACGGAAGGGATGTAATAAGCACAAATCACCTTATCCCCATTCTTATCATTCTTAACGGCGGCAACCCCTTTGCTTATACCTGGGCAATTTGTTAAATGTTTTTCGATCTCACCAAGCTCCACGCGATATCCTCTTATTTTTATCTGGTTGTCCACACGCTGTAAGATATGGATATTTCCCGATACATCCCATTTTGCCATATCTCCTGTCTTGTAAAGCCGGATTGGGGATTGGCCATTTATAGAATGTAGTATGAATCTTTCCTCTGTTAACTCCGGCTTATTGATATATCCCAAAGCTAGACCTGCGCCGCCTATATATAATTCACCTGGTATACCTACAGGCACAGGATTCATAAATGGATCCAAAATGAATACTTGTGTATTCGGGAGCGGTTTTCCAATAGGCACCGTGCTGCCACTTTCAAAAAATTCAACATCTCCTTCAAAGTAGGTGCTGTCAATCGTGGCTTCGCTTAATCCATAGGAGCTAATCACACGAGTATTTTCCCCGCAGTAAGACTTCAGCCAACTAAACTCGTCAACCGTCCATGTGTCAGATCCAACAATCACAAGGTTCATAAAATCAAGTTTTTTTCCGGCAGACTTCATGAATTTTATCAGGTTTCTTATGATGGAAGGGACAAACTCGGCACAATCCACCTTCTCCGCTACCATAATTTCATACAAAAGTGGAATGTTGAGCATTATCTCTCTGCGGCATAACACCAGCTTACCTCCTGAGCAAAGAGCCCTTGCAAAGTCCCCGTAACATACGTCAAATGAAAAGCTGGCCATCTGCAGGTGGCTGCTTGTTTTTTCCAGCAGATGAAACTCGGTTTCCCAATCCTTATATACGGAAACAAAGCTTTGATGAGTTACCATGACTCCCTTTGGCTGGCCTGTAGATCCTGAAGTATATACAACATAGGCTAGGTCAGAGGGCTTACTAATATTATCCAGGTTGTTTTCTTCCTCACCTTCAATATTAGCCTGTTCGGTATCTACGCATATGGTACGTCTGGTTCCACAATCCAATGCTTCTTTGAGCGAAGAATGACTGATGATGACCTGGGCGGCCGAATCATCCATGATATAAGTCAGCCTGTCTTTCGGATAATTTGGATCTAATGACACAAATGCACCACCTGCCTTAAGTATAGCCAGGAGGGATACTGCCAGTTCCGTCGATTTATCCAAACAAACTCCAACAACCGTATTTGGCTTAACCCCAACCTTTTGCAGATACCTGGCAAACTGATTTGCCTTCCTATGCAATTCATCATAGGAAAGATAATCCGTCCTTCCATCTTCGTAGGGTACGCTTAATGCTATGCTATTCGGTTTTTGCGATGCTGCTTTTTCCATTAGTGCATGTATGCTAGAATCAGTTGCAAATGCTCCCTTGCCACCACTCCAATGTCCCAAAATGGTAGCCCTTTCTTCTTTTGTTAACACATTATACTTTGAAACCTTTGCCTCAGGGTCTTCAATTATTTCCTCTAAAAGAGCATTATAATGTCCTGCCATCCTGGCAATGGTAGCCTCATAGAACAGATCGGTGTTGTATTTAAATGCTCCGTGGAATTCTCCATTTTCTTCATATATAGACATGGTAATATCGAACTGACCTTCCTCTTCCGGAATGGCAAGGTAATGCACAGGTAAGGCAACGTCCGCAGCAATACTATTTCCATCTACTCCGACCTGCTCCAGCCTATGTACCAGATAAACAAACATCACCTGAAAAATTGCCGAGCGGCTAGGATCATGTTCCAGACTCAGTCGATCTACCAGAAGGGCAAAAGGATACTCCTGGTTTTCCAACCCTGCAAAAACACTACCCTGAACTTGTTTTAATAATTCCTTGAAAGTTGGATCTCCTTCAAAGCTGGCACATAAGGGCAGCGGATTTACGAAATAACCGTACACCTTTGATAAATCAGGATTCGTCCTTCCTGCAACAGGACTACCTATAATAACATCATTCTGTGTGGAGTATTTGTGCAGCAGAATATAGAAGGCACTTAAGAGATTCATGTAAACGGTAGCTCCCGTTAGTTTGGACACGTCCTTAATACTCTGTGTCAATTCCTTATTTATCGTAAATACATAAGAAGCTCCATTACTTGTCAATACCACCGGACGCGGCTTATCTGTAGGCAAGTTCAATATAGGCATTTCTTCCGGCAGATGATTTCTCCAGTAGTTGAACATCTTTATCCCTTTGGAGCTGTTTACAAACCTGTTTTCCCATTCGACAAAATCCTTATATGTAGCAGTGGGAGGTGGTAACTCAACCATTTTACCTAGGGCGTATTTTTCATAGAGCTCCTGCATTTCATTAATGAACATATAATTGGACCAGGCATCTGAAACAACATGGTATATGCTGATGGCAAAGTAATAGTCCTGCTCAGACTGCTTGTATAATGTAATCCTAAATAGGGATCCCTTCTCTAGGTTAAACGGTTTTCGATTGTCAGCAATTACCATCTTTCTGATGTCGCTCCACTCCATTCCCGGAACATCAACCACTTCTATTTCTTCCTTCCTGGAAGCATAAACTCTTTGATAAGGCTCTCCACCTTTAATGAAAAAGTTAGTTCGCAGGCCAGGATGTCGCTGAATCACCTCTCTAACAGCTTTGCGTAACGCTTCAATATCTATCTTGACTGGTATATGCAGGCTTCCGCCTATATTGTAGGCGGGACTATCTGGTAGCAACTGGTTTATAAACCAGATGGCTTTCTGTCCGTAGGAAAGAGGATATTCATCTACCACCTTCCCTTCCTCACCAATTCCAGCCTGATCTAGAGAATCAAGAAGTCCCCAAGCATCAGCTACTTCAGCCGTTACCGCAGCCGCTGCTTCATTTTCAGCTTCCCCTATGGATTCACTTAAGCCTTCTAATAATGCTTCTGCAAGTTGCATAATCGTTGAGCCGCTTAAAAGTTTCACAATCGTGAGAGAATGTCCGAAATGGAAGGCAATCTTATTTCTAAGCTCCGTAGCCATAATAGAGTCGATACCCAGTGCATTCAGCGAGCTATTGGGCTCAACCTGCGATGGTTTACAACGTAATACTTTTGCAATTAACTCTGTTAACTGTTCTTCTACAATCACCTTACGAAAAGCTTCGTCAGCATTTTTAAACAAGATTTCAAAACTTACATTATCCCCATCATTTTTGTTATCTTCTTTTTTAGCAAGATGGGCGAATAGCGGCGGCTCCGAGGGATACCAAGGAAGCGCCAGCGGCCAATCAACTTCACATACCATGATCTGGGAAACATCCTGTCCTATTACCCTGTCGAGAATATTCATTCCAACTTCAGGAAGAATGCAGTTCATTCCCCGGCGCAGCCTGTAATGCTCAATTAAATCCAGTTCCTTAACCATTCCTGTTGCCCACGGTCCCCAATTGATACTCAGAGCAGGAAGACCATTTGCCCGCCTATGATGCGCCAAAGCATCCAAAAATGCATTTCCTGCCGCATAGTTGGTTTGTCCTGCCGTTGTTACCAAGTCGGCTACAGATGAAAACAATACAAAGTGTTCAATCGGTTCGTCCTTAAGATATTTGTGTAATAAAAAGGAACCATATACTTTGGGATCGTAAACAGAATCAAATGTTTTTGCATCCATTTTTGATACAAACTTATCATTTACTGTTCCAGCTGAATGGATTATGCCTCGAATTGGAGGATATCCCATTTCTTTGAATTGTTTAAAATACTCAGCCACCTGCAACTCATTCGTAATATCCACACTTGCCAGAAGTACATCGGCTCCTAAGGATTCAAGTTCCTTTATGAATGCGATTTTTTCAGCATTGCCGGTTCCTGGTTGAACTGTATTCCATTCCCCTCTGGAAGGGATTTTCGTTCTGCCCATAAGTATCAACCGTCTTGCACCGTGTTTCACCATGGTACGCGCAACCAATTGTCCCAATGCACCAAATGCCCCCGTGATAAAATAACAACCGTCACTCCTGAATCGGGTAGGCAGCGGCTTCGTCAGGTTTGATGCATAATGCAACCTTGGCACATAACGCTTTTCACCACGAAAAGCAATCAAATCCTCTTTATCCCCACTTATCATCTCATTAAATACATTGAGAGCATCCTGTTTTAGCCGCTCTGGGCTAGCAACAGAGTCCAGATCAATTAAGCCTCCCCAGTTTCCTACCAATTCCTGCTGTCCAAGAACTCTTCCTACTCCCCATACAGGCGAAGCTGCAGCGCATATATCACCTGTATCTTCACCAACAACTTGGGCCCTGCGCGTTACAATCCAAAGTTTTGCAGGAATCTCCAGATCTCCAATTGCCCTAGCTATTTGCAAGATGGAATAACAACCCAATTTTTTTATTTTTTCTATATCGGCTAGCTCCATACTTTCAAGACTGGGAGCCTCCAGATTCCACAAATGGACTATTCCTTTGCATTTTCTATTCTTATCTTTGAAAATGGTTTTGATTAAACTGCTGACCTCACCATCAGTATCTGATGCAACGGTAGCTAAACTATTACTATTGTTAATAGTGATACCGTCTCCTGGATAAACGAGGCAACAATACTCTCCCTTTTGTTTTAATAAGCCTAAGAGTTCTTCCGCCACCCCTTGTTTATCTGCAAAGATAAGCCACCCACTATTGTCTTTACCAGATATATTTTCAGTCTTTTCCCCCACTATAGAGCGCTCTTGCTCCTGCCACTGTACATCATACAGCCAATTGTCAATCGTACTCAAGGATGCATTACCTGATGCCTGATCAACCCCTTGAGCAAAAAACCCTTTAATTTCACCAATTGCATTTCCGTCTTCATCATATAGATAGATATCCCCTACCAATTTATGAACGTCACTATCAGTTATCCTGGCATATGCCCATATTGGCCCTGTATGTCCTTGGGTAAGTCTGATCTTTTCAATAAAAACCGGAAGCCTGATTGCCATTTGTTCTGCACTGCTGGATTTTGAAAACTCAGCAGTGATCAAAGTTTGAAAGCAAGCATCGGTTAGCGTAGGATGAAAAAAGTACCCTGCTGCGTCCGCCAAAACTTCTTCCTTCATTTGAATTTTTGTCAGTACTTCATTTGCCCCGATCCAAAGATCTTTTATTCCTTGGAAAGAGTATCCATAATGATAGCCCATCGCTCCCAGTTTTTCATAACACTCCTTATCAGACATATAGTTTGCCAGTTTCGTTTTTAACCCGTCAATATCAATCTTCGGTGCAATTTGTGTATTCTGAATAACATGTGCTTTACCATAGGCATGAGAAACAGCAGTATTGTTTTCATCTTCATAAGTAACAATCTTAAAGGTGGACTGTTCTTTATCTAAAAGGAATTGCGCCTTAGGTTCCTGGGATTCGGGGAGGAATAATGCCTTTTTAAATTCAAAACCTTCAAGAGAAAAGGTTCCAGCTCCCAGTAGTGAACTTAAAGCACTAAAGGCCATCTCTATATATCCCGCCGCAGGGAACACTACACTTCCCTGTATCTGGTGATCCTTGAGATATGTGATTTTTTCCGCACTAATGGATTCCTCCCATGATGGTTCAGGGGCAAACAAACGAAATCCAAGCAAAGGATGGTCTTTCTGGCCTAACCGAGCCTGCTCAATATCCCGTGGTTCTGTCCAGTAGCGATCTTTTCTCCATGGATAGGTTGGTAATCGTGTGAACTTTCCATTTGGATATAAGGTCTGCCAATTAACAGGGAATCCCATAACATACAATTCTGCAAGAGATGTAAAGACTCTCTCCTGTTCCTTCTCTTTTCGCCTTAAACTGCACAGTATCTTGCCGTCTTGTTTCTTATCTACCATAACTTCAGATATAGAACCAGCTAGTACGGGATGGGGGCCAATTTCAAGAAACACTCGATACCCATCATCCAATATTTGATCAATAGCTTTTGTAAACAGCACAGTTCCTCTTACGTTTTGCCACCAGTATGCAGCGTCAAGCTCTGTCCCTTCAACAACAGCCCCCATTGCCGTTGAATAAAGGGCAACTTTAGTTTTTTGAGGTTTTATATCATGCAGCGATCTCAACAATTCCTCTTTAATAGGTTCCATATAGGCACTATGAAAGGGTATTTGCACCTGAAGAAACTTGCAAAAAATGCCTTGCTGCTGCAGTGGTTTTATAAACTCACGTAAAGCCGCTTCATCCCCCGCTATAGCAACCGAATTCGGGCTATTGACAGCTGCAATGGAAATCTTATCTCCATAAGGTGCTAGTAAAGGTCCAGCCTCACTTGCAGAAAGGCCTACTGCAACCATCTTGCCTGTCCCGCTGACGGTATGCTGCAGACGGCTTCGATTCACAATTACCTTTACAGCATCTTCAAGAGTATAGACACCAGCTTCATAGAAAGCAGCAGCTTCACCTGTACTATGTCCTACAATAGCATCAGGAGTGATTCCCAAAGAACGCCAGAGGGCGGCAAGAGCAATTTGCACTGCAAAATTGGCTGTCTGTGAGATCCAGGTTTCTTCCATATGAGATTCTTTCTCACTCACATTTATTAGCTCATGAATCAAAGACCAATCCACCCATTTAGACATTTCCCTGTCGCATTTTACTATTACCTCACGGAATACAGGCTCCTTTTCAAAAAGCTCACGACCCATGGCCCACCACTGTGGCCCCATTCCTGTAAATACCCAGACAAGATTCCTCTTATTTTTTTCCCACTTTTTACCTTTCACTATAGAAGGACTTTCTTCCCCTGCAATGCACATATTAAGTTGCTGCAACAAATCTTCTTTTGAAGAATAAAGCACGGCCATTCTATGATCATGCTGTTCACGTTTTATACTTGCTGTATATCCCACATCTTTTAACGCCGGACAACTCTCATTCGCTTTCTCCAAAAGTTCTTTATACTTTTGGGCTATATCTGGTAAAATCTCCGAATCACGAGTAGAAAGTGGCAGAATGTTAGGTCTCTTCACCTCTAGGATAGTCTTGTCAAAAGTCGTCGATAGGGGTGGCTCTTGTAAAATGACATGGGAGTTAGTCCCACCGAATCCGAAAGAATTTATACCTGCCTTTGCCGCCCCTTCATGTTCAGGCCATGACTCCAGCTTCGTAGGTATCTGATATGGCCATTTATCTATCTCTATCTTGGGATTTATCTCTTTAAGGTGAAGGTGAGGAGGTATCTGGTTATTTTTCAGGCTTAGTGCCACTTTCATCAAGGCCGCCACACCAGCTGCCGATTCCGTATGCCCAATATTTGTTTTTACTGAACCGACAAAACATTTTTCTCCAGACTTTCTTCCTATACCAAGCACCGCTCCTATAGCATTGGCTTCTATGGGATCTCCAACAGGGGTGCCTGTTCCATGGGCTTCTACATATTGCAATTCTCCGGGTTGTATCCCTGCTTTAGCACATACTGTTTTAATCAGCTCCTCTTGAGCTTTGCCATTCGGAACAGTAATACCATTGGTATGTCCATCCTGATTTGCACCATCACCGATAATAGTGGCATAAATGGGGTCACCATCCTTAATTGCATCACTTAACCGTTTAAGTATAACTACACCTACCCCTTCAGCACGGGTATACCCGTTAGCACTCGAATCAAAAGCATGGGACCATCCCGTTGGCGATAAAAATCCGCCTTTTGACTCAGCAATGGTATATTGGGGGGCAAATTGCAATAGTGTCCCCCCTGCAACAGCCATAGAGCTCTCTTTGCTACGTAAGCTTTCACAAGCTAAATGAGTGGCAACCAGAGAAGAACTACACGCTGTATCTAAGGATATGCTTGGTCCCGTGAAATCAAAAATATAGGAAATACGATTTGAAACCATTGTCATCATGGCTCCAGTAGCTGAATGAGCAGCAAGATTATCATGCCTCTTTCCACCCCATTGCAATATTTTCCAATCAGAAGTAAATGCCCCGATAAAAACACCAACAGGTTTTCCTGCTAACTCTCCTGGTTTTTGCCCTCCATCTTCCAATGCTTCCCATGTTACTTCCAGCAGTTTTCTCTGCTGAGGATCCATATATTCTGCTTCCCGAGGTGTAATACCAAAGAATGTAGGGTCAAATTCATCAACACCATCAATATACCCACCCCATTTAGATAGAAGTTTTCCTGGAATCTCTTTATTGGCACTATAGAAAGTTGATGCTTTCCAGCGGTTTGACGGAATTTCAGAAATGCAATCGATACCGTTTTTGAGAATCTCCCAGAACTCTTCAGGATCATTAGCACCTCCTGGTAAACGGCAACCCATACCTATTATGGCAATCGGCTCATAATTTTTTGGTTGATTCATATTTTTTACCTCTTTTCATTTAATTAATTGATTCTGCTGTGAAAAGTACAAGGGTGATGATGCTACATGCTAATTAAAAATTTCTTCAACTTCCTCAAGTTTTTTTATATCCTGGCCGAAAGGAGATAAGATATCATAAAATTGTGATAAAGAATCCTCTCGCAAATTATATTTTACGAAGTTTGCCAATGTGCCCGATGGCCCTAAATCAATATAGTTAAACTGAGCATCTTTCTCGAGTTTTAATATGGTTTTTTGAAAATAAATTGGGTACCTAGAAACATCCCAAAAATATTCAGCAGAAACTTCTGTAACATAATCACTCAATAAACATGATATAACCGGTATTTTGGGTTTTTTAAATGAAAAATTCTGTAAGAATTTTTTATACTCACTTTCTATAGAGTCAATATTCGCAGAATGAAAGCCATACCTCACAGGGAGTGTTTGAAAGATAATATTCTTGGTTGTTAAATATTTTTCGATTTTCAATAAATTTTCACTATCGCCGGAAATAACAAAATGAGAACAATAATTAACTGCTGCTAATTCCGAATGCAGAGAAATAGAAGAAACCTGATGATACAGTTCTGAATTGTGGATGATTGCTATCATACTTCCAAATTCACAATAACTCTCAATTAACTCTGCCCGCTTCAAAAGGCATTCTATCGTTTCTTCTACTGAAACAATACCCGCCACTGCTGCGCAAGTAACCTCTCCTAAACTTGCTCCTAGAACATAATCAGGTTCCACCCCACTTTCTATTAATACGCGAGCTAATGAATATTCCACCATAAAAATGGCTGGATGAGTATATAAAATATGATCAAATTTATCATCCATATTTTTGGCTTCATTATACATTTCATCCGTAATAGAAATGCCGACTTTTTGATATATAATGTCGTTTAACTTTGACATCCAACGTCTAAATACCGCATTATGATCGTATAGCTCTCTCCCCATATGATAATATTGAGATCCTTGACCCGAAAACATAAATACAACAGGTTTTCTCAGAGCGATTCCTCCTTCAGTTTATGATAAGTATTCCAGTAAAAATTACAATTGGATGATTGTACCATCCATTTTCTCTTTTTTATCATATCCTTAAGTAACCTCCTAGTACTTTCACTATTCCCAATATATTCATTGGATTATTTATACTATAAAGGATAATTATGACAATTTGGTGACAACTTCCATAACCATTTTATAAATGTAAATCAGTGACTACCCCAAATGGATTTGTTAGGAGTTTCTACATCTCTCCCGCAATCAGGAAAAACTATCTTGACAGTAATTTCTAATTATTATAAGATTTACTTAACAATTTCACTGAATGCATTCAGCGAAATAAGAGAGGAGAGTATCCAGTGCAAAAATACAAAAAATTATTTGAACCCATAAAAATAGGTCCTATCGAAATTAAAAACCGCTTTGCCATGGCACCGATGGGACCGTTAGGCCTAGCGGATTCAGAAGGCGGTTTTAATCAACGTGGTGTGGAATATTATACGGCACGGGCTCGTGGTGGAGTAGGTCTTGTTATTACAGGTGTTACTTTTGTTGATAATGCAATCGAAGAGCATGATGTATGTCACGTTCCTTGCTCTACCCATAATCCAGTTCATTTTATCCGTACTGCCAGAGAAATGACAGAACGTATCCATGCTTATGACGCGAGAATCTTTCTTCAACTAAGCGGGGGATTCGGCAGAGTAACCATTCCTACTAATTTAGGCGACCATCCTCCAGTTGCTCCATCTCCTATTCCTCATCGCTGGCTTGATAAAACATGCAGGGAACTATCGGTTGCGGAAATTAAACAGATTGTAGAGAGTTTCGGCAAAGGTGCGTACAACGCAAAGAGAGCTGGCTTTGACGGTGTTCAGATTCATGCTGTGCATGAAGGATATTTAATCGATCAGTTTGCCATTTCCCTTTTCAATCAACGTACAGATGACTATGGCGGTTCCTTAGAAAATCGCTTGCGCTTTGCGAAAGAAATCGTCGAAGAAATCAAGAAAACATGTGGAGCAGATTTTCCGGTAACTCTTCGCTACAGCCCTAAGAGCTTTATCAAGGGTTTGCGTGATGGGGCACTTCCGGGTGAGGAATTTGAAGAAAAGGGCAGAGATATCCCTGAAGGAATTGAAGCTGCTAAGCTCCTTGTGTCCTATGGTTATGACGCTCTTGATATCGATGTAGGATCGTATGATTCCTGGTGGTGGAGCCACCCCCCCATGTACCAGGCAAAAGGTTTATATATTCCTTACGCTAAGATTATAAAAGACGTAGTTGATGTGCCTATAATATGCGCAGGACGTATGGATAATCCATCTTTAGCATTAAACGCATTAGAAGATGGCGCTTGCGATATGGTAAGTCTCGGTCGACCACTACTCGCTGACGAAAGCTATGTAAATAAGCTTCGCAGTGGAAAAACAAGTGACATACGACCATGTTTATCCTGCCAAGAAGGCTGCATGGGACGCATCCAGGAATATTCTTCCTTAAATTGTGCCGTGAATCCAAGAGCCTGCCGTGAAAGAGAAACGGAGCTTACACCAGCGCTGAAAAGCAGAAAAATACTGATTGCAGGTGGTGGAGTCGCTGGCTGTGAGGCGGCTAGAGTCTTATCACTCCGCGGACACAAACCTATAATTTATGAAAGTACAGGGCGTTTAGGAGGTAATTTGATACCAGGCGGTGCGCCTGATTTTAAAGATGATGACCATGCTTTAATTGCTTGGTATGAAAATACATTAAAAGAACTTAATGTAGAAGTTCATCTCAATACGATAGTTACTCCTGAATTGATAAGTAAAAATCAAATCGATGGCCTCATCATTGCCACAGGCTCCAAACCCAAAATGTTTAATCTTGGAGATAATAGCAAAGTTTACTCTGCTGCACAAGTGCTGCTGAAAAATGTTGATCCTGGCAGCAAAACTGTTATTGTTGGCGGTGGACTTGTCGGCTGTGAGCTGGCTCTTTGGTTGGCAGATCAGGGGAGAAAAGTTACACTAGTAGAAGTGCAAAATAAGCTCTTGGCACTAAACGGCCCTCTTTGCCACGCTAACTCAGAAATGCTGGAAAAGTTAGTCCCCTTTAAAGGCGTGGAAGTACTAACGTCCGCTAAAATTATAAAAACTACAGACAAGGGAATTTTGCTAGAAGCCAATAACAAAACCGAAGAAGTTCCTTGTGACAGCGTAATCCTAGCTGTCGGGTATACCTCCGAAAATTCCCTTTATAATGAACTTAAATATGAGTTTTCCGATATTCATGTAATTGGTGATGCCCGTAAAGTTTCAAATATAATGTATGCCATATGGGATGCATTTGAAGTAGCCTCAAAATTATAAGTTTTTATATTTAAAAAACCTCTGGTAGCACTTGGCGCATATCAGAGGTTTTTTATTTGCTGCCATTGATTGAAAACCTTTTTTGAATTATATATAATTAGGCTAATTGTGAGTCAAATAGCCATTTATGATAGAGGTGAAAGTGTATGATAAAATTAACAAGCCGAGCAAAACAAGCTGTGGAGACAAAGAATAGAATTTATGAATGCGGTGTTAATCTGATTGGCAAATATGGTTTTGATCAGATTACAGTAGAGCAAATTGCCTCTGAGGCAGGAGTGTCTGTCGGTACATATTATTATTATTTTGAATCAAAGTTTGAACTTTTTAAAGAAATGTTTAAACGTGCTGATGAATACTTTTTAAACAAAATTGCTGACAATTTGGAAAGTAACATTGCACTAGAGCAAATCGTTGAATTCTTTGAAAAATATGCTGATTTTACTTATGAAAATGGAATTGAAATCGTAAAAAAGATTTATATTTCAAATAATAAGATGTTTATTACTGAAAACCGACCCATGCAAACAATCCTGCAGTCAATTATTGAAAAAGGACAATCTAGTGGAGAAATTCCAAAATCAATGTCTTCAATCGAACTAACCAATATGCTTTTCCTAGTTGGACGAGGTGTGATATTTGATTGGTGCTTACGAGATGGCAATATTAACCTAAAGACAACTATGAAAAAAGTAATGGGTATTGTGACAAAGGGCTTGAACTAAGCTATTTTTATGGACAAAACGCAGACCAGCTAACTAAAGAGGATAAATCGAAAATTAAATTGTCACTTGATATTTGGGATGCAAAACAGAAAAATAAGCAGGATAAATCGAGAAACGATTTTCCTGCTTATTTTATCTTTACTATTCAAACAATATTTTCATAGAACGATCAACTAAATATTAAACACTCTATGTTTTGAACCTTTTTCTTCATTTAGCCGTTCTTTTGATCAGGAAATTAATACCAAAACTACTATCTCTGATTGTTTCAAGCATACATATATCATTATAATCATAACCTATAGTTATCATACCATGATTATTCAATATTTCAATTATCTTCATAACAGGAATATAATAAAGATAGAAATGTAGGTATTCATTATACTGTATTTATAATACGATCGGAGGAGACGATATACTCCACTGTGGTGCCTTATTGGCAGGTCGAGAAGCATAGAGTTTTTCGAAGAAGAATTTATAGCTGCCTTATCGCAACTGAGTAATACAATAGTTTTTATAAGTTATGCTTATTTAGGAGGATTGATTATGTCATTAGTCAAGGTAGAAGTCTCAGAAAAAATGGGCATTATTACGCTAAATAATACCCATAAACTAAACGCATTAAGCGCCCAACTCGTCGATGATATTATTGAAGCACTTGATAATTTTCAAAAACAGAAGATACATATCATTATTTTGCGTGCTCCGGATGGATCTAAGGTATGGTCGGCAGGTCATGATGTTAAGGAATTACCGACAAAAATGAGAGATCCGTTAAGTTATTACGATTCACTTGAGGTACTTTTACGGGCTGTGGAAGAATACCCTGGCCCGGTTATTGCAATGGTACACGGCAGTGTCTATGGTGGTGCTTGCGACTTAATAATGACTTGTGATATGGTGATCGCCGATAAGACGGCTAAGTTTGCCATGACTCCTGCTAAGCTTGGAGTTCCATATAATTCTACAGGTATTTTACATTTTATGAATCGTTTACCGATTAATATTGCTAAAGAGATGTTTTTTACTGCTGAATTAGTTCCTGCGGAACGGGCTTTAAATGTAGGCATTATCAATCATTTAGTTGCAGAAGAAGAACTTCTCTCTTTTACATTAAATTTAGCTGCGACAATTAGCACCCGGTCGATGTTATCTATTGAGGTAATTAAAGAACAGTTCCGTGTTTTATCAAAAGCATATTCTATCACTCCATCCGCTTTTGAACGAGTACAGGGGATGCGGCGAAAGGTTTATGATAGCCATGATTATGAAGAAGCGATTACTGCATTTTTAGAAAAACGCCCAGCACATTTTAAAGGCGAATAAGCTTTTTTCACGACTCACTGCCGCCTTTCACATGAAGGCGGCTTATTTTAGATTGGGACTTATATTCATTATTTTACCAGAAAGTTTCTATTTCGCAGCATCATAATTGGGTATCTAATACCACTCGCCGAGTAGCAATGCGCTCCATCAAGGGATTGCTATGAGTTACAACAATAAGTCCAATCTTTCTTTCTGCTACTTCAGTTAACAGGAACTTCCATATTTGACTTTGGGTAATTAGATCAAGCATTGTGCTGATTTCGTCAGCAATGAGAAATTTGGTCCGTTTACCCAATGCTCTGGCAATACAAAAACGCTGCAGCTCTCCCCCGGATAATTCTCCGGGAAATCGATGAAACCAATCCCGTTCAATCCCCAAGCCATCCATAATCCGATCCTCGATCTCATCGCCTTCTGCAATTATGTCTTTCATGCGTAACCTTGGATTAACAGATTTTTCCGGGTGCTGCCAAATCATCTGAACCGGACAATAGCCCTCAATTTTGTGAATATCTTTTCCGTCTAGGAGAACCTGGCCACTTGTGGGCTTTATATAACCTGATAAAATTTGGCACAGCGTAGTTTTTCCAAATCCGCTGGGTGCCACAATACCGACTCGTTCATGACTTTCTATCGTGATCTGAACCTGATCGAGTATATTTACGCCTTTTTTATAACCGAAAGATATTCCTTTTGCCTCTAAAATCATTGTCATTCACTCCTCACTTTGCATGGATACAACGAACCGTTCCGAAACGTATCGTCTGTTCCAGAATATTTCCTTCACATTCCGGCGTAAGCTGAGGACACCGAGGACCAAAAGGACAACCATTGGGCATATCTTTTGCATATGGCTGATTTCCGGGAAAAGGATGAAAACCGTTTTGAGGTAAAGCTCGCCACAAAGCTTTCGTATAAGGGTGTCGAAGGGTGTCGACTGATTGAAAGTCTGCTACCGGAGCTTCTTCAACGGTGGTTCCTGCATAAAAAACAGCAATTCGATCAGCTACTTCTAGCGCTAATTCAATATCATGGGTGATGAGAAGTACTCCGTTACCTTTATCGGCAAATTCACGAAAATGACCCATGGCTTTTTTGGCTGCTTCTAAATGAAGACCGGGTGTAGGTTCGTCGGCTATGATCAAGCGTGGACTTTCCATCATTGCGGTAGTAAGAAGAACCCTTCGAGCCATACCGCCTGATAATTCAAAAGGATAAAGATCAGAGGTATTTTGTGGCAACTTATAGAAAGCAAACAGTTCCTCTTGTTTTTTGCGAACACTCTTGTCGTTTTGTTCTTTCCTCACTTGCTTGCCAACTTTTTCTAAAGGATCAAGATAGGTCACGCTCTGGGGAACCAAAACGATTTTTTTGCCACGCAACTCCTCGATACGTTCTGGCGATAATAATTCGTCCTCAAACCAAATATTGCCTTCAGCGTCACAGTTATGCGGCAAAATTCCCAAAATAGCATGAGCTAATAGGCTCTTCCCCGAGCCACTGGCCCCTACCACAGCAACAAGCTCTCCCTCGCCCACGGAAACATTTAAATTTTGGATGACTTTTAAATCAATTTTACGCAATCCCTTCTCATATTGCGTAAAAGAAACAGACAGATTTTTTATCTGCAAAATGTCTTTATTATTCATGCAGGACAACGCTTCTACCTCCTTACTCCTGGGCACTATGAGGATCAATGATTTTGCGCAGACTTCCTCCGACCAAATCAAAAAGTAAAACTGCAGTCATCAAGACCATTCCAGGGAAAAGTGCCAGCCACCACATCCCCAGTGATAAATACTTCATACTTTCCGACAAAATGATGCCAATACCGGGCTGTTCTGGCGGCAGGCCAAAACCCAAAAAGGTAAGAGCTGCTTCATGCAAAATGGCATGGGGAAAAAGCAGCACCAACCCAACCAGAAATTGTGGCAATACATGAGGAATCATATGTTTCACCACGATTTTCATTTTGCTTTGCCCTAACTTTCCGGCTATCTTTATATAATTTGCTTCTTTTAACTGAAGGATTTCTCCCCGGATTATTCTGGTCAAAACCGGCCAGTGGCTTATGGCAACGGCAACAACGACGCCAAATGTGCCTCTTCCTAAAGCATAGGAAATCAAAATCAGCAGTAAAAGGTGAGGAATGCCCATCACTAAGTCGATAAACCAGGTTATGACGGCATCTACCTTTTTTCCTAACGTTGCGGCAGCCGCTCCCAAAATGGCTGCTATAACAGCACTGATAACCGAAGCAAAAAGTCCAATATAAATACTGATGGACATCCCTTTCAAGGTACGGGCGAGCATGTCTCTGCCCAGCCAGTCGGTACCGAAGGGGTGAGCCATATGCGGCAAGAAATTTTTCTGGGTAAAGTTCGTTGTTATCGCTATATCTCCCACCAAAGTACCAAGCACCGTAATGGCCAATAAAAAGATACTGCCAAAAGCCAGATACATAAGGGTCTGGCCTCGTTGATTCAATCGTTTTCTTTGATATTTCTGCAAAACAGTTACAGAACCGGTATTATTCATATGCGCTTCCCCGCCTTATTCTAGGGTCAATAATCCCATATAAAAGATTGGCAATGAAATTACCGCCAAACACTAATGTTGCGCTGATCACTGCAATACCAAGTAAAAGAGGCGCGTCGCCGCCTAAACCGGCAGAAACAGCAGCTTTCCCTAAACCCGGATAGGAAAAAACTTGTTCCACCAGAACAGAACCGCCGAAGATTTCACTGATAGATGCAAATTGCAAAGTTATGGCTGGAAGCATAATATTACGAAGGGCATGATTCCGTATAATCGAAAGTCTGCTTTTTCCCCGCGCTTTGGCAAAAAGAATGTAATCTTCCCCCATAATGTCTATCATTTTTTCCCTGGTGTGCAGAGTAATATTGGCAATTCCAATTACACTCAGCGTTAAAGCAGGCAAAATCAAATGCTTTATGCTGTCCAAAATGGAGACTTCTGCAGCATTTACCCCAATTGGCACGCTCAATCCGATGGGCAAGATCTGCAGCCATACAGAGAAAATCATCACTAAAACCAATGCCAGCCAAAAAGTTGGCATACTGGCAATCAGTAATGAGTAGCCTTTAATTGCTTTATCGATCCATCGGTCGCGATATAAGCCAGCAACAATCCCGAATATGTATCCCAAGAAACCCGAGAAAATCCATGCAGTCGTCATGAGAACCATTGAATTCATAAATTTTACATGAATAACACTGGAAACAGGCTGACGGTAAAGCAGCGATGTTCCCATATCTCCCTGAACAAAATCGGTAAACCAATTCCAGTACCTTTCTATTGGCGGTGTATTTACGCCAAAATAAGCTTCGAGTTTATTCAGATTTTCTGCACTCATATTAGCCATACCAATTTCGCCAATGAATGCACGAACTGGATCGACAGGCGATGCTGAAACCAGGATGAAAGAAAGAATACTTACGGCAATTAACAGTGAAATTATTTTGATTATACTTTTTCCGATATATTTTAAAATGCCGGAATATGGTCCTATATCCATAAGAAATACCTCATTTTAAAAAAGAATAAGCTTATGGTACAGAAAATATCTTATTTTTCTGTACCATAGAACAGAAATAACTAGCTAATCTAGTAGTCCACCAAGCCTAAATCCATAGTGTTCTTGTCGCGATATTTCCCGCCCAGCTTCGTTATCGTCACCTTACATATGTCCGATATGTGCGGCTCCTCCGCCTTGCTGGACGAAAAATCTTGCACAATTCATCCTATAGCTCTAGTCTTGGCGGACTACCAGATTATTTCCAAGACCATTGGTGAACATTATTAACAATTGTCCAGCCATAACCATGAGGATGAATTTTTTTATCAATTACATTCAGATTTTCTTTGGCGAAATAAATGTGTTTGATTTCTACCAGCCACACCCAAGGGGAGTCAGCTTGAGGAGTAATACCAATAGCACCATCCCATTGTGCTTTTTTCCACAACGGATACGATGCTTCCACAGAAGTAGCTGCTAATGCCTCGTCAATGTATTGATCTACCGTTGGATTGGAATAAGAAGCATAGTTTTTACCAGTATAATAGTGGCTCCTAACGCCAGTAGGAGAATGAGATCCGGCACCAAAGACATGGGGCGTCTCATAACATAAAGTTGAAATTTGATCCCAGCTTGAGCCCATCGGATTTACTTTTATCCCTACTTGTTTTAGCATTTCTTTCACAGCCATAGCAATTCCAGTTCGAACGGAATTTGATGAAATATAGAGAAGATCAAACTCGGCTTTTAAGCCCTGTTTTTCATAAATACCTTCTGCATTTAATTTCCAACCGTCTGCTTCTAGAATGGTTTTTGCTTTTGCAGGATCATACGCTACTTTCATGGCCTCATTTTCCCAAGGTTCATTAACGCTGTCACTATAAGCCACTGAACCATAGCCGTTTAGAACATTTTTTACGATGGCCTCCCGGTCAATCGCGCAAGCAATTGCCTGGCGAATCGCTAGATGCGAAGTAACGTTATTGCCAGCAGGATAGGTTTCTCCATTTTTCTTGGCAGGTGTCTTATTCCCTGCAGGAACAGTGGGGAGATTCAGTCCGCGGATATCTTCGGTATTGAACGACAGGATATTATATCCTTTAATCGGGTTAGCGGTATAAGACGGAGCTGTATAAGCGACATCTACTTGTCCACCTTGAGCCGCCGCATAGGAAGCATCTTCTGACATAAAGACAATCGAAACTTTCTTCATTTTTGCTTTTTCGCCATAATAATTAGGATTGGCTTCTAAAATGACTTGCTGGCCCTTATCCCATTGTTTCAGAATATACCGGCCGGAACCAATCGGATTTTTTCCATAGGTCGCAGCATTATAAGCATGCTCGGGAACAATACCTACAACAGCAGCCGTATAAGCAAACGCTGAATAAGGTGTGTTAAAATGAAAGACCGCAGTCGTATCATCAATGGCTTCCACAGATTTTAGCATAGACAAATCGGTCTCAGTCGCCTGCTTCATAGCATTATTATAGGTAAAAGCCACGTCTTTTGCAGTAAGCGGCACACCATCCGTAAATTTTACATCAGAACGAATTTTAAAAGTCCATGTGAGACCATCCGGCGAAATCGTATACTCTTTTGCCAGGTCATATCCAATTGTAATATCATCTTTTGTAATTAATAAGGTACTTTGAATTAAAGGATCGTGTGTATGCTCACCGGCAGCCCATCCCATAATCGGATCGAATCCGGCAGCAGGCTCTGATTCGGCATCCATGGCAATTACGACACTGTCTTTCGTCGCTGTACCTGCGTCAGTCTTATCTGCTTTACCACAGCCAACTAATGTAAATAAGAAGATTACTATTAAAAACAACGCTAAATTTCTTTTGTTCTTCATGCTTTCCTCCAAACATTTTTTGCCTTTCACGTTATCCATTGCCTAATACATGCAGTGGTAGAAAACTCCCGGCAATTCCCCTCCTTTCCAAGCATTAAGGTGTTTTTCAAATGTCAAATCTTCGTAATTTCTTCTTTTTTTGATTTTTTTGCAAAAAAAATGTAGCAGAAAACCGGGGCAAACTTTTTCCCCAATGGTTTCATACCACAGTTTTAGATCTATATATTGTATGTGTTGTTTTACTACTAAAAGTTAGAATATGACTTCTGCCATATTTATAAAATTTCCACAATCTTATTTTTATACTAGATTATAACAGCTAATAATAATTCTGTAAAGATGGCTTGTCAAAACCTGCTAATTCGCTTTACCACAAAAACCAAAATTACTAATGAGACCAATTAACTAAAGTCAAGCCCCTGCCTCAAGAAATTCTTAAAAACACATAAAGACGAACCCGCTCATCAGGTGTAATCACATGGAAAGCTTGCTTGTTTTTTAGAACCGAAAAAATAATGCGTAACAGTTTGTTCGTAACCTAGAGAGACCAGCATCTTCCAATCAGTGGAGTGCTGGCGTTTTTATTTTGCCCCTCGATATAACATTTCTTATACGAAGTACATATGCTGATATGTGATTTGTAATTGAGATTTTTTGCATGGAAGATGTGGTTCTTGAACCTTCAGAGGGCTCCCTTTCTATGACTATAAGGAGGTTTTAAAATGTCCCCTATATTAACGAAGTATCCCAAATCAGGTCTCTCCGCAGAACAAGAGAGACATATCTTTGACTCTCTGACGAGGCAATCACAAGCTTTTATTCCTAACGTCGGTCAAGTAGCCACGCCCGCACATTTTTACACCCGCGGCGCAGGCTACGGCTTTTACTTTACCCCTGCAGGAGTAAATATGGCATTCATCGAAAGCTCGGCAAAGCAAACCAAACTAGACCGCTATCACCGGCTTTTCCGTCCGGATGAGGCCCAGTCAGAAACGGAACAGGTCAAGCAGGGTATGGCTCTTTCCCTTCGGTTTATCGGGGCCAATCCTTCTGCCAACATCGAAGCACGTAAGGAAGAACCAGGCACTGTTAACTTCTTTATCGGCAACGACCCTGCCAAATGGCGGACCGATTTGCATTCCTATTCTGAGGTTGTCTACCCTGAGCTGTGGCCGAACATTGACATGGTATTTCACAACACTGACGGCGTGCTGAAATACGAGTTCATCATCCAACCAGGCGCAAACGTAAGTGACATCCGTCTAACCTACGACGGAGCGGACAACTTATCAACGGATACGGAAGGCAATCTGATCATCCATACTCCAATGGGCATTCTGACCGAGCAGCGCCCGGTAAGCTATCAACCAGACGGTGAACAGCAATTGCCCGTTACTACGGAATTTGCCCTCGAACGTCTGCCGGATGGCATCTTGGTATTCGGTTTCACTGCCGGCTCTGACTATGACCCCCAATCCCCACTGATAATCGACCCTGACTTAGTCTACTCTACCTATCTCGGCGGCGGTGAATTTAATCATTCCGTGGGCATTGCGATCGACACATCCGGCAACGCCTATGTTACCGGCCCGACTTCTTCCCCCGATTTCCCCACCACCCCGGGCGCATTTCAGACCTCTCTCAAGGGTCCTAGGGATGTTTTTATTACCAAATTAAACCCTACTGGCAGCGCCCTCGTCTACTCCACTTACCTGGGCGGTCTCAACTCTGATGAATCCTTTGCCATCGCAGTCGACACAACCGGCAACGCCTATGTCACCGGGTTCACTGATTCCTTAGATTTCCCCACCACCCCGGGTGCGTTTCACCCCTCTCCCCAAAACACCTTTAGTACTTTTGTCACCAAATTAAATTCCACTGGCAATGCTCTCGTCTACTCCACCTACCTCGCCGGTGGCGGCTTCTTTACTACCAATGTTGGAACTGCCATCGCGGTCGACACCTCCGGCAGCGCCTATATCACCGGGCGTGCTCGATCCCCTGAGTTTCCCATCACTCCGGGCGCGTTTCAGACCTCTCTCAAGGGTTTATCAGATGCTTTTGTCAGCAAATTAAACCCTGCTGGCAGCGCTCTTATCTACTCCACCTACCTCGGCGGTGGCAGCTATGATGAATCCTTGGGCATTGCAGTCGACACATCCGGCAATGCCTATGTTATCGGATGGACTGAATCCACCGATTTCCCCACCACCCCGGGCGCATTTCAGGCTTCTCTAAAAGGTCCCAGGGATGGTTTTATCACCAAATTAAATCCCACTGGCAGCACTCTCGTCTACTCCACCTACTTTGGCTCAGATGAGCCCTCTGATATCGCGGTCGACACATCCGGCAACGCCTATATCATCGGGACGACTGATTCCGCCGATTTTTTCACCACCCCGGGCGCGTTCCAGACCTCTCTCAATGGTCAATCGAATGCTTTTATCACTAAATTAAATCCTGCTGGCAGCGCCCTTGTCTTCTCTACCTACCTCGGCGGCAGCATCTCTGACAGTGGTAGTGGCATCGCGGTCGACACATTCGGTAACGTCTATGCCACGGGGACGACTGTCTCCCCCGATTTCCCCCTCACGCCGGACGCGTTTCAGACCTCCCTCAATGGTTCTATGAATATTTTTATCACTAAATTAAACCCCACCGGCAGCGCCCTCCTCTACTCCACCTACCTCGGTGGTAGCAGCTTTGATGAATCCTTGGGCATCGCGGTCGACACATCCGGCAACGCCTATGTCACCGGGACGACTAGTTCCCCCGATTTCCCCACCACCCCGGGCGCGTTTCAGACCTCTCTCAATGGTTCTCGGGATGATTTTGTAGCAAAACTACAAACAAGTCAAAATGAATCCATGCGTTTTCTAGTAAATGGGACATGGGGACAGCTTCCTTTTCCCAATTAAAAAAATGATTTAATTGTAATTCAGTGAATACCGACGGATAGGTAGTTACTGAATAATCCTTTTCTATAGGTTCCAGCATATTGGGTTAATCAAAACCATATCCCCAAGATGAACTATTTTTTAACTCTTGCTTTTTAAATTCTAATACATGAATTCCTCCTAATCTGGACACTCTATTAAAATAGTATCCAAAATTTATTCCATACTTACATGATTAGATTTCATATAAAAAAATAAATTTCTGCAATACATTAGATTTTTGCACGAACAATAAGAATTTTCATCAAGAAATTGTCAATAACCTCAGCCCCTCGACATTCGTCATATTGACACAAATTACCTTTTATAACACAATTTGAACTTTAATTATTGACATATTCATGGTTCTTGATATACTTCTTTTAGAACGAAGTCCTGTTAATCTTTTAAGAGACTATACGAGGTGGAATGAATATGCAATATTATTACATTAACAACAACTCCCATCCGCAAGCTATTAACGCTGGTTTAATCTGGCTGACAAGGCAATGTATTTATCATATCCCGCATCATGGCATCTTAGCCGGCGTTCAAAAAAGTACGCTGGAAGCCGCCTTGCAAGATACGGAATTAACTCAATTTCAGATTCGAGAATCCATCCTTGCCGCTGAATTTAAAATCGGCACCGTCACACTTAAAATTATGACCACCAAGAATAATTTCCCGGTCGATCATACCGGCAGCGTGCTGGCCATTCATCCCAACCCGGTTCTTCTCAATCAAATCGATCAAATGCCTAACGTCAACAATATCCTAATCATTCCCGCCGCACTCGCCGAATGCCAAAGCTGGATCACTGCGCACCAGGCTCAGGAAATTTCAGTATAAAAATATTGGGACAGAATGAAACGCGGGGAAAGGTTCATATTTCATCACTATGTCCAATCTAAAGAGAAGCTACCCATAATTATCTAATAAGATAGATTATGGGTAGCTTTTCTTTGAGAAGTGCTAAATCCTGCAGCTGCACCGTGAAGGTTAAAAAAACGAGGAAAGATACAACGCAAAATAAGGCTCTATATTTGCCATGGTATGCGAATTCTAAACATAGTTCCTTTCCCTTTTTCACTTTCTACCGTAATCGTTCCGCCCATAGCTTCCATTAAACCTAGGCTTATGGACAAGCCTAGACCACTCCCGCCTAGAGAGCGGTCACGGGATTTGTCAACACGATAAAAGCGTTCCCATATCAGCGGTAAGTCTTCGCTGGCAATCCCTTCTCCCTGATCGGATATGGAAACTTGAAGCCATTTATTTTCTTCGGTCAATAGCAACCCGATATGAGAACCGGATGGAGCGTACCGTATCGCATTACTCAGCAAGTTATCCAAAACCTGCGCAAATCGGTCGGCATTACCCAAAACGTAACGCTTATCAGTTTGGATCCGCAGCAGGAGAGAAAGATTTTTTTTCTTTAACAACATTTCTATTGTATCGGCTTGATGTAGCAGCAGCGCTGCTATATCAAACCGTTCTTGTTTGATACACATTTTGCCGGATTCCAATTGTTCAATATCCATAATGTCATGGACTAACCTTGACATTCGATCTGTTTCCGCTAATATCCTCTCTAAGTAGTGAGTTCTCTCTTGATCATTTACCGCAATACCGTCAATGAGTGCTTCTGTTGTGGCTTTTATACAACTTAGCGGTGTTTTTAGTTCGTGAGAAATGTTAGAAAAGAAATTACGTCTGGTTTGCTGGGTATGAACAATCGCGTCGGCCATGGCATTAAATGTTTTGCCAAGTGTTCCGATTTCATCTTTATCCGTGTAACAGGTGCGGCTTGTATAATCTCCTGCGGAGAATCGCTTGGCGGCAGTTGCAATATCGGCAATAGATCTGGTTAATTTTTGCGATAACAGCAATGCTAATAAAAAGGCCGCCACAAGTCCAGCAATAAATGGGAAAAAATAAGAGCGGATTATCATCTTTAAGTAGAAAGGGCTAATCTGATAATAGGCTAGTAAGCGTCCGGGCCCATCTTCTATTAGCACAGGCACTGAAATAATGATAGCATTTTGCGCTTCTGTTGAAAAAAGGAGCTGCTTGAAATAGTCTACTGAATTATGGAGTGTATAGGATTTCGCCTTCGAATAAACGGGTGGGCTTCCTTGAATAATCTGTCCATTATTATCTTCCAGCCACAATACTGCTCCAATAGTCTGACTTGCTAACTCCCACTCCCGATCAGGTATGTGACCTGTTTTCAAATCCTCGGAGAAAAAGTCGGCAATCTTTCTTAACTTGATGGTTAAGTCCCCAGTATTGTTTTGATGTGCGTAGTACACAACTGAAGCTGATAAGGTTAGTGCCATAAAGAGGATAATTGCCACATGACTGAATAGCTGGCGAAAAAACAATGAACGGGATATCATGGTTTGTCCACCTCAAACTTGTAACCGGTTCCCCGTACCGTTTTTATAAAATCTTCGGCCATGCCGATTTTTTTGCGTATTCTTTTTACAGTAGAATCAACAGCGCGTTCATCCCCTTCAAAGTCATAGCCCCATAAATTAACCAACAGATTCTCTCGGGTAAAAACAATATGAGGATGACGGGCCAGAAAATATAATAATTCAAATTCCTTGGCAGATAGTTCAACTGCTTGCTCATTAACTATAACTCGCTGTGTTAACGGTTCTAATGATAAAGGAGGAACCTGTAGCACATCACCTAGCAAAGCCAATTTCCCAGTTCGGCGTAAAATAACGTGTACTCTGGCAACTAACTCTCGAGGGCTAAACGGTTTGGAAATATAATCATCCGCTCCTAGCTTAAAGCCATTCATTTTATCATTTTCTTCGCTTAATGCGGTTAAAAAAATAATGGGGACATTCCGCTGCACTGTCTTGGCAATTTCCCAGCCGGATAAGCCGGGCATCATTACATCCAATATTAACAAATCAGGTAAGTGGAAGGTCTCTATATCCATGGCCGCATGTCCGTCGGCTGCTGCGAAGACTTCAAACCCTTCGCGGCTAAGATACCATGTAACGATATCACGTATATCTTTCTCATCATCGGCAATTAGAATTTTGACCATACGATAACATCCTTTCTACTTCTAAACAATAGACATTCTTTATTTATGATAACACAAGATTATGGCACCAATAAGGCTAATTTGAATGGGTGGAATTTTTGAGGAAAGCTTGACACATTCATGCCACAATAGCTTGCTATAATGAGCTGAGCCATAATAATGGAAAAATATAGAAAGGAAAGGGAAACGAATTATGTTGAAAATAAAAATGATCGCTTTCGTCTTAATGCTGCTTATATCGGGAACCGCGCTTGCCGCTCCAGAGAGGCCGGAAACCACAAGCAAAATTCCGGCCATCCTCTTTCTTCCTATCGCCAATAACACTGGTATGAAGAACACGGGCTACATAACCGAAGCCATCAACGCCCAGTACACTAAGAAATATCCAGCAGAAAATTTCACAGTCATTCCGCTTCCGGATTACACTAATCAGATGAGTAGCAATGGTGAGCCGAAGACTGAAGATGAAGTTATCAAGGCTGCCGCTGCGGCAGGAGCTGATTATGTGGTCAGGACCGACTTGCAAACAATTAAAATTAGACGGGGATTCAAAGGAATTTTTATAAAAAAATGGTGTGCGGCAGTAATCCCGGTCCAGATCACCATCTGGAACGTGGCATCCGGCAAGACCGTTTTTGAAGGCATTATCCAGGAAAGAGGAGACAAGACAGCTGTCGTGGGGGGAACCATAGGGTTACCATTCACTGTGTCAGAGAAATCTGCAGTCGAGAACGGCCTCAAAAAGGTAGCCAAGAAGATGGACAAGGAACTTCCTGCACTACAGTAGAGTTCCTTCAACAAAAAGCTGGGGACATTACTTCTAAAGAGAAGCTACCCCTAATCTATCAATAAGGTAGATTAGGGGTAGCTTCTCTTTCATAAATACTAAATCCCGCTAATTACGTAAAGGCTTACTATCCTTTGGCATCCATTTTAGCAATATCATAATAGGAATCTGCACCATAATTTTCCACGGCTTGTATTCTTTCCTGTAAATTTTTATTAGGAAGTGTCGCCGTTGCTGTCAGTTGATGCCCCATTAATGTTTGATCATTATTCATAAGTGCCTGAACGTTCTTGTTATCCGCACCTTCCGTTTTTGACGCATCTTTATCTTCGTCCTTATTCTTAGGAACTCTACCTATCAAAACCTTGAAGTTTTCTCCTATAACTACATAAGTGCATTCATAGTTTCCTTCTTGTTCCGTAACATATTGTCTTTTCCCCTGATTACTCTTCACATCGTTCTTATCACTCTGATCAACACTAGACTTACTTTGTAGCGAAAAAGAAATCCCAGATATGCCCAAACCCATAGTTAACCACCATTCCCTTCATCAAATTTATTTAAAAAGCAAACAATCAATGCCTTACTATTTTTCCTGACCTGATAGCGTTAAAAAACCATTTCACGTAGAATGACTTGACACCTTCTATTTTTATTATCGTATAAAATGCATGCTATCTTTACTTTTTTGCAAACTTAATACTCCCCTTTCGAATAAACAGTTTTTTACTTTCACTGTCTATCTAAGGGGAGCATATCACATAAGAGTTGTATAAAAGATGGGATACACCGGTCGAATTAAACTTCCCTTGAGAAGCTTTTTACAACGTCAGAACAACTTGATGGCGCTGCCCGTCATCGTGCATTTTAACGTAAGGACCATCCTTCACGTGTTGCTCAGTAAGTGCAACTTCCCGTCCATCAATTTGTAAAGCAATCGCTCCAGCGGACTTATGTGACGGATTTTCAACGGTAATATGGTAGGAACTGTTACCAAAACGGTAGCTAACGGAAAACCCTGGCCATTCGCAAGGAATGCACGGGCAAATGTACAGCCGGTCACCACGGCGACGAAGGCCGAGAATCGACTCAACTCCCGCCTGATACATCCATCCGGCAGCACCGGTATACCAGGTCCAGCCAGCGCGCCCCTGGTGCGGTTCAGCCGTATAAACGTCCGCCGCAATGGCGTAAGGTTCGCCTGCATACTGCCGTACTTCATTAGGCGTTCGTGTGTGATTGAGAGGATTTAACAGTTGAAACAACTCCAAAGCCTTATCTCCGTTACCAAGGCCGCACCAGGCGATAATACTCCAGATAACGCCATGGGTATACTGGGCTCCGTTTTCCCTGATACCGGGCGGGTAGCCCTGAATATAGCCGGGACTCGGATTCGTGCGGTCAAAAGCCGGTGTTAAAAGACGCGCAACAGAAAGATCCCGGTCCACCAACTCACGGTCGAATGACTGCATCGCCTGCAGTGCCTTTTCTTGTGGCGCCGCCCCTGAAATTACTGACCAGGACTGTGCGATGGCGTCGATACGGCACTCCTCATTATATATAGAACCCAACCATTGTCCGGAGTCGGTGAAAGCCCGTCGGTACCACTGCCCGTCCCAGGCATGCTTATCAAGAGAGGCTGCTAATTGTCTGCATACGTCCAGGTAGCGTTCCGCCCGCTCAATAGCACCACGCTGTCGGCATAGATCCGCAAACCGATTTAACACGTCACAGAGAAACCAGCCAAGCCATACACTCTCACCGCGGTCTTCAGCGCCGACATGACTCATACCATCATTCCAGTCGCCGATCCCGATCAGCGGCAGTCCATGCTCGCCAAAGCGCTGCACAGCTCTGTCAATGGCACGTAAGCTATGTTCAAAAACAGTGCCCTCTTGAGCAGATATTTGGGTCGGCTCATACCGTTCATGTTCACCCTCCGATAAAGGTTCGCTATACAGAAATGGTACCGACTCTTCCAGTATACCGTCGTCTCCCGTATGCTCGACATACCGTCCGACAGCATACGGCAACCATAGTAAATCATCGGAGAAACGCGTGCGGATGCCACGCTGCGTCTCTTCATGCCACCAGTGCTGCACGTCGCCCTCCTCATATTGATGCGCAGCATGCAGCAAAATTTGCGCCCGTGTTAAATCGGGGCGGGAGTGCAGAAGTGCCAGAGAATCCTGCAATTGATCACGAAAGCCGTACGCGCCTCCCGCTTGGTAAAAGGCGGAACGTGCCCACATTCTGCAGCCAAGCGTCTGGTACAAGAGCCAACCGTTTAATAGTAAATTCATCTCTACACAGGGCGTGGAAACCGAAATTTGTTCCAAAACACCATCCCAGAATTTACGTACATGCTCCAAAGCTTGATCGCAAACTTGGGATTGGTGGTACTTTTTAGCCAGTTTCACAGCGGCGTCCCGGGAATGTTCCGCGCCGAGCAGGATGTAGATAGTCTGTTCGGCCCCAGGCTCTAGTATGAGCTTGGTCTGTACCACGCCGCAGGTATCATAAAGCGGTCCCGTTTGACCTGAAAGGCGTTCCCGGGCCATAGCTGCCGGATTCTCCCAAGTCCCATTACGACCGAGAAATTCACTGCGGTCTGCCGTCCAGGATAGATCCGCCGTTGGCTTAACAGAGGATTCCGTTTGCGAATATAAGCCTAAAAAGGCGCATGCCCCTTGAAACTCCTCCTGATACGCATTATGCGCCAGTAGTAACCGGGCAGAATCATCCCACTCCGTGATGATGAAAGAAGCATTCTTCGTCCGCTGTACACCCATCACCCATTCTGCATAATAGGTGATGGAAAGATGCCGCTGCACGGCACTTTTATTCTGTAGCCGCAAATGAATCACCTTGACGGGATCATCTTGGGGAACAAAAACAGTCATTTCGTTCCTGATACCGTGTCCCTCATGACTAAAACAGGTGAATCCCCTGCCATGGTTAACGGTGTAATTCAAGACAGAAGACCCGTCCTCCTGTCCGTCGTCCCCTCGTCTTGGTGCAGTAGACCACAGTTCGCCACTCTCTTCGTCCCGCAGATAACACATTTCACCTGGCGGATCAAGCACAGGATCGTTAGACCATGGGGTCAGTTTGCACTCACGGCTGCTCTGCCACCAGGTATAGCCTGTGCCGAGTTCGGAAACAAGGCAGCCGAAACGGGGATTGGCAAGCACATTAATCCATGGCGCCGGTAGATAATTGCCGTTTTTAAGCACAATTCGATACTCCCGGCCATCAGGTGAAAATCCTCCCCAACCATTGAAGAATAATAAGTCTTCCCCGTTATCTGTCACAGGTCCAGCGAATCTATTTACTGACGCCGTCGGTTTGAGAGGCGCCGGAAAAGCTATAGCCCTCCGGAGCAGATTGGATTGCGCCTGGAAGCTGGGACCATCTGCCCTGAGCACAACACGGGCGGTGGCTAGGAGCAGCGTTCTGTCTTCCTCAGGCAGTTGGCTGGAATTTATGATAAAAATCCCGCCTGGGCCTGGGCTGTGCCAGCCAACCACTTGTTCAACCGCCCGCCGCAGTGTCTCCTGCAAATTCTGCTGGTAGCCTTCCGCCGATTGGTTCATAATAACCAGATCGAAAAGTAACCCTAAACGGCGCAGATACTCGTGCCCGGTAAGCAGATTGACCACAAGCTGCATATTGACACGGTCCTCGATCCGTACCAAGATCATCGGCACGTCGCCGGAAACGCCGTAAGCCCAGAGGCTGGACTGGCCTTTTACATTCGATAAGATACTTTGCGCGCGCTCCTGCCGCAGCATCGGAGTATACACAATCCGGCCAGCGAAAGTTTGAAAAGCCATTGCCTGAGCAGCAGTCAAATGCAGGTGCTGAAATTCGATTTGACTGCGATTCCAGGCCAGTTGAAATGTTCGTTCCACTACCAAGTCTCCAGAGAAACGGCTGACAATCTCCAATGCCTCTTCTTTTGTGCCTGCCACGGCAGTAACAGCGAACAATTGTACCTGTTCGCCAGGCTTGATGCTCATCCGCCTCCTCATGATAAATGCAGGATCAGCCACAGAACCAACCGTCCCGCGCAAGCGAGAACGGATTCCCAGTGGCAAGGCGAGCGTATGACCCCGGCCTACGAAGCTGGCCCGATCGGTCTCATATTCCACTGGCCCGAGGGTTCGGCCTGAGGTCAGCAGAGAATGCGCCGCCCATAAGGATTTTTCGTCATCCCGCCGAGGTCTGCGCCGAGCTAGCAAGCACTGGCCATCCTCAGCATAAGCCGTTTTGATGAACAATTTACTGAAAGCCGGATGCGCATCGTCGGCCATGGGAGATGCCAAAGCCAGTTCAAGGAAGGTTGTTACTTCCATGATCTTCTCTTCATTTCCGGTATTCGTAAGCGTAAGCCGCCTAACTTCAGCATTCCATTCCGGTGATACACAAATTTCCAGGCTTGTCTGCACGTCTTTGTCCACCCGCATGAAGGTGGCGCGATCAAGAGCAAACTGCACACGTTGTTCGTCAGACTGGACACGGCAGGGCTGAAATGCCGGCGACCATACCACATCTCGGGTCACGTCACGAATATATATATAGCTTCCCCAGTTGTCCAATACCGGATCCTCCCGCCAGCGGGAAATGGCCAGACCTTCGTAACGACTGAACCCACTGCCGCTGTTGGTCACGGTGGTCGTAAATGTCCCGTTTGACAGAACGCACACCTCGGGTGCAAGCGTGTCTGCGCTGCGATATTCCCGCAGAGTTACGATCTCTGCCGGCTTCTTATAAGACACGTATTCACGTGCCATGGCGGGATGTTTAATAATTTTAGGCCGTGCTGGAATACGCTCCTGCAGAAGCAACTCCGCTGCTCGTACGCGCTTGTCACGGTGAAAGCGCTCGGTTATTTTTCTCGGTGCCAGCAAGTTAGCAAGTGCCAGCAGACTCATTCCCTGGTGATGGGCCATAAAACTGCAGATAACTTTACTAGCCTGCTTCTTCGGCAGTCGCTCAGACGTAAAATCAATGGCTTCATAATAGCCGTATTTTCCCCGGGCACCAAGCTCATCTAGCCTGCGTAAATCCTGCAGTCCTTGCTGCTTAGCAAAGGGCAAGGCAAGGATTGTTGCGTACGGTGCCACAACCAAATCTTGCTCAAGACCGCGCTTGAACCCCAGACCGGGAACACCAAACGCTCTGTATTGATAGTTCATCTGATAATCAAAGGCATAATAACCGGATTCAGAGACGCCAAAGGGAACTCCCCGCTGGTGTGCGTACTCAATTTGCCGTTGAACCACCCCACGGTAGGTACTGTCCCAAATGGTTTTCGGATAGGTACGCATAAACAGCCAAGGCATTAAGTATTCAAACATTGTCCCGGACCAAGAGAGCAGTGTAACCCGTCTTCCCACCCGCGTCATTGTCCGTCCGAGGGCATGCCAATGAGACACGGAGACCTGGCCGAGAGCAATGGCAATAAAACTTGACAGCCTAGCCTCCGAAGCCATCAGGTCATATAGGATTGGATCCGGTTTACCCGGCCCTGCGTTGTAGCCCAAGTGGAACAATTTAGCTTTATGGTCATAAAGTGGGCGAAAGTCTGTCTCGTTGATAAGCGCCTCCACGCGGGCAAGCAGTTTTCCCCCGCGATAGAGCCATTCCTCCCGGACGCTCTGATGTGATGTTCCGTATTGGTCTATCGCTTCCCCCTTCCGTACAGGCGTTAACTCCTCAGCAAAAGCAACATGTAATGTTTCTATCGTTTTACCATGGACTTTATTGGCACCTGACCATCCATCCCCTTCTAGGTCGGATTTGAGCCATTCCGCTACCCCTTCTTTGACGGCTACCAAACAAACAACGAGATTGCCGGAATCCACCGTTGAAACGTACAGCGGTGGCAGCGGCTCCAATGTGACAGTATCGTACCAGTTATAAAGATGGCCTTTCCATTTATCCAGGTGCTCCACTGTGCCAATCGTACGCTCCAATCGCTCAATTAAACCGGGCGTATCGATAAACCCAAAATCCCGCGCAGTCAGTGTGCAGGTAAGGTAAAGTCCAATGTTGGTCGGCGAAGTGCGGTGTGCAATTCCGTTAGGCGGCTCCAATTGAACATTATCAGGCGGTAACCAATTCTCTTTGTCAGTAACGTAATCCTCGAAGAACGTCCAAATCTCTTTTGACAGTTTTTGCAGTTCTTCCTGCTCATTCGCCGCCAGCGGTTGCTCAGGCTGCTGCACAGGCTGGTTCAACCAGCGGACCGCAAAAGGAGCAATGGCCCATAAAATGCAAAACGCCAGTCCTATCCACCGCAGAACCGGAACGGTACTGGCCGCCACTGTCAGCCCAAAAAGAAACACTACTCCATAGCCTCCGTACATTCCCATCAACACGGGGTAGCGCCCGCCCCGCTGCCTGCGTTCGACCTCAGCGGCGCTCACCCATTCAAGTAAATGACGTTTTGTCACAACTAAACGGTACAGGGTTCTGGCGATTGCATCCAGCAACAGCACACTCTGAAACGGCATTATCATTATGTTTACCAAAACTTGAGCGGCTGTCCCCAGCAAACTCCGTGAATTGCCAATAATCCACCTCACCGCCACCAGTTGGCGAAGCAACGGCAACAACAGGGTAGCGACCATAAAGACAACCCAGCGGCCGGAAGAACCTGGCAGTATGTTCATCCCAAGCAGCAGTACGGCAAGCTGCACAGTTGGCAGTAAACTGCGCCGCAAATTGTCAATGATCTGCCAACGAGTGAGAGAGGATAAATCAACCGGCTGAAATATTCCCCGGCGATCGGGAACACTGTGTAACAGCCATGGAATGAGTTGCCAGTCCCCGCGCACCCAGCGGTGCATTCTCTTTTGATAGGCAATGAATACAGCCGGATGCTCATCAATTAATTCGATATCCGACAGTAAGCCGGCACGTAAAAATCCACCTTCTAACAAATCATGACTAAGTACCCGGTTTTCCGGGATGCGCTCGCATAAAACCTGCGCAAATGCATTAATATCGAATATACCCTTTCCCGTAAAAATGCCCTGCCCCAGCCCATCCTGGTACGGGTCGGAGGCGGCAAAGACATATGGATCGATTCCCGGATCCACCGACCACAGATAAGCGAAGCGCGAGCGTAAAGCCGCATTGTGGCTAATACCGATACGCGGTTGCATTACGCCATATCCCTCGACGACCCTTGTCCGAGTATGGTTTAACCGTGGCCGGTTATAGGGCAAATGCATGGTGCCGATTATCCGCTGCGCGCTTCCCAGCGGCAGCTCTGTATCCGCGTCAAGGGTGATTATGTAACGGATACGCGGCAAGACGTCTGTCTCCCCAACTACAAAGTCATAGGTCGTATCAGTCTTTCCTTTAAGCAGTTCGACAAATTCCACCAATTTACCCCGCTTGCGTTCCCAACCCATCCATACTCCTTCGGACGGGTTCCACATCCTGCGGCGCTGAAAGAGGTGAAAGGTGCTCCCGCCAGGACCGGAGTATGTGCCGTTTAACGCCTCAATGCTTGCGCGGGCGGCAGCATGAATAGCCGCATCTTCCGGCAGCTTCTCCTCACTTGCGTCGGTAAAATCCCCCAGGAGAGCAAAATGAATATTCGAATAGCGGTTTGCCAGATAATGCAGTTCTAGCCGATCCGCCAATTCCTGCACCTCTTTGACTGTGGACCAAATAACGGGGATGACCACCATTGTGGTTGCATCCGGTGGAACACCACGCGAGAAATCATATCGGAGTAGCGGCCGTGGCTGCCTGACGCATTCTATAAGCCAGTGTGCCGCTGTAACGGCCCACTCGCTCACAGGTAAACACAGCGCCAGTATAACGATCACCCACTGGGTAATAGTAAGGCTTGAGCCCCCGGATACCCACCAGGCAAATCCAAGAAGAAAAACCATGAATAATCCTGTCAGGGCTGTAAAATATGTACCTGTGGAGCGTCGTAACATTTCTAATTCCGGTAAATGCGAAGGAGTGCCACAGATCTTTAGCGCATTCCGCAGTTCCTTGACGCCGTCCGCTTCGAGCAGATAGTATGCAGCAAATACCTGGCGTGGCATTTCTTCCAGCACAACCGGACCACGTGTTGTCTCATCGTTTTTTTCCTGCTCTGTATACGCTTGCTCATACTCCTTCGCAGCAAGCCCGACGGCCTGCTGCGCCACTAGATTTTCCGGCACATGCAGGCGGCAGGCCAGCTTCTCAACCCGCTTACGCAGTACATCACGGCTTGAAAAATCAAGAAGCTGATATGTACCTGTGCTTTCTCCACGCAGCGTATGCTCAACCATACAAATCTGTTCAAACCGATCTTGCCAGTCCAAGCGTGATATTTTACGCAAACTTCCCATAAGGTTGCCTGTGGATACCTGATAGGCTGCCTGAAGCTGATACTCGTAAGAGACGATTCGATCAAGGCTGTCGGGGCCATTTTCTAATTTGCACATTAACCATTCCCTCACGGTTGTCGAATCGTCCGCCCACTCGCGCAAACGCCTGACCAAGTAGGCGATCTGGCAGCCGGAGAGCAGCATATCCTGGCCAGCTTCTTCAAGGGCAGCCTTTAACACTTCCGGGTTTAACTTCGCCAACTGCAGGCGTGCCAGCAGCCGATCGACTAAGGTACACACCTCTCGCCGTTCGCGAACCAGTTCCATGACTGCGGTCAGGCGGCGGATTAAGGTGATACGCAAAATAAGCGGGACGGCCCACACCTCTGCTATAGTCAAAACCGATACTTCCTGGTAAGAATTGATATAGGAGACGAGCGAATCCTCATCTAGGTTCCCGTCCACATGTTCGAGATAATCAGCACAAATAGACAGTATCCTTGTTTTGCCTGTCTTGCGTAAGTCAGGCAAATTTCGCAAAAAGGCACCAGGAAGCTGATGACGGACGACCAGCACCTGTTCGTCGATGAATTCAGCATGATCCAAAAGCCATTCTTCTGCGGGCTGCAAACAACTTGCATCACCTTCCTGCAGAGAGCGAATAAACGTGCGTAATTCTTCGATGTCGTTATAAAACTCCCGCCACAGGCGCTTTGATGACCAGCGTCTCACATAAGGGTCATGGGTCAATGCAAGTTCATGAGCTTTTTGTCGGAGTTGTTCTGTATTTAAAAGCATAGTCCTCCCAAAGACAATCAAAGATTGAAATGTAATTATCGTTTATTCCATAGGATACTGCTGGTAAAATTTGATTCATTAGAAATATACCCCTTTGGAGTACTAATTATTAATTGTAAATTTCGGTAATTTCTATCGTAAAGCACATTTCATAGGACAGTGGTGGCGTATGTGACACTTGGGGGCGTTCGAAAACACTGTAAAAGTCATTCTTCTATATTAAATTTGACTCGCCATGCTAATGCCTTAGATGCTAAATCTAAAGAGAAGCTGCCCATAAATCTACTAGAAAGGTAGATCATGGATAGCTTCTCTTTTATAATTACTAAATTATCTTCTCTACTATTATTTCTGATTACTCTTCCAATATCCTTTAAAGCACGGGATGGTTCGTTTAGGGTTCAATCGAAAGTTTTGTGCAATAAAAGGCTCAACCAGCAGAAAAAAACTGCAAGTTGAGCCTTGAAACTATCTACGCCACAAAATTTTTGCTTGCCCAGGAAGAAGGAAATTGCGGTGAATAGGCTATGGATTTTCAATCTGCCACTATCGTTTTTTTCCAAAAGAAAAATGCTCAATGTACTGCCTTTTTGTGGGTTTCAGAAAGTTCTCATAGAATTGTAGTTTAGGACTCTTAATTCTTCCATCTCTCGGGACAAACAACCTGTCCCTGTGTCCCATTTAATACCTGTTGGCCTATTTGCCACGGTTACGAGTGCAATGATTCTTGAAGCGGGTATCACATTTGGATGGTGGGTATATCCAGTAAAGCTTTATCCTCTCCAGAACGTCCCATATCTGTATGGTCCCATACCAGTAGCTACAATGTGGCTTTTAAAATTTACGTATGGGCGATTTTGGTTGTACGTAGGTGCGGATTTTTTATTAAATTTGTTCTATACTCTAGTATTTGAAAATTATTTTCTAGGTAATAGAGGTGTAATTCAATTTCAAAGTGTTAGCCCTATGCTAGACGTTTTTATGACCTCCGCACTAGGAGTTATAATATACGCATATCAGATATGGCAGGAAGGTATTTTTGTTCGGTCTGAGACAATGTCCCCCTCCAGATCATTAAATTTGCAACCCGCTTTGAAACCATTTAATAATAACGAAGATGATGCCGAGAAATAAAGAATGGGACACAGGCACAAATGACATGTCCCTGTGTCCCATTTACATTGTTACATAAGCGATCTTATTGCCATTTTGCTGGATCACTTCTTTAATGTCATCAAAAGAAACCCAAACAGTTGCCGTATTCTCATTTGGGTGAAATCCAAGGCTCTTCTTACCTATCAAATCTTTATCAAAGACTACCTCAACAGCACAATTCGTATCGTTGATTATCCCAAAAGGTGTTACTGCGCCTTTACTTAGTTGCAGGTATTTTTGCAATCTTTCTTCAGAGGCAAAGCTTAAAGCGGTAGTTCCCAGTTGTTCGCGCATTTTTTTCAAATCTGCTTGCTTATCTTTATCTAATACTACAATAAAATGTCGCTTGCCTTTGTAATCTCGCAAAAATAGATTTTTACATACATCATCCAGATTGGCAATTCCCAGTTCATCCATTTCCTCTATTGTATAAACAGCTGGATGATTCATTACCTCATATTTAATTTTCAGTTCATCTAGTTTTTCAAAAACCTTTTGTTGATTCTCCATTGTATTTATTCACTTCTTTCTTTTTAGTAATCAAAAATTGAGAGGATTGCCTATGCAAAGATTTGCTAATTCGTTCCTATAACCAACTTAGAATATTTTCCGAAATGTCTCTTCTTTTGGATTTTATCGTGTCTTTACTTGGATAGCCAACAGATATAACAGCCATTAATTCAAAATCGTTTGAAACTCCTAGCAGTTTTTTCATCTTATGTTCATTTTTTAATATCTCGCCAATCCAGCAAGTCCCCAGACCCATTTCATGGGCGGCAAGTAACATATTCTGTATTGCGGCTCCGATGGCTTGGATGTGTTTTAGATAAATACCTTGAATTTTAGTATCTACTGTTTTTGTATCGAGAAAGACTGCTATCAAGCAAGGAGCAGTTTGTACCCAGTGATGGTAGATCGTCAGTGATGAAAGCTTTTGGGTTAAGTCTTCATCGTTCATTACTACAGAAAACTTCCATGGCTGTAGATTGTTTCCTGAAGGGGCCCAACTAGCAGCAGTAAGTATCTTAGTAATATCGTTTGGCTTTACTTTCTCTGAAGTATAGGATCTTACACTTCTGCGGTTTACGATAGACGACATTATTGAATCCATTTTATCCTCCTCTAATTTTTCAAATTTTAGTATTAACTATAACGTGAACTATTTTCAGCCTTAACTAGGAAATTGTTCTAAAGGGTCAAGTTTAGTGCTGCGGCTTGCTTAGCCGTCGCTTTAATAGCATTGACCCTTTCGGTTATTTAAATCGAGTGATTATGAGCCCCGTACTTTCCAACGACTTTTAAAAACATAGAATGAAATCTTAGAAGTACTACTGAGTAAGGTATTTGAGAAGCTCCCCATGAATCTACTTAGGTAATTATGGGTAGCTTCTCTTTCATAAAGCAGCAGTTCTTTAGATATTCCACTTAGAATTTTGCCAATTTAAAATTTTGCCGCAAACCCCACTGAAACTCCTTGGGCGTTATATCCAGGATTATGAGTTCTAAAACCATTGGAAACATGCATTAGCATATACCCGATATTTACTGAAGAGTTTTCGCTGATTTTATAAATGAATCGAGGACCGATCCGCCACATAAAATTATAATATCTTCCTTCAGCCGGAAATATTTTGTCATATACAATAAATCCGCCGCTCATATCTAATGCTTCATATAGCTTTCCAGAAAGTTTTTTTTCATGGCGAATCATGTAAACGGGACCGACGCCGACTGCAGAACTGTCTTTCGACTGCTGATTATTATCATTTATGTACCCATACGGCCGAGTAATTGTAATGCCTCTATATATAGACCTATTATTTTTTTTCGAAATATTCTCAAATATATGTAGTGATACCGTATCAATATAGCGGTCTTTGAAGTGTGCGTGAGTCAAGTAGTCCCAATCCAGTTCAAGCTTGGGGTCAGCACAATATGACTTTCCCGGCATGAAAATCAGCAAAATATTAATAACAATTATTAAACAAATTAACCTACGCACAATACGACACCCCTCGTATAAGTTTTCTATATTGCCAACCATAGTTGCCATTATGCAAAAATAACCATGGTTCCTTTTCAGAAAGAAACATGGTTAATATTCTATATACCGAATTAGTTCTCCTGTTAAATTATCAAGTATCGAAAAGATTTTATTACTTTAAAAGAACACATGTAAAAACAGAAGGGACGCTCCTTTGGTGAGGATCGTCCCCTTTGTCTTCACTCAATTATGATAACCTTCATAAAAACAATAGTAGCCTACAACCATTGAACGGTTGTAGGCTACTATTAGTTTGCTATTTTTTTGACCGATACGGTTTATGGCAAAACGTCTTATTTAAATCCAATCGTTCCTAGCCATCTTTTATCATAATTTTCGTGCCAAATTCTGCCGATAAATCAGCAATATCACACAAAATTTGCTCTGGCATTTTTTTATCGGAAAATTGCGGAAGACCGAAATGCGATTTACGCTAATAAGAATAACATACCGACTATCATAGCACCTACCATTGGCAAGCAGTTACGCTTTGCGATCTCCATTGGATTGACGCCAGCAATACCAGCTATGATAATTGTGGCACCAGCGATCGGTGACATCGTGCGCCCTAGTGTACCACCTAGTGTGGCCATACTGCCCATTTGCACCACTGACATACCAAAATCTGCTGCATGTGGTGTAATAGCTTGGTTAAATGCGAAAGTTGCCGCATCACCGGAACCAACAACCAATCCCAAAATAAATGGACCAACTGCTGCACAAACCTTAACAATTGCTGGATTGCTCAGCATTGAATCGGTAAACGCTTTTACAAGTCCAATTGCTGTCAAGCCAGAAACAAATACACCTGCCGCAATAATAATACCAAGAATTTCACCATACGCTTTTCCCATACCATCGAAGAATGCATTGCTCAAGTTAACAGGATTTTTTCTCGTTACTAACAGCGCAACTAAAGAACCGATAACCATGGCTTGTGGAACATCCATCTTAAATGCAGGAACAATTGCCGTTGCACCTAAAATTAGAATTACAATCGGAAAAATCGGCATCAACGCATATAGAAGTTTTACCTTGAAAGATGCCTCTGCCTCAAAACCTTCGGCTTTATATCCTTTATGCTCTTTTTTGTAATAAGCAATCAACGTAATCAAAATTGTTGCTGTAAGCAAAGACGCAATATTCGCTTTAAAGTGAAATGCGATAACTTCCATAACGCCTACACCGGCAATCTTGGCTACAAACGGGTTATGTGCCAAACCTGGGTTCAGCATACTGCCATATGTACCGCATTTTACCGCTGCTCCCGCCATTGCCGGATGTACACCTGCCGACATCATCAACGGTACAAAAATCGCCCCTGCAGCCGCTGCCGTTCCCGCAGCACTTGGTAGTGCTACATTGACTGCATAGGTAGCCAAAACCACACCTGGAATTAAAAGCGGTCGAACTTTGGAAAGACCGTTTGCCATAAGATTAATTAAATGTTTATCACATTCTGTATACTTCATTACCATTGCAAAACCCATAACGGAGCAAACTGCTTGAATCAGCCCACTATTGGTCATTTCTTTTGCAAAAGCATTTAAAGAAACCATCGGCGTCCCCGCCACACAAGCCATAATAATACCAGAAGCTAATAATACCAGTCGCGCATCATAACGCTTGATCAAAAAGTAAACTGTAACAATTACTACAATAATACCAACAGCAGTCATCATAAAAAAATTCTCTCCCTCTAAAAAATTTATAAAGACATTCATGTAACTTTTTATTTCAAATAAATCTTTCCCCCTTCCTTTCTTGCTGAACTAAACTAAAAAGACGCTGTTTTTTCTTAAATAAGAAAACAGCGCCCTTGCTATTGACATAATTATATCATATGTTTAGACAAAAATCTACAACATCTGCAGACATTACTATTAGTCAGCCTCATACAGCCAAGGGGTGAATCCCTTTTCAATGGGACACGGGGACAGGTTTCTTGTCCACATAACAAATCTAACGCTAATCTTTCCATATTCAATTTTTATATCAAATTTAAAGAGAATCTACCCATAATCTACTAACAAGATAGATTATGAGTAGTTTGAAGGAAGCATTTATACTTTAAATTGCGCTATAATAGAGCGAAGTTCCTCAGACATTTTAGCTAAAGCTTCACTAGAGGCAGCAATCTCTTCCATTGATGCAGACTGCTCTTGGGCTGAGGCAGAAACAGTCTGGGTATACCCTGTTGTCTCACCATTGATTCTGTCGATTTCTTTAATTGAGGAAACAATTTGCTCACTGCCACCTGCTACCTGCTGAATTGCAGCAGAAATATCTCGGATTTGATTGGAAACCTGTTCGATTAATTTCAATATCTCCCCGAAAGCCTTGCCTGCAATATGGACTACTTCTGAACCTCGCTTGACTTCATTCGTCCCCTCGGCCATTACGTTAACTGCTTTTTCAGTATCACCTTGAATTTCACCAATTAGTACTGCAATATGTTTTGCTGCGTCCTGAGATTGTTCAGCTAGTTTTCGAACTTCTTCCGCTACCACAGCGAACCCTCTACCTTGTTCACCAGCACGTGCTGCCTCGATTGCAGCATTCAATGCAAGGAGATTTGTTTGACCAGCAATTCCAGCAATGGTATCCACAATTTGACCAATCTCTTTTGAACGATTGCCAAGTTTCTCGACTACCTGAGCTGAGTTCATTACTGTTTTCTCAATATTCTCCATCTGTTTCGTAGTATCTTCTATTGCCTTACCACCATCTTGAGCAGCAAGCGCAGTCTTTTCAGCAGTAGCTGCTACATTTCCAGAGTGAGCAGCTACCTGCTGTATACTAGCAGACATCTTTTCAACAGCATCCTCTGCAACATCTACTGCTTGCATTTGAAACGTACTGCCTGAAGATACTTCCGTTATCGTTTCAGCTATTTGATTGGCAGCTACAGAAGATTGTTCTGCGCTTGCCGTAAGTTCCTCGGAAGATGCTGCTACCAGTTCTGCTGAAGTAGCAATTTGTTGAACCAAACTGCGTATTTTTTTTACCATAGTATCAAAATGGATCTCCATTGCATCTAATTCGTCTTTACCATCGGCACTCTGTGCTGCCGTCATACCTAGAGCAGCTACTTGTAAGGTTAAGTCACCTTCTGCCATTTTTTCAATTGCTTTATTCATTCTTATAATCGGCTTTGTTATATTCCTTGAAACCAGAATACCAAAACCACAAGCAGCAATAAGAATCAAACCGATTGTAATAAAGGAGGCTCTTAGAAAGGGGGCCAATTTTACAAGAATTTCTTGTTCCGGTACATTGATCCCCAAGCTCCAATGCGTTCCAGGAATAGGAGCAAAAGCAATGTATTTCGTAATGCCCTTATCTATGTAATTACCAGTTCCGGTTTCTGCATTTACCATTTTATTAATTACATTTTTAAGTTGATCATTTGCATTAGGGTCCTTTAATATATTTGTCTTCATTATTTGGTCTTTATCAGGATGAATGATGGTTAAACCATCGCCCTGAATTACATAGGCATAACCGCTTTGTGCAACCTTAATTTGATTAATACGTGAAATGAGAGCATCAATAGGCACTGTACCGCCAAGTGCCCCTATAATCTGGTTATTTTTTTTGATTGGCGCAACCACAGATACCACCAATTTACCATCAGCCTTAGAAATAATTGGATCGGTAGTTGTCGCTTTGCCAGTTGACATGACCTGTTTAAAATATTCACGATCAGCGATATTTGTTCTATCCCCTGATGTATGAATGGATTGCCCCTTTGCATCTACAAGCCAAAACCGTGAATAAATAGGATTTCGTTTGGTCTCTTCTTTTAAATAAGCAAGTGCCCCCTGCGTATCTCCGTTAACAACACTTTGATTCGTTGCCAATATGGAAACCTCAATTTCACGAGTATCTTTCCACGTCCCAATGTCTTCAGCATAGGCATGTGCTCTATGGACAAGATCCTCCTCAGCATCTGAAACCAATATACTTTTTGCATTGTAGAAATTACATACTCCTAGAATGCTTAATGTTACTAATAGCCCAATTATTAAAACAGCTGTAACCTTTACCTGAATACTTTTCTTCACCCATGTAAGCAAATTCATAAAAAAATTCTCCCCCATCCATTTATCACTTATCTTCAAAATTGCCAACTTACTATATTGAACCTACTTATCCCGCCATAAAAAATAGCACCCGCCCAAGGCAAGTGCTAATTAACTCATCACGATTCACTTAATTTATGATTCACTAGCAACCTGGCAATCATAGACAACTCGTCATTAGACCCATAGCTTTGCGTCCCAACTTTTCAATTGGTTTGCCAAAATATTCTTTTCAATATTGTCTATTCTACACCCTATAACCTGTTTCGTCAATGAACGCAGAAATTTCTGAAACGCTTCTGCTCCCCCATGGATACCAATCTACTGGATTATTGGCATGCTTTAGTAACTATGGGCTCTTTTCGTGAAGTAAGTAATTGGGTTTATTGTTTTTGGCTGTTAGGCTATGCTAAAAACATCCTGATTTCTCAGGGTTAATTCTAAATGATTTATTATCTATTGCTCTTTGTACTGCTAAGATCCCATCTAAATGATCATATTCATGCTGAACTAGTTCAGACAAATCATCTTCAAATTCTAAAAAGCAATCATTCCATCGTAGATCCTTATAAAATATTCTACATTTTTTATATCTATTTAACTTTACTTCTAATCCGGGAAAACTCATACAGTCATCCCACACTTGGAACTCTTCTTCTCCAAATTCCAATCTGGGGTTAATTAGGGCATATGATTTATTATCAAAATTCATATAGATAATTCTTAAAAATTCTCCAATTTGAGGAGCAGCAATAGCCCTACCAAAGCCATATTTTTCTCTGAAATTTATAATTGTATCGTGTAAATCATTAACTACCTGAATTCTTTTATCCATATCTTCAGTAACTTCTCGTGAAACATTATAGAGAGATTCATTTCCTAAGAGTAATATTTCTCGTACAGCCATTTTTTCAACAACCTTTCTATCCACCTAGTTATTTAACGCTTACCTATTTTTGCTTTTTGCTTTGGAGGTTGTAACAAAAAAGGAAAACCTCTATTACGAGATTCCCCAATACATTTATTTTTTTTAATAAGCAAAAACATATGTACTGTTTTTGCTTATTAATGGGAAATGGCGACAGGTTCTTTGTCCCAATTAAAACCGATAAGTTGGTATATCAACTAAAAGAGAAGCTACCCATAAATTTACTAAATAAGTTCTTATGGGTAGCTTCTCTTTATAAATGCTAAATCCTTCTACATTTTTACGTTATAAACATTATTTTACCAGCAAATTTCTGTTTTAGGTCTATTGTCAATCTGCAGTTGCTTTTATCCCAATAAGAATTGTAGTTTAGGACTCTTAATTCTTCATTTTTAGGGACAAACAACCTGTCCCTGCGTCCCATTAAATGAAAAGGCCGAGACCAGAGAGTCTGGTTTTCAAATTACGTAGCCCAGACCCTCGGATTGTCGGCTGTATGAGATCCACTTCTATTTACGTAAAGTATCGAAATTGTTAATAAATTAATTTTCATCAGCTGTTGCAAGACGCGCATCAGCTTTCGGAGGTAATTTTACTAAAGATACAACTAAAGCAGTGAAGACTAATGCGCCGCCCATAAAGACGAATGCAGCATTATAACCTGACATACCAACCAAATATCCAATGACAATTGGAGATAAGATACCACCGATACTACCACCTGCATTCATAACGCCGGTTGCCATGCCTACATAACTACGTTTAACCGATTCCATCGGCATAGCCCACAAGGGACCAAACGCCATACCTACAAGAAATCCTGTACAAACCAGAAGCCCCATAGCAATATTTTCTGTTGGGGCTGCAACCACACCATAAAGTACCGGCCCAGCTGCTAAATTTACAAGAATTGCCTGCGTTTTACGATGGCCGCTAAACACCTTATCGGAAAGCCATCCGCCAAATGGTTGGGCAATACCCAATGCTAAGAATGGCAATCCAGAGAAGATACCCATTTTCACCAATTCAAAACCACGTGCTTTTACTAAATAACTGGGCAGCCAGGATAATAAACCAAAGAATGCACACATAAAGCCGAAATAAGTAAGGGCTAATAAACAAATATTCCGATTTTTCAACACACTCATGAGTCCAGCACTAGTTTCATCTGACGTTGATTGGGCTATTTCTACTTGTCCATTTTTAATATAATTAAATTCCTCTTGCGAGATAGTAGAATCCTCTTCCGGAGAATTTTTTACTAGAAAATGCAACAACGGAAGAATTACAAAGCCCAATCCACCAAAAATATAGAATAGCGCATGCCAGCCCCAGAGACCAATAATAGCCACAGCGATTGACGGTGCAATAGCAGGACCAAAGGAACATGCTGAGGTAAAGATTGCATTAGCAGTTGCCCGTTCCTGATTGGGAAACCAATTACTATTTAGCTTGAAGGCGCAAGGAGGTTGAAGACCTTCGCCAATGCCAAAGAGAACACGTACGATAAAAAACTGGGAAAATGAACGTGCTACCCCTGTAGCTATCGTCATAATCGACCACCATACTAGGGCGACAAGCAACACCTTCTTGGGCCCGACTTTGTCGCTCAGATAACCACCTGGTATCTGAAAGATGGTATATGTAATAAAAAATGCACTAAATAGATATCCGACTTGTTCCGGGGATAGTGAAAACTCCTTGGATATGAGGGGCATAGCTACCGACAAATTTACCCGATCGAGAAATGCTACGAAAAATACGATCCATGATACGGCTAAAACTACCCAACGTCTTTTCATATGATCCTTCCTCCTATTAATTGCATTGGTTTAGTTACGTTAACTATTCAAATACCAAAATCCCCTTAAATTAAGTACGTATCCCTAGACAACGTTGACTATTACTCAAAAATTAATCAATCACCGTTTAAATCCAAACCAACTGCCTGTCATTGAACTCCCATCTACGTTCATTTTCCATAACATATGTTATATTTCTGAGACAGCCTCGTTTCATGATCTGGAAGTTACTTTCCTATCATAATATTAAGGATTTCTACATCAGTGGATTTCATCCCACAGCGGCCCATACGACCGATATTCTGGATTGTATGTTCATAATCTTTCTCCACAAGTCCTTCTCCGAATGGAAAGACCAGATTGCTTTTTGCCATTTCATAGCCCATGATGCCCGCGTCTACTGCGCTGGATATTTTTGCCGCACACGATGCCTTGGCTCCATCGCACACAATGCCGCCCACATTCCCTAGAGCATTAATGATAGTCTTTCCAATGACATCATAATCAGCACCATTCAGATAAGCAATGCCGCAAGCTGCAGATGCACCGGCTGATACGGCTCCACAGTAAGCAGACAGGTTTCCAATATAACGTTTCTGATGAAGGGACAAAAGGTTTGTCAGAACAAGAGCTCTATAAAGGGTATCCACATCTGCTCCCATATCTTCAGCATAAACGACAACTGGCATAGTACAGGTGATCCCCTGGTTTCCGCTTCCTGAGTTGATGACTACAGGGAGGGCGCAACCATTCATTCTCGCATCAGAGCCTGCCGCCGCTGCCGCTCTTGCCCTGATCCGCACATCATTACCGCCAAGTTTCAGGAAAGTCAGTCCCACCTGGGCCCCCCATTTATTGGTCAAGCCTTCTTCTGATATAGCGGAATTGTACTTAATCTGTCTACCAATGATTTCTCTTACATCATCCAAATTTACTTCATTGGCAAACTGGAGAATGTCCCTGATATTGAGCTTTGACCTATCCCCAGACTTTTGCGTTGCAATATCATTCTGCTCAAATACCAACTCACCATTTTTTTCAATTCTGGCAATGTGATTGTGCTTGCTTTTGACTTCCACAGCTGCCGTTTCCTGTCCGGCTGTCACTTCTGCGCGGATGTAAAGATTTTCTTCTCCTTCTTCCAGCTCACAGCTGCAGATTCCCTGGCTGTATAACATTTTGGTCTTATCGATGTCTTCCTGTTTTACCTGACTGATGACTTGAAGCTCCAGTTCTGCCTTCCCTGCAACAACGCCTAAGATGCCTGCCACTTCAACGCCTTTCAGACCACCGGAATTAGGTACGACAACTCCCATAACATTTTTAATTATATTGCCGCTGCACCGGATAACCATCCGTTCAGGCATCTGTCCAAGGACCTCTCTTGCCTTCGCGGCTGTAAACGCAATGGCAATCGGTTCCGTACAGCCCATAGCTGGAATCAACTCTTCTTTTAATATCCTAACATAATGATCATATTGAATCGTATCCATGAGCGTGCTCCTTTAGTCATTGCTTAATTATCTAACCTTTAAAAAACGATACCTGACAAGTCTTGCATCCTTTGGCAATGGTATCTCCCAAATGGAATCTGAATCCCATGGTCTTAGCAATACTTCTATCACCGTCCATAGCCATGTCGCATAATTTCTCGCAAGTTGCATCATCAAAGCCTAAATCCTGCCATGCTTTCAACAGTGGACAGTGATGAAATTCCACATCCACTCTGTCCTTAGTTTTTGTCTTAAATTCGAGTTCAAAAGTCTTGACGACATTCGGAGTTAGGAAAGTCTCTGCAAAACAGGAAACGTTTTCCGGTTCCTGGCATTTGGATTTGATTTCGGCACCCTGAACCATACCAGTTTCTGAGATTGCTTCACGGATGAATATTTCTGCTTCTTCTGCCTTTCCTGCTTCTCTGGCCTTCGTGTATGTTAAACCAGTCCAGGTTGCACGATGTCCCATTGCACCTCTCTGAATGTCTACTACGGGGTCACCTTTGATACTAATTTTGTTATCAATCATATTCTTTTTCTCCTTTTCTCCTTAATTTTAGATAATATGTAACGAAATCACTTAACTTAAATCTAGCTCATTTAAACCTGACACCCCCCCTATTTTCACTTTCAATTTTGTATGTTATAATATAATTAAAGTATATTATAACATACAAAAATATGCAATAACATATTTTTGTATACAATAACGCACAAGAGAGAGGGATTATATTATGTATGATTTGACGCCGATAATAGGAGAAAATCTTGCTAAGCTTCGCCGTAAAAAGAGACTTAGTCTTGATAAACTATCCGAACTTTCGGGAATCAGCAAGGCAATGATTGGACAAATCGAGCGAGGAGAATCAAATCCGACTGTTAATACCTTATGGAAGATTGCTTCCGGACTTCGCGTATCCTTTGGTAAACTTATTGATACAAATCAACCTGCTACTGAATTGGTACGGCTAAACGATATTACTCCAATAATAGATACTGACGGAATGACCTTAGTTCCGTTGTTCTCTTTTGACAACGATAAGGGATTTGAAATATTTTCGGTTACCATGCCACCACATTCCGTACATGAAGCTGCCGGTCATGTGGGGGGATCAGAGGAATACGTATTGTCCTTTGAAGGAAATCTTGAGGTAACCATGGAAACGGAGACCTATACACTGGCAGCAGGTGACGCAATTCGTTTCAAGGCTGACCAAACACATACGTATAGAAACCCTTCAGATAAAATAGTGAAGTTTCAAACTATCATCTATTATTCTTGAGCCAAATTGACAAAATTCATAGTGCAAAGGATGAAAAAGAGCCTCAACCCTCATTTTGAAAAGGTTGAGGCTTTTTTTGCTCCGTTGAATATGGCTGTTGCTGCAACCATATAGAGTGAACGTTAACATGCCACAAACATAAAATAGACACTAGTCAATAATAATTTGACCAATGTCTATCCAAAGCGTTAAAGCTATCCCCAAGGATCACAACTATCAAATAGATGGTTGCCATGTTTCCATTTCAATCGGAGGATATTTTGCTATCCATTTGATAAATTGCTCTCTATCACGCACTCCGCCACTAAGAACTGCCTTATACACATCTATCCCTCGGCACTTATTTTCTAGTGTCATTTGGGATTTTATCTCTAAAATTATCTGTCTAGTTTCATCAGTCAATGCCTGTTTCATTGCTTTAGCAAACCTCTCGGCCATTCCAGCATGAGGATGGCTGAAAGGCACAAGCCAATTGTCAATATCCCACATGATACCCTGTTGATCTTGATAATCAATACGCCAATAAAACCCTGGATCAGAAGTTTCCATAAAGTTAAGGAATTGAATTTGTTTCACTCCTGGAATAACTGCCAATTCCCGTACCGTATCAAACCCTATGCGAACATCAGGTTCTTTCACATAAATTTCAAAATCCAGATTAGGAGTTGTCATTAGTCCAAAATTTGCCGAGCCGACCAAGATTGTATTCCCTACTAATTCCCATCGCCCCTTAATCTGAAGATCTTCAATTACCTTATTTGCCTGTTTCTGCAACTCCACAGCTTTTTCTATATAGTTCATGCATTGCTTACTCATTATTTACTCTCCTTTCCAAACGGGTCAGGTGGCTTTTAACTAGTATGGTCCCATACCAGTAGCTACAATGTGGCTTTTAAAATTTACGTGGAAGGTATTTTCGTTTGGTCTGAGACAATGCTCTCCTCCAGACCATTAAATTTACAACCAGCTATGAAACTATTTAATAATAACAAAGATGATGCCGAGAAATAAAGATCATTTGTTAACTTCTGGTTCTATATGTGAAAAAAGCTTGAAGTGTAAAATCCACTTGATATACTATATGTAACGGCGCCGTAAATAAAACGAAAAGGAGCTTTATTTATGGAACAATTTGTTATTAGACCAATTGGAGTAGTGCGTGTAGGCGATAGAGGGGCACAATTAGAGATAAAAAAAGAGTTTATTCCTGCACTAACCAACCTGGAAGGATTTGGTTATGTCAATGTAATTTGGTGGTTTGATAAGAATGATAATATAGATTCTCGCTCAAAACTTATTGAAACCAGTCCTTATAAAAATTCACCTGAAACATTAGGTACTTTTGCGACGCGTTCACCAGAACGTCCGAATCCGATAGCACAATCTTGTGCATATATCACTCATTTGGATACTCAAAATGGGATTATAGGCCTGTCTTTTATTGATGCAGAAAACGGAACTCCTATACTAGATATAAAGCCATACACACCAAGCTTAGACAGAGTAGAAAATCCTATTGTCCCACAATGGTGCGCAAATTGGCCTAAAAGTGTAGAAGCATCAGGGAATTTTGATTGGAGTACTGTATTTTACTTTTAAAAGTTTAGCTGGTTTTCGTAATTGAAAACCAGCTTTTTCTTATTGCTTATTTAGCACGTACCTTTTATGCGGAAATCGTCTTTCGATTTCTCCTCTTGTTATAGATAATAAGAAAAGAGACCTTTCCTGGAACCTACGGCCTTTTGATTCGTAGTCAAACTCTCTAGCCAGCTGAATTATCGGATCATCCACTAATTATTATGTCAACTATTTTCGAGGATTTTCTTTTAGCATCAACTGATAATCTTCTAAAACTGTGGAATCATAATGCAGCAGTTCACGCAAAGCCAAGGCACAAGAGCCAATTACTCCAGAATGTACGCCAAGATCTGAGATTTTGATCTGCACTGACTTCGCAACCTCAGGAAAAGAATGATTGTTTACCATATCTTTAATAGGATTAATGAAAGTTTCTGCCACTGCCCCTAATTTACCACCAATAAAAATTGCTTCTGGATTATACATATTAACGACATTGGCGATGGCCAAACCTACGTATTTCCCCACTTGTTGCAAGAGTTCCCATGAGTAAGACCCTTCACTCTTTGCCGATTTCAAAATATCTTCAATGCCAATTTTTCCATTCTGTTCCCAAACTATTTTTAGAGGATCTTGAGGGTTTATCATTGCTAATTCATCATTTGCTTTGCGTAGTAATGCTGGAATGCCACAGATGGCTTCTAAGCAACCTCGATTCCCACAATTACATAAAGGACCATTTTCCATCATGAAACTATGTCCAATCTCTCCAGCATGCCCTTGAGCACCTTGTATCACTCGATCAGCACTAATAACACCAGCACTAATCCCTTCACCTAGATTGACGTAGACTAGGTTTCTAAAGTTGATACCACCACCAAACCACCATTCCGCCAAGGCCGAAGATTTGGCGTTGCTTTCAATAAATATGGGCAATTTCATTTCATTTTTCAATGTTTCCTTCAAAGGAAACTGACGCCAATTAGGCCCTAAGTTGATGGAACGCTTCACGATCCCTTCTCTAGCACTTAAAAGTCCAGGGAAAGCAATTCCGATGCCCAAAAAATTCTTGTTTCGGTTTTCTTCACTATAAAGGACTTGCCCTAGGGCCTCTATCAATTGAGGAATGCCAATATCCGGTTCCGTCATATTAAGATCCAGGGTTATACTATGAATGGGAGCATTCTCCAAATCAGCGATCACAAGCACCGTTTCATGACTTGTGATCTCAACTCCAATGACATAACCAGCTTTAGCATTAAATTTAAGCTTCATGGGCTTTCGTCCACCTTGGGAGGTTCCAAGCCCCACTTCCATGACAAATCCCATCTCTAGTAATTCTCGAATAATACCAGTTATGGCGGGTGGCGTTAGGCCTGTTAATTGAGCTAATTGCTGGCGAGATACCAATTCATTTTCTTTGATGATATTAAGAACAGTCATTCTATTTAAATTTTTAACATATTTACTATTACCAGGTTTTTTTACCATTTTTTCACCTTACTTCCATTTAAGAAAAAAACTTTATTATGTTAATTAATTATCCGTTTGTTAACATTCTCTATATAAAGCGGAATTCCTGCAGATTTTTTTGGCTTCAAATTTTTCCTTGGAAGTGAAATGGCATCTCTTCTGATTTACCAGCAGAGATGCCATTTTTCTTAACTTGGTGTCTATTTTTTCTCTATTATTCTAATGAAAAACCAAAATATGCTTTTGCATTGTTAAAGGAAATGTCTTTCACAATTTCGCCAACCATGTCAAAATCAGCAGCTACTTCTCCATTTTCAATCCATGTCCCCAATAAATTACAGAGAATTCTTCTAAAATATTCATGACGTGTATAGGACAAGAAACTTCTAGAATCCGTAACCATGCCAACAAAACGACTTAATAGGCCTAAATTGCTTAGAGAAATCATCTGTTCAATCATGCCTGTTTTATTGTCAATAAACCACCAAGCTGTACCAAATTGCATTTTCCCTGGGATACCCCCAGCTTGGAAATTACCAAGCATAGTTCCTAAAACCCCATTATCTTTTGGATTGAGGGTGTATAAAATAACTCTTGGCAGGCACCCTTCTATTTCTAAAGAATCTAATAATCTTGACAAACAAAAGGCTACTTGATGATCATGAATCGAGTCAAATCCAGTATCTGGGCCCATTTTTTTGAACATCTTCGTATTATTATTCCGTAGTGCCCCAATGTGAAGCTGCATCGCCCAACCTAAGTTTGCATACTTTCTTCCACAAAATTGTAATACAGCTGTCTTATAACGTTCTAGATCAGCATCGCCAATCACTTTCCCCTGCAAGGCGTCAGCAAATATTGCTTCTAAAACCTCTTGTGAACTTTCTAGATAAGGAACTTTTTCTAAAGCATGATCAGCTGCGCGGCAGCCCATTTCATGGAAGAATTCAATCCGCTTAGCAAGAGCTTGTAAAAATTCATTGTAATTAGTAATTGTTATTCCTGCCGCCAAACCAACTCTCTCGATCCATTGGGTAAAGCCAGAAGCATTTAATTCCATGCCTTTATCTGGACGGAAAGTAGGAAATACCTTAACTTTAATGCTAGCGTCTTCGCGAATTTTTTGATGATATTCTAAAGAATCTCCTGGATCATCCGTTGTACAAACACACTTTACATTGGACTTTTCAATCATTCCCTGGGCACTATATTCATCAAGAGCTAATAGGGCATTGGCTTTTTCCCATATATCATGAGCAGTCTTGACTGTTAAAGGTTCATAAATTCCAAAATAGCGTTGAAGTTCTAGATGCGTCCAGTGATAAAGAGGATTACCAATACATTTTTCTAAGGTTTTCGCCCACGCCAAGAACTTTTCATAATCTGTTGCACTGCCTGTAATGCTTTCTTCATCCGTACCGTCACTGCGCATGGCTCGCCATTTGTAATGATCGCCATACAACCAAACTTCAGTAATGTTTTTAAAGCGTTTATTCTCAAAAATATCTTTTGCATCTAAATGACAATGATAATCGATAATCGGCATCCCTTTTGCATATTCGTGATAAAGTTTGACTGCTGAATCATTTTCTAGCAGAAAGTTTTCTCCCATAAATGGTTTCATAATAAAGGCTCCCTTCTTACTTTTTTATTTTTTATAGCGTAACGCCATTTTTAAAGATCGCAATATCACGGAATCCCATTTTCTCAGACTTTGTTAAAGATCCAGAAGCTACGTCAATCACCTGCTGCAATAATTTTTCCGCAGTATCTTCCATCGATTGCCCTTCTAGCAATACACCGGCATCAAAATCCATCCAATTGGATTTGCGGGTAAAGATATCACTATTGGTTGCAATTTTCATAGTTGGCACAGCAGTGCCAAGGGGCGTTCCCCTGCCAGTGGTAAATAAGATAATCTGACAACCAGAAGCTGCCAATGCGGTTGCAGCTACGATATCATTGCCCGGAGCACTAAGCAGAGTAAGACCTTTATTTTTTACCACATCACCGTATCCTAAAACATCAACAACTTGACTCCGGCCGCCTTTTTGCGTACAACCTAGGGATTTTTCTTCCAGAGTGGTAATTCCGCCTTTTTTATTCCCTGGGGATGGATTTTCGTAAATAGGTTGGTTATGATCTTCATAGTATTTTTTAAAATCATTCACCAGATGAACAATTTTGCCAAAAACCTCTTCGTTGATGGCGCGATCCATCAAAATGGTTTCTGCACCAAACATTTCTGGAACTTCCGTTAAGACGCTTGTACCGCCGCTTGCCCCTAGTTTATCCGAGAATTCGCCAACGAGGGGATTGCCAGTAATACCAGAAAAACCATCGGAACCGCCACATTTTAAACCCACTACTAGCTCTGAAATGGAACAATCCACTCGTTGATCCTTTGCTGTCTGCTCAATCAATTCATAAATGGCTTTGATACCACTTTCCACTTCATCTTCTACATCCTGGGCAACTAAAAACTTCACTCGGTTAGCATCATAAGGTCCTAACACTTTTTTAAATTCTTCGATATAATTATTTTCACAGCCAAGCCCTAGAACCAATACGCCAGCGGCATTGGGATGATTCACTAAATCAGCCAGAATTCGTTGGGTGCTGGTATGATCTTCTCCTAATTGAGAACAGCCGTAAGGGTGAGTAAATTCATAAATGCCATCAATATGTTTTACGGCTTGGAATTTTTCACTGGCACCACGCGCAATGAGCTGGGCTGTGCGATTCACACAGCCAACGGTAGGAACAACCCATATTTCATTACGCACCCCAACCTTACCATTGGCTCTAGGATAGCCTTTAAAGGTTCTGGGCAGAGACTCACTTTTACTTTCTTCGCCTACTGGACGATATTGGTACTCTAAAATATCTCCTAAATTGGTTTTCACATTATGAGAGTGAACCCAATCCCCCATCGCTACTTCTTGGATGGCGTGTCCAATAGGAAAACCATATTTAATAATATTCGCCCCTACTGGAATATTTTCTAAGGCAATTTTATGACCTTTGGGAATGGTGGCAGTTGCAGTGACTGCCATACTACCGACCAGATAGGTTTCACCCGCAGTAAGTTCTTCGATTGCAACGGCAACGTTGTCATGAGAATTAATTCGATTTAATAACAAAATAACCCCTCCATATCAGAGCTTACCGCTCCCTTACTTCACTAGCTCAGCAACTGTTTTTTGCATACCAAGGTTGGTAATTTTAAATAAATATTTGCCAAGACACTCAATAAAGCCATCAATTTCAGATAAATCTTTATCCCATAATTTTGTATTCTGCAACACTTGTTTCGCGACTTGTTCGGCCGATTGTTGACTGCCATCAAAACTGGACCATGCTGTTGCAAAAAATTCTAAAGCCCATACATCATCTTTCATAATAAATTCATCTTTTTCTCTACGTGCTTGCATGCCATTGCCATCTACTTTTCCATCTTTATACACGGCAATCAAAGCTGCTAAGGAAAAAACTAATTGTTCTGGCAAACTGCCATTTAATGTGTGATATTCAAGAATAGATGGTAAAACCCGGGCTTTAAATTTAGATGAAGAATTTAACAATATGCTGAGTAAATAATGTTTGATATAAGGGTTCTTGAATCGTTCCACTACGGCACTAGCGAATTCTTCTAGCATACTTTTATCCAGATTAATCGAAGGTATAATTTCCTCTTGGATAATTTGTCGTACGTACTTACCCATCACTTCATGATCCATCATTTCACCAACTGTATCTAAACCATACAAAAATGCTGCTGGTACAGATGCAGTATGAGCGCCATTTAAAATCCTTACTTTCCGAGTTCGATAAGGGGTCATATCTTCCGTCCATACAACATTAAGGCCAATTTTGTGGAAGGGTAATCTCTCTGATAATTCTTTGGGTCCTTCAATAACCCACAAATGGAATAACTCTCCTGTATTTACTAGAGAATCGTCATAACCTAAAGAGTCAATGATCGTTTTGATTTCATCTCTTGGATAACCAGTTACCACCCGATCCACCAACGTATTTAAGAAGTGATTATTTTCAGCTACCCAACGGGAAAACTCTTGGGGCAACTTCCAAAGCTCTGCATATTGTAATACAGCTTTCTTCAAATTATCGCCATTTCGATCAATTAATTCACAAGGTAAAATGACCATCCCTTTACTTGCATCTGCCTTAAAGTATTGGAAACGATGATATAAATAAGACGTTAATTTTCCTGGATAGGAAGTAGGTGGCTGATTTTCAAACTCATCTGTTGGATCAAAGGTAATACCAGCTTCTGTCGTATTGGAAATTACATATTCAATTAATGGATCCTCTGCACATTTTAAATAGGCATCCCACTGGGTATAAGGGTTTAAACAACGGCTAATGGAACTGATAACTTCCTTTTCTTCCACTGGCTGTCCGTCGCGTAATCCACGTAGTAAAAGAGTATATAAACCGTCCTGTTCATTGACCATATCAGCAAGTCCTTCTTTAATGGGCTGCGCCACTACGACACGACCATTAAACAAATTTTGTTGATTTAATAAATGAATCATCCAATCGGCAAAAGCTCTTAGAAAATTTCCTTCACCAAACTGAATCACACGTTCAGGCAAATCCCCTGGATATTTTTGTGATTTTAAATCACTTGGAAATGAAAAATCCCCATTCACTAATGAACTATTTAATTTTTTCACCCTTAACTCCCCCTTAAAATTTATCTTTTATAAACCGCGAGCAGCACGTACTTTTCCAATAAATTGTTTCGCAATCTCTTCAATAGACTGATAATCACCAGTTTTAGCACCCGCTGTCAAGTTTCCACCAATCCCAACAGCGACGCAACCGGCTTTAATCCATTCTCCCACATTCTCTAAATTCACGCCGCCAGTTGGCATGAGTGGTGCTTGTGGAATTGGTCCTTTAATGGCTTTAATAAAAGATGGTCCAAAGGCATCACCTGGGAATATTTTTACGATATCAGCACCCGCTTCCATGGCGGCAATAACTTCAGCAATGGTCATAGCTCCAGGCATAACAGGAACTTGGTAACGATTGCATAACTTAACTGTCTCCAGATTTAGGGATGGACTGACAATATATTGAGCGCCTGCTAAAATGGCAATTCTAGCTGTTTCAGGATCAAGAACCGTTCCTGCCCCAATAATCATTTCTTCCGGTGAATATGCTTTCCGCAAATCCGCAATCACTTGGGCTGCCTCTGGAATGGTAAAGGTAATTTCAATGGCAGCAATACCGCCTTTCATACATGCCTCAGTGATCTTAATGGCCTGCTCAGAATTCTGTGCTCGAACTACAGCAACTACCCCTGACTGCATCAGTTTTTGTAATACATTAATTCTAGGTATCAAACTAATCCCTCCCTAAATAAATTTTTATCTCTATCTCGTCACGCCATAGCAAACTACTTCGCCAAATAAGCCTCTAGCTGCTCGCGCGTTGGGTATCCATCATAATCGCCTCTGACCATTACAGCCATAGAACCAATAGCATTGCCCCGTCTAACGGCCTCGCCCAAAGATAAACCTTCGCGCATGGCCGATAATAGGCCAACAGCAAAACCATCGCCAGCACCAACCGTATCAACGACCGTCTCCACTTTAAAACCTTTTTCGTAACCTTCTAATATAGACCCATCCCTTTCACGAATGGAATAATAAGCACCATCAGCACCATTTTTCATGATGACAAATTGATTGCCTTTCTCATGAAAAAACTTTGAAACCTGTTCCCAGTTAGTTGTTCCTACCAATAATTCAGCTTCGTGTAATCCTGGTAATATTAAATCCGACATTTCAGCAATTTCCAACAGTGTTTCCTTTGCTTCTTGAGCCGTCCAGAGTTTTAGGCGGATATTAGGATCAAAGGAAATCATAAGACCATGTTTTTTTGCCATCTTGATGGCGGTGAATAGTGCGTCTTTAGTACTAGGGCTAAGGGCTGGAAAGATCCCTGTTATATGAAGTATTTTTCCATTCTCAAAATAACGTTCTTGCAGCATCTCGAGTGTGAAATTGGCTGCAGCTGAATCTTTCCGATAATAATACACTTGGGGATCTCCCCCATCATTTCGTTCTTTCACAAGCATACCTGTAGAATGCACCAATGATACAGTTACAGCAGATGTATCGACACCTTCACCAGAAATAGTATTACATATATACGTGCCAAAAGGATCATTACCAATTGCACTTATCCATCCAGTCTGATGCCCTAATCTAGCTAAACCAATTGCAACATTAGATTCCGCCCCAGCGAGATGGCGGGAAAAATCTGAAACTAATTCCAGTGATTCTCCTTGCTTTGCAATAAACATAACCATACTTTCTCCAATAGTTATCACTTCTGGCATGATTTTCTCAAACACCTCCATTAAATCAACTTAATTAAATTAATTAATTAAGTTGATTTAATAATATCATATTCTAACTATTTATCAACCTCTTACTTATGATTTTATTGTTAAGCAGGTCTATTTTTTAATTCTTCTATCATTTCTCCATGTCTTTTATCACTTAAAGTATATAAAATCCCGATTACAAGTGCTGCGCAAGATATGGTCACTGCTGGATATAAAAGCAATAACCCCTTGATTCCACCTAGAGCTTTTTCTGTCTGCTGTACATTTGGTACATAGCCCACAAGAGACAAACCGATACCAGAAGCGAAACCAGAAACGGATTGTGCTATTTTTCGTGCAAAATTAAAGAATGAATATGTGATCCCTTCTCTTCTTTCACCTGTTTTCCATTCACCATAATCAATGGAATCAGAAACAAAAGCCCAAGTAACGCCATTAGGAATACTGATTCCAATAAAAGCAATACTTGCTAAAATCGTAAACGTTACCAAATCGCCTGGAATCAAGAAGTTAATTAAATCAGCAACAACACTAACACCAAAACCAATGAGAGCTGTATTTTTCTTGCCAAATCGTTTGGTTAATTTAGGAATTAAGGTAATCCCTAAGCAGGAACATCCGATTGTGATGAAACTAATGTAAGGCATCAAACTAATATCACCAAGATTATATTGGCAATAATAGATCATCATTGCAGATTTAATATTATAAGCCGAAATTGTGAAGATTGTCATTAAAATGAGTGCCAATAATGGTCGATTGGTAAAGACGGATCTAGCCATTGCTTTGATAGAGATTTTTTCACCTGAAGCAAGACTTTTACCAACAATGACTTCTTTACAATTTTTAAAACAGAAATAAAAGGCTGTAACACCGATAACTGAAGTAAGGGCAACTACTACTGGCCATGCTACACGTGGATCTGAAAATTGTTTAATTAGAGGTACTACCATTACACTGGTAATGAGCAATGCTCCCAGAGAACCAGCTTGACGCCAAGATGCCAAGGATGCTCGATCATTAGGATCTTGTGTCATAGCAGCTCCTAATGCCCCATAAGGAACGTTGGTAAAGGAATATCCAACACCCCACGCCATGTAGGTGGCATAGCCAAAAATCATTTTTGCAGTGGGAGAAAGGTCGGGAGCCATAAAGACAAATATGGATAATATACCAAGAAAAATACTGCTGGTAAACATGATTTTTCTGAATTTCCCTGTTCGAGGATCAGCTTTTCGTGCATCAATAAAAGCACCAGCGATTGGATCCATAAACGCATCAAATATTTTAGTGAGCAAAAAGATGCTCCCAGCTACAGCTGCTGGAATACCAAAGACATCTGTGTAGAATTTGAGTAGATAAATCTGTCCCATATCAAACATAAAACCATTACCGAAATCACCTAAACCATAGGATACTTTTTCTTTCAAAGTTAATTTGCTCATCGAGATATGCTCCTCTTGTTGCTTCTTATTTTTTCACATTACTACAATCCATACTAAAATTTCGATTATTCTGCATGCTCTTCTCTCACCTAACTCCTCGCCTTTACTTTATATCACCACCTAACTAAATTTGCCCCATATTTTCCATACCTCACAAAATATTGATAATTCTATCTATTTTGTGAGGTAATCGTAGTATAATACATTTTTATAATTTTGTGAATATACTTATTTAAATTAATTAAATAACTTTTGAAAATATATTCTGATTTTTCTCCATCGGGCAGTTTGAGGCTCCCTTACTGCTGAGCAGACTAGCTTTGCAGGAATTTTGTATTTTAATGGTAAATAGAGTATAAATTATGAAATACTGTTTTTTAAAGAAAAACTTCTAATGTATGGCGTAACTGAGACAAGAAGACTGACTTGGAAGAGCCGTTACTGTGATTTCTTTCATACTAGAAATTGCAGATTGGAGTACACAAGATTGAAAAACCTAGGTAGTGAATGTCCCATTGATTTTCATTAAGGAGGAAAATTGTTTTGTATGATGTAATAGTGATAGGCGCTGGACCCGCAGGTTGCATGGCTGCTAAAAGATTAGCGAGAACCGGTTATAAGGTTCTATTGGTCGAAAAGATGCAGGTACCAAGGGAAAAGTCATGTTCAGGAATCTTGATAGAAAGATCCATTGATTTAGTAGAAAGTGAATTTGGAAAAATACCTGATACTGTACTATGCAGTCCGAGCATAACAAAGGGTATTATTATCTACAATGAAGAGAACCTATCCTTTAAATTCGAAAGTAAAGGTCTTAACATATGGAGAAGCGCTTTTGATCATTGGTTAACTTTACAAGTTATAGATAACGGTGTTGAATTTAGACCATCGACGTTAGCACTTTCTTGTGAAGAAAAAGAGAAATATGTGGCAGTCCATTTGAAAGGTGATACAAAATACTATGAAAACGCAAAGGCAGTCATTGTTTGTGATGGAGCCGGAAGCGTGATTAAAAAAAGTTTATTAAATGTTTTAAGTAGAAATATTATAACGTATCAGACTTTCTGTAAAGGGACTATTGATCTCGATGATAAATTTTTTCATGCATTTTTACATTCCCAATTTTCAGAGCATGATGCATGGGTTAATGTTAAGGACGATTTTCTTATTTTTGGAGTGTGTGTGAAAGACGTAAATAAAATTGAAAGTTATTACGCGCAATTTCTCTCATTTCTTATATCTACTTACAATGCAAAAATACAGTCTTGCAGTAAAAAAGAACGTTGGATTATACCAGAGGTTGAAACGGATTGTCCCCTTGATCTAGGAAGGGGGAGAGTGTTGTTTGCGGGAGAATCGGCTAATTTTCTCAACCCAATGGGCGAAGGGGTTTCGAGTGCCTTGGTAAGTGGTTGTGCAGCGTCTGAAGCAATCAAGCAGATATATGTGCAGGGTAAGGATATCGATGGACAAGCTTTATTATCTGTTTATGAAAAAAATATTCTCCAGGAAAAAGAACGCATGATAAGACAGTGGGACCTCCTAGCTGGAATTTCTCCAAAATTCTCTCATTATAATCAAATGCATTTGTAGAAACAAGCCATCGGCTGGTGGCAAGCAAACGCGATATTCCTGTTGTTCGCTCAATTTTACAAAACACGGGTACAGGGACTATTATTCGAAGGGTTCAATTTATTCGTTGATAATCAAGCCAAATAGTTTTGAGAAGCCAACTGCTTGTTGTGGAGAAACGATACACCCTTGCACATCTTCGATGGTAACACCAATCTGTCTAAACTCACAGCTACTTAAATCAATGCCTGCCAACTTAGTACCCGATAGCTGTATCTGTTCTAAACTTGAATTAGAAAAATGCACTTTGAGTAATGTCGATGTATAAAAATCTGCATTGGCTAATGAACTGTTATGAAACTTCACCTGTTTGCAATTTACATTACGAAAGTTAGCGTAATCCCCATAGCAGTTATCAAATAACACATTGCGCAATGTTGCTCCCATTAAATTTATTCCTACAATTTTGCAATTTCTCATTTCGACTTGATGCATATTGGCTTCATTAAAGTCTATATTTGATAAATCACACTTTTCAAAAATAACATCGGTCAGTTCTAATCCGCTAAAATTAACTTTTTGGAAGACAACATTTTTAAATATGAACTTATCAAAAAACACATGCGTTGCCACTTCATTCTCAATTATACAATTACTGATTATTCCCATTTCGAAATAGTCCTCATCACAAATCTTTCTAACTGGAAATGTAACTTCGGATAATTCTCTCGGGATATCTGGTGATAAAATCTTCAAGTGTGTTTGTAACTTCTTAATCCGACTAACCTCCTCAGAGTATTCGAAGGGACACGGGAACAGGTTCTTTTTATCGGGATGTCAATTAACTAAAAGAGAAGCTGCCCATAATTTACTAACTAAGTTCATATGGGTAGCTTCTCTTTATAAAGGCTAAATCCTTTAATATTTTTACATTTTTCCGCTTGCTCCATAGGCAGAACTTCGCCGATTTGCGGTCGAATTCCATGAGTCGTTACAAGCTTCAAGATATTTTTATTTATGAAGAGTTGCTAGATAAGAACCGTGTACTGAAATTTGTTCTCTAAACTATTTGCCGGCCAACAAAATACTTAACCTGTCGATTTTGCCTTCCCTAATTGTAAAATGAAAGTCAAGCGGAACGGGACTTCCTTCAAAGTCACCAGAAACTTCGGCGGTAAGAACCGTTTCTTCGTCAATATCAACAAGCTTTTTCGCATTCAATGTAAATTTGTACTTTGCAATACTGGCATCAAGCCACTTTTGGATAGCGGCTGTCCCGCGAAATTCCTGCCCCTCGTCATGAACAACCGCATCATTTGTAAAACAAGCAACCACGGCCTCACTATCGTGATTATTCTTCCCCTGAACAAACGCTTCAATAATCGACGGTAATTTGATCATCATACTTTCTTCTCCTTTTGTTTGCTTATTTTGTACTCGCATTTTTCCACCTGACAGTTAACTATATTGTTCGCAGTGTTCCACCATCAATGACATGCTCGCATCCAGTAATATAGGAAGCTCGATCGGATACCAAGAAAGCAACTAATTCGGCAACTTCTTCGGGATGCCCTGGCCGGCCAAGAGGAATATCGCCAAGCGAATGCATCATTTCCTGTTTTGCACTGTCATAATTCGTACCGGAATGATCCGCTAAGCGTTGAATAAGCCGCTCCGCTGCTTTGGTTTCTATAAACCCTGGAGCCACAGTATTGACACGTACTCCATAAGGCGCCACCTGATTTGCCAGTCCTTTGCTATAGTTTGCTAAAGCAGCTTTTGCTGCTGAGTATACCAAAGTTTCCGTTGCCGGGAAGCGACGACGAATAGATGTCATGTGAACAATAACCCCAAAGCCATTCTTAATCATTGCTGGTAAAAGTGCCCGGTCTAGGCGAACAGCAGAAAACAAATTAGCATCAAATACTTGCTTCCAGTCATCATCACTCATGACCAGAGCTCCACCCGCTGAAGTAGAAGATCCACCAACATTATTTACTAAAATATCTATACCACCGAGGCGTTCAAGTACTCCATTAACTACTGTTTCTATCCCATCAGGTTTGCTGACATCTGCTTGAATAAACTGAACTGATGCTTCAAGATCGCTCGGAACAGTACGTGCCGTAGTAATAACCGTCGCACCGGCACGGGCAAGGCGTTTAACAATTGCTTCTCCCATACCTTTTGTTCCACCTGTAACTAAAACTCGCTTGCCATCAAATTCATTTTTATCTATTAATCTATTAGCCATAATTACATCTTCCTTTCTTAGCTCGTTGAAAATTAGGAAAACTGCCCCAACTTTGAATAGTTTTCTCTCCCTAAATCGGTTTTATTCGCATAGCTATTGCCAGGTAACCTGCAACGGATTTCTGCCCACCAGACGTTGGTAGGTATATTGTGGATAGCCCACCATCATGGCGCTGGTCACGATCTTATCTGGCGGCAGATTCAACAGAGTAAGAATCGGCTCATAACCGGAAGCGGCACAATATTCAAAGAGCCCGGCCCAGCACGTTCCCAGGCCGATTGCCGTTGCAAACAACTGGGTATAGGCAAATGCAATATACGTGTTATCCCGGGCAGAAGCATAGGACTCCTTATCCGCAATGGCTATGATTAAACTTGGCGCTGAACGCAGGACAACATCCTCGCCGTTCCGGCGGTAGATGTCCACCATCATGGACGTATTGCGGGCATATTTGGATGCCGCCATTTCGGAAGGACGGTTTAATTCACTTTCTGTCCAGTTTATCACTGCGGCTGTAATTTGCCGCAATGTATCCGGATGATCCACCACATGGTAAGCAACACCCTGCGAATTGCAAGCCGAGGGAGCCAACCTGGCAATATTGAGAATCTTTTTTAGTTCAGACCGGGGTACAGGCCTCTCTAGATAGTTGCGAATGGAACGGCGGGAACTCAAAAAATAGGCTGCGGTCTCTTCATCCATGTCTATGGTACGTTTCGGTACTACCTGATTAGCCAGCGGTGCATTCCGATTATCAAGCGCGCCCTGCGGGCAAGCCGCCACGCATTGACCACAGCTTACGCAAAGATTGCGGATTGCCTGTGGCCCATGAGCTCCCATGCTAATGATACCCGGGCAAACGGCCGCACAGATGCCGCAGCGCGTACACTTGTCCTGATCGACTTGAATAAAATCCATAGTCATTTTTATATCACCTCCTGTTTTTCTTTATTGTACAGAAGGCAATAAGACAACAGTATGTCATATTCAATCACGGTTTATAAATTTTCAACATTTCTTGTATTGCTGTATGATGATATTGCGCACATGCGCCGGGGCTATTACCTCCACCAAATTGACAAAAGACAAGATATCATTTTATAGCCATCCGGAAAGTCCTGAGCGCCTGCACAGTGCAACGATTAAACTTCGAGTGCTTCCAAACAACAAATGCCCTAAAGTTCATTAGGTTCTGAACTTTAGGGCATAACTATAAATTTACCATATTTATGTATATTTAATTATTTTCCAGAAATACATCTCACAATCCCAATATGTGTGATCGGTACGTTTTGTGCCTGTTTACTTGTTTAATAGTTAAGCTAATACATGCTTGATATAGTCTGCAATTTCGTCATTTTTGCAATTTGCAAAGAAGTATTCTTGGAATCGTTCTCCACTTACTGCACCTTTTAATAACTCTTGATCAATATTTCTTAAAATAGTCATCATATCTTGATGAGTTACTTTTTTAACTTCATCTAAAATTTTCTTGTTGCGTTGTTCTGGGATTACTCTATCTTTTGGATAGCCCTGTCCGCTTTCGCCTAGAAATAATTTCTCAAAAATATATTGAAGGTTTAACTCAGCCCCCCAGCCAAATCCTTTTGCGAATGGTAAAGCAATTGCATTTCCATCATTGATTTGAGCAAACATATAGGCATCGGATGGATCTACTATGTGTCCGCATAACACTCCTGGAAAGACGTTGCAGGCTAGCATAGCACCTTCTCCAGTACCGCATCCTGTTATAATATAATCTGCCGCTTTTGCGTTTAACAATATAGCTGCCAGAATTCCATTCTGTACATAAGTCAATTGCTGCTTATCATCTGCACTATACATTCCGTAATTGAATACTTCATGTCCCATCGGTTCTACCACTTTTTTCAAAGCGGAACAAATCATTTCATTTTTAGCGGCTTGGCTATTTTCATTGATTAATGCTATTTTCATTTTTTCACGCCTCCTATAATAAATTCTAACGTTAAGGCTGTTTTCCGATGTAAGCTAAGATGCCTCCATCTACATAAAGGATATGTCCGTTTACAAAATCGGAAGCCTCTGATGCTAAGAATACTGCAGGGCTCTGTAAATCTTCAGGTGTTCCCCAGCGAGCAGCCGGCGTTTTTGCAATAATAAAGCTATTGAATGGATGTCCTTCTTCTCTCAGGGGTGCTGTTTGTGGGGTTGCAATATAACCAGGTCCAAGACCGTTACACTGGATATTAAACTGTCCATATTCTGATGCAATATTTCTTGTCAGCATCTTCAATCCGCCTTTAGCGGCCGCATAAGCAGATACTGTTTCACGTCCAAGTTCACTCATCATAGAACAGATGTTAATAATTTTTCCATGTCCTTTTTTAATCATTCCAGGAATGACTGCTTTTGCTACGATAAATGGTCCATTTAAATCGATATCGATTACCTGACGGAATTCTGCCGCTGTCATTTCAATCATAGGAATACGTTTAATAATACCAGCGTTATTTACAAGAATATCAATGATACCAACCTCTTGTTCTACTTTAGCTACCATGGATTGTATTTCATCTTCCTTTGTTACGTCAGATATATATCCAAAAGCATTGATTCCAGCTTCTTTATAAGCTTTGATTCCTTTATCCACCAACTCTTGATTTATGTCATTAAAAACAATAGTTGCACCGGCCTCAGCATAAGCACTGCCAATAGCAAAGCCAATTCCATAAGATCCGCCAGTTACTAATGCAACTTTTCCTTCCAGCGAAAACTTTTTCATAATACCCATTCATTTTTACCTCCTTGTTATTTTAGATCCCCTACTGCCATATTTCTGTTATCTTACCTATGCAAGCAGTATATCATACTAATATTTCATAATCTTGTCATATTTTCTTATAAATCTTGCATATCTTGAACATGCCAATTATAATTACATAGGAAAGGATATGTGGTAATATGGAAAAATTCACATCATGTAAGGCAGCAATCTCGGAATGTCTGAAAAACAAATACTATGCAATAGCACATTTGCACAAAGAAGAAAAAACAATGGATATTCATATCCATGATTGTTATGAAATATATTATTCCATTTCAGGTGGAAAACAGTTTCTTATCGATAATCGTTTTTATGATATTAATCTTGGAGATTTATTTATTATCAATCAATTTGAGAGTCATTATTTAACACAAATTAATAATATGGTTCATGAACGTATTATTATTTCTATATATCCTGATTTCTTAAAGGAAATTTCGACTATAAAAACAGATCTTAGCTATTGTTTTACCGAGCGTAATCAGGTATTCAATCATCGCATTTCATTAAACAAAAAGCAGCAGTACCGCTTTCTTTATTTTATTGGCAAAATAACTACATTAAATGAGTTTGGAAGTGATATACTCGATCGGGTAGCTTTTATGGAAATGATGGTTATGATCAATAGTTTATTTATAAATAACCATAGCTTGGAAATAGCGGATTCCAACTTCCAGTACAATCAACAGGTACAAGAAATCCTTACCTACATCAACCAGCATATTACTGAGGCGATTACTGTAGAACATCTGGCAGAGCAGTTCTACATCAGTACCTCTTATATATGCAGAATTTTCAAGGCAACTACAGGCACCACTATTAACAAATACATTAATGCCCGCCGTATTACCATAGCAAAAACTTTATTAACTATGGGTTTAGGAGTCAGCGAAGTTTGTGAAAAGTGTGGCTTTAATGATTATAGCAACTTCTTAAAATCGTTTACAAAAGCAGTTGGCATATCTCCGAAAAAATATGGTCAATATAGTGCAAGTTAACGACAGAATACAGGCCCCATATGCCCGGACAGATCGAAAAATATTTCTATACCTGCTAGCTTTAAGACTAACATTATAGCAAAATACTGACATTGAATAATAATTAAATTTAGAAAAGGAAAATCCGTAAGCTACATCACCTGAGAGAAGCCACTCATAAATCTACTAAATAAAGTGGATAATGATTGGCTTCTCTTTCTTGAATGATTCATATTATTGAATAGAATTTGCCCAAACAATGCTATACTATATTTATAATATAAATATTGAATAGTAATAATTAATTCGAATATGAAAGGGTAAATGATGATTAATGAAAAGAATATTAAAACTTTAGGGACACATAGCGGGAAATTTCATGCAGACGATGTTATGGCTACCGCTATACTTAGGTTACTGCTAGGAGATATAAAGGTAACAAGAACAAGAGATGAAAATATACTTAGAAAACTAGATTTTGTTTATGACATATCCTTGGGAGAATTCGACCATCACCAACTAAATAAAGAAATAAGAGAAAATAATATTCCATATGCTGCTTGTGGTTTAGTCTGGAGAGAATTTGGCTCAAGAATAATACAAAAGTTTAATTCTCAACTTGAAGAAAATGATATAATCTCGATTTTTGATTATGTTGATAAAAATTTAGTGCAGGGGATTGACGCTACAGATAATGGCATAGACATAAAATCAGAAATTAAAGTAACTTCAATAAGTGATATTATCCAAAGTTTTAATCCTACATGGGATTCAAATGATTCCATAGATGAGGCGTTTGAAGAAGCTGTTCAATATGCTACTGAGGTTATAAAAAGAATAATAAGTAGACAAGTTTCTGTTATAAAAGCAAGGATTATAGTAAATGAAGCCTTTCAAAATAGAAATATTAATGAAATAATGGTTTTAAAAACCGGTTGCCCTTGGCTCCAACAGTTGCTTAAAATAGATTTAAATAATGAGGTATTATTCGTTATTTCTCCAGATGATAATGATAATAATACAGAATATAAGATTCAGACTGTAAAGAAAACCGTCGATACTTTCGAAGCAAGGAAAGATATATTAGAATCCATTAGAGGAAAATCAAGTGAAGAAATAAATTCTATAATTAAAATAGATGATGCTATATTTTGTCACAAAGCAGGGTTTATAGCATCAACTAAAAGCATGGAGAGCGCTTTAAAAATAGCAAAATTATCAGTTAAAACTTGAAAATTATAGGACACGGAGACAGGTTAGTTGTCCAAATAAAGACACTAGCTTTAAATTGTCTTAATTTCACGTTTATATCACATCTAAAGAGAAGATACCCATAAATTTACCAATGTGGTAAATTATAGGTATCTTCTCTTTAATAAATACTAAATCTTGTAAATTTTCCTCGCTTTTTTTTTATATACAGAAGTAACGCTTTGTCTTCTTTGTGATTGATTGATTTATCATCATGCTAATATATTCAAAGATAGTTTCTTCTCGCGTTTTTTTACAGCACTTACTACTTTCACTGTATTACTTTTGCCGCTATCGGTTGTCGTATCTGCATCCATTTCATCTTTCTTTCTTTTTCGTTCCACTTCAGCAGCTTCAATTCCCAGTTCTTTTGCCTCTTTAACATTTTCATCTACCGATATGCCTGCCTTGGCTAAAAACAATTTTCCCATGCTGGCGTTAAAAAGATATGATTCATGTTCTCTTCTAATTTTCGCGCGTTTACTAGGACTTTTAGCTGGAGATGATTCGTTTTTATACCACTCGTCTTTTAGCTTTCGTGCCGTCTTCTCATATTGAATTTGCTGTATTTGTTTCGTAACTCCTTGTAAGGCTACAAACGTTTCTTTTCTATCTATATGAAGATTATTAGCATCGCCGTTTCCATTGTTACCAGTTTTAGATTGTAACTTCTTTATTATGTCATCTCTGCATTTTTCTAATGAATTTAACGCATTATTAGAATTGATATTTAATAAAGTACTAATTAGGCTTCCATTAATAGACATTATAAATTCCCTCCCTATACATTGGGAAATATACCCATCACTTTACATATCGAAGAAATTATCTATAATGTTAAGTATAAAAGATAAAACTTTTTGTTTTAAAAAGATCATCCTATTCTTATTTTATTTACTATTAATATATAAACTCGTGCAAGGACTGATTACTTGCACGAGTTTTTTTCACTAGGTATTTATTGATTAACGCTCTTTGGTTTTTACTTTTTTAAACTCCCTTCGAGAGAATGGGCGAGAATTTCTGCAATATCCAGTGTACGACTCTGCTCTTTGGCGTTATCAGCCTTAGTGCCATCCAGAATCATCGTCAGGCAATACGGACAGGCCGTAGCAATTACCTCAGCCCCTGTCTCCAAAGCTTCTTTCGCCCGAACTTCATTGATACGCTGCCGACCATGGCCAGTTTCTTCTTCCATCCAATTGCGACCGCCACCAGCGCCGCAACAGAAGGCATTCTTTCTGTTCCGTCCCATCTCGGTCAGACTTATCCCAGGCACTGCCTGGAGGACAGTACGGGGCGCATCAAACACATCGTTGTGACGTCCGAGATAGCAGGCATCATGATAGACAACCTTAGCGCTAAATGAGCCGTTAGCCTTAATTTTTCCGGACCTGATAAGTTCTGCGAGCAACTCGGAGTGATGGATAACTTCAAATTCACCACCAAAATCAGGATAATCGTTTCTGAGCGAGTTAAAACAGTGAGGGCAGAGAGTAATGATTTTCTTAACGCTCAAAGTTTTGAACAATTCCACATTCCCTTCGGCCAATGACTGAAACTCATACTCATTTCCCATCCGGCGAATCGTCTCGCCACAGCACGGTTCATCGCTACCAAGGACGCCGAAGTTTACCCCCGCTGCTTGCAGTACCTTTACTAATGCAGTGCTGACCTGTTTAGCTCGTTCGTCATAAGCACCAGCACACCCTACATATAGTAGATATTCGGCCTCTTTTGACCAGGCGGGAACATCCAGGCCTTTCATCCAGTCGCCACGGCTGCCACGAGGAAGCTTCCATGGATTGCCGCTCTTATAGCAGTTTAAGACATTCTGCACATCTTTCGGCATTTTAGCTTCGGTCATCACCATGTAGCGGCGCAAATCAATAATTTTCTGCACATGTTCATTGGAAACAGGGCAAGCCTGTTCACAAGCGCGGCAGGTCGTACAGGACCAGATAAATTCTTCGGAAAACACACCTTCAATAATCATCTTGTCGAGAACTGCCTGCTGGGCTTCAGTAAATTCAGGTTTCTGGTCACCGGAAGCTTTCAATTTTTCCAGCAGTGGTATTTTCTCTTCCATATGGGCCCGCAGCTCAACATGCAGCGCACGAGGATCCAGGGCCTTGCCTGTCTGGAAGGCCGGGCATTGTTCCGTACACCTGCCGCAACGTACACAGGTGTAGGTATCGAAAAGTTGTTTCCATGTAAATTCTTCCAATTTGTTCACACCAAAGGATTCCGCTGTCTCGTCCTCGAAATCAACCGTTGTCAAGGAGCCTGAGGGGCGTAAAGTATGCCAGATCGCATTGGCCGGTGCAAACGCCAGGTGCAGATGCTTGGAGCCGGGAATCAGTACGCCCATCAAGCCCATTGCCAGAAAATGTATCCACCAAGCCACGGTTGCCAATCGGTGGAGGGATTCAGGCGAATTTCCGACCAGCAGTCCTGATACGAAATTGGCAAAAAAGGCGGCATCACGGATACCAGTATTCTCTCCAAGGGCAAAATTGGCGCCGTTATACAAAAGATCTCCGGTGACAATAAGACTGATCAAGCCAAGAATGATAAATGCTTCGGCAGAATTCTCTATGCGATCCGGCTTCAGCACCGTTCGCCGCAGCACCGCCACGATAACACCGATATAAACCAACAGCAGAAACAGTTCCTTCAACCCGATAAAAATCGGATTATCGCCAATGAACGGCACCGGGATGCCGAGCAACCCTTCGAACGCCAAGTTGAGCGCACCAAAACCGAGCACTATAAACCCCCACATGATCATAACGTGGGACAAACCAGAAATCGGATCCTGCATCACCTTGTCCTGACCGACGACATTTGTCAAGAAATATTTTAGGCGATCACCTATCCGGTCATACCTGTTTTCCGGTTTCCCATGCAACGTATTCTTATACCTACGAAAGATCATGTACGTCATGAAACCAAAGGTACTACACATCCAGGCTAAGAAGATTACTATTTTTACCATAATAAGCTGCCTCCCTTTTCCTTTTCTTGTATATGTACAACATCATTACCTTTATATTTATTCCTAATAGAGGAAGTAATTTACTTCCAATATAATTAAAGTATGAATATTGTGACTTTTTTATGGAATCTAGGATACTTTATGTTCATCATGAACTATATTCTAGGGACAAAGGGGCAGATTTGTTTGTCCCTATTATAGATATACTCTTTAAACCATCCATATTTCATCGCTATGTCAAATTTTAAAAGAAGATACACATAAATCACTAACAAGGTAGATTAATGAGTATCTTCTCTTAAGTAAAGCTAAATCCTGCTAAATTTTTACATTATATACATTATTTTTAGGTATATTACACAGTCTAATCGTTTTCCCAACCCCAACAAAACGCAGCACATGAACTCTTTGGGCTGGAAAAATCCCTTACACCTTTCTGCAGAGATATTAATTTCGATAACTATTATCATTCGAGTTTTTTTTACATTTTTCGATATATTTTATCACTTTTTTAACAGGTATTGTACTTTCGATATAGAATTATAACTATGATATTTTTAGGAGGTAGTAATATGGAACGTACGAACCAGGAAATACTTGAGGCTTTTAAAATAGTTCTTCCTTACTTAAACAAAATTGTCCGAGAGGATATGGCTGTTGGCTTGACAAGCCAAACGGAATATTTATCCTACCACCGTGCAAAAGAATTTGAACTTGATTTACCTGTTGGCAAGCCAATTAAAGGAATTGGTACTATCGAAGATTGTATTAACACAGGTAAAGAAACCTTTGCAGATATTCCTCCTGAAGTGTATGGTCGCACTATAAAAACTATTTTCACTCCTATTTATGGCGTAGACAAAGAGATTATTGGAACTCTAAGCTCTGGTATAGATTTAAACGATAGTCTTAAGTTAGTGGATACCGTTGAAAAGTTAGCTAATTCAACAGGACAAGCATCCATTAGTGTTGAGCAAGTTGCCCAAAGTGCAAGTGAACTGGCAAGTGCGGGGCAAAAAGCAATTCAACTGGCAGGAGACCTGATTAAACGAAACCAAGAAACAGTCCAGGTTATTAGTTTCATACGAACTATAGCACAGCAAACCAATCTTCTTGGACTAAATGCAGCAATTGAAGCAGCCAGAGCCGGAGAACAAGGCAGAGGATTCGCAGTTGTAGCTGAGGAAGTTAGAAAGCTTGCTGATCAGTCTCAGGAAGCAACAAAGAAGATACAGACAACATTGCAAGAAATGAGTAAAGCTGTTTCTGATATCTATAAATCAATTGAGGTTACTAGCTCTGTTAGCCAGGAACAGGCAGCAGCCACACAAGAAATAGCTGCAAATTTAGAAGAAATTAATAAAGGCGCCAGAAACTTAGAAAATTATGTAGAACGTTATAAATAAATTGAAAAAAGAAGTGATACTCTTGTGATGAAGAAATATCACTTCTATTTATTTTCATACTTTCTGATGTAATCGCAGCAATATAAATTGCATGTCTTCGTACCCAAAAAAGAAGCGGAGGACGAATCATCTGCAAAATAATCTGCAATTTTGTCATTCAGCCTAAAATATCCCTCGTTTTCTGCAATACCGATTCCCATAGATGTAAATGTCTTGCTTACAGACAATAGAAGGGTTGTTTTTTGTTCTTCAAAATCATGTTCAGCAATTATATCTCCACCTCTTCTTACGACCACATTTAGGACGTGAAGATTTTGCTTTTAAACTGATTCAATTAAATCATCCAACATACAATTTTACATTTTCTATTCTCCTCGAAATATAGGACATGGGTTCAGGCAGCATCGTGAAGCTCACCGGCAGGCACAGCCTGCCATCGGTCATCTGACGAAAAGTCAATGATCTGCTGCTTGCGTAGAGCCTCAGCAATAATATCCCTGACAGGAATGCCCGTATCATAAAGATTTGTCCCTTCCCGGAACATGGTAAATCCGTCACCGCCTGCAGCCATGAAATCATTGATGACAACTTTGTATTTTTTCTCGGATTGCAGCAAAGTACCGTCTACTGTTGAAATAGCGGAAAGGCGTATCCCTGCCGGAGAAAGAGCTTCATAGGCTACTTTTATACCCGAATACTGCAACATACCTATTTTTTTATTTCCTATCCCGTATTCCAGGACTTGCATAATCTGTGTACCGGTCATTTCTACCGTGAACAATGTATTGTCAAAGGGTATAACCTCATAAAGATTACCCATGGTAATGTCTCCGGGCGCAATCCCGGTACGCAGTCCTCCGGTATTCTGAAAAGCAATATCCGCGCCTGCCGCCTGTCTTAACGTATCTGTTACCCACTGCCCTAGAGGCGTTTGTGCCATTTCATTGCGGTCATGGGACAACGCATGCAGAGTATGACCTACCACAATATTTTTGACTGGCGCTATTTCCTTTTGTGCTTCCTCAATAATCGCCTTTACTTGTTGGTCCGGCAGCTGATCCATAGAAGAAAGTGGCATAACACTGGAAACAGCAGTTTCAACTTTTTTAGTTCTCATATTATAGGTAATATCAATCTTCCCTGCTGCCCGGCCATTATAATACGCTTGCACCACCGGCACACCACGCACTTGACCAAATACCTCCTGATGGGAATGCCCTGAGATAACGGCATCCAACCCATCCACCTCCTGCGCCAGCTGAGCGGCGTCTCCATGAATGTTTCCCTGACTATCCATTTCACTGCCAAGATGAGTCAAAGCTATGATGATTTGTACACCTTGCTTTTTTAATATAGGAACCAACTTTTTGACTGTTGCGACAGGATCTGCAAAAATGTAATTTTCGATCATTTTCGGATTGGTTTTATAAGCAGTCTCCGGCGTAGCAATGCCGATTATACCGATTTTTACACCTTTGCGTTCTATCACGCTGTACGGTTTTACAAAATCGGCCGGTTTTCCTGTCCGCTTGTCAATTACATTGGCGCAAATATACGGAAAAGCAGATTGCTGAATACGCTGTTTTAACACATCAATTCCCCAGTCAAATTCATGATTGCCAAGAGTCATAGCATCAAATTCTGCATAGTTCATTACATCAACCACCGTTTTTCCATATAGAAGATTGGAATCCGGGCTGCCTTGAAACATATCTCCGGCACTTAATAAAATGCTTCCCTCCGGATTCAGTTTCCTCACTTTTTCAATATAGGCTACCAGTTTGGCAGCTCCCGGATTCTTGCCGCTTTCAGTTAATGCACCATGAAAATCATTGATACTTACTATTTGTAATTGGACAACATCCTGATTCCCGCTCACTTCCCCGGCCATCGCCTGCCCTGAAATTAACAATATAATGAGCAAAACAGCCGGCATCATCCATTTCCTGCAAAAAGATACACTATTCATTCTAACCCTCCCCATCCATATTGAGCTGACTCAAAAGTGCTATGTAAATATTTTTCTTCCTGTTCCATTCCGTCTCCTGCCAACCATTGTACCAATAAAAGTAAATTAAAAAGAAACTGCCTTATGGAATTCCCACTTCACTTCATTCAATTAGATGCTTTTCCTCAATGCGGGTAAAAGCAGCCGATATTAATAATAATGCACCAAGAATCAACATCGTGTACTGTACTGACCAATCGGCAAGAAAACCTATAATTGGATTGACCACTACAATTGAGATCGTACGGCACATGGACGTTAGTGATAGAATTGTCGCCCTTTTTTCAGAAGGAATGTATTTATTCATATATGAACTAAATATAGGTATGCGCACGCAGAAAGTAAATCCCAGTATAATGCCTGTAATAACAAGCGGCAGATAATTTGTAAAAGCTAATAACATAAAGGAGCATCCTGTAATAATTGTAGCATATAACAGCAGGAGACGTTTGGGCCCGATAAAAGTTTCTATTTTATCTACATTGGATAGCAAGACGATTGGTCCAAGGCATGCTCCGGCATGGATAAAGCCGTAGTAAGTAACAGCTAATCCTGCATTTGCAAGCAATGGCTGAAAAAGCCATATGATGCCCCAGGCTAAGGCGTTTGTTAGTGTTAGTTCGGCAGTAAGCAGTAAAAGAACTTTATTCTTAAGGAAATAACTCCCGCCTTCTTTCAAGATGGTAAAATAAGAGATCCGCCCCATACTATTTTCCTTGAAAGGCGGTTCCTTTAGCGACAGAGCGATTAAAAAAGAAATAAATGCAGGAATCATGTAATAGCGCATCGGTGCATCATAGCCGAATTTGGCGATGAAACCACCGATAATTGTTCCGATAATGATTCCTGTCAGCTTGCAAGATTCCATGCTGGATAGTATCCGTTTGGACTGTTCTTCCTGATTACAGGCTTTCAGGCTGTCATAGGCCAGCGCTTCATCAGCGCCTGACTGCAAGGTGTATGCGATAGCAAAAATGAATTCAGCAGCCAGAAAGGTATAAAAATCGGGTTTGCTGATATATACTGCTGCCGCAATCACTGCAGCAATACCTCCCATTGCCAGCGAGATCTTCCGCCCTAAAAAATCAGCAACAGTACCGGTAGGTACTTCGAGTACGAAATTCCAAAACATAAACCAGGAATTTATGAACAATACTTGTGAAAGTTTTAAGTTGGCCCACTCCGTGTAAAAAGGAACAAGAACTGCGGCAAAAAAGTGCATCCATGAGAACATACGGATTGCTTTGATTTTCCATATGTTTGATAAATAATTAGGTGCTTTCATTTCACCCGCTCTCCTTTCTTAGTTCGCTAGCATATACTTTTATTTCTAAACCAAAATAAAAAATCCCGATCTCAAACCAACACCTAGTTTGGAATGGCCCTCGGAGCTCAGTAATTGCTTTAATTATGCCTGGCTTATCTTGTTCCGTAGCTATTTGCAATTGTTCTTCTAAACTAGTGATTTCTTTACGTAATTCCATTTCTGGTGGAAGCGATCCCCTGGCACGGTGTGTTCAACCCATATTCGTATTTCCAATGCTTCCGCGATGGCTGCCGTTAATCACTTCTTTCGCTTCTATTTCAACCGGGGAAATAAATTTGCCGCATTATCCCGGTATATGGCACGCCGCTGCTCATTCGTAAGCAGGTCCGTTTTGTCTAATGCGTCTGCTAAGTAAATACAACCAAACGCCGGTGTATAGGGATAATCACTTCCATATAACAAATGCTCAGTTCCTACCAATGACAACAGTGCATCCAATTGTCGGGGTAGGCAGACTCCTGCCACATCATAATACAAGCCCTGCAACGCATCATATACATCTACGCTGTTTCCCACAACTTTCAACATCTGCAGAGCAGTATGAATTCGATCGGCAAGGATCGGCAAAACGGCACCGGCATGAGGAACAACAATTTTAATGTCAGGGAAACGCTTCAGGGTTCCCTTTAAGATCATATTCATGACCGCACGGGTTGTATCAAAAAAGAATTCCATAAAAGGCATTGGAAAGTTTTCCAGAACATATTCCGGGACAGCGCTGGGCATGTTGGGATGAAGGACAACTACTGCCTTCCGTTTATTTAATTCTTCAAATAGAGGATCTAAACAAGGATTCCCCAGATAAACCCCCTGCGTATTAGTAGGCAATGTAAAGCCATCAGCATGCAAAACATCTATTGCATATTGTATTTCCTCTATACTGGTCGCTACATCAGGTAATGGCAAAGAGGCGAGCAAGCCAAAATGCCCCGGATATTTTTGTATAAGTTTAGCTCCATCTTCGTTTACTTCTCGCGCCAGAGCTTTAGCAGCATGATCATCGCCAAAATTAATATGCGGTGAGGTAATCGATAACATAGTAGTGGAAATGCCCAGTTGTTCGGCTACTTTCAAATGCGTTTCCGGATCCCATTCGGGAGTTGGAAATCCATCAGGATTTTCTTCGCCGCAGTTCAATATCGCTTCCCGATAAGCCTGCGGTACATAATGAACATGCATATCAATTTTGGATACGCCGTTTACTTTATAGTTTTTAATTATGCTTTCCATATTCCTGTCCATACGCTTTCTCTCCTTTATCACTGAACTCAATCCTATTTCTGTTTTACAATCCTGCCCATCCCTAATTTTCCCGAGGCCCTGTCATTTTTTCAGGTTAAAATTAATAATGAACCGTATCTTCTAATTGAGTTTGCTCTAACTTTACTGATACTGACCACAAATCGTACTGCCTTGCTCTCTTTGTACCAGCATGACAAAAATAGTACATTAATTACAATGTCATAATATTCCTTTCCATAGAATCTGTCAATACAATATTGTCCGATAAGAAGCTGAAGTACCATCACTTAGACTGGTTGCTCCAGCAATCAACAGCACCAGATAATGCTGCTTGCTATTTTGCTTTTTCTAGTGTAAAGAATATTGACACATGCTAAAAAGTGGTATATTCTAAATCTGAATTCCGTAGTACCCATTCTGTCATTCCGGTACAAAATAATTGAGGTGATAATCATTTTGCGTAATCGAATCCTCATGGCCGCGGCCGACGAGATGAAAACCCGCGGTGTAAAATTTACAATGAGCGACCTGGCACGGCGTCTTAGTCTCAGCAAAACTTCTTTATACGATCACTTTGCCTCTAAAAATGAACTTGTGCATGACATTTTAGCTACAGCCATCCAGGACGTTCAAAACCAGGAACAGGAAATCTACAGTAACTCCGGATTATCCGTTGCGGAAAAAATTCAGGCCTTGCTTAAAGTCGCACCAAAAGTGTTCGGCCCCATAAATAATCATAGTCTTTATGATGACCTTCGTCATTATTATCCTGAGGAATGGCAGTTGGTATCAGATTTCCGCCAGGAACAACTGAATCACCTGACATCCCTTATCGTCCAGAGCATTGAAAGTAACTCGCTTCGCCCCATTAATGTATCTGTACTCAAGCAAATCGTAACCAGTGCGATGAATGATCTATTCAACTACCAGTTTCTTGAAGAGAGCAATATGACACATGCGGATGCGTTATCGGCAATGGCGGATATAATCGTGTTCGGACTACTCCCACCTAATCAATGAGATACCCTCTGGTATTTTAAATCGCACAAAAGTGCGATTTACGCCGTCAAAGTATGCCTCAAGAGATATGATGGGATAATTCATGGCTTTTTTAATATGCAGGGTACACTGGAGGAAGCGCGGGATGCTCTGGCGTTAGTATGCACAGAACTCAGGAACGCTTTTAGCAAATAAATATGAGCAAAATATGCAAGTATCAACGACTGAGCATACTTAAAAAGCACGCCGCCGGCGTGCTTTTTAAGTAATCCTATAATCGGTATATACGAACAAGAAGATCCGCATATATACGTTGGTTTTCAGGCTTGTTTACATCCATCCCCAAAATATCCACGGCTCTTTTTCATCAAGATCTCCAATGGTTTAAGATAGTTCAAAATCATAAGAAACATCAATATTTCCCCCTTACTATTTGCCTTATTCTATTTTAAAGAATTATCGCAATCTACCCGATGGTCATATATAACCTGACATTATTCTTGTTCCTTATATGACCACTCCCTAATCTTACTTATTTGTTCGGGAGTTAACCCAAGGATTTGCAAAAATTCTTGATGTTTGTCCGGAAATTTTTTTTCGAATTGATTATGAAGCCTCCACTGGGCCTTCTCATCAATACCTGCGGACTGCATTAACCCAGTTAGCGAATCCTTTTGAATTATACTCACCCGTTCTAGCAGTCGGCTATCCTGTAGAAGCTTAATAATAAAATGTTGCTGCTGCCTCAGCATAGCAATTTCTTCATTTATTTCTTCTAATTTAGCTTCCAAACTTACTGCAGCGATGCATTTTTTGCTATCTAATATTTCTTTTATATGTTGAAGTGAAAGTCCTGTTTGACGATAGCTCGCAATCTGTTCCAGACGCTTGCAATCTTCTTCAGAGTATATACGGTAATTACCATTGCCTCTCTTTATGGGAGATAACAAGCCGATTGAATCATAGTAAAGCAGCGTACTTCGTGACAGATTAAACTTGCGCGCTAATTTACCAATCGTATATATCATATCTCCACTCCATTCTCAAAAGCCAATGACACAGGCTCCAAATTCAAAAGAGTTCCTTTTGCAAAACCATCTTATTTTAGATGAGGTCTCTTTTATCGCACTTTTACAATGCTTTCGAAGTTTTTTCGGTTACTATATAACAATACTACTCCAAAAACCATTAAGCAACTTCCTGCAACAAAAAATAATAATCCGGGTGTCATATAATTCAAAAGTAAACCAAATATCCCAATCGAAATAGGTAAAGAAATATTCCCGGTTGTTGAAAACACGCTAAAAACCCGTCCGGACATTTCTGCCGGGACGCAAAGCTGTGCGATTGTACGCCAAAGCACGCTTGCAATAGCTATACAGCCACCTATTATAATGCAAACTATTACATAAATTTCTACTAATTCGATATGTATTAACTGTAGTGTTCCAAGTGCTAAAATCCCTAATCCCATACACACAATAGTATAAAAAAGGTACAATTCACTAACGCTTTTGCGTACATATTTCGAAATATACCCTGCCCCAATAATCATACCCCCACCAATGGCAGATTGTAGCAATCCCAAATTATTAATCCCATTTCCATCCAATAATTTAGCGAGAAAAGGCATTATCACTACAATACTTCCAACAAATACATGAACGATAGCAATCACGGTCACAATTACTAATACACGCATATCTGCCCGAATGAAACGAAACCCTTGTGTCAGACTATAAATAACAGATTCCTCTGTTTGAGATTCGATTGTAGTCATACACAAAAAAAGCTCAGCAATTCCCGATATTATATAGGAAATTCCGTTAAATATAAGCACACCTATATAACCTACCAAGACGATACTAGAGGACCCTAGCAATGGACCAATTATCGACACAGCCCCTACTACCATTTGGCTCAAAGCATTTGCTTGCTGGAGTTTGTCTTTTTCAACAGTAACTGGTATGACAGACATTGTAGTGGGGTTAAATAATGCAGAACAGAGTGAAATACAAAGTGCTGCCACATAAATATGCCATATTTCCAAAAGCTCCGACTGAAATAGAATAGCAAGTGTTAATACAATAATTCCCCGAACAAAATCAGACACAACTAATATTTTCTTTTTGTTCCATCGGTCAATATATACACCAGCCACTGGACCAAAAATGAGCTCGGGCAACATCGCGATAACAAGAAAAGAACTAACAAGAAATGGTGATTTAGTTTTCTCAAGCAACCACCACATCAGTGCAATGTTATACGCTTTATCACCTAACTGAGAAACTATCTGACCGAACAAAAGTAAACAAAAATTTCGATTGATTAAGAACATATTACCTAGCCTCCTAGATCCATTTATGCTTGCAGTTTCTTATCTAAAAGGATAAACTGTGAAGTTATAGTCAGGTCAATACGTTTTTTTACAATAAAACTGCTTCCCCATGAAAATTAGGTCGGCTACTTCTAGATCATGATTTCTTATTTTTTCATTGTGTTCCATACAAATATGGTTTCTAATGAAGAGGACATTCACCGCTATGTCAAATCTAAAGAAAGGCTACCCATAATCGATTAATATGGGTAGCCTTTCTTTAGATTTGCTCAATCCAGGGGATCTATTGAGATCTCTCATTCATGCTCTAACGATTATTGAATAGGGATATTGCCCTGCTTTGCCTGAACGTTATCTGATTTTAGCAAGGTAACAGTAAGAACGCCGTGATCAAATTTGGCATCAATTTTGTCCTCTTGAATATTGTCTAAATAAAAATTCCGTTGGAACTGGCCGAACCGTCTCTCCCGACGGACATAATCTTTTTCACTTTTTACTTCTTGCGTCTCATTTCTGTTCGCACTAATTGTTAAATAATTATTTTCATAACGCAGGCTTATATCTTCTTTATTAATACCAGGTAGATCCGCTTCTAATACATATTGATTGTCAGTTTCTCGCAGATCTACTCGAAATGAACTGGGGAAGTTATCTACATTCTCAAAGAGTGCTTCAAAATCATCTCCTAAAAAATTTCGTGCAAACTTACTCAGTGCATTTTTTTGATGTCCATGATTTTGCCCATAAGGCCGTAAGCTAAACATATTGATTCTCTCCCTTCTTTCTGTTTATATCATCATTTAGTATGCTTACTCCATCTTATTTTATTCAAATGCTTGGCCGCCAGTATACCGAACAAAAAAGACTTTATCCTCTTGTCTTTAGGAAACTCTGCCACTAAAGTAAGACTTCCGTCGTCGTTCGAAATAAGAAACGAATCATCAAAATAATCAAAGCCCAAGGATATTAATAATAAATTACATTTTTGTTAAGTCAATTGTATTTTATATACAAATACATTACAGTGAAATTATGGCTGGCAAATTTTGTGAACTAAAGCCAAAGTAAGACTGCAAAACGGTAGGTCTAAAGGTGAAAACATTTTGATTATCAGACTGATATTTCGCAGGAAAGGTCCAATGCCAGTCAGTTACGTGGTTGGTTTTATTTATGGCTATATTAAAAATTAGTTTTTAGGGAGGCAGATTTGTGTTAGTAAAAATATATAACACTGCATTTGAATTGGATCATGTCATCTATCGTCATTCACAATTCGGGAGACTGGAAAGCAATTGATCAATTTTTTTTTGGAGGTTTTAAACGATGAAAAACTTGTCTTTTAAATTTAAACTGTTAGCTATAATATTACCAGTGATTATTATTGGTTTACTCTCTCTGACCGGGGTTGCTTATTGGCAGTTCCACAAGGTAATTGAATCGGAATTAACTGAATCTATGGTACTTAGAACCGGTGAAGCGGCCGACCATATGAATACTTGGTTGACCGGGCGGCTTGGTGAAGTACGTGAAACAGCTGCAAGTCCGATGGTTGCACGGATATTGAAGACGAATCCACAACTTGATCTTAAACGGGAGGATGAATCCACAAAGCTGATTGATGAACTCCTGCTATCCCGTTGGAAATTTATCAATGAAGCATATCCAAATCAATATGCAGCTCTACATATTGTCAACTTCTTAGAACCTCAGGAATATAGCAATCCTGAAGCTTTAAGTAAACTGACAGCTCGTTTTTATGATGTTAAAGCAGGAGTATTAAAGACTACTCCATGGGCAAAGGGTGGCGCATTAGAAGCAGGGGAACGATTTTCCCGTACCGGTGGTATTCCTTATGATGCTATTTATAAGCCTGCATATTCTCAGGCGTATGACAAAAATATGGTGCTTATGATTGCCTATCGAAAAGATAATCAAGGAAACGTAACAGCTGGCGCTGGTGCAAGTCTGACTATCGAAACAATCCAGCAAATAACCCAGCAGTTAAAGTATGGAGAAAAAGGGTATGGGTTTCTTTTGGCACAAGACGGTACCTTCGTTGTTCATCCTAATTCGGAGTGGGCTATGAAAGAAAAAATATCAAATATTGATAACGAAAATATCCGAAAACTTGGCGAACTGATTGCCGGCGGCAAACCTGGCATATTCCGTTATACCGATGGAACAGATAAAAAAATTGTTTTTTATAACCCCATTCCAATAGCAGGCTGGACAGTCGCCAATGTTGTTTTCGAGGATGAGCTTTTCGCGTCAGCGAATAAAATACTCTCAATGATGCTATTGATCACAGTGATTATCATCGCACTAATGTCTATAGTCATTTATTTCGCTGTTGGTCGCCTTTTTAGCCAACTCAGCAAGTTTGCCGACCAGGTGGCTGCCGGAGATTTAACTGGTTCCATTCAAATTGACTCTCAAGATGAAATTGGCAGGCTAGCCTATGCCTTCAGCAATACCGTCTCTACCTTGCGCGGAGTGGTAAATAATATAACCGATGAATCGGAAAAGATAAAGAATCTTTCCCGTGACGTAGCCGACGCTTGCCAAGATGCAGGCAAAATGACAGAGGAAGTGACCATGACAATGCAGGCACTGGCTCAAGGTGCCGACCAACAGGCAGCCCATGTATCAGACGCTGCCAATAAGACTAAGCAAGTAGGTGAGTCTGGAAAAACGGTTACTGACAAATGCCATGAAATGCTCCAAGTCGCTAAAAGGTCACAGGATGTAAGTTCCATCGGTCTTCAATCCGTAAAACAAACAGTGCAAAGTATGAGCGTATTTGTAAAGCATAACAACAGTAGCTTACAAGAAAGCCAACTGCTATTAGCCCAGTCTTCTGAAATTGGCAACATTATTGAAGTGATTACCGGCATTGCCGGACAGACTAATCTGTTGGCTCTTAACGCTGCCATTGAGGCAGCCAGAGCGGGTGAAGCAGGTCGTGGGTTTGCTGTTGTTGCAGATGAAGTAAGAAAACTTGCTGAGCAGTCCGGTGGTGCAGCCCAGCAGATAGCTCAGCTTATCAACGGCATTCAGGAACAGATTGCGTCCATAACCGAAAGTATGAATAAGGGCTCTCAGGAAATTACCGATAGTATGGAAATTGCCATTCAGGCTGGGACTCATTTTGACGATATCGAAAAGGCCGTCGGTGAGATTATTGTGGTTGTCGATGACGTATCTTCCGCTGCCAGTATCATGAACGAAGAGGTACAATACACTATGGCAGATATAGAAAATGCTGCTGCAATTACAGAACAGACGTCTGCTTCTACACAGCAAGTAGCTGCTGCCGTAGAAGAACAGGCTGCTGGAATGCTGGCAATTGTAGATTCTACCAAACAATTGGTCGAAATCTCCGATCGTCTATATAGTTTGGTATCCGAATTTAAAGTGTCTTAAAAGGATACAAAAGAATAACGTATTTCTATATTACCAGCAATGGATTGTAATCGTGATGCCAGAATGAATGTTCTGGAGTGTTAAGGTTAATGGAAGATCACTTTCATATTCGACATCATGTAGCTTGGGAGGTATTTATGAATATTGAGAATAAGCTGTCGACTATTGAATCCATGGTTCAAAGCGGATTAGATGAGAAAAAAACCTGCACAATTCTAGAATTAATTAACGCAACCCATTTATTTCCCAAGGAATTATTTGATGAATTTAAACTATACGACGAATATTTGCCCCAAATTAAGGCTCTACCTCTTACAATGGAACAGAAATTCTTGCATTTACTCTGGGAGATATTTGACAAACTGCCACTTAGTTTAATTACTAATTTTGCAGTCCCCTTTCGCCGCATTCTTGCCCAAAAATTATTTAAAAAATGCGGAAAAAATTTCATCGCCATGGAGGGTGTACGTTTTAATTTTGGTCATAACATTGAAGTCGGCGATGATGTTTTTCTGAATCGTGAAGTATTCCTCGATGGCAAAGGAGGAATTACTCTTGGCAATTTTGTAACATTAACTGAGAAGGTGGAAATTTACACGCATTCGCATCTTGAATACAATCACGGAAAACGAATTTATGCACCGGTGAAAGTAGAGGACTTTGCTAAAGTTTTCTCTCATTCGATGTTATTGCCAGGTATAGTGGTGGGTGAACAAGCAGTAGTCGCTGCAAGATCGGTGGTAACCAAAAGTGTTGATCCAAACACGTTTGTAGCTGGCATTCCAGCAAAACCCATACGAGAAAGGAAAAATCGAGGAAGAAACAAACATCAGTTGGGACATGTATGGTTTCATAATGCAGCTTTCCAAGAATAGTAGTGCATAGTCAAACCTATTCATTTTTTACATCAAGATCTGTCTCTTGTCTTCCTAGCAACTGACTCAATTCTTCGCCATCCAACTTCTCTCGTTCTAATAGAGCCGTTGCAATAAGTCGCAGCTTATCAAGATTGGATTTGATTATTTCTTCGGCTTTTTCATAAGCGTTCTCTAGTATCTGGTGTATTTCTTTATCTATGGTATAGTCCATTTCCTGGCTATTATTAAGACGGCGAGCAATATCACGGCCCAAAAAAACCTGTTCCTGAGATCGTGATAAAGCGACTGGTCCCAAGGTATCGCTCATACCGTATTCACAGACCATTTTACGTGCAAGTTCCGTGGCTTGTATTAGGTCATTATGCACTCCAGTGCTCGTTTCATTAAAAATCAGGCTTTCAGATGCTCGGCCGCCCATCAGAATTTTAATCTGATCGAAAATTTCCGATCTAGTAAAATAACAACGATCTTCCTTAGGCAAAGTAAGAGTATATCCACCAGCCTGACCGCGTGGAATAATCGACACCCTATGAATTGGATCAGCGTACCTTAGAAGCATTGCAACTAAAACATGGCCAGCCTCATGGTACGCGGTAAGTTTCTTATCTCTTGCATTCATAAAACGACCTTTACGCTCCGGTCCTGCCACTACCCGCTCCACTGCTTCCTCCATGTCATCCATTTCTATGCATGTTTTCCCCTGACGCACAGCAAGAATGGCAGCTTCATTCACTACATTGCTGAGATCAGCTCCTGTAAAACCAGGGGTACGGCGGGCTAGAACTTCAAGATCCATCTTATCGGCTAAGGGTTTACGTCTAGTATGCACTTTTAATATGTTAAGGCGCCCCCTAAGATCTGGTCGATCCACTACAATACGGCGGTCAAATCGTCCCGGTCGTAAAAGCGCCGGATCGAGAATATCCGTTCGATTAGTCGCCGCAACAACAAAGATACCTTTATTGGCATCGAATCCATCCATTTCTACCAGCAATTGATTAAGGGTTTGTTCTCGTTCATCATTTCCGCCACCTACACCAGCTCCACGCTGCCGTCCAACCGCATCAATCTCGTCAATGAAGATAATACATGGTGCCTTCTTCCTGCCTTCCTTAAATAGATCACGTACCCTGGAAGCACCAACACCAACATACATTTCTACGAATTCAGAACCGCTCATGCTCAAGAAAGGTACTCCTGCCTCACCTGCTAATGCTTTTGCCATTAGTGTTTTGCCGGTTCCGGGAGGCCCGTACAAAAGAACGCCTTTAGGAATTCGAGCACCCAAATCACTAAATTTTCTGGGATGCTTGATAAACTCTAGAATTTCCTTGAGTTCCAGCTTGGCTTCATCATTACCTTCCACATCTTTGAAGGTAATGATATTCGTATGCTTACGTAATTTAGCCTTTTTCTCACCATTGGGCATAGTTGGCAGTTTGCCATTTTCAATCTGTTTCATTATATAAAGCCAATCGCCAATTGAGAGCAGCATAGGCAGATTGGCTATGGACAACACTGGAGCACTAGCTTTTTGTACCAGTCGTTTAAATCTCTTAAAGCTAAATCTGGAGTGTATCACGTTAAGTCTCCTTTCTTTTATCATGTCATACTATTTTATGCACACCAACGAACCATGTTACAATCGATAGGGCGCACTTCACTTAGGGCACGCGGGCAGGTGTCCATCTTTCATCCCTGTGTCAAAAAAAATGAGGTCATTAAGGTGGACTTGATTTCTAGATCAATTGCCGGTAATCCTGTTCCTATGACATGCATTAATTGCATATCTCAGTAACCATGAGTAAATACTACGGTCAGGAGGTGATTCTATGACACAGCAGCAAGACAGTAACTTACAACAGCAAAGTATAAAAGATAAAAGTTCAAAAGAAAAAAACCAGGATATTAAGAATGCAGAATATATTGCTAAGAACGCCCAACCAAATCACCCAAACACCTAAAATCAAACTAGGAGTACCTTGCAATTTTATGTAAGGTACTCCTAGTTTGATTTTGACAAAGGGTGGATCTTGGATTTAATTCGTTCATTGGTATACAAATCAGAATCCTTGACGTCTACCTTCAGAAAATCGGCCGCAATTTCCAACGATTCTTCATAATGTTCATTACTATATTGCTGTAAAAGAATACCTACACGTACGTATAAAAGAATAGTTTCTAAAGCCTTGTTTATACTAAAGTTATAGCTTACGAAGGAGAGGAATGATTTTGAGAGACAAATTTACCAGAGGTTTCATTGCAGGGATTACGGGTGGATTAGTCGCGAATATGGCGAGTTTACTGTTTGGTTTTCTAGGTCTCACCACTCTTCGGTTTGCAGATTGGACTGCAATCATCATTTTGGGGAAGGTCCCACCATTTAGCACAGGAGAAATCTTGTTTGCACTAGCGGCAAATATCGGTTTTATGGGCATTCTCGGAATTGTTTTCATTTACCTTATTCCTTTAATCAAAAGTACAAATCTTCTGTTCAAGGGATGGATTTTTTCAACATTTATATGGTTTTTAATTTACTCTGTTACTTCCTTATTTAAAGTGGAGGGAACGATGCCCCTCCCCCTTACTACAGCATTGGAAAACGTTGCAACTACATCGATATACGGTTTAGTTCTGGCTCAAGTTTCGGAAAAAGAATTTGTAAAGAACATAGCTTCTGAACAAGCGGGAAATGTATTTAGACTAATAAAACCAGCTATGAAACCATTAAAGAAAAACGACGATGACCTGGAATAACACCTTTATCAAAGACAATATCTAAGAACGTTATCTTTAAAGACCCTATGGAGCAGATTTTCCAATTGTCTGCTTTATAGGGTCTTTAAAACTTTATATTTTCTTACTGTCCCAGACAAAAGAAATGAGCTGTCCAGTTTCCTTGGTGTTATCAATCCTCAATATTCTCATTAATCCATAAATTTACCAGATGAACAGCGCCGCGGAAGCCCGTAAAGGGCGGCTCATAGGGATGCAAGCGCCATTTTATGTCGGGATTGGAAATTTGCAGTTCTGCATTGCGGCCCGCCCATTCCAGCGCTTCGCCGCTGGCCATGAGATAGCCCTTCTTATGTTCCTGTACCGCTCGCGTCCATTCGTCTTCGGAAAAATAGGGAATGTCCTCGCTGGTCATATCGGGGCAGTCACACCAGCAGGTTCCCTTGGCAAGGGAAAGCTCGCCGCAACCAAAAGTAAGAATACCCCTGACCACATCGGCATGTCCGCCCAAAGACAATACAGCTTCCTCCGGGTGTGCTCTTATGATGTGCGAAAAGGACGGCATTACGGACGCAAGCTGCTGCCAGGAGATTTCCCGCTGCTCCTTGAGGAAAGCGGAATCAGGAGTCAAACCAGCTATTTGCGCAATTTGCTCAAGCCACCGGGTGGTTCCGTCAATGCCGTATGGCCGTCCCAAAAGATAGGGCGTGCCAAAGCGCTGTCGCAAGTGCTTCGCAGCAGGTTCGCCTTCGCGCCGTATGACAAGGTTGATATGTGCGCCGCCCATATTCTCAATTTCTGTAATCGATGTATCTGAGGTCATCACACACAGCGGCTTTATGCCAAATGTCCCCTCCATTATACGGACCAGCTCCATAGCATCCGCCTGAAAGCGGAACAGATCAGCGCAGGAGCCTATGATATTAAAGGTCGGCTCCTGCGTCCGTTTCACATCCGCCGGCAGCGTTTTGACAAGCAGCTGAAGGGCTTCCTGCACGCCGCGATGGTGAGTGATATTAAAACCGCCGTACCCGAATGGCAGCAGGCGAACGCCGGGATATTCCGGCTGCAATTCTGCGCAAAGAGCAGGAAGATCCGTCCCGATCACCTCGGGAATCGAGGAGGGCAAAAGAAAAATCACGCGAGGCTGATCGCGCTTTACCACATTGTCAATGGTATGATTAAGCCTCTCTGTGCCGCCAAGGGCGATATCCGTTTCGTCTATGTGGGTGGAGTAGAGCTTGCAGGCGTTATGTACACCAGCACGTTTGAGCGTTACACCGCTGTAGAGCATGTGTCCCATGCAGCCAAATTCCACAAGTGCAGCATCACGAATGGCAGCAAGTGTCCAAAGAATACCCATGCGTCCCGAAGGCAGCGGCTTAAATCGATGCAGACCCATGTGCAGTCCCTCCTTTCCCTGTTGCGTTCATTTCACTCAATACGTCTAAGATTCTTTTTAACAGGTGACTCGTCCGGGCATAGCCCACTTGTCCATAAAAATCAAATAAATCCGGTACGCAGGTAATGGTTTTGTTGGGTTCCGGCAAATAGCCAAAGCATAAATCCGGAGCTAGTTTTTTCAATATCGGCAAATCTGCTTGTGCATTCACCATCCGGCAAATCCACGGATTATGGCCCATGTCAATAAGCTCCTTGGCATAGCCCCTGTCCTCGGGATAATATTCCTCCAAATGCAAAAGCAGCGGCTCCATGCCAAGCCCGGTAAGATAGACGGCCAGCGGAAGGGGTATGTCAATTCTAGGACAGAATACATACCGAAGCCCACCCAGCCTTTCCTTTGCCTGACTCTGCAAAGAAAGGGCTTCCTGCCGTTCCTTTTTAAATGTATTGTCCCAGGAAAAGCCGAAGTATTCCGCAAGAGCCGTATAGGCCTTGTCGATGCTCTCTACATCATATAGAGTGTGCAGGGCGATATAGGGCACGCCATATTCCTGCTCCATCCTGGCGGCCAGCGCCTGCATAAAGGGAGAAACCACCAAATTCAGGGCGGCGTCCGGAGCGCTTTGGAGATCGTCCAGGGAAGAGCCCGGCGCCAGATAGCGCAGGGCAAGGCCTCGCCGCGTGAGCGTGGGCAGCAGGGACGGCATGGGAATATGTTCTTCCTCCGGAGCGCGCCCCAGCACGTTAACGCGATTGGAAGCTGTTGCTTTCCCGTCCATCAGCGTGCCCAGCGCCTCCATTGTTTTCCACGAACCGGGAGGATAACTGATGTTTTTAAACTGGCCCAGCATTACAAAGGTAACGCGTGTGGACAATTCCGGCTGCACTTCATTGATAATTGCCTGGATGTCCTCCCCAATCAGCTCCGGCACGCAGGTGACAATCATTAGAATTGCCTTTGCTCCGGCTTTGTCCATCTTTCGGAGGGCATCAATCAGCCCATCCCGGCAGCCAAACACCACCTCGTGAGCGTCCAGCACATACAGCCAATGCAGCTCGCCATGCCGGCCTTCCGGCTTGGGGTTGAACAGCCGCGAGTAGGTAGTGCACTCTGGCATTCCAACCAGCAGGGAAGACAAATCTTTGATTTTTTCTACGTTCACGGACGCGATGCGCATAGGACAATGGTTGCCGGGAGAAACCGCGGGCGTCAGGAATTTTATGCCGTTGTTGGATTTCACTGCCGACAGGCGCTTTACGTGTTTCAACTCGTTTATGGTGCTTCCCCTCCTTCCAGCAGCAGCCTGGCAAGTGCCTTGTAATGGACCGCCATAGTGCAATCCGGGAAAGCCTCCACCACGGTTTTTCCCTGGGCTTCGGCCTGCTGAACAAAAGGATCACGGGGCAGGCGGTAAATAACCTGCGCTTCCATCTCCGCCGCGGCCTTGTCCACCAGCTCATTTTCTCCCTCAATGTTCTTAGCGTTGAGGATCAGCCCCCGCAGGGAGGCGTAGCCGCGCTTGCCAAAACTCTTGACCGCGTGGGCAATATTTGCTGCTGCATAGAGGGCCATCATCTCACCCGAGGTGACAATGCACACCTCATCAGCATATCCGCCCCGGATAGGCATGGCAAAGCCGCCGCAGACCACGTCGCCCAGCACGTCGTAAAGCACCACGTCCGGTTTGTAAATTTCGTAGGCATCCAGCTCCTCCAGCTTTTCAAAAGCCGTGATGATGCCGCGCCCAGCGCAGCCCACCCCGGGAACCGGGCCGCCGGATTCCACACACAGCACGCCTGTGCTGCTTTTTACCACGAGGTCGTCAAGCTCTGCGTCGCCCTTTTTCCGCAGGGTATCCAGCACTGTGGGAATGTTTTTCCCGCCGGTCAGAGTGCGGCTGGAATCGGCCTTAGGGTCGCAGCCGATTTGCAGTACGATCAGTCCCAGTGCTGCCATGGCTGCGGATACGTTGGATACGGTAGTCGATTTTCCGATGCCGCCCTTGCCGTAGATTGCAATTTTTTTCATTTGGCACCTTCTTTCATGTAGGGTCTAGGTTCATTCTCCTTAATGAGGTCATAGGAAATGCAGGTGGGCCTGCCCGTGCGGGGTTCGGTTACGATCTTTGCGTCGATGCGAAACGTTTCCCGCAGCACTTTAGTGGTCATTATTTCTTCCGGCACACCGTGGCAGATAATGTTCCCGCAGCGGATCGCCACCATGTAGTCGGCAAAGCGGGCGGCAAGGTTTAAGTCGTGGAGCACCATCACTATGGTGCGGCCCTGCTCCCGGTTCAGACGGTAGAGCAGTTCCAATACTTCCAGCTGATAGGACAAATCGAGATAGGTGGTCGGCTCATCCAGCAGAATCAAATCGGTTTGCTGTGCAAGAGCCATAGCGATCCAGACCCGCTGACGCTGCCCGCCGGAAAGGTTGTCTACCGTTGTGGTTTCCAACTCGGTGAGCTTTGTAACCTCCAGCGCCCAGGCGATGATTTTGTTATCCTCGGGCTTTAATTTATCCAAGCCCCGCTGATAGGGAAAGCGGCCGTAGGCCACCAGTTCGCCCACCGTCAAACCGGCTGGAGCCTGAGGAGACTGGGGCAGGATTGCCATTTTCTGAGCAACTTCCTTAGTCGTTAAGCGCCGGATATCGTCCCCATTTAGGTACACCATGCCGTTTTTCGGTTTCAGGATGCGCCCCACGGTCTTTAACACCGTAGACTTGCCGCAGCCGTTTGGACCAATGATGGCCGTAATTTTCCCCTGGGGGATCTGCATATTCAAACCGTTTACTACAAGGTTATCCTCATAGACGACGGCTAAATTCTCTGTTGCAATGCTGTTCAGATTCATCATCCTTTCGTTAGTATCTGCTTTTTGCCAAAAGATAGAGGAAGTAGGGCGCACCGATGATCGCCACCATAATACCGGTAGGAATTCCCGCGGGCTGAGCCACCATCCGTGCGATGGTATCTGCCGCCGAAACCAATACTGCTCCCGCAAGTGCACAGATGGGCAACAGAATCCGATGCCTCGGTCCTACAAGCCGCCGCGCCAGATGAGGCGCGATCAACCCCACAAAGCTGATGCTGCCGCTGACCGCCACGCAGGAGGCTGCTAGCGCGACGGAGGCAGCAAGCAGCCTGCGCCGTTCCCGCTCTACGGTCGCGCCCAGGCTGTGAGCTACGTCATCCCCCAGATTCAGCACATCCAGCACGCGGGATTTAGACAGTACATAGGGGATTAAGAGCAGCAGCCACGGCAGCAGGGCCAGCACGAATTTCCAATTGCTTGCCCAGATGCTCCCTGCCTGCCACGTCGCCACAAAGTCAAACTGGGTGTCAGCCAGCTTGACCACCAGCACGGTTGTCAAAGAAGAAAGCCCCGCCTGCACTGCCACACCGGTTAAAATCAGGCGTAGGGGCGCGATGCCTTTTCCTTTTTTGAAGGCCAGCACATAGATGATACCCGCCGTTATGCCCGCGCCAAATAGTGCCAGAAATGGCAGAGTGAATACCGATAGGAAAGAATGCGCCCCGAAGAACAGCACATATAAGATGACCATCAGTCCTGCGCCCGCGTTAATACCGAGCAGGCCTGGGTCAGCCAGCGCATTTTTGGTGACGCCCTGTATGATGCAGCCAGATAGTGCGAGACCTGCCCCCACTAGAATGGAAACCACAATACGGGGCAGCCGGAAATCGAATAAAATGAGATTTTCCCTGGCCGTACCGCCGCCGAACAAAGTGCGCAGCGTATCTGACGGAGGCAGTTTCGTGTATCCGGTGTTCATGCTGATGATAAAGGAAAGTAGGAGCAGCGCCGCGCAGCCGACGACAATGGCCGTGTTGCGAAAAGCAATTTTTCTTTTATAGGTTTCATTTTTTTGCAGTTGGTTCATCATCACAGTGCCATCCTTTGCTTATGGACAAGATACAAAAAGAAGGGAACGCCGACAAGCCCAATCAGTGCGCCGATGGGGGTTTCAAAAGGCGGGTTGAGCGTTCGCGCGCCCAAATCGGCCAGCACCATGAGCAGCGCACCCAACACCGCTGAGGAAGGGATAACCCAGCGGTAATCCACGCCTACAAAATACCGTGCCAGATGGGGGATGATAAGGCCCACAAACCCCACAGCGCCCACAACGGAAACGGAAGCGCCCGCCAGTATCAGCACGATCAGGAAGCACAATACACTGCCCATCGTCGTATTCAGCCCCAATCCCTTGGCTACATCCTCGCCAAGGCTCAGCAGAGAGACAGAACGGGCAAGGGCGATGGCTCCCAAGAGCGCGCCAAGTATCCACGGCGCCATAATCCTAATTTGCTCCCAGTTGGAACCGGCCACGCCGCCTGCCGTCCAGAACATCATATCCTGGGCCACGCCGAAGTATAGGGCGACGCCCTGGCTGAGCGCTGCCAGCAGCGCGCTGACAGCGGCACCTGCTAATACCAGCCGTATGGGGGTAGCGCCCCCGCGTCGCAGGGAAGCGATACCTCCCACCAGCGCCGCGCCAAATGCCGCGCCCAAAAAGGAAAAAAGAATGATCTGCATATATACCAGATCCGGAAAGAAGGCAAAGCAAATGGACAAGGCAAAACCCGCCCCGGCGTTCAGACCCATCAGCCCGGAATCCGCCATGGGATTTCTGGTCACGCCCTGCATAATGGCTCCCGCTACGGCGAAAGCAGCACCAACTAAGGCGCTTGCAATGACGCGTGGCAGGCGGAGGTCAACGATAATTAAATGCTGGGTATTCTTCTCGTCAAAGCGAAACAGGGCGTCCCATACCGAGGACAGCGGAATTTCCGCCGCACCCTTGGTGATGGAAAACGCCATGAGCAAAGCCAGCAGCCCGGCCCCCGCTATGATAATGAACCAAGCTGTCCACGCGTGACTTTTTTTTCTGATTTGAATCTGCGGTTTGTTTGACTGATTCATTCTGGTGGTTCCTCCCTTCTGCTACGCCCCGGCCTGTGTCTGGTATCGCTCCAGCATATCCACCGCCGTCGTACAAAATCCAGAAAAACAAACCCTTATAGGAATGGTAATACCGTGTTTTTTTCATTATTACTCTGAAAATATCTGCATCAGTTTGTCAGCCGTAATCCGCATGGCAAGAGGTCCAAATGTATTGAGGGAGTCATCAAAATAGAGTACCTGTCCATTTTTTACTGCGCCTAATGACTGCCATACAGAAGAAGCTTCCTGCGCTTTCACAAATGTTTGTGCATTTTGAACAGAGTCCTGAAAAACGATATAGTCCGGCTTCATCTCAGCGACAGCCTCTAAGGATAAGGTTTGATAATGATCCGGATAACCAGCTGACTTAGCAATTCCAAAAGTTTCGTAATACTCCTTAGTACCACGTGAAATGAATGATTTTCCATCCGTGCGGAAAAGGGCAATGGTTTTGCCCTTATGTTTACTCAAGTTATCCTTTGCGGAAGAAATGATTGTCTCCGTTTCTTTGATGAAGTCTTGGGCAAAGGCTTCTTTCCCGACAATTTCAGCGCAGGCTAATGTCTGGTCCTGCCAAGAGGCGCTGAAATCCACTTGAATTACAGGAGCAATCTGCACCAGTTGGTCGTACATTTCTGCTACATGACCTTGCCCTTTGAATGTAACAATGACATCCGGTTTTGCTGCTAAAATTGCTTCTAAATTCAAATCCCGGGCACTGCCTAAATCCATAATATCGGCTGTTCCCGCATAGGGTTTAAGGGTTTCCCATTCTTCCAAAGCCTTCATCGCATTCCCCGTCGAAGCCCCCATAGACGCAATAGGAGGCGTTCCCAGGGCAAAGAAGTATTCCAAATATAAGGAGTGAAGAATCGCTATCCTTTGCGGTTGTTTTGCTAAAACAACCTTATTCCCTGCTGCGTCTGTAATTGTCCTCGGCCACGCGGCTTTTTGGGCATCATTGCCGCTTACTGACTGCAGCGTGCTCACAGCAGTCCCAGAGGTTCCGGCGCAGCCAGTCAGCAGCCCTGTCAAGAGCACGAGTGAGACTATGAGTCCCATTAGTCTTTTCATTCTAACTCCTCCAATAGGGATTATGTTTTAGAAATGCATGGTCGCAGACAGCTTAACGGTGCGGGGACCGCCTAATGTGGCGAAGCCTTCCATGCTGAAAGCACCTGCCCAGTAATTCTTGTCAAACAGATTGTCCACACTGAGCCGATAGGTGACCGGAATGTTATTGATCTCGGTTTTGTAACGCGCGCCGATGTCATAGCGCACCCAACTGGGTAGTTTAATGGTATTAGCATTGTCAATATACTGAGAATCGGTATATACCGCCCGCAGCGACAGCGTCAGGTCCTTATTCCACGGCGTGTCCCACTCGACACCGGCATTCATCGTCCATTTAGGTATGCCAAAGGGGGTGTTGCCTTTCGTTGCGGACACAGTTGCATTGTTTATTTCAGCCCTTAGATAGCTAATACCGCCCAAAAGACGTAGGTTTTCGCCTATTTCGCCAAAAGTGCTCCATTCAACGCCGCGGCTTTCCTGTTCGCCGTCATAGGTCTGGGTTTTTTCATTTAGGCTATTTGTAACAACCATTGTGTTAGGTCGGTTAATTTGAAACAAAGACAGCGTATTGGCGAATTTGCCTCTGTCCCATTTGAGGCCGATTTCTTTTTGTTTGCTGGTATACGGCGCCATTAACTGACCAGAGTTCGTATAGCCCAAGGTGGCTCCAACCTCAGCCCCGGGGGAAAGCGCTTCGATGTAATTACCATAGAGCGCAACTGAATTGCCCCATGGTTTGACTACAAAGCCGACCAGCGGCAGCGTTTCATCCGCATCATGTTGTGCGGTCTGGGTACCAGTTGTGGCGTTAAAACTTTTCGTGTCTACACTGTGCCGGCTCACCCCTAACGTTAACTGCACTTTTTCCTCATTGAAGGAAAGCGTGTCAGCCAGAAGATAACTGGACAGATTAGTGGTAGCTGTCTTTTTGCCCTTGCCCTTCCAGGCCACACTATTAAAATAGTTGGCGAATGAGAACGAATCATCATAAATACTGATGGGAAAACCGCTCATGTAAGGAGTAATGACATAGCGGTTGAATGTGCTGGAATACTCATTATCGAGAAAACTGGAGCTTAAGACCAATTGATGCTTGACCGAACCGGTCTGGTAAGCGCCTCGCAGTCCCAGTTCGGCTGAAGTGGCGTCGTTCCAAAAGTTTTGTTTAAAGAGATTGCGGGGATAGGCTGTTCCGTCGGCTTGGACAAGCAAAATATGATTGCCATTGATGAAGCCGGTGGCCCTGGAGGCGGCTTTGCCGAAGTTGGCGTAGGCGGTTAGGTTGTCCTTAAGATCATATTCGCCTTTAAACAGAATCCCGTTATTCCGGGCCGCGCCCGAGGTGCCTTTAAACAGATTGGTTGAACCGTGAGGCGCTTTAATATTATTGCTTTGCAGCTGATACATGGAGATGAGGCCGTTTTCGTAATTCTCCTGGGAGCCGTAAGCATCCAGAGACAGTCGCCAGCGGTCGTGGCGGTAATCCACGCCCAGGGCGCCGAGCAGTCGTTCCTTCGACTGACCGTCAGTTTCGGTATCACCATCCGCGTACAGACCGTTGAAACGAATGCCCCATTCTTTGTTTTTTCCGAAGCGCCGGCCAATGTCGAGATGTCCTCCAAAGTGGGACGAAGAGGTATAACTTGTCGTAAAGTTGGTGACGTCCTCTTCGCCAGCGCGTTTGGGCACTAGGTTGATGGAGCCGCCCACCGAAGCATTCACGCCGCCGTAGAGAAGGGAACCGGGCCCTTTGAGAACTTCCACCCGTTCGAGAAATTCAACAGGAACACGATAGTTCGGCGCCATGCCCTGCATGCCGTTAAAATAAAGATGCTCAGGAGCGACGTCCAGGCCGCGGATTTTGTAGTATTCACTGACCTGTCCGGTCGGGGTGGTGAAGCGGACGGACGGATCGTTGATGAGTACATCGTACAGCGTATTGGCCTGCTGATCTTCCATGGTCTGGGACGTATAACTGGTGACATTAAAAGGCGCATCCATAAAATCTTTGTTGCCCAGTACGCCGAGATTGGCGCCGCGAGCCACCTGTCCACCAGCGTAGACCGGGGGCAACGTTTCACGGCTGGCAGTCACTTCAACTCCTTCCAGGATGAATTCCCCCTGACCGGCAGTCGCTTTAGCGGAAGAGATCGGTTGAGTATCGGTCTGGTTGATAGTAGTAACTATTTCTGCCGTATCCTCGGCATAGACAATTGCCGACGTATTCCAAAGCAGGCTGCTGCCGACCAGGGCGTAAAGCAGACGGTTTCTGGCAGGGAACAATTTTTTCTTCATTGGTGTCAACTCCTTTACTGGTGGAAATGCATTGTCACATAGCTGCTTTCAGCCACAAAACCGTTAAGTCATTGAGCTTCAAAGCCCTAGGCAAAACTAGTACTTATAGAATACCAAGTAAAAAAGTTGGAGTAAATGGACATAGTTCCAAAGAAAAAGTAGCGGAAATGAACATCATTCCAAGTAAAAAAGGTTGAATAAATGGACAGAATTCCAAAACATCCTATTTTTATTCCAGAGAATACGAAGGATTTTCCCTTGAATATCATGGCAGAGCAGTTTGGTGAAAGGTTTGACATCCAATAGTAAAATTATTATAATAATGATAATCAATATCACTATTATAATGCAACTTATATTTATAATAAAGCAATATCTGTTATTTTATCGCCTATGACAATGATTTATAAGCGCATGAAGCTGGGAAGCTTTCTGCATTATTGAGCAGGACCACAGGTAAGCAGGGAGGCCAAAAATGCACGTGGATATCAATCAGCTGGCGGGAAACTTTTCCCGAATCGAATTCCAAATCATTGATGTGATCAGAGCGAACGTGCCGCCGGGGAAAAAATGTTTTGGTGTCTTCACTCCGCCGTTCTCGGGTCTGATTTTCCCCATAAAAGGACGGGCGAGGATGTCTTTTGACGGTGTGCCTTACGAAATGGAACCGGGGAAAATTTTTCACGGTGGTCCCAATATCGCTCTGGACAAAGAAGTTGTGGGGTGCACTGAGTGGGATTATATGATCATCCATTATCAAGTTGACGACAATGCCAAAATCGAGTTTCCCCAGGCATTTTCCCATTATCAGATTAATTCGGGTTACAGCACCCGCATCAACGATTTGCTGCACCGCCTGTATAACGTCTGCATAACGCCGGGCAATTTGTCCGCCCTGCAGGCCAAATTGCTGTTTTTCAGCATTTTGGATGAAAGTTTGACCTGCGCTGACAGTCGTCACAGCGAATGGGGCCGGGAACTGGTGGAGCAGGCTGTAGAATATATGAAGACTCACTACATGGAACCGCTTACAGTAGCCAAATTGGCTGGCCAGTATGGCTTAAACAGCAAACAGTTCTCCTATCTGTTTCAAAAGCATACCGGTATGGCACCCCTTGAATATTTGATTGAGCACCGGTTGCGGCGCGCCCGGGAACTATTGTGCACCACAGCTCGCTCAATATCGGAAATTTCCTCTTGCATAGGTTACTCTGACCCCTATTATTTCAGTAAGTTATTTAAAAAGCGTACAGGCTTTTGCCCCACTTCACTGCGCGGAAATTTCGTCTCGCGTAAGGTACTCTGATCCCCTGTTATTGCAATCAATTACTTAACTTTCCCCACTAGTAAGCTACAATAGCTGTTTCAGTATTTCTAGAGGATCGCCGTCTATTCATAATGAATAGACGGCGATCCTCTAGAAGTACTTTTATTCAAATAATTCTTTAACGTTCTTTAATTCTGTACGGATTGGAATCCCTTGGGGACAATGGCTTTCACATTTACCGCATTCTACACATTTGGATGCGGGAGCTGTAAGGCTCGAGCGAAGCTCATAGGTTTTCTTTGCCGCAGGAGTAGCATCAAAAACCCAATGATCATTATAGGAGGAAAAGCATCCAGGAATATTGATACCTGCAGGACAAGGCATGCAGTACGCACAACCTGTACAGTTCACCTTGATTCTTTCTTCGAAGAGATTCTTTACTTTATCGATGATTTCCAATTCTTTTGTTGTCAGTGAATTGGCCTCTGCTTCTTGGGCTACTTTGATATTTTCTGTAACATGATCCATAGTCGTCATACCACTTAAAACAACAGATACTTCCGGATGGTTCCATACCCATCGTAAGCCCCATTCCGCCGGTGTTCTTTTCACATCTGCTTTATCAATGATCTCTATCGCTTCTTTGGGGAGATTTACAATATTACCGCCTCTTAGCGGTTCCATAATAACAATTCCTAAACCTTTTTTCGCTGCATATTCTAAGCCTTCTCTGCCAGCCTGGTATTTCTCATCTAAATAATTATACTGAATCTGGCAGAATGACCAATCATAATAATCCACGATCTCTTTGAACAGCCCGATCTGATCATGGAAAGAAAATCCTGCATACTTGATTCTTCCATCTTTGATCGCTTGCTCTAAAAACTCGCTAATGCCAGCTTCTTTTAATACAGGCCAAACATTTTCATTCAGTGAATGTACTAAATAGAAATCAATTGAATCTGTCTCAAGGCGTTCCAATTGTTCATTTAAGTACTTATCCATATCATCTCTTGTTTTAATTAACCAGCTAGGAAGCTTCGTGGCTAACTTGACCTTCTGTCTGTAGCCATCCTTTAAGACTCTGCCAACAAAAAGCTCACTGGCACCACCACGAGTAAAACCAGTACCATGATAAGGATAAGCAGTATCGATATAATTTACACCTGCATCAATAGCATGCCTTATCATGTCTGTTGCTTTCTCTTCATCAATATTCGTTGGATCGGCACCAATAATAGGAAGCCTCATACAGCCAAACCCTAAAGAGGAAACCATTTCCTTCGTTTTACCAAATTTTCTGTACAACAAGATAATTCCTCCCTTATTTTTCGAATACTCATTTAAAACTAGAATTATATTGAAGATCACGTGCAAAATTGGATTCGTTTTTCATTACCGCTTGATTGCGTCCCATATTGCATCCACTCCTGCATCGATGGTTGCTCCATCTAGCTTAACCTTACCAAACAACTTAAGTTTAACAAGAGAGATCGTCGATCCATAAGCGAGAGTGCTTAGCATTTCCATTGGAAGTTCTTTCAGTAAATTTTCGTCTTTGGCACGTTCAAACAAATGATTGACTGGTGCAAACATGCGTAAGCCTTCTTCGCGGGTGGCAGCAGTAATAAGGGGAGAATTTGCATACTGCTCCATAAAAAGCAATTCTGCGGGATTTTCAATAAAATAATCAACAATATTACGTAATAGCACTAAAAAACTTGCGTGAACATCCCGGCTCACTGAATAATTTCGCAGGGTATGCTGGGCAAGACGAGTCTTGACATCAATATACAAATCGTTGATCAAGTCTTCTTTGCTGGAAAAGTAACGGTAAATGGTACCTACTCCAATATTTGCTCTTTGAGCAATTTGTGACATCGGGGAACCTTGAAACCCTTGCTCAGATATTAATCCAAGTGCGGCTTGCAGCACAGCTGCTTTTTTATTTTGTACTTTTTCTTTCATTGTATTCTCCAAAAATAAAGTTCAATATTTTAGGAATGAATGTTCATTCCGTTTTGTATACTCATTTTACTAAAGAAGATTTTTCCTGTCAAGTCATGCAGTAACTCAACTACATTTTTAACCCCATTAACGGTATTTAATAAAATAGGGCACAGAGAAACCAAAAGTCTTGCGAATCTTTTCTGAGCGGGGCCGTGGCAAGAGGAAACATCAATACTTTCTGCCATAGTTAAGCATAAGGCTGCTAAAAGTAATCTGAAAAATAAAGAGTTTGCTGAGAAATCGCATCTTCCAGCATCTTAACGGTTTCTAGACTGCATGAAAGGCGGCCTATCTTATGAAGATAGCTGGGACTTTTATAACTGAGCAACATGGTTGTCATGGTTTGGATATCGATTTGGGATTTGCTGCGCTCTCCCACCCGCGCTACCTCACCGTTTCCATTAGGATGAATACATATGGTAAAAGTTCCTTGATTCCACGGCAGCAGCGGATCGTCAAGGGTAAACGTCCATACACGTTTCTCAGTATTAGGCTTAAAGGGATATTGAGCAATAAACTGTTCCAAATCTACAATTCGAGCCATGTAATAAGGGGAAATCGTTTCTTTAATATCTCCATCTTCCAGCAGAAAAGCTAACGGCTCATCCGTATAAATATTGCCTACAACCTTTGAAATCATAGAAAAATGGGCGCTAATAAAATTCCACAGCCCGCTGCGGGCTTCTTCATTAATGAATATCATATCTTTAATGTGAAACACTTCATCTGAAATCCAGTAAAGCACATACCCATCAGGCTGCCTATTTTCATTGTAATAAATTGCGGCTGTTAGATTATCCGTATCCCAACGCCAATATTCATTCCAGGCTAACTCGTTGCGCAGCATCGCTCCGTGGCTTTGATAGGCAAAACGTTCATAAACTGCCTTTAAGTCATTATTGTCAATATCAATGCGTTCAACCTCTCCGAACACTTGCTTATTTTTTGGCAATTGATAATCCTTGACTTCAAATGTTATTTTATCTGAAATAATTTCCCACCCCTTGCGGCGATAGTAAGGGATCGAATAGGGATACAGGTAAGAGATCGACTGTTTCTTCTCCCGCATGTTCGCCAGTGCCTGGCGGAGCAGCTTGTGCATCAAGCCCTGATTGGAGTATTCTGGAAAGGTTCCAACCCCCGTAAGCCCTCCCATATCATAAATCGCATTGAAAATTCTCACTTGAAAAGGATAGACAGCCACCTGAGACACCAGTTTTTCTCCATCAAACCATCCAAGAACATCCGCTTGTTCCAGCACTGGAGATTTAGCAAGGATCATATCTCTTTCTTTCCAGCCTATCCTGTGTAAATCATTATCAGTCACCTGAAAAACATACCGCAGCAGTTGATTGTATTGCTCTAAATGTTCTACACCAACCTTTTTTATTTTCAATCTTTTTTCTCGACTCATAAGAACCCGCCTTCACTACATTAAACTTTGGAATTTTTCTCATTTTAAACGATAGCCGGTTTTAAGTCATTGTATCTAGTCACATCGTCATCTTCAAGAATCTTTTTTGGTTTGAAACCGATTATTTATAGAATATCCCTAAAGCTATTTTGCCATTCTATCATACGCATTTTTTGTATGGGACATGAAGACAGTTTACCTTTCCCCATTTTTAAACAAGACAAGAAGGTTCTATTATTAAGACTACTTCACAACATGAAAACCTTGATGTTCGATCTCTTTTGGGTCAATATGTTGATCTAAATGCATACAGTAAACTTTATTCCGTAAGTCTGAGTTAATTGTCTCTTTCAGCTTTCTTAATGACATATGGCTGTTACCTTCATAATCAAGTCCACAGGTATCTTGATAGATCCGATCAATTTCTCCATTCTTAAATCTAGTGACAATTTCATTTTCTATATGATTTGAATCTCCGCTATAGTAAAACACACCTTCCATTTGTCTCATAACAAATCCATATGCCGGAATGGTTTTTACATGTGAGACTGGTAAAAATTCAACATTTATCTCTCCCAAGTTTTCATTTGCGAACCCCACTTTGCTGCTACTTTCCAGCAAATACATTTCCTGGCTGACTCCAATACTAGTCAAGAAGCTCTTCATTAGTTCCCGATTGGGAAAAAATACAGTTGGCTTATGCCCTAGAATGTAATAGGAATAAAAAATTACTTCCCCAAGACTTCCTACATGGTCAGGGTGGGTATGAGTAATAACAATGTATATCTTTTTTAGTTCTTTAAGTATATTTAATTCTCGCAGCCTGTGAAAAACTGTCCCACCGCTGTCAATAAGCAATAGACTATCCTTTTTCTTTATAAAAGCGCTTGTATTTCCTAATTGAGTATTAAAAGCACTTCCGATACCAATGAAATTAAGCATCTACAAGTATCCTCCAGAAATTTTTATCCTTTTTCTTATGATAACCTGCGACAAGAAAAGTTCCCGCGCCCTTTCTAAAATCACAGCACGTGTGTTTAATTGATTCGTATTATCCGTCACAATACCTCCATTAGGGCAGAATTCCCTTATAGCTTGTCCAGTAATCTCTGAAATGGTACAACCATTTTTCCTATCATCATTTCATTGTAATTTTTTTACGCAACATCTCACTTGCCTTACTAGAAAAAGATGCCTAAAGAGCTGGAAATTCAGCATCCTAGGCATCCTTACTACGCTTTGTTTTTATATGAAGACATATGAGACATACAGACTAGCTAATAAAAGTCAAATAAAACCTACTATTATGGCAGTACTATCTCTTATATTGATAATAATCTTTTATTTTATTATCTAAATCTCTACTTATCTTTAATGCCTCTGTGGATACTGGTCCTTTTTTAGCGACAATATGAATCAAATTTAAACGCATCCGTTCTATTTCTTCTTGTAGCTCTTTTAAATTTATATCAGAAATAACCAACGCCTCCTATATCGATATAACACTATCATCGAATAAAAGAATTTAAATTTCATTTGATTTATGGCAACAAAAAGTAAAAGTATAACAAAAGCGCCCCATAGGGCGCTAACGTGGCAATTCTCTCTTTTTGACGTCCCTTTCTCCTGTTATGAATGCCTGGATAGTAACTGAAACTGATACCCGAATGCCTCAATTTCATCACGAGAGAGGATTATTCCCTCAGGGGGTCGACTGTTGAGCTTGAATACCAGTGCCTGCTGCCCCGCTTCTTGGTGGAAGTTAATTCGATTTAAAGCTACTTCTGTATCCAAAAGGTCGGTAATTATTTCTGCTGTTGCCTTATGCCCTACTGCAGAAATAATTTGAGGTGCAGACTGAATCAATTTTTTGCACTCTTCCAAGCTGATTGTTCGGCAAGAATATTCTCCATCTGCTGTAATGATAGCACCATTTAAGATAGCAATCGGTTGATTATTTTCCATATATAATACTCCTTTGTAATTTTGTTACAACGCCAGATCAAATTATTAGTCTTCTATCTCTGTAAATTTTTGAATACCCCACCACGATTATTGGTGCTTATTTTTTAACTGCTCTATTCTGGTACGCAAATACTTCATCTATATTAACTAACTGACCAATTCCCACTATTATGTTTATTGTCTTTCTACCAAGAAATTCCTGCATGTACTACAAAAAATAAGAGTTTCAAAATATCCTTGGGATACATTAAGGGAAGAACGTACTGTTTCTTTCATCTTTTGGGACAGATCACTTGTGATCCCTGTTTTTTGGTTGTCATACCATCGTGACTGATATAGCAGGAAACGGTGGTGAGCACATGGAATAGTTACAAGAAATGTAATACCTAAATGGCGATTATATCAATATTCGGGTGATGACAGTAGGATGGTGATACAGGTGAAGATTTCAGTTTTAGGATGCGGTCGTTGGGGAACATTTCTAGCTTGGTATGCAAATCGAGTCGGCCATAGGGTAATGTTATGGGGCAGAGAGTCTTCGAATAATTATTTAAAATTAAAAGAATGTAGAATGAATGATTATGTGACATTGCCGCAAGATATTATGCTAAGTAATTCTTTAGAGGCAGCAGTCTCTTTTGGTGAGATTATTATTATTTCCATTAGCGCTCAGGAGCTGCGCTCTTTTGCACATAACGTAAGTTTACAAAAAGGGTTAGAAGATAAAATATTTGTCTTATGTATGAAAGGCATCGAAGCGAATAGCGGCAAGCGGTTATCCCAAGTATTTAGCGAAGAAATGGGAATAAATACCAACATAGGGATTTGGGTAGGCCCAGGGCATGTACAGGATTTTGTTAGGGAAATACCCAATTGTATGGTTATCGGTTCTGATCATATTGAAGTAACGAAAAAAATTGTTGAATCATTTAATAGCTCCTTAATACGATTTTATTATGGTCAAGATCTGATTGGGAACGAAATTGGAGCTGCTGCCAAAAACGTTATAGGGATAGCTGCAGGAATGTTAGATGGACTATGCTATAGCAGTCTAAAAGGTGCACTCATGGCAAGGGGTACAAGAGAAATGTCACGTCTTGTCAGAGCCATGGGCGGAAATGATACAACTATATATGGCTTAAGCCATCTGGGAGATTATGAGGCAACACTCTTTTCCCTGCACAGCCATAATAGAAGATTTGGGCAAGCTTTTGTAAGTGGTGAAAAATTTGATAAATTAGCGGAAGGTGTTTCTACTGTGGAAGCATTAAATTATTTAGCACAAAAATATGAAGTGGAGCTTCCTATTTGTAATGCCGTATACGAAATTCTATTTGAGAAAGCAGATCCAAAAGAAAAACTATTAGATTTATTCTTAAGACCGATTAAGTTTGAGTTTTAAGACAATAATAGAGCAAATCTTTTTCTAACTAGTAGGATGGTTTTAAAGTATCCTTTTTGATAGTATCTGACTAAAAAGTGCATACTATTTTTTTCAGCAAAATAATATACAATATATAAGAGTAAACAACGAAAAATTTGAGAATGGAGTGGTGATGTGAAGCTACGATTGTATTTGCTAATTACTTATATTCTTCTAGGATTTAGTTTTAGTGGAGTGAATACTGTTTTCGCGGAAAGTAGTGTTATTCCTTATCCTTCTGGCTATGACCTTACCAGTGAAGGTGCCTCTTCCTATAACGGTATGGGCAATGTTAAAGACTCTGTCTATTACAAAGCTGTCGATTTTTTCAATATGAAATCAACTGATACATTAACAATTTTACCAAAGTATAAAACGTATCAGCAAACAACAGAAATCACTTGTGGTCCTGCAGCTGCGCTAACTGTGCTGTATTACTCCGGGAATACAAAGTGGGATGAACTCAAAATTGCTGAAATAATGAAAACAAAACCAGGAACCGGCACAGATACAAGCGGAATGGTTGCATTCTTTAAGAGCATTGGCTGGGATGTTAAATCTAGTTTAACTACCCCTAAGAAAGATGGCACGACATTTTCAGGCATTAATGATTTCAAAGAATTTGTAACCTCAAACTTAAAAAGTAATACTCCTATAATGGTCGAAAATATTGATTGGGGCGGTCATTGGAGAGTGATTATCGGTTATGACACTATGGGGACGGAGACAACAGCGGATGATGTCCTCATTTTGGCAGATCCTTATGATACGGGGGATCACCTCCAAGATGGATACGTTATTAACCCAGTAGAAAAATTTTATTATATGTGGTTTGATGCCCACATGCTGCCAAAAGGTCAAAAAACACAACAATGGTTGACAGTGAAAGCACCTCACTAAAAAATATAATGGAGGCGTTACTATGGATTTTTTAGAATTGGCAAAAGCAAGATATTCCGTTAGAAAATTTAGTCAGCAGCAGGTAGAGCCAGACAAGCTGGACCGCATTCTAGAAGCTGGTCGCCTTGCCCCAACTGCAGCAAATGCACAGCCACAACGTATTCTTGTGCTCAACAGCGAGGCTAGTTTAAGTAAATTGAAAACCTGCACAACCTATCATTTCAATGCACCCTTAGTTCTGCTTATTGGCTATGACACTACCGCAAGCTGGAAAAGGCCCTATGACAACAACGATAGCGGCTATGTGGACGCCAGTATTGTCACAACCCATATCATGTTAGAAGCGGCCAATTTAGGTCTGGGAAGCACATGGGTCGGACACTTTGATCCAGCCGTAATCCGAAATGCCTTCGCCTTACCCCCTACTATTGTTCCCGTTGCCTTATTGCCCATTGGCTATCCGGATAAAGCTTCAGTACCAAATCCAAACCACGACAAACGATATGAGAAAGACAAAACCATATTCTATAATACTTTTGCGGCTATTTCTGCTAGCGAATAGAAAATGACGAAAAGATTTAGCGCCTCATATATCTACTAAATAAGGTAGATATATGAGGCGCTTTTCTTTGCTACACGCTAGTTTCTGCTAACATTTTGCAGATATAATATTTTTCATCATCTGTCAGTGATATATTAAGGGCTCTCTTAAAAATTTCACAGGTATGATCTACAGCACGAATAATTTGAATAGCAATAGGATCTTTATCTGCCACACACGTTAATCCGTCATTAATGATGATTCTCTCCAGTGCATAACCTACATGAACAATGATTTTGATTTTCATGGCGTTATCGAAATCTGCCTGTAGTTCCCGTTCTAGCTCCTCTACAAATTTCAATAATATCCCAATTATTTTATGAGGATTTAGATAGGTAAGGAATTGTTTTAAATTGTCTTCACATAGTTCCTTAATCACAATGCTTGACTTTTCCGGTAATACTATAAACTGATTCCCCGCAATAATTTCTCTTAATATCTTTTCCCCATTACCATCAATAAGTTTTTCCAATGGAATAAAAGGAATATTTTCCTTAGGCTTCTTTACGCCAACCACTGCCAAAACATCATATTTTTTTTGCAACGATGCTACTTTTTTATCCAATTCTCTAATTTCTACAGGTATGATATCAATATTTTTCTCCGTCAAATTAGTTATGATATTTCCCACAAGTTCCTTTAGTTTTACGGCTGTTCCTTTACCAGAGGTACATACGGTAATGATGACTTGATCGCTACATTTATTTTCTTTATTAAATTCATTATTGTATCCCTTAAAATCTCGAAGTGAATTGTATATGTCTTCAAGTTCCATATTAAAAATGCTTGATTTTCTTGATGCTTCCAGTACTAAAGGAGTAGAAACCATATCAATTGTTTTTACTTTAATTCCTGTCTTTTCAACAATGGTGGCTTCAAAATTAAATAAAGATCCCATATCAACAAGTAATAATACACCTTTCCCCTTATCTATGCTTTTGACATTATCAATAATAATCTCTAATATCTCTTTGGGATTTACATGTAATGGCATATCAACGGCACATATGGAGGATACATCCCCTAACAGATCTTGCACAACACTGACCATACTGCTAGCAGTGCTGCTTCCATGAGCAGCAACAATAATACCAACCTGCTTCTGGGTTTCTTCCTCCACTGATTTTAATAAAATCGCAATATAGGTAACTTCTATTTCTGGCACTTCTACTCGAAACATTTGACTCATCATAGCCGTTATTTTCAAAGCAACTTTATATTCCTCATCATTATCTTGTATTGAATGATACATGTATTCCTTATTATCATAGCTTTTGTCTTTTATTCGCTTGAAAAAAGCACTTAAATGAAAGCTTAATGCATAGACAAATCGTTCACTATATTTTCTTCCTAGATCGATTTCAGCTAAATCCTTCATTTTTTCTGCAAAATCCAGAATTTCTTTATCGATTATTTTTAAAATCCGATTTCGATTCTCTTTATTTTTGTTGAATTTATTATAAAATATTTTTAGATTTATATTGAGATCCGTAATAATGAATTTATTAATGTCATTATCGTCCATCCGTTCTTCCTTTAATAAGCTTACTTTATCTTCTATAAGTTTGTATAAATTAAAAGGCGGTTCTTCATCTGAATCCTCGATAATTACTTTATAGCCATCAGGACTTACTAATAAGGGAGCATCTAAAATATTACCGATTTCTTCAAATTCTCTGGAATTTCTGCCCATTTCAAATAAACCATTTTTTATATCAGAAGAAAGTATTTTAAAATCTAACTCTATACATTCTTTGCTACTGTTTATACTACTCAAAAAACCTTTCGCGCATGTAAGTTGAATATTGGATTTAAGCTGACCAATATTCCCGTAAGAAACACTGCCGATTAGAGCCTTTACTACTTCAGTAGAGATTTTTATTTTTTTATTTACTCGATGGGCTTCGTTCACAAATAAATATTTGATGATATCTATTTTTTCCTCGACAGTTCTCTCTTGTAAGGTTGGAATGCTGATTATGATTGGTATTCGCCTCATAAACGTCTTAAGCATGTAAGAATTAGGGTCCTCCGTGGTCGCTCCTACGATCAATACATTAGCTTTTCTTTTTCTTTCCGTTTCTCCCAATTTATTATACGTACCTGTATCCATAAAATAAAATAGCATTTCTTGCCCTTCTGGCGGCAGCCTATGTATTTCATCTAAAAATAGTATTCCACCATGAGCTTTTTCAACTAATCCTTCTTTTTCATGATCCGCTCCTGTAAAAGCACCTTTTATATGTCCAAAAATATGGGATAGCAATAATTGAGGATTATTATAATAATCAGCACAGTTAAAAATGATAAAGGGAGATTTTTCAGTAAAGCGTTTGATATACTTTCCATAATTGTACATCATTTTTGCAAACAAAGTTTTTCCCACGCCGGTCTGTCCAAAAATTAATGTATGCAGCCCTTCAGGTGGGTATATAATGGCTGCTTTCGCCTGTTCGACTTGGTTTTTTAAGCTTTTCTCCGCTCCTATAAGATGTTTAAAGGGTTCTTCATTCTCTCTGTTAAAGATAAAGTCTCTCACATTGTCTACTTCTATAAATCTTTCTTTTATTTCAACATTTAATATTTTTTCAACACTCGATTTGTGTAAGAATTTTACTGGTCTGCCTTTTATTTTTATGATTTTGTCCAATCGTAATAATTCATTTAGTTCTTTACTAACGTTATTTCTTAAGATCTGCAGTTGCTCTGCTATTTCACTTGCTTCAAATCCATTATTTTTAAGCAATTCTTCCATTGAAAATTTTTGTGTATTCTCCTCTAAGTAGCAATAAATTTTATCAATTCTTTTCATTCTCAACATCAACTTCCTAATTTTATTATAAGATGGATTGTATGCTAAAGTGAAAGAGTAAACTTTCAAATGTACATTTTATTGAAAGCTTACTCTCTCTTTTTATTCTCTGATTAAAAAACCGAATAAAGAACAACTGAATTCAGCTAGCGCCTTAGAGTCGATAGTCTATAAAGAAAGTATTTATATTTTACCATAGAATAAATGAAAGAACGACTTGTTCCTAAAATCCTAGTCTTCGTGATTTCCATTACAAAATATATTTATTAATTGCAAATACCACACCATCCTCATCATTCGATAAGGTAATAGTCATCCTGCCCCATTATTTTTTTTAAAATCTGCCTCTACATTTCAATTTACAAATAACTTAGCATTCTTTAGCACGTTGTGGAAGCGAAGGGTGTCATTACCTATTTTTCAATTATGCCAGCACACCAAGTGCATAGCCGATAATTCCCACTGCAAATAAGCCAAATATAATCACGATTGCGTTTACCTTCTTTTTTAATAAATACATACATATAAAAGTTAATGCTAAAGGCAATAATCCTGGCATTAATTGATCCAAAATAGTTTGTACCGTTGTAATTACAGTCTTCCCATCTGAACCTGTAACGGTTGAAACTACTAATGGCACATTCATACTCGTCCATTTGGAAACCAAGGAGCCCATTACAAACAACCCTAATATCGATGCTCCTTCTGTTAACTTCTGCAATCGATTTCCTGACATGTCAGAAACAATATTTGTTCCTGTTGTATATCCATATTGTAAACCATACCATTTTGTCGCCAACCTAAATATATTAAACAGCACAAAGAATAAGATAGGCCCTAATATGCTTCCGCCCACTGCTAGTGATGCACCTAAAGCTGCAGTAACAGGTCTTATGGTTCCCCAGAATATAGGATCGCCTACACCAGCTAACGGTCCCATTAGACCTACCTTTACACCGCTGATGGAAGCATCATCAATAGGAGCACCATTTGCCCTCTGCTCTTCCATTGCTGCTGTGATCCCCATAATGGGGGCAGATATAAATGGTTGTGTATTGAAAAACTCTAAATGCCGTTTTAGGGCTTGCTTACGCTCATCCCCTTGATACAATCTTTTTATGGCAGGAATCATGGTGACACAAAAGCCCATTGACTGCATTCTCTCAAAATTAAATGATGCCAAAAGAAAATTAGAACGAATAAACATATTGAATATATCGCCTTTTGTCAATTTTTTCTCACTCATTTTTTATATCCCCCTTTATAATTCATCTAATTCATCAAAGGCTACTGTTGATTTATTATATTTTGGATTTAATTGAATATAAATGACTGCCAATACTACCCCAACAATACCGAAGGCAACAAGATTCAAATTAGTAAATGCAGCAATTACAAAACCTAGAAAGAAAAATGGCATTAAATATTTTGCTTCCATCATATTAATTACCATTGCATAACCAACTACTACGATAAAACCACCCGCAATTTGTAATCCTCTGGTAATAACATCTGGTATGGATGCTAACATAATATTAACCGTGTCAGTACCAGCTACGGCGGCCACTAATGCAGTTGGAATGGCAACACGTAATGCTTGCAGAGTCCAAGCAAGAAAGTGACACATTTCTATACCGCGAAAGCTGCCTTTTTCTGCATATTTATCAGCAAGATGTTGAAAAAAGGTGGTAGCGGATCTAACAAAAATAGTAAGTACCTGGCCTGCTGCGGCAATTGGTATTGCTACAGCGATACCGGCTCCGATAGATTGCTTGCCTACAATTACCAATATAGCAGCAATTACACTGGCAAGTGCTGAATCAGGAGCCATAGATGCTCCTACATTCATCCAGCCCAAGGCCATCAATTCAAGAGTACCACCTAAGATAACTCCCGTTTTAAGATCTCCTAACACCAATCCGACTAACGTACACGCGATTAAGGGTCTATGCCCCTGTCCTTCATCAACTACACTTTCCAGACCCGCAATACATGCGACAAGAATTAATAAAATCATTTGAATCTCACTCATTGCTATCCCTCCAATATATTTAATTTTTCACTTCTCTACTTTTTACTTAAAACGGCAAATTAAGGCTCATTAAATCAACTTTACTATCACTCGCTACCTTCCGAACTTCTAGTTCGATTCCTTTTTCATGTAATTTTCTAAAGGCTTCTACATCTATTTTATCCACAGATACAGCGGCAGTAATTAAAACCTTTCCGTCCTTATAACACATTCCGCCAACATTTACAGATGTAATGTCAACACCACCTTCTACCATTCTCAGGACATCCGTTGGGTTAGTGAATAAAAATAGTGCTTTAAAATCATCATATTTGGGGTTTTTATACACTTCTATAGCCTTATCAATCGGCAAAACATACGCTTTTATCCCTGTAGGTGATACCTGCAGCAACAAACTTTTTCTTAGTTGGTCAGCAGCCACCTCATCACTGCATGCAATAATCTTATTACATCCCACTGCCTTTACCCAAACCGTTGCCACTTGACCATGGATTAAACGATCGTCAATTCTAGCTAAACAAATTTTCATATCATAGCTCCTCTTCAACATTGTTATCAAAATTTGTTTTGAAAGATTTTACAGAATCACGACCTGCGTGAATTGCAACATCCACTAATTCCGATAAACATAATTCATTTCTTGACATATAGATTTCTAGCATCATTGGTAAATTTACCCCTGCTACAATATCCAGGCGTTCATTATCTGCAACGATTCGGCTTGCCGCATTATATGGACTACCTCCAAATAAGTCAACGATGAAAAGAGTTTCATCCTTATTATCAAGTTCTTTTATCGCCTTTTTATATTTTTCTACAAGTCCATCTGTACTTTCACCTAATTCAAATGTCACATACTTTAAATTTTCCTGCTTCCCAGATATCATTTCAGATGCTTTTACTAATTCTTCTGAAAATTTTCCATGGGTACATATTATTAGATTTACCAAACCTATCACCTCCTTTATTACCCTACTTATAAAGCAATTTCCATGCCAATAAGTGTATTAAAAAATAGTGGTTATCATTCTTCCTTAAATTCATCCAGCTAACCTACCCAAAATAGCAAGTAATGGTTCGGATAATCCATTCTTTTAAATACAATCAGGTATCATAAACAATAGGCTCGATCTTACTATTTGATACATAACTTTCTTTTTTGATACACTAGTTACGTAATTACTTTTTTATTGATACATTAAAGTTATATTTCGTAAATTTAATATTTTTCGTATTAATCCATGATATATTAGATTTCTTTTGAAAAGAACATTTCCATATTTGTATTTCATGTATCATAAAAAAACAAACTCTTGCAAAGCAAACTGCTTCGCAAGAGTTTTGGACGATAAGAACCTTATTTAACACTTCCTACTATAAGTATATAACCAGTTTTACCGTGGATTATCGCCTACAATTTAAATCGCCGAACGGCTATTTGCATATCTTCGGCAAGTTTAGCCAGCGATTGACTGGCTGAGGCAACCTCTTCCATTGATGCCGACTGCTCTTCGGTAGCTGCTGAAGCTGCCTGGGTTTCACCGGCTACGGCTTTACTGAAATCGTCAATTTTCCGTACAGAACTTACCATCTGCTGACTTCCCCTTGCCATCTGATCAATGGCGACTGAAATTTCCTTGATCTGAGCAGATACCAGATCGACCAGATCGTTAATTTGGCGGAAGGATATTCCTGCCTGATTGACAACTTCAGTTCCCAGCTTGACTTCATGAAAACCGTCGTTCATCGCCGTAACGGCCTGGGCGGTATCCTGCTGGATTTCACCAATGAGAGAGGCAATCTGTTTAGCTGCCTCTTGTGACTGTTCAGCTAATTTTCGTACTTCCTCAGCTACAACTGCAAACCCCCGCCCTTGTTCGCCTGCACGAGCAGCTTCAATGGCTGCATTGAGGGCCAGTAGATTGGTCTGTCCGGCAATTCCGGCAATGGTATCAACAATAGTGCCAATCTGCTGAGACTGGGAACTGAGTTTATCCACAGTTCCAGCAACAGCCTGTACCGATTTCTCGATCTCTGCCATTTGATTGACCGCTTTAGCCACTGCTTGACCGCCAGCTTTAGCCTGATTGGCCGCTTCGGTGGATTGTGCCGTTACTTGCGTGGTACTAGCAGCAATTTGCTGCAAACTGGCCGTCGTTTGTTCAACAATTGCCGCAGTTTCGTCAGCCGCTTGGCTGGAAGCTTCAGCTCCTTTGGCGACCTCGGTAATGGAAGCTGCAATTTGGTTAGCTGCTTGAGCAGACTGATCGGCGCTAGCCGTCAATTCCTCGGCTGAAGCGGCAACCTGTTCGGCATTCGTTGCCACCTTCAGCACCAGATCGCGCAGGTTGGTTATGGCAGTGCCCAAAGCAAGAGCTAATTGCCCAACTTCATCTTTAGTTTGAGGCTGTACATTTATAGTTAAATCCCCAGTAGCTAGTCTCTCGGCTGCCTGTGCCATTTGTTTTACTGGACTTGCTATACTGCGGGCAGTAAAAAAACCAATTGTAATGCCTAATATTGCAGTCAGAAGAGCAATTATAACCGAGGTATCGCGAACCACCTTGACAGAGCCTTCTATATCGTTAAAGGACTGTCCAATCGCTGCTTTACGAAAGGACTTTGCTTCGCTGATCTTGCTTTGCAATGCGTCAGAAACCGGTGTCACTTCGTCTAGCATGACACGAGTCGCTTCCTCTTTATTGCCAGACTGAAGCAGCGGAAGTACTTTATTCTCTATCAGAGTTGTATACTTTTCATTTGACGCCCTGATCTCTGTCGCCAACTGTTTGGCAGCTTCCGTTTCCGAGTTTTGTATAAGCTCTTCCTCAGCTTTTATATTCAATTCCTTTAAATTCTTGTATTCCTTCAGCATCTGTTCATTACCGCTGATCCAATAACCTCGCATTGCAGCAACCTGGCCTGTTGCATTGTGGGCGATTTCATTGCTTAAAGCCAATCTCGGAAGATCGGTCGTCTCAAATATTTGGGCAATATCTTCAATGTTGTTTATTTCGTAGATAATATAGCTAAATCCAAGTGAAGCTATTAATATCACTACGACAAAGCAAGCCACCATTTTTCCTGTCAGTTTCATAATCTCCATCTCCTCGTATATGTTAACTACTATGAATTACTGCCTTTGTGCATCTATATAATGTAGATATGTTCACAAATATCGACAGTGTGAAGGAACATGTTTACTAATGTCGAATATTTTAGAGTAATAAGGGTTAGTTTAGTATTGAATCTTTCCCTTCGTTCAAGCTGCCATCACAGGCCATATTTCTTCTACCGTTTTGCCGATAATGCCCGCGATTTCTTCTTGGACCTTACGGCTCTTGGAACGTCCATAAATAACATTGCTGATAGCACTGCGCCCGATCTTTAATTTTCTTGCAATTTCAACAGGCCGGTGATTCTTTAAAAGTAACGCTGCCAAAATTTCGTTAGGTTTCACTGTTTTCCCCCCATGAGTATTTTTTATCGCCCTTCACCACGTCCGTTAAACGTGGTAATTTTTAGGAACAATAAGTATACAAGTTTATTATAGTACTGTCATACTATAACGTCAAGAAGGAATGTGTCATATGTACGATTTTTCTGCATTTTCTAATCGATTAAAAAAAAGCATTGACGAAAAAGGATATACGCAAGTTGAAGTGGCGCAGCACTTAGGTATTTCAAAACATACACTTACTAAATACCTTGGTGGTCGAATTCCTGAAACAACAATTTTATATGCCTTATCAAAATTCTTTAATAAATCCATGGAATGGTTTCTAACGGGTGAAGACAAGATCTATAGTACAATCGAACCATCTAAAGACATACAAAAAATCGAGACTATTTTCGATCCCGATTTAAAACGTATGGTAGATATTTTAAAATGCCTCATGGAAAACGATAACCAAAACCTGCGCGGCTGGGCAATCATCCAGTTTGAAGAGGCTTTTAAGCAGCATTGCGCTGCCCACGATAAAAAAAAACTGCATGCATAGTCTCTTGAATGGCAGCAAAAATTGGCGAGAGGTTGCCGCCCGCCTAGGAATAGGAACAGTAAAGTGTTTTTAGTAATTATTATGATGATAACACCAAATGCTACCTGAGGGAAGAATCATTTTATTATAAGTTACCTTCAGGCAATCATGGGTGCACAAATGCTACTATGAATTCAAAGATTCAAAAATAAGAACCAGTACTGCATCTAGCAGTACTGGTTCTTATTAAATATTTTACTTTTAATGAATGGCTTTCTTTTTAAACGTGCCACCCATTACATCATGCACATCGTTAATCGTTATAAAAGCATCTTCATCAATCTCTGAAACAAGTGATTTAAATTTTGCCATCTCTAGTCTGGTAATCACGGTGTAGAGAATATGTTTTTCGTCGCCTTTATAGGCACCTTCGCCGTGCAAAATCGTCACACCCCTGCCCAGACGGGCCATGAGGGCTTCGGCAATGGATGCCGAGTGATCTGAAACAATGATAACAGCTTTTGATTCATCCAAGCCATCAATGACGATATCAATTACTTTTGAAGCGATAAAGTATGTAACCAGGGAATACATGGCTCGATCCCAGCCAAACACCAATCCGGCTCCACTTAAGATAAACAGGTTAATGATCAGGACAATTTCGCCTACAGAAAAACTGCTTCGCTTGTCCATTAAGATAGCTATAATTTCCGAACCGTCCAATGAACCGCCGTAACGCACAATGAGTCCTACGCCGATCCCTAAAATGATACCTCCGAAGATTGACGCTAAAAATAAATCATCTGTGAAACCGGGAATCGGCAAGAACATTTTGGTGAAATAGGACAAGATTATAATAGAAAATATCGTTGATAATGTAAAAGTTTTACCAATTTGCTTATATCCCAAATAAATGAATGGTATATTTACGGTAATCAAAAATACTCCCAGCGGCAAGCCAGTCAGATGACTAGCCATAATCGCAATACCAACCACACCACCATCAATCACGTTGTTGGGAACTAAGAATATTTCCAGTCCAGCAGCGTAGATAACAGAACCAATAAACAGTATAATATATCGCTGTATTTCTTTCCAGACCCGTTGTTTTTGTTGTTTTTTAGGCATGTACAGACCTCTCTTTATATAGAATGAGCCGCAGAAACGAAAATTGCCTCTTGTTACATAGCGGCATTTGCCATATTAATTATGAATTGTTACAAACCTCCTACTCGCTGCTTGATTATGTACTTTTTATTTTGTTCATTAATTATAATTTCATCCTCATAAGACAGGAAGGGTGACTACGTTGCAGGATTTTTTCCATTTAAGAATTTTATCTTAAATAAACTGTGCCCCATTCGCATACAACGTTTAAGACATATCCTTTTCAATAGTATTGTTTTTAGTAGTATATCATATAAATGTGCGTACTTGTAAAAATATTCATCTAAAGATACTATTGAACGCAAAGAATACTAAGAGAAATAAATAGGAGTAAAATCATCAGTTACTCCTCAGCCCAGACCAAGTAAGATCCGGATTTGACCAAGAAAGTCAAATGGCTGCTCGATGCAACCTACTTTTGCAACGTACCAGTCCCTGTGTCCCGGATAGCAGAAAAAAGGTTTGGCAAAAGTGCCAAACCTGCAAAATTTCTATTACTTTGTAGTCCAATACAACAAAAACGATTTTTATGACATTACTGCCTGATCCCAAAACCATTGCTGCTGGGTAATATCCACGATTTTTGCTTCATCTTTTTTAACCTCAGCAGAAGATTCTTCTTCTGGTTTATCAAAGATACTCTGATCTAGAACATTGATCGAACTGCTCACGATATCCCTCCTAATCCTATGTGACTGCTTAGCATACTTATAACGCTTGCCTTGATCTTATTGTATTCCTCTTACAATCGGAAGTGAAATACAGATTCGGCATATATTGCATTTAGATTCGGAATAAGTAGCCTAAAAGCAGTCAACACAGGATAGGACTGGTGTAATTGCCTATGTATACATAGGTGAAAAATGAAATTGATGTCTTTATCTAGGATGGAGCAGCAGTATCCCAAAACCATTGATGCCGCGTAATATCAAGTTTTTTATCACCGAAGTCGATCTTATCTTTTACAAACTGCAGCCATGCTTTTGTGGCGTGAGAAACATATCGTTCTTTTTTCCAAGCCACTCCTAACTGTAAATAGATTGGCGGATCAGCTAATGGAAGGGACTTTAGTGCATTAGTGTCCAAGTGTTGACAAACGGTACTTGGCAAAAGAGCTATACCGAAATGATCTGCTACCAGTTGAGTCATCAGCTCAAGCTGCAACGTTTCAAAAATAACATTTGGACGAAAACCTGCTTGCATGCACCGATCGATAATGAGATCATTTAAACTAAAGTCATTACTATACAGCACAAAGGATTCATTGATCAGATTCGCATAGTCAATGATTTCACATTTGGCAAAAGGGTGCTCTGGATGGACGACGAGCCGAAGGGGATCTTGGATACTGCAAATCATTTCATAAAGTTCCTGATCACTCGGTGGAATACATATTATACCTACGTCTAGCGTCCCATCTAGAATGCCAGTTTCAATTTTCTTCGATCCGAACTCAAATAGCTGTATATTAATATTCGGATAGGCCCTTTTAAAAGGACCAAATAAGCGGGAGAATGATGTCAGACCCGTAATTGGCGGAATACCAATCCGTATTTTCCCTGATTTTAAATTAGATCCTCCAACTAAATTAGCACTTATATTTTGAAAAGATGAAACAATATTCTCTGCTTGTTGTAAGATTATTTCACCTGCATCAGTCAATTCCACATATTTTGTAGTTCGGTAAAATAGTACCACTCCAAAATGACTCTCAATTTCTTTAATTATTTTACTAATCGACGGCTGGGAAATATGCATTTGGTCAGCCGCCTTACTAAAACTCTTTTGCCGCGCTACCTCTATGAAATATTCCAGATGTCGTATCTCCATTTTGATCTCCTTTACAAAAAAGTTCTAACTTAAACAATAAGTAACTCTTTTCAAAGCAATTATAATTGCTATTCCATCATATGGCAACTCACGAAAAAATGTAACAGGCAGCATAATAACAGGGCTTATGTACAACTATTGTGGTACATAAGCCCTGTTATTCATGATATATCGTACTCTACATTGGATCAAACAGCAAATTAGTTGAATGAGAAAACAATTAAGACAGCAACAAGGGCACAAAACATTCCTGGGGCGGTACGTTTAGCGATCTCCATAGGATTTACACCAGCTATTGTTGCACATACAATGGCACCACCAGCAACGGGAGACATTGTACGTCCTAAACCACCAGATATTGTAGCAAGGGAGCCCATATCTGTAATTTTAAACCCAAACTGCGCAGCATGTGGAGTAACCGCACCATTGAAAGCAAGAGCAGCCGCATCACCTGATCCACTTAAAACTGCGAGAAAAAATGGACCGATGGATGCGGCATATCTTGCTACATCCTGTGATTCTTTCATATTTTCAATCAGTGCACCAGTAAGTCCAATGGTATCCATTCCCTGGGTGAATACAGCTGCTGCAATAATAATACCCATTATTTCTCCATAAGAGTCACCCATGCCCTTAAAAAAGCTTTTGGATATTTCTTGTGCATTGCCCCATGTTACGACAAATCCAAGCATGGCACCTATAATCATAGCTTGGGGAACTGTGACCTCAGGAATCAGAGCAACCATTTTGCTCCCTAGTACCAACAAGACCAGAGGAATGATAGGAACTACAGCTTTTACAACGTTAATCTTAAATTTTTCACCATCATTGGCAATTTCAGTAGATCGCTCAGCGCTAGCACCTTCTTTTCGCAAATGAGAAACAATCGTTAGCATTGTTGCTGCAACAGCAAGTGAAATAAGGGCAGGAATAGTATGACCAGCGATCACTGCCATCACATCAACATTGGCTAATTTAGCGACAAATGGATTATGTGCAAGACCCGGACTCATGACACTGCCAATCGTACCAGACATGACACAAGCAGCAGCCATCGCAGGGTGTACGCCAGATACGATCAATGTAGGTATTAATACGGCGCCAACAGCAGCAGCACATCCAGCTGTACTCGGTAAAGCAATATTAATGATCCATGTTACGATAACCGCTCCTGGTATCAGAACAAATTTAGCTTGTTTTAGCAAACTAGTTAATACGTTTACCAGATGACTATCACAGCCAGTTAATTTCATTACATAAGAAAAGCCCATCACTGTACAGATCGTTGTTACAAGCCCTCCGCTAACCATTGTTTTAGCGAAAGCATCTATGGCTACTAAAGGCTTGCCAACGACTAAAGCCATTGCCACGCCAGCTACAAATAGAACCAACCTAGTTTCATAACGTTTGATGATAGCAAGAAATGTTAAAGCTACAATTAAAATACCAATCCAAATCATGAGTTACACCTCCTATTTTCTCCAATTAACCTTATTCAGACGACTTGACTAGTCGTACATCATCATAAATCACGAATTTTCAGTTTTTTAATCATTATCATCCATTGATCCTCAAACTTGCGGATGATCTGGGTTATGAAAGACTGCGAATGACTCTTCATTACTATAAAGAGATACTCATAGCCTACAATCTCATAGGTATGAGTATCTTCTCTTTGTCAAACACTAATTCCTTCTTTAAATTTGCGCATGTATATCGAAACAATATAGCCTTGGCGAAAACGCCAAAACTACATTGTTTCTACCAAGACTGCATCACGGTGGGGTACCAGGACCCAGGCCGGTTTGATTTTTGCTGTATTGGGCAGTCCCTTTACCCAGCTGGTATTACCATATTTCTTCTGCAATTCACTAAGCTCGCCATAGCCCAGCACCCGCATAGGGCAGGCTGAAACACAAGCCGGTGTTTTTCCTTGCAGCAGGAGATCTTGGCAGAAGTCACATTTCTTCATCTTGCTGGTGGCAGCATCAAACTGTGGTGCCTGATAAGGACAAACTGCGAAACAACGGCGGCAGCCAATGCAGCTCTTTTCGTTAATTAGCACCAATCCATCTTCTTGTCTTTTGTATATCGCTTTACTTGGACACACGGCAATGCAAGGAGCATCTACACAATGATTGCAGCTAACCGGTATCCAATAGGCATATGTATTTTGATGAACAACATTGCCGGAAATGGTAAAACCGCCGCCTTCATAGGCATGAATTCGTCTAAAATTCTGACCGACAGGTAGATTATGCTTATCTTTGCAGGCAATCTGGCAGGCGCTGCAGCCCGTACAATGTTTTTGCTCAACATAAAATGCCATTTGTTTGCTCATCCCTTTGCCTCCATCTGATCCAGTTTCACCACTTCAACCAAGTTGGTATGTTGTGGATTCGCAAAAGCCAGTGGTGTCGGCTGGTATTTGGTTAATGTATTGATGCAGCCGCGTTGGTCGATGCCTTCCTTATCAGGTGACCACCAGCCCCCCTGGGGTATTGAAACCACCCCCGGCATAATACGGGGAGTGACTTTAGCGGTGAGTATGACTTTGCCGCGGGCATTATAGATACAAACCCTTTCACCATTTTTTATGCCGCGCTTTTTTGCATCATATACGCTAATCCAAAAGACTTGTGCTTCTGCCTCCTCCATCCAGTTATTATTGTCAAACATGGAATGTACACGCCGTTTGGTATGATGACCAATGCATTGCAGCGGATACGTGTCCCGCAGGGGATCTTCCGGTCCTTCCCAGGCAGGGATATATTTTGGAATGGCAGGCACTTCAGCAGGCTTATCTAATTCCCATAAACGTAATGAGAAAAATTCGATTTTCCCAGAAGGGGTGGGAAAAGGATGGTGCTCGGGATCTTCGATCTGCTCCTTAAAAGCAATTGCAGGTTCCTTATACTCCCAGTCATACACACCCTTTTCTTTAAATTCTTCATAGGAGGGAAAACCGGGATTTTCCTTGCGGGTTTCATCAACAATAAAACGCAGCCAATCTTCTAACGTCCTTCCTTGGGTAAATTCATCTGCAAGCCCCAGTCTTTCAGCTAAATCCCTGACCCAGTCATATCCGTTTCGACATTCATAAACCGTATCCACTGCCTTATTCATAAACAACACATAATCACCAGCAGACCAGGGTAATACAATATCTTCTCGCTCCATGAAATTATCACCCGGCAGCAAAATGTCAGCAAACTTCGCGCTGCTTGTAAGAAAATGATCACTGACTACAATAAATTGAGCTAACTTTTCATCGGTTAACAGTTCTGCCGTTCCATTCGTATCAGAATGCTGATTGATGAGGCAGTTGCCTGCCAGATTAAATATTAGTTTAATGTTGGCTGACAGCTTATCAACACCCCGGACGCCCTCCTTTTTCCCTAGTTCAGTGCCCTTTTGAATCGCCAGCGGCCACATGTACATGGAGATCGCTGCTTTGCAGGGGTTATTGATGGGAATCGAACCAACATACTGTTTGCGGCATGGTGAACCGCAGCCAGAGGCCCAACCGCCTTTTATGCCAATATTTCCTGTCATAGCAGCAAGAGCAGCCGCACTGCGGGGCGGCTGTTCACCATAGGCATGGCGCTGGGGTCCAAATCCCTGAATGAGTGCACCGGGTTTATTTAGGGCATATTCCCTAGCCAGCTGAATAATGATCTCCCTTGGAATGCCTGTTGATCTTTCCGCCCAAGCAGGGGTTTTAGAGACCGGATCTGTGCCCGTGCCAAGAATATAACTTTTGTATGAGTTGCCCGCTGGAACATCTTCCGGCATATGATCTTCATCAAAACCGAGACAATAGGTATCCAAAAATAACTGATCTTGTAGATTTTCTGTAATGATCACATAGGCCATTGCATCCAAAAGAGCACTATCGGTGGTGGGGCGTATGGGTATCCACTGATCAGCCAGAGCGATAGCAGTATCCGAATACAGTGGATCGATACAGATGATTTTCGCCCCAGCTGCCTTCGCTTTTTTTAGATAATAAGCTGTATTTGTTCCATGAATGGTTGTCGCCGGGTTAAATCCCATCAGAATGATAAGCTTCGAATTAACCCAGTCTTCTCGGCTGCTGCCAGTATTGACAGTCCCATATGTATAGGGGGTTGCTGCGTTCATACAAGCTGAACTATATGTTCCATAGTAATCCAAGTAGCCTCCATAGAGTGCCAGCAGCCGTCTCATCCAGACCCGTTCCGACGTCTTCCCTGCATTGCCTGTAGCATATGAAAGATAAATAGCCTCTGGACCATACTCAGCCATAATTCGTTTTGTATGATCTGCAATCGTGTCTAGGGCTTCCTCCCAGGAAATACGTTCAAATAGACCTTCTCCTCGTTTGCCGACTCGCTTCATCGGATACTTCAGCCGATCATCATGATACAAGTAGCTCCTGTAGGCCCGGCAGCGGAGGCAGCCACGCAATTGGGGTCTTTTATCCGTATCGGGACGTTCATCATCACTAGTAATGCGAATAATGCGTCCGCCTTTTACATGAGCCTTAACAATGCAGCGACCGCCGCAATTATGGGAGCCTGATGTCCGTATTATGGTTTCTTCTTGGAACGTTGTATCCGTCATATCTCTTTGCTCCCTTGATTACATTTTTGTACATAGATCCAACCACATAGAGTTTAATGGCTCTTTTATAAAAGTAGTAACTATTTTACCTTATTTACAATTAGAAGACAAAATTCCTGCAAGTTTTTATAGGGCTTTTACAGGAATTTATTGTCTTATCGCGATGAATACAGTTGATAAGAAGAATGATTGTAAAGGATTGATGAAGCAAGAAAGTTAAATATTAGAAATATACGTTTTTTCGACAAAATAAGCGTTACTCTTTATTGACAATGAGTTTTGAGACTGCTACAATAAACCACATGTAAATAGTCTCGTATAATTTTGGGGATATGGCCCAGAAGTTTCTACCGGCAGCCGTAAATTGCCTGTCTACGAGTGAAAGTGTATTTAAGGTCTACGCTACGTTACTTTCATTCGTAGTCGTGATCCAATGATACAGGTGATCATACACCACACCCAAGGATAAAAGTCCTGATGGGGAATTTTCGCTCATTTTCTACAACGCGGAGATTCCCTATCAGGGCTTTTTTTATTTTAAAGAACCGAAGGAGGGCTTATGGATTTATTAAAAAAAAGGATTCAGTCTGACGGACAAGTTTTAAACGACTCCTTGCTCAAAGTTGACTCCTTTTTAAACCAACAAATTGACCCTCAGCTTATGCTGAAAATGGGAGAGGAGTTTGCTAAACGCTTCAACGGAGAATCGATTACGAAAATATTAACGATTGAATCCTCGGGAATCGCCGTATCGGTAATGGCAGGACTCATCCTTAATGTTCCCGTCATTTTCGCTAGAAAGAAAAAATCAGTGGTTTCCAATGAAGCCTTATACTGTACCACGGTCTATTCCTTTACAAAACGCGAGAGTAACAACATTATTGTTTCTAAAAAATTTCTGCAAGAGGACGATCATGTACTTATTATCGATGACTTCCTAGCCAACGGAGAAGCTGCTACAGGTTTAGCTTCTATAGTGGAACAAGCAAATGCAAAAGTAACAGGAATAGGCATTGTAATCGAAAAATCATTCCAGCCTGGTGCTCAAAAGTTACTGCAAGCTGGGTATCGTGTTGAATCGTTAGCTCGAATCGCTTCCTTTTCAAATGGACAAGTCAATTTTCTATAATCAGTATCATTAGGAGGATTATGTATGAAAAACTCTGCTGGGAAAACGTATTTGCTTGGCACTCAGCATGTACTTGCCATGTACGCTGGTGCAATTATCGTTCCCCTTATTGTTGGCGGCGCTCTTAAATTAAACTTTGAACAAATGGGTTATATTATTGCAGCTGATTTACTAACTTCCGGTCTTGCCACTCTGCTGCAAGCATGGCGAAATCCTTTCTGTGGAATTGGGTTGCCAGTTATACTTGGTTGTACCTTTACAGCTGTCTTCCCCATGATTAGTATTGGAAGCCAGTATGGTATGACAGCCATGTATGGCTCCATCATATGCTCCGGTCTTTTCGTGGTACTCATCGCAAATTACTTTTCAAGACTGGTTACGTTTTTCCCGCCCGTTGTGACAGGCTCTGTCGTTACCATTATCGGCATTACATTGGTTCCAGTCGCCATTAACAATGTGGCTGGCGGTGTAGGAAGTGCAGATTTTGGTTCCTTATCCAACTTTGCTCTAGCGTTTGGCGTGCTATTATTTATCATATTATTAAATCGCTTTACCACAGGATTCATCCGTTCTATTTCCGTCTTACTGGGATTAATTGCCGGAACCATTGTCGCGGCACTAATGGGCAATGTTTCCTTCAGCAGTGTTGCCCAAGCTTCATGGTTTAATATGATCACTCCCTTCTATTTCGGAATGCCCACTTTTGAACCAAGTGCAATTATCACCATGATTGTTGTTGCAATTGTCAGCATGATTGAATCAACAGGAGTTTTCATGGCACTGGGTGAGATTTGCGGCAAGAAAATAACAGAAACCGACCTGACTCGCGGCTATCGAGCTGAAGGAATTGCTGTAATCCTGGGAGGTATTTTCAATTCTTTTCCTTATACAACATTCTCCCAAAATGTCGGCCTCGTACAGCTTTCCCATTCTAAAACCACTAATGTAACCATTGTTGCTGGTTTTATGCTCATACTTTTAGGACTAATACCTAAATTCGCAGCATTAGCTATGATTATTCCAAATTCCGTACTGGGTGGAGCTATGATTGCCATGTTTGGAATCGTCGTTGCCTCAGGAATTAAAATGCTCAGTAAAGTTGATTTCGCCAGCAATGAAAACTTACTGGTTATTGCCTGCTCTGTTGCTTTAGGTTTAGGAGTCACTGTCGTCCCCAATCTCTTTGTTAAATTTCCGCCACTACTAAAAATGTTCTTTGAAAATGGAATTGTAACAGGTGCGTTAACAGCCGTAATTTTAAACATTATCCTGAATATGGGACAAAAGAAGCTGCCGCCTGCCCCTAAAATTTAATCATTAATGCAACAAATTACCGAAAAAAGTTAGTAGCCCGGAAGTCTTCTGCAGAAGAAAACTTCCGGGCTATTTTTCCTACTAATTATTTAGATTATGCTCTTTTCCTGCAAAGCTTATTTAACTATCATGATAATTTATTTTTCAAAAACACCTTTTACAACCGCCTTCTGCTCTTTGACCATACAGCGTCCTTTGGCAAATACATGACGAATAGTCAGCGTTTTATCAAGTACTACAATATCGGCATCATACCCCTTCGATATCATGCCTTTCTTAGGTAATTTTAAAGATTTAGCCGGGTTGATGGTTACTAATTTGATTGCATCCTCTAAAGGCAATATTCCAGCTTCAACAATATTACGAACAGCCTGATATAAACTGCGTGGCGATGCTGCCATCAAGCCTGTCAATTCACCATTTTTACTGAAAACGGGCAAGCTTCCGTTGCCATCTGAGCTCATAGTGACCTTCTCTAAAGGCACCTCTGCTCCAATACACATTTTTACTGCTTCAGGCGGCTGTATACGTCCAGGAGATATCGTTGAACTACTGGTTGTTATATCTAACATGCCTCCTGCTTTTGCAAATCGTATCCCCTCCATAAACAATTCCTTATTTTTATTGAAATGTGTAGGGGTAAATTGTGTAATCGGCAAATCTGTTTGGGTTATTATATCGAATACCCAATCCAGCTTTCCCTTTCCATCTCCCAGATGGATATGCAAGACTCCCGCTTTACCCGACAGCATCCCACCAACTCGCGCCTGGGCTGCTAATTGTGCAAAATCTTCTTTTGATGGTTGGGAAGAACGATGATCTGACATAGCGACTTCACCAACACCAACGACTTTATCAATAAGAAGAATATCAGAACGTACGCTGCCTGTAATTGTGGGAACAGGGACATCATAGGCCCCCGTATATATCCAGGTAGAAATCCCTTCTTCTTCTAACCCTTTAGCCTTTGCCAGTAAAGATTCCATATGTCTTGTAACACTATCCGTTCCCAAAGTTCCTACCACTGTAGTAATCCCAGCAGTGGTAAGTTCACTCAGCATCACCTCCGGCGTTCTGGTGGAGAATCCGCCTTCTCCTCCGCCGCCTATCAAATGGACATGTTGATCAACAAAGCCAGGGACAACAAGACATCCCATCACATCATAAACCTCCGTGTCTCCATAGCCAGGAGCTGCATCAATTGTATCAGCAATCAGAGCAATCGTATCGCCAGCCAGCAATACATCTTTAATTCCCATATCCTGCGGTGCATAGACATGCCCGTTCTTTAAAATTTTAAACATGTAAGTCCTCCTAAATTCTCTCTTTTCATAACGCTGCTATTTTACTAACAAAAAGGTGGCAATAAGATTTACAATCATAGCTCCTGCCATAGGAATGGCCGTACGTTTAACCACGTCAAATGGAGATACTTTGGCAATACCTGATACAGCTACAATAACAGCTGTTATTGGCGAAACACTGCGTGCTATACTTGCCGCAAATTGCATAGGCAGCAGCATTTGCACTGCATTTAATGACATCTTTGCAGCAACGGTTGGAGCCAGAGCGGCAAAAGCGAAAAATGGCGCATTGCCAGATCCCATAAGTATAGCAGAACCAGCAATAATCGCGGTCATTACGACAACCATGGCAGTACCTCCAAGCCCTGAGGATTGTGCAAATAAGATTAGAGTATCAATTGCTCCAATTTTTATTAGCCCTTCGGCAAAAGCCTGACCAGCAACAATTAGGGTTATGACTGTAGCAAATTGTACTCCCATACCATCAAAGAACACCTGAATACTGGAAAATATTTTTTTAGCATCTCTATAACGAATATACTCAAATAACATACTGATGGATATGCTGATCAGCATCGCTGTAACAACATCCATCTTAATTGTTGTGATACCAATTTTGCTGAACGTCAGTATTAATCCTAGAGGAATGATCGGCAATATGGCATATATAAGTGGCGGATACGCATCCTTACTTACATCTGCTAATAGCAACTCACTTTTTTCCACAATATGACCAGACTTCTTATCAAACCATTGTTGTACGAGATAGTGCAGTACAGCTACCACTACAACAATGCATATCCCTACCGGAATCTGATAATCGGTAAAATATGTTGCAATATCTATTCCGGCATTTTTTGCTGACAGCACACTATTGCCAGATGCCGGGCCGATATCAAGGGACTGGGTAGTGCCAATAGCCGCTACTGCACTTAACTTGCTTACTCCCAGACTGATAAGAATAGGATAAACGGTTACCATCAGCAACACTCCCAGTCCCGAGGCACTTGGAATAAATAAAGCCAGAATTTGACCTAGAATATAGGTAGCACTTAATACTAAGTAAGGAGCATGTATTTTACTTAACGGTTTAACAGCTAATTTTACAAGAACTTTACTGGCGCCAATCTCCTCCATATAACGCGCGAAACCAGCAACTGCCATGATCATCAGACCTAAACTGGCAGTTGTACTGCTGAAAGTATTCTTAATAAATTCATATATATCAAACCATGGGAGCCCAGTGCTGCTCTTTGCTGGCAAGATTTGACCAGTTCCTAATACAATAGCTCCAGCCATTAGCACTATTCCACCTAACAACAAGACCGTTTGTGCTTTGTAATTTTTAAAAACCAGATAACCAACAATAATAGTAACTATCAATGTAAACAAAAGTGCCATAAATTTAAACAACCTCCTACTACATAATTAGGTATAAACCAGATCATTTTTTTTAGACCATGTTATCTGCCTCCTTTCTTTTATCTACTACTGAACTTATGCAATATTCATACCAACTATAAACTATTCCACAACCTCTTCATCCTTAGTAGTACTGCGTAGAGGATTTAAGATACGGACGTAGAAAGGGAATGGGATAAAGCATCTCCAATCCCATTAATAATCCCTTTAATATTATTTGATTAGGAGGTATACATGAAAAGTCTAGCTATCGTTTCCCAGGGAAAAAACACATGTTTGGCACTACAAAAACAACTTAAAAATTTACTGGGCACTCGGGTAAGCATTCTAGGATATTATATCGATGGAAACATGGCTGATAATATTAGTGCCGACGTTGTAGTTGTTTCAGGTAAACACTCCTTTAAAGAAGCGCTGCCTCGGATTAACCCTAAATGTCCGATCATTCTAGCAAGACGTGCCATTAATTATCATGAGGTAGATCAATTATTTGATTTGCCAGCCAATACTGATGTTCTGCTTGTTAATGATCTTTTCTCTTCTGCTCAGGAGACCATCGCATTACTAACCGCTTTAGGTATCGATCATATAAAATATCATCCTTACGCTCCCGGCTTGAAGGATTACCCCCGCCTGAAAATAGCAATTACACCGGGTGAAGTTGATTTAATACCGTCATGTGCCGAACAAATCATTAACATTAAAACTAGAGTTATCGATATAACCACTCTAACTGAAATTCTTCAGAAATTATCCATTCTAGATGATAAAGCCAACTATCTCTCTGCAAACTATTTGCGAGACATTATCGGATTGATAAAAAAGAGCAAATCCAGCACAAGCATCAGTAATAAAATAAAAAATCAACTGCAAACGATTATTAATACCGTACACGACGGAATCATTGCAGTTGATAATGAGAAACGTATATCTGTATTTAATCCAGTAGCAGAAACATTATTTGGTTTGAAGGCTATAGAAGTTATCGGAAAAACGATTGACCAATTACCTGGCTGCAAAACGCTTACGCTGAGCAGTGAAAATGAAACCTTTGTTAAGGTAAACAACCACCATGTGATAGTGAATGTTGCAAAGGTTCACGAAGAAGATCCTGAATTAGGTACTGTATATTCCTTTAAAGATATTTCAGAAATTCAAAGACTAGAAGAAGAACTCAGACGCAAATTAGTAAGTCAGCTTCACGTTGCACGTTATACTTTTGCCCACATTCAAGGAAAAAGCCAGGAAATAAAACACACCTTAGAGCTAGCACGCAAAATGGCCGTATCTGATGCTCCCATCCTGATTCTAGGCGAAAGCGGCACAGGAAAAGAGCTTTTGGCCCAAAGCATTCACAATGCTTCACCACGAAAAAGTGGTCCGTTTGTCGCAGTAAATTTTGCAGCAATGACAGAAAATTTGTTAGAAAGCGAACTTTTTGGTTATGAGGAAGGTTCCTTTACCGGTGCTCGTAAAGGTGGATCTGCTGGTCTATTTGAACAGGCCCATAAAGGAACCATTTTTTTAGATGAAGTAGGCGATGCTCCTTTGCCCTTTCAGGTCAAACTGTTAAGAGTACTCCAAGAAAAGCAAGTCCGTCGTATCGGTGGATCACGAATTATTCCAATTGATGTTAGAGTCATTACCGCTACCAATAGGGATTTAAAAAAGCTAATTGCAAAAAATATTTTTCGCCAAGATTTATATTATCGTTTGAATGTCTTACCCATAAAGATGCCATCGTTAAAAGACAGAAAAGCAGATATTCTTCTACTGGCAGAAAAGTTCTACGATGTTCATTGCCGTCGGCAGGAAAATGCAATTCCGTCTGACATGTATTTTAGGCTTATTGCTTCCCACTTTTTTTCATATGACTGGCCCGGGAATATAAGAGAACTGCAAAATGTAATTGAATATCTTGTTACTATTTCTCCCTCTCGTCCTCCCTCGCCCGATATGCTGTCCGAAGAACTGCATTCAGATACGATCAACGTCCATGGGAATGGCTGTCACGATATCCACTCCCTAATTCTCACCACAATAGCTAAATGTAATGAACAGGAAACATCCATTGGTCGAAGATCATTGGCTGCAGCGTTAGCACTGCCAGAGAGTGTGGTAAGAAAGTCACTAACTTGCCTACAACAGGAAGGATTTATTCAGGTCACTAAAGGCAGAAAAGGGTTGTTAGTTTCTAAACCCTAGAGTGGAAGTTTCCCCTTAGACATTTTCACTTCCCGAAAGATTCAACTAACAATCCCACATCATCATAATAAGATTACGCTGTATTACTTGAGAAGCGTAGCTTTTAACAAATCCAAGAAGTGCTTACTGCTAGCAGACAATTTGTGATTTCTCGCCCAGACAATTACCGTTTGTGTCGATACGGTGGGCTCCACAATGGTTTTATACGTCAGTTCAGAATCAGAAATGAGTTCCTGGGTAGACTTTGGCACTAAGGCCATGCCAATTCCTAGTTTCGTCCATATTATATTGAGTAAAATCCCATCACTTATACATACAATATTTGGTTTAAATCCGGCTTTTCTGCACCATTCAACGAACATAGCTTTCCACCTTAGTGGAATAATTAATGGTTGGGTAGCAAGCTCAATCAGCCGAATCTTTTCAGGATCCTCGCCACAAGAATATCCATCTCTTTTCATCGCAATTACTAATGGCTCATCGGGCAAAGTGATTGATTCATATATTTCTAGACTAAAGGGAGCTCGTATAATGCCAATTTCAATGACTCGATTATTTAGCAGCTCTAAAATACGATTACCATCCCCTTCCCATAGCTGGAATGTAACCTTCGGGTATAAGTTATGAAATTGATGCAGCAGGTTTGGAAGCAATGTAGCTCCCGATGTACTCACCGTACCGATTGACAGCGCACCAACTAAGCCTGAATTCAACTCTGTAATTTCTTTAATTGTACCATCGACTAACCCTAATATTTGCTCTACCCGCTCTCGTAATAACTCCCCTGCTTCTGTCAGCCTTATTCTACGACTTCCGCGCTCAAACAATTGAACTCCGAGATTATCTTCTAACTGTTTCATCTGCTTGCTAAGGGGTGGCTGCGCTATATTAAGCCGCTTCGCTGCATTACTGATATTTCCTTCCTCAACGATGGCATAAAAGTTTTTCATATCCCGAATATCCATTTTTTCTCACCTCGTACTATATATTTTCAGTATAGGACGTATATTTTATTAATAATTTTATTATAGTTTGCGTCGTGCTATAATTGCAACAAATATGATTAGTAACGACTGGGAGTGATTGTAGTGAATGACCAAACTACTCTTTATAACAACTTTAACATCAAAGGGATTGCATGTACTAAACCTTCTCCTTGGAAAAAATTTCATAATATCTATCTGCTTTTAATGACTGTACCTATATTTCTTGGAACATCATATGTTGCAGCTAAAATTGGAATGCGTGACTTTCTTCCTTTGAACCTGGTTATTTTACGGTTTGTAATTGCATCTTTAGTATTTACTCTCATTCTTTTGCTTAAAAAGGGAACTAGCTGCATTGATAAAAAGGATATACCTCAGTTCTTCCTGCTTGGCTTTTTTGCTATTACTTCATTTTTCTATATTCATTATACAGGTTTGCAATATACAACCAGTACAAATGCTGGTCTTATTATGGCAACTACCCCGGTCTTTGCTGCTTTATTCTGCATCATTACCAAAAAAGAAAAAGTGACTACTCGCAGCAGGTTAGGGATATGTATTGCTTTTTTTGGTGTTCTGCTAGTCATAAGCCAAGGACAATTTGGCAGCATATTCCACCCAAAGACCCTCTTAGGAGATGGTTTACTGGTTCTAAATGCACTAGTTTGGGCCTGGTTTACTCTTAAAGGTAAAACAGTGTTAGAAAAGTATAGTCCATTTATCGCAATGGCTTATATTCACATATTTGGAACCATTCTATTACTGCCATTTGCAATTGTTCCAACAGTATTAGCCGAAACAACATTGCTGCAGCAACTTCCCACAGTTAGCCATGCGACCCTTTTAGCCTCAGCATATTTAGCTATTTTTTGCTCCGTTTATTCATACTTTATCTGGTATCTGGGAATCGCAAAGATTGGTGCCGTAAAAACAGCAATCTTCAGCTATTTTAATCCAATTATGGCTACACTAGCTGGCATAATGATTTTTGATGATAAACTGACTCTATCTATTGTTTTAGGCGGCTTATTTGTCATTCTAGGTGTATATATCACCAATCAAAAGAACGCCATCTCCTTAGGCAAGGCTATTTCTACCAAGTAGAAAATTGTATGTACTTGAATGCGAGTAAGGATAAAAACTCCTGCAAAGCTTTACTTTGCAGGAGTTTTTATCACTCTTATAATTATTCGATGCACTCTATTTTGTACTATCTGTTTACTAAAATAAATCTTTTCCGTTTGACTCAATCACCTTTTTGTACCAGTCAGCAGATTTCTTTTTGCTTCTCGTATACGTTCCATTCCCCATATCATCTAAATCTACATAAATGAATCCATAGCGCTTGCTCATCTGACAAGTAGACATGCTAACCATATCGATACATCCCCAAGGGGTATATCCCATGACATCTACGCCTTCCTCAATAGCATCTGCAATCGCCTGAATATGATCTCTAAAATATTCAATACGATAATCATCTAAGATACTGCCGTCTTCTTCTACTTTATCATTATAGCCTAAGCCGTTTTCTACAATAAAAAGCGGTTTATGATAGCGGTCGCACATTTCAATCAAGGAGTATTGCAGCCCCTTAGGATCAATCTGCCAACCCCATTCTGTAATATCCAAATATGGATTTTTTACGCCAGTTGCCAGATTGCCATTCACCTTTTCTTTTTTGTCTGCATCAATGCTGGCTACCATAGACATATAATAACTGAAGGATACAAAATCTACCGGATAGCATTTTATAATCTCTTCATCGCCAGGTTCCATTTTGATATTAATATTTTTACGTCTCCACTCATTCTTTGCATATTGCGGATATTCACCAAATACCTGTACATCACCAAAAAAATAGTTTTCCCGATTTGTCTTTAACGCAAGCATACAATTGTCAGGATGACAATTCTCCGGATAGTTCAACGTTCTTGTCATCATGCATCCCATTTGTGCTTTAGGCATAATTTGATGAAGATACTTTGTCGCCAAAGCACTTGCTACAAACTGATGGTGCAGCGCCTGATAAATAACTTCTTCTTGCTTTTCTGCGGGATAATTCTCCGTTACAATTCCAGTTGTAGTAAATGGGTGACGAAAAGCACTGTCAATCTCATTGAATGTCAACCAGTAGTTAACAAGTCCTTTGTACCGTTCAAACACAACTTTACAAAATTTCAGAAACATATCTACAACCGGTCGTTGATACCACCCCTCATATTCAATACTTAAATACAATGGCATTTCATAATGATGAAGCGTTACCAAAGGCTCAATCTTTCTCTTTTTCATTTCACGAAATAAATCTTCATAGAAGAGCAGGCCTTTTTCATTCGGAGCCTGTTCGATTCCCTTGGGAAAGATTCTTGTCCACTGAATCGATACCCGCAGAACCTTAAATCCCATCTCCGCAAATAAATCTAAATCTTCTTTATAGCGATGGTAGAAATCAACACCATGTCGTTTCCCATATTTTGCGATATCATCGCTCTCCATGGCACGGCGGATATCTTCATTTGTAATACCATGCTGTGCCTTATAGTCTTTCGGGTCTAGATTAGCCTTATAGGTACTGCAGTCAGCTACCGACATGCCTTTGCCATCTACATTCCATGCTCCTTCACACTGATTCGCAGCAGTTGCGCCGCCCCAGAGAAATCCTTCTGGAAATTTGTTCATAGTTATTCCTCCTTCAACTTAACTTCTAACACTTCAGACATCGTTGTTACTTTCCCATAAGCTGCTATATGAATCGATTCTATCTGACTCATATTTGTTATGCACATCATAGTTGTAATATCATATCCAGCTGAGATTATGAAATCCTTATCAAACTCGACCAGCTTCTGCCCAATTTCCACAGTGTCCCCTTGTTGCACCGTGGTCTTAAAGCCCTTTCCTTCCAAGTCAACCGTATTAATGCCAATATGCATTAATATCTCCACTCCATCTATAGTCCTCATACCAACCGCATGTCCGGTAGGGAATATGGCTTCCACTGTACCTGCCATCGGCGCAAACAAGGCTCCCTCTTCTGGAAGGAAGGCAATCCCATCACCCAGAGATTTCCCTGAGAACACAGGATCATTTACACTAGCAAGCGCTATACTGCAACCATTGACACAGGCATTTAAAGTCAATGTGTTTTTTACAGCCGGCGTCATTTCTTCTTCAATTTCCTCATCCATACCTAATATATAAGTCAAAATGGCTGTAATGCCAAATGCCATGGTAATACCAACTAGATAGTAGGCGAAGGTTTCACCAACAAATGCTGGCAGCGTAGTCAATGCAGGGAAAACATATACATATGCTTTTGTCTTCATCATTCCCATGAACATTCCAGCTGCCGCACCACCAATCGTCTGTGCAATCAATGGTTTTTTATATTTTACGGAAATACCATATACAATCGGTTCTGTTATACCACCCAATAAAGCAGGTATAATTGCTGATAATGCAAAAGCCTTGTTTTCTTTTTGGCGCAATCGCAAAAAGGCTCCAAATGCAGCTCCAGCACTGGCAAAAGTTGCAGCAGCTACCATCGGACGGATTACATCATAACCATAGTTTGAAATATTACTAATCATAATAGGAACAATGCCCCAATGAATACCGAACATTACTAGATAGGTCCAGCTGCCACCAACCAATCCTCCCGTCACCATGCCCGCTTTATCACTTAACATATTAACACCATCACCGATAAAGTTTGCAGCCGTGACGCCAAGCGGTCCGATAACAATCATGCTAAGTGGTACCATAATCAACAGAGCAAGCATGGAAGTAGCAAAGAGATCGATACTCTTTGGAATAAATGATTTCAATATCTTTTCCAGTTTTGAATAAACATAGATAGAAACAATTGCCGGTATCAGAGTTCCGGTATAGCTCATCAATACTACCGGCATCCCCAAAAAGCTTACCGTATCACCAGGAGTCTTCATGAGCTTTGTAAAATTCGGTTCCATTAACGCCGCAACAATTGCTAACGAGATGTAAATATTTACATTAAATGCCTTTGCCGAACTGATTGCTAAAAACAAAGGCAGAAAATAAAAAACGCTGTTGCTCGCTGCTGACAAAATGGCATAAGTACTACCTGCTTTGTCTATCCAGTTCAATATGACAAAGATACTGAGCAACGCTTTTATCATACCGGCTCCAGCCAGCGCCGTTACAACGGGATTTACAATAGATGACATGATGTTGAGTGCTCTTGTCAGTACATTGCCGACTTGCTTATCTGTTTTTTTCTCTATCTGCTGCTGCGCTTTTATCGAATACAAGCGTGATATTGTATCAAACACGTCTGCAACAGCATTGCCGATTACGATTTGATACTGTCCGTTGCCAATAACAACAGATAAGACCCCGTTAAGTTTTTTGATTGCTGCTGTATCGGCTTTGCTGTCATCCTTTAACAAAAAACGTAATCTTGTAACACAATGGTAGAGGTCTGAAACATTGTTTACTCCGCCTACATTTTCAACAATTTGTCTTGCCAAATCATCGTAATTCTTTTTTGCCATAAAGCTCATCCCCTCTTTTCCATGTTTTTTGTTTTATTTATCTAAGCGCCTGAACGAGTTCTTCTATAAACAACGATAACATAAAAACACAAAAAGGCTTAAAATTTTCTATTTTGTGAACTATCTGATATCCCTTTGCACCTTAAAAATAAAAACCATGCCGTAGCTTTCAACAAGGCATGGTTTCTCTAACTATATTCGGTGTTTCTATTCTCCCTGATTACGAACAAAATAGCGATATCGATGCGTAATCACATCTGTGAGCAGCTGAAACATAATACTATGTGTCTGGATATTCGTCGTATAGCAAATCGGTATGCATAAATCGACTCTAGGGTCATCCTTCATCTTCTCATTGGAAGTGATCAGCACTACTTTTGCCTTTGTTTTGTAAAAACAACTTTTTTTCGGTTTTCCCTCAGACATTCGATACTTATCTATATAATCTCCCGAATTGGAAAAGATAATAATTAAGGTCTTTTCATCTGCATTCATAATATATTCATCTTGCTTCACATCATTTAAGTGTGTAACAATAAATTTTTTATTATAAGCCAACTTGGTCTGTAAATCCAAAGCTGCTGTTTCTGAATAGAGCAGTCCAAAGGCAGCTACATACTTATAAGAAATCAAATCCAGTGCCAACTCATCAATACTTTCCATATCTAAAGAATTCTCAAAATTAACAATATCATCTTTAATAATATTTAAATAAGAATCAATGCCATTGTTATCTAAATATCCCATAATGTTTTTATTATAATTTAAATCATTGCGATATTTGTTTTCAATAAACGGAGCTGCTGCGACAAACTCTTTATAATCTTCAAATCCTATTGCACGAACAAATTTTGAAATCATAGACTTAGATACAGCACATAATTCTGCAATTTCTGCAATATACATTGTATTGATTCTGTCCAAATTAACAAGTAATGTAAATGCAATATGATAATAAATCGAATCTAATTTCTCATCATTTAAAATAACCAATAGCCGATTTAGCAAAATACTCATCCTTATCTCCCTCTCTAGAAATATTTTATGCTGACAGAACATATACCTTTATGATTTTCATTCCCCCATGACACTAGATTCCCCTGCGGTACAATTATCAAACCATTATGTCGTGGTAAAAATACCTTCCGATTTTTTAAAGGCATCTCAAACACCTCATTTGCCATGAAATTAATAAACTCCTGCAAGTTCTCTCTTTAGAGTCCCTACAGGAGTTTACTAACTCATTTATCCGTTCAACGTTTTTTTTGCAAAAGATCCGATACCGCTAATGCCAAAACTGTCACAGCGTTTGATAAGGCAGCTTCATCAAAATCAAATGCCCCATCATGGTGCCCGGCAGCTCGATTAATTCCGACCATAGCATATCCGCCTTGTCCGCCGCGTTCTTGAACCCGCTCTAAAAAGCATGTGAAATCCTCGCTGGCTCCCAAACTGCCACGGTCCTCAATCACAGCAAACAAACCCGAAGACTCTGCCGCCTGCCGCAAGCGATTTGCAATAGCAGTATCACTTTGACCGCCGGAAGCTCCGCCCATTTCACGAATAGCTACGGTTACGCCTTGTATGGCAGCAGCTCCGTGAATGATTCGCAGAGCTTCTTCCTGCATAAAGCAATTAATCGCTGAAGTTTCTCCGCGAGTTTCCAGTTTTAAAACCGCTCTATCAGCAATCACATTGCGCCCGCTGCCTGCTTCCAATACTCCAACATTAATACGCGATACACCGGCAGCATGACGGGGAATCCCATGCAGACTGATGGCAGCATGAGCCGCAGCAAGCAATGCATTGCGTCCTTCCTGTGGTGCTGCTCCGGCATGAGCCGGCACACCAGAAAAATAGGCATCAAATTTTGTAGTAGCTAAAAAACCGTCAGTACCACAAATAAAGCGATCACTGCTCCCAGCCAAGAAACCTAAATGCATGCCAAATAAATACTCAACATCATCAACGACTCCAGCTTCAACCATTGCCTTGGCTCCTCGCACCCCTTCTTCGGCTGGTTGAAAAATCAGTTTGACGGTTCCACAAAGATTGGCTTTTTGTTCTTTTAATATTTTTGCCACTCCCAGCCCAACAGCTGTATGTCCGTCATGACCACAAGCATGCATGACACCAGCATGAAGAGAGGCAAACCCCTCTTGCCAAGGCCGGTGCTTCTCATCTGTTTTTTCCTGCACATCATTAGCATCCATATCAAAACGCAGCGCCACTATAGGACCGGGACGACCAGTATATAGTGTGCCAACGACACCTGTTTTTCCACCTGCCATACTCTCAACCACTGTACTGTCCGCGCCTTCTTCGATTGCCCTCTTTGAACTGTTTTCAAGAACATCCTGAGTCGGCACCCCCATCATAGCAGCCTCTTCAACAACCTTACTACCATATTGAACATCATAACCAAAACTGTTCAATACTTTCACCACTCTGTCAGCAGTACGAAACTCAGTCCAGGCCGCCTCCGGATATCGGTGAAAATCTCTTCTCCAATCAATAATTTGCCCTTCCATCTGCTTCACGGCTTCTTTAATATCTACGTTCATTGTTCCACCTTCCTCGTTATCTTCTCTATAAATACTAACAAAAACATTTACAGATCTTACTCCATTATAACATGATCGATTTGATTTCTTAATTTTTCGGGAAATTTCCTAGGAAATAAAAAATCCCGATCAGCAATTTTGCCAGTCGGGATTGATTTAAAATCTTATAAGTTACTCTTTATTTTTTCATTGGCATCATCCATTGCCTGGTTTAACGCCTTTGTAATTGGATCTTTGTAACCAACATCTCCAAACACTGTTTTATTTTCCGACAGTCCCGTCACTTGGAATGAAGAGACTTTATCCTTTTCTGCGTTATAAAATTTGTAACGCAGCTTTGCTTTTGTGACTACTTTAGCTTGAAAAAAACTCATATGTCTTGTAGTTATTAATTGTGATATCTCCATGGCAATCACATAATCCGCATTCGTTTCCTTCGCAACAGAAGCTAAGATATCTTTTTCAGCAAGCTCCTGATTTGAAACATCATAGCCCGTACTATTTAGAGCCTTTTGTACCTCTTCCAAGGGAATGATTTGAAAATTTTTGTTGGAATAGTGTTCCGTATATTTTCCATCCACAATTTCTTGTATGTAGCCTTTCTTTTCTTCTGTAGAGTTAATATAAGGAACGATAGCGAGACGATAGGATGTCTTAGCAGTTGATTGAACAGCATCGTTGTGTGTGTCTTGCGGAGTAGTCATCTCTTCAGCAGACACAATAGCAACCATTGACATTACAAAAAGACATAGAATTGCAATAATCGATATTTTTTTCATAATTCCACTCCATTTACTTATTTAATCCGTGTTAATTATACCTTTATTAATAGTCAAATTTTGTCGAATGGAGAAGAAAACTAAAATATATCATTCAAAAATCCGCCTTTGGGTTCTCTTTTTTTCGAGACAAACATCAATTTTTACTTATTTGCCTATTAAAATACAAACTCCTGCAAGGTCATATCAGATTTTGCAGGAGTTTCATCGATTTTTTACCAATTCTCTTTATTCTTTTACCTCTATCGGCTTTGAGAAAAACCAGCCGCCAAGACAAATCAGGAGAAATCCACTCCAGAAAATAAGCTTCCATTCTACTGAACCAGAAAATCCTGCATCCAGCCATGCAACTCCCGGATGTGACAGCGTATAAACAGCCAGCTTAACACCTACCCAACCGACCAACAGATACGCCGTGGTTTCCAAACCCGGCTTACGAAGCAGGATATCCACAAACCACTGGGCGGCAAAGCGCATTATTACCAGACCGACGAATCCGCCAGCGAAAACAACCATAAAATGTCCACCGTCGAGTCCTCCAATGCTTGGCAGTGTAGTTTTCGGCAAACTAACAGCCAATGCAACTGCTGCCAGAATGGAGTCTGCTGCAAAAGCAATATCCGCGATTTCCACCTTTATCACGGTATTCCAGAAACCTGCTCCCTCCGCAGCAGCCGAATTAACTTTCCCTCCATTGCTGCACACAACAGATTTATATATATGATTGAGACTTAGGAAGATCAAATAAAGCGCTCCTACCGCTTGCAGTTGCCACCATTCGATCAACATCGATATTGCAAACAAAGATGCCGCGCGAAAAACAAATGCTCCTGCCAACCCGTACATCAGAGCCCTCTTGCGCTCTTCAACCGGCAAATGTTTAACCATGACCCCCAGAACGCAGGCATTGTCAGCGGCCAATATCCCTTCCAAGAAAATGAGAATCACAAACATCCAAACATACTCTACTACAATTGTAAAATCCAATTCTTATCCCTCCCTTTTATACATCAAAAAAGACCCCGCCTATAGAAAGAGACAATTTAATTGCTCTTCTCATAGGCAAAGGTCTCGCATACAACTTGCATTGCCAGAAAGCCGGAGTCTGCACTCGTATTGACGGCTTACCTGTATTTAGCTACTCCCCTTTGCAGGAGGCTTTATTGAGTTATAATTTATTATATAGGTAATAAAGGTATTTTGTCAAAAATAATTCTTTAACCTTCTATTAGCGGACTAACACCCAGCTCCTGTGCCACTGTATTTAAGTTCTTAACTATAGAAGTACTAATTAAAATACCGTTAAGACTCCGTTCGTCAGCGGTCTGTTTTTCGATTTCACCTGGCAAATATATACGTTGGATACCATCTGCGAGTTTGGCACCAGTTACCATACTGATCAATTCCTCCATCCTCTCGTAGAAGCCTTCCGCCCCAAAGAGTTCTATGTCAATAGCCCACATAAAAGCTCCAACGCCAGCCCGGTCTGTACCTTTTCCCAGCATACCGCAAATTTTATTGCCAAAATTTGCGCCGGAGAGAACTCCGGAAAAAATATCAGCGAACAAAGCTAGTCCATAGCCTTTTGGTCCACCTACAGGAAGTAAATAGCCTCCAAGGGCTGCCTTTGGATCAGTCGTAGTATACCCATCTTTATCCAAGGCCCACCCTTCAGGAATAGATTCGCCTTTTTCCGCTGCTAAAAGAATTTTTCCTTTAGCCACTACGGAAGTTGCCATATCAACAACTACAATATTTTCTCCTGGAGATGGAGCACTAAAGCAAATGGGATTCGTACCTAATACGGGCTCTCTTCCTCCCCATGGGGGCATATTGGGTGAGGAGTTGGTTGTGACAAATCCTGCTAATCCGTTTTCAGCAATCATTCTAGCATAGTAGCCGCATGCTCCGATATGATTTGTATTCTTAATGGCTACAGCACCTACACCATGGAGCTTCGCATTATTTATTACTTCACGAACAGCCATAACAGCCCCAGGCTGTCCCCAACCATTATTTCCATCAACAAGAGACACAGCTTTTTTATTCCACTCGATAAATGGTGGATTGGAAGCTTCTAACCTGCCCGCTTTAGCTGCTTTAATATAGGATGGTATTCTAAGAGCACCATGGGTTTCAAGTCCATGTAAATCAGCGTCAATCAAAGCATCAGCTGTAATACCAGCTTCTTCTGGCGGCGTATTCACGGCCTGTAGAAGAGTAACGTAAAACTCTCTTAGGGTATTCGCTTTAATTCTCATATAAAGCCTCCATTGTTATGATGTCAGTTCATAGGAATTCGATAGTAATCATCAATTTCTAAACCAATATCCACACTTCATCTGTTATCTATAGTTGTACATAAAAATCAGATACTCAACAGATTATGGCTCCTTGGACTGCTTTCAATACAACTATTCCATGATTTCCAATAAACTATTACCTGCGATGAATGGTAACATATTTTCAGACAGCCAAATTTCACTGAGGTGAAGGGTATCTTTGATGCGGACAATACACGGTCCATTTTCATCAATATTGCGGCAGCACTTTATGGCAGCAATCAGTGCTTCCCGTTCAGTTTCCATGGTTATGGGGATGCGTCCTCCTGCAGGATTGCGGGCAGCAATCTGATTGGCATAGGTAGCCATGAAGTCGATTTTATCAAAAGCCGTTTTCGTTATAAAATCAGCGGTACCTATACCCGTTGCGTTACCATGGGTCCCCTTTGAAAGATCAAGCACGACGATGCGCTCAATTGTCGGACCAACATAGCCAGCTACTTCCCCAAATGCTGAGTGCCTTCCGATTATGTTCGGATCCATCCCTGGACCACTAATGTTTTTACCAATTTGTTCAACTAATAAAACGTCAATCTTCGGAAGCAGCAATGCTGGCAGCAATGCTTTAGCTTTGATCAGTAATTCCTGTTCTTCCTTTAATAGCTCGTCTTTGACAAGAGCTTTAACGAAGGCAGTCTGATCAAAAGCATTTTCTACAATGGCTAATCCAAAACCAAAGTTGGCTTTTTCCATGAAAACCTCAGCAACCGAAACCAATGCACTACTAAAGCCTGAACGCGCCTCTTGATGCAATCGCGAACATCCCACATGCTTACCTAGACCGATAGCCATCATCTTGCAAATGCCGCTTTCAATAGGTCCCCTAAAACCCGTATGAGGCTTAACCCTGTTAATCAATACAACCATATCAGCAGCAAGCGCATGTTTATCCATATAAGCTGGGATACCATTGGGAGTGAACCCTAGCAAAACTACCTCCATGGAAGACTTGATCGGAACACCCATTGCCTGCTCTGTTACCCCGTAGCCGCTTAAAACCTCTAGTTGTCCATCTGCCGTAGCACCACCGTGACTTCCCATCGCAGGAACAATGAACGGGAATGCCCCAAGTTCTTTAAGATAGTTTACTGTCTCTTTCACAATTTTACTGAGGTGATTGATTCCGCGACTCCCTACCGCAACAGCAATGGACTGCCCCGGTTTAATAAGGGATTTTATTTTGTCTTGCTTTAATTCCTGTCGAATTGCCTCCTCGATATTCAATATGTGCTCATCTTTAAACTTTTGCCGAACTTTGATCATTCTTGGCAATTGCATTTTGAGATCTTCTTCGAGTAGTATCGGCATAGTACTTCCCCCTTTTATAATCTCACTGAATTTTGAAGTTGGAAACCATCATCTGCAATTCACTGGCTGTCTTAGCCAATGCCTCTGCTGCGCTGGCAATTTCCTCCATGGAGGCGGTCACTTCCTCGGTAGCTGCAGCCGTGGTCTGCGCACCGGCACTGGCTTCTTTGGCAATCACCGCTACCTGCTCGGTACTGCTGATCATGTGCTGCATGCCTTGAAGTTGCTGCTTGCTGTCAGTATTAATGTCACGAACCATGCTTACACTCTTGCTAATCTGTTCCATAATATCCTGCAATGCCTGCCCCGCTGTCTGGACTACATCAACACCTTCGTTAACCTTGTTGTTGCCGCTATCCATCGCCTGGATCGCTTTATCGGTTTGCTGCATGATCTCTCCGACAATCTGTGCAATCTGTTCCGTTGCTCGTTGGGATTGTTCGGCCAACTTTCGAACTTCTTCAGCCACTACAGCAAAGCCCCTTCCCTGCTCACCCGCACGGGCTGCTTCAATCGCGGCATTAAGCGCCAATAAATTGGTTTGCCCAGCAATACCGCTGATAACATCGACGATTTGCCTAATTTGCTTGCTCTTCTCCCCTAGTCCAGTGATCACTCCTGACGTCAGAGAGGTTACCTCCTTGATCTCTTTTATTTTCTCCACCGCATTATGGGCTGCTTTTCTGCCACGCTCTGCATCCTTAGCCATATCATCTGACAAAGTAAACGCCGACATCGCTTTATCTGCTACTCCTTTAGATCCTTGTGTCAAATCACCAACTACCCGCAGTGTATTTTCGATCTCTTCCATCTGTCTTTGCGATCCTTGGGCAAAATCGGTCATAGTGACGGCTACTTGATTGGTAGCCCGCTCAGCTTCATTGGCTGTAGAGGAAAGCTCCTGGGAAGATGCTGCTACCTGATCTGCATTATTGATTACCCCGCGAATAAGCTGCTGCAGATCTTTCGCCATCATATTAAAGGCCAAAGACAACTGCCCCATTTCATCTTGGGTAGATACATTAGCTATAGCAGTTAAATCACCTTTCGCCAATTTACTAGTAACACCCACCAGCTCCCTGATAGGCCTGGTGATAACTCCAGCCACAAAAACGCCTACCAGCACCGCAAGCAAGATAGCAATCAGCGTGAAAATAATGCCTGTCACTTTTACCTTGCTTGCACCAGCCATGGCCTCATCCATCGGCTGCTGAACGACTACCCCCCAGTTACTCAGTACAACATTGCTGTATCCTGCCAAGATCTTTCCCTCTTGCATATCGTAAGATATCGTGCCGCTTTTGCCACTGAGAGCTTCCTGAACTGGCGAAAGATGACTGACATCAGCCATGTCCTTCATCAATGCCTGATCTGGATGAACAATAACTTTGCCTTGACGATCCACGAGGAAAGCATATCCGGTCTGTCCACTTTTAGTCGCAAGAATATTTCTGGTTAAATTGTCAAAATCAATGACTCCTAATAGTGCCCCTATTACACTTTTCTGTGCATCCTTAATTGGTACAGCAATAACCAGCGCGGCTTTCCCCGTACTATTGCCTATTTGAATGTCAGAGATAGCATAATCTGCCCCTTTAAGTATTTTTTGAAAATACTCTCTATCCCAATTCGAAGCCAAGGCACCTTGGGTTCTTACCTTATGGATGCCCTTAGTATCATTAACGATGATCGTACTAATTCCCTTAGATCGTTCCTCTATTTTTTTCATAATGGGCAGTTGTTTGACCGGGTCCATTGATTGTATTTCAGCAGTATCGGCCATAGCCTGCAGCAACTCAATATTAAATGCCAGCGAGACATTTAAGTCCTCGGAAAGCGATCTGGCTACTTTTTCATTGTCATCATATACCGATTCAATTAAAGCTGATTGACTTAGATACGATGTAACCATCGTAGTCAAAATGAGCGGAACAGCTGCAATTAATACAAAAAAAATGATCAGCTTTTTCTTTAAATTAAGACCACCGCCAATGATTGTCTGTAGATTTAGCATTATCTCTTTCCCCTCTCCTGACTATAAGTAAATATTTAAGATAGCCTGAAAGCGTCCGAAATGCTCAGACGCTCATTAGTGTTTAGCTTAAGTCATAATTTAAAATCTAAATAACAGGCCCTTGCATGTAGATGTCCATTGAATTAACATAGCCAAAGATTTCAGCCTTAGTCATCGTTCCCGAACCTATGCGCACCAGTTCTTTTAGTATGCGCTCTCCTGCATCAGGAATGGTGTCTCCACCATCAATTACTGCACTCAGATCCATATCAATATGATCGCTCATCTTCTCGACAGCAGTACGACTGCCAGTGATCTTGAGAACTGGCACGAATGGGAAACCTTGTGGAGCTCCTCTGCCTGTAGCAAACACAATAACATTACAGCCCGCTGCAGCCAGACCAGTAAGAATTTCCGGCTCCCGGCCTGGTGAATCCATGACTACTAATCCTTTCACGGTAGGCCGTCCTCCATATTCATATACCGCCTGTATCGGTGCAGTTCCCGCTTTTGCAATAGCCCCTAAGGACTTTTCTTCAATAGTGGTAAGCCCCCCCTTAATGTTACCACCTGTAGGTTGCCCACCTCGAATATCTTCACCTACCGCCATGGCACGTTTTTCCATGCGGTCTACCAGTTCAAAAATGCCCTGTGCCACTGTCTCATTGACAGCATGATTAGCCAGGATATGTTCAGCGCCAATGAATTCTGTCACTTCACCCAGAATTGATGTGCCACCAGCAGCCACCAAGAGATCAGAAGCCACACCGATAGCCGGATTAGGCACTAACCCCGAAGTAGTATCTGAACTGCCGCATTTCATGCCCAGAACCAATTCGCTGATTGGGAAGGGTTCCCTTTCCTGTAGAGATGCCTCACGAACCATTGCCTGGGCCAATAATATCGCTTCTGCAGTAGTACGTGTCGCACCACCGGTCTCTTGGACAACGAGATGTTCTACTCGTTTTCCGCTAGTTCTAATGCCTTCAATTACTTCAGTAAGATTGGTACTTTCACATCCTAGACTAATGAGTATTACCGAATGAAGGTTAGGGTTTTTTCCCAGAGCCGTAAGTGTACGGTTTACAATCCCTATATCCAGCATCGTCTGGCAGCACCCTTGATGATGAGTGAAGCGGGCTGTCCCCTGTACCTGACGAACAATATTCTCTACTACCTCATTTACACACACTACTGCAGACAAGATGCCCACATAATTACGTGTACCTACGGTACCATTTTTCCGTCTATATCCCATAAAATTCATGATTCATCCTCCTTTGTCTTCAGGTCACCGCGTCCACGAAGACTTTCAATGTTCTGTATATGAGCATGATAGCCAACTCCGATATCTGTTGTCGCCCGCCCGATGATTTGGCCATATTTAAAGATTTTTTCTCCCAACTGAATAGGCTTCAATGTAAATTTATGTCCATAGGGAATATCCTCCTGCAATATGATATGGCAAATATCGTGATTGAGTCGAACTGCCGCTTCTTGGCCTACCTTAAGATCCTGTACGGCAGTAGCCACATTATCTGTCGTATGTAGAGCGATTGCATCAATAGCCATCTTTTTTTCCTCCCTTACTTTTTAAATTTTACTTTTAATTTTTATCACCTATAAAAAGATGATATAAGTAGTAATCATATTCGCAATAAGTCCAATTATGACCGGAATTGCACAACGCTTTGCCACTTGGAAAGGTGATACATCGGCTATGCTAGATATAGCGACAATTGCGGGGGTTATCGGGGATATGCACCGACCAAAACCGGCTGTAATTTCCATTGGCAGTAGTATTAACACAGGATCAACCTTTAGATATGCAGCGATTTTAGGAGCCAAGCCAGCGAAAGCAAAGAAAGAAGCGTTACCTGAGCCCATAATAAACGAACATGCGACCATGATTATGCTAATTATCAAAACCATTGATCTCAGGCCAAAGCCAGCTGCTTGTGCCCCTTGTATCAGAGCATCCACGGCACCAATTTTCACCAAACCCATGGCAAAAGTTTCCGCGCATATGATTAATGAGACTACCACAACAAACTGTTTTCCCATCCCATCAAAAAAAGTCATAATGTTATCCATAACTGGGCGAATATTTCGCAAACGAATAAATTCAAAAATCATAGCGACGATTGTACAAATGAGCATCGCAGTGATAACATTCATTTTAATGGAACTAACGAACAAGGGACAGAATACGATCACTAATATAAGTGGCAAAGTCGGCAAAATTGCGTAGATACGCGGTACTTTTTCCCTAGCAGCAGCTTCCTCAATGACAGGCTTGGAATAATCTGCACTATATCCTTCTCGTCTATCCCACCAAGGTTGGATGAAATAATGAGCAATACCAACCACTATTATCGATGGTATAACAACAGGAAGCTGATATTTAATGAAATACGTCACCGGATCCAGACCAGCAGTATGGGCCGCCAGAATCGCATTTGATGAAATTGGACCAATGTCGGTGAATTTCGCGGTAGCAATGATAGCAACAGCAGTTAACTTACTAAGCCCCGCTTTTATCATAATAGGATACAAAGTCAACATTAATAAGAGACCAAGACCAGCATGACTAGGAATAAACACGTCCACCACCTGACCAATTATATATGCCATCATCATGACAATCATCGGTGAACGTACTAACTTGAGAGGGTATGCAGATACTTCTACCAATGCTTGATTGGCACCGCACTGCTCCATATACCTTACAAATCCGCCAATGGACATGATCGTCAAGCCTAATCCCGCCAGTCTGTCACTCATCATTTTTCTCACGGCTTCAAAGATGTCAAACCAAACGAAACCCGTAGATTGTTTTGCCGGCAGGATCGTTCCTAACTCAAATATAACCGCAAATACCAGTAGAGCAATACCCGCTGCTAGCAATACTCCTTGGGGCTTATATCTTTTGTATAGCATATAACCAACCCAAGCCGTTACCACCACAGACAATGAAAGTCCTAACATTCTTATTCCCCCACCTTTCAATTCAATTTGCAGGAGTTCAAATCGATATAGGCCACGAATGATTTACACATTACACAGGCCAAGATATATGGCATTAAAGTTGTAGGTTCACGGCACGATCTTTCTTAATGTTTTCCACTACATTCTCCACAAATTTACAGCTAAAACCTGTATAGGCGTGAGGATCCAAAATTTGGTCCAGTTCTTCAGCCATAAAATATTTATTTACTCTAGGATCGTCTAAAAGATATTGCTTGAAAGAAGCTTGGTCCTGAAACGCCTTCATAGAAATTTCATATACCACTTCATGAGCTGTTTGTTTGCCGAGTTTCTCTCCCAATTGAAGCATAGCAGCTTCGGACAGCAGCAGCCCCTTTAGAATATCGAGATTCTGTTCCATTTTTTCTTTGTTTACCACTAAACCACTTAGTACCTTCTTGGCTTTTGCCATAGCAGATCCAGCGAAAATAAAGGCCTCTGGCATGACTACCCACTCCACTTTCCAACTAGCTCCATCCCTTTCGTGTTCCTGAATCATAGATTCATGCATCACAAGAAGGTTGCCTTTAACCAACTTAGACATGCTGACCATTCCCTCTGCACCGTTAGGGTTTCTCTTATGAGGCATTGTGCTGCTGCCTACAAGTCCATCTGACCATGGCTCTGCTAATTCTGATAACTCCGTCTTTTGCAAGTTGAGAATCTCGTTTCCAATTTTCCCTAAAGATCCTGTAACTAAGGCCAACATGTTTACTAGCGAAACCACTCTATCTCGACTAACATGCCAAGTAATATCAGGTACCATAAGACCTAATTTACTCATGACTTTTTGCTGTAATTTAAAAGCATGTTCGCCAAAACCAGCCATGGTACCTACAGCACCACCGAGTTGTCCCACGAAATCCCTTTTCTTACATTCTTTCATACGTTCCAAATTTCTGTGAATTTCACTTGCCCATATAGCCACCTTATATCCAAAGGTAATCGGCAGTGCATGCTGTGTGTGACTTCGTCCAGTCATGATTGTCTTTTTATGTTTTTCTGCTAAGTCAATTAGTATTTCTTCAATCTCATATAAATCATCATATATTACATCAAAAGCTCTCTTGGCCGCTATTATAAATCCCACATCAATAATATCTTGAGTTGTTGCCCCCAAATGAATATACTCACCGGTTTTCCCTTCACATTTTCTTTGCAGTTCTCTAAGTATTGGAACAAGAGAATGACCGATCTTGTTAATATCCTGCCTGACTACTGCAAGATCCAAGTTCTCTACTCTTGCTTTTTTTACAATCTCCTGAGCAACTTCAGCTGGAATAATACCTAGTTCTGCCTGACTTTCTGCCAATGCAGCTTCTGCATCCAGCCAATTTTGAATGATCGCTTTATCATCCCAAATTTCTCTCATTTTTGCAGTCAGATAATTATCGCTAAACAAAATTGAATCAATCATGTGACAAGCCATTATATAACCATCTCCTAAATTTAAAATTGTTTTACATTAGGTGCCTCATTAGCATATTTAAATCATCTAGTTTATTAATTCCTAAAATCATCTCCTTAATAGTTTCTACGCTCTGACGCTCTAAGCAGGTACTCGCTAGTGATATGAATTTTTCCTCGACAGCGCCATAGTCTGGAGCATCTTTTGATGAAATAATTTCCTTTGCAATGACTTGGTTGTTATCCATTTCAATCCGAATGCTCGCCCTTCGTTCTCTTGGAAATTTCCTTGTAGCTTCTGGGTCCTCTGTAATTTTTATTTTTGCTGCTATTTCGGCTACAAGTGGATCATTTAGTTTATCAAGGGAAAATTCTTCTAGTGTCACCCTTTTATACAAGAACGCAACAGCTATACAATAAGGTAATGAAAACTTTGCTTCTTCTTCATTGCTGTTTTTAAATTGTCCCGTCAGTTCAACAGCAGTAAGGTATGTCTTTATCTGCACCTGCCTTATGGATTGCGGTAATAAATCATGTTCTTGCAGGATCATAAAAATTAAATCTAATGGCGAGTTGGTATGTCCACAGGATGCATACACTTTAAAGTACGCTGTTCTTGATAAAAAGCTGCTGTCATTTATTTGTTCAAGGATTTTACTATTCTCATTTGAAGATGTTGCCTTAATAAAGCCTTTCTTGCCTCCAAGAATATCTTCAGGTCCTGTAAAACCTTTCATTGCCAATAAAGCCGCTTGAATGCCACTTTGGCAAGCATGCCCAATATTGAGCGCTTTGGCATGTGTCCCAAATGTTTCTCGTGATCCTGCCGCCATTGTCCCTGCAATTCCAAGGGACATAAGAACCCTGTCTCTATCTAGTTTTAGTACACTCGCAGCAGCAGCAGCAGCAGCAAATGTCCCACATGTACCAGTCGTATGCCACATGTGATAATGAGATGGATTGACAGCAATACCCAATCTGATTAACACCTCATACCCCGCAATGATACCTGTTAATAGCTCCTTGCCCGTCTTGTTATATGTTTCTGCTATGGCAAGTGCAGTTGGAACCGTAACTGCTCCAGGATGGGCAATTGCCAGCCTGTGTCCATCATCAACCTCCGCAACATGCCCGATAATTCCATTGGCTAGCACAGCCTGAGAAAGCGGAACTTTTAAACCGCCTTTCAATACCGTTGCCTGGGCGATACCTCCATTTGACTTTACCATTTCCGTTACAATAAGAGATGGTGTATAGTGCGCCCCCACTAATGCACCTCCCAGCCAATCAAGAAGACGATACTTTGCATCTTCAATAATTTCCTCAGGCAAGCTATCATACTGCAGTTCTGATATAAATTGAGCCACTTCAGCCTGAAGGCTCTGCCTTCCTTCTTCCATTTCATCCCCTCATTTCCTTAGATACTCAATATTTTTTATTTGAGCTAAAAACGAATGGAACCTTCGCACGCTCATTTCTTTTTCATTATATATTATATATAATATATAATGAAAGTTGGCAATCCAATTTGAAATTATTAAGACGATAGCAATATGAAAGGCTACAGCCAATTTAAGAACTTGAAATGCTTTTGATTCATTCATCATTTTAGTAAGATCCATAGGATTAACCACACTAAGCTTGACTATTACCACTAAAGCAGCAATATTAAAACAAAATCAATATTTCAAATATATTATATATTCTGATATTATATATAATATATACCTGAAATTATAATCCTGTCAACAGCTTTTTTTACATCCGCTCTTGTTATGGAGGTTAAAAAGCCAACTGTGCTTTATAACCCCAGACTAAATAGATATTCAATATCGTTACTATTTAAGTGTTAAATTGAGAACGTAGATATTGACGCATCTTGTCAAATACTTTCTTTTTATGATCATATACCACTTTTGCCAGCGCCTTGCCATTTCGGTCTTTTATAAATTGTAATATTATGCTGTGCTCCGTATTAGATGTTTCAATTATTTCTGGGAACAGTTGAAATATCATCTGCATTCTTTTCTCAGATTCCATTAATTCAAATATTGTTTTTGTCAGCAGCTCATTTCCACTGGCCTCAATAAATGATTTATGAAATGCTCTATTAAGATCACGGTATTCTGTCACATCACCAGTTTCTAATGCACTTTCCATCTCATAATAATATCTTTCCAATACCGCTATCGTCTGCTCATCAATATTTTCCACAGCTAGTTCGGCTGCTAACGGTTCTAAGAATTCGCGCATAAAGAACATTTCTTCTATTCCTTTTAAAGACATACTAGCAACTCTGGACCCAACATGTGGTGTTGTTTCAACAAATCCTTCGGAAGTTAGTTCCCTCAATGCCTCTCGTACAGGAATATCACTTACACCATATTGATTGGCTATGTGCTGTATCAACAAACGAGTTCCCGGTTTAAGGGTTCCATTAAGTATTTCTTTTTTGATTTCATTGTAAATAGCTTCTGATTTTGTAATCGAAGTAATTGACATTCTTCTTTTACACCTCCATACATATAACATTATTTACACGATAATATATAATATATTATTCTCATTGTCAATATTAGAGTCCATGTTCCTTCAATGGTGCAGACCTACCAGCTAGAAAGAGCTAAGAGGATACGTTCCAGTACCTCATCTGCGTTAAAACTATAGATAATTTAGCGAGGATTTTTTAATGCAGATGAGGTACTAGGTATCCCCACTTTATAAATCTACCTTGTGCTCTAATAGATAGGATGTAGCCATAAATAATATCCCAAAGGTAACAATGTCAAATATCATGCTTCCAACATTCATTGTCATGGTTGTGACAGAATGAATTTGCACCATCTGGGGAAAGAGATTTGCGATTGCCACCGATAGCCCTGTCCTTGCTATGCTTAGCAGAAAGAAAATAATAAAGGAACCTATTTTCCCTACCTTTTTCCCTTTCAAGGCAATTCTTCCAACAACCATGCAAAAATACATAAATGTTAATGTCGAAACGATAGTCCATAGATGCATTAGGATAAAATACAGTAATTCACGTATTTCAACTTGCTGCAAAATAGCATTGAGTAATCTTCCTTGATCAAGTAAACAAAACATGGACACAGACACAATCAAAACAATGCTGATTTGAATCACAGCGGTAATCAGCCTTGATGCCATGATTGAGACACCGGACTGGGGAAGTGTAAATAATAGATAACCTTGGTCATCATACAGATAATCACTCATCAATGTTAACGAAGCTATGCATATAACGACCAGGGCACCGCCCCCTAAGAAACCAGATAGCACAGGTGCTCCAATTTGCCAGGAGTCTACCTTGGTCATTAAGAAGAGATTTCCGATTATAACTGTTAGGCAAATACCCAGTATGGTTAACAACTTTCCTCTTAGTTCATATTTTATAAGATGAAACATTATTGAAACACCTCCCTGTACAATTCATCAATGGATTTATTCTTGTTCAATCGTAATTCTTCTGCATTCCCCTGCAGCACAATTTCTCCGTCAGAGATAAATGCCACCTCATCAAAAATTCGTTCAATATCATTTACAAGATGGGTCGTAATAATCATGGAGCTGTTTTCACTAAAATTATTGATGATAGCATCTAATATTTTTTCTCGGGCAGTAGGATCTACTCCGCCAAGGGGCTCATCCAGTATATACAGCTTAGCCTTCCGGGAAAGCACTAAGGTTAGTTTTAATTTTTCTTTCATGCCCTTTGACAAACTCTTAACACTGCTATTGGCATCTAGTTTCATAAACTCTAGCAGTGCAAAAGCTTTCTTTTCATCAAAGTCAGAGTAAAAATCCTTAAAATATTGAACAGCATCTTTTATTTTCATCCATTTGAATAAATATTCCGTGTCAGGCAGATACGAAACGATAGACTTTGTGTACACCCCAGGTTCTTGGCCATCTATAAGTAGTTTTCCAGAGGAAGGATGCAATATGCCTGCTGCTATTTTTAAAAATGTAGTTTTACCACTGCCATTCGGACCAAGAAGGCCCAGGATTCTTCCTTGTTGTATCGTCAAATTTGCTCCTCGCAATGCTCTTTTATTTAAATAGGATTTACATAAGTTTTCAGCTTCCAATACATTATACATGCTTGTTCACCTCTGTTATATTTTTAGAAATACTCGCAATGATCTCTTCCTCGCTAAACCCCAAACGCTTCATTCGCAGGATAAAAGAATCGATAACTTCCTTTGCCATTTCCTGTTTCAAATCATCTATCATATGCTTTCGCTCCCCCACAAATGTACCCATCCCCCTTTGGGTATAGACAATTCCAAGTCGTTCAAGTTCTTGATAGGCTCTTTGCAGGGTATTGGGATTTACCTTTAAAATCGTTGCCATTTCCCGTACTGAAGGTAATTTATCATTTGCTTTTAACTTTTCTGTAGCAATATCCATCTTTATGCGGTCCATAATTTGTAGATATATGGGCATCTTATCATCAAATTCTAACTCCATACCTTCATCTCCTTAGCTTGCTACATCTCCAGTCCAGTGTATTAGTTAAATAATACACTAGACCATTCTATTTGTCAAAAAAGTTTTTCCCTAATACTATACATTTGGAATACGGTTCAACACCAAAAAGGACAGATTGAATTTTTTCACTCTGTCCTTTGATCATATCCATTATTTTTTATTGATAAACTTATCGCAACTCTACCAGTTGGTGACAACAAGTATCCCTATATGATGATACACTGTAAGGGCATCCTTAGACTCACGGGTTTGGGATAGTCATTTATATAACCAACCCGTAATAGGAGTTGGATCTCCTCTGCAATTCCTAATGTCGACGAGAGCTCATCTCGTATTGCGGTCTCCTCAATCATCTGAGTCATGGGATGAATTGCTATTTTTTTATCTCTTGCTGCAAGCCATATTCGCTGAAGGTTCCGCCCCACATTAATCAATTCCGCAACAGAAGAATCTTTACTCGTAAGGAGCAGCCATCCACTGCCGGTTACTACCTGCTCCCGTATTTTCTGAATGGTTGCTTCACGAAAATGCTTTGCTAATGCAGATTGATGGGAGTAAAAATTCTTAACAAACCATCGTGATATTCCTTCAATTTCCATTGTTTCAGCTGTCAATCCGTTTTGATACTTCTTACTCTCTTCATTAGACCATCGAATCCATTTTGCTAATTCCTCTTGCGTAGAATTTCGATCGGTCTGTATTTTATTTGCTAAAACAGTCCCTTGGGATAGGTACTTACCTTCCTTGCCCTGCCTTGAGAAATAGAAGAACGACTCTTGGTTTTTCCCTGTAAGAAATCGAATATCTTCACTGGATAATTCATTCGTAAGAAAGTTATTTCTTATGGTTCTGCGTAATTGAATCTTCTTAATGTCAAAAGGTTCTGTCTGACCTACTTTATATAGCTGCACATCCACTATTTCTTTATCTTTGGAACTTTGTGCTTTTAGCTGAACCTCTATATCATACCCTTTTGTCCTTGCCGCTACAGCTAGATTTTCTAAGAAAGCACCGATTGAAATCAAAGCTTCCCGATTCTCTGGATCCACAACAGGCAACCACCTGGCAGCATCTATACCGATAAGCCAATGATGACAGGTAATTAACTTTACTGTCCATGGTTGCGTATTATGGCCGCTAGGCGCTAAGGATGCTAGATATAGCAGTTCCATATACTCTTTTTCTGTTTCTTGGACATGATCATAAAAATTGTCTCTAGCTACTTCTTTTAACTGCGCCAAGGAGTGAAACAGAGAAATTCCTCCTGCTGCGGCAAGGCCTGCACCACTCCACTTAATAAATTGCCTCCTATTCATAAGCCACCTCCATGCGGCAGAGACTTTAGCTATACGTATTAATCACTTTTTGCATTTTGATTTACCTTTTGTGCTGCCATGTCAGTCGCTTTATGAATCGCTTCCAGTACCGTTACCTTCTTTCCTACAGATGTATACGGAATGAAGGTTTTATTAGTATCTGTACCTGCCACGTCTTCAGACAGCACATATTGTTTTCTTGCCACATCATATAAACGAATTCTTAATGTAGCATCTGATCGTATCGCCTTATAAAATACAATATCACTAAAATCAGACTTAACCGGCAATATCTCTACGACTAGTACTTGGTCTGCACCTGTCTTCTTAGCCAATTCTAATAACTCTGGCTGTTCAGCCTTCGCTATTTTGTCAATTTCATGGCTACTTTGATTTATCAGCTCACTTTCTTTCATCACTGCAGCCTTTAACTGTTTCTTTAATTGTGTAAATACCTCACTCTGCAGCTGGGTGCCATAAGTTTCTTTCGTTTGATCTACAATAAGCAAAAGAACCTCTTGATTAGATACACTCTGAGTATCATTGGCTAGGCAAGAGAATGATGCCCCAAAATAAATTAAAATGACTAAAAAAACGCTTAAAAAACCAGATATTTTATTCATCATTAACCTCCTTAAATTCATGTCTTTGCATATAGTTAGTTTTATGAAACTAACTATATGTTTATTTTAAACCCGCTTAATTGCGGGTAATATTATTGGTAACTTTATTTAAAAGAAATGTAAAGGTCTTCCTTTCCGTCTCATCCAATGTCTCCATAATGAGATCAGCAAATTGATAGTATCCCAAGTCCTCGATCTGAATTAAATGTTTTCCTTTCTCCGACAAGCGTACATACACGACTCGTAAATCGCTTTGAGATGAAAATTTCTCAACAAAGCCGCGCTGCAATAACTTATTAACTGCAACGGTTACTGTTGATCTTTGCACTCCAAATATTTCGGCAAGTTCGCTAATAGTAGGATTCGTCCGCTCCCTTATTGCATGGAGATAATGCAATTGGGTTATGGATAAATTAAATAATTCCTGACTATTCGGAGTCTGTTCCTTGTGTTTTCGCATACATTCGCGCATTGAGTCTGATAAAACATTGATTGCTTTGACGATTACCTCTTTAGTTGCCATAGCATTATTCCTCTTTAGTTAGTTTCATAAAACTAACTATACGTTATCTCTATCTCACTGTCAAGCTCTAAACCTTACCTAGAACTTAATTGTCAATCAAAATCCCCTGCCGCTTTGTATCAATCCAATGCCTTTACTTGTTCTTATATTATTTTTCAATCTTTTTTAATGGCATCAAGATCTGCACCTGGCTTGACCACAACATAGCATTCACAAGTATGGGCTGTGTTGGAACTGATATCTAGGGCTTTCCCTATTATCAAGTATATTTTGTCAGGTAATCAACTTCTTTGAATATTTCTGCCGCAAAGGCATCAAAAATGGTTATTGCTTCTTTTGTTCTGGATTTCGCAAATTTATGAGTAAGCTTATAGCAGATTCGGTCAGGAGGAGGATCACTCAATCTTTGAATGGTATATGTGTTAGCTGCTGCCGTGGATTGAGCGATGGATAAGGGAACAATGGCCCATTGCTTTGGTGTTCTAAGAAGAGGTAAAACCATAGGTCCGTTGCTTACCTGAATATGAGATGACTGAAAAGGGTCCCACCATTTGTTATGCCAAATCTGATAAGCTGGAAACCATTCATGATACAATTCATCACGGGGATTCAGCTGATCTGGGTCAATATTAGGAGCCCCTAAATGCTCTGGCAAAGCCAAACGGACCACAACCATAGGTTCAGCAAAAAAGGGAGATAGTTCAATATTCTTTATGATTCTCTCATGCAAAACAAAAGCAATATCGATCGTCCGCTGTTCAATTAATGTATAAAGATCTGTTGAATTTTGGGTGTAGATATGTAAGCGCATGGCGGGGTGCTGTTGGATGATCTGCTGATAAATATTGGGCAGCACATGAGTATTTACGCTGTCAACTGCACCAATTGCTAAAGACAACCGAGTACGCGCTTTTAATGATTGAGTTTCTAATAACAATTGAATCCACTTTTCGGCAACTGGAATGAAATCCTCACCCGCAGGAGTAAGAGAGATGGTTTTTAATCCCTTCCCGCGTTCAATCAGAACCAGGTCCAGTTCTTGTTCCAGGTTTTTGAGGCGATGGCTCACGGAAGACTGGGATAGGTGAAGAATTTCAGCAGCCTTTGTTAAACTCTGATTAGAGACAACCGCTAAAAATGCTTGAATGTCATCAATATTCATTATTGCCCCTTTAAGTAAATATTAATTTTTTGCATATTATTAATGAATTTTATTTGTTTTACTTTAAGTATACGCACTGGCTATAATAAATTCAAGAGACAGCACCCAATAAGGTTGTGCAGAATAAAGTCATGAAACGGTTATGGACTTATTTTTGAGGCTGGCAGGATAAGGGGGCGAAGCCATGCGAGCTTGTAGTTTTGTATGTACGATTATCGTTGTATTTTTATGCATTACAGCGGTCTAAATTGGTGGCGTCTTTTTATTGGCGGTTTTATGATTGTTGCCATATGGACAGATTGTGAACGTTGGCTGCGCTATAAGATAAGGCATAGAAGACATGGATAACGTATAGTAAAAATCGGAGGGTAATGTTTATGGATCATATTAGCTTGGAAATGCTTAGTTTTTTATTCGGAGCAGGTTTTGTTGCTGCTTTTATCGACTCTGTTGTTGGCGGCGGCGGTTTAATATCCATGCCAGCACTGCTGATGACAGGACTGCCTCCCAGTGTTGTATTAGGGACTAACAAACTTGCCTCCATCTGCTGTTCCAGTACCAGCAGTATCTCCTTTTTGCGTTCAGGTAAGATGGACCTTGGTTTAGTGAAATATCTTTTCCCCTTATCCCTACTTGGCTCTGTATTAGGAGCCTATACGGTACGGCTGATTCCACCGGAATTTTTAAAACCATTAGTTATCGTTATGTTGATTTTAGTAGCCATCTATACGATTTTCAAAAAGGATTGGGGTGATCAGTCTACTTATAAAGGCATTAGTAAAAGGGTCGGCATCTTAGGAGGTTGCGCTGCTTTCCTACTGGGTTTTTATGACGGATTTTTCGGACCGGGAGCAGGATCATTTCTAATCTTTGCATTTTTAATGCTTGGTTTTGATTTTGTGGTGGCTGCGGGAAATGCCAAGGCCTTGAACCTAGCGAGCAATCTTGGTGCAGTCTCAACATTTTTGCTATTCGGTTCCGTCAATTATGTCTATGGTATCAGCATGGGGATCGCAATGATTTTTGGTGCAATCGTAGGTTCTCGGTTTGCAATTGCCAAAGGTACCACTTATATAAAACCACTATTCATTTCAATGACAACATTGTTAATTGGAAAACAAATGTGGGATATCTTACATTAATTAATAAAATCCTAGAGGAATGCTCAAGCCTTCCTCTAGGATCTTATTAGTTAATCCGATGACTATTGAACCATAAAGCCAATCGGATCCACCGCGTTCCCATTTACTCTGACTTCATAATGAAGATGGGGACCGGTACTTTTCCCTGTGCTGCCCACATAAGAAATGACTTGACCTTTTCTCACACTTTGACCGACGCTTACTATAATGCGGGAATTATGCCCATAAATAGTCGAAATGCCATTGCCATGATCGATCTGCACCATATTGCCATAGCCTCCAGCCGCTCCACTCTGTACAACCACACCATCAGCCGCGACAACAACGGGTGCCCCCATACTATTGGCAATATCCATCCCCGGATGCAATTCACTCCCGCCACCCATAGGAGAATTACGCCAGCCAAAACCAGAGGTAACTTCTCCGCTAGTTGGCCAAATAGAAGGCTTTGTCGCTAACTGATCCGTATTTCTCGCCATTTTTTCAATCTCTTGAACCTGTCCATTGTCTCTATGCCGAATCGGCTCCGGCTCAGGGATTACACGACTGCCAGCACTAATGCTTTGATGATAGTTTGCAAAAAGGATTATCAAAAATATGCTAAGTACGCACATGGAGGAAACAATCCATCGGACAGAGATAAACTTCGTCCACTGGTTGCCTACTTTTTGCGTCTCATGAGGTTCATTCGAAATATGCATTACGATGTATCTCCTCCTTTAAATAAATATAGCCGCCAAAACATTCTGGCTGTAGTATGGTCACAAACAATATTCAACCACTCTACCCTACATTATACCGGAAATCCATCTTTTTTACTGTCCTATCCTGCAATTTAATTCACTTTTTTTATCAAAACTTGACGTAAAAAGTGAAAAGTGAGAACATAGTAACTACTACAGTATCATTATTGGAGGAAACACAGGTGAAAAAATTAATCCAGCAATATCCCATTGTCGCTCTACTAACCGTACTTTCATTTGCCGTGGCACTACTGTTAGCCGCCAGTCATAATAATCTGTTCCCATTTTCACTTTGGAATGAGCACAGGGTTCCCCGAGAGCCAATTAACCTCACTGCTGTACCCTTAGGCACCATAAATAAGCCAGTACAAATCATTCGAACGGGTTCTGTCGAACATGCCACATCCACTCCGATTACGGCAGACTTTTCTGGCCTTCTTAGTGAACTATACGTCGCAGAGGGACAAGTAGTCAAAGCAGGCCAGCCTCTGCTTAAGCTCCAGGCTCAGGCATCTTCAGAGCCAATAGCCGCTCAGGCTGCAGAATCTTCTCCCCAGGCACAAACCAATTATGACAATGCCTTAAAAGAATTTAACCGCTTACAAAAATTATTTGAACTAGGAGCGATCCCACGACGGCAGGTGGATACTGCTGCCGCCCGTTTGCAAGAAGCAAAAGAAAACTTGTCCAATGTCCAAAATACAACGCAATCTTCTAGCAGCACTATAAGCGGCTCTACTACTATCAGCGCACCAATCGACGGCATCGTGACTGGTTTATCCACATCTTCAGGAAAAACGGTACAGGCTGGTCAGCAGCTGCTTTCCTTAGGAAGCGGTCAAGAAGTAGAAGTTGTTATTCCTCTGAATCAAAACGATCTGTATTTGGTTCATTTAGGCACACCAGCTACAATAGAAGTATCTGGGCAAACGATCGGAGGCCAAATTTCCAGCATCTATCCTCGAATTGAAGCAGAAGAAGTTTCTGCCTATCTTGCTCATATGAAACTTGCTGCTAATCCAAATGGTTTACTTACATTTGGTATGTCCGTTACCATTCATATCGATACCGGCAAAACAACTCCCGCACCCGCAGTTCCTAAATCATCAATATTTCAAGATGATCAGGGCCGAAATCTCATCTACCTCGCGGTCAGTGAGAAAGCACTCCTGCAAGAAATCAGCATTGGAGAAACCATTGGCGATTTCACAGAAATCACCTCTGACCCTCCACAGCAAAGCATGATCATAACAAGCAACATAGACGATATAAAAAATGGTGATGCTATTGCAGTGACGCAGGACCAAACTAATTAAGTCTTCCTATTCATCAGCCAAACCAACTCTCACCTGCCCGGCATCCAAAGATGCCGGCAGGTGAGAGTTGTCTTTAAGTTATCTGGCTCCAATATTAGTGCCACTTGGGGTACCTGCGCCGATGAGATCACTATCAGTAGCAAGTTGTAAGAAGGTTCCAAAGTTGATAGAACCATCTGAGTTTCTGGTTACAGTTGGAGTGAGGCTAACAAAATCTGCATCACTGCAAACTAATCCATTTGCATTTGTACTTTTTTTGTTTTTCCACCAGACATTTGAATTATTTACATCAGGGCCGCTTGTCTTGTCACTCGAACTGGCTATGTAGGACAATAAATTAGTAAATACGTGTGTGCCTTTATCAAACGCAAAGTTACTTCCTGACGTAGTTCCATTATTATAACTTGTACAATTTGTTAACGCGATAGAGCCAGGATTACTGTTATACGTAAATCCATGTTTTTTATTGTTGAAGGCAATACAATTTTGTACAATATGGTTAACAGATATTTTATCTCCGCCTAATTTAAATCCATTACCATCGCTATTTGCTGTAGATGTACCATCAGAAGTTACGCCGTTATTAAAGGCTACACAACCTTCTATTGTTACAGCACCAATAGCACCCGTGGCGGATTTTGTATATAAATCCCAGCCATCATCAACATTGTTATAGGAAATGCACCCTCTAAATACATTGCCTTCACCGGTAGTGAGCTTGCAGGCAAAACCATCTGCATCTTCCCCATTATCAGGGTCAGAATTGTCATGAGAAGTACAATTTAAGATTTCATTATTGGCTGGCCAATCACTTTCTGCAGCGGTGGAGATATACCGCCCTAACTGCAATCCTGAATCTCTATTCTCATACGTTTCACAAAGTTCTATTTTGTTATAGCTTCCGCCGATATAAATACCATTGTCAGCAGCCCCTTTCACAGCAAGACCTTTAATATGCCAATAATTTCCGTTTATTTGCAGTCCTCTAGGATTGGTTACGCTGGAAGGATCTCCATAAGTTTGGGACGAAAAGTCTAAAATTACTGCTCCAGAGTTGTATGGCATAATACTTTTGTAGCTGCCTGATGCTCCATCATTGCCGCGTTCAATCGTTAGTTGAGAATCATAAGTATAGGTTCCTGACATCATGTAAATCGTTCCACCTGCAGTTACCTTTGTAATTGCCGCGGTAAGGGTAGTTGGGCTGCTCACAGTGCCTGAATTACTGGCACTTCCTGAAGTAGATACATATAAATCACTCATAATTAACACTCCTCAAGTTTTTTATTTAAGTTAAAAAAGAAACTGTTTCTTAACATTTCTTAACATTTCTTAATATACGCATCTAAGCGCCACCTCCTTATAACTTTCAATAATCCAATATAATCTAGTAACTTTCATCAATTGTTTTGTCCTGTATATTGGCTTTCACTTATATACATTCTTTCAAGTGTCTTTTTTAAACGGGCTAGCCCACGATTTCGCAAATTATATATTGCTTGTGGCGTTACTCCCAATGTAGCTGCGGTTTCAGTTTGGCTAAAGTTACAAACCACCGTTTTAATTACAGCAACACGCTGACGTTCGGGTAACATATTTATAGCTTCTCGTAATTCTTCCATCAGAAATATCTGTTCGACCTCATCCGAAACATTTGTGCCACTCGATAATATATCAATTAAACTGTTTTCTTCATTATTTTCGTTACTTTCCAAATCCACTTCATGCTCCCATTGTCTATGTTGCTTTCTAAGCATATTCCAAACTGAATATTTGACTCTGCTTTTTACAAAACCAGCAAATGGCACTCCCTTAGTTGAATCATATAATTTTGTTGCCTCCACTACTGCTAACCATGCTTCTGCTCTTACATCCTCCGATTTATTCCAAGTATATTTACGCACTAGTGGTGCAAAATCTAACGTTGTCCCCATGCTTTTTCTGTAATTCTACTATTCGTAATACCGTTAAAAGACGCTTTATTCATAGTGCATGCAATTTTAATATTTTTAGCAATATTTGCACTATTAGTGGCAATCTTTTGTTTTTCTTTCCATCCCCTAAAGCTTTCCGTGATATCTGCCGCATTGTATCTAGGTAAATCTTGATTGTATACCATCTAAATCGCCTCCTAAATTTTTAATGCTTTTTGCAAAGCCAATATAATCAAAGAATCTTATGTTTCGCGTATATCGGCTTTTACTTATATACATTGTTTAAAGACGCTTTTTTAAACGGATCAATCCATGATTACGAAAATATTTTTTTCCAGTATTTATGGCAACCCAAATTCGGTATCAGTTCAAATTTTTATTATCCATTCCTCCTTTTTAAGGTTTAAACAATTTTACAACATTATCATTATATAAAATAAAATCCCATTTTTCCCTTTTATTTCAATTCACTTCGCACCAAAAGGTGATTTCATGAATCAAAAAGCTACATTGACTGTTGCTATCGATTCATTAGCCTCTTAGACATGATTTAAACATATTCTTGTAAGCTTGGTCTTATAAACAAATAAAAGCCCCCAGCCGGAGCCAGAGGCAAGTTGCAAACACCAGTAATAAACATTTTCTGGATATTAGTCCCATATATCTAAAGTGATCGCTCCTGTAATAATATTATTTTCGCAATTGGATAAAATTTTGTTGCATGCAGTCTTGACCACACTCCGAATGGAAGCTTGTTTTGTTGTATCAGTAATCTTCGTAACAGAAACACCGGATGGTAGCTCATCACTGTCGCAATTGAACTCTCGACAATTCTTCATGACAAGGCTAGATGCGTCGTCTAACTGGTAGCCTATAACATTGTCAAAGGATAGACAATTTGTTAATGTTGTAACACCAATACCATTGTTTTGGTCAAACCCTTTTTTCCCATTATATTGAGTATCCCAAGCGATGCAGCGAGTCATAGTTCGTTTTCCAGTACCGCCTTTAGACCCAAGTTTGAACCCATTACCGTTGCCTGCATAAGTAGTTATACTGGCGTCTCCGTTATGCCAAGTAATGCAATCTGTATATGTAACATCATTATTCATATCGTAGCTATCCCAACCATCGTCAGAATTTTGAAAACCTCGGCATCCGATGAATTGATTGCCTGTGCCCGCACTCAATTTGCATGCAAAACCATCCGCATTTCCGCCGCTTGTTGCTGTATCACAATTTCTATAGGAATCACAATACTTTATTGTATTATTTTTAGCTGTAGACTTGGATATCTGTAGACCAGTATCTCCGTTATAGCGAAAGATGCAGTTTTGCACCGTATTACTAGCTCCTTCAATCTTTATTCCATTATCCCCGGCATTTTGAATAATAAGACCATAAATGGTATTATTGCTACCAGTTACATAGATCCCAATCCCCTTTGAACCTGAGTTAATGCTTCCGATAGCGGAAAAATCTAAAACAGGTGTTACTCCCGTTGCTGCCTTTAGGGTTACACCGCTGGTACTCATTACGATTTGCGCAGAACAAGTAATGGACGCTCCAATATAAATTGTGTCACCAGATGTGGCAGAAGCCACCGCACTTTTTAATTGGGTATAAGTCGTTACATTATAAGTAGACATTTTTACACAACCTTTCTATTATTTTGAAATCGATATAGCCAAGGAACTTTTTTTATCAATTATTTTTTTCCTGTATATCGACTTCTACTTATATAAATTCTTTTAAGATTCTTTTTTAAATGGGCTGAAAATAAAAAAACGTCTACCTAATCGTAAGCTGAACCAATAAATTGGAAATGAATAAAAAGTACCCCCAGTCGCAGAATAAAAAAACTACGATTGGGGGCATTTTTATTACAACACTAACTAATGCTAAGTCCTAGCAGCTTGCTTCTGTCTTTATCCCTCACACTCTTTTATATACAAATAAAAAGTAGTTCCTGAATCACCCGTCGTGAAGTCAATCGTAGCATCATGCCTTTTTGCAATACTATAACACGTTGCAAGACCAAGGCCAGTTCCCTTTTCCTTTGTAGTAAGAAATGGAGTTCCTAGTTTGGATCGTATCTCCTCTGGAATTCCGGATCCCTCATCTTGTACGGCAAATACGATCTTATCATTATTTTTATAAATTCGAATTGTTAGAGTCCCTCCTGATTCCATTGATTCAAAGGCATTACGTACCAGATTCAATATTAACTGACGTATTTCTCTTGGATCTAACAAAGCCATTGGAATTTTTTGCAGCTGCGTTTTTACATTTTGCCCTAAAAGGCGGGCATCCGATTCAATCAAAGGTAATATTGCTTTAATAAGTTCTACCAAATTGATGGGTGTGCGCACAACGATTTTATTGTTGGCCAAAGATAAAAACTCTGAAATAATTTGATTGGCCCGATCTAATTCTTCAATCATCAAATCAAACTGCTCACTAAAGTCAAGGAGCCGTTCCTTGACCTTAAGCATTTGCAAATACCCGCGAACCGTGGTCATAGGATTTCTGATTTCGTGTGATATACCGGCTGCCATTTCCCCTACTAAGTGTAGTTGCTCGAGTCGAGCCATTTCCCGCTGAATTCTTTTTTGTTCATCGATATTACGAAAATAAACGGTTAATCCTCCATCCGATAAAGGATAGATATTCACACTCATCCACTGTTGTCCGAATTGCGAAAAAATTTCAAAGTGCATAGGAGTTCTTGTCTTTTTAACTTTCGTTATATTCTCAAAGAACATCGGGGTTTTGGGGACAATATCCCATATGTATTTACCGATCAGCTGCTGCCCTAAATCTAGAGATGAGTATCTGGAAGCATATTCCAAAGCTACTCGATTTACATATGAAAAATGCCATTCATTATCTAATGAAAAAAATCCATCCAAGGCTTGAGCTGCATGGCTAATAATCTCTTGATTTAACAGACTGATCCCCATTGTAATCACACCAGTAATCTTTCCATCTTCATCCTTTATCGGGAGAGAATTTGACTTAAAAGCTACCCCATATGCTTCCTTCTCCACATTGATGCTGGTAGCTTGCCCTGTTTCTAGCACTTTCCTAAACCCTGCACTTTGCGGGATAGGCGCTCCTAGCGGAAGTTTTATATCAATCTCTTTGCCAGGCAAATAGTAAATAAATTTTTCCTGGTCAGTAATACCAAACATAATATCCAATGGAAGAAGTTCTTGAATAATTGGCAAGGTAATTTTTAGAGCTGCCAATAATTCACTGGTTTCGCTCTTTGCTATGTTCACAGAACAACCAACTCCTCAATACCCATATATGCTGACATGCAAGTACTTTCTAACTTACTAGACATAATGGTCCCACTTTGATTGGGTGTAACCCATTTGGTAACGTAGATGTAAATAGAACTAATAATTACTTTTCTTTCTTAATTTCCCATTAATATACAAAATTCCTGCAAATTCTCTTAGAGTTCTTGCAGGAATTTATTATTTTCTATCAATCGCCAACACTTTGCCAAAAGCCTCTCTTAAATTCACCGTCCATAGCCCGACACATAATTTTCACTATTTCTCATTTGAAGCAGCAAACGCTTTACTGGCAGTACACGTAACATGAGCAGGCAGATCATCAACTCCGGTAAAAGATAGATGGCATTAAACACCAAGGAATACCAATAGGGAGATGTTCCAGCCGGCGCATAGCTGGCAAAGAAAACTACCCCAGATATAAAATGACAAATAAATCGACCACAAATGCCAACAATGGCTCCCAACAGCATTCGCTCTTTAAAATAGCCTGCCAGACCAAGTGCCATATATGGCAGGGGATAATCAAAAAGGACTTGAACAGGATGCAGGATATAAGGATCTTGGAGTAAATTAAGCAGACCATAGGTAAATCCTGACAGATACCCGACAGCCGGTCCATAGCGAAAGGCAATCAGCAAAAGAGGAATCATTGCTCCTAAGGTTACACTGCCCCCCTGGGGCATGTGGTACAAGCGAAAAGTATGCAAAATGACGGTCAATGCAAGCATTAAACCAATATGAACCATCATCGACGTATTCAATTTTACTTTTTTTATGTATGCAAAAGCTAGAATCAATGCCACCATAGCTACTAGGGCAAAAATACTGGTCGGCTGTTCAAATATCATTGCTATATTCTTACTAAAAGCTGCTTCCATAATATTCATCTCCATTCCAGCATAAATATATCCCTAACCAACCTGTTCCTATCGAAACGCGAATTTCCCTGTTCGTTTCATTAGGGCGATTACTGACAGCATAAGGCAGGGCTTCACACAACGTAACATGGGCTAAGGGCCAGTGAACACCCTCAATTGATACATCCGTACATTCCGTAGATAACGGGAGTAAAGAAACTACTTCTGGAGGCACAGCCGTTTCTATACATACAGAATCCTTACCTTTTAATAAGATCAGTACCTCTTTTTCATCTGCAGCGCAACAACCCCGTATCCCAAAATCTTCACAGCCCTTTAATGAATGGATATTACTAAAGGTATGATCGAAGCGGCCTCCCCATACGCCAGTTACAGTGACTGCTGCATGTCCATGAACCACTCCCACCATTTGTAATGCCAGTTGTAAATCCGTCAAGTTCTTTTCTGCCGGATAGACCTCTACAGGGATTCCCAAGCTCTCCCCCCAAGCCCATCCCTGGGATGTGGCACTATCACCATCACCAATGAGCCGCTTGGGAATAATGTGATTCGCCTGACAACTATCAATACCGCTATCTACACACCAAACAGGTAACTGGTCAGCGGCCTGAATCAGCCAGTCAGATGCTGGTTTCCTTCCCCCCGCGACAAGCAGCACTTGTGTATCCGGCAGTTCTTTTTCAAAGGAACATCGTAATTGTGGCAATACCAAAAGGTTCTTCATTCCATCAATCTCCTGAATCTTTATCCATTACATCTTTGAATGCAATCTTATCATATGACTTATATTATATATTCTTTATTCAAAAAAAACATCTATATAGTAAGTCCCCGCAATATATACCCTATCGAGGATATTGCGGGGGCTTTACTATCGCTAGCAGGAAAATACATTATTTTACTTGTACTGCCTCTTTAATCATTCTCCTTAGCAAATGAATCCGCGGCTCTACAGACTCGATAAGCATATACTCGTGAATGCCATGAGCATTGCCGCCGACTGGTCCTAATCCATCAATAGTCGGCACACCTAAGGCTGCCGAAAAATTTCCATCCGAACCGCCGCCAGTCTTAGCCCAATGAACCCTAATATCTAACTCTTTGCCAATGGTTTCTGCCAATCTGCAAATCTTTTGGGTTTCCTCCGTAGGGTTCAACGGTGGCCGAGTCATACCGCCAGAGACACCGATCTTAACACCAGATGTTTTTGCATGTGCCAGTAATGAATCAATTTTTTGCTCTATGATATGTACCTGACTCATATCAGCAACCCTAAAATCCAATTCTGCTTTAGCGTAGTCGGCTACCACATTCGCGGTTGTGCCGCCTACAACTGTGCCTACATTGAGTGTAAGGCCCGAAGAAAAATCATTCAGGCCGTGAAGAGCAACAATCCAGTACCCTAGTTCCAAAATGGCACTTATACCATTTTGTGGGGCAACGCCAGCATGAGCCGCTACACCATGAAACTCGAAAGTATATCGCCCAAGCCCTTTTCGCGTTAAGACTAAATCACCATTTTCTCTCGCAGCTTCCAAAACAAATACGTAGCGACTTTTACCAGCTGCCTTCTCTAACCAAGGACGAACCCGCCTTGACCCCATTTCCTCTTCGCTATTGAGTAGTAAACATATCGAAAGTTCTTGGTCTTTCAGCCCATCTAAAGCATAATAGGCAGATAACAAGCCGGATTTCATATCGATGACACCGGGACCATATGCTCTTCCATCTTTTATTGTAAAAGGTCTTTCCTTAACCGTCCCCGCTGGAAATACCGTATCCATATGTCCTAAAAGTAAAATATCAAAGCGGTCTGTATCACAATTGGTAATTTCAATACAAGGAGCAATCTCAGGCGCGATGTCATATTTTTTTATATTCCAGCCTGAAGCTTTAAATTTCTCTGAAAAATACTCCCCGATTTGCGTAACACCTTCTAGACTCTTTGAGCCGCTGTCTATATTCACAAGATACTCTAGCTCTTTTAAATACCGTTCCAAATCAAACTGTTCCATTTTTCGTCCCTACCTTCGATTCAGTATACGTTCTACCTTCTGCTTGATTCGTTACCCAAATAGGATATAAGTCATAATCTGGGTGGTAAGCAATCCCACTGCCATTGGAATAGCAGTTCGCTTGACTACTTCAAAAGGTGATGCTCCCGAAATACCGCATACCGCTACAATTACCGCTGTAATGGGTGATATGCCGCGAGCCAGGCTGGAAGTAAGCTGCATGGGCAAAAGCAAATTCACAGCATCAAAGCCTAATTTCTTCGCAACTTGGGGCGCAAAAGCGGAAAAAGCAAAGAAAGGGGCATTACCCGATCCCATAACAATGCAGCTAACAGCAATAATCCCACTCATAACCAAGACCATGACTGTTTTGCCAGAACCTGTTGACTGTGTGACATTGATTAGCGTATCAATAGCACCCAAAGCGGTGAGTCCTTGGGCTAGTGTCTCACCAGCAACAATTAATGTAATAACCGTAGCAAACTGACTTCCCATTCCATCAAAAAACGTTTGAATACTTGCAAAAACTTTCTTCACATTCCGTGTCGTGAGAGCTTCACAAACCATAGAAATAAACAAACTGACAAACATACAAGGGATAATATCTAAGTGTATTCCTCGAAACTTAAAGAAACCAAATGCTAAAATTAATATCATTGGGAAAATTGGCAAAAATACATACCACATAGGACGAAGAGGCTCTGCATCACTTTTAGGATCTGTATTTTCCTCTTCCCGAGGTACCCCTGCAGCCAATCCACCTTCATGTTTTTTATCAAACCAACGCTGTACAAAATAATGAGTTACTGCAATGGCCAATATAACAACTACAGCCACTGGAAGCTGATACGTGACGAAATAATCTACGGTTTGCAGTCCAGCCGTTTTTGCTGCCAGTACCGTATTGCCTGAGCTAGGGCCCAGGTCAATGGCAGAAGTGGTTCCAATTACAGCAGTAGCACCATTTCGACTGATCCCAAGGCTAATTAGAATCGGATACATCGTTACCATTAGCAATACACCCAAACCTGAAGCGCTGGCAATAAAAAGGTGTAAACATTGACCAATAATAAAACCAAGGGCCATTACGATATAAGGTGACCGCAGCGTCTGTAGAGGCTTGATGCAAATATGAACAAGCACTCTGCTGGCACCAATTTTGTCCATGTAGCGGGCAAAACCAGTAACGACCATAATTAACATACCGATCTCTGCAGCTCGCTTCGATGCAAGAACTGCAACAAACTGAAACATGTCAAACCAAGGACTTCCTGTAGAATTCTTAGCAGGCAGAATATCTCCCATCCCTAAAAGGATAGCAACTGACATCATGGCAAAACCACCTGTTAATAATACGGTTTGGGCCTTGTATTTTTTAAAAATAGCATAGCCGCAAATACATAAAAAGAATAGTGCGATCATTAATCCTAACACTGGTACATCCTCCTATTAATAATTTATTTTTACAATTTGGCTTTTTCTAGTAAAAATCGCCTCCTTTACTTCACTATTTGCAGCCGTAAATGTCGTATATGCTACATTTTATAATATAAATGTTATAATACACTACATTAAAATGTAATACAATAGACTCAATAAAAAAACACCAGCCGTCTTGTAGACCGCTGGTGTTTTTTTGTTCAATTCATTCTATGCTGCTCTATTTACTCTCATAAGAATGCTTACAGTTTTTCTCTAAACATCTCCATGTTTTGTATATTTTCTTTTAATGTTATATATATTTTCTCTTTGTTTCTCTCTAAAATACTCATAGTTAAAATATTACATAATTCCATAGGCACTACATAGGAATTAAAGAAAGTGGAATTATCTATTTTCAATGAAAATACAATGTCGCTGTTCATACTCATCGTAGAAAAGTAACTATCCGTAATGGAGAGTATCTTTGCCGCTTTTTGTTTGGCAAAATCAATGGCTCCAAAGGTAATTTTAGAGTATCTCGGAAAACTGCAAGCAATGAGTAAGTCATTCTCAGTGATCGGTATTATTTTTTCTATACTTGCCACTCCGCCTTCACTTAATGCAAGTACACGAAACCCCATTCTTCTTAAATGCAAAGCTAGAAAATCAATTAGAACACCGGAAGATCCTGCTCCAATTAAATAAATGATATTTGCTTTATAGATTTCATCAACAGCTTGATTTATTTTATCCATATCCAAATTTACTAAAAATTCTTCGAGATTTTTTAAGTCTTTTTTGCCAACTTGTGAAATCAAATCGTTATCATCATGAAGATCATCAACGCTTTGTGAAAGCCTTTTATGAGGAGGATCAAAGTTCTTAATCCCCTCTCTGATTTGTTTTCTCAACTCTGCAAAACCACTATAACCAATGGAACGAGCAAATCTTATAATCGTAGCATCACTGACTCCTACTTTTTCACCTAATTCAATTGCCGACATAAACGCAATCTCTTTATAATTGTCTAGAACATACTGTCCGATATTCTTTTGGCTTCCTGTTAATTTATTATAATTTTCTTTTAAGTCTAGAAATACATTATTTTTATTCATATTATCTCTCATTTATTTATTTTATTTCTATTATATCATAAGAGAGATATTTGGGAATGTTCTTACATTACCCATATAATGCTGTCATACCTCTGATACCGAAAAAAACAGTTCCTAGATAATCTGAACGGCGGACTGCTACTTTTTCATAAGACTTTATAAGGATAGGCATCCCAACATATTTAAATAATAACACTTTGCACGCCTAAAAAATAAATCATTTGAACCACAAAAAAAGCGAAGACTGTAAAGAATAAAGAATAGGTATACTACCTCTTCGTGTTCTTTACATTTCTTCGCTTCCTTCGCGGTTCATCTTTTTTTATTTATTTCTTTTCATAACATACGGCTGCTCCGGTTTCCAATACACTTGTAATGTATTTGGATACTTCCATATGCACTGAATGAACCAAATACGCATCAAAATCGTAATCAATATGATGTCATAAGACGATGCTCCATGGCGGATATCTATTTCTGGAAATAGGCATTCCTGCAGAATAGTTTTTCTTGACAATGGTAATATTTCTTTATAATATAATAACTGACCCAGGTCAGTTATTTTAAGGAGGTGACAATCATCGTTAGAACGATAAAAGACCCCGAGGTCCGGCGATCGGAATTGATTGATGCAGCCCAAGAATTATTCATTGCTTTCGGCTACAATAAAACGATGATTATTGATATCGTCAAAAAAGCAGGTGTTGCCAAAGGAACTTTCTATTATTATTTCCCTTCCAAAGAAGCGATTCTGGAAGCAATTATCGCTCGTTACTCTACAAAACTCGCTGCTGAGATAAAAAATTTGGGTCCCTCGGTTACAGCCTTACATAAACTCAGGCTATTGATCGGCTATCTCTTTCGCTTTGATCAAACGGATATCGTGTTTTATTTATTATGGGAAGAGCAGGAATTTTCTTTGCTTTTTAAAACTTGGAAACAAAGTGATACGATTTTAAATCCTGTGCTAACAGATGTTATTCAGCAAGGTACTGAGGAAGGTACTATGCATGTACAGTCTATTGATGAAACCATTTGCTTTTTTTGGAGCACCCTTAGTTGTTTATGGGAATCCCAATATAATAAAGAGGCACCCAATCTATTTACCAGCAAAAGCAAAATTGCTGAAGTGATTTTAGAGCGGATATTAGGAATATCCGAAGGCTCTCTTGCGTTAAAAATATTGATATAGTAAAAAAACTTATAAAACGAATCGAACCACAAAGACGCAAAGGACACAAAGGGTTCTATTTCAACTTTTTGTGCTCCTTTGTATGCCACAGCAGCGGCATTGTACTTTTGTGACAATGAACCCATTAAAGGAGAAAATCTGGATGCTCAAAACGAAAAACATTCGTACACTCATGATCGTGCTAATATTACTTATCATCGGCAGTATAACTGCCTGGCGTATCTATAACTCCCAACAGACAGCAGTTATCGCCGTACAGCCCCTGGCAGTTACTACTGCGGCAACCAGACTGGTTAATAAACCGCAGGTGCTGTCACTAACCGGTACCGTAGAAGGCTTAACTTCAGTCCTGATCAGCAGCCGCTTTCAAGGTAAAGTGGAGCAAATCCTGGTGGAAGATGGTCAGGCTGTACAGACTGGTGCAACGCTGATCACACTAGACCCGCTGGAGCTGAATAACGCTGTACGAGTTGCCGAGAACAATGTCCGCCACACAGAGGCTAATTTGCATACAGCACAAATGGATTTTCAGCGTTACCAAACCCTTTACTCTCAAAATGCCATTACCAAACAGCAGCTGGAAAGCACAGAAGCCCGTTTGATTACCAGCCGCACTGAAGTAGATAATGCCTACGCCAATTTAAACAGTGCACAAAAACAAGCAAAGGATACGCTAATTACTACTCCTGTAACCGGTGTAATCGCTAATAAGGCAGTCACTGTCGGACAGGTCGTCTCCCCCGGCAATACGCTCTTAACCGTGGAACAGCTGGATCAGGTTTACGTCGTAGTGCATATCGAACAAAAAGACGTTGCTGCAGCTCAGCTAGGAAGGGATGTATCAATTACCGTTGACGCTTATCCCGGAGAAATATTCAGGGGAACGATTGCGGTAATTAATCCTGCCGCTGGCAATGAAAGTCGTATGTTTCGGGTAAAAGTCAAAATCAATAATCCAGATCAACTACTAAAACCAGGAATGTTTGCCCAGACCACGCTGTCCACTGGCGATGTCAAAACGGTTCTTGCAGTACCTCACAAGGCAATCGTGAAACACAAGGGATTGAATTATGTCTACATAGATGACAATAAAAAAGCCAAGAAAATCCTTGTGGAGACGGGAGAACTAATCGGCGATTCAATTGAAATCACAGCTGGATTGCAGGAAAATACGCCGGTCATAATCGACAACCTGGATAAAATTAAAGATGGTGATGCCCTGCTGACGGAAGGAGGCAATACGCTGTGAGTTTGCCTGAACTTAGTATTAAACGTCCCGTTTTCGCCACTGTAAGCCTTCTGGCTTTGATTTTACTAGGTATCGTAAGTTATCTAGGCATGAATGTCGATGAGAATCCAGATGTCTCTCTTCCTTACGTATCCGTCATGATTACCTATGAGGGGGCTTTACCGGAGCAAATGGACACCCAGGTAACCAAGAAGGTAGAAGAAGCTGTCGGCGAGGCTAAGGGTGTCAAGCACATTCAATCCACTTCATCGGAAGGGTATTCCCGAACAGGCATTGAGTTCAATCTGGACATTGATCCGGCTATGGCAGCCCAGGACGTCCGAGATAAGCTCAGTGCCATCCGCGGCGAACTGCCGGAAGGAATCAAGGAACCTATCATTGCCCGATATGACATGAAGGCGTCCCCGGTTGCCACGATTGCCTTTACTGGCGACGCTGCCAGCCTTCGTGAATTAAGCATTCTGGTGGAAGACGTGATCAAACCCCGTCTGCAAAAAATCAGTGGGGTAGGACAATTGAAAGTAACGGGTCTACAGGAACGGCGCATCGAATTATTGCTGGATCGGGACAAGGTGGCGTCTTTCGGATTTTCCGTACCGGAAATCATCCAGCGCCTGCAGCAGGAAAATCTCGATATTCCAGCAGGTAAGCTTACCGAAAACACAAATGAATTAGCGGTACGAACCGCCGGAAATTTCAAAGATCCTAAGGATTTTCTTTCCCTTGTCATGGGTATCCGTAATGGTGCGCCGGTATATTATAAACAAATTGGCACTGTCAAAGATACTGTTAAGGATATCGAAAGCATTGCCCGCTATGACGGTCAGGAGGTTGTTGGACTGGAAATTGGCAAACAGTCCGGCGCCAATGCTGTAAAAGTCGCTAAACAAGTCAAGGCGGCACTAGAAAGAATTCAGCAAGATCTGCCGTCAGGCATAGCGCTGCATATGGTGCGGGATGATGCCAAACGCATCGAAGAATCCATTCACGAAGTATGGTTTGATCTCATTGTCGGCGGCGTTTTTGCAGTGATCACCGTCCTTTGGTTCCTGGGGGACTGGCGCAGTACCGTGATTAGCGCCCTTACGATCCCCGCCTCCATTATTGCCACCTTTTTCTTTATGAAATTGGCCAATTTCACCATCAACAGCATGTCTCTCCTCGGTCTTTCCTTATCTGTCGGCCTGTTAATTGACGATGCCATTGTGGTGATCGAAAATATTATTAGGCACCGCCAGCTGGGCAAATCGGCGATGACGGCCGCTGCCGATGGGACGAAAGAAATTGCTCTGGCGGTCATGGCCACTACCTTTACCGTTGTCGCCGTATTTATTCCAGTCGGTTTTATGTCCGGCGTTGTGGGGCAATTCTTCAAAGAATTCGGGCTGACCATTGCTTTTGCTGTCCTGATTTCTCTATTCATCGCTTTTACGCTGACGCCAATGATGGCCGCTTTATATTTACCCGTGGGACAGCACGCAACAGGCAGGCTAGGTCGCTGGTGGATGACTTGGAATACTCTATTTGAAAAAATGGCAACTTCCTACGCTTCTATGTTGCACAACTTATTGCAATTTCATCGCAAAAAAACATTAGGTATCTCCGCAGCACTGTTTCTGCTCAGCATGCTGCTGCTCCCCTATCTGGGCTCATCTTTTATCCCGGATACCGACCAGGCTCAATTCACAGTCAAGGTACAAACTCAGATCGGTCCTACAATTGAAGGTCTGGATCAATCAACACTCTATCTGGTGGAGACCCTGCAGCAACTTCCCGAGGTACAGCATGTATTCAGTACCACCGCTGCCGGTGAACAAAATCTGTTTGTGACATTGATTCCTAAACAAAACCGTGAACGCTCCCAAATCGAAATTATTGGTGATGCCAGAAACAAACTCAACAGCATTCCCGGTATCCGTGCTGACTTCGAACAGGGCGGCGGAAAACCAGTCAGTGTATCCCTAACTGGCGAATCCGTAGAAACACTTGGTGAGATTGCAGAACAGCTGCACCGGAAAATGGAGACCATTCCCGGTGTTCGAGACATCGTGTCGAATTATCGTCCCGGCAGTCCCAATCTGGACATTACAATCAAAACAGAACGAGCTAATGATCTAGGTATATCCACCTCCACCATCGGCAACGCCCTGCAAACGCTATTGCAGGGAACAGTGATTGGCAAGTTCAGCGACGGCGATGAACGGGTGGATATCAACCTACGGCTTAATGCTAAGGATCGCAGCAGCCCAGAAAGTCTGCAGAATGTGTTTCTAACCAGTGAAAAAATGAAAACAGACGGACAGCGACTCCTGATTCCGTTGTCCCAAGTAGTTAACATGAAGTACGCCACCAGTCCGTCAGAGATTAACCGCTATGATCGGCAAAAAGAAATCAGGTTAACAGCTAACCTGGAGAAAACCACCCTTGGTGATTTTAACAACAAATTCTACGAGGATATGAACGAAATCCCACTGCCTGCAGGCTATCAAGTAGGCGGCGCCGGTCAAACCGAGGATATGGATGATTCGTTTTCCAGCATGACCATTGCGCTGGTGTTAGCGGCAGCCTTTATCTTCATGGTTCTGGCGGCCCAATTTGAAAGTTACAGCGAACCCTTCGCCATCATGCTCGCCCTGCCCTTGGCTGTCATAGGGGCTCTGGCCGGATTATTTCTAGCAGGTAGTGAATTGAGCCTAATCTCACTCATCGGAATTATGATGTTAATGGGACTGGTTACCAAGAATGCGATTCTCCTGATTGATTTCGCCAAGCAACGCATGCAGGAAGGCACTTCCTGCAATGACGCTCTAGTGGACGCGGCCCGCATCCGTCTGCGCCCTATTCTTATGACCAGCATTGCCATGATCTTCGGCATGCTCCCAATTGCCCTATCCATCGGACCAGGTGCTGAAGCCCGGGCCCCGATGGCCCATGCCATCATTGGCGGCCTTATTACCTCTACCCTCCTGACCCTTGTAGTCGTACCCGTGGTGTATTCTCTCATCCACGGTTGGAAAATACATCACAACAATAAAAAGGTAAGGGAAAGCTAAGTTCTAAACAACAATAAAGAAGATTTGATTGCACTTATCCCTGTTTCACCGAGATGACCTTACTCATTTACCTAATTTTAACAAATTTTTAACCATAAGTTAGTGTGAAATCTGGTAGAATAAGTAATACGAGCTTACGGAAATAACAGTGTAGGAGGAAAGCAACTTGAATAAAAAAATGTCTTTAATTCTTGCTGCTTCAATTATGGGTTGTTCTATTTTATTTGGTGGCATCGCAGCCGCAGCTGATGGAAAGGTCAGTAAATATGTGGTATCGATTCCTCAGCAGTTCTATGTGAAGTACCAAGGTAATCATCAACAAAATTTCCCCAATGGGTTTAAAACAGGCTTTGGTTCCGGTATTGCCCTCAAATCAGTTAGAAAAGACGGCTCTATAGAATTCTATATGATTTCTGATCGTGGTCCTAATGCAGATGGCCCAATTGTGAAAAACGACAAGGGCACATTTAGCGGAAAGTTCTTCCCGTCTCCTAATTTTCAACCCACGATTGCGGTAGGAGTACTAAAAGCCGGCAATGTTACTGTCCGTGAAACCATTGGACTAAAAAATGCCCAAGGAAAGCCATTGACTGGTCTTCCGATTACCCCTGGCTTTGTTGGTTCATCCTATGAGGTCGCTTTAGGGGAAAATTTGAATGACCTTGGCTATGATGATAATGGACTGGACCCCGAAGGAATTGCCGTAGATACTAAGGGAAACTTCTGGGTTTGCGACGAATATGGTCCATTTATTATTCAATTTGACAAAACAGGCAAATTGCTACGAAAATATGCTCCTGGCAGCGGTTTGCCGGAGATCCTAAAATTCCGAATTCCTAACCGTGGTTTTGAAGGGCTAACCGTTGCCCCCAATGGAAAGATCTATGCAGCGGTACAAAGCGTATTGAATGTCAATGAAGAAACGGATAAAACAGCTCAATTTACTCGAATTGTACAGCTTAATCCATCTACTGGCGAAACCAAAATGTATGCCTACCCGATTGACGTAGATGCATACAAGTCTTCTAAGGGTGCCAAAATCGGCGATATTTTTGCCGTCTCTGACACCAAATTGCTGCTAATTGAACAAGGATCTGACAAAGACAAACAAATGCGCAATCGCATTTACCTAGTTGACTTAGCCAATGCAACGGACATTTCCAACCGCACACTTAACGGAAAAGCGCTTGAGTATGCTACCGACAAAGAGCAATTGGCTGGTGTTACTTTAGCTTCCAAGACCTTACTATTTGATTTGAAGGCAAATGGCTGGAATGTAGAAAAAGCAGAAGGATTAACCCTGCTGCCGGATAAAAAGACAATTGTTGTTGTAAATGACAACGATTTTGGAATGATGCTAAGCCTTCAGGACAGCAAACATAAAAATAGTGAAATTGGCGACTATACCTTAACTAGTGATGGTACGTTGAAAATCAAAGATAAAGTTGCGAATCCGGTACTAGCTATTGTGCCAAACTCGGAAGTGGAACGAAATATGTATCTGTGGACCATTGAATTGCCTGAAGCATTGCAGTAACAATTCCATACAAAACAACCTCCCTACTCTGGGAGGTTGTTTTGCAATACTGATCCGTAAAAAATTATCAATTCGAGCTTTGTTAAAATAACGTCATAATCTCCCATATCGATCATCAAAACGCACAATATCATCTTCACCCAGATAGCTCCCGTTCTGTACTTCGATAATCTGAAGGGGCAGCCTTCCGGGATTTTCAAGCCGGTGGTTAGTGGTTTGCGGCACGAAAACACTCTCATTTTCATGTACCATTTGTTCTGCAACACCGATAGTGACCTTTGCCGTACCGCCAATAACAATCCAATGCTCACTACGATGATAATGCATTTGCAGACTTAAGATTTCACCGGGATTCACAACAATCTTTTTCATTTTATACCCTGGACCAGAACCAAGTACAGTATAGAAGCCCCAGGGTCGATAAACGGTTGTATGCTGGTCCGCCTCAATCCTGCCCTTCTCCTTTAGTTCACAAACAAGATCCTTGACCTTTTGGGATTCGCCTTTTTTAGCAACAACGATAACATCGTCTGTCTCCACTACCAGAATATCCTCAAGACCGATGCCGGCAATAAGACGACTATGTCCCAATATCAGGGTATTTGAGCATTCAATCGGAATGCAATCCCCTTTTACTGCATTGCCATCCAAATCCTTATCGAGCACGTCATAGATTGCATCCCATGAACCGATATCATTCCATTCCGCCGTAATCGGCAGCATCACCATCTTTTGGGATTTTTCAGCAATTGCATAGTCAATAGAGATATTGGGCATTAGGGTGAAATTCTCCTTCATCCCGTCCAAACCACTTTGGACCAGCTCGTAAATATCGGGCTGATACGCTGCTAATTCCTCCATAAAACACTGAATCGCAAACGCAAACATACCTGAGTTCCAGTAGTAGTTGCCAGCAGCCAGATATTCTTCTGCTGTTTTTAGATCTGGCTTTTCCCGAAAGGATTGAACGGCAAAGCCACCGCTAAAAGGTGTACCTGCCTGCATATAGCCATAACCGGTTTCCGGATGATTGGGTCGTATACCAAGAGTCACAATCTTGTCCATGTTCGCCAATCCAATGGCCTGGCGAACATTTGCTGCAAACGTCTCTATCGGGCGGATTATGTGATCTGAGGGTGTTACATACAGTATTTCATCGGGTTGACAGCCCAAATGTTCGAGGCAGTATTGTGCCGCGAATGCAACTGCCGGCGCTGTATTTCGTGCCATCGGCTCCAGCAGGATATGGGCTCCCTGGGCCTTAGCCTGGATGAGTTCTGTCCGGACATGATGAACATATTCCTGATTGGTCACCACTACCATGTCAGAAGGTTTGACCATAGGCAAAAATCGGGTTATGGTCTGGGCAAGCAGCGACTCTTCCCCATTGAGTTTTAAAAATTGTTTAGGAAACAGGGTACGGGAAAGAGGAAATAAACGACTACCTCCGCCACCGGCGAGAATAATGACTTTCATAGGATCATCACATTCCTTTTTATGCTGAATTACCGCCCAATATTCTTTATTTGCGATTGGCTTGACGCCATGAAGGTAAAATAACTTTCCCCAATCTTCTCCAATTAGATTGCGGTGATGCTTCTTCTGTATTTTGTAAAAATTGGTCATGAATCCCCAATGGTGCTGATGCTGCATTATCCAAAGCCAGATTAGCGATTGCATAGCCAACAATACTTTCAGCACCTTGATTACGGTTCAAGCCCTCAACCATAATGCCATCAAAGCAGCCACCAGTTTCTGCATCAATTAAACTTTCATTGCGAGAATTTTCCCCCAAATACCAGGCAAAACTTCGTCTGGCCAATTCCAGCATAGATTCATCACCAGTCACCTTATAAGCAGCCAAATGAGCTAGTGTGGACATGGATGCCTCGACTGGCTGCTGGTCATATAATGCCGGTTCAGCCCCCCGCATCCGCCATCCTCTGCAACCCACTGGTCGGAAAAAGCCATCCCGAAAAGCATCTTGGTCGAGAAATTCCATACTTTCACGCCCGATATGGAGAAAGCGTTCCTGCCCTGTTTGATAGGAAGCCACGAACATAGCCCACGGCAGAATCCCATTATCGTAAGTCAGGCTGTCTTCGAACCATTTCCAATTTTCTCCAGAGCACTGCTCAAAGCAATTTCCAATAGCATCTGCGAGCTTAAGAATAAGGCTATCCCTTTTTATATCTGGGATAAGACCAAGACCGATCAGAACATATGCCTGTCCCCGCAGGCATTTAAGAGAAGAAATAATCGGTAATGCACGGGTGATCGCACTCGTACATGCATCCTTTATCCCACCGGGCATTACTGGTGAAGCCAACGTATATCCTAAAGCCCAGAGGCAGCGCCCAAAGCATTCTTCCGATCCTTCTGCTTCCGTGAATTGACGACCATATGTCATAAAGTTCCGAAAATGACCATTTTCATTCTGGGCATACAAAATAAATGCCAGGTAGCGATAAATTAATACGAGGTATTCGGGCTTGCGTCTCGTTTCATAAAGCATCACTGCCATAATTAATGCCCGGGCATTGTCGTCAGTGGTATACCCTTTAGCCAAATCAGGAACATTGTAACGGGTATGTTGAAACATACCCGTATCATCGGTCATACGAAAGATATGTGCGTCATCAAAGACGTTGCCTAATTGGTTCATTATATAGCCCTCATTCCGCTTTGCTTAGCGATCATAAGATGGGGATGGGATTTTGGAAGTAAGCGCCGGGCTGGTTGAATACTATCCGCGCATAGCTGAACATATTGCTTTGCTACAATAGACCAGGTCATTGTCTGACCAACTGCCAATGTTTTCATCTCCATTGCTTTCTTTCCAGCTGAGTTCCCGAGTACCGTTCGAATACATGATGCAATTGAGTCAGAATCTCTAAATTTGCTAAGCATTCCACGACCGTCTCCCAGCATTTCCTCTGCATATCGGTATGGAGTTGATACAATTACTCGTCCACACCCCATGGCGTATGCCAGCGTTCCGCTGACTGCCTGCTCTTTTGATAGATAAGGCGTCAGATACATATCAGACATGTGAAGATAGGTAATTACTTCTTCTTTTGTCAGGTATTTATCAATAAATTGAATGTTATTTTGCACCCCAAGGCTTTGTGCTAAATCCATCAGACTCTGCCTGTATGTTTCACCCATGCTTTCTTTGACGCATGGATGAGTCTTACCAAGAATCAGATACATCAGATTTTTATAATCCGGGACAACCTTCGCCACCGCTTCAATTCCATACTCGATACCTTTCGCTGGGCTAATGAGTCCAAAGCTGCTAATAACTTCCTTTTTCTGCAAACCATGTCGGGCTTTCAATTTTTCACGGGATTCAACCTTCATATTAGGAACGCCATGAGGTATGAACACAATCTTCTCTGACTCGATACTATACGTCCCTGCCAATATGGAAATGGAACTTTGCGCCATAGTCACGACCTTTGTGCTAAGCCTCCCTAGTTCCCTGAGGACAGTACATTGCTTCAAAGATGGTTCTAGCAATACAGTGTGTGTTGTTACAATAAAAGGAATCTTTAGTCCTTTCGCTAAGTCAATAATGTATTCGCCACATTCGCCGCCAAAGATCCCATATTCATGTTCAATAACTAAAATATCCAAATTATCATTGGCCCATGCTGCGGTCTTTATATAGCTTGTACGATCGTGCTGGCTCAATTTATAATGTACCTTTGAATTTGTATACTCTTCCTTATCTACTACTGCAATGACACTGGGCCTAACCAATGTTATTTTATTAATTTCGTTTATTAGGTCTTCCGTAAATGTAGCTAGTCCGCATTCTCGAGGAGGATACGTACTTAAAAAACCAATATTCTTGATTCTATTTTCTCCAACCATTTTCTTTATCTCCTTCATTTTGACGCTGCATCTTATCGATTTACGGTTATATTCATCAATCCACTTTTACAAACTTGGATTGTACCAAATTTCAACAAAGCGCAAACCACCATTGTACGCACATCTTAGCAAAAAGGTCATCACCAGCAATTTGAAACACCTTTAGATGTCTTCTAGATCCACTGTTGATGACCATTATCAGTCATTACATTTTTCTATTTTTATAGCTTAGTCCTTTATGAATCCCCCAATGGCCTTTTCTGAGAGATTCAACATCAATCCATAGTTTCTGCGGAATTGGCTGACATGTCGTATACCAATCCTTTGCACCTTCTACTAGTTTCTGCGGCGGCGCGTTCTTACCAAAATGTGATATGTTAAGAAGTGACACGCTGATTCTAATCGTAGCATTATTTCCCCCAGACCATTCCTGCGCTTCTAGTTCCTTGTTCTTAGTTAGCCATACAACTCCTCCACCTGACTGGTTAAGGCAGCCGTGCTCCAATATTTGTTCCAAATTCTCCTCTGTCGTAAAGTGATATAGTTTCATATTTCACCCGTGAAAATTAGTAATTTTTTTATAAAATTCATTTTATTCTCTTCCTTTCTTCAAGACTCATTGTCACATGTTATAGTCTTTTTATTTTCAGCTTAGGTATCTAATGAAGAGTAACGTCTGATTTTAGCAACGACTCTGACTAATAAAGCGCTTCATCTAAGGGTTCTGGACACTTTTTTATATATTCCAGCAAATCCCCTACGCTGGCAGTAGCCAAGGCAATACAAGAATCGGCCCCCCCATAGTACATTTTAAGCAATCCGGTCTTATCGTCTAACACCCAGCCGCTTGGAAAAACGACGTCATCAACGTCCCCCTCCCGTTCATACCCTTCCGTTGGACCAAAGACCCATTCATCAGTGCGGTGCAATACCTTTGCCGGATTATCCAGATCCAGTAATGCCAGGCCGATTCGGTAAATCGAACCAGAAGCGGTTTGGCGCACCCCGTGATACAAGAGTATCCAGCCTTCAGCAGTCTCGATAGGTGGCGCTGCAAGACCAATTTTTCCACCATCCCACCAGCCACCTCGACGGGCGTGCATTACCACCTGGCGGTCTCCCCAATGGGTAAAGTTACTATCAGAATATGATAACCAGATGTGAGAACCTGGTACATAATTAGTAGTAATTGGCCGATGAATCAGGACCCATTTTCCCTGTATTCGACGAGGAAAAAGTGCGGCATCTTTGTCTTCCGGCGGCATGAGCGGTCCGATTCGCTCAAACGTGATAAAGTCATTTGTCAGTGCCATCGCTACAAGTGGTCCACGACGAGAGTAAGCAGTATAGGTTATCGCCCACTTATTTAGTTCAGCAAGCCAAGTAATCCTAGGATCTTCAATTCCCCACCGTTCCTCCGGATAATTTAACGGATCTGATTCCAGCGTTGGCACTCTGTCAATCTGCCAAGTGCTGACTCCATCATCACTAATCGCCTTAGTCAGGTGGGAAAAACCTCGTCTATCCTCTACACGAGCCAGCAACAATACTTTACCGTGGAACATAGTGGCTGCTGGATTGAATACTGAATGCGCAGGATAGGGCCAGTCTTTCGCTGTCAAAATCGGATTCTTTGGATGCCGCTTAAACAGTTCTATAAATGTATGATTATCATTTTCCAACTGAGTGCCAAACCTATTTTTATCCATAAAAAAAACCCCCTACGTTTGGATATTCGGCGCGTTGCCGGCAAGTGTGATATCTCACACCCAGTCTGTATATCCCGTGGCGGTTAAAACACAATATGGTATTGTTACTAATCGTCAGACAGTAGGTTCAAACGATTTATGCTTTATTGTACTACAAATAATCGTTTCCGTCAAATAATCGTTTTTCCTGAATAAACAATCATCCACTTCTATTGAACGTTTTTTAACAATATTCTGATTTATAGCAGAACATATGCATAAATTAATCCTCTATTTGTAATGCCCAAGAACTTTTTATTCCTTATTAACTATAATTTTTTTAATATTTCTTTGTAAACCTCAATATATTGTTTTACCATTTGCTCCTGTGTAAATTTGCATTCAACCGTTTTGCGGCAGACTTCCCGTGAAATATTTCTGACATCTTTAATTTTCTCAGCCATTTCCTCCACATCAGACACAATAAACCCATTCACGCCATCCTGAATAATTTCAGGCATCGAACCTTTATTAAATGCAAGGACAGGTGTTCCGCATGCCATTGATTCCACAATACTAAGACCAAAAGGTTCATTAAAATGAATGGGATGTAACAGCGCATATGCATTACCCAGAACTCTATTTCTTTCTGCAGGACCTACGGAGCCAATATAGCATACGTCATCATTAAGATATGGCTCTACATCATTTTCGTAATAGGACTTATCTTGTATAATACCAGCAATAACCAGCTTCATTTTTGCTCTTTTAGCAACTTGTATTGCCTCCCAAGTTCCCTTGTCCCTATGTATTCTTCCAAAGTAAACTAAATAACTGCCCTGTTCTTTGTTGAATGTGAATTTTTCTATATCAATACCATGGTACACAGTCCTTATATAATCCAGATCCTCATGCCGGTCCGCATTACTAATAGAAACATAGTGGGTTTTTTTGTTATATTTTCTATACACAGGCATAATTTTAGGCGAGGAAAATCCATGTATCGTTGTTATAACAGGTGTTTTTATAAGACCGCTATAGGTTAGAGGCAAAAAATCATAATTGTTATGTATGATGTCAAATTCATCTGCCTGCTCCATGATTTCGGATATATGCAAAGATTCCCAAACTTTAGCATCCAGTTCTTTGTCTTCTTCATAGGGCGCTTTGCACACACTACGAAGCTTCGCACTGGTTAATGAATCGCCAGTTGCATAGAGTGTTACATCAATCCCCTCTTTCACAAGTCCCTCTGCCAATAACGAAACGACTCTCTCCCAAGGACCATAATGCCTCGGCGGCGTCCTCCATGCAATTGGTGAAATGATTGCAATTTTCATATTAAAAATCCCCCTCCATAAATTCCCCTAAAAAACCACTCTACTTATTCCTACTTACTATCTATAAACTTCGTCAGGGACAAAGGTGAAGCCTCTATTCCCCGAGCATACAAAAGCTTTTATTTTACCAGAGCTGCTTTACTATGAAACATTTCCCTAATAATGAGAATAACGTTTTAGATTTTTCTCATATAGTGATTGACAAAACTGTAAAATGGGATTATGTTAAATTTTGTATACTATTTTTTAAGAGGAGGGATACTTGCATGCATTTTTTAACTTATCAATCTAACGGTCAAGAAGAAATCGGCCTCTTGACAGCAGATCAGAAACAGATCATTCCTCTGCTGGCCGCCGAGCATCATTTTTATGGTGAAACCATATTGCCGACTACGCTACTCTCTCTTATTCAGCAAGGTGAATTAGCTTTACAGCGAGTCAAGTCGATCGTGAAATCAGTAGAAGCACAAAGCGATCTTCCATTTCTGCTGTCACCGGACAACATCCGGATTGTAGCGCCAATTCCTCGTCCTGCCAAAAATATTTTCTGCATTGGCAAAAACTATGCCGAACACGCTATGGAGGGTGACAAAAGCGCCGACCCGAGTGTGGCCATCCCTAAATATCCAGTTATCTTTACCAAGGCTCCCACTACGGTAATTGGTCCTGGCGACATCATTAACAGTCATAGCCAAGTTACAAGTGCTTTGGACTATGAGGTAGAACTGGCTGTAATCATTGGGAAGAAGGCTTCCTATGTTAGCAAAGAAGAGGCAATGGACTATGTATTTGGCTATACCATTCTTAATGATGTGACGGCACGGGATTTACAAAAGCGTCACCAGCAGTGGTTTCGCGGCAAAAGTCTTGATACTACAGCACCAATGGGTCCCTTCCTTGTTCACAAAACTTCCGTTCCTTCGGTCAATGACCTAACGGTAACATTAAAGGTAAACGGCGAGCTAAGACAACATGCTAACACGAATTCTCTAATTTTTGACATTCCAACACTTATCAGTACGATTTCCTCTGGCATCACTCTTGAACCCGGAGATATTATCTCTACCGGCACCCCCGCCGGCGTTGGAGCCTATTCAACACCTCCTGTATTTTTGAAGCCTGGAGACAAACTGGAACTATCAATTACTGGTCTGGGAACATTAATAAACACAGTAGGCTAGTCAATGCCCCTTGGTCACTCACTGACCAAGGGGCATTACGCATTCACAGCTGTCTATTCAAATGCTAAAAGATTTCATTCCTCCACAAATTGCACCAATTCCTTATTGAACTTATCCCGCTGGTCATAGAACAATCCGTGACCGCTATATTTAAAGGGTACAAGTTTAGAATTTCTAATTCCTTCATGTTGTGCAATAGCCAATGGAAACAGGCAAACTTTATCATGAATGCCATGAAGAATTAATGTAGGAACGCATATGGTTCCAAGATCGGAAAAGAGCCTTTCTTCATCTAGCCACGAGTTCGCAACTGCAGCAGTAGACCAGCCTGCTGCTTGTAATCCTAATTGGAAGAACCAGTCTGAGAAAGGCTGGGTTACATGCTGAAAGAAAAACATTTCTCCAAAGCCCCTAAGCATTTTAGGACGATCATCTAGTGTATCTTGAATAATTTTATCTACGTCCTCTTTCCTTAATCCATGCGGAAAATACGGACGTTGAATCAAACTTGGAGCTGCAGCTGCAAAAAGGGCAAGCTTTGCTACCCCATAGCCATTGTGGCGGGCCATGTAGCGAATCACAATGCCTCCCCCTGTAGAATGTCCTCCAAGTACAAAATTCTCCAAACCAAGGGCTTCAACCACACATCGAATGTCATCTGCCGATTGATCGTAGTCATAGCCTCCCCAAGGCTTATCCGAATTGCCGAACCCTCTAAGATCAATTCCGATACAGCGATAGCCCATTGCCGGGAGTTGGTCAAATTGATATTCAAACATTCTATGATTGGCAGGCCAACCATGTATAAATACAATGGTCTTACAGCTTCCCGGGTTAACATCTTCCACATAAAGATTAACGTTTGGCTCCACTTCAATAAAATATCCCATGCAAATCACTCCATCAAAAGTCTCTACATGGTACTATATTCAACTCGTAAGAAAAAAGCGCAGAATAGGTCGTATGTTAAAAATCCCTTTGCAAAAACCAAACATATGTTCTACAATATAATGAAGATATTTAAAGGAGTTAATGCACATGGATGTTTTTGACAAGCTGAAAATTTTGACCGATGCAGCCAAATATGATGTGGCCTGCACCTCCAGCGGAGTAAATAAAAAGGCGGCTGCCGGAGGAGTTGGCAGTGCAGCGGCCAGCGGCATCTGCCACAGCTTCTCAGGAGACGGTCGGTGCATCTCACTATTAAAGGTACTGATGACCAATGTATGCGCCTATGACTGTAAATACTGTGTAAACCGTAAGTCAAATGACACTCCTCGAGCGTCTTTCACACCACGGGAATTGGCAGAACTGACCATCAATTTTTATCGACGCAATTATATTGAAGGGCTTTTCTTGAGTTCTGGCGTACTGAAAAATCCTGACTATACCACCGAGCAAATGATTGAGGCATTGCGCATCCTGCGAGAGGAATATCGATTTTTCGGGTACATCCATGCGAAAGCCATCCCTGGAACAGACAGCCGTCTCATTGCCCAGTTGGGCATGCTAACCGATCGCATGAGTGTAAATATTGAACTGCCTTCCCAGAGTAGTCTGCAGATGCTGGCGCCGGACAAGTCAAAGCATTCTATTTTAGCGCCTATGAAATACATTCAAAATCGCATCCAAGAAAATTCCACGGATGTCATAAAATATCGCCATGCGCCAAAGTTTGTTCCTGCCGGTCAGAGCACCCAAATGATTATCGGTGCTACGCCAGATACTGATTTTCAGATCTTGAATTTAACAGAAGGTCTTTATAAAAAATATAAGTTAAAGCGGGTGTTTTTTTCTGCCTATATGCCTGTAGCCGAAAACACCCTGCTGCCCACCTTAGATACAACTCCGCCTCTTTGGCGCGAACATAGGCTTTATCAAGCGGATTGGCTGCTTCGATTTTACGGTTTCACGGCAAATGAGCTCTTAGATCAGCATCACCAAAGCTTCAATCCCTATTTAGACCCCAAATGCAATTGGGCACTCCATCATATGGATTTCTTTCCTATGAATGTAAACCGGGCACCCTACAGTGACTTGCTGCGGGTGCCGGGCATTGGAGTAAATAGCGCCAAACGAATTGTTATTGCCCGCCGCTCAGCTACCCTCCAATTCAATGATCTAAAGAAACTGGGAGTTGTACTAAAGCGAGCACAGTATTTTATTACTTGTGGCGGTAAAGTCACAGGCGGTTTAAAAATTACCCAGGATAAAGTACTGCAGTCTTTAATGTCAGAGAAAACCTTGGGTATGTATCACCAGAGTTTCCCGCTTCAATCACAGATCAAGCAGCTCTCCCTTTTTGAACAACCACCCATGATACCATCTGGATTCCCACAGGAGGATCTTCAAAGATGTTTGACCAATCCAATCTGATTTATCGTTATGACGGAAGCTTTGACGGGCTGCTCTGCTGCGTATTTGAAAGCTATGATAAAAAAGAAATTCCGACAGAAATCATTCTGCCGGATACCTCTCAGACGTTGCTTTTTACCGTTAAAGAAATTCGGACCGATGTTCAAAAGTCGAGCCGAGTGCTGGCTTCCATCCCAGAAAAAATGGGATTCGATGCTCTGAACTTTATACGCCGCGCCTTCTTAACCTGCTTTACACAAAAAGAATTGTACATCCTTTTATTCCTGCGTTTAGGCTACCGCCATGGCCAATCCGTAATGAGTATGTTGGCCAATGATGTAGTCAACATCCTTTTTAAGGCAGTAAAGCATTTGGACAACGAAAGTCACCTGCTGAAAGGATTTGTACGCTTTTCCATCTTCAGCAATATTCTGGTTGCCCAAATAGAGCCCAAGAATTACGTACTGCCGCTGATGACACAGCATTTTAGTGAACGTTATCCAGAAGAGCGTTTTCTAATCTATGATAAAACCCATGGCATGGCACTGGTTTATCAGCCTTACCAGTCAGCCATTATTTCCATTGAGGATCTTGAACTGCCTGAACCGGATGAACAAGAACAATCCTACCGGGAACTATGGCAGCTCTTCTACGATACCATCGAAATACAAGGCCGTCATAACCCTAAATGCCGCATGAGCCATATGCCAAAGCGTTACTGGAAGTACATGACAGAATTCGGCGGACCACGAAAGAAATCTCCGTTGAAACTGGAGGATACCGCCAAGTTCCTTATACCATGATCTTGGCCTTCCATGCACCGCTTTTCCAGCGCCATAACATACACATTCCACGCAGCCATTCATCGACAAGCATCAGAGCCCAAATCGCCGGCAGACCAAATCCTAAAATGACTCCCAGATAGTAACCCAGCCCGATGGTAACAGACCACATGGAAAGTATGGCAACGATCACAGGGAAATTGACATCTCCAGCTCCCCGCAAACCATAAATAAAGACAATATTAAACGTTCGTCCCGGCTCTAGAAGAGCATCAATTGCAAAGATCAGGGCACCAAGAGCGATAATCTTTGCATCCGTGGTGAATATCCCTATGAGATGATACCTAAATAAGAACAACATACCGCCAATGATCCAGGCAGAACCAAAGGCAATCAAAAAATTATGCATTCCAGCTTTCTCTGCTTCTTCAAATTTTCTGGCACCCACCAATTGCCCGATCATAATAATATTGGCTTGTCCAATAGCTAAAGAAAATAGGAAGGCCATTTTAATAATGGACCAGGCATAGGTGCGAGTAATATACGCATCGGCGCCCAAATGGACAATAATGATGGTCATGAGCACCGTCTGACTCATGTTATAAGACATGTTTTCCATTGCAGCCGGAAAGCCAATCTTCAATAATTGTTTCAATTGCGTCTTAGGAAATTGAAGTAAATGACGCAGGATATCAAGCTTAAGCAGCTTAGTAAATAAATATACCAAGGCAGAGCACACTGCAATTCCTTTACTGCAAACAGCCGCAATCCCAACACCATAAACCCCCATCGCCGGAATTCCTGCCACCCCAAGCCCCAGTACTACGGAACCGATCAAATTTAAAATATTCATAAAAGCGGTAATCGCAAGACACTGCTTTGTTTTCCCAAAGCCTTTCAGTATGGCATCAGCCGATGACAGCATCGCATCAAAAAAAATAAAACCACCTGCCAGGAGCAAGTAGGTATGAGCATAGGATAATAAATTATCAGCAATTCCCATAAACATCAACATCTTTTTTCCGCCAATGACTAGCACCAAACTGGCTATCCCGCCCAGAATCGCATTAAATAGCAGAGATACAGCAGCCACTTTATCAATTTCTTCCGGTCGTTTGGCCCCTACATTTTGCGCCACTAAAACCGAGGTTCCCATGGAAATGATGGCAAATACCAAAAGAAAATTCCATAGAATTTGAATCGTAGCTTCCACAGCTGCCGCAGCAACACTGTCATACTTACTCAATATAAATACATTTACAAACCCTACCAACGTAATCAGAAATAATTCCAAAAATATCGGCCAGGCAAGTTTAAATAACGATAACTGACTCACAGTCATCCCCCCCATGCAACACAAACAGGATTCCAAATTCAATTGGTTTATCCTATCAGAAAACTGTGAGATTGTCAAAATTCTGCAATAAACAAATTGAACCACAAAGGCACAATGCCGCTAGCCGCGGCACACAAAGGAGAACACAAAAAATATAATAAACCCTTTGTGTCCTTTGCGTCTTTGTGGTTCATAACATCTTATATTTTCTTTACTTAGTAATTTTCTTCATAATGATTGTCTCTTGCCCCTTGCCTTCTTTTGATCCATGGGTATATCCTACAACATCAAAATGCTCGCTTAGACGCTTTGCTAATGCCTCATAATTAGCGGCTTTCCCCCGCATGCAGGTAGACAAATGCACCACATCGACGCCATTTTTGATCATCGTCTCAATCTTATGATCGATATCGCCGTCAGCATGAGAAAAAGTTATAAGCTCAATATCGCCCTCGTATCCGGCAAAAGCATCCTTTCTTTGAAAGAAGGCATTAAGACAGCCTTTACCTGTACAACGCTTCATGGTTTCTTCTCTGACTAATATAGCAACTTTCATGGTTCACCTTCATTTTTACATTTTATATAACCTTATCTTTCTAGAAAATCTCTGTTTCTATTCTATTTCTCATTTTACATACAAATTCCTGCAAGTTCATTCCTTGCAGGAGTTTGTATTTTCTTATTTAACTGCTTTTCAGTAATTGCAATACTCTCTTAGGCTGCAGTGTTGTTATCTTCGACACAGCCGCAGCATTTGTACCATTCAGGCTTGTTTTCACTTGTTCTACCTCTTCTTTGACCATATGGGAATCTGCTATTGCCGAAGGATTTACCTTCTCATTTATCACACTCTCTTGACTGTTCAGTTTATTTTTTATTTCCTCAAGTTGCGCTTGCTTATCCGTAATATAGGATATGGCCTTATCAAAAGCTGCGCTGGCTGCATCGGAATGCTTAACAAGATCTACTTGATCTGTACCAAGAACATGGCTATCCACTTTTAAAGGTGTGTAATTCCCCGTACTACTATCAATCGTAGCAGCTTTGTTTGCTTGATATGGAATTTGATCTTCCCTGCGAGTTGGCCAGATAACGCGGAAGTTATCCAGCGGTGTCTCGGTCGGATGATTGATATCAGGAATTACCGATTCTGCCGTCTGAACAGGACCACCATCAACAGTAGCTCCTCCTATAGCTCCAGTATCGCCTCCAGCTAGAGAAGCTTTAAATTCACCCGCTACATCAAGCTTATGGATAAATGCAGCTCCGTTCCCATTTTTAACGTAATCATTAACAAAATCTTTCACATTAGAATAACGAGAGACATTGTTCAAAGCTTGATCAAGGCTTTCCGTTGGGTTGGACTTTAGATCCGTTAACAAATCTTTTACGCCGCCGCTATAGCCATCTTCTTTTATTTTCGTATGTAAATAACGTACTGCCATGGAAGCTGCCGAATAATTTAAACTCGTATTCGCCCAGGAATTATTGGTCCCATCCCCCAAAGCATCTTGAAGCGCTGTTGCGCCTTTCATACCTCCACCACTACGCTTTAAATCACCAGCAACCCTTTCATTAGGGCCATGGATAAACTCTGCAGTTCCTTCTTTAAACCAGTTAGGCATCGCCTGAAAGTTCATTGTCCGCCCCATGAGCACATGAACCATCTCATGAGTAATAACGCGATCGTCGTACTGCCCCGGGTCTCTTCCCCCATTAGGCAAAGCAGCCGGAAGTGCGCTCTTAACGGCAATATGCATGGTCTGGTTAATGGCTTTGCCATCTTTGTCGTAATTGTACATGATCGCAGCAAGATAAGGCACAGAATCTTCATCCAGCACGATCTGTAATTCTGCTCCATCGCCGACTAATCCATAACGCTCCTTTATGACATCTTCTGCTACTTCTAACCAATCACTTTTTAAGGCAGTCATAATCTCTTCATTATTCGGATCTGATGAGTAAGTGGTTTTATAGCTGTCAATATTATGATTTATACTATTAATTTCATTTTGAAGCCTTTCCTTTTCAGCTTCGTCTTGAGAATCAGCCGCTTGAGCAGCTAGTTCTTTTCCTCGCTCAAGCATGCTGCGAATTTTATCTAAATCTTGATCCGCAGCTTGCAGCAAGGATACGCCATTTTGCATATTTTTCAATGTTTGCGCCGGTATATCAGCCTTATTCTTTGTATCTTCAGACATTTCAACCTTGACAGCATCTTCATAATTTGCAGAACTTGTCTCTCTATTAGGAACAAGTGATAGCGGCTTCTTCTTTGACACATTATCTTTCTGACTCGCAGCCTTATTCGTTTCCACAATGGCGCTATTAATTCTCATTGGTGCTCACTCCTAACCCCTCGTGAGAAGGTACAACTTTTTCCCATCCTATATTTTGTATCGAAAGGATTTCTTTGAACTGCATTTGACTATATGCAATTAAACCAATTATATAAAAAATTTTTGAACCGCAATGATGCGAAGACTACGAAGAATAGAGAATACACATATCTCGACCTGTTCTTCGTACTGCTTCGCGACTTCGCGGTTCAATTTTTTTATAAAGCTATATATTTTTGTTGTTTAAATGTTGTCTAACATTAGTATTTTTATTAATAGTGCTATTTGATTTATTATCTGTTTACAGACATAGAACTTGCTTGTACGCGGGGAATACGCGCTTCACAAGGCACAGCGGTCTGACATTTTCCGCAGCCGTATCTGGGACGATAGCGCGCCAATACGCGATCAAGGTAATCTGAGCAAACTGCATTATCCTTACCTTGCTCATTGATCGCCAAAGGAGGACAGCGCAAGATACAAGCACCACATTTGATGCAATGTTCATCAATTGCAGTATACTGCCGCTCAGTAGGATCAATGATAACATCTACAATGATACTGCCAATCCTGCCTGCGGAACCATGAGTTGTAATTAATGACCGATTCAGGCTAAAGGTTCCTAAACCAGCTACAAAGGCAACATGCCGTTCTGACCAATTACTGCGGCGATTGGCCACACTAAAACGAGAATCCATAACGGGAACAAGGGCTCTCATTCCAGCGCTTTCTAAAAACTCTACTAAATAGTTACTCAAAGAGTTATTGAATTGCTCTCCTTCATAGCGTCCATACATCCATTCCCGAGCAGCCACCCCTAGATTTCGATTCGCTTCACGGACTCTTTTCGTCAAGGGCAGGAAGTAAGATATAACCGACTTGGCACCTTCTAACCACTCCTGGGGCATTAGATGCTGCGGACCTACAACCTCTTTTTCCTTTAACTTTGTAAATAATGGGTCAAAGGCATCTGCTGCTGCAATCAGCGGCGCATCAAAAAGCTGCAATGAATCTAACTCTGCAATCGTATTCATTGGACTGTTCCTTGTGAAATCATGTGCAGCATCTCGTATCCCCTGTAACGTTATTCCTGTCATACATCATTCCCCCACCCCTAGTACATTGCGTGATTCCCGATCTGCGCGGTTCCTCCGCTTTGCAGGTCAAAAAATCCTGGCTAAATTATCTATAGTTTTAACGCAGATAAGTACTAGTAATTTTCTAATTTCATTGTACTACATCTCTTTAATTCTGTATAATTGAAATAAGAGAATAATTATATCAATATTATTGAACTATCAATATTGGAGTGATAACAAATATGGATCTACGAGGACTCAAAACATTCCTAACGATTGTAAAGCTGGGAAGCTTCCAAAAAGCCGCCCAAGAGCTTCGCTATGCACAATCCACTGTAACGATGCAAATTCAAAAATTAGAGCGAGATTTGGGAGTTACCTTATTTGAACGGGGGAAAAGCTTTCGTCTGACAGAAGCAGGAAGAATCTGCAGCGAACAATCCGCCCATATCCTACGAGACGTCGATCAATTACAAAGTACTATGAGCGATATCACCCTCGGAGAATCTGGTTCGATTTTAATAGGTGCCATAGAACCTGCTGCAAGTTTCCGATTGCCTAACATTCTAGCTGCCTTCATGGAACGCCATCCCAAAGTACAAATATCAATTCAAATTGGAAATACCTGCACCTTAACGGAACTCACTCTAAAAGGCGAAATCGACTTTGCTATTTCCTCTGTACCAACAACCAGCTCTGGCTTAACGTTTGATCCTTTATTTTCTGAGCCCCTTGTATTGCTGGTTCCTTCCATGAATCCCCTTGCAGTAAAACAAAAAATCACGATACAGGATTTAAAAGGAGAGCGATTTTTAGTTACCTCTCGAGAATGTGTTTTCCGAAAAAAGCTATCCATTTTATTACAAAAAATAGGCACTTCTTACTCAACACTTGAAATCAACAGTTTAGCTGCACTTAAGTATTATGTCCAAGCAAATCATGGCATTGCCCTGGTTCCCGCAGCTACCGTCACACCAGCTCCTGCTGGTACGGCAGTAAAAATAGTACAGGATTTGAATCTGGATCTAGAAGTTGGATTTTTGCGCAGCTCTGAAAGAACTACCTTTGGCATAGCCGAAGAGAAGCTTTTCGCTTTCTTAAGAAAATCCTTATGCGTCCTTTAAAATATATAAAACACATTAGAACCGCAGAGGCGCAGAGAACACAGAGAAATAATTAATAGGATTAAAGAATACCTCTCTGCGCGCTCTGCGTCTCTGCGGTTCAATTCTTCTTTCCCGGCTCTCTTTCGTAAAGTACACTAAGGATTTTATTTATATTTTTTGTGTTCTCCTTTGTGTGCCGCGGACGGCGGCATTGTGCCTTTGTGGTTCATAACATTCGATATTTTTGACCTACAAAACATATGCATTCTGCTATGGTAAAAATATCTACCTTGAAACAAAAAATGACCAGCTGCTCTATCTTTTAGAGCAACTGGTCATCTTTATGGGAAATAACCATTGTAATGCTGTTGGAAAACGCTTCAGAAAGAAGGCGTGCCCATGGTCCCCACCTTCGTGGGTAACAAATTGGCAGTATTCCCGAGAAAACCCTTTATCTAATAAAATCGCATAAGCTTCTTGATTCTTTGCGACCATGTTTCTTTGTTCGTTATCTTTTTTCGTCCCCTCTAATGATCCAACGTCCATGTAAATCCTACGCCCGCGATGTACAATATCTGCTGCACGCATAAACGCAATAAATCCTGCATACCAAAAAGAGCCTGAGATAGAGGCGATCCTGCCAAAAACCCCGGGGTACAGGTACGCCGCGTACATCGAAATCAATCCCCCAAAAGATGCACCTGCAATTGCTGTATTTTCCGGATTCCTTATCGTACGATACTTCTCATCGATGTACGGTTTCAGCTCCTTTACCAAAAAAGCAAGATACTGGGCTCCCTGACCGCCAAAGTCAGAAAATCCTGCTGTTACCGCTTTCGCAAACCAAGGACTATACTCATCATTGCGATTATCCGGTTTAATGCCTACAAAGATAAACTCCCGCAGTTCTTTTTCAATCATCATTTCTTCTAACTCACTCAGACAGTCGCGAAACAGGTAACCGCCATCATGCAGATAAACAACGGGAAAATGCTCCTCATACATGTCATAGGATGGCGGCAGGTAAATACAGATTTCGCTGCTCATAAAAGTGATAAGAATCAGCGTTCCCTTCATGCCTCTCCTCCTATTGTTTCTTTCTCTGTCTGCAGATTGTCGTAACTAAAACAAACAGGTACTCCATCCCGAGGATCAAGCATCACCCTGGCATCGATACAAAAAACTTGTTTTAATACTTCTGGCGTGATCATTTCCTGAGGACTGCCCAATGCAACGATATGCCCCTCCTTCATAGCAACAATCTCGTGAGAAAAACGGGCTGCGCGGTTAATATCATGCAGCACCATAACAATGGTGCACTGCCTCTGACGATTTAACTGCTGCACAATCTTCAGCACTTCTAATTGATGCACCATATCCAAATAGGTAGTCGGTTCATCCAATAGAAGAATTGCGGTTTCTTGTGCCAATGCCATCGCCAGCCATACCTTTTGCCGTTCTCCTCCTGACAAACTGCCCAGCTCCCGATGCCGAAAAGAAATCGTTTTGGTAATATCCATAGCCCATTCAATGGCCTTTTGATCAGCTATTGAACTTTTTTGTCCTTGATTGAGATGGGGGAACCGCCCGTATGTAACCAATTCTTCTACTGTCAATTCATTAGGTCCCACTGGATTTTGGGGAAGAAGTGTGAGTCTTTTAGCGATTTCCCGGGTAGCAAGGCTTCTTAGATCCTGGTTATATAAAAAGACGGTTCCTGCCTTTTGTTTAAGAATCCGTCCCATGGTTTTCAATAGTGTTGATTTACCACAACCATTTGGACCAATAATCGTGGTGATTTTCCCTTCTTTCACAGCAAACTCAAGATCCTGGAAAACCGTATGCTGCTCATAGCCCGCCTGCAGTTTTTCTGTTCTAAGTATACTCATATCCATACACATCCTCTTAGGCTTTACTTCTAAATAACAAATAAATAAAATAAGGTACTCCAATCAGGGATATGATTGTTCCTGTAGCGACTTCTGCCGGTGCAAAGATGTTTTTGGCGATGAAATCTGCCACGATCACAAGAAGCATGCCTAACATTGCACATAGAGGGATCATTTGCTGATGGCGAATACCCGTCAGGGATTTGGCTAAATGAGGAACAATTAATCCTACAAACCCGATGCTCCCGGACACAGAAACACAGGCACTAACCAGCCCAGTACTGCAAAGCAATAAAATAACCTGCTCTCTTCCTACAGAAACACCCAGGCTTTTGACGCTGCTTTCCTCTAGTTGAAACAAATCAAGAATATGGGCTTTCCAGAAAATGATAGGCAGTAAAAATAAGAACCAAGGCAATATGGAGATGCTATATTGCCAATTGGCATGAAACAGACTGCCGACGCTCCAAACTGTCGCTGTATGAAAATCCGTAGGATCCATTTTTAATGTAATATACAATGAAAGTGCCGCAAAACCAGAACCAAGGGCAATTCCCGTTAACAAAAAGCGTTGAGAATCCAGCCTCCCATTTTTCCACGAAAGAAGATATACAAAAATGGAAGCAGCTAATCCTCCAATTAAACCAAAAAAGGGCATAGCCAGTATCGAAAACCAATCCGATCCAGCAAGTTTTCCCTGATAAAAGAACATAAATACAACAATGGCAAGACCCGCTCCAGCATTGATGCCTAAGATGCCAGGATCAGCCAGCCCATTTCGGGAAACACCTTGTAATACAGCTCCGGCGACCCCCAGACCCGTCCCTACCAACCCGGCAATCACGATCCTGGGCAGTCGAAATTGATAAATCAGCACATCATATTCTCCGTTTCCCTGACTGAATAGTGTCTTAACGACCTCAGCAAAAGTAAGATCAAAGACTCCATAACTAAGGCTTATATACATAGCAGCCACAATTAGCCCTAGAGCAGTAAGCATGATGCCCACAAAACGTTCCTGACTGTATTTAAGCATACTTATTGCCCCCCTTTTTCCTCGCTAAATAAAGAAAAAAAGGCACGCCAATCAGAGAGGTAATGACTCCAACTGGAGTCTCGAAGGGATAGTTGAGAAAGCGGCTTACTATATCAGATAAAGCCAAAAATATGGCCCCTAGTACCCCTGAACAAGGTATGACCCATTTATAATCAGCACCTACAAGGAAGCGGACGATATGGGGAATAATCAGACCTACGAAAGCAATTTTGCCAGCTAAGGCCACAGCACTCCCCGTCAAGAGCATGACAGCAGCTGCAGCCAAGACTTTAACGACAGTAGTCCGCTGCCCCAAACTGACCGCTACTTCTTCTCCCAGGGAAAGTACGGTGACAGATCTGGCAATTCGAAGAGCCGCAAGCATTCCGACTACTACAAAGGGAATTGCTAATCCTACTTGCTCCGGCTGCAATTGATGCAGACGGGCATGATACCAAAAGCCAATATCCTGAGAGATTTGAAAATAGATTGCTAACGCAGAAGCAAAGCTGCTTAGAAAGGTTCCAATAATCGTCCCTAAGATAGCCAGCCTGACTGGCGATAATCCATTGGGCAATATGGATCCCAAACCAAAGACAACCCCCGCCCCAAGAGCAGATCCGGCAAAGGAAAATATGATCCGCTGCAAATCAGAGGCTTCGGGCAGCAAAATCATACTCAAGGTAACAGCTAAAATTGAACCATCACTGATACCCATAATTCCGGGAGAAGCCAGATAATTTCTGGTAATTCCCTGCATCAGCGCCCCAGATACCGCAAGAGCACAGCCAATCAGCATAGTTCCCATCGCTCTGGGCAGACGGGAACTCATAATAATCTGGTGATCCACATTGGTGGGATCGAATTGAAATATGGCATTTCGTATCGTCATCATATCAATCTCTTTTGCACCATAGAGTATAGATAAAGCCGCCATCAGAAGGATCAACGCTGGAGCTGCCAGCAAAATCATATAGGGAAAATAACGTTTTACATACATTGGTTCCACTCACTTTGTACCGTTTATTGTGATAATTTTTCTATAGCAGCATTTAGAAACTGAATTTTTCCACCGATTGCTACCCCTTGCACCAAAGGGTCAACTACATTGATAAACACATTATTATTTTTTACTGCTTTCATACTCCGCCAAATCGGATTCTGCTGCAAGTCTTTCAATACGTTAGGCTGTGCCGGACTTTCAAGCACCGCATATTGTAGAAAGATATAATCCGGGTCCATTTCGCTGAACTTCTCCAAAGAAATGACTTCCTGTGCTTTAACAGCTTTGATTTCCTCTGGGACAGACAAACCTAATTCGCCATACAGTATTTCATTTAAAAATACATTCGCTGGATAAACACCAATATTACCCGCACGAATTCGTACTGCTATCACTTTTTTGTCCTTCACCCCTTCCGGCAAGCGAACTTTGGCAGCTGCCGCATCCTGCTCATACTTTCGCAGCACTTCTTTTGCCTGTTCTTGCTTACCAGTCAATTCGCCAAGAAAGAGGAGATTGGCTTTCCCGTCAATGGGAAAATGGGATATGGGGATGGTCGGAGCAATTTTTTTCAATTGCTCTGCCGTAGATGCAGGGAATTTGTCACTGCTCAAAATGACATCTGGTCTTATTTTCAAAATCGCTTCAAAGCTAGGCTGCATCCGTTCTCCGATGGGTTTCGCATCTTTCGTAATGTCTGCAAACAGGGTAGGAAACGTCCCGCCAATCGTCATAACACCAACGGGCTTCACCCCCAAAACTAACAGATCCTCTAATGCTTCCAGCGCACCAGTAACTACAATTTTGTCAATCTTATCAGGCAAGATATATTCTTTCCCAAGATAAGAATGACTTTTTCTCCCTACTTGACCCTTTGCTGAAACTGGCACACTCTGATCGGCTTGGTATAACACCGTCTTATTGACATAAATACCAGTAATGAGACCGCCAGCGATTACAACCGCCAATCCCAAAATCCATAATTTTCTTGTCATGCTATTACTCCTTACTTTATCTCAGTATGAAAGTAACGTACATCCGTTCCTTTCATGAAATTACACTGATTTTATTTCTCAATTAAAGATAGCATTTCTCTTACGAATTTCTTAGAAGGATATTACGATTTTTATAATAATATTGTGATTTTTAGAAAATAAATGTCTTGCAGAATGCGAGGCACACTCACCAAGACTCATTGACAAGCAAAGCAAAGAAGAATACAATAAATAAAATCAATAATTGATAACGGTTATCACGTTATATATCTGCACAATTATAACGTCAAAATTAAGAATCCTATCTGATGTTTTGGAGGTATACTGCATGTCGGTTCAAGAACATATCCGTCAAATCGATACAAAATTCTTTTTGTGTACTCACCTTCCCATCCGAACCTTTGATTTCAACGGAAATCTCATTCATTCCTCTGGCTATAACCGAGATATGGAAGATTTTTTTGAACACCATAACATTTTTGAGCAAGTACGCCAGGAACTTGTCACAAGGACCGAGAATTGCATCATTACGATCCCCTGCTTGGAATCTATTTCTTTCACCGCTTGCTGGGTTTGCAGCAAAAACATCAATTGGGGCTTTCACATCCTAGGTCCTTACACCACTTTGGAAGCTGTCAATCTCTCCGACATCGTATACAAGCCAACCTATTGTATACCTTACTTAATCACATTGCTGGGCACCATAGCAGCAGATAGTGCGTTTCTAAAGCAAAAAATCAAAAAATTTAATGACATGCCCTATAGTGCCTATATCAAAAAATCCATTGATTACCTGAATGCACGTTACCATGAAACAATCACACTATCGGATATTGCAGCACACCTGAATATCAGCAAATATTATCTTTGCAGCTTATTTAAAAAGGAGACAGGGAAAAATTTTTCTCAGTACCTAAATGAAATCCGTATTGAAAAAAGCAAGGAACTGCTATTGAAGGAAAATTTATCTGTCTTGGATATCGCTCTTTCTGTGGGATTCAATAATCAAAACTACTATAATGTAATGTTTAAAAAGTTTATGAATTATACCCCCTTAGAGTTTCGCAATCACCGTAAATCATCATAGCTGCATTGCAGCTATGTCTATTGAAAATAAGAAACACCTCGCCACGTCATATTTAAGCAGATAAACGAATCGAAGGAACCACAAAGAACACAAAGATGTAAAATAAACACGTCTCTGTGTTCTTTGTACATCTTTGTGTTCTGGTGTGTTTCAACCTTTTCCTTAAAAAGCTTTATATAATTTTAGAATAACTATCTACTTTTGAAACATGGCATACTCTCTGTCAGAAGCTTATTTCATCAGACTGATAAAGCTCAATTGTCGTTTTTTCAGCCAACAGATTGGCTGATTTTTGCCGCCATTCATTAAGATGAGGTGTTTTAAGATGTTCTACGAGAGCCTCTTTGTCTACCCATCTTTCTACAAAAGCGCAGCGATTGTCGTCATATGGATCATCCAGCAGCTCATAACTTATACATTTCTCTTCTTTCCGGGTGGCTGCAATCACGTCTTTTGCCAGAGCAAATAGTTCAACCTTTTTTCCGAATTTCAGCGTTTGTCTTGCAATTACAATTACCATGATATCTCTCTCCTCATTTTAAATTAAGCTATACCATCTTTCGCTTGTACTTTTCCATTAGAAGGAATATTCCTGCAACGCCACTTCATCCGCCAAAAGATTTCTATTTCAAAATCCAAATACGCTGGGCTCACTCAGCTCCTCTTCTTAGCATGGCAAGATTATTAATCTTAACTGACGTCCGATAAAATTCGATGATGCCCTCATCACGCATGCGGCCTAACTCCCGGGAAAGTGCCGTGCGGGAAACGCTGAGAAAATCAGCTAATTCATTGCGTTTTAAGGGCAAAACAAAGGTATTTTTTTGATTGATCTTATATTGCTCAAGAAGATAAATACTTATTTTCTCCCGCATGCCTCTTATCGCCAAATATTCCACTCTTTGATTCAGCATTAGTGCCTTAGTTGATAAAAGCACCAGCATGTTTTTAATCAGTTGCTTATAGCCTCCACAAACCTGAGTGCATTCACCGATTATTTTCTCAGGGGGCAAAAACATCACCGAGCATGTACCTTGCGCAAAAACCGATGCCGGCCAATGTTTTCTTGGTGAGAAAGCGATCATTTCTCCAAACAAGTCTCCTGGACCAATCACCGTCATGATAACACGGCTGCCTGATGCACTTTCCTTTATGATTGCTGCCTCCCCTGATAACAAGATGCCCAAACCAGTGTAGGGCTCACCCTCGACGGCAATATAACTATTTTTACTGTAAGTATTGATTTTAGGATTTAGACAATCTAACATGATATCTAGTTGACTCGGTGAAATATCACGAAAAATAGGCGATGAAACCAGAATTTTTACTACATTTGCATCCAAATGATCCTCACCTCACTTTAGGTAGCCATAGCTACCGATTTTTCACTTATATTGTATTACAGTTAGGTATAAGAATTCAATAAATATCCCTTAGGAGGAATATACGATGCAAGTTCGAAAAGTTAGTAAAATCGATGAAGAAAAATGCACCGGATGTGGAATTTGCACCGAAACCTGTCATGAAGGTGCTTTGCAATTAGTCAATGGTAAAGCCAAATTGATTTCAGCCTCCCAATGCGACGGTCTGGGAATCTGCTTGCCAGTATGCCCGAATGGTGCGATTACCCTGGAAGAACAGCCTGTTACAGCTGCCCCTGCCAGTGCTCCGGCAAATACAGCATTTCAATGTCCTGGAAGCCGTTCCAACCGAATTGAAAGAAAAATGGCTGGCAGCCAACTGCCAGAGCAAACAATCGTGCCACAATCCCAATTACAACAATGGCCTTGTCAGATCAAACTCATTCCTATTACTGCCAGTTATTTTGACAATGCTCATGTTTTGATTGCCGCAGATTGTACCGCATATGCCTATGCTAACATTCATCACAATTTTATGCGTGATAAAATTACCCTAATTGGCTGTCCAAAGCTGGATGACGGCAATTATGCCGACAAGCTCAAAGAAATCTTCCAATCCAATACCATCAGCAGCATCACCGTATTGCGGATGGAAAAGCCTTGCTGCAGCGGTTTGGTAAATGCTGCCCGGGAAGCATTAGAAAACAGCGGCAAGTCCATTCCCTTTGACTTTGTAATCATCGGGGTTGATGGCAGTATTATCAGTACACAACACTAAGTTAACAATATAAAGTACCCCCTCACTGCTGGAGTTTATTGCAATTGAAATAAACTCCAGCAAATTTTTCTTTACTCTGCTGGAGTTATCTTTATCCAATCGGTTAATACTAAACCGAATCAAAATTATTATTTAATTTCTTTAATAAACGTAGAAAAACTTTCTGTTCTTCAACGGAAAATCCCTTATAGGCTGTTCGATATACCTCATTTGAGATCCCACTGAACTTTGCCTGCATTTGCTTGCCCTTCTCCGTAAGCATGATATACGTAACTCTCTTATCCATTTGATTTTTTTCTCTTGTGATATAGCCTAAATCCATTAGTTTATTTACTAATGGTGTTATCGTTGATTTGTCCTTGCCGATTGTTTTGGCTATTTGCTTCATGGTTAGCTTATCATGATTTTCATAAAGGGCGGTAAGAATATTTCCATGAGACGGAATCAAATCATCCAATTCATTTTTCTGTAGTTGCTTTTCAATAAAGTGTAACATTTTATCTTTCGTTCTACTGATAAAGTAGACGATGTATTTATCCTTCATAATAACAACCTCATAACAAGTAGTAATTCTATATCGGATAACCATTGTAATTATAGTACTACGTAAAATCCCATGTCAATATGAAATATTCTTAAAAACCGATATAGTTTGACACAAAACTATTATCTGTTATAATGTTTTTAACAAACTTATTCAATTAAGAAAGGAAAGTGAATCCATGTCTATAACCCATTTTAAAGCCATGTTAGTAACAGAAAATACGGATGCTACATTTTCAAGAGAAATTATCAATAGAGAGCTTACTGCCCTTCCAGAGGGAGAAGTTTTAATCCAAGTGAAATATTCTTCTTTAAATTATAAGGATGCTTTATCTGCCTCTGGCAATAAGGGCGTGACACGGAAATATCCTCATACTCCAGGCATCGACGCCGCAGGAATTATTGTAAAAAGCAGTAATGGAAAATTCCATACTGGGGATGAAGTCCTGGTTACTGGTTATGATTTAGGCATGAATACATCTGGCGGCTACGGCCAGTATATTAGAGTACCTGCAGAATGGATAGTTAAGTTACCTGAGAATCTTTCATTACGAGAAAGTATGATCTACGGCACTGCCGGCTTTACGGCTGCTCTTTCTGTCTATAAGATGATACATGGCGGTATCAAACCCGATGCAGGTAATATCTTGGTAACGGGAGCAACAGGCGGCGTAGGCAGTATTGCAGTGAGCATCTTACATAAGCTTGGCTACAGTGTGATTGCAGCTACTGGTAAAGCAGAAGCTAAAGAGATGTTATTACAAATCGGCGCCAAAGATATCATCTTAAGAGAAGAGCTTAATGATCAATCAGGAAGAATCCTTTTAAAAGGAAATTGGGCTGGAGTCATTGATACCGTTGGCGGAAATATGTTAGCCACTGCGTTAAAATCCACTAACTATGGCGGCAGTGTAACGTGCTGCGGAAATGTAGCCTCTCCTGAGTTATTAACTTCTGTATATCCATTTATCTTAAGAGGTATCACTCTATATGGAGTGGATTCCGTAATGTGCCCTATGGACTTGCGTTTGGAACTCTGGTCTTTACTTGCAAATGAATGGAAACCTCTTCAGCTGGAACAAAATGTCGAAGAAGTATCATTAGACGGCTTAGATAAAAAAATCGACTTAATCCTGCAGGGAAAACTTCAAGGCAGAACCATCGTCAATCTTGATTTGTAATATAGGAAAAGTACTGATGCGTCTTTAAAAACAGATAAAACAAATTGAACCACAAAGACGCAAAGGACACAAAGGGTTCTGTTTTTAACCTATTTTTTGCGTTCTACTTTGTGTGCCGCAGGCGGCGGCATTGCGCCTTTATTGTATCTCATAGTAAAAAACGAGTGCGGCTTTTATGCCGCCCTCGTTTTTTTGCTACGGTATACGATTTATATAGCATCTGATTTTATCGAACATTGTTTTGCATAATGCTCAATAATCTCTCTTCGGCGAATGATCCCAATAAAAATTCCGCTGTCATCCACCACTGGAACAAAATTTTGTACGATGGCTAAGGAGAGCAGCCCTTCTATTTGAGCATTTACACGCACTGGGTTATTGATTATCCGCCAAGGAATTTCGTTTATCATAACCCGCTCTGTATCAGCAAAGGTTAAGCCTGGTGTGTTTTTCATTTTCCATAGTAAATCCCCTTCAGTAATTGTCCCGGCATATCTACCATCCTCATCAATGATTGGAACAGCCGTATAACGGTGATATTCCATTTTTTCAAGGGCCTGCCGCATTGTACTATTCACTGGCAAATGAACGACTTCATTTTTGGGAATCAGGAAGAATGCAATGTTCATGGAAAAGAATCCTCCAACTTCGATTTAGTTCTGCTCGCAGTATGTTAAAATTGCCTTTCTGGCAATACATTATGCTTCTACACGAGCCATCATTTTTCCTGGTTTTATGCCTTCTTCCTCAATGCAATTTTTTCTATCACTACAAAAAGAACAGGAATTAAAAAGATCCCAAGAGTCGTAGCGGTAAACATACCGCCAACAACTGCCGTCCCCATAGAATTCCTAGCACCAGCACCAGCTCCAGTGGCAATTGCTAATGGAAAGCAGCCAATAATAAACGCTAAGGATGTCATCAGAATCGGACGCAGACGAATCTTGGATGATTCTATGGCGGCCTGTACAGGGTGCATGCCGTTATCAACCCTGACTTTGGCAAATTCAACAATTAATATTGCATTCTTTGCAGCCAAACCAATGAGCATCACTAGACCGATCTGCATATACACACTATTTTCTAAATTACGCGCATACTGAAATAGAAACGCCCCAAAGATTCCTACGGGAACAGTAAGCAGCACTGCAAAGGGAACACTCCAGCTTTCATAAAGTGCAGCTAAACACAAAAATGCAAATACTATTGCCATGCCAAAAACGATGGGGGCCCGATCACCAGAGAGCTTTTCCTCGCGGCTTTGACCTGACCATTCATAGGTATAGCCTTCAGGTAATACTTCAGCAGCCACTTCTTCTAAGGCTGTCATTGCCTGGCCGGAACTGTATCCTACCGCCTGGCTGCCGCTGATTTTAACAGACTTAACACCGTTGTATCTTGTAATGACCGAAGGAGCACTTACTTTCTTGGCTTTTACTAAGGTATTTAAGGGTACCATTGTGTCATTTGAACTTTTTACAAACAGATATCTCATGGCATTAGCATCACTGCGAAATGCGGCGTCTGCCTGTACGGTGACTTTGTAAGTACGTCCAAACTTATTAAAATCATTTACCTGTGATCCACCAAGGAATACTTGTAAGGTCGTAAATACATCGTCAACGTCTACACCCATTTTCTCAGCTTTCGCCCGGTCTACCTCAAATTCATATCCCGGTGTATTGGCTTTGAAATTGGAAGCAATTGACCCAATTTCAGGGCGTTGCTGTGCTGCAGCTATAAATTTCTGTGATATGCTGTCTAAATCATCCAATGAGCCTCCACTTCGATCTTCCAGCATAAAACTATACCCGCCAACCATCCCAAGTCCTGGAAGAGCAGGAGGAGCAAACGAAATTACAGTTCCTTCTGGTAATTGAGCTCCACTCATAAAGGTTTGTGCAATTTCCGCTTTCACTTGTAATTGGGCATCTTTTCTTTCTTCCCACGGAGCCAATGAAATAAACATTGCACCTGCATTTGGCTTGGTTCCTCCACCTAACATGTCCATTCCAGATAAGGACATCACGTTTACAACTCCTCCTTGAGAGGACACGGTTTGGGTTAAACCTTTCATTGCACTAATCGTACGATTTAAGCTGGATGCCTCTGGCAAAGTAAGAGAGGTCATATAGAATCCCTGATCTTCATCAGGTACAAAAGAGGTGGGAACCAGCTTATACAATACTCCAATCAAAATAAATACAACCAATAACAAAACCATACACAAACGTGCCTTCGCAATGATTTTTGTTAAGCCTGCTCCATATTTTTCAATTGCCCTGTCAAAGCAGTCATTAAATTTATCAAAAAATCTGCCAACAGCCCCCTTGTGACTATTGGGATCATATGGTCTCAATAGCAGTACGCAAAGTGCCGGTGTAAGGGACAACGCAACAACAGCAGATAGAGCCATGGATACTGCAATAGTTATAGCAAACTGTTTGTATAAAATCCCCATCATTCCGCCAAAAAAAGCCACTGGAATAAATACAGATGCTAAGACAAAGGCTATGGCAACTACCGGCCCGGAAACTTCGCTCATCGCCCGTCTCGTAGCTTCTAAAGGAGTCAGCCCTGAATAACGCATATGATGCTCAACTGCCTCAATTACAACAATCGCATCATCCACTACAAGCCCGATTGCAAGCACCATGGCGAATAAGGTCAATGTATTGATCGTAAATCCTAAGGCACTAAAAGCGCCGAATGTTCCCAGCAAGGATACGGGAATTGCCAATGTAGGAATCAATGTGGCACGCCAGCTTTGTAAAAAGAGGAATACAACAATGACGACCAGCAGCAATGCTTCGGCAAAGGTTTTCCCAACCTCTATCATTGATTGCCGTACAAAATTGGTATTATCAACGACTATTTTGTATTGCATCCCCACAGGGAAATTTTTTGACGCTTCTTCCAGAACTTTTTTTACATTTCCGATTGTTTCTAAGGCGTTTGCATCACTGGTTAGCTGAATAGCAAACCCGGCACTGTGATGCCCATTAATCAGACTGTCATACGTGTACTCTTTGCTGCCGAACTCGACTCTAGCTACATCTTTGATATGAACCGCTGAGCCATCGGAATTGGAACGAATAATAATATTTTCAAACTCTTTAGCAGTACTAAGGCGTCCCTTTACGCGGGCCGTATACTGGAACTCCTGATCGGATGCTACCGGCATTTTGCCAAGAGAACCAGCAGCAGCCTGCACATTTTGCTTTTCAATAGCCGACGTCACTTCACTTGTCGAAATCGACAGCTCCGCCATTTTTTCAGGCTGCAGCCATATTCTCATACTGTAATCGGAACCAAATGCCGACACATCGCCGACACCTTTGACCCGTTTAATATCATCAAGAAAGTAAATACTTCCATAATTCTTCAAGAAATTCACATCATACGTGTCATCTGGAGAATAGAGATTAAAAATCATGGACATATCTTGGGATGCTTTTCGAGTTGTAATGCCTGTTGTCTGAACAGAACTTGGTAATGATGCGTTTGCCTCTGATACACGATTTTGCGTCTGCACGGCTGCCGTGTCAGAGTCTTTACCAGATTCAAATTGAACGGTTAGCGAATAGGAACCTGAATCTGTACTGGTGGAAGACATGTAAGACATACCTTCTACGCCATTTACTTGCTGTTCAATTACCTGTGCTACCGTTTGATCTACAACATCAGCATTTGCCCCTTGATAGCTTGTGCTAATGCTTACTGTCGGCGGCGAGATTTGCGGATACTGCGCCACAGGCAGGCTGAAGGCAGCGGTTACACCTATTATTGTTATGATGATTGATAAAACAATAGCAAAAATAGGGCGATCAATAAAGAATTTAGCCATTGAAATCTCCCCCCTTATTGCTTAGCCGGAGTCTGTAAATCCTCCGGTTCTATCATGGTTACTTTTAATGTTGTTCCTTGTTTAACCTTGTCGATTCCTTCTACAACAATACAATCATCAACAGTAAGTCCTTCTTCTACGATCCACATGTTGCCGACCTTATTTCCCATCTTCACGCTGCGGCTTTCGGCTTTGTTGTCTTTTGTCACTACAGTAACAAATGTATTTTCCAGCAATTCTTTTACTGCCCGCTGGGGAATTAGCAATGCTCCCTGACGAACATCTCCTTGGGCTGATACCCGGGCGAACATCCCAGGCAAAAGAAGTTTTTGCGGATTACTAAAAGCTGCTTTTAGTGTAATTGTTCCCGTAGTATCACTTACGCCCTTATCAATTTGCTCAATATGACCAATCAACGGATATTCTACTCCATTACTAAGGGTAAGTTTGAGATTGTCCTTAAAATTACTTGGCAGCGTACCATTCCCAAGCTGAGCAAAGTTTAAGTATTCATTCTCACTCATACTAAATTGCACCCAAATAGGGTCCATTGATGATACGGTAGCCATAGTAGTGGACCCCGCTACTACATAATATCCGTTGCTTACATCGTTCACATCAATTCGTCCATCAACTGGTGAGACGATTAACGTATCTTGTGAATCCTGTTGAGCCTGCTGCAGATTAGCCTGATTCACGTCAACGGTAGCAGCATCTTCTTCGGCTTGCGACACATTCGCATCTACTGTTTGCTGAGCAATACCATTTACACTTGCTAATTTCTGATACCTTTCCACATCTTTTTGGGAATTACGTAGTGTCACTTTTGATTTGTTGAGGGTTGCCCTAGCAGAATTTATGGCTGATCGATACTGCTTGTCATCAATCTGAAACAATGGCTGTCCCTTATAAACTAAATCTCCGCCATTGACCATTTTAGCCACAATGTTGCCAGATACTTTAGACATAATTTTGATTTCATCTTTCGATTTTACTTGTCCTACGAATTCATACTGAATCGGAGTATCACGCTGTACGACTTTCGTTGCTTTTACTTCTACTGCTTGTGGAGCCTGGGTGGTTTGTGTCTTTGAGAACCAACCAGAATGTACAATTACAGCACCTACTAAGATTGCCGAAATCATGATCGCGGCATATGTTCTAGTTGAATATTTACTGCTCACTTACGATTCCTCCTAATGCAATGCTATCATCCAATGACAGCTCTAAGGGGTTTGCAAATGCAGCTTGACTGAAAGTCAGCATGAAGATCATGGGAATTAATGCTGTAAAGCATCGCTGTTGAATGCTCATATGTTACCTCCTAATGAATCTTAGATCTGTAAATTATACCAACTTAAAATTACATTCAGTTGTAACTTATGTGTCGATTCTGTCACAATTCTTATTTATGAAACGACAAAAAGCAGCTATATGCGATTTATATCGAGTCTTCAAATACAAATAAAATAATCTTTTGTTATAATCCATATAAAATTGCTTTGTGTTTCTTTTTTAATCGAGGACACAGAGAAAATATAGATAGGGTTGCCTTGTAACAACTATACAAAAGATCATTTTACACAAAAATAGGGAGGTTTTATCTTGAAAAAAATCATTTATGTGGTCTTTTTATTATTCATTTCCACTTCAGCTCTTTGCTCAGCCAGCCCTGTACCAAACTATTCTTTGGGGGAAATCTCAATTGATATGAATTTAGGTGCTCCGGACCTGACAAATGACAGTGGAAAAGCTGACGGAAAATACAATGTAGGATACAGCGTAACAGCAGGGGTTGGATTTGGTTTTGCCGGACAATATACCTATAATAATTTCAAAACAAAGTCGCCTCTTAATGGAAGCAATGAAATTAAAGCCCAACAGCTAAATGTAATAAGTAATATATTTGACACCATTGCTAATGTTTCTGTGTTTGGAGGTATTTCACAAACTGAGGCAGTTGGCGGATCTCAAAAAGATGGACTTGTAGTGGGTATTGCTGCAAATATGCCAATCGCTCCAAAAACGAAAGTCTATGGAGTACTCAGTACAGGCAACCACCTGGGGGGCTATGAAATCGGCATAAGCTACCAGATAGCCAAAGATACTAACTTTAACCTTGGTTATCACGACACCAAATATAAAGATTTAACATTTGAAGATGACACCAAAGGTGACGTAATCTCAAAAGGTTTCGTTGGCGGTGTTCACTTTAAACTGTAATAAATACATAAAGAAAAGGGCCGTCTTAAAAAGGATTTTTCATCCTGATTTGAGCGGTCCTTTTCGTATTGTTGCATTTTTGACGTTTTAATTCGTTAATTTAGGGACTTTTTCCACTCTATTTTAGCTTGCAATCTCCATAAAATATAATATAATTAGAAATAGGTGGAAATTAAAAAAGTCGCCGTGTCCTGAGAGTGGTGGAACACTCCCAGGCACGAGCAGGTGTACGAGCACCTACACGTAACAGCTAGCTGTCTACGACGACAATTTATTATACCGTGATCTTTCCTTGAAAACAAGGGATGCATTGTTCGGAATAGTAATATTGTGAGTTTTGGCAGAGGCTTAGCGTCTGCGCGCAGTCAAGACGAAGCAAAGCGCATGTGTAGGTTGAAAAGACCTCGCATATGCGTTTTTTTAATTTCCCCTGAAACAAACTGTATGCTGGTTTCTTCTATCCTGAACTGGGGATAGAAGAAACCTCCTACAGGATGAAGATGGGGGGATATAAATTGGTAGCAATCCAAGGTAAGAAAAAAGTATGCAGTTGGGGCAAAAGCACCGCACCAGCACGTGGCGGGGACTCCTCCTCGCCACAACGAAGGAGAGATATTCATTCCATTTACGAAGCACAACACCCGATTCCTGGGAAAATGAGGATAGTATAAATGTACAGAACCTATAGAACAACGAAAGACACGATTATGGGTGAGGAAACAGAGAGCGCCGACATTACACTTAAATTGATCACAGATTTGGATGGGAAAGAATATGTGATAGTCAAGAAGCAAAAAGAAGATGCGATATATCATCTTTCGCTTGTTGGAAAAGTCACTGAAATAGTTCACGAAATTTCATTCGAAGAATATAGAGACATTACCTATGCAAGATTAGACAAGGAATTGTTAGAGCAAGGAATCAAACCCAGGAGACGGTAAAACATAGTATAAAGTGTTCGAAGATTTGGTTCTAAAGAACAATTCAATATACATGGGAAGAAACTACGCACATTATAAAAACGTGGGTAGTTTTTTGTGCCTAAACTTCAATAAGCTCATACTGTTTGGTGCCAATACCGATTTTTTCGGCATGATCAAGACAGGACATCCAATTGGTTTCAGGATGAGCCGTTTGAAAATGATCATGGTCATTCGACGAGCCATTTTTATTCTTTAGCTGCTCTGCCAGATAGCTGTCCGCAATGGCAGGCGCCGCATTTGCTTTATCAGCACAAGCCATATCAAGGGCCACGGGATCAAAGGATGCAAACATACCAATATCAGGAATGATCGCCACATCATTTTCAGCATGACAGTCGCAAAATGGGGAAACATCAATGACTAAACTGATATGAAAATGCGGCCTGCCATTTAAAACCGCCCAAGTGTATTCGGCCATTTTTTTATTAAGGACATCATTGGATTCGTCCCAGGCAGCGCCAATCGCATCAAAATGGCAAACCCCAATACATCTTCCACAGCCAACACATTTTGCATGATCAATTTGAGCCTTCTTATCGATAAGGCTTATGGCACTATGAGCGCAAATTTTTACACAGGCGCCGCAGCCTACACAGCTTTTTGTACGAACGTTTGGCTTACCGTCACTGTGCATTTCCATTTTGCCAGCCCTTGAACCACAGCCCATGCCGATATTCTTTAACGCACCGCCGAACCCTGTCAGCTCGTGACCCTTAAAGTGACTTAGGCTGATAATAATATCCGCATCCATTACAGCACGACCAATTTTCGCTTCTTTCACATATTCTCCAACAGGCACAGGTACATATGACTCATCCGTACCTTTTAAACCGTCACCTATAATAATCTGACAGCCAGTAGTGAAGGGATTATAGCCATTTTCATATGCTGCATCTAAATGCTCAAGAGCATCTTTACGTCTTCCGACGTATAAGGTATTACAATCCGTAAGAAATACTCTGCCGCCTAAATTTTTGATTACATCTGCAATCACTTTGGAGTAATTCGGTCTAAGATATGCAAGATTGCCAGGTTCACCAAAATGTATTTTGATAGCACTAAATTTACCTGTAAAATCAATTTGCTCAATTCCAGCTTTCCTTACTAATCGCTCCAGCTTTTGCAGCAAGTTCATCTTGCTAGTTGCCCGCATATTTGTGAAATAAACCTTTGATTTTTCCATAATATCCTCCCTTGTTCTCATGATCATAGATTCTTGGAAAAGTAATCCACAATCGCTATTTATGTTTTATTTACCATTCAAAGACATTTTCCTGCAAGAGTACAATTAAGGACTTAGAATAAAAAACAAAACAAGGCGCGGTTGTCGGCTAATAACGTCCTGCAACATTCCCCTGGCGGTCAATGAGGAATTTGGTGAAGTTCCATTTAATATCATCCCCTGCTAGAATTTCAGGAAATTTTTCTTGTAATATGCCCTGCAATCTTTCTCAAATAGAATGGTTCAGAAGTATGAATCCAAAACCTTTTTGCTATACCAGTTCTTGGCAACTGGCTTATTTATAGAAAATGGGCAATTGCTCCACTAATAAAGGGCAGCAACCAAATCAACCAGACGATTAAGCTATAGCGATGAAACTTTTGAATCCAGCTTTCTTTATGAGTTGCGATAATGACCGTTGCCCAACATGTATGCAATAGCATCAATAGCAGCGCTATAATACCAGTCAAACTGTGAAAATCGCTGGTTATGGGTATGACACTAGCAACATGCCCCTTGGCGATTTCCCCCATGGCTGATGTTCCTAGAACATCACATACAATTCCTAACCAGAAAAGGACCAAATGCCCTCGTTTTAATTTACCTTGTATCTTCTCACTCCAAACTCCAACTGTATATAATACAAAGGCACAGTTTATAAATAGGATCCCATATGACATGTTAACGCCTCATTCTTTCGCTCTTTAACAATGATCTCGACTACATCTTTTTCTTGGTTATACATAGCATCTGAATTCCCCCAACCTAGCCAGAATTCTATGATTCACTATAATATGACTCTTCTTTCCTATTGTACCACTATTATACATGACGAAATAACAGCCAATTTATTGCATGATTTAAAAAGACACACTTACTTTAATAAATCGCCAATAATAAGGGGATCAGAAATGGTACCATTGTTGTTAATATTAGACCGCTTACGAAGGCAATCATTGCCGTGGGTGTATCCGTCATTTTAGCAATAATCGGCAAGGTAGAATCCATGGTTGTCGCACCGCCGGGAGCGATCGCCACAATCTTTCCAATATGAATGGCTAAAAAGGGAATTAAGACAAATGCCATTAATTCACGGAAAACATTAGCCAAAAATGCAATAGCTCCCAACTCAGCACTATAAAGCTGAGTAATGAGCACACTAGACAAACTATACCAGCCAAATCCCGCCCCAACAACTAACACTTCTTTCAAGGACATATCTAAAAACATGCTGGCAATAGAAGCCCCCAAAAGACTTCCTCCCGCAATCGCTACGGGTACTAATATAATACGCCAGCCGACGGCTTTTATCTTTACTAACTCCCGGCGATTATATCCTATGCTGATCCCTACACCAAATAGCATGACCGCCAATACATAGGTGATTACCTGATCCAACACCTCGGGGTTCATCAAAGAAGGCAGCATCCATCCAAGAGCAATGCCTGCTAAAACCGCTGCCACAATACAGCTAATCATTTTCATAATTGCTCTTCCTCTTTTTTGTGATGTTGAAAAAAATCTACTTTTAAAACGACAAACCATAACGCAAACACACTGCCAATCGTACTTAAACCTGCGATCACCATTGCTTTGTAGCCTAACAACGTTAAGTTTCCAATGAGCTCTCGATTGCTGCCAATTCCAATACCAACAGCAATTAATAAAACAAAAACAATTGCCATTACGATTTTATCCAAATGTCCAATCCATTTTTCCGTAATTATATTACTAGCCCCCAATAAACATCCTGCCAGTAAGCTGATGATTACAATTTCCATTTCATTCCCTCACCTTATCCTTTTCATTTATCACAATCTAGAAAGCACAGGCATTCCAGACGTTAATTCCCTGATTCAAAAACAGCTTCATAAATACACTCTAATAGGGAGATTGCCACTTAAGGTACTTTTAAGGCTGAACTTTTTTACTACCCTTTTGGGTTTATTTACGCACAAAAGAAACTACTTATACATGTAATAAGTAGTTTCTTTTGCAACTATGATACTATGATATCATTCTTTCTCTAATCAGTCACTACTTGCTTCGATTTTCCTGTGAAAAAGCCGCTAGCCAAAGAATAATAACGAATCACTCCGATGTTCTCTTTAAAACACAAAGAGAACTATAAAATAAACCCCTTTGCGGTTCATTGCTTTTTCATTCTGTTTGACTTCTGTATACATTTTACATATATTGGAACATTAATGCGTTTGCTATATAATAGATCTATAGTGCTTTTCTATCATATATAAAAGGGAGGCTATCCATATGTTTGACTTGAGAAGTTCCTTACTGCCGGGTATGAATAATACGGTTCAGAAATTAGTGGATGAGTCTGATACTGCCACACATTATGGCAGAGGCTCACTAGGGACCTTGATTGCCACTCCTGCATTTGTTTCTTTAATGATTGATGCATCAATTGCAATAGTAGAAAATCGTCTCCCAGAAGGCTTTACAACGGTAGGAACCTCATTTGAGTTTACTCACGATGCCCCCACCTGCATGGGTATGACCCTACGAGTAAAATCTACCCTCATTGAAATTAACGGTGAAAATCTGGTATTTGATATCGTAGCCTCTGATGATTATGGCGAAGTTGGTCGTGGGCGCCACCAGCGGGCAGTCGTCAATCGCAAGCGTCTTTTTGAAAAAGCAGACCAGCGTATCAATAATCGGTTGTCCTAATAGGATAAACAGGTATCAAAAATTAGTAAAAACGCTTCGAGTCTAATCAAACCACAAAGGCACAAAGGACACAAAGGGGGGGTATTTATTTTTTCGTGCTCTCCTTTGTGTGCCGTGGCAGCGGCATTGTGCCTTTGTGGTTCATAATTTTTTTATGTTTTTGCACTTACAAAACTTTATAAAAAAACCGCTCTTTAGCTAATGCCTCGGAGCGGTTTTCGCTATTATGTTCCAATGGATAGTAAGGGCTGACCACTTTGCACCGAATCATTCACTTTGACAAATAACTTACTAATGGTACCATCTTTCGCTGCAAGAATCGGATTATGCATTTTCATTGCTTCCATAATCAATAAGGCTTGCCCTTTCTTAACACGTTCTCCCAGACATACATGTATTTCAATGATCTTACCTGGCATTGGCGCTGTAACCTTTTCGCCTTCACCACCAACTGACAAAGCTGGCTGGGCTGCTGGACTGGGAGCAGTGGTTTTACCAGTACTCACGAATGTGTCAGCAGGCGTCTTTTTTTTCTGTACAGTAACATCATAGGATCTTCCATTCACCAATATCGTATAGTTCGTCATGGTCCTCCTCCAATACTTATAGGTTTTGTCCCTTTTCTATACCTTAACGATTTATAAGTAAATTTTGCCGACCCGTTAATATCCAATTTTGCGCAGTCGGCCTAATCCTCACTACTTCAAATTCTCCTGAGCCAGTAAATTCATGAATGGCTGCTGTAATAGCGGCAATGATATACTCATCTTCAACATTTGCATCAGTACTAGCAGACGCAGTTAGGATTCCATGCTGCCCATGATTTTGCTGCATGACAATTTCTTCTTTCTGTGACCTATTTTTCCGCAATACTACAATCACACCAATTACAAAAATGGCTAAACCAAGCCACATCATCTATACCGCTCCCTTTATCTTTTTTCTCTATATGCAGAAAAGAAATAGTAGCCTAAAGTTACCACCAATGCCAAAACAAACGCTGTTGTGTTTATGATTTCCACCTGCCTTTTATTTTAGAAACTTCCTTATTTAACGCCAATAAGCGCTAGCATGATGCCGCCAGATATCGCTGTACCAAAAACACCTGCAAGATTGGGCCCCATCGCATGCATGATTAAAAAATTGTAAGGGTTTTCTTGTAGCCCTACCACGTGAGAGACCCGGGCTGCAATGGGTACGGAAGCAATGCCCGCGGAACCGATCAGTGGATTAATCTTCCCACCGCTGAACCAATTCATAATTTTAGCACCAATTACCCCTGAAGCAGTCCCTCCGATAAAAGCAATTAATCCAAGGACAATAATTTGCAGAGTTTTTATATTTAAGAACTTATCCGCCTCCATGGTTGACCCGACAGCTACCGTCAAAGTAATGGTAATTACATTCATTAAGTCATTGGCTGCCGTACTTGCCAAACGATCAACCAATAGTACTTCTCGCAACATATTGCCCAGCATAAGCATCGTGATCAATGGGGCAACTGGCGGCAGCAAAAGATTCACAATGACCGCCATAACGAAAGGAAAACAGATTTTCTCCAGGCGACTCACCTTGCGGCTTTGCACCATAACAATCTGCCGTTCTGCCGGGGAAGTCAACAATTTCATGATAGGCGGCTGAATAAGGGGCATCAAAGCCATATAGGAATAGGCAGCTACAGCAATTTGCGGCAGCAAATGGGGCGCAAGCTTCATAGTAACAAAGATCGCCATAGGGCCATCAGCTCCACCAATAATGCCGATTGCACCAGCTTCAGCTAATGTAAAGCCAAGTGCTTTTGCTCCAATCAGAGCAATAAAAATTCCTAAATGAGCGGCTGCACCAAGAATCATCAAACTAGGATTTGCAATCATAGGACCAAAATCAGTCATCGCACCTACGCCTAAAAAAATAAGAGGCGGTATAATGACCAGCTCTACTCCCTGATACGCATAATAAAACAATCCCCCAGGCTGGGTAAGGTCCGATCCAGGGACATTCGCAACAATACACGAGAATCCAATTCCCAGTAACAAAAATGGCTCATATTTTCGATAAAGTGCTAAGTAGACAAGCATTGCACCTACTAAGATCATGAAAATATTACCCCACCAAATTTGGGCCAGTCCAGTCTGTTCTGCAAGATTTACCATGAGAGATAGGATTTGCTGAAACATGTATGTTCCCCCTAATATATCTTCAACCAAATTCGTTCTAATGCCCGCCTCTTAATTTACTATCATCCAGGTACCCTAGTTTATTTAAATACGGGAAAATATATAATACTAGACTCATACCCCAGATAATTACAAAACTTAAGAGAAAATCAATCACACTTAAGATATAAGCTCCCTCCATAGTATCGGGTACTGTCATTTAGTCCTCACTCCTTTTTTTCCTAAGCAAATGCCGTTGTCTTTATGACAGTCGCTTATTAATAGTACTACCATTGACAATAAAATATGATTATTAAATATAGATTTTAGAACATAGAATCTATCCTACCATAGAAAAACGTTGCACATTCTTTAAACCATATAAAACCTTTATTTATATTTTTTTGTGCTCTCCTTTGTGTGCCGCCTCAGCGGCATCTCATCTTTTTCCATCAATGAAAATTATACTTTCTTACTAACTAAAAAGAGACCCTGCAAGGATGCAGGATCTTCTTTTATGATCTTCGATGTATTTACAAAAGGCTATTTACAGCCTGCTGCAAGTGGGAGTTAAGAATCGCTAGTATCTCATTTGCGTTAAAACTATAGATAATTTAGTGAGGATCTTTTCGACCTGCAAGGCGGAGGAGCCGCGCAGATCGGGAATCTGTAAGGCGACGACAGGCTGGACGGAAAAAGACTGCTAAGTAGCAGCTTTTTAATGCAGATGAGGCACTAGGAGTCCTGGATCGATTAAAATTTACAACTAACACCTATGCCAATACTCGATTTATTACCAGAAAGAGTGGACAAATTGATATTTAGATCACTGGTATCCGTCAATCGATAGTTAGCACCCAGTTGTAATTCTTGCAAACCATTTCCAGCAATTAAAGAAGCGTAGCCTTCTAGATCATCAGCTAATTCGCGCTGTACGGCTCCACCCAAATATCCTTTGGAATGAGAGTCAGAAATTCGATTTCCAATGATTACTCTCAATGTTTCATTATCCGTTCTAATCTGGGCATAATAATCCGTTGCACTCTTGTCATCTCTTAAGTCACGGTAAGAAATACCGAGAATCAGATTATCCGTAGTTTGCATTTCTATATAGTACATACTATTCTTGCTGCCGCTAATAACACCAACAGCCGTATCTTCTCTTTCCAGATCATTGATCGGCGTGGCAAATACATTATTCATATTGAGTAAAAGGAAAGATATAAAGGTTATTATTATTTTTTTCAACTAAAATTCCCTCCCAACTATCTACTGCCTTTACCCTCACTACTTTTTAGCTTTACTTCATCGTGACGTATTCAATATTATTTTGAATATAGTCTGTCATATTTCTCATAATTTTTTCCTCTGTTGAATCAACAGGAACTGCAACCCAGTCAGATGAGTTTGTATCTCGAGAAATAAACTGGGAATCTTTATCATAGTGATAGGATTCCAGAACTTTATATCTAAAATTTTTAGAATCAAATTGAATATGTATGTATTGATAAGACATCTTTTTATAGAGTTCCTTTATTTCCTTGGCTTTTGCCTTTTCTTTCTTCGATGCCTTTTTAGCCTTTTTGATACTTTCCAGTTTTGCTTTTCTTTCTTTGTCCGTAACTACTTTTTTTACCCAGCCATCTAGAATTCCACTGTTAACATATTTGGTGATTCTTGTATTATCCAGATAAACGGTTCCAGGCTCCCTGGTAGTAATCTCTAGCAAACCACTTTGCCCATGAACAGGAGCCACTATCCCCGTCAGCAAAAAGATCGTGATGAGCAGTATCGATACATTGTGATACTGCCATTTCTTGTTTTGGGATATCCATAAGTATTTTATCTTAACCATGGGATTATCACTTCCCCTCACACTTATAATTATTAAATCATTATAAGTGATAAACTTTGTAATTTGCTTTTAAATTCTTATTTTATAACTGATAATGGTAAATAAAAAAGCCTGAAGCTTATTTGCAAAGCCTCAGACTATTTTTTTAAAAAGTATAGTAATAATCCTATGCAATTTTACGAAGTATTTCTTCTTCTTTTTTAGTATCGTATTGATGTTCCAATTTAGAAATTACTACTGCAGCTAATGCATTGCCAATAACATTGACAACCGTTCTTGCCATGTCCATAAAACGGTCAACTCCTGCAATAAAGGCCAATCCTTCTGCCGGAATTCCTACGGTACCAAGGGTTGCTAATAATACAACAAAGGATGCGCCTGGCACACCTGCTATACCTTTAGAGGTAAGCATAAGCACCAGCATCAAGTCAATTTGACTGCGAATGGACAAATCAATACCATATAATTGGGCTAAGAAAATAGCAGCAACTGCCTGATAAAGGGTCGAACCAGTTAGATTAAATGAATAACCTGTAGGAATTACAAACGTTGTAATCGACTTGGGACAGCCCATCTTTTCCATTTTCAACATAATATTAGGCAGAACAGCTTCTGAACTTGCTGTTGTGTAAGCAAGAATCAATTCATCCTTCAGTACCTTAATAAAATTCATGATGCTCAGACCATAAAGTTTGGCAATCCCCCCCAGTACCACGAAGACAAATACAAACATCGCTCCATAAACTGTAATAACCAGTTTCCCCAGAGGAATCAAAGATTGAAGACCAAATTTAGCAACGGTTGAACCAATTAAGGCAAACACACCAAAAGGTGCAAATTTCATGATTTGGTTCGTCACCCAAAACATGGTTTCTGCAATTCCTTCGCAAAGCTTAAGAACAGGTTTTCCTTTTTCTCCAATCGCTGCTACTCCTAGCCCAAACATAACGGAGAAAAATATGATAGCAAGTAAATCACCCTTAGCCAGTACATCAAACACATTCGTAGGAACAATATTAACAAAGGTATCGGCAAAACTATGCTGACTCATACTTTCCGCAGTATTCACATAATTGGCAATATTCGTTTTAGCAAGAGTACCACTGTTTTCAATGCCAATTCCGGGTTTTACTACGTTGGCAATGATAAGTCCCATAACAATAGCTATCGTCGTGACAATTTCGAAAAAAAGAATAGTTTTACCACCTATTTTCCCAAGCTTCTTGGCATCACCAACACCCGCAATCCCAACAATCAGGGAGGAAACCACGATAGGTACCACAATCATTTTAATCAGCCTAATAAACATGTCCCCTAAGGGTTTAAGGTACCCTTCAATCGTTGGATCACCATAGTAAGCAGCACCGACTGCAACGCCTAATACAAGACCAATCAGAATCTGCATACCTAATCCAAATTTAATTTTCTTCATTTTTTCATCGTCCTTTCTATTTTCTCTGGTATGATGGAAAAGTCTAATGTAATACAATTTTCTGATTTTACTGTATCACGCAGCCTATAAAATCCAACATAATACTAGAAAGCTACTGAAAACTTTAAAAAGAATGCCTGGAAGACAGTTATATTTTCTGTTATTCTGTAAAGAGTACCAACAGCATTCCCAAGATTCCCGTCCAAGGAAGTGTACCTGAAAATGAAGAAACACTATATTGCGATTTTGCTAATGATGTTCATTGTGCCCTTAGCCGGCGAATTAAAATTTTATCCTTTTGAAGGGGACTTTCACTCTTTCCGTGTTAGTTTTGGCTCACCAGCATTTTTATTTTTTCTATTATGGCTGCGCAGCACCTCATTTATGCTGTCAGGCTTGCTTTCTGGTTTGTCCGTTTTAATCTTTCGCATGCTCTTAGACTGGAGTACGGGGGATGGATCTTGGACTTCTAGTTTTTTATTTCACCTGCCAGCATTTCTTTATTATGTGATTTATGCAGGGATCTTTTATTTGGCAAAAGCCAATGATTTATATAGCAGCCCCTTATGTATTGGAATGTTGTCCATACTAGCAGAAATTACCGCTAGTATAATAGAACTCTTACTCCCCCTTACCTATTCCAGTGCAGCCTTTATACTTACATTTTCGATTATTAGTAAGCTTTTAATTGCTGCCGTTATACGCAGCTTTTTTGTTCTAAGCTTCTTTTTTATTACAAACTTACGCCATGCGGAATTTGCTGCTGAACAGCAAAAAGAACAAAACAAGCACATATTGCTATTAATTTCCGGTTTATATGAAGAAGCCATTCAGCTTACTAAGTCTCTGCAAAATGCAGAAAATATCACGCGAGACTGTTATAAATTATATAAAGATGTAAATGATGATCATTTTTTGCTTACTAAAAACCAACTGGCGCAGAACATACTGGAAATAGCCGGACAAGTACATGAAATAAAAAAAGATAACCAGAGAATCTATGCCAGTCTTACCCAGTTAATCTCAGACGGTGAATTGCATGACTATATGACTGCCTCGGAACTAGCAGAAATTATCGTACAATCCCATCAAAAATATGCCCGCTCCTTGGGCAAGAATATAGCCTTTGACCTGCAGGTTGAAAAAACTCTGCCACCATTGCACGTGTATACAGTTTTATCTCTCGTCAATAATCTGGTATCCAATGCCGTAGAATCCATTCAAGATTCTGGCTGTATCAGAATCTTGTTTTATCGCAAGGAGCAATATATCGCCTTCCAGGTAGCCGATACGGGGCCAGGAATTCCCCTCAAAAAAAGAAATCTGATTTTCAAACCTGGCTACACTACTAAGTTTGATGTATCAGGCAATCCGTCTACAGGTATGGGCCTGCCATATATTAAAGATTTAGCCAATAGTCTAAACGGCAGTCTTACACTCGAAGAAAATTCTCCTAGCAATGAGACCATTTTCACCATAACGTTACCACCACAACATTTAATAAGGGAAGGATAATATCATGCGTTTTTTTATTGTTGATGATGATGAGGCAATCCGTTCTATGTTGTCAGAAATCATTGAAGATTATGACCTCGGAATTGTAGTAGGAGAAGCGGAAAATGGCGCTGCCATTGATGGTCATCTGTTAAACGTGAAAGCTGTTGATATTCTCATGATTGATCTACTCATGCCCGTGCGAGATGGAATTGAAACGGTTCGTGCAATAAAACCCGGATTTGGCGGAAAAATTATCATGCTCTCCCAAGTAGATAATAAAGAAATGATCGGCAATGCCTATTTACTAGGAGTAAACTATTACATTACCAAACCTATTAATCGCCTGGAAGTTATCGGCATTATTCAAAATGTAATGGAACATGTAAGGCTGCAGAATGTGATTCATAATATTGAGAAAAACCTGAATGTGCTCAATACCGAAAAAAATCCTCCTGCATCTGGAACTGCTGCGATAAGTAAACATTCCATTGTAGCATCGGGACAAAACCTGCTCGCTGAATTGGGAATGATCGGAGAAAATGGCTGCAACGACTTGTTAGGCATGCTGGACTATCTAAAAAGCTATGAAAATCATCAACCATTAGAGCAGGAATTTCCTTCTTTAAAAGATATCTTTATGAATGTAGCAATGAAGAAGCTGGGCTTGTCTAACCCGAATGATATAAAAAAAGAAACAAAAGCATTAGAGCAGCGAGTGCGCCGCGCTATCTTTCAAGGACTGCATCATCTATCTTCCATCGGCGTTACGGATTACGCCAATCCAAAATTTGAAGAATATGCACCAAAGTTCTATGATTTTGTTGAAGTCCGAAAAATGATGCTCAACTTACAAAATAATATAAAACCTTCCATCTCCAATTCTCATATCAATATTAAAAAATTTATAAAAGTGTTATATCTGGAATCAAAAAAAAGGCTCTGACAGCAGTAGCTGCATACTTGCCTCCTTATTTAGAACGGCAAAGGATAAGCATAACTAACGCTCCGCCGTTGTACTTAACCTACGCTTATAGTTATGCTTATCCTTTGCCTGGCTACGGCTATATATGGTTATTTTCCAGAAATACACCACAATAAAGTCCCAGCGATATTCTCTTCTACAAGAAAATATTGCTGGGACTTTACAATGTACGCTACATTCTACTTTATTTATACTGCCAGTGGCATATTTTTCGATCCAAATAATCAATCACACCGAATAAAACCAGCCCCATGCAGCTTAGCACCACGATACCTGAATACATTTCCAAATAATTTACCCGCATCCAGGCATCCATAATGAAATATCCCATCCCATACTCAGTGCCAAATGTTTCTGTAAAAAACAGCACGGAAATTGCCGTTGCCATAGCCACTCGTATCGATGTCAAAAATTTAGGCATGGAAGCAGGTATGAGAATTTCCCGGAAAATATCACCAAATGTAGCCCCTAATGAATATAAAGGATAATATGTTTCCTTCGGTATACTTTTGACTCCATCCCGTACGGCTATAATGACCTGAAAAACAATGATTAAAAAAATCATAAGGATTTTTGATACTTCTCCTAATCCCAACAACAGCATCATAATCGGTAATAATGCAATTTTAGGTATGGGATAGGTTAAATATACAATGGGCGATAAGGCCCTGTCCCATTTTGGAAAATAACCCATGCATAGACCTACAGGAACCCCGACAATCACAGCTAAAATAACCCCCGCCACAATACGCCATAAACTATAGGAACCGTGAATTAGAATTTTGGGAATAAAAATCCCCAGTAAATTCTTCATCACAATCCAAGGCGTTGGGATAATTGGCAGATTTACTAAGCTGGCAGCCATATACCATAAAGTGAAAAAAATCAGTATGCCGTAAAGATACCAAACTCCCCTTCGCTGTTCTATCATTTTGACCAATCCTCTTTTATCATTTTTCGCAGTGTAAGGCTGAGTTGAAAAAAATCTTGATGGTTTCGAATATTTTCTATGCCAAAGAGAGGATTATCAATTATTTTGCTGATCGTTCCGGGAATACCAGATAAAATTACAATCTTTTGTCCTAAATACAAAGCTTCTTCTACATAGTGAGTGACAAGAATGGTGGAAACGGAATATTTGCGCCAAACATCCAAGAAAACATTTTGTATTTCTTCTCGCGTCATCGCATCTAAGGCAGAAAAGGGCTCATCCATTAATAGCAAATCCGGCTTTAGCAGAAAGGAACGAGCCAAGGCAACTCGCTGCTGCTGCCCTCCACTTAATTCTCCAGGATACCTGCCTTCCAAGCCTGCCAGCCCTAACTGCTGAATAAAAAAATCTAGTTCTTTAGAATGATCGCGATCTTTTTTATTTTTAATTTTGGCACTCAAACGGATATTTTCATATACATTCTTCCAAGGCAGCAGTCCATAGTTTTGGGGAATAAAGCCAATTTTCTGCTGCATCGGCATAATAGGCTGTCCATTTATTTCTACTACACCTTCATATTTTCTGATAATCCCTGCCAATACTTTTAAAAGCGTGGACTTGCCGCAGCCAGAAGGTCCAATAATAGCGCAGGTCTCTCCTGCCCCAAGCTCCAGATTAATATTTTCAAGAGCAGCGTATCCCTCTCCCATGGCTTCATAGGTAACGTTTAAGTTCTTAATTTGAATCATTACCTTACAAACCGATCATCAACCAATTCTTTGTAGGGATAGACCTTTTGGATCAATTGCCTGGCTTGAAGCCATGTCACACAATCTTCAACATCGGCTGCCCCTGGTGCCACGGCTTTCTTATATTGAGGCAGGACCAGCGCGCCTTTCACACTTTCAGGAAAACCGCCTTTTTCTATTAACAGGTCAATATAATTTTCCATAGGCTCCTTGGATAGATACTCTATGGCTTTATTGTAAGCTCGATACATCCCTTGAAGTTCCTTATCTTTTTCATTCACTGCCTTAGTAGTAAAGATCAGAACCCCAGGATTGATGCCCAGTTGATCTGAACTATTTAGTAACTTGCCACCGTTGCGCACAGCAATACTTGCCATGGGCTCCGGCAGAGTGGCAGCAGCCACCTTGCCGCTTTGCAGCATCTCCAACCTTGTGGGAATTTGAGGGATCACAACTTTATGAATGTCCTCTGGAGTAAGTCCCCCTTCTGCCATAATCTTGTCCGTTACATATTCAATAATTGTATTTTTTGATATAGCGACATCCTTGCCTTTCAGCTCTTTAATGGATGTAATCTTTTCATCTTTGTTAATGACCAGCTTATAACTGCCGCTTGTTAAAGAGGTAATCACGGTATCAAATCCACCTTCCTTAGCAAAGGCTTCGGCCAGCATATCCGAAATCGCTCCATCTAAATTGCCGCTTTGCAGGGCACTATCCCGGTCTACAGCACTTCGAAATGGTTTGAGTATTACCGTTACTCCTTCTTCTTTAAAATATCCCTTTTCCTGGGCAATAATGAAGGGAATGGAATCCACATCAGGCATAAGCCCAATGGTAATATTCTGCAGTTGTCCCGACTTTGAATCAGCGCCTTCTTTTTTACTGTTAGCGCAAGCTCCGAGAACAACCGTCATAGCACATATGAGTAGGAATACAATGATTTTTTTCACTTCATGATCCTCCGTTTTCCATATAATGATTCTCCTTCACCCATAATAACATAGAATAGTTATCTTTTAAAACATAAAAACAGAACCGAACCCAGAGGCGCAGAGAACACAGAGAAAAGAGAGATAGGGTAAAATAAAACGATTTTGAACCGCGAAGACGCGAAGATGCCGCATCAGCGGTCTTATACCTTTAGAGTTCATAAATTCTATACTGTAGATAGGAAGAAGCCAGGAGTATGGTCAATTGATACTCCTGGCTTCTTCCTATTTACTTATTTACACTTGGCTGTTTTCAATAGCCTCTGCCAACTCTTTGTCAATTCGATCTAAGATAGCAGCGGCTTCTTCTACCAGGTCGGGACACAAATCAAAGATCGTCTTTCCTTGCAGATCGGCATAAACTGCCTCCACTTTATAGGGCAGAAAACCAATTACGTTTAAATCCTGCAGTTCATCTTTGATAGAGGATGGATTGACTCCGTGAAGCTTACTCACAACAACATATACATTTTGAACACTTAAATCTTTGGCCATTTTGGCAACGGCACGTGCAGTAGCAAAGCTGCGCTGCCCAGGCTCCACTACGATAATAAAGGCATCTACCCCTTCGGCAGTACCCCGCCCTAAATGCTCTAAACCTGCTTCCATATCAACAATAACTGCCTCATCCCGCTCTACTACCAAATGGTTTAAGAGAGATTTCAGCAATATACTTTGGGGACATGCGCATCCTGTACCACCTGTGGATTTAGCCCCCATCTGCAATAGACTGATATTCCCTTGTTTTACTACATATTTCTCCGGTATATCTTCCACAAAGGGGTTTAGTGCAAACCAGCCACCGAATTCTCCGGGAACTGCTCCAGTACGTTCTTCAATCAGCTTCTCATCCTGGGCAATGGTTGTTGCTTGAGCGAGAAGCGCTGAGCTGAATCCCAGTGCCATACCAAGATTGGCATCAGGATCTGCATCAACGGCAAGCACCTTACTTTTCTTTCGGGATAAAATATGGCACAGCAGTGATGCCAGCGTTGTTTTACCCACACCGCCCTTACCGGATATGGCAATCTTTATCCCTTTTTCTTTCATACTTCTGACTCCAATTTTGAACTGAGGCCCAGCGCCAGGCGCTTTTCTTCAATTCGTCTTAACAAAATAGCTGCTGCCTTCACCGGATCTTTTTCATAGATCAATTTACCGCCAAAAAGCTTTTCTAAATTCAAACCGTCATCTTTCGCACCATTACATAGTACATCTGTGACAAACTGGGAACCAGATACTTGAGGATTCACACCAACGTGAACATCCACTCCATTGGCTAAAAAGTACGTACCAATGACCAATGCTTTCGGGCTATGGGTTTCTGGGCAAGATCCAACAGCAGGCAAATCCTTAACTTCCACGCCTAATCGATTTGCCACAGCCGTCAACAGATCGGCAGGACGGGAATTATCCACACAGCTTCCCATATGAAGAGTCGGCGGCAGAGATTCAAGACCAACAGCTTGCCCAATCGCCTTTAAGACACCCCGCAAGGATTCACCACAGTATTCCAAGCCTTGCATGTTCATCAAGTTATGTTTTGCTAAAGAATGAGCCGAGCAACCTGTAGCAACGACTAGAACATTATTCTTGAGTAACTCTTTGGCAACAGTAACATTTCCCCAGTCTTGAAATTCACGGACATTTGTACAGCCAACGATGGCTGCAACCCCTCGAATGGCTCCGCTGCTTATTGCATCAAGCAGGGGCTTAAGGGGATCTTCTTTATTTAACGCACTTAGCGCTTCTATGATTTGTTCATTGGAAAAACCCGCATATGCTTCTACAGTCCCGGTAAAGCTGGTAATTTTCTGATGATCTCTTTTGGGGAAATTGGCAATTGCTTTACGAACGATATCCTGAGCCGCTTTATCCGCCTTATCCGAATGAAAGTCAACATGGGTAGATCCTGCAATTTTAACATAAGGCAGAGTTGTAATAATCTCGGTGTGATAACACTCCGCTACCTTTTGAATGCCAGGCATAATACACTGCACGTCTACGATCATTGCTTCGAGCATACCCGTTACAATGACCAGTTCCTGAGATGAAAAACTAGAAGCTGCAGGTATTCCATGACGCATGAGCATTTCATTGCCCGAACAGCATATCCCCACAACATTAATGCCTGCGGCTCCGGCAGCTTTTGCTTCTTCCGATAATTTCCGAGACCATTCTACAATTTTCTCCGACAATAAAGGAACATGACCATGTACTGCAATATTAACCATTTCTTTTTTTATTACACCAAGTCTAAAGTTGGATTTCACCAATTTAGGTACACCAAACAGAATGTCTTGTAAATCCGAAGACAAATGCAGACCGCCAAAGCCATCTACCAGTCCCATGGTCAAACAGCCCAAAAGAAGGTTTACCGGATCAGCATCGCATCCCATTGATGTTCGGGTAACAGCTTTGGAAATCTCTAAATGAATGTTAACAGGGGTTATACCAAGCTCATCCCACTTATCGATTGATTGCTGCTGGGCGTGAAGCGTTAGCCAATTCATCGCCCCTGCTTGTTTCTGAAAGTCTTCTAATGCCTTGAGAGCCACTTGCTTTCCAATATCCGCCACTGCTTTGCCATTCGTTTCAATTCCCAGACCAGCAGCTACCTGATATAACTTTTCCACACCTTTAATCTGATAATCAGAATGCCCCTCTGAGGCTTCTAATAATGCCAAGGCAGTCTCTCTGCCATGCTCGGCGTGTCCTGCCGCACCTTCGATCATCATCGTTAATAAGTTGCGAGCAACAATCGTATCTCCATTCGCTCCACATATGCCTTCCTGGGGTCCTTTGCCATTTAATCCTATACGGCATGGACCTTCCAAACAGTGTCTACAGCAAACTCCTGCAGACCCAAAAGGACAAGGAACGGGGGTTTGTTTTGCCCGAGAAAATGCTGTCTCAATACCTGCTTCACAAGCCTTCTCGTAAAGAACTTCAAAGTCATGATCCAAAGAGATCCTCTGCGTATGAGTGTGATCCTGAGTCTTAGGCATTGTAAATCCTCCCCCTCAAATTGATCCTAAAATAAGTTCAACTTTAAACCAGCTGGAGAAAAACATCCACCCGGTTCTTTAGTCCACTTATCTATACACTAGCAGAGAGACGGAAATAAAAATGTCGGCTAGCTGACAGAATCTTATGTTTTTTTTTATATTTCTATTCATCATCATCCTTGGCTCGCTCCATAATGATATCAAATTTTTGAATGATGATCTTATCCTTTCCAAGAATGAGTACTCCTTCTTTTTGCAGATTATTAAAGAATGTGTTCACCGTCTGCCTTGTGCTTCCCACAATCGTAGCAATCTGCTGATGGGTTAACCCGATATTAACCTGGAAGGAATGTAATTCTTGTCTGTCACTAGACAAAGCCAGGCTATAAATGAACTGATAGAGCCGTTTATTCACTTCTTTAAAAACAAGACTTTCAATGGTGTTAATTGAATTTTTTAAGGAGTCTCCCAGCACTCCGATTACGGTCATCGCGAAGGAAGGAACTTCCATGAGCAAATTTCGAAATGCATCTACAGGAATAAATAAAATTTCGCTATCGGCAATCGCCTGACCAAAAGCACGGGTATGACCACTATAAGTATCCCCCGCATCCAGCAGCGTGAGAGTGAACTCTTTACCGTTTGGGTACCGTAAATACACACGAATTCTGCCGCTAACCACAAGATAAATATACTCAGAATGCTCCTCTGGTCCAAAAATCTCTGCTTTCTTTTTATATTTTTTAGTAAGACAGTGACTTAAATATTGGGTTACAATAGGTCCAGGCAATTGGCTAAATAATTGTTTTCCCTGCGGTCCTCCTAGATTTTTCATTATAGGGCCCTCCCACTATTTAAATCTGGATATAAGCATATCTCAATCATAGTCTTTTTATATTTTTTATATTTTCTATATTACTATAAAAATGCAAAACTCCTGCAGGATTGAGATAAAATCTCATCTTACAGGAGTTTTGTATACGTTATACGATAACCACATCTCTTGTTCACTCTACATAATCAATTGCGTAATAAACGCGCAGAGTTCAATACGACTAAAATCGAACCAACATTATGCACAATAGCAGCGGCAACAGGTCCTAACAGACCAAGAGCAGCCAGAATAATTGCGGCAAAGTTAATCATATTTGCTACTACAATATTCTGCCAAATGGTACGAATCGCCTTGCGGCTTTTCTGTATTGTCTCAGGCACCTTTTTTAGGTCATCGGACAGTAATACAATATCCGCAGCCTCAATGGCAATGTCCGTTCCAGAGTATCCCATGGCAATCCCAATATCTGCCTTGGCTAGCGCTGGAGCATCGTTGATTCCATCTCCAATCATTGCTACATTACAGCCTGAACGTTGATATGTTTCCACATAGCTGACTTTATCTGTAGGTAGTAGATCTCCATGAACGATAGGAACATCCACTTGCTTCCCAACAGCCTCTCCAACCCTTGAGGCATCGCCCGTCAGCATCACTATTCTTGTAATTTTTTCACGTTTTAAGGCGTTAATTGCCTCTTTCGAACCCGTCCGAATGGGATCTTGTATTGTCAGTATCCCGCTTATCATGCCATTGACGGCTATAAAAACGACGGTGGCTCCTGATTTTTGGTTTTCAGAACAATACTCCTGCTGCTCTGGTGTAAGCCCTATATCTTTGGATTCCATTAAGGATTGATTTCCCAATAAGAAATGGTCACCATCTTTTTCTGCAACTATACCTTGACCAATGACAGGCTCCCAATAAGATGGCTCAACAAAGGATATGTTTTCTTTTTGGGCCTCCTCAATAATTGCTTTTGCCAAATGATGCTCGGAGCGTTTTTCGATTCCTGCTGCAATTGCCAGCAGCTCATTTCTTTGCCAGCCATTATAGCCGCGAATTTCTTTTAATGAAGGCTTCCCAAGTGTGATTGTACCTGTTTTGTCAAATAAAATCGTATCTAGTGCTCCCACTTTTTCTAATATTTCCCCGCCCTTAATTAAAATACCCCGACGAGCCGCCGCCCCAATGGCTGCAGCCACAGCGGTAGGCGTACTCAATAACATCGCACAGGGGCAAAATACAATTAAAATTGTAACGCCTCGTACAATATCTCCCGTTACTAGGTAGACTAATACTGCAATCGCCAAGCTTAATGGAACAAACCAATTCGCCCAGCGATCGATGATTCGCGCACTCGGTGCCTTATTGGCCTGAGCCTCTTTTACCATTCGAATAATATGACCTAAAGCCGTATCTTGCCCAACCTTCGTCGCTACAATCTCAATACTCCCCATAGTTACAATCGTACCGCCGAAGACACTCGCACCATTACGACATTCAACAGGTATAGATTCACCCGTTATCGTAGCCTGATCGACTGTAGCCTGCCCACTGACTACCATACCATCAACCGGAATTTTTTCTCCAGGTTTTATCAACAGCTTATCCCCAGTCCGTACTAATTCGGCTGCAATTTCTCGTTCTGTTCCATCCTCTATAATACGAGCTTGCAATGGTGATAGTTCCGCAAGTTTTTTTAATGCAGTATTTGATTTTTCCAAGGTGATGTGTTCTAACATCTCTCCGATCGTCATAATAAGAGCAACTTCAGCAGCTGCTAAATATTCACCAATGGCAATGGAAGCAATAATTGCAATACTTACTAAGAGACCAACCCTGGTATCTCCTCTTTTATAAATAGCTGTAATTGCTTCTTTCACAATAGGTACCCCACCGATGATAGCTGCAATCAGCGTTGTATCAATTCCAAAAATTTGTGGCAGCCACTGAAACCAACTGCTTAATAACAAGATCGATGTGGATGCAATGACCACATAATCTCGAACATGGCCTCCTGCCCCATGTTCCATATGCTCAGCGTGCTCAGTAATTTCTGATTTTGCCATTTGTCTGCTTTCAACTTCCATACCTAAAAAGCCTCCGCATTTATTTTTTTAAGTAAATTTATCAATTGTTCATTTTCTTCATTGGAAAGAACAGAAAGTATCTGTTCAGTTAAATTAGAATGATACTGATGATGCTCAGCAAAAGCCTGCTGACCTTTTTGAGTTAGCGTAATTAAATGAATGCGACGGTCTTCCTTCACAGACTCTCTTCTGGCATAGTCTTTCTTTTCCAGGCGATCAACTGTAACCGTAGTGGTACCGGTCGTGACTCCCAGATGCCCTGCAAGAGTTTTCATCTTCATTTGACCATGTGTTCCCAATATTTCTATGGCATGGGCTTCCGAAACAGACAGTTCACTCGTCTTTATTACGGAGTTTTCCCATGAAGAAAAACCATTAAAAAAAGTAAATAACTCATGTGTCAATTCATCTAAAGAATTCATTATTCACAACTCCTTTGGTTGTCTTATTGTTTTAATTGATGATTGTTTGATATTCAAACTAATTGTAATTTATTGATATTACTTTGTCAATTTAAATTTATAAGGCAAATAAGAAAAACGCTTCGCGTCCTTTAAAACACAGAAAGTAACAAGGAACCGCAGAGGCGCAGAGAACACTGAGAAAAAATAGATAAGGGTTAAAAACCTCTGAGCTCTCTGCGAACTCTGTGCCCTCTGCGTTCAACGTTCCCTCTAAAACTTATAACTTCTAGTGAATGCTAAAATAAAAAGAACAGGTTCGTTGAACCTGCCCCTTACTACACTCCATTCGAAACTACTTATTTTCTCAAAAATCCTTTTCAAGAGGAGCAATAACAGAATGTGCTACTCCTGCTCGTGGTCGTGCCATCCAATCGGCGACTGTATCTCTCCATTTTAAATAATGAGCTGTCTTTTTATGAGCTGCCGCCGCCTCTTCTGAGGAGTAGGCTTCATAAAGAAAAAATCTGGTTTCATCACTAATGCATCTCAGTACATCGAAGCGAAGATTCCCTTCTTCTTTTATTGAATTTCTGTGATTATCAAGAGTGGCTTCAATAAAATTGGGTATAAAGGGTTCTTTTACATAAATAGTAACGCATGTAACAATCAACGGTATTCCCTCTCCTTTGTATATTACTGAATACCATCATCAAAAGTCCTACAATGCAGAACTTATGAAAAGGCATCGTACAATACTTTTATAAATTCAAAACGATTTTTTGCTTTTATAAATTCATCTATATTATTTTTTTGTTTAAGTAATCTAAACAAATCATTGATAATATTAATGTCGTCATCTTTTACTGCAAGTAAAAATACCAAATTGACCAAATTTCCGTTGTTATCCCACTCAATGGCCTGGCTTAACCTTGCAGAAATGATCGAAGTTTCATTAACAAATGACGGTAGTCCATGGGGAATGGCCACATTTTTTTTAAAACACGTACTACTCATATTCTCTCTTTCAAATACGGAGTCTATATAACTTTTTTTAATAAAACCATTATTAAAAAGAACCATACTCATGGTTTCGATTACTTCCTGCTTTGTTTTACATTCTAAGTCAATCATTATAAAATCTTCTCTAAAAATCTTCTTAAGACTACTGTAATTTTTCTGTTTTAATACATGATCAAGAAGCATCTTTTTGTCTTGCGTAAAATTACTTTCAAAGGGTATAAAGTTAATCCCTTCTATATAAGGATTCATCGTACCAATAATCGCCGGGATATTATATTTTTGTTTTAAATTGTGGATTTCCTGCTTTACATTAGCATCTAATATGCTTAAGGGGATTACTTTTATATGAGGGTAATTTGCAGATAAAAGTTCTTTTATTTTTATAGCAACTCCATGACCTGTAAGACACATAGCAATTAAAGCTAAGGGCTTATCCGAATGATTCGTTGACACCATATGATAGGTGTGTTTAGAATTCATTATATCGTAATAAATGTCATCAAGGGTTTCCTCGGATATATATATTTTTCTAATTGCTTCCATAACAGAAACAAGGTCCACTCTATCAATGGTGCGAGTTTTAATACCGGTTCTTTTTTCAACTATCTCTCCAACATTTAGCAGGGAGCCCATGTCTACAAAAAATAATATACCACTTTGGCTATCTAAGGTTTTAGAGATTTCAATGATTTGTTCAAAAATCCTTATCGGATTCACATTGAAAGGCATGTCCACAGCAATTGGAAAATCTACATTCATCATTTTATTAGCAACAGCTATCATCTCTGACGCTATTTTCCCATGAGAAATAACAATTATAGTGATTCTACTTTTGCTGCTTCTGGGTTTTAACAGCTCATTAATATACATCGCAATAAACCCGACTTCCCCTTCAGGAATCCTGACTTTATTATTGGCCTCCAAATCTTGTACCAGACTGCATGCCATATCATATTCCGCTTTGAGGTTTTCTTTTATATAGATAAGATTGGGATTAATTATATCTTGTTTTAAATTAATCCTTTTCATCGCTTCACTGATGTGAATGGCTAAGTATATCGCAACCTTTTCATTTACATGTAATTGAGAGTAATCTTTTTTAATCTTTTTTATGAAATCTTTTACGACAACTGCAATATTTTCACCCACAAGATATTTTAATTCATCTAGCGATGTTACATTTTTATCATTATTCGAATCAATCCCCATCATGCTGAAATTACTTAATATAAAATTCCAAATGATTTTTTCTATTTCAACGGATGTAACCTTTGCTTTTTTCAGTTCATAATATTTTTCTTCAATTTTTTCATAAATATCTTTTGGCAGAGAGTAATGACTATCGTTTGCCGTAACAAAGTGTTCCCCTTTATTCGTTGCGTTTGGAATGAATAACATATCCTTAAAGGTAACTGTGAGCTTCGTTGTCTGTATTTCGGAATTTTCTGTATTATTGTTAAAGAAATTATGATACAACATCTCATTAAAGCCAATATTAATTTCATCCCTGCTGTTATTCATTTTCTCAACATAAGCATTTGCGCAGGTTACTTGAATCTCACTTTTGAGTTGACCTATATTTCCTAAGTATTTTTTCAGAACAAAGGCTTCCATAATTTTAGCCTTTACAAAAATTTTTAAATGAGTCCGATTTGCTTCTTCTTGAAAGAAACTATAAATCAATTGAATCTTCTCTTTGGTGGATCGATCCTTTAGCGATGGCAGTTCTATGATCATAGGAATTCTTCTTCTAAATGTTAAAAGCAGAGAAGACTCAATGTTCTCAGTGGTTGCACCGATAAAATAAATCTGGGACTTTCGGTCATTTACAACCTCACCAAGTCTTCTAAATTTTCCTTTATCCAAAATAGAAAATAGCATTTCCTGTCCCTTGGGAGGCAGGCGATGTATTTCATCTAAGAAAAGGATCCCTTTATTGGCACGCTCTACAAGACCTTCTGTATCTTGATTCGCTCCTGTAAAGGCCCCTTTTTTGTATCCATACAGCATAGAAAGCAAAAGTTGAGGATTATCACTATAGTCAGCACAATTTAGCGATACAAAAGGACCATCCAATTCTATTATTTTCTTCTGAACCGCATATTGATAAATACATTCTGCAAACAAGGTTTTGCCAGTACCGCTTTCTCCTATAATAAGGGTAGGGAGACCAAAGGGAGGATATAATACAGATGCCTTGCCTTGTTTAATATTATTGGAAAGACTTCCATCATAACCTGTTAAATTCTGAAAGCTATCCATTTCATTTTCACATTCAGCACGTGACTGTAATTCTTTTGTTACTTCATCGCATGCACTATTGATGATCTCCCCGATATAGCTCCTCGACACTTTAAACCCCTGCTGTTTCAACTTGGCTACAAGACTCGTTATCGTTATATTTGAGTTTTTCGTCTTTATTAGTTCTACAGCCTTTTTCACGTTCATTCTTTTTCGGTCTCGAGAACTGGGGATATTCAGTTTTTTTCTAACATTGTTAACGGTTTCCCGCAAGATGGACAACTTTTGTGATATTTGCTCATCCGTTAATGGCTCTTGGGGACGTTCATTCTTAATTAATTCCGTAATGTCCTTCCGATTGCCTTCTACCATATTTTTCTCCTTATCAAAATAGTGATGTAATGACATTATTATAACGCAAATTAGAAATTTCAAGTTATAATTACGCAAAAATCATTACATTTTTCCACATTTTTTTACACTAAGTTACAATCGTTGCGCCATTTAGAAAATAAATTAGTCTACTATTCTATTTTCTAAAAGAGATATGCAAGCTGATAGGAGTAAGCTTACATATCTCTAAATAGAAAAAATTTTTACTTTATTAAATTATTATGCTTTACCGCTTGCTCCAAACCATTTTATGTAGTGTGTCAGTTTGTCAGAGTAGCCTTTAAACATGAAATTGCAAGCTTCTGTTATTTTACTTATTTCCTGCTTCTTTATCGACTCTTGAAATAAATTATATCCTGCCATATCCAAATCAGTATATAAATTGAGTTTTGTTATTCCATACCCGATGGCCTTTTTTAAGTTTTCATCTCCCGTGCCTGAGCATCCATGAAGTACTAAAGGAACATCTACTGCACGATTTAACTTGCTGAGCAAATCAAACTGCAATTCTGGTTTTCCTTTATACACACCATGGGAAGTTCCGACAGCAACCGCAAGACAATCCACACCTGTCATTTCTACAAATTCAATTGCTTCATTTGGATCTGTAAGTCCTTGATCCTTGGTTTCTTTATAGTCACACCCCTGCCCAACATGGCCTAATTCTGCTTCTACTGTTACTCCTACCGCGTGAGCAAACTTAACAATTTCTTTCACGGCTTCTACGTTCTTGTCAAAAGGCAAGGTTGAACGATCAACCATAACAGATGTAAATCCAGCACGTATGGCCTTAACTACCTGTTCTAACTCTTGTCCATGATCTAAATGAACTGCAACTGGTACTGACGCGTTCTTTGCCATTTCTACGGCAATTTTACCAAATTCAAAAATATCAGCCATTACAGGATAAAGGGCAATAATGATTGGCGCTTTTTCTCTTTCGGCAGCTCCGATTGCTGCTCTTATGCTATCTTCATTCCATGCATTAGGAGCTGCCACCCCATAAGACTTCTTTCTGGCATCTGTCAGAATGCTTTTCATATCTGTAAGCATAATTTCACCTTCATTTTCTCTATATTTTATACTAAGGCACTTACGCCTGCCGCTTATTTATTTTCATGATTTCAGTGGAATTAAAGCAAGTAGCAAGGCTGTCTTCTTGGAAGAATGGCTTCATCGTTCCTTCTAATATGGAGGCTGACCCTTCTGAAACATCTTTTCTTTGACCTGCTAAATGAGGGGTTAGTATCACATTGTCCAATTTGACTAAAGGACTGGTCTTTGGCAGAGGTTCTGTATAATATACATCCAGCGCTGCTCCCGCTATTTTTCCTTTCTGCAATACATCAATCAGAGCTTCTTCATCAATAATTTCTCCTCTTGCAACATTGATGAAGTATGCGGAAGGTTTCATCTTATTAAAGAGTTCTCTGCTGATGATGCCTCTGTTTGATTCAACAGGGGGAATGTGAATGGTTATAAAATCGCTGTTTACAAATAGTTCCTCCAGAGTACATACCGTGCCATACTCACCTAATATCTTTTTATCTAAAAACGGATCATACACTTGTACGTCCATACCAAGTCCGGCTGCCTTCTCAGCGACTTTCCGCCCTATTTTACCAAGGCCAACCACTCCAAATTTTTTATTTTTAAGGGTAAGTCCTCTAAACGTTTCGTACTCTTCCCAACTTGGTACTTCTCTATTGAGATCGCCTGCCCATTTGCCCTCTTTTACGTATCGATCAGCTCTCATTATATTTCTGCAAAGTGCCAAAGCGAAAGTGATAGTAAGATCCGATACTGGTTCAACGGACCGTCCTGGAGCATTAAAGAAATAAATTCCTTTATCCGTAACAGCGTCTACATTTACACTTACAGCATCGGATCTGCAGCAGCCAATCGCAATAAGATCCTTACCAGCCTCAATCACTTGCTTTGTAACAGGAGATGTATGAACCACAAGAAGATTCACACCATCAATCCTGCTGATCAGTTCTTGAGGATGCCCACAATATTCTGTAACACTGTCATCGCCTATATCGTCTTTTTTTTCTCTGCTCATCGGTTTGTCCATTACTTGATCAAATGAATCAATTTCATAATCGTAACCTTCCAATACACGCTTGGTAGCTTCAATCAGATCTTTCGTTTTTACCCAATCGTCTCCCACGACCAATGCTTTTATTTTCTTACCTTTATCCATACTAACATCCTCCTCTTATTTTGTTTTAATCAGCATTTACGATCTCAGATACAAATATCTTTAACGCTTCCTCTGCCGATTTTACACCATAGAGTTTTGTAATATTTTCTTCCACCTTGCAATAATTAACAATATTCTTCAAGTAATTAATATGACCATTCTCACCCTTTAGTGCCAGTAAAAACATGATTCCAACATTCAGTTTAGAATCACTATTTCCCATTTCTGAAAACTCGATTAGATGATCTGATATTCCCAGTACAACCGACTGCGTTATTACATTCTCGTGTTTAGAATGAGGAACTGCTATAGCAATTGGTTTGGTTGGAAGACCAGTAGGATAGGCATCTTCCCTTTCAATTGTTGCACGTTCATAATGTTCATTGACATACCCTTTCTCCAGCAAATGATTCGTTAAAGAATGTATTGCTGCTTCTTTTGATGTTATGTTCTTCAACATTACTACGTCATAAAATATAGTGTCTGCTTCATTGCTCATATTTCCCCTCCTCCTAGTCTTTGATGTTGGCTAATCATGTGCTTACACATCCTCTTATCATGAATTTTCTCTTATGATTCGGATGTGTAAGCGTATCTTTTCATACCCTTAGCTATATAGCTGCCAATATGAAGAAATCTTACTATAACAATCTCATTTACACGTGCACGTTAAAAACCAAATATCCAAGAAAACAATCCATATACTAAAACCAGTCCGGGAGTCCCTGCCGCATCCCAATTGGACACTAGGCCTTTAGCAGCATCATATCCCATGGAAACTGCCAAATGAGTCATAGGACCCGCCATGAACGTAGCTCCCCAGCAGAAGAGACAAACGATCAGGGATAATATTATGATATTATGAAATATGTTTCCTTCTGTGATCGCATTTACCGCTGCACTCTCCCAGAGAATGATAATTAAACTTACGGATGAAATCATCTGATTCCCTGGAAGTATAACCGATATCAGCAATGCTATCGGATACATAATGAGTGTTGTAGGAACAACTGCTGCATGTCCAATAACCGTTGAACAATCAAGTGCAATACGCACATCATCCCTTTTTAGTTTACTTACAAGTATCTGTCTTGCAGCCTTAATGACTGGAAACCAACCTTCCACAAGTATGGCCGCCATTCTTGGAAGAAGGAGAAATGCGGCTGCCATCTTCACTCCAAGTAATAGGGAGGGCATAATACCGACTTGGCTAAATAGTCCAATGATAATACCCAGTATTGCTCCCATGACCGTTGTTTCTCCAAATATTCCAAATTTTTCTTCAATAGTTTCAGCATTAATATTGATATCTTTAATAACAGGTATTCTTTTTAAAACCCATTCAATTGGTATGGCAATGCATGCCTGAAATGAAAAGTGAGTCCCATGAGGCCATGAGCCTCCCGGAGGAAAATTATTAATTCTTTCTATATATGGCGCCGCAATATCTGCGGCTTTTACATCAATGATCAGAAAGATTACAACAGCAAAAGTGGCAATCCAGAAGTTTCCGGTAGTAACACCGATCATTCCTGCCAAAAGCATCGCTCTCCATGTATTAAAAACATCGACATAGATGGTTTGGGTAAATCGCACAGATACTAATATTACATTTACGATTAGAAATACGAGTACCCCAAAATAACCATATGTATTTCCAAAAGCATATCCTACAGAACCCCAGCCAATATCTACTACACTTTTATTGATGCCATACAGAGAGATCATATTGCTTATTGGATTTACCATGGCGGTCTGTATCAAATTTACAACAAGGAACAGACCTGTAAGCCCTATAGAAACTTTCAAGGCACCAAGTATAGCTTTCTTGATTGGTACTTTCACAAGCAAAGAAATGGCAATAATAATACCTAGTATAGTGACGGTTGAATCAAAGCTAAAGAACGCAGATAGCCCATTGGTGATTGAATCTATAAATTCCATTTTTTTACCCTCCATACATATTCTCGTTACCATCACAATATCTTGAAATCTTTAAAACAACTATCAGAATCACTTATTCTTGCATAATTTTTTTAACTTCATCCACAATTTGATCCAGTGCCTTTTTGGCAGCCTTATCATCTAACATGATCCCTAAAGCCCTTATCATTGGTATGGAGTATGTTGCCTTCATTTCCACAGTTGTAACAAGTAAGTCAGCTCCGCTGATTGCTTCGTCTACATCACTTACTCTACATAAAACTATTTTGACATTTTTTAGACCTTCCTGTTTGATTCGATCTTCAATTTCTTCTTTTAAGTAATTGGATGTACATATACCTGCTCCGCAGCAGCAAAGGATTGTCACTTTTTCTTTCATGCTCTCATCTCCTCCAGATTCTATTTCACTTATAAATATATGCAACTATCGTGCCAGTTACAAATTAAGTAGATAATCCCCTTGTAAACACTGTTACTATCGAGTTCTAACATAAATGTAATTACATAACTATTCACAATATTGGCACGAAATCATACAAAACTAATCAAAAACGGTCCATATTTCTATTAAATAATAAAAAACCAATATTTCATAACAAAAAACTCCCACATTTCTTGTAGGAGTTTTTTATTTAAATGATGATAACCTCGATTACTTCGGCCTGGAGAAGCATCCATTTCCCGTTCTTACACCATATACTATCTTTACATTATTCATCATTTGCTGCAGAGTTCTGTAATATTGTCAAATTATAGTATGTAACATATACTAAGTCAACTAAAAAAATTAAATTAGCGTAGTAATATATTGTAAGGTACGTATATACTAACTTAAAGGTATCAAAATCGAAAGAATACATGATCCATCAGGAGATTTTATAAATAATGTAGTTAGATACTGCTATAAAAGTAAAAAAAGAAGGTGAAGCGATAGCAATGAGCAGTAATCAATGGGATATCCAAGCACGTGCTTTTCAGATTCCCTATACTCCTTTTAGCCATAACTTCTGGGTATTAACCAATTCCACTCATAGAGTAACAGATCAAATTCATGGCCTAGCATTTCATATAGAAACTAAAACAACCAAGGCAATCGGCAGCTCCGTTGATCGCCTGCAAGTGTTTCGTGATGCTGGAATCCCTTGGTCCTTGCAGCCCAATCAACCAACGAGATCCTGTATTACAGGTGATGAAGCCCAGGTAAAAGAACGATGGCAAGCAGCAGTCAATGCAATTCCTGCCATTAATGCATTACAGCTGTGTTACCCTAATTTATGGGAGCATTTTCACAAAAAAAACTGCAACTCTGTCTTTAATACCCTGGGACAGATCATGGGGATTGACGCCCCCTCGCTCTTACTCCCCACTTGGGCCCCTGGAATCCACTTAATCATTTCACAAGATATTATCAATCAATATTGCTATAAACAGTAGTAAATGAACCAAAAATGACCCCAGAACCGCTGGTAGTTCCAAAAAGCATATCTACAGCTTCTGGTTTCAGAAAAAATAAGGTTCGCTTCTTTAATAAGATGGATCAGTTCTTGTGTTGTGATCACATAATCCACATAGGGAAATGGAGGCTATTTCCTCTTTGAACATTTGCCCAAAAAGGTTGCAGCTGTGTTACGTATATTCTTTATGTAGCATATAATATATCAGATTCCGTAAGTTCAATTGGCGGTGATTGCATGATCAGTGACGATATCGTCGGTAATCGCAATACTTGGGAAATGACAGCCATCCCTGGAGGAATCATCGAGTGGGTTGATAGTCAAGCAGCTACTTCTATATTGGAGGGTCTTCCAATCGTAAGCAGCGTTAGTCCGAAGTCTCTTCGAGATCTTTCTCTAACTGATCCCATTAAAATCGATACGCTAAATCTTACGTTAACCTATAAGCCCTTATCTTATGAATACCAACAGCAAATCATGAGTTTTCATTCTGCGCATACCCCACTATTACAATTCTTACAGACAGATGCATTTCTTTATGAAGAAATAGGCAACACATGCACTACCTTATTCTTTGAAAGCAATGCTAACGAACTAGTTGGATTTTGTTCGACAAAATGTTCATCATTAAAAGTTAAGGGGCGAAAAATAATAAGCCTTTGCCCTTCTGTGGAAGTAGCAGCATTATGCATTGACGATCACTATCGATATTTGGGCATCGGGCAAGCAATCTTTAATCACACGATCCAGCAAATATATAAGATTCAAACGATGGTAGGAGTACAATTGATTACACTATTTGCCTTACCAGAGGCTGCAGCCTTCTATCAAAAATTCGGTTTTCGCAAGTTAGAAAATGGAATGAACGTGCTTTACATTTCAGTCCACAAATGTTGCATCCCTATGTATTTTCCATTACCTCACATTCCAATTAGACAGTGATATACTATAGCAACGATTTAAAACTAACCCCATGATTTTCTATGGGGTTAGTTTCCTAATCATATTTTTATCAAATCGCTGCATTTTGGCCTTGACTTCTCATATAAATCATTTATAATACAACATATGAATACATGTTCATATGTTAGGGAGTGAGAACTTGCAAACGAAAGAATGTACCGAAGATATTTGTGAGCAGCTCTGTGAGCATCCGCAAATTATCTGTATCGCCAAAAAAGAATCTATTTCTGATAGTGAGGCACAGCAAGTCGCTGAAATCTTTAAATTACTTGGTGATCCGACAAGAGTGAAAATATTACAAGTGTTAACCAAACGGGAGTTGTGTGTATGTGATATTGCAGCGGTGATCGAAATGGGCCAGTCTGCCGTTTCTCATCAGCTGCGGCTTCTACGCAATGCTCGACTTGTCCGATACCGCCGAGAGGGAAAAATGGCTTGGTATTCCTTAGATGACGAACACGTCCGTTCATTACTCTCTCAAGGTATCGACCATATTAAACACCGATAGGAGTGAGATCATGGCGAATAAAACTCAATTCATTGAAGAAACAAAACATTCCTGTGACGATAGCTGCTCTGAATCCGGTGCAGTATTGACAAAGCCGGAGACAATACCATCCTGCAGTTGTTGCTCACCAGAAGGTTCTCCTACTGATGCTGATATGAATCATGAGGGACACATCGATGAAGAAGCAGCAGCTGTTGAAGATCATTGCGATTGCGCACACACAGCTGCTCCAGCCATTGCCCAAAGTGATAGTATCGTAAATAGCTTTACCATTGCCGGCCTCGACTGCGGAGATTGCGCTATTAAATTGGAAAAAGGTCTCGGGAAGCAAAAAGGCATTATAGACGTAAAGGTCAACTTTGCCACTGCAAAGATGAAAGTAACGTATAATCATACTATGATTCAAACTGCAGAAATTGCAAAAGCCGTTAGCAGTTTTGGATATAAAGCCAGTCTAATAAACGATATAAATAAACAGTCCCAATTTCATAAGTCAGTATTTACCGTCTCTGGACTTGATTGTGGCGATTGCGCCAATAAGCTGGAAAAACATCTCTCCACCCTGTCAGGAGTGCACACAGCGAATGTAAACTTTGCTGCTGCAAAATTAACGGTAGAACATACAACTACCGACTCTGCTATTATGCAGGCGGTCGCACAAGTAGGTTACAAGGCAGAAATTAATACCCAATCGATACAACATACCAAAATACAGGCAGAGTGGTGGACCAACCCCAAAACCCAGTCCACAATATTTTCCGGAATCATCCTAGCAGTCAGCATGATACTTGATTGGCTGGGTATTGGTGATACAATCATTGTTCCTTTATATGTTCTAGCTGCCATTGTGGGCGGATACAATACCGCAAAAAGCGGTTTTTACAGCCTGCGGTCCCTTACTTTTGATATGAATTTTCTAATGACAGTAGCTGTCATCGGAGCATTCGCCATCGGAGAGTGGGGCGAAGGAGCAACGGTTGCTTTTCTATTCTCCTTTGGTAACACATTGCAAACCTATACGATGGATAAAACAAGACAATCAATAAGGGCACTGATGGAATTAGCACCAGCGGAAGCTTTAGTTTTGCGTAACGGTCTGGAGCAAAAGCTTCCTGTAGAAGAAATCGTGATCGGTGATATCATTATCGTAAAGCCTGGTGAACGCATTGCTATGGATGGCATTGTTAAGAACGGGGCATCTGCCGTGAACCAGGCGACAATTACAGGAGAATCATTACCGGTAGAAAAAACAATTGGCGATGGGGTATATGCAGGTACCGTCAATGAGCATGGTGCTTTAGAAATTGAAGTTACTAAAATTGCTGCCGACTCTACTCTTGCCAAAATTATGCACTTAGTTGAAGAAGCACAGTCACAGAAGGCTCCCTCCCAACAGTTTGTTGATCAGTTCGCGAAATACTATACACCAGCAGTGTTAGTAATTGCTGCAGGGATCATGGTTGTACCTTGGCTGCTCTTTAGTCAGCCATTCGCTCCATGGTTCTACAAAGGCTTAGTCCTTCTTGTCATATCTTGCCCTTGCGCTTTGGTTATTTCCACACCTGTTTCCATCGTTTCAGCCATTGGTAACTCCTCTAGGAATGGTGTTCTTATTAAAGGTGGTGCTTACCTAGAGCAAATGGGTTCCATACAGGCCATTGCCTTTGATAAAACTGGTACCTTAACTCATGGTCATCCCAGAGTTACAGATATTATAGCTGTGAACAGCAATGAACAAGATGTTTTAACCACCGCAGCCTCCATCGAAAAATGGTCTGAACATCCATTGGCTACTGCAATCGTCGAAAAATCTTCAGGGTTAGCCTTAAAGCCAATAATCAATTTTAAAGCCCTGGTGGGACGTGGGGCACAAGCAGATATCGATAACCAAACTGTATTCATCGGAAATCCACGCTTGTTTGAAGAATTGGGATTGAACCTATCTCAATACGAAGAACAAATTACAGATCTACAGCAACAAGGCAAAACTCTTATGCTAGTCGGAACGCAAAACACTCTATACGGCATGATTGCGGTAGCTGATACCTTACGGGAAAATAGTAAAGATGCCCTTATGAAACTCCGGGAAGCAGGGATAAAGCACATTGCAATGCTAACAGGTGACAATCGACAAGTAGCTGGCTCTATCGCAAAAGAATTGAACATTGATACCCTTTATAGTGAACTCCTACCCCAAGATAAAGTAGCAACCATAAATGAACTCCTGAATAAATATAACAATGTAGCGATGGTCGGCGATGGAGTCAATGATGCTCCTGCCATGGCCGCCTCCACAATTGGTGTTGCCATGGGGGTCGCTGGCTCGGATACGGCCCTGGAAACAGCCGATATCGCGCTGATGTCCGATGATCTGGGAAAATTGGCCTATGTAATCAAACTCAGCAATAAGACACTGTCCATCATTAAGCAAAATATCAGTTTTTCAATCATAATTAAAATCATTTTTGTTATTTTAACATTCACCGGCATGGCGAATTTATGGCTTGCCGTCTTCGCTGATACAGGTTCATCAATCCTTGTAACATTAAATGGAATGCGATTGATGCGAAAAATAAATTAACACTGCGCATCCTTTAAAACATACAAACGAATTGAACCACAAAGACGCAAAGTACACAAAGGGTTTTATTTATATTTTTGTCATTGCGAACAGAGTTAAGCAATCTCTTAACAGCAGGGGATTGCTTCGCTATGCTCGCAATGACAGATGAAGCTCATTCTTACCAGCGTAAGAGTGAGCTTCACTTATTTGGGGAAACCTCTAAATGACAGGCTTTGATTCTATCATCTCAAAATTACACATTAGCTTCTTTGCTGGAAGCTGGAACACTCCGTTTGCGTATAGAATTCTACTCTTTGTCCACTGACCTGAATCTGGTCTAACGAACAGAGTCGATTGTCATTATATGTACAAGTCTCAACGGTACATTTTAAACAATCACAGGAACCCATGCTTAACGTATTGTTTGTCAGTTCAGAGTAATGACGGTTGTCTAAAAAAGAGCCACAGCAGGTGTCACATTCTTTTTTAGCAGAGCTGCCAACAATATCAATACAGTTTGCATAACATTCACCAGATTGATTATGGGAACAGTTCGTAACTTTACAGTTGATTTTTGCCATGTTGATTCCTCCTCACTTAAAATATCGATCGAGTAAGCCCGCAAAAGCACACCCATGCCTAGCTTCATCCTTGCACATCTCATGTACGGTATCATGAATCGCATCTAAATTATGTTGTTTTGCCAACGTCGCAAGCTTCTTCTTCCCATCACATGCGCCATACTCCGCTTCCACTCTTGCTGTTAAGTTAGCTTTCGTATCTGCCACAACTACCTCACCTAAGATCTCGGCAAATTTAGCAGCATGATCCGCTTCTTCATAAGCAATGCGCCTATAAGCCTCTGCCACTTCCGGATAACCTTGCCGATCTGCCTGGCGGGACATAGCCAAATACATCCCAACCTCTGTACATTCTCCCATAAAATTAGCACGTAACCCTTCCACAATCTCTCCGGGAACATCCTTAACAATGCCAATTCGATGTTCATCTGCCCAAGCTAATTTTCCAGTCATTTCTTTAAACTGATCCTTGCCAGCTTTGCAGATGGGACATTTGTCAGGTGCTTCTTCACCTTCATGAACATATCCGCAAATTGTACAAATAAATTTTTTCATTCCTTTTCCTCCCAGCTTATTTAAAAAGATATTTCATCTTTTATGGATAGTATTCGTTATATTTCCCCATACAATACCAGCTTGCATTCCCACTTGGGAAAAAATACAATATTTTCTTGAGCTTTTTTCTCATTAAGAATTCCATCTTCTAAAAATAGCTTTTTTACTCTTTTTTGAAGGTGACAGGTATTTTCTTGGAGAACCATAAAATAAAGGGAGGTTATTGCTACGATGTGCTTAATTTTATTTGCTTACAAACATCATCCCAAATACCCTTTGATTGTTGCTGCAAACCGAGATGAGTTTTATTCCCGCCCTACTGCCCCAGCTCAATATTGGCCAGACTATCCTCATATTTTAGCTGGAAGAGATTTGAAAGAACTTGGCACTTGGATGGGAATTACTGTCCATGGACGCTTTGCAGCTCTAACCAACTATCGGGATCCTCGCCAGCATACAACAGATGCACTATCTAGAGGACATTTAGTTGCCAACTATCTTAGCAATCAGCAATCGCCCCAAGAGTACTTAGGAAAGATTGCCAAACAAGCTGATCAGTATAATGGTTTTAACCTCCTTGTTGGCGATCTGCAATCCCTGTGGTATTATGGGAACAAACAAGGACAAGTGCAGCCCGTCGTACCTGGAGTCCACGGGCTTTGCAATCATCTATTAAACTCTCCCTGGCCTAAGCTTGAAAAAGGACGCCAGCAGTTAGCCCAATGCCTTACTCAAGAGGATGTTTTCGAAGATGAGTTATGGCAGATCCTGACCAATGGAGAACAAGCCGCTGATGATCTGCTGCCAAACACAGGCGTTGGTTTGGAGTTAGAGCGTACTCTCTCCTCGATCTTCATTGAAAGTCCAGAGTATGGAACACGCTCTTCTACAATATTACTTATCAGGCAGGATGGATGGGTTACGTTTGTTGAACGAAAATATCATTCCTCTCAAAGTTCGTGGCAAGAGTCCTCACATGAATTCCAACTCAAGGGACATCTGCTATAAGAAAAACGCTTCACTCCCTTTTAAGAAATAAGCCCCTTCTTTATATTTTTTGTGTTCTCCTTTGTGTGCCGCACAGCGGCATTGCGCCTTTGTGGTTCATAATTTCTTTTATGACTAAAAACTTATACTTTTAGGTCTATAAGAAAAGTTGGGATCGCATGTCTTTATATATTATAATGAATCACTTAAAACTGGAGGGAAATTATCTATGAATGCAACAAAAAACAAGCTTGTCATCGTTGGTACAGGTCATGTAGGTTCGGCAGTACTAAATTGTGCTTTATCCTTTAATTTTGTATCCGAGATTGCCGTTATTGATATTATTAACAAAAAAGCCCAAGGCGAAGCCTTGGATTCCACTCATGCGATACCGTTTTCCACTGGCACAAACGTAAACATTCATGCCGGGACTTTTGAAGAATGCAAAGATGCACGTGTGATTATCATCGCCGCCGGCCCTAGTATCATGCCAGGTGAAATCCCTGATCGCTTAACTCTTGCCAGTAGAAATGTAGAAGTGATGAAGGATGTAATGACCTCCATCACCCAATACACCAAAGATGCTGTCATCATCATGATCACAAATCCTTTGGATATCATGGTCTATTATGCAGAAAACTTCTTCGGTTACCCCAAGAATAAGATCTTCGGTACTGGAACAACCCTTGAGACGGCGCGCTTTAGAAGTATTATGGCAAACAAGTATAAGGTAGATCCTAAAAATGTTCATGGCTATATGCTTGGCGAACATGGTAATTCCGCATTCCCAGCTTGGAGCCTTGTCAATATCGCTGGAGTTCCCTACAATCAGTTAGACAGCTATTTTCAGCCAAATGAGCCTCTAGACACAGAAACGACAGCTGCTAGTGTTATTTCTGTCGCCTATGATGTCCTTAACCTTAAAGGCTGCACCAATTCTGGCATCGCAATGGCTGCTTGTCATCTTGCCAGAGCGGTTCTATTTAATGAACGCAGCATATTCCCCGTCTCTACCACTCTGCAAGGAGAATATGGCTTACATCATGTTGCCTTGAGTCTTCCCTGCATCATAACAGAAGAAGGCATCGAAAGACGCATTGAGGTTACCCTATCCGATGAAGAAATTAAAAAACTCCAGCATAGTGCCCAAAGTATCTCAAATGTCATGAAGTCGGTAGGACTGCTAAAGTAAATAACCATTAAAAAGCTGATCCCGATGTCGATATCGGGATCAGCTTTTTATTTCAATATTTTTTATATTAAAATGCTTAAGATAGGTCAAAAACAAGAAAATATCCTTAAAAGTTTTTACAATATGAAGTTATCATTTCTTTAATTGTTTTTTCTTTTATTTTTACATGATTACATATTCTTCCTTGTGTTGAAAAAGTTTGACCTTTTGACTATAATAGAATCAAAGGCAAGAACCAACTGCTTTCACTGGTGGTTAATAAAAAAATTACATCTTTGTAAGGAGGAAAAAAGTATGTTCAATCTAGTTCCTTTTGGTAAAAATCATCCATTAGAAAAAAGGGAGGACTTCTTTAATCAAGTATTTGATAACTTCTTCAGAGAGGATTTTTTTGCTCCTCTAACTAAAATCGGCAATGACTTCCGTGTCGATCTCAAAGAAGTAGAAGATTCTTATTTAATTGAAGCTGATCTACCGGGTATCAAAAAAGAAGATATTGCATTACAATACGCAAATAACTATCTCACTATCATTGCCAAACGTCATTACAATGAGGAAAACAAACAAGACAATTATCTGCGCAGAGAACGCCGCTATGGTGAATTTCAGCGTTCATTCTACATCGGCAATGTCCAGGAAGACCAAATCGATGCTGAATTTAAGGACGGTGTTCTGATCATTACATTACCTAAGAAAGATAAAGCTGTTAAGAATGTCAATACCATTCCCATTCGTTAATTCTATATTATCTCCTAAGTAAATAATACGCTCTTAAGACTTGGCTTAGCCGCCAAGTCTTTTCTTTTTAATTTATTCGATATCCAATTCTGGAAGCCCCACACAGATACGCTGCCTCCGTTTACGTAAAGGTTGCAAAAAGTAGATTTTCTCTTATTTAAATAGTCATTACCCAACCAGTCTCATAATCCACAATAATACAATCGCCCCGATTGTTGCTGTAATGATTTCACCGATTGTTCCATAAGCACTTAGACCCAAGAGGCTAAACAAGAAGCCGCCGATGAAAGATCCTACGACCCCTATAACCAAATCACCAACCAGACCAAATCCTCTGCCTTTTGTAATATTACCGGCTAGCCATCCTGCTATAATTCCAATGATTAAAAACCAAAGCATACTTGCCCCCTCCTTTTTTCATTAACGAAAGAGGCAAGCTTACCTCTTTCGTTAATGAATTTCTACTGGAAAGTTTCTATTTTATCTGGATTATTTAAATCGAGAAACCGCCTTCTCAATTGAATCCTCCAGCTCTGCCCATGCTTTTTCAGTACCTTCTTTTACATCTTCCCATGCATGCCCGCTAGTATCTTTAAGCTGTCCGTATTTTACTACGAACTCGTCTCTCTTCTTTTCAAGATTATCCACTTGAGACAGATATTCAGATTTCAAATCTGACTGAACCTCGGCAACTTTGGTTTTCAGATCAGCTAATTTAGCATTATATTGTGCTATACTGACCTCAATCTTTTCCAAATATATATTACGTTTTTCCATCCTGCACTCCCCCTATTTCTTCATTACCTCTTCCCATTGTCAATTAGAAAGACCTATTCTACCGTTTCAATAGAATGCAATACATCTCCAGTAAAACCAAGTTTTTTGGTACCATATATCCAAACCGTATCATCCTCTTCCGTACTAACAGGTTTACCCCAGCTTAGACGAATTTGTCCTTTGGTCATACCTTCCTCTACAATACCGCTTTCAATCTTGTTCCACGCATCCAGAGACCAGCCAGAGGTTACTCTTGGGTCCTCCGTAAATAAAGCATCTTGCCAAGGAGGAGTCTGGGTCCAAGAATTTACTGGCATATTGGTCCAACTGTAGGCAATAGGTAAAATCGCCTTTTCTCCATTAATAGAAATAATCAACCAGATGGGTTCTTGAGATTGATTCCCCGTATACACATCAACCACTGTAGCTGGACTGCCAATTGAGGCTGCTACCGTCGCTGGCACTGAATTTATACCGGGTACATTTACACCTAACAGCTCTCTAAACTTAGGGTAAACAACTTTTCCCAAGAATTGTTCTTTGGCATTCACCAGATCGGCTGTTAACACCAAGTTGTCTAATTGACCACGCATCGTGCGTCCCACCAATTTTTCTCCCGTATCCTTTACCGTTAGATAAACCAGATATTCATGCTGGTTGTAACCAGCTGGAAAGGGTACAATTTCTGTAGCGATAACTTCTTTGCCAACATGTCCGGTATAGGAACTGCGAACGGAACGATCACCTTCAAATCCTTTGTCTGCCTGATCAACTGGAAAAATTTCATATCCTGCGGCCTGCTTATCCGCTGGCAAAGCAAGGAAGGTAAAACTGTTTCCTCTCCATTGTTCTATAGTCAGATTAACTGGAGTTGTTCCGCTGGAAACCGCTGCCCATGCAGACCCTCCTACTCCAAATACTAATATTAAACTAAACAATAAGATATTTTTCAAATTTAATCGTTTCATCTTATATTCTCCTTTCTTTTCTGTATATTCATTGTCTATTTTTATATGACAAAAAACCCCCTGAGTGTACAGGATGTATCTGTACACAACAGATCAGCTTCCCATTTCTCGCGGAGGTTAGTACTTGTATTTATGATTTAAGAGAGACTTCTTATATCCACATTATATCGATAATAATAATTATTGTCAAATAATAAATTTATTCTCTATTGAGATCTCTAATTTATTGAAAATTTGTATTTATATTGTAAGCGGATCTACTATCCAGTATAGTAGAATTAGCAAGTAGAATCGGAGGTTTCGTCAATGGATGATAAGAAACATAAGAACATCGCTTATGGGGCAGCTGTGTTATATGCCTTTATTATAGGTTTCTCTTTTCTCTTTGTAAAATTAGCTTTAACAGTATCCGATCCCATCGATACTCTCGCTCATCGCTTTACTGCATCTTTTCTGGCAATTTTGGTTCCCGTCCTTCTTGGCAAAATCCATTTAAGCTTTACGAGAAAAGATATGATTCAAATTCTACCCTTGGCACTTTTATATCCAGCACTCTTCTTCGGCTTTCAAATCTCAGGACTGGTGTACACGACCTCTTCTGAGGCCGGAATTATTCTGGCATCTACACCAGTTCTCACTATGTTTCTAGCCTCTTATTTCTTGAAAGAAAAAAATAATTATTTGCAAAATCTTTCCCTCGGCTTATCGGTGGCAGGGGTTATCTACATTCTTGCCATGAAAGGTGCTTCTTTTGAAACCGAGCAAATTCTAGGAACGTCACTACTCTTCCTATCTTCCCTCTCCTTTGCAGGCTACAGTGTATTAGCCCGACCATTAACCAAAAAGTTTAAACCACTGGAATTAACTTTCATCATGCTTACCATTGCTTTTTTTACCTTCAATCTATTAGCTCTTATACGCCATGGCATGAATGGTACGATTAATGAATACTTTCAACCCTTGTCAGACCCCATCTTTCTCATCTCCATTTTGTACTTAGGCGTACTGTCCTCTCTAGGAACTTCCTGGCTATCCAATTATGTTTTATCTAAGATTGAAGCATCAAAAATGAGTGTATTCGGCAATTTAGCTACCCTGATTTCTATGATTGCAGGGGTAATTTTTCTACAAGAGCAATTGGAATATTATCATATTATTGGAGCCATTATGATCATTGCAGGTATCCTTGGTACAAATCTGCTATAGACTACTTTTAATCTTTTTAGAACGGCTTAAAAAAACGCTACGCGTCCTTTAAAAAACCGATAAAACGAATGGAATCACAAAGACGCAAAGGACACAAAGGGTTTTTATTTATTTTTTGTGCACTCCTTTGCGTGCCGCGTTAGCGGCATTGTGCCTTTGTGGTTCATAAAATCTCATCTTTTCCGCACCTAAAAACTTTTACTTTCTATGCTTAAAAAGAGCACGACTCGGTGAGTCGTGCTTTTTAATGCCTTCTTAATTATAGTAGATGCCTTTCAACGTATAGTGAGCCAAAACATGTCCTTCCATCACCTTATAGAGTTCGTTCACATAAAAACCATCTTGTAAATCCAGCGAACGATCTAATGCAAAAACATGTATTTCATAAGTATGAGGCTTATCAGGAGGCATTGGTCCGCCATATTTTGCCGCCTCATATTTTCCTAGCGGCTCTGCAAGTAAAGCGCTAGACCAGCTATTCGTACCTTGAACAAATTTTTTGGTATTCACACTCGCATTCTCCCCTAATGAATCACTTGTTATATTTGCAGCAGACCAATGTATCCAGGAAAATCCGGTAGGAGGTATTGCATCTTTATCTTCCATAAGAATCGCAAAAGTTCTCGTGTTTTGAGGATACTTTTTGATTTCTAAGGGTAAGGAATACGTTGGCATCCCCTTAAAAAATTGTTCTCCATACTTTCCATATTTCTTATCGATAATGCCATTGACAATACCAGTACTAGTAACAATCATAACACTAATCCCCTTTCAATTCTCTTTACCAATAAATGTATACCAAAATCATAAAACAGTAAAGTACATATAATATATCAGATTACGCCCATTATCTTTACCATCACAGAATTTCTGTAACGTTAACTATGAGCGATTTTATCTATGTCCATTAAAACCGCCACTGCCAACGCACATTTCTCGATATTTGATACACCACTATCAATCAAATAAAGTACATTGCCGCCATGTACTCCCGGGCAGATATAGTCTTTGTCTATGTTTGCCAGTATTCGCCCTCCTGAAGCACCTTCCCTGATAAAAGTTCCATCAAGGTTAGCGAGTACTATACCACCACTAGCACCCCTACGAATATAGTGCCCATCAATTGATACAACCACCTCACCACTATATGGTTTACGAACATACTTACCGTCCCAGTAAGCCAATATTCTCCCTGTAGATGGTTCACGAATATATACTTCCATGTTAACACCTCGTTTTTGCTTTACTGTAAAATATTTGGCTCGATAAATAGACAAAGATTAAACAAACCTTAGAAATAATTCTTATTAGAATTTATAAACAACACTAATCCAAAGCCATTAGCTGTTATATCAGCATCTCCATTATTAATTTTTTTTCTCTCATTAACCAGACAAATTTATAATTCACCCTTTCATTATATCTATATTGCAATATTATTGCAACTTTAATCATTATAACTGCAATATAAATGACTCCTGCCGCAACTATAATGAAAGGAGAGGTGAATTGCGTGCAGGATAACTTTTTAGATAAGTATCGGGAGATTGGCAGAAGAATAGCCTTTTACCGCAATAAAAGAGGGATTTCCCAAGAATCTCTTGGGGAAAAGATTAATTATAGCAAAAGTTACATAAGTAAAATTGAAGCTCCTAAATCAGAGGTTCCTTATTCGTTGGATGTTTTGTTTGCAATAGCTGCAGGATTAGAACTTGATCCGGCAATTTTTCTTTTGCCGATCAACGAAGAGGATTTTGAAAAGTATAGAACGGATAAATAGAACAGTTTAGATTAAACTCTTAACTGTTTTTATTTTCTAGAGGATGTAGAAAATTTTCTCATATCAGCTAACTCCAATATTTTTATATAATAAAAGTTTTATTTTACATACTATAAATGATCAAATTACCATAAAAGTATCAAACTCCTGTCAAGTTCTATAAGAACCCGAACAGGAGTTTTTTTTGCCGATATGCAGTTTTTTTTAATTTAAAATAATCTGGCACTTATTGCTTATTCAAATTTGCCTCTTTTTTAATAGCAATTCCTCTGGTGTAATAGAAAACATAACCAATGAAATGCGTCCTCCTGTTTATTTTTAAAAATTGCTGCTAAGCCTATATCCCTCTTGTCAAATTATACCTATCAACATGATACGTAAGGGTCCCAGTGGCAGACATTTCGATTCTTGTTATTGTTTCCTTAGGGAATATCCTTGCTGTAAATACTAAGTCACCATTATTGAGAAAAATCTCTACTATGCTCTTATCAACAAAAATTCGAGCGGTAATTCTCTCACCTATCTTTAGTTCTCCAGTCCTTACATATCCATATTCCTTGCCTACACTATTCACAAAGTTTTGTCTATCAATAGAAACTATATTTTTTTTAAGATCAAAACATATAATAAAGGCTTCTCCCTCTGATTTAAATAACGTTAATTGAATCTCAGAACTCTGAATTGCAGTAAATTCTAGGTTTAACTCATAACTATTACTATTGTTTTCCATCTCTACCAGATTACCATCTAAAGTTCCCTGTATATTATTATGATCCTCTCTTAACGTCTCTAGCTCTCTAACAGGTTTTTGCTTAAGCACGTTGTCTTCTAAAATTAATTCTCTTGGCACCGTTAAACAATGGGCCCATTGGTTTATATCCGATGGATATTGGATTTCTGCCATTCCCGCCCATCCAAACATGATCCTTCTACCGAAAGCATCCTGGAAAGTTTGTGGTGCATAGAAATCGAATCCTTTATCTAACTCGCGAGTATATTCAATATCAAAGATTAGTTCATTTATATCTAATGTTCCAACAGCATAGATAACATTATAAAGATTTTGATAATCATGCCCATTTTTCTCCATTCCTTGAGGAGAAAAAACTAAAATATCTTTACCCTGTAACTTAAAGAAATCAGGACATTCCCACATATATCCAAAATTCACCAATGAAGTTTTTAATTCCCCTTTGAAATTCCAATCAATGGCATTATTAGATTCATAAATAATTAATGTCCCAGTTAGATTTTTCCTTTGTGCCCCCAACATCATGTAGTATTTTCCTGAATCTTCCCAAACCTTAGGATCTCTAACATGTCCGGTATAACCTTCCGGTATTCCTGTTATGACAGGATTAACAAATGATTTTGAAGTTTTATACTTCTTATTCATTATGGCTAAGCATTGATTCGCCGTTCTCGTTTCCTCAGAATATTTAATGTTGCCAGTATAAAAAAGAAGTAATTCATCATTTTTTACAATCGCACTACCTGAATAGGCACCATGTGCTTCATATTCTTCTGTAGGAATGATGGCAACAGGCATTCTCTCCCAATGAACTAAATCTTTTGATTTAACATGTGCCCAATGTTTTATTCCGTGTATAGCCCCAAATGGAAACCATTGATAAAATACATGATATTCCTTATTAAAATACGAAAGTCCGTTAGGATCATTTAAGAGTCCACATTCCGGATGTATATGGAAAATAGGCTTCCAAGGATCATTTTTTGAAAACCGTATTAATTCCTCTAATTGTTCTTTTTGTACTTCTAATATCGTAGTATATTTATTAAATTTAAACTGTTTCAATTACATACCCCCTAGACTAAGAGCGCTCAATATTATTTTTATAATCTTCATCTTCCTTTATTTCACATTTTCATATTTTTTAGAAAGGACTATCGTCAATCCAAATGCCACTATAAAAGAAATTGCCATACCAATCATATAGTGCAAGACACTGTCCGGTCGAATCGAAATAATGCCTGGCACCCCTGCTGTTCCAAGGGCAACGGCTAAGGTTTTATAGAAAGTAATATATGCTGAAGCTATCGCGGATCCCGTAATAGCAGCAATAAAAGGATATTTCAATTTCAAATTAACACCGAACATAGCAGGCTCCGTAATCCCCAGCACAGCAGAGATACCAGCCGCAGAAGCAATACTCTTCATTTTCGAATTTTGAGTAACAAAAAAGACCGCCAATGTCGCTGCTCCTTGTGCTACATTTGACATGGCAGCAATCGGAAAAATAAAAGTTCCACCTGTTTTCGTAATGTTTGCTAAAAGTTGAGTCTCTACTGCAATAAAACTATGATGCATACCTGTAATGACGATAGGTGCATAAAGCAACCCAAAGATCCCACCACCAATAAATCCACCAGTAGTATACAACCAAACAAGAACCTCTGTTAATAAATTTCCTACCGAACGTGTTATAGGACCAACTACTGTAAACGTCAGTATTCCTGTAATAAAAACTGTTAATAAAGGAGTTAACAAGTTATCTAATGCAGACGGCATTATTTTTCGTAGAGATTGTTCGATTTTAGCCAATATGAAAGATGCAGCCAAAACAGGTAGCACTGTTCCCTGATAACCTACCTTTTCAATTGAAAATCCCAAAATGTTCCATGCGGGAATTTCACCTTTTGCTAAAGAACTACCATAATTCCATCCATTTAGCAAATCGGGATGAACCATTATCATTCCCAACGTTGCTCCCAAAAATGGATTTCCACCAAAACGCTTGGCAGCTGAGAATCCAATTAGTATTGGCAAGAACACAAACGCAGCGTTTGCAAAAGTATTTATCATAGCAGCTAAATCCTTGGCTTGAGGATATGCTTCAACCAATGACTTACCCGCAATGACTAAGCTAGGGGCAGTAAAAATGTTATTGAGTCCCATTAATAAGCCACCTGCAACAATAGCTGGAATAATAGGCACAAAAATATCCGATAACATTTTTACAAATTGTTGAAAAAGATTCAAATTTTTCGCCCCTGCATCTTTTACATCTTTCGTCGACATTTCCATTATTCCAGTAATAGCGGTAAACGCCTTGTAAACTTGATTTACAATTCCCGGTCCTAAAATAACTTGGTATTGTCCACCAGTTGAAAATGTTCCTTTTACGGCATCCATATTGTCTAGTTTCCCCTGGTTGACGTTACCTTCATCTTTTAGGACAAGGCGTAAACGAGTTGCACAATGTGCCGCAGCGACAATATTTTCTTTTCCGCCAACTGCTTCCACAACCTCTTGCGCTATCTTTGCATAATCCATCTCTTCAGCCTCCCCTAATCGTTTGTGGGATCGATTCCATATGGTATAAAAAAAATAATAATTCCCTACAACTTATCGTTGCACATAAGGGAACGGTTCCACATTTTTATTATAATTAACTCTATTCCAATTTGTCAACGCTTTTTTTCTTAATAATTTGATAATTACAAATTATTAACTTATTTATAATTTCCCCTTTAATAAGCTTTATTATATTTTCGCCAGCAATCGTTCCTGTATTGTTATAGTCAAATCTGACCGTTGTCAATCCTGGGTATATGACTTCAGATACTTTGTATCCGCCAAAACCAACAACTGAAATATCTGCTGGAACCTGTAAATGATTAGAATAGATGCTACCTATTGTACCTAGTGCAATATTATCTGTCGCACAAAATATAAGAGAAGGCTTTTCGTCTTTAATTATACTATTGGACATATTTACGGCATCCTCGATGGCAAAGCTGGTAACATGATAAGAAATATCCATGTTTCTTCCTTCATTTACCGCTTTCTTAAAGCCAGCCTTTCTCTTCACTCCTACAGATACATCATATTCCGGTACTCCCAAATAAGCAATTTTTTTATGCCCCATATCAATTACATATTGAGCCAATTCATAGGCAGCATTAAAATCATCGTATACTATACAATTATATTTGCAATGTTCCTGTCCCATTATGATAATTGGTATTTTTATATTATCAATAGCAATTTGATGTTTTTCTGTTATCTCTGTGGCTAAAAGAATAATACCAGCCACCTTCTGATTCGCAAAACTATATAGACTTTCTACTTCTCTATCTTTATTTTGACTGGTATTTGCTATTACCATTTGATAATTATTTTGTTTTAATTTCTCATCAATTCCAATAAGAGTTCTAGCAGTGGCATAAGAATCCAACCTAGGGATGATAACACCAATAAAATTTGATGTTTTTAATTTTAAATTCTGGGCAAAGGTATTAGGCTCATATCCAGTTTCCTTGATTATTTGCTCTATTCTATCTTTTGCTTCAACACTAACATAACCACCATTTAAATGTCTGGAAACCGTACTTTTCGAAACTCCTGCCAGTTTTGCTATATCAGATATCGTTTGTTTCATATAATTCTCCATACCTTTATCATTCTAGATCTTTAGTCTTATTTCCTAATTTCCAGATTTTTTTGATTTTCCTTCTTTATACTATAGATGCATAGAATAATTATAACCTATTTATACTGGTTTAATCTATAGAATCAAGTGATTTATATACTATTTGACGTCCTATTCTCAACTTTAAAAAGAAGTGGTTTTTTTCTGAAATGCTGAGGTCCCACTCCAAAGATTGAACTCTCCCCCTACTTTTCTTAGTAGCACAAAGCTCTTTATAAAACTTCTTTCTTATTATGCTATCTCTTAGTTTTCAAATAGATATATTTTTCCGCATTCTGCATTTCTGAAATGATCACCCAAAAAGCCTTTATTCTTTAACTCCTTTTGAAGCTGTATCATTAAAAATCCATGTGTTACTACAAGTACGCTTGCCTCAGCTTCTGCAATAATTTCGGAAACAAACTGTTCTACCTTATCTTTAGTCTGCTCGATTAACTCTGTCTGAGACCGATGTGATAAGAACCATGCTATTCTTCCTGCAATTAACCAAAATACATGAGGTAGTTTTATTTTAGAATTAAAAACCGGCATTATAGGTACTTCGCGAATTAATGAAGATTTAAGTATATTTCCTTTGTAAATATACTTAGCTGTATCAATTGCTCGCGGCAAATCACTGCAATAACATTTCTCCCACTTATACGTGTCCACTACTGTATCTACTACTCTAATTGGCGAACAATCATATTCTTTTACCCATTTTTCAAATTCATCACTAGATAATAAATATTTATGCAAACAATTTACTTCAAAATGTCTTACTAAGCCAATTCTCATACTTTTTCATCCTAACTTCATCATTTAGTTATGCTATCTCCGTTCCGAAAAAGCCACCCGCAATCCAAAGCCGATAAAGATTATCCCTGTTATCCAATTTAAATAGACCTGTATTCTTTCATTTTTTGAGATCCAGCAACGTAGTTTCTCGGCTACTACTGCATAGGCGATCATTACAAAAAAGCCCATAATAACAAACATTGCACCAAGCAAAAGCATTTGTTGTTGGGCATAAGCACTTTGGATACTAATAAATTGAGGCAAAAAGCTCATAAAAAACAGCGTAGTCTTTGGATTTAGCGCAGAAGTGAAGAAGCCAGTAAAAAATAGGTCTTTACTCTTCGTTTCCTTCTCCGAAGACTTTATGAACAACTGCTGCTTATTCAAGAAGCATCGTATTCCGACGTAGAATAAATAGCTAGCACCAAGCATTTTTACGATGAAAAACGCCAACGATGACACCTGTAACAGTACTGCTAAGCCTAAAGAAGCTGCCAATACTTGAACCATATCTCCCGCTGATGCCCCTAATACTGCCTTAAATGCTGCTTTACGTCCCTCGGTCATTCCCTTGGTAACAACATATATCGTATTTGGCCCGGGTGATATCAGTAGAATAAACGATATAGAAATAAATAAATATATATTGCTTATTTCCACATGGAAACACTCCTTTATTATATATTTGTTGTTCTCTTAGGCTTGTAACTTTACTTTTATGTTGCTGTAGTCTTCTATGTTCATCATAAGTATCTATTTTTTGTGCTCATTTTTCCAAAATAACATAAATTATTCAATGACCTTTGAAAAAATATTTAAATCCTTCCTTTTATGAAATTTGATATGCTTCCAGAAATTCATACCTTGCTGGTTATTCGAAAACACAAATAAATGACATTTACTTATCCCTTCTTCTTTAAGCTTTGCAAAGCAATTTTTGACTAATCTGCTTGCAATTCCTTTCTTCCTGCAAATAGGGATCACAGCTAAGTGATGAAGATATCCTCTTCTCCCATCATGTCCACATAATATGGCACCGACAATCTGTTGCCCGTCGTCTTCAGCGACAAAACTCAAACCATCATTTCGTTTTAAAAACTTACTTATATTTCCTTGAGTATCTGCATCACTTAATCCTATACCTTCAATGCTTGACCAAAGCCTTACTACTTGTTCGTAATCCTCAATACTCATTTCTCGTATTAAAATTGTATCCTCCAAATAACTCTCTCCTTTATTATATCAGATGTCGGTAGTTTAAATTTCGCATTAATAGTTCCTTAAACCATGTTCATCCTACATTAACGTATATAAAGAGGCTGTGTTCCGAAATTATGGAATACAGCCTCTAGCAAACTTACTAGTCAGTTGTTATGCTTTATTCTACTATATATTTACATTTTTTGTCCACAACACTTTTATATTTAAAGCTTACATTCTTTCAACAATAGTTGCTACACCTTGACCGCCACCTATACACAAAGTAGCCAGACCAAGCTTAGCATTTCTTTTCTCCATGGCGTGCAGCAGTGTTACCAGAATACGTGCACCGCTAGCGCCTAACGGATGTCCAAGAGCAACTGCCCCCCCATGGATATTTACTTTTTCCTTGGCAAACCCAAGTTCCTTACCGACTGCCAGAAACTGTGCAGCAAATGCTTCATTAGCTTCAATTAAATCCATATCATTGATACTAAGACCAGCTTTAGTCAATGCCTTACGAGTAGCAGATATAGGTCCCAAGCCCATAACACTTGGATCAACCCCTCCAGAAGCATAAGAACGAATACGAGCCATTGGTTTAATGCCAAGTTCTTTGGCTTTTTCGGCTGACATCATTACTAAAGCTGCAGCACCATCATTAACTCCTGAAGCGTTACCAGCAGTAACAGTCCCGTCTTTCTTGAATGCAGGCTTTAGCTTGGCTAATCCTTCTATGGTAGTTTCTGCACGAGGAAATTCATCAGTATCAACAATTACTTCACCTTTTTTAGTTTTTATAACAAGCGGCAAAAGTTCTTTTTTGAAAGCACCACTTTTAATTGCTGCAGCAGCTTTTTTCTGTGATTCAACAGCCATCTGATCTTGTTCTTCACGAGTAATTCCATATCTCTCAGCAACATTTTCAGCAGTTACGCCCATATGATAGTTATTAAATGCACACAACAAAGCATCCTGTAGCAGACTATCAAGAACTTGACCATGCCCCATACGATAACCCCACCTAGACCTGTTTTCCAGAAGATAAGGTGCATTCGTCATACTTTCCATACCGCCTGCAACAATAATATCAGCATCTCCAGTCATAATTGCCTGCGCTGCAAGATTAACACATTTCAGACCTGAACCACACAATTTGTTAACAGTAAAAGACGTTACTTCTACTGGTAAGCCTGCCTTGATGGCTGACTGACGAGCCGGATTTGGTCCTTGACCGGCCTGCACTGAATTTCCGAAGATTACTTCTTCAATATTTTCTGGTTTTATGCCGGCACGGGATACAGCTTCTTTTATTACTGCTGCTCCCAATTCACTAGCAGAAAAAGGCGCCAGCACACCGTTAAAACTACCAATTGCAGTACGTACTGCACTTGCAATAACTACTTCTCGCATTGTAATTACCTCCATATGTTATATGCTTGTGTTAATATTTTCACTTTCAATCTTCTAATATTTTATGAATCAAGTATTTTTCCATAAGAATAACAATGACCCCCTCTATTGGGTTGGAATCAAAAGAGGATCATTCTTATACTTAGTTTTATGAGACATTTTTCATGGATATTAAATTGTTACTAATAATTAAATCAGCTTCTGTTTTACCTTTCACTGTTTCAACGGTAACGCCAGGGGCAATCTCCGTCAATAAAAGACCTTTTTCGGTCACACGGAATACACCGAGTTCGGTAACAATTAAATCAACTACACCTTTTCCGGTGAGCGGCAAATTGCAGATCTTCAAAATTTTTGCAGAACCATCTTTGGCACAATGTTCCATTGCAACAATAACCTTCTTTGCACCTATCACTAAATCCATGGCTCCCCCCATGCCAGGTACCATTTTCCCCGGAACCATCCAATTGGCCAGATTGCCTTTCTGGTCTGTCTGCAAACCGCCAAGCACAGTAACATCTACATGTCCGCCGCGAATAAGGGAGAACGACATTGCACTGTCAAACATAGCCCCACCAGGAATAATACCACACAGCTGACCACCAGCATTTACAAGATTGGAATCCGTGCTTTCTCCGACAGATCCCAAACCGATAAAGCCATTCTCTGATTCTAGCATTACATCTATACCTTTAGGCAGATAATTTGCCACCAAGGTCGGAAGACCAATTCCCAGATTAACAACATCACCATCTTTTAGTTCCACAGCTGCGCGTCTTGCAATCATCTCTTTTGCTTTCATATTTAGCAACCCTCCACACAAAAAATCTTATCTACTAACACACCAGCAGTCATAACTTCATCAGGCACAATTTCACCAACTTCAACCAGTTCATCCACCTCAACAATTACAACATCTGCAGCCATCGCCATTATAGGATTGAAATTACGTGCTGCTTTATCGTAAATTAAATTCCCCGCTGTATCTGCTTTCCTTGCTTTTATTAAAGCTACATCAGCGTGTAGTGGTTTCTCCAAAAGATATATCTTACCATCAACACTAATTTTCCGTTTATTTTCTTCCACAATAGTACCTACACCAGTGAGAGTAAGCACACCACCTAATCCTGATCCTCCGCAGCGAATTCTTTCTGCCAGTGTTCCTTGTGGTACAAGTTCCACCTCCAATTCCTTGGCAATCATTTGCTTACCTGTTTCAGGATTGGTGCCAATATGAGAAGCAACAACTTTTTTCACCTGCCGATTGACAATGAGTTGTCCCACCCCTTTATCCGGTACAGCAGTGTCATTTGTAATTAAGGTAATATCCTTAACCCCTCTGTCAACAATGGCATGAACCAGCCTTTCAGGTGTGCCAACCGCTAGAAAACCTCCAACCATTACTGTCATGCCGTCTTTAAAGTACTCGCTTGCTTGTTGAATATTTAATTGTTTATTTTTCATACCTAGCCTCCTTGATTGGGAGATTCATAAGGATTCATTTGGCATTATTGGTACCAAATAAAACCGACAAAGCCCCCTCTTATTGTTACGTCTCAAAATTTCTATTTTTTTTCTGCCAAGTAGTCATAGACCATTTTTACAGGTGCTAATGTTAAATCTGTCAGAATATGAGATGCACCAACAACCTCTAACACTGGCAAGTCTGCCAATGGCGCAAGGGCATGGGCAAATAACTGTAGTCGTGCAGGACCTTTCCATGCACCATGTATAGTGATATCCGTAGTCTGTGTGCGGACAAGCTCGCAGACTTTTGGTTCACCAGTGTACCCCCGCATTATTTTTATCATAAATGTAGGTCTGCCAATTTCCGCGAAGGCCTCTGTTTGATCAATTGGAAAATGTTTATATCCCATTGTTGCAGTGGCTACGCGTAGTGAACCATAATCCAGAGTGCCCACTAACGTATCATTATCCACATATAATTTGGGTGTTGCTAATAATTTGGGAAAAGCACTCACTTCTCTCCCAAATGCAATGGCGGGAAGATTATCCAAATACATAGCATGCAAATAGTCGCCTTCTTCTCCATTAAACCGCACTGGTATAACCTGGCCGCTTTCAGTGTAAGATCCCAAACCAGTCACATCTGGCATACGCATCATTTCAAATCGTACTAGTGGGTCTATAATTTCTAATGGTTCTGGAACCACCCGGCGCAGAGCTGTTAAATCGGTGCGATAAACGATATTAAGATACTCCCGATTGTTAAACCTATAAGTAGTTTTGGGGAAAGCTGGACCCGTCAGCGGCGTTGTAAAGCATTTAAGAACCTCACTTTTTAACATGTAAACCATCCTTTCTTTGTACTGACATTTTTTAAACTTTACTCTCCCTACGGCTGACAATCCCATGTTCACAATTAGATCATTACCAATAGAAAGATTTACAGTTTAATTAATTGGTGCTTCATAAACTTTTAAAAAAATCACCTCCTTAGTATAATGTCTAGTTAATTTCTCTATTTTTTATTCACAAGCCATTTTCCATACCTGTTTGCATCATAGGCTTGCGTAACAGATTAAACTAACCAACTAACCTAATCATATGTCTTGCTTTAAGTTCACATTTTCTAACATAGTCCAATATTTCTTTCGCATTTTTAGAAACGATTTGAACCTTGTTATAATCAAAATTACTTGCATTAAGATATTGTAAAATTAAAGCATCGCCAATAGACATAGCTGGCAAAACACCCGCGAAGAAAAATCCCATTTGTTCAAACTGTTCAGCAAATTTATATGTTAATGGATCATTTAGACTTAAATAGAGAAGTATGGCTTCCGTGTTCTTTGCCAGCATTTCCTTCATCTTTTTTTTCACACATTCCACAATATCAGCACCATATCTGCTTACTTTTATACTTGCGTTATTAAGTTTTGGAACAATTTTCGCTTTTATCAAAGAAGTTTCTTTATAACTGTGATCATCGTAATGGCACTGTGGTTCTTCCCAATTCGGAACCGCACCTAGATTTCCATAAATATCTAAAATCATTTTTCTATGCTGACTCGGAGGATAAATAATCTTATCTTTTCGATTCTGCAATGAATAGTACGTTAAAACTAAGCTTATCCTTTGCGATTGTCTATTTGATATATCTTTTATTTCCGCTGGAGGGTAATTTCCTAGTAAGCATCCACAATCTTTAAAACCACATTTATACATTGCTAATTGTGAATATATATGCTCAGAAATTGGTGGAGAAAATAAACCAGAAAGATTTTTCGTGTACGAAAGATCCTCTTTCATTACCCGATTCATCATTCTGCTAAATATATTCATATTTCTATAGTCAGGTCTTACCATTACCATTGATGGTTCACCAAGTTTACATTCTTCTTTAGTACCAGTTCGTGCAACATTACCAATGATTTCATTTCTGAATAAAGTCATATGACCAATTATTTCACCGTTCTTATTTACGGCCACTAATGATTTCATTACACCCCGCTTGTTGTATTCAGCGATATGCTCAGGGTAATAAAAATTCTCATAAAAATATGTATATCCATAACATTGATATATAAGACGCACTACATCAACGGCCTCACAGAGTTTCATATATCTAATCTCAACGTGATCGCCGTCTTTTTTTGCTAATAATATCGGTATATCTTTCCCTTTGACGGAAATGATCTCATTAGATACTTCACACATAAATGGTTCCTCCATTTCAATATGGTATTTTTTTGTATTCATGGAAGTAGTATACAAAAACTGACAAACTGCGTCCAATACTTAATCTATAATAGACTTATACTTTATTAATATAAAACAAGGAGACCTTCTATGGAGTTGCGCCACTTAAGATATTTTGTAGCTGTTGCAGAAGAATTACATTTTACCCGGGCCGCTGAGCGTTTAAACATGGCACAGCCCCCCCTTAGTCAACAAATTCGCCAATTAGAAAGCGAATTAGGCGTCCAGTTATTTCAGCGAACTAAACGTCAAGTTGAACTAACAGCTGCCGGAAAGAACTTTCTCAAGAATGTATATAAAATCCTTATTGACCTCGATAAAACATGTGATTCTGCACTAAGGGCACAGAAAGGAGAGATTGGTAATATTATAGTGGGATTTACTGGAACAGCTACCTATGATATTCTGCCAAAGCTATTACAACCTTATCGAAGTAAATTTCCATCCGTTGACATTTCGGTACTTCAATTGAGCACTACAGATCAAATTCAATCATTACTGAACGGAGAAATTAATATTGGCATACTCTGTGCCCCTATCAAAAACTCTCAATTAAATTTTGAGGTTATTCACCAGGAACCATTCATTATTGCCATGCCCAGAAACCATCCCTTAGCCTCAAAATCAGGTCCAATTGAGGTACAAGAGTTTTCAAAAGAGTTATTCATAATGATTCCAAGAAACTCGGGACAAATTTACTACGATACTATAATAAATATTTGTCACAATGCTGGTTTTAGCCCCAATATTACGCAGGAGGTGCATGAACTACATACATCCATATCACTTGTTGCTGCCGGAATGGGAGTTGCGCTAGTGCCCGATTCAATCCAAAATCTCCGGGTAAGGGGTATTACTTATCGCCAATTAAAGAATTCAGTGTCAACTCTTAAAACAGCTTTAGCATGGCGAAATGATGAAACCTCTCCACTTGTGCACACATTCATTGCTTTAGCCAAGAAAAGTATACAGAAATTGGCCTAAGTATTAAAAAAGCAGCATCTCCCTTGTTTTTTTTACAAGGGAGATGCCGCTTTAAAGGCCTGCGGGACACATACCATTAAAAATATCCGAATACCGAAAGGCATAGCATTCGTTCAAATACGAGGGAAACATACTGATTAATTGCCGATGATTTTTTTAACTGCTAGGTTCATCTTTTGTCTAAACTCTTCATCCGTCACCTCTTCACTATGAACCCGTAAGATTTCACCTTTTATTTCATCATAAAGCTTCATTGTGTTCGTCTCACAATATAACAGATCCTTAAATGCATCTTCAACGTTATTAATATCACTCACCTTTACAGATTTAAGCTTTTCGGCTACACATTTTAATTGTTCATAAATCGTTGTAGACATCATTATCATATCACCTCGTTCATATTTTATAAGCAAGCATACACCATCTCTTAATTCCATTATATACTCACATTATTAAACCACTTCTGATACAATGCTTCCAATTCACCGTTTTTCCTCATGTCTGATATGATCTTGTTAATCCTTTCACCGATCGCCTTATTCTTGTTGGAAAAGGCAATCGCATAGTCTTCTTGATGGATCACTTGCAGCTCCACCGGATGAGCAATCATTTTTTGTGATATGAAATACTCTAATGTTAACTTATCAAAGGCGATCACATCAATCCATCCTTGATTAAAGGCTTGGATCATATCCAAATTGGATTGAAAAACCTGTATTCTTGCGTTACTGTTATTGCGGATGAATGCTTCACTAGTCGATCCTTGCGGCACACCTGCGACCTTACCGGTCAAGTCTTTCACATCTTGAATCGACGCCCCTTGTCTAGCCAATAGGGCTAAGCCGCCTTTTTCAATATAGGGTTTCGTAAAATTGACACTCTTTTGCCTTTCTGGTGTCACAGATAAAGAGCATATCGCAATGTCAGCATATTCATGACTTACCGCCTCAAAAATATATTCTAACGAAACCATTCGATAATTGACTTTTAAATCGGCCTTTTCTGCTATGATATTAATGAGTTCTATATCAAATCCCGTAAGCTTACCGTTTTGATCTTCATAAGCAAAGGGCGCGAATTGAGGTACAATACCTACAGTAATTTCTTCCCGATTATCAATTACCTGCACAAATAGCGTCAGCAATCCAATGACAAGCAAAGCGCCTATACCCACTACATATTTTGTTTTTAATCTCGAAAACAGGTTTACTTTCTTTTCACTCCTGTTTAAATAATAATATAAGGGTAATCCAGCCAGTGTAAGGCCAATGGAGATGATACCGTTGAGAAATTGATAACTCAACATACCATAAATAACATATATGGCACCACCAATTGCAATTAGGGGTACAACTGGATAGCAAAGCACCTTATAGGATCGTGGTATATCTGCATGGGTCTTCCGGGCAATGATAACACCAATAAACGCCAGTAAATAAAACAGCCAAACGGAGAACATCGCAATATCGGAAAGCTTGTCAGCATCTAGCAGGCGACAATAGATATAAGAACTTGTAACCAGCATCAGTATCGCATTGACTGGTGAATTACTGTCATTATCAATCTTACTTAAAATAGAAGCGCCGAAAATCTGCCCTCTTTTACCCATAATATAAATCGTGCGGGACAAGGTCATAATATATCCATTAAGACCACCCAGGATCGAAATCATGATACCCACTGCAATCAAATTGCCCCCCATCAGACCGAACATCCTTTGTGCCGCAATGGAAGATGCATCATGACCAAGGGCAACCATTTCACTTACAGGAAAAATATTAAACATGGCAATATTAATACTGATATATACGATAATCAGAAATGATATTCCACCAATAATCGCCTTCGGCAATACCTTACTGGGATTCTTGATTTCACCAGCTACAGACGCAACTTGAGCCCAGCCGTCATAGGCGAATAAAGTTGCAAGAATTGCAACAGAAAAGGGAGCTGCGGTCGCTATGCCCCCACCGCTGGCACCAAATATAGCTACCTGCCCATTCCCCTTTAATATGCCGAATACGGCTAATAAAATAATTGGAATCAGTTTACAGAAGGTTGCTACAGTCTGCAGATATCCAGCTTCTTTTACACCTATGGAGTTCACAAAGGCAATAAAGCCTAAAGCTCCCGCGCCGACAACGCCATTATATGAATCCGGAATATTAAATAATAAGCAGAATACAGAACTAAAATATCCAGTAAGTGCTCCAACCAAAGCCGGTCCAAAAATCACACTAATCATCCAACCGTATAAGAAGGCCACTTTAGGACCATATATTTCTTCCAGATAGACAAAAATACCGCCTGTACGAGGAAACATAACACCCAATTCACAGAGTGTCAAACCACCACTAATCGAGAAAAGACCACCGATAGCCCAGGCAGCTAATGCCAAATTAAAATCTCCTGCCGCTGCCAATACAGCTGGTGGTTTCATGAACGCACCAGCACCCAAGACCATACCGACTACCAAGGACAATGCTGAGATCAGCCCAAGATCGGCTCGCAGTTCTTTTTCAGGTGAATTATGATTGCTTAACTGACCCATAGAAATACCTCCTTGCGCGAATATTCTCATATTTTAAATGCTTTATATATAAGTTAAACTACATAATCGTACTGTTACAATATGGAAGAAAACCAGGAAAAGGACCATAAATGAATCCTAGTATTTATGGTCCTATTACCAGTGCTTAGATGATTTACCCGAAAAAGCATTCTTTTTTTATCTGCTTATAAATTCATTTTGTTTTTTAAAATAGCTGTTCTCAACTTGTATCTTCATGACAATGATGATTATTTATTATTTACGAATCAACTCTTCTAAAGCTACATAAGGTAATTTCAAAGCATCTGCTACTGCTTTGTAGGTCACGTTGCCGTTCAATACGTTAACGCCTTTAGCCAGCCCTTCATTATCAATTACAGCTTGTTTCCAACCTTTATTTGCAATCTGCAGTGCATAGTCCAATGTAGCATTTGTCAATGCCAATGTGGACGTACGAGATACTGCTCCTGGCATATTCGCTACGGAATAATGCACCACACCATGTTTGGTATAAGTAGGATCACTGTGAGTGGTAGCGTGATCAATGGTAGCAATAGAACCGCCCTGGTCAATGGCAACATCCACAATAACCGATCCTTCTTCCATCGTTTTAACCATTTGTTCACTTACTAATTTAGGAGCCCTCGCACCTGGAATCAACACGGCTCCTACTAAAAGGTCAGCTTTCTTGACCCATCGGGCAATATTGTAGCTATTGGACATGACAGTTGTAACTCTTCCGCCAAAAATATCATCCAAGTAAGCCAGGCGATCGGTTGATTTATCAAGAATGGCAACCCGTGCCCCCATACCTAAAGCCATTTTAGCTGCATTCGTGCCAACATTACCGCCGCCGATAATAACGACTTGCGCGGATTCAACTCCTGGCACGCCCCCTAAGAGAATTCCTTTACCACCCCAAGGTTTTTCTAAAAATTGGGCACCGATTTGTATTGACATTCGACCTGCGACTTCACTCATTGGTGATAATAATGGCAATGTATTGTTACGCCCTATAATGGTTTCATAGGCAATACCAATTACTTTCTTTTCTAATAAAGCATGAGCTAATTTAGGCTCTGGTGCTAAGTGCAGATATGTAAAGAGAATTTGCCCTTCATGGAAAAGTTCATACTCTGATTCGATTGGCTCTTTTACTTTAATAATCATTTCTGCTTTATCAAATAAGGTTTTCCTGTCAGTAATAATAACTCCGCCGGTTTTTTGATAACTTTCATCTGAGAAGCCACAACCAATGCCTGCGCCTTTTTCAATCATGACGGCGTGACCAGCCTTACACAGAGCTTCAGTACCTGCTGGCGTCAAGCCTACACGAGCTTCATTGTTTTTAATCTCTTTTGCTACACCAATAATCATTATAAAAAACCTCCATCTAATAATTTAGCAAGTACTTATCATGAGTACTTGCTAATTAGTAATGCAACAAACATGCCAAGCTGATAATTCAGATTTTACTAACTTTTCTATATATTCTGTAATATTTTCGTTCCAAAAGGTGGTACAAAAATGTTCCGCATGGAACATTTTTGTACCACCTAGGGGGTGATCCTGACAAGCTCGTTCTTAAATTGACATTTAATTCAAAAAATTTCTTTATTCTGGAGATTTCCAATGTTATACTATTTTTAGAAAAAAGTTTGTCCTTATTGAGAGAGCTAAAAAATATAGCATTGGACCTAGCCTGTTAATAATATAGCTTCATCTTTCATATTATTAACAAGAGGAAGAGATTTTCTTATAAGGAGAGTGAAGGAGATGGCCAATCTCTGTTTAAAAATCTGCAATCAGGATCGGGTAGGACTTGTTCTTGATATTTCTCGTGTACTCGCAGAGCAAAATATCAATATTCTTTCTATGGAAGTCTTACCCGATATCATGTATTTAGAAATTGAATCCTTGTCCCCTTACGAGGAAGTACTCCTCAATACCCAATTGGGTGAGATCCCGCAGATCGGCAATGTGAATCGGATATCTCGCATGCCTCATCAGGAACGGGAACAAGAATTAAAGACAGTAATGGACACGATTGGTGATGGGATTTTAGCTATTAACCAACAGGAAATCATAACCCATTTTAATGCCGCTGCTGAAAAAATGATGAGCTGCAAAAGTGGAAAAATCATTGGATCTAATATTAAAGATGTTTTTATCTCCAAAGTACCATTATTAGAAATACTGCATAATGGACTGCCTTATAATAATCGCGAAATCATAGTTACTACGGTGAAAGGTAAGAATCATTATCTTACAAGCGGACGTCCAATAAAGGATGCCAACGGTATCGTTATCGGAGCTGTCGCAGTATTAAAAGCCATGAAAGACGTGGAGGAATTAGTATATTCAGTAACCAAACCTGAGATTAATAGTTTTGAGGAAATTCTACATGTTAGCAAAGTTATGGAACATACCATAAATATGGCAAAATTAGTTGCGCAAAATGATTCTACCGTGCTCATTCGCGGAGAAAGCGGTACTGGCAAGGAACTTTTTGCAAGATCCATACATATGGCAAGTCCAAGGCAGGAAAAAGTTTTTGCACCTGTGAATTGTGCAGCTTTGCCAGATGCTCTTCTGGAAAGTGAGTTATTTGGCTATGAAGAAGGTGCTTTTACAGGAGGACAGAAATATGGCAAAAGTGGACTTTTTGAATATGCCAATGGCGGAACAATCTTTTTAGATGAAATCGGTGAGCTTTCCTTTAGTCTACAGGCAAAATTATTACGAGTGCTGCAGGAGGGGAAAATCAGACGCGTCGGCGGCAATCGGGAAATCGATGTCGATGTCCGAATTATTACAGCAACCCATAGTAATTTAGAAGAGATGCTTCGGAAAAATCAGTTCCGTGAGGACTTATATTATCGTTTAAATGTGATTCCAATCTTCATTCCTCCTCTGCGTGAGCGTAAAGAAGACTTACCCCTACTCATCGAAAGCCTCTTATTTAAGAAAAATCATCGTTTGAAAAAACATATTAAGCATATCTTGAAGCCTGCCATGGACAAACTGCTGCAGCACGACTGGTTGGGAAATGTCCGGGAATTAGAAAATGTAATGGAACGTGCCGTTAGTTTTGCTTCTCATGGAGAAATCACCCAGGATGACATTATCCTGGATCATACTACTCCCACGACCTCCACTGTTGCCACACCAGCTAGTAACACCCGCAAATTAAAAGAAGTCTTAGAAGAGATGGAATGCTGTATTCTTCACGAAACCATTAATAAGTATGGAACCTCCCGTCAAGTCGGTAAAATACTTGGTTTATCCCATACTGGAGTATTAAATCGAATGAGAAAATACAATATTCCTAGTAGAGCGGATTCCCTGTGAGTGAGTTACTATCGCAGAAGCCTTGAAAAACGATCAATTGCCCCTTACAAAAACCAAGCTATTTTCTTTTTAAGATTGCAGGCCATACCATCTGTAAGAAAAATGGCACACAAAAATAGAGGAAAAGTTTCCTCAAAATTTTGTGTGCCATTTTATTTTTTGCTATAAGGAATTTTCTATTTACACAAAATAAATTACACTCCAAATTTTTCTTTTAGACACTGTATATCAAAAGATAATTCGCTTTTTAAAGGATGAGCAATTGAACACATATAATTAGCAATCGTAAAAGAAATAACTCTATATTGAGCAAAATTTTTATAATAACACATTATATAATTATCATGGGGTTCTATTTTTGAAATCTCAAAAACTTCAAATGGAGTCATTAAACCTGTTTTAAGAACCTTGGATAAAGCTTCCTTCGCCGTCCATAGAAGAGTAAGTCCTAACTCATAAGAAAGTACCGACGAATGAATTCGTTCTTCTTCGGCCTCCGTTATTTGCCTTTTTAAAACATCAGCTATACGGGGATTAATCTTTTCAATGTCAATCCCCATGGGATGAGCTTCTGGAAAAGCAATCGCTGCTCCAAAATCATCACAATGCGTAATACTAACCTGAATATTTTGCTTATCGGACACTACGATCGGTTGCTTAAAGATACCATATTGAATGTTAATATGGGTTAATATTTTCTCACCGGTTAAAGCAGCTATTGCTTGTTTAGCAACTAAACGTCCCAAAAGATAACTTCTGATTCGCTTTTCAAAAGCTAATGTATCGTAATAATCTCGTTCTTGAGGATGTAAATGCTGAATTATCTCTTCATAATCTTCTTTACAAGAAAAAAAACAGCAACATAACGTTATTTTAAATATATCCTCCGATCTAATAGCCTCCAACGCATCGATATAAACACTCCGGTTTTGCATCTTCAAATTTTCATTACCTCCACTAAATTACATTTCAAAAATACATTTCAATTTTTTGCTTGTAATTCGGGTTTCATAAGGATATCCAAAAGCATTGTTGATATATAAAGTGTTATCTATCATCACTTGATTATTGACATGACTATGTCCGTAGATATGAATATCCGAACCCAATTTGCAAATTTGACTTTCAAGTAATGTTGTCCCCAATACCGGATATAAAAATCTTTTATCAGGTGGGATATAAATCGGCATTACATCAATCCGTGGTAGAAAATGTGAAAAAGAAATGATAAATCGGTTTGTATTACTCTTATTCACAAAAGGTTCATTCATAGAGATAAAGTGTTGAGTAATACTTTTTTCATCATAATTCTCAGGCCATTTACATGCCGTGTAATCAATCCAACTTGCTAATAGTTTACGGGAAGGGTATCCAAATGAATAATCATACCAGCCGAATAAAGGAATGATTGATACGCAATAAGAAGGATGAAGTGGTTCCATTCGAATACCGCAATCAGCAGCAATGGTTTGAATTAATTGCAATTTTTCCAGTGAATTTTTAATATTACTACTTCGCACCCATAAATCTGATTGCCAGGGATAAAGAGAACTTCAGAAAATCGTTTTCGTAATTTCCTTAAAGTTTTCTCGAATAATGGTAATGTATCCGTTATATCACCAGCTAAGATAAGGATATCATTTAGGTAATCATTGCAGGATAAATTATTTAACCAATATAAATTCTCTGCAAAATCAACATGAATATCGGAAATAGTAAATACTCTCAAAATGTTTCCCCTCTAATCTCTTTTACGCATGAACTATCTAATATGTTAAATATTGAAATGGAACGTAACCTTATATCCCATTCCTGCAGGTCAACAATATAACTGTTACTTCTGATTACATTATATAAATGATATTTGTTATCTGCAATCATTGATTGCTTTGCTTCTCACTTTATTATAATTCCCGCCATAAGCTTTCTTCTTAATGGATCTCATACCAAAAATTGGCCGTAACCAAGGTAGTCCACTCATAATCAGATAAGATAAGCTATACACGATTGATAGAGTAAATAAAATAATCAGCAGAATCTTAACAGTTAGTGGTAGTTCCCACTCTACTACATAATATCCAATCAGCATCATAATATTAAAATTCAGCACATAAAAGGGCATTACTGCTTCACTTAGCATAGGTAAAAGTTTGTGTCCTTTATCCAAATACTCTGTTCCCATCCCTAAGAAAAATACTAGCATAGACCACGTAATGATCCCACCTAGTGTATGATACAATATGGCTCCTGCCGAGTAATCCGGATATAGAATCCAATGCATGAAATCTCCAAGGGCAAGGCAGATTAATAGGATAGTTATACTGACAATAGCAATGAGTAAAGACAAATACTTATTACGGTTGGCACTTTGCGCAAAGCGATGATCGGATACCATAATATATCCGTAAATCATTATCAAAGACCAAAATGTAAAATCACACCAGGATGAGTACGCAGGATATATGGGTTGTAACATAATGCGAATAACTGCTAGGGCGATACCAAAAATGAAGATGCCGCCTGGTTTCTCTACTACGCATGCCAGCTGCTCAATTAACTTTTTACCTGTTTCTTTGCTTAAGTAAGTGAATACTGGTATACCAACAGATGAAAGAATAAACAATGCCGCCAAAAACCAAAGATGCTCCCCTATAGGGAGGAGCCAAAACGGATCAAAAGTATACTTAGTAAAGAGATACTGTTGAGCGAAGTACCATGGGATAAATTCCGATAATGTACCTATAAATTTCCCTTGATTAAGATATTCAACATAGCGTTGCAATGGTACCAATACCAAAGCACCGACCATAAAAGGAATAAATAGACGCTTAAATCGTTCTGTAACATACTGCAGCTTTGTTCGTTTCAGCAAAGAAAATTTACAGGTGGCACCCGCAAGGAAGAAAACAAGGGGGATATTCCAAATGTGCAGAAGAAAAGCAACAATGCCAACGGAGGCACAAGTCTCTTTATTTTTTAAAGTATAAGGATAGACATCAAAAATCCTTAAAAGATGATATAGAAAAACATTAATGCTCCCAATGATACGCAACCAATCAATATAATAGTAGCGTTTCTTAGCAATAACCTCGAGTGGCTCTGCTATTTCTGTTTTTTCCATTATGTCCTCCAATAATAAATACCTCTCAGTATTATTACTCCTGATAAAGCAAGGCGATATAATTACTCAGCACCTTACATCTGTAGAGCATTCTACTATGATTTATTATCTGTAGATTTAAACTCTGAGAGACTATAATTATGAAAGGTGCTATAACGTTGGTTTAATAGCTGTGCTGTTTCAATTAGTAATTTCGTGGCTATTTTATCAACATGCCGATTTCTCCAATTTTCTAAATCAGTACCTTTAACCCATTGATTAAAGGCTCCTAATGCCGGACCACAATGAACTTGATAATCAACTCTAGATTCCTCGCTACCGCTCAACGCTAGACGACTACTATAGCCAAAATACCATTTAAAAATCAAAGCCATTTTATGTTTCGGATTGCATTCTGCTTTTTCGATTTCCGAAGCTGGATAAAAAGACTTGACATCATTATAGACTTCTTCAAAACTTCGTTTAAAATATTTTTCTTGAATCTGCAACCGAGTCTTTTCATCAATTTCATGTAAGGAATTATGATGGCGGTATAAATCATACAATTTGTTGGCTCGGGACGGAAAAAATACTCCCTTTTTCAGCACTTGAACTTTAGCGCCTAATTCAAACATATCTCCTGCTGGTGCATATTCGGTATCCTGAATATTGATCTGCTGTAACAAGTCTTTTACTGTGTCACTAGTAACCGCCTCCACAGTACACTGGTTAATTGAACCAGTAAGGATAAAGTCAGCCCCCAACATAAACGCTGCGGCGGCTGCCTCAGGAGTTCCAATTCCGCCGGCGGCGCCAACACGAACTTGCTTATGATATTGATACTTTTCCATCATTTCATTCCGTAATTTTATCATTGCCGGCATTAAAACAAAGGACACTCCACTGTCTGTATGACCGCCAGAGTCCGCCTCGACACAAATATCATCCGCCATGGGAATTTCTTTTGCTAAACCTGCTTCTTCTGGTGTGATCTTATTTTCATCCATTAATTTACTAAGAATCTTTTCTGACGCTGGACTTAAAAACGCTTGCGCTACCTCTGGACGTGATACCTTAGCGATAATCTTATTCACTGTGATGATTCTTCCTGATTGATCTCGTGTTAATCCTTGAACGCGGTATTTTACTAAAGCTGGCGTAATACTTAAAAAAGCAGCTGCTTCTATATTTTTTACGCCATATGATAAAAATAGATCAACCGTTTTTTCTTCCATAGCGAGATCGCTTGGTTTATGTAATAAATTCAAACCGTAGGGTTGTCCTAGGGACAATTCTTTTTGGATATACTGAATTGCAGCTCCAATTTGTGATAATTCCATACCACCGGTGCCCAAAAAACCTATCATCCCCTCTTTCCCTATTTTTACTACCATCTCTTTCCCCGCAACTCCTCGATACATGCCACCGGCTACATATGCATATTTCAGATTATAATCTTTTTTAAACTGAACACTTCCTAACGATGCAGGAGAAATATTACCATAATTTACATTACCGCTTGCTTTTTCCTCTTCGTCAGACACCAAGCTGTCCTTTTTTTCAACTTCCATAATAGGTATACTCATTTTTACTACCCCCTTTTAAAATTTTTCTAAATTTTAGGTAGCATACCAAATATTGATATACTACCTGAAATTTGATATAATTATTTTATTTACATGATTTGGATATTACTATTTTAGGAGAAGACAATGAATAGTTTTCAAGTATATCAACTTTATCTTAAATCAATGTTCTTTAAGAATTACTGTTATATTATTATTGACACAACAACCAATTTCACAGCTATTATTGATCCAGCCTGGGAATTGACAACAATTGAAAAACTTCTCAAAAAAATAAATGCCAACTTAGTTACGATTTTGTTAACCCATTCCCATTTCGACCATGTTAATCTTGTCAAACCTTTACTGGAAAAATACGATTCTCAAGTAGTAATGTCAGCAAAAGAAATAGATTATTATAAATTTACATGTCGTAACCTAACTCCCATCGAAAATGGTGACTCTCTTAAACTTGGTAATACAGATATAAAATGTCTATTAACCCCTGGTCATACTGCTGGAAGTACATGCTTTCTTTTATCAGACAGCTTATTTACCGGAGATACAATATTCACTGAGGGTTGTGGATCTTGTAATACGGCTGGTGGCAATCCAGAAGAAATGTATTCTAGTATTCAAATGATTAAAAATACTGTTCCACCCGATATATCTATTTATCCTGGCCATTCTTTTGGAAAGACACCAGGACATTCTTTAAGCCACCTCCTCAAGGAAAATATTTATTTCCACATTGATAAGTTAGAGCATTTTATCTCTTTTCGAATGCGTAAAAATCAAAACAATTTATTAGATTTTCATTAATACATCTGCAATAGATTCATTTATTGGCTAGTCTGCCAGAAGCTTAAACAGAGGGGCTTTTAAATTTGAATGATACTTATATAAGCCGCTTACTTGACTACGCTCCCATATTCGCTGCCTCCTCTAGTTCGGCTATGCGTCTTTCCAGCATCACAATATTGCTTTGCATACCTAATAAAGTCTCTTTTACTGGATCAGGTAAATTATTATGATCTAAATTTACACCTTGAGAAATAGAATTAACCTTTTTTGTCTGCTTACTCACTACCTGCCCAGGAATACCAACAACAGTAGAATTCGGAGGAACATCCTTTAAGACTACTGACCCAGCACCAATTTTTGCATTATAGCCTATTTTAAATGACCCCAGGACTTTAGCACCTGTTGCGATTACAACATTATCACCAACTGTTGGATGGCGTTTCCCTTTCTCCTTGCCAGTTCCCCCTAAAGTAACCCCTTGGTAAATGGTTACATTATCCCCAATTTCAGCTGTTTCACCAATAACCACTCCAGTACCATGATCAATAAACAACCCTTCACCAATTTTAGCACCTGGATGAATTTCTATCCCAGTCATAAAGCGAGTAAAATTCGATATAAGTCTTGGCAAGATAACCCATCCGCGTGTATAGAGAGCATGTGCTATTCTATGTAGCCAAACAGCGTGCAGTCCAGGATAACACAATACGACCTCCAGCACATTTTTAGCTGCGGGATCACGTTGGAATATACCGTCAATATCTTTTCTTATCCGCGTAAACATTTTCACTTCTCCTTTATTACGTAACTAAGCTATCACATGAATAGTTAAACACGGAGGCTGTTATTTTTTTCATATATTTTTCTTATGCAGTAAGTCTAGTATTTGTCTAAATACTTTTGCATTCTTTTCAATACAGCTAGGTTCTAACATAGAAAGATGGGGCCCGGCACCTTCATATTGTACAAATCTCCCTGTAGTTTTTTTATTCCATTCCTGTGAAAATTTCCTTGAGAATTCTTCTGAAAAATCTGCATAAGCATCAATATCAGGATTTATGAGACATATATCAAAAGTAACTGTTTCATTATTAATTGCACCATAATAATACTCTAAATAATTTATAGCTTTTTTTAGGAGAGATTCTTTCATCTTTTCTTTTTCTTGTAAAGCAATATTGGTAAAATCCATAAAGTTACTAATATGGTTATCCAACACTTCCTTTGCTTCTGCTATTAATCTTTTATGTTCTTGAGCATTCAGCGGCTCTAGCAGATAACTGGAATCTATCATAATAATTCCTAATACTTCATGCCCTTGTCGCTCTAACTCTTTTGCAACCTCAAATGTTAAAAAACCGCCTATAGAATAACCAGCTAATGTATACGGTCCTTGCGGTTGTATACTGGTTATTATATCTGCGTATCCTTTGCACCGGTTGCCGCTTTCTATAAGGTCAAAACAATAGAAAGAATAATCCTCTAACTGGTTTGCTAAATGTCTATATACCATACCAGTTGGAACCAATGATGGAATACAGAATATGTTGCGTTGAATGCTGTTTTCATTAAATTTGATATAGTTGACTACTGTTTCAGTGGATTCAACTGGTTTAATGACATTTCTTACAAACTCTTTTAAATTAGCTGCCTTAAAAACTTGATCATAAGATACTTCTATCCCAAATTCCTCATTTATCCTGAACGCAAGAGTTATGGCATTTATAGAATAACCGCCCAAATCCAGGTAGTTATCTTCAATCCCCACTCTTTCTATACCTAAGACGTCTTGCCAGATTTGCGTCATTTTCTTTTCAGCTTCATTCCTTGGCGCCACATATGCCGTTCCCACATTCATATTTTCAGGCTGCGGTAATGTCCGTCTATCTATTTTTCCATTTGGTGTCAATGGTATTTTCTCCACCTGGACGAAATACGCAGGTATCATGTAATCTGGCAATGTCTTTGTTAAATGCTCGCGCAACTCCGATAATGCCAATTCCTGTTCCGATACTATATAAGCACATAAATATTTATTCTTACTTACATCTGTGAAATCAACTACGATGGCATTCTTTACAGCTTTATGTTCTAGCAGTTGATTTTCTATTTCACCCAGTTCGATTCTATAACCCCTTATCTTTACTTGTTGATCTTTCCTTCCTAAGAATTCTATATGCCCTTCTTTATGCATGACCCCATAATCGCCTGTCCTGTATAAGTAGCCCAATTGGGGATGGTTGAAAAATGAATTTCTTGTTTTTTCTTCATCATTTAAATATCCTTCTGCAACGCCAATGCCCCCAATATATAGCTCCCCTGGTACACCAATTAAACATTGGCGCTGTTCTCGATTTAATACATAGAATTTTTGGTTTGCTAGTGGTTTGCCATAAGGTATACTCTTCCAATGTTCTTTAATATCCGTAATAGGATAATAAATTGACCATATTGATGCTTCTGTTGCTCCTCCTGCACTAACTACTGCCGCATTTACAAAGTGATTTTTGATTTTGACAGGCAATTTGAGAGGTATCCAGTCACCGCTTAGCAAAACAAATCTTAAACTGGTATTCATAAAATCAATAGGCAGGTTTTCTACCAGCAAATTCATAATTGCCGGAACTGAATTCCATACTGTAATATTCTGTGTTTCGATGACTTTCACAATGTTTTTGATATCTTTTTGGTCAGGCACCAATAGCAAAAGAGCTCCTGTACTGAATGCCCCAAATATGTCATATACGGATAAATCAAAACATACTGAAGACAAACCAATTATTTTATCATTTTCATTTATATTAAACTTTTGGTTTATATCTATGATCGTATTGGTTACTGCCTTATGAGTAATTACAACTCCCTTTGGTCTGCCAGTACTTCCTGATGTGTAAATTACATAGGCTATATCCTCTATGCAACTATTGACTTCTGGTAATTCTTTAGGATATTCAGCAATATTTTTCTCTCCATAATCATTGGAGTTTAGTACTATTTTACAGTTGCTATTTTCCAAAATATATTGCTGACGTTCTTGTGGATATTCAGGCTCGATAGGGACATAAGCCGCTCCCGCCTTCAGTATACCTAAAATATTTATAATAGTTTCTATACAGCGAGGCACCATAACCCCTACAAATTCATTTTTAGTTATGCCTTGCTTTTGTAAATAACCAGCAACTTGATTGGACTTTTCATGTAGATCCCGATAAGTAATACTTTTCTCCTCTAACATGATGGCTATCTTATCAGGCGTACGGTTAACCTGCTCGATAAACAACTGGTGCAGAGTCGTTGGCAAAATTGCTTCCTCAGTGCTGTTATACTTTTCTATTAGTCTCTGATTCTCCTCGGAATAAATTGCCTTTTCTGCTAACTCTCCCAAGGTTAAGGCTGGATCGCTAACAACTTCCCCTGCCAAATTTATATACTGATTCATCATTTGCGAAATAGTTGAGGAATCGAATAAATCAGGATTATATTTCATATGGAGCATAAATCCATCTTCTTTCTCGAAAACCTCTAATTGAAACTCGTACTCACCTTCCTGATGAATATCTTCTATATATTCAATAGAAAGTGTATCTTGCTGCTTGTCCTGGAATTGTTTCAAACCTGTTGCTTGAAGAAAATTTTGATAAGCAAAAACAACTTGAAATACAGGTGAGTTCATTAGTGTACGAGGTAAGCTTAATTCTCTAACCAATGCAGGAAAAGGATATTCAGCATGATCTAGTGCATCAGCCATGGCTAACTGCAATTCTCGGATAAAATTCGAGAAGGACTGAGTACCGCTTACTTGACTTCGCAGTGGAATCATATTAATAAAATATCCGATGAGTGAGTAAAAACATTCCTGTGGACGTCCGATTGTCGGCATTCCTACAATAATGTCTACCTGCCCTGTATATTGATACAAAAATGCTTTGAAAATTCCTAAAAAGATGATAGACGGATTAACATGTTGTGCTTTTGCATATGCCTTTATTTTTTTACCTAGTTCAGCTGTAATGTATCTAGTGTGTGTTTTTCCCTTGAAGCTGTGGTTAGGCAACCGCGGATAATCTGTGGGAAGTTCAAGAATAGGAAGAATGCCTGATAATTGATTTTTCCAGTAAGCTTGATGTTCCTCTCCCGCTTTGCCTGTTAACAGTTTCTGTTCCCACTCTACAAAATCATTGTAAGTCGTTGACGCAGGATTTGGCACCAGAGGCTGGCCCTTCATAGATTGTTGATACGCCTCCAACAGTGTTGTCAGAAAAAGCATAATGGAGCTTCCATCAAAGATGATATGATGAATGTTAATCAATATAATGTGGTCTTGTTCCGAACATGATAAAACATGAACTCGCATCAAAGGTCCCTGTTCTAATGAAATGGGCTCTTGTGCTTTTTTTCTTAAATAATTTTGAATTTCATCCCATTCGGACATTACTAAGTCTTCTTGTTGAAAAAATAGAGATTGTGAAGGTTGAAGAATCTGATAGGGTACGCCGTTCTCTTCCTGAATGACACTTGTTAAAATTGGGTACTGTCTCATAACAAAAACACAGGCTTTTTTAAACAGCTCTATATTTAGCTTTTGGCGAATACGAAAGCATAGAGGAATATTATAAGCACTCATATCTGGTGATGTTTTTTGTAACATCCATAGACCTTTCTGTCCTTCGGAAAGAGTACCTTTGACAGACTGTTTTTCAAGAGCCATTAATTTTTCCCGCAAATCAGCCATTGATAATTCCCCAGATTTATAAGCATCTAAAATCTCTTTTGCATTCATATTTTTCCCCCTCCTTCTATTAGTTTCCTGACCTCTGTTAGGCGAAGTTCTCCTTGTACAAGTTTTTCCAGCGCCCCTACTACTTGTTCATCAATAGTTTCACCCATTTTCTGTTGCTCTTCTTCCAGCTTGCTATTCACAGCTTGTTTATTTTGATTCTTTTGGCTGTCTACTTTTTGAGCAAGATAAGTCGATAAAGAAGCCAGTGTTTCATATTCCACAACATCCCTAAATGTAACCTTGATTTCAAATTGTTTTTCAAATTCATGCATGAATTTCATGATAACAATTGAATCCATACCATAATCATAGATATTTTTATTTAATTTAATTTGATCTTGGGCAATGCATAGTTTTTTCGCTAACATTTGCATACTGTAGTCCTGGATATTTTCCTGTGTTGATTTATGGGGATCGATTGTAAACTTAAATTCTTCCTCCTCAAATAATTCAGTTATAGTTGACTGATGATTGGTTACTTCACTTGTTAAAATCCAATAACGCTCTCTAGCAAAAGGATAGTTGGGCAAATAAATCTTTCGAACTGTTTGTCCATTATAGAGTACTTCCCATGGTATATTTCCGCCTTGGGTCCAATAAATTGCAAGTTTTTCAAGATTTCTTTCCGCCAAGAGCACTTGAACTACAGATTCCCCCAAGCCTCCTGAAAGAAAGCTTCTAATTGGCGAATCAGCTTCTCCCAAATCCCATGTGAAAAGGGGAATGAAATCATCTATCTCTTTATTTTCTTTAGCCGATTTTAGAAACTCCTTCAGAACGTTTACCAGCTCTTCTTGGTTACTCACAACGATTGCTAAACGAGAGTCCATCGCTTCACGGCCAACTTGAAGCGTATACGCTACATCTGCTAAATTCAATTCTTTTTGTCGTTCAAAACATATAAGCATTTGTTCAGCAACTGCCAATAATCTCTCCTGATTTTTCGCTGAAAAGATCATAATCTGAGGCGTTTCTATAAAGCGATCATCAACCGGTTCTTCCTGGTTTGGAATGTACTCCTCTATAATAAGATGAGCATTAGACCCTCCCGCCCCAAATGCACATGTTGTTGCACGCCGTGGAAATTCACATTCCTCACCATTAATCATCAGTATAGGTCTTTTCCATTCCTGAAGTTCTCGCTGCAGATAAAATGGGGTGTTGTTAAAGTTTATATTGGGGTTAAGAGGATCTGCCTTAATTGATGGAACTAATTGACGATGTTGCAATTGTAGAATTACTTTGGTCAATTGAGCTATTCCTGAAGCAGCTTCGACGTGACCAATATTGGATTTCACAGACCCAATTGCACAAAACTGCTGATCAGAAGTATACTTTTTAAATACTCTCGTCAATGCATTAAACTCAATAGGATCGCCTAAAGCTGATCCATTTGCAGCTGCTTCGACATAACTAATGGTCCGAGGATCAATACCTGATTTTTTAAAATTGTCTTCGATTAATCGGGCTTGCGCATTTCCATTGGGAACAGCATACGCATTACCGCGACCTCCATGATTGGTTATTGTTGATTTAATTACAGCTATAATGGAATCCTTATCTTGAATTGCTTTAGAGAGCGGTTTTAATAATACTGCACCAACACCTTCGCCAGGTATATATCCGTCCCCATCACCAAAACTTCTGCAATTAAGATGACTTCCCAGCAATTGAACTTGGCTTAATCCCACATATTTTTTGGGATGAATGGAAACATTTACCCCTCCAGCAATTGCAGCCTGACATTCTCCTCTTATGATACTTTCACAAGCCATATGAATTGCTGTAGCAGAAGACGAACACATAGTATCAACAGCTACACTCGGACCTTGTAAATTAAAATAGTAAGAAACACGATTTGCTATAGAGCCATAAGAAGAGATCGTAAGTGCAGATTCTGTGGCAACGTCTGCATCAAAAAAGTGATGCTGCATATACATTGCTCCAACATACACCCCAACTCTGCCTTGATACAGTCGCTGCAAAGTTTCTTTTGTATAGCCAATACTTTCAAATAAGTTCCAAGCGCATTCTAAAAATAAACGTTCCTGAGGATCCATGATTCCTGCATATTTGGGGACAACATTAAAAAAAAGTGGATCAAATTTATCCACATCATCTATAAATCCGCCCCACTTACTGCAGGTTTTCCCAAGCTTGTTCCTATCTTCATCAAAATACAAACTATAATCCCAGCGTTCTTTGGGGATTTCAACAATACAATCCTTACCATCTTGCAAATTTCCCCAAAATTCCTGGATGTTTCTCGCTTCTGGATATCGCCCTTCAAGAGCAATAATGGCGATGTCCGTTTCTTGGCATTTATTCAGAGACTCCTGATTAGACTCTGATACAACCTTTTTGCTCCCAATAAACGTGTCAGTCATACTTTTATTTGTATTTGCTTGATCGAACTCTTCTTGTTCGAAATAAGTGATCAATTCCTCAATATTATTGCACTCAAATAATAAAGTTGGATTTAACGTTTTATCCAAAATGGTTTCAAGTTCTGTTATCACCTCTAATAGTTCTGCCGATTCTAAACCAAGTTCAAAGAATCCAAGTTGAAGATTAATTTGGTGTGGCTTCATTTTTAAATATTTCCCAAAAATATTAGTTAATATTGTCTTTAATGTCTCATTTGATATCGTTTGATCATTAAGCGATGGTGTCACAGATACTGATGGTACATCATGCTTTGGCATATTCGATACCGTTGCTTGAGGAGAAATCAGAGTATCTTTAGACCGAATTTGTTTAAGCGTCAAACGTTTTAGAATGCCTATTTGTTTACCTTTTTCATCAAAAAACTCAATATCTAAATAGACAATATCTTTGATAACGCTTACACTGGATGCCAGAACTCTGACATAACATTGTGCTTGTAGTAATTCAGCAGCAAAAAAAGCTTCATAAAAGATCGGAATATAAAGGATTTCAACATGTTGATCACTTTTCCCAGATAGCAGGCTTTTGAGTACCATAGTTGCAACCATAGTACTACTATCAAGTAAGGTGGGATGAAAAATATAGTCTTTTGCATCCTCAATATAATTTGTCGGTACAGCAAGATTGAATAATCCACCTTCATCCGTAAGATAAGCATTGCCATTTGCTTTAATAATATCTTGGTGAACTAAGCCATTTTTTCGCGCCTGAGTATATGCCTCTTCAATATTAACGATATGTGCGGCCCTTCTTTTGATATCTTCAATGTCAATCGTTTGATCAAAGGACACTCCATCATTAGGATGTAATTCTGCACTCATATATTTTTTATGTGCCTGAACGATTTCCCCATTTATCCCTTTTCCAATTCCCTCAACAAGAATTTTACAATAGCCATTATGTTCCTTGAATGAAATAGTAAGATCAATACTTAGATCTTCTCTAACAACTAAAGGATTGAAAATAGAAATATTCTTTAAGACAGTTTTATGCACATCAAATCCGTTCGATTGAGCGATTTGAAATAGTATATCAATATAAGCAAGCCCCGGCAGCAGAAATTCTCCATAGACCAAATGGTTTTTTATAATTTGGTTATTACAATCCATAATCGTGTTAAATTGCTTATCCATTTGCTTTTCCTCCTTTATTTCCCAGACACGCTATATTCGCCCCATTTATTTCTGACGATCTTTGGTTCTTGTTGTTTTTGCTCTGTTAAGTTTTTCTCAACACTGCTTAACGCTTTTTTTATCATTGTTGGCGCTATTTTAGGGCGATATATGGGATGATAAGACATATTTTCCGGCACAAATTCCTCTATAACCACATGACAGTTTGTTCCGCCATCTGGCATCGAATTTTGCGCCGCAACTCTTTTTTTACCTTCCGCAACATCCCATTGTATCGTTTGTCGATTAAACTGTACCCGTGATTTATTAAAATTATAGTGTGGAAATGGTTCTGTTGCAGATAAGAAAGGAGGAATTTGTTTGTGGTACACACTTAACACACAGCGGATAAATCCAGCCATTCCTGACGCAAACAATAGATGTCCAACATTGGGCTTGATTGATCCTATAGCACATGCTGCCAGCTCTTGGTTATCAAGGCAATAGACCTCAGACAATGCTTTGATTTCAACAGAATCAACCACAGCTGTTCCGCCTCCATTGGCTTCAATATATCCGATATCGTCAGGCTGTTTTCCGCTTAATACTAACGCTTCCCGCATGACTTCCTTTTGCGCATTGATATTAGGTGATCCAGGCCCAAGCGTTCGCCCATCATTATTCACTGAAACAGCTTTGATGACACCATAAATATGATTTCCATCTTTAATCGCATCACTGAGCCGTTTTAGCATAACAACGCCGGCTCCTTCCCCTAATACTTCTCCCCTGGACCGTTTATCAAAGATATGAAATTCCCCATCTTTACTTAGAATATTTCGAGCAGCAAACATGTCATGAACAGAAGAATTCAATAGTAGGTTTACCGCCCCAACCAAAGCCATGTTAATTCTTTTTTCTCTTAGGGAATCAGCCGCAAATAACAAACTGGTTATTCCTGATGAACAAGCTGTATCGACTACTAAACTTGGTCCTTTAAAATTGAAAAATCTTGAAATGTTTGTTGCCATATAATTTTGACCAATTCCCAAAATAGGATTAGGCGCTTGTAAGACGGCATTCACATTCGTATTAGCATGGGAACGTCCACCGATATAGACCCCTATCTTTTCTCCTGATAACTGTTTATGTTCATAGCCTGCATCATAAATTGCTTGTAAACTTTCTTCTAAAAGGATGCGCGCTTGCGGATCCATAATGGCTGCATCAAGCTCCTTTATATTGAAAAATTTTGGATCAAACAAGTCTATATCATCAATCCATCCACCATAGTCCATGCGTTCATCTTTAGGGCTCCATCGTTTTTTCGGCACAGGTTCGATCGCAGATAATCCTTTATTTAGTAACTCCCAATAAGCCTCTTTGGTAGATGCCCCTGGAAATCGACAAGCGATACCTACTACCGCAATGTCTTCCTTTAAACTTAGTGTTTCATTAGTAATTGTTGATTGATTATCAGAAACGTTCCTGTTGTCATCCTTTGATTCTATACTTATTATTTGTAAAGGTTCTGCTTTCATAGAAATACTATTTTCTTTTGAAGAAACGTGTATTGTATTGCTTGTCTCGCTTCCAAACTGTTCTTGTAAATCTTCAAAATGATTATCCATAAAATAATCTGTCAGTAAAGCCAAAGTACTGTTTTCCAAGAGTAATGACGGATTAAGGGGTTCACTTATACTCATTTGCATCTTTTGTGCCAATTCGGCTAACATCATTGAATCAACACCATATTCATCAAAGGGGATGTCTTCATGTAATTGATCCATTGAAAATTTAAATTCATCCATAAAAATTTTCTGCAGCCACTTAAGAATAGATGCCCGTAAATTTGCTTGAACACCCTGCGTATTTTCCGTCTTTTGCTTCAACGTTGATGTTCTTCGTGACGGTAAGCCAGCTTCTTTTTTCTCTACTGTGATAGTTGGTTTTAGCAACTGATTGTGCATGAATTCACCTGGAACTACCACACAAGGTAAGTTAACAATTTGAGACGTAGATTCTATAATATCCAAAAATGTTAATCCATCCGCCGTTGTAATAGATACAAGACCTGTCTTCATATAAGCAGGTGTACGCAGCCCGCCCTTAGTCATACCCGTTTCACCCCACGCCGGCCATTGAATGGATTTAAAATAAGACTTTCCTTGCCCAATTTGATACTGGGCATAATAATCCATGTAATTATTCGCCATGGCATAATCACTTGCACCCGCAGATAATGTTGGTACAACACTTGAGATTGATGAGAACAATATGAAAAAAGCTAATGGTTCATTTTCAAGAGCTTTATGTAAGGTCACTAGCCCTTTCATTTTTGGCTCACAAACCGCTTCCATGTCTGCTATTGATTTTTTGATGAATGCAGGATTTTTATTTATGACTCCTGCGCAGTGAAAAACACCCGTAATAGGGCCTAAATCTTGATTGACTTTATGTACCATATTATTGATCCCATCTTGATCTGTTAAAGATGTATTAAAGTAATTAACCTTTACTCCCTGATCAATAAAGGATTGCATACGCCTTAGTTTTTCTTCAACCTCCGGTTTTTCTTTGTTTTTCAGATACTGATTCCATTCGTTCGGCTTGGGCAATTCTTCTCTTCCCATAATTACAAGGTTTTTAACCCCTTGTGAAACAACATGTTTTGCAATTACCGCGCCAATTCCACGCGTTCCGCCGGTAATTAAAACAACATCCTGTTGCTCATATTTTTTCGAAATAGGAAGTTTCTCTTGTATGTCGTCATTCGATTGAGAAATCGTCAACTGAGGTTCATTTCTTTTGCCTTTTCGATAACAACACTCGGAAAGATTTTCGTCACCTATATTCCAGAACTCAGTTTCAATTTGCTGTGCTAGCTGCTGATACTTGTGAATTAAATAATCGCTATCCATGGTCATACTTTGAATTTGCTTATATTCGGAACCTAACATCCGGTACAAGCCTGCTAAACGAGCACCTTGCATTTTTGTTTCTGCCAATTGGAAAGAATGTAATTGATGCGTGACTTGTAACAGTTTATAACCTTGACTTCTGTCTTGCGCAATCAATCTTTGCAAAAATGTTATTTTCCCAGATTCTACAGCTGCTGACTGTTCATACATTTCATCATAGGCTGTAATATCAATAACACCAATTAATTTTTGCTCACCTTGTTTGTCTTTCATTTGTTGATAAAGAGATTCACCTGCTGAAATAGAATAAAAATCTGTCGATATTCCTTCCAATATAGGATTGGAACCGTGAATCACTTGTATCACTTGTATCACTTGAATGTCTTCCGTATCTGCAAAGAGTGCAGAGGCAATTTTCATCGTGTTAACCGTTCCTAAAACAACAACTATTCCAGTTTGTATCTCAGCCTTTAGATGGATTGCTTTTTCCTGCCATCCTTTTTCAAGAATTACTTTTTCTGTATTTTGAGAAGGAATAAATTCAGCAACCGATTGACTTGTTATATGATCTGCATGCTTTGTATCGATTTCAGGCACCCAATAATGCGTCCTAGCAAAGGGATACGTTGGCAAGCTAATACGGCGTGGTTTTCTATCCCCATAGAACATGTCCCCATTAATTTCATAGCCTTGACAATAAAACTCTGCCAACGCATACAGAGTTTCTTGGTACTTTCTCTTGTTCTCTCGAAAGGATCGACTGTTTTCCAGCAACTCTTGAGCATACTGCTCTATCGCCTTTTGTCTTGTAAATTCCCGAGAAACCTTTCCGTGAAACAAGTTTGGCAGTCGTTCTTTACCATTTACTTGCTGCAGTGCATATATGGCGTCTTCACGCCCCTGGACTACAACCACACAACGATGGTTGAAATGTTGCCGCCCTTGCAGCAAGGTGTAACTAAGCTCAGCTAAACTTGCCTCTTGCGCATCTTTCTTTTGTAGTACATCAATCATATCTTGAATCTTTTCCTGCAACGCTTCCTTCGTCTTTGCTGAAAATGCAAGCAGGTAGTATGGCATTTGTTCCAAGCTGGCTGTGTTTTCTGCCTCAGAATAGCTTTGTACGATCATATGGACGTTCGTTCCACTCAACCCAAACGCGCTGATCGAGCCGCTTCGCTGTTTACCATTATCCTTAGACCAAATTTTATTTGTTTTATTAACATAAAAAGGACTTTCCTGCCAATTAATATAATCATTTTCTTGCTCACAATGCAGACTTGCCGGAATTGTTTCATATCGCAAAGCCTGTACCATACTGATTAAACTAACTAGTCCAGATGCTGCCATCGTATGTCCAAAATTTGTCTTTACAGAGGTTAACGCGCAATAGCTCTGTTTCTTTGTATAGCCTTTAAATACATCATATAATGCGTTAATCTCTATCGGATCACCTAATTTGGTCCCCGTTCCATGAGTAACTATGTATTCAATTTCTTCCGGGTTCACCTTGTTTCGATCGTAGACTGATTTTAATAATTTGCTTTGTGAAACCCCGCTTGGCACAGTGATCCCATTCGTCTTTCCATCATAATTAATGCCGCTTCCTTTGATCACTGCATAAATCGGATCCCCGTCAGCCTGCGCTTTTGATAATCTCTTGAGTACAACCACAGCAATTGCTTCTCCTGGAACCATTCCATTCGCTCTTTTATCAAAGGCATAGCATTTACCGTCCTCTGATAGCATTCCAGCTTGACTCATGGCAGTAAGGACCCCTGGAGTAAGCAGCAAATTTATACCAGCGGCAATTGCAGTATCACACTCTTGGTTGCGTAGGCTTTGGTATGCCTGATGAGCTGCAACTAAACCAGAAGAGCAGGCTGTATTAATTGCCATATTAGGCCCATCAAGATTTAGAAAATATGCTAATCGAGCCGCTAATACTCCATTGTGATTGGACGTAACGCTTCCCTTTTCATTGCTAAGCATATGGTAATCTCCATCTTCAACTCCTACAAACATCCCAATTGTGCTGTTTTTAATCCGCTCTTTACCATATCCAGCGTCTTCCAAAGCTCTCCACGACTCCTGCAGCAATAGACGTTGCCTTGGATCCATCATTTCTGCTTCCCGAGGGGGAATTCCAAAAAACAGGGGATCGAATTCCTTAACACCTGGAATCCAGCCACATTTCCATTTGTTTGACCCGAAGCCCATACCCCAAAATTTGTCTTCAGAATTTTCTTTTACTACATCCTGCCCTTCGAGAATAATCTTCCACATCTCATCTATATTCCGAGCATCAGGAAACCGTCCACTCATTCCAATAATCGCAATTGGTTCCAAACCACTTGGAGATGCACTGTTCCTATTAAATCTTGATTTTTTATTTCTATGTTGCTTAGGCTTTACGGCTATAGTCTCAACTTTTTGTGAGATCGATTGCTGTATAGTATCTTCTTCATAATAGTTCTGGATTAACTCTTGATGTTCGGTGATAAAATATTGAATTAATTTCTCAATTGTAAAATATCCAAAAAATATTGCAGGTGAAATTTCAATTCCATAATGGCTGGTTAATAATTTTGCAAATTGAGATAAACCAACGGAATCAAATCCGAAATCCACCAAATTTATCTCTCTATCTAACTTATCCCGGGAAATTTTAAGCAATTTACTGACATACTCTTTCAAATCCCACTCTAAGCATTGTTCCGCATCCAAGCCTATCATTTCTGCCCGTCTTCCTTTGACTGCAGGACTTGTCAAAGCTTGTGGCGATGAAGCAGATTGATTTTGAGCTAGTCCCAAAAAACGGTGCACACGGCTGCGTTGTCCAACTACAACTAAATGTTGGGTTTGGTGTTGAGCCAATATGTGCTCAAATATGGCAACACCTTCTTCAGCTTCCAAAAAACGTTGTCCGCTGGTTTTCAGGTACATCTTGATGTGCTCATTCTCATCGGCATCCATACCGAAATCCTTCCATAGCGGCCAATTAATGACAACGGTCTTACCATGACGCTGCTCTTCCTTCCGGTAATGAGCATAGGCCATTTGAAAGCGATTGCCAATAGCATAGTCGCAGGAGCCAAAATCTCCTAGAATTGCTGAAGATGAGGAAAAATAGCAGATGAAATCAAGTTCCTCTGCTGCAAGTACTTCATCAAGCACAAGGGTCCCCGTAATTTTAGGCGCAATCACCTGTTGAAAACCTTGGATATCTTTTTCAAAAATGCTTTGTTTACTTTCAATCCTGGCTGCATGAATGACTCCATGAATTTTCCCAAATCGTTCTTTGGCCCGGCTCAAGCCTTCTTTCATACCACTTGCATCACAAACATCAGCCTCTATGTACATGATCTGACTGCCTAAGTCTTCCAATATCTTTATCTTTGCTTGCTTATCCTCATTTTTGGGAGATCGACCAGTTAGAATCAGATTCACAGGATGTTTTTGGGCAAAATACTTAGCAAATAAGAACCCTATTTCACCGCAGCCTCCAACAATGAGGTAGGTCCCGCCAGCTCTCAATAGACTGCTATTCGCTTGCATTGCAGTTGCCTGGCTTCTGTGTACAGACCGTTTCCCCCCTTGATACAAAACACTTTGAATTTTGTCAGCCTGTAATTCTGTCCAGATTGTATTCAACCAATCTCTTATTGCCCGTTCCTTGTTCTCTGGATAAGCCTCCTTATATACTGCTGCCACTTGCATATTCGGCAGAACAAATTCCAAGGAAATCTCAAAGCCTATCCAGGATTCCAGGTAACAACGTTCTAACCTATTTGCAAATTGTCCCGCTAATAACAAACGCTTAGTGTTTAGCTTTGATCCCGCTATCGCCTGCAGAATATAGACAAGACTGGAGTAATCTTGGATACAGCTTGAATCTTCAATCGGCCATAGATATAACATGGCATCCACTTCACTATAATCTTCTCGAATATTGTCGAAAGCCTCTTTATAAGTACTTAGATCTGTGCGGGCAACACTATAATTTTGTTGGGATTGTTTTTCGAAAGCTGTACCTTGTGAGATATAGATAACCTTTGTTTCTTGATCCAGATTTTCGATTTCTTCCATAATTGTCTGCTGATTTTCCGGTTTTGAAATAAAACAAACCAAGGTTTTTATTTTAGTTGGAGTAGTAGTTAGTAAGGCCTGCTCTTGCCAAATCTCTTCAAAGCTCATCATCTCAAAAGCTTCTTGTGTATTTGGAACTGCCATACTTGGTGGGCTTGGCAACAATTCTTGAACAACGTTTTCAATTCCTTGCGTTCGTAGTCCCTTCATCCGTACACAAATATTTCCTTGCTCGTCACACAAGTCAATATCAAACTTCCGCTCCTTATCTCCCACTGCCATACCTTCACTACAGCGAATCAGAGCCCACATGGCAAAAGCGCAATTCTCAATGATTTCAAGTTCTTGCAGGGCTATGGGAAGCACTGGTTTGAAATCATCGGTACCTGGCATGAAACTAACCAAATTTTGCAATACCACATTCATTACATTGGGATGCAGGACAAATTGATTTTGATCAGCGACGACAGGTGATGCTAAGTACAGCTTCACCAACACTTGATCTGAGCCTATATACACCTTCTCAATCTCCGCTGTCCTAAATGTTTCATAGTTTTGACTGGAGGACGTAAGAGTGTTTTGGCTGCACTCAGCCTGTAATGCTTTGATATCCATAGTTGAAACTTTTTCAAGCGAACTTAGTACAGCAATCCCCTGACTATGTACAATAGGTTCTGCATCGGTATCTTCTGACTCGCTATAGATTTCATAGGCAATCTCACCATTTTCCTCTGGGTAGAGTCCGATGTGTATCTGTGCCGGCTGATGTCCAACGGCAACGGGGCACCCTAAAACTACATTTTTTAGCCGTATTTCAATTAAATCTTCTGCCAAAACTCCTGCACCCTGCTCCACTGCCGCCCTAGCCATTTCTAAAAAGATTGCTCCAGATAACACCCGCTGTCCCTTCACAACATCATCTGCCAAGAAAAACTCCTGACCAGTAAAAATCGAACTGAACCGCTGCTCAGAGAGGTCGGAGGTATTTTGGTGCAATAGCGGATGAAGTAAGGCTACATTAGATGAACTCGTTATTTTATTATTGGGTATTGTATTGCTCTCAGGCACCCAATAGCGTTCTTTGGCAAAGGGATAAGTGGGCAGGCTAATGCGGGAAGGCTTACTATTGCCATAGAGTTTATTCCAGTCAATAATTAAACCCTTGACCCAAATCTCCGCAATTTTTGCATATTTCCCTTTGATCATCCAAGCTTCCATCGTTTTTTTCATATCTTCGTCCGCTGTAAAAACAGACATGTTCTCGGCATCACGCTTGACCTGCCCCCGATACAGATCGTCAATATCATCTTGACCTTCCACAAAACCTTGTAATTTGTCCTCAAGTTCTTTAACAGAGCCCACAATCACCGCCAGACGTTCTTCCATAGCTTCCCGGCCTACTTGAAGAGTATAGGCCATATCGGCCAAGTTTTTATCTGAAAATTGTTGTTCACCAATCACAGCCAACAATTGCTGTGCCTGCTCTTTAAGTCCCTTTTTATTTTTGGCGGATAATGCAATAATTGCCGGATTCCTCGCAGTAATCATTGTAGAAAGCGGTTGATCCTTAGCAATGTATTCTTCAATAAATACATGTGCATTTGATCCTCCTGCACCAAAAGATGAAATACCAGCACGCCTTGGATATTCTCGAATTTCTCCATCGATTTCAATCACCGGTCGGTTCCATTCCGTAAGTTCCTGCTGAACAACAAAAGGCGTCCTGCCAAAATCAATGTTGGGGTTTAGCATCTCAGAATGCAGTGATGGCACCAATTGACGATATTTAAGCTGCAGTAATACTTTTGTTACCCCCGCAATACCTGATGCGCTTTCACAATGTCCAATATTAGATTTAGCTGAACCAATCGCACAAAACTGCTTGTCTTTTGTATATTCCTGAAAGGTTTTAGTCAAGCCCGCAGTTTCTATTGGGTCACCTAAGGAAGTCCCAGTGCCGTGGGCTTCAATATAACTGATTGTCCTTGGATTGATCCCTGCTTTCTTAAAAGCTCTTCCAATAACACTGGCTTGCGCATTGGGGTTGGGTACTGTATACCCATTGGTTTTCCCTCCATGATTGATTGCGGTTCCTTTAATAACGCCATATATATGATCTCCGTCATCAATCGCTTTCGACAGCGGTTTTAAGAGTATCGCCCCTACACCCTCTCCTGGTACATAGCCGTCGCCTCCCTGCCCAAAGCTTTCACAACGCCCTTTACTGGATACAAACTTGCCTTGTCCGAGTGCTAAATATTTGTTGGGATGGATTGAGAGATTAACACCACCTGCCATTGCAAACTCACATTCGCCTCGTTGTAAGCTCTGACAGGCCAAATGAATTGCGATCAGCGAAGAAGAACACATTGTATTTACAGTCATACTCGGTCCATGGAAATTACAAAAATAAGATACACGGTTGGCTATTGATGCTGAATTTCCAGCAAGAGCTATTGGTCTACCCTGAATTTGTTCCTGGGCGCCGTAAAGTTGGTACTCATCATACATAACTCCTACAAAAACTCCTACATTACCCTCTAAGCCAAACCCCTGATGCGTACCAATCGTTTCCCGTGTATATCCAGCGTCCTCTAATGTTTCATAGGCACATTCCAGAAACAACCGCTCCTGGGGATCTATAAACTCTGCTTCACGTGGTGAAATATTAAAGAAAAGGGGATCAAATTTATCAACACCGTCGAGGAATCCCCCCCATTTACTATAGGTCTTTCCTGGCTTATCCTTATCTTCATCAAAATACAGGCTATGATCCCAGCGATCTTGAGGAATCTCAGTGATGCAATCCTTACCAGCCCGTAGATTCTCCCAAAACTCTTGAATATTCTTGGCTTGAGGATAGCGTCCTGAAACACCTATGATGGCTATATCTGAGTCTTGTTCACTTTTTTCTTGCGGAGCTTTCATGCGCTGCGATGCAAAAAATGAACGTCTACGGCTGCTTACACTTGACTTTGCAGGCTCTACTTCTGTTATAGCATACTCATATTTCTCAGTGGTTTCTGTTGCTTTCTCCTCAACTCCCAATAGTTCTATCAGTTGGTCGCGATAAGATTCAAGAAAATATCCAGTAATCTCTTGAATATTTTGGTATTCAAAAAATAAGGTTTTTGGCAAAGAACCAAATATTGTTTCTAATTGATTGGTCATTTGCATGATCATGATCGAATCAATTCCATATTTCTCCATTGGCGCATCTACTTCGATTCGATTCGCTGGTAGTTTAATAACGGAAGAAAGTAGCTTTTTGAAATAAGTGATTGCTTTTTCATGGAGCATCTCTTGAGCAATTGCCGTCACTGCTTGATTAGCCATTATCATTCCCCTCTCCCCATTCTAGATTAAATTTTGAATTGCTCTTTCAATGGTTTACTATCCGATATTCTTTTAAGAATGATTTGATAAATTCCATAATCAAATCATTCTAACTCCATCAGATTTCTCAGTCGTTTGACGTCTCCTTCTGCTACCATTACCTGATCATTTCCGCATACTAAACTTTGATACAATACCTGAATTCCTGTTGACGTCTGCATGGCAATCATCCCCATGCTTTGCAAAATCTTTTCGGTTGCTTTGTCAACATGCATTCCCCCATCTTTCCACAGCGGCCAATTAATCGATAGTGTTTTCCCATATCGCTCCTCGGACATAACCATGACATTACGATACCTCGCATAGGCATCCATAAAAGCGTTGCCAGTGGCGTAGTCAGCTTGGCCTACATTACCTACGCTTCCTGCAATTGAGGAAAAGAGAATGAAGAAATCAAGACTCATCTCCTTACTTGCCTGATCCAAATTCACCAATCCGGCCACTTTAGGAGTCAGTACTTCTTCCATCTCTTTCTCGGTTTTTTTGAGGATTAAGTTGTCCCGAATTACTCCTGCACTATGGATAATACCATGAAGATTCCCAAATTTATCACGGATACTCTGGATTAAAGCCATTACCGCCTGCTTATCGGTTACATCAACTTTTTTATATTCAATTAAGGCACCTAAAGATTCCATTTCCTTTATTTTCGCCTGCTTACCTTCATCTAACGAAGACCGTCCAGTGAGAATCAGAATCGGCTCCTTGACTTTTTGTGCAATCTCTTTAGCAAATATGAGTCCCAAACCGCCAGCCCCGCCAGTAATTAAATAGATACCATTATCTTTCCAGGGTATGCCTACTTCTTCCTCGGAAACTACAACTTCCTTCCAGCTATTAACCCATCGTTTTCCGCCTTGATATCGAACATGCTTATCGACAAAACTTTGGCTGTTCTTTTCCAGTATTTCTATTATTTCTTCTTTTAAAAGTCCCTCTGCTTCTATTTCAATCATCTGCCCAATGATTTTAGGATTCTCTAATTGAGCAGTTTTCAATAATCCGGAAAGTCCAGTGAAAAGTTGCCCTTCCCCTTGATTGGGAACGACAATTTGAATGAGCACCGCACCCTTATGCGTATATGTAAGGATATTTTGGATTTCTTCAAAGACTTGAATGGCATAAGTTTGGAATCGCTCCTCAACGCTTTCCTGGTCAGATTGCAAGCTAAGACAACGCACTCCGCTCATATTGGTTTCAATACTTTCGCAATAAGCTCCGGATAATTCACATAACATCACTACATGCTGAGCGTTAGCATTAGCCACGGCTTCTGGATTAGTAGATTGTTCTTTCCAATGAGGCTGGAGCATCAAACCTCTAAACTTTGCTGAAGGCACTACTGAATCTGCTGCACTTTCCAGTACACGCGATGAAAATTCCTTCATTTGTACACAAACGTTCCCCTGCTCATCACATATATCAACATCAAACTTCTGCACCTTGTCTCCCGCTTTGCTGCCAGCACTGTAGCGCAGTAACGCCCACATATCGGAAGTGCAATTACCAATAATTTCAATTTCCTTGAGTGCAAAAGGTACCATCGACTTGAGAGAAGCTCTACTGCCCATATCTCCCGACGCCATCATGAAACCTATCGACGCCTGCAACGCGGCATCCATCAAGCTGGGATGCAGAACAAAATGTTTTTGTGTAGCGATAACAGCAGATGGCAAATGAAGCTTTGCCAGTACTTGCTCTGGACTCACATAGACCTTATCAATTCCCCGATGTCCAGAACCATACTCAAGCCCCAATGTCTTCAAAGCCTCATAACATTGACTTCCTGTAAGAATACTTTGGCTGCACTCAGCCTGTAATGCCTTGAGATCCAAGGCTGGCACTTCACTAACTGGCCTCAGTACTGCACTGCCTTGGCTATGTATTATGGGTTCTGCATCAGCTGCGCTGATCCCACTATAGATTTCATAGGCAATCTCGCCGTTATCATCAGGATAAAGGCCAATATGTACCCGCACCGACTCCTCTTTAGCGGCAATGGGTCGAACCCAAGCCACATTTTCCAGCCGAATTCCAAGTTTATCTTCCGTCAAAACTCCTGTTGCCTGCTCCACTGCTGTCCTAGCCATTTCTAAATAGGCCACTCCAGGTAATACTCGCTGCCCCTTCACAACATGATCTGCTAGGAAGAACTCTTGCCCAGTAAAAGTTGAACTAAATTTCAGCCCAAAAATATCTGAAGTATTCTTATGCAGTAATGGATGAATATTGTCTTTGCTTGTTATAGTATCGTCTATTCTTGTTTCCATCGCAGGCACCCAATAACGTTCCTTGGCAAAGGGATACGTGGGAAGACTGATACGATGAGGTTTGCTATCACCATAAAGTTTGTTCCAGTCAACAATCATACCTTTGACCCAAAAATCCAAAAGTTTTCCATATTTCCCTTTACTTATCCAAGCCTCCAGTGCCTTTTGCAAATCCTCATCTGCCGTAAATACAGCCAAGGTTTCTTTATTGCGCTTAACCTGCCCGCGATACAAGTCCTCGATGTCATCCTGCCCTGCCGCAAAGCTTTTCAGTTTTTCACCAAATTCTTTAATAGAACCCACAATCATAGCCAAACGTTCTTCCATATCTTCCCGACCTACCTGGAGGGTGTAAGCCATATCAATCAAACTCTCATCTGAGAATTGCTGCTTTTCAATCACTTCTAATAATCGCTGTACCTGCTCCTTAAGCTGTTCTTCATTTTTTGCCGACAAGACCATAATTGCCGGATTTTTCCTGGTAATGATTATCGGAGGTCTCTCCTGATTGCTGGGAATATATTCTTCAATAACAACATGGGCGTTGGATCCTCCCGCACCAAATGAGGAAATACCCGCAATCCGTGGATATTCCTTTGTTTCTCCATCAATAGTAACTATCTGCCGTTTCCATTCCGCCAATTCTTGCTGAACAACAAAGGGAGTATTGCTAAAATCAATGTTAGGATTTAGTGTCTCGGAATGTAGGGAAGGCGCTAATTGTCCATATTTAAGCTGCAGTAATACTTTCGTCACCCCTGCAATGCCTGCCGCACTCTCACAATGCCCAATATTCGACTTGGCAGAACCAATCGCACAGAATTGTTTGTCCTTTGTATATTGCTGAAAGGTCTTACTTAAACCCGTGATTTCAATCGGATCACCTAAAGAAGTACCAGTTCCATGGGCTTCCATATAGCTGACCGCCCTTGGATCTATCCCAGCTTCCTTTATTGCTTGTCCAATCACACTGGCCTGAGCATTGGGGTTAGGTACTGTAGACCCATTGGTTTTACCGCCATGATTGATTGCAGTTGCTTTGATGATGCCATATATATGATCCCCTTCAGCAATCGCTTGCAACAGCGGCTTTAATAATACTGTCCCTACACCTTCTCCTGGCACATAGCCATCGGCTCCCTGCCCAAAGCTTTCACACCGTCCCTTGCTGGATACAAATTTACCCTGACCGAGCATCAGATATTTATTAGGATGAATTGAGATATTGACACCGCCTGCAATCGCAAGCTTGCATCCACCCTGCTGCAGGCTTTGACATGCTAAATGAATGGCAGTCAGGGAAGAAGAACACATGGTATTTACCGTCATGCTTGGCCCATGGAAATTACAAAAATAGGATACCCGGTTTGCTATCGATGATGAATTCCCTGAAAGAACGATTGATCTGCCCTGAATTTGCTCCTGGGCACCGTAAAGCTGGTACTCTTCATACATTGCTCCCGCAAAAACTCCCACATTGCCTTCCAAACCAAAACCTTGAACCAAACCGAGGGCCTCTCGGGAATATCCAGCATCCTCTAAAGTTTCGTAGACACATTCCAAAAACAATCGTTCTTGGGGATCCATAATTTCTGCTTCACGTGGTGAGATATTGAAGAAAAGAGGATCAAATTGGTCTACATCATCCAGGAATCCTCCCCATTTGCTGTAGGTTTTTCCAGCCTTGTTTTTGTCTTCATCAAAGTATAGACTATGATCCCAGCGGTCTTTGGGAATTTCGGTGATAGAATCCCTGCCATCCCGCAAATTTTGCCAAAACTCCTGAATATTTTTCGCTTGAGGGTAGCGCCCAGCAACACCAATGATGGCAATGTCTAAGGCCCCTCTAGTTTTTTCTTTTGGAATTTCCATATGAAGGGGTGCAAAACGCGGACGTCTACGACTGCTAAAGTCAGCTTTTACTGGCTCGGTATCGGCCATGTTCTCTCCAGAGTTCTCCATAGTTGCTGCCGCCGTCTCCTGGATCCCCAGTAATTCTGTCAGTTGATCTCGATAGGATGCAAGAAAATATCCGGTTAATTCCTGGATATTTTGGTATTCAAAGAATAAAGTTTTAGATAGGGATCCAAAGTTCTTTTCTAATTGGTTAGTCATTTGCATAACCATAACCGAATCGATTCCGTATTGTTCCAGCAGGGCATCTGCTTCGATACGGTGGGTCGGTAGCTTAATAGCAGCAGATAGCAGCTTTTTAAAGTAATGTATTGCTTTTTCCTGGAGAAAATCTTGTTCAATGGTGATAACTGCTTTCTTTTCTTCTATGGTGGAAGATGTTCTTGTGACTTCTGTTGGGAACGATTGCCCCAAAAGTGCTGTCTGCAGTCGTTTTATATCTCCCTCCATCACCACCACCTGAGCTTTACCAGAAGCTATCCCTTGATATAAAGCCTCGATACCAGTTGTGGTCCGCATAGCGTTTAATCCCGAATTCTGCATCATCATTTTTTCCGCTTCTTCAGTAATATGCATCCCACCATCTTTCCACAATGGCCAATTGATTGATAGCGTTTGACCCTGCCGTTGTTTTGACCCTACCAACTTGTTGCGATATTTAGCATATCCATCCATAAAGGCGTTAGCTGTGGAGTAATCAGCTTGAGCAGCGTTACCAAAAGTCCCCGCTATCGAGGAAAAAAGAATAAAGAATTCAAGGCTCAGTTCTTTACTTGCTTCATCTAAATTAACCAGTCCATTGACCTTGGGGGCCAGGACTTCTTGCAGTTCTTCCTTGTTTTTCTTGATGATGAAGTTATCGCGGATGATACCTGCACTATGGATGATACCGCCTAAACTGCCAAACTCATCTTGGATGCTTTGTATTAAATCTATAACTGCCTGCTTATCGGTGACATCGACTTGCTTATATGTAATCAAGGCTCCTAAAGCTTCTAATTCCTTGATTTTACCTTGCTTCCCATCATCCAGCGGAGTTCGACCCGTAAACACCAGAGTGACTCCCTTGGCTTTATGGGCAATTTCTTTGGCAAAAATGAGTCCCAGCCCACCAGCACCACCAGTAATTAAATAGACCCCCTGGTCTTTCCAGGGGATCTTTATTCCTTCTTGAGAAGTTTCCACTCTGCTCCAGCCTGCAACGAAGCGTTTGTCTTCTTGATACCGAACGTGGTTATCCATGGGGCTTAGACTATTTTCCTTCAGTATTTCTATGATTCTTGCCGAATCTGCAAGCTGGTCTACTTCAATTAACTGTCCTAAGAGTTTTGGATTCTCTAATTGAGCTGTTTTCAAAAGGCCGGAGATGCCAGCGAATATCTCTTCTTCCCCTTGGATGGGCACGCCAATCTGAATGAGCACCTTGCCCTTGGGTTTATCTTTAAGGATGCTTTTAATTTCCTCGAATGCCTGAACGACATAGGCCTGAAACCTTTCCTCGATGCTTTCGTGTTCACATTGCAAGGTAAGACAACGTACCCCGTCCATTCCAGTTTCTATGCTTTGGGGTGATACTTCATCTAGTTCACAAAGCATCACTAGATGGTGTTCATAAACGACAGGTACTGTGACTTCAGAGCCAATAGCTTTTTCCTTCCAGCTAGGCTCAAGCATCAGCGCCTCAATCGTTGCTGCCAATTCTATCGGAGTCACCTCTCCCTCCAACATTCGCGCTGTAAATTCCTTCATCCGTATACAGACATTGCCTTGATCGTCGCATAAATCGATATCAAGTTTCTGCACTTTATCTCCTGCTATGTTGCCATAACTAGAGCGAACCGAAACCCACATACTCAAAGTACATTTTTTATAAATTTCCAATTTTTGCAGAGCAAATGGGAGAAATGGTTTGATAAGCAAAGTCTCAGACTCCATTATGAAGCCGATAGACGCTTGCAGCGCTGCGTCCATCAAACTAGGATGCAGAGCAAATTGATCTTGAGTCTGCAAGACCGTCGAAGGCAAGGACAACTTCGCCAATATCTGATCTGATCCCACATAGACCTTCTCAATCCCCTGATGTGCCGGACCATATTCAATCCCCATGGCCTTAAATACCTCATAACATTGGCTGGATGTAAAAATCTGTTGACTGCACTGAGCCTGCAATGCCTTAATATCCAGTGATGGAGCTTCTGCAACGGGGCTCAGCATGGCCTTTCCCTGGCTGTATACGATAGGTTCTACATCTGCCATCTCTGTCTCGCTATAGATTTCATAGAAAATCTCCCCGTTATCCTCAGGGTAAAGACCGATGTGTACCTGGACCGGCTGCCCCCCCATAGTAATAGGTCTGATCCAAACCACGTTTTCCAATTGTATGCCAGTTTTATCTCCTGCCAACCTTCCTGTTGCCTGTTCCACTGCAGCCCGGGCCATTTCAAGATATGCTACCCCAGGCAAAACTCGCTGCCCCTTTACGATATGATCCTCCAAGAAAAATTCCTGACCCGTAAAGATTGAACTGAACCGTTGTTCTGAAAGATCGGAAGTATTTTGATGTAATAGCGGATGAATTAAGTTTACAATTTCTTGGTTTGCTATTTTACTACTGACTCTTGTTTCTATCTCAGGTACCCAATAGCGTTCCTTGGCAAAAGGATAGGTGGGTAGACTTATACGACGAGGTTTGATATCACCGTAAAATTTGCTCCAGTCAATGATCAAACCTTTAACCCAAAGATCCAATATTTTAGGATATTTCCCTTTATCCATCCAAGTTTCAATCATTTTTGCCATATCTTCATCCGCTGTAAAAACAGCCAACGTCTCTTTATTACGCTTAACCTGCCCGCGATATAAATCCTCAATACTGTTTTGTCCTGCCACAAAACTCTTTAGTTTTTCCTCAAGTTCTTTACTTGATCCCACTATTAAGCCTACTCTTTGCTCCATGGCTTCGCGCCCGACTTGAAGTGTATAGGCCATATCGGCTAAGCTTATTTCAGAGAATGCCTGTTCCTCAATTGCAGCCAACAATTGCTGAGCCTGCTCACATAGTTGTTCTTCATTCTTTGCTGACAGAACAATGACTGCAGGTTTCTGAGTAGTAATCGTAATAGAAGGTCGTTGCTGGTTCTTTGAAATATATTCTTCGATCACCACATGAGCATTTGCCCCTCCAGCACCAAAAGATGAAATCCCGGCAATCCGTGGATATTCTCTGCTTTCTCCATTCATTTCAATTACTGGTCGTTTCCATTCCACCAGTTCCTGCTGAACGACAAAGGGCGTATTATCAAAATCAATATTAGGATTCAGAGTCTCAGAATGCAGGGAAGGCACTAATTGTCTATGTTTAAGCTGCAGTAATATTTTCGTCACTCCGGCAATGCCTGCCGCGCTCTCACAATGCCCGATATTCGACTTGGCCGAACCAATCGCACAAAATTGTTTATCTTTCGTATATTCCTGGAAGGTTTTCTTCAAACCCGCGATCTCTATCGGATCCCCTAAAGAAGTCCCTGTGCCGTGCGCTTCTATATAACTGATTGCCCTCGGATTGACCCCTGATTCCTTTATTGCTTGTCCAATAACGCTGGCTTGCGCATTAGGATTGGGAACTGTATATCCGTTGGTTTTCCCTCCATGGTTGATTGCGGTTCCTTTTATAATGCCATATATTTGATCCCCGTCGGCAATGGCTTTTGATAGAGGCTTTAAGAGTACTGCCCCTACGCCTTCTCCCGGCACATAGCCATCGCCTCCCTGGCCAAAGCTTTCACAACGCCCCTTGCTGGATACAAACTTCCCCTGGCCGAGCATCAGATATTTGTTAGGATGAATTGAGACGTTAACACCGCCTGCGACCGCAAGCTCGCATCCACCACGCTGCAAGCTTTGGCAGGCCAAATGAATGGCCGTCAGTGAGGAAGAACACATGGTGTCTACAGCCATACTTGGTCCATGGAAATTACAAAAATAGGATACCCGGTTAGCTATTGATGATGGATTCCCGGAAAGCGTAATCGGCCTTCCCTGAATCTGTTCCTGGGCACCGTAAAGCTGGTACTCTTCGTACATTACTCCTACAAATACTCCTACATTGCCTTCCAAACCAAAACCTTGCTGCATACTGAGAGCTTCCCGGGTATATCCAGCATCCTCTAAAGTCTCATATACGCACTGTAAGAATAAGCGTTCCTGGGGATCCATCATTTCTGCATCCCGCGGTGAAATATTGAAAAAAAGAGGATCAAATTGATCCACATTATCCAGGAAACCGCCCCACTTGCCATATGTCTTTCCTGGCTTGTTTTTGTCCTCATCAAAATACAGACTGTGATCCCAGCGTTCTTTGGGTATTTCGGTGATGGAATCCTTGCCGTTTCGCAGGTTATTCCAAAACTCCCTAATATTTTTCGCTTGCGGGTAGCGTCCGGCCACACCGATAATGGCGATATCTAAGGCCCCTAATTTTTCTTGTGGAATCTCATTATGCAGTGATGCAAAACGAGAACGTCTGCGCTTACTACTGACCGGTTGCTTTACAGCTCCGGTTATAGCATCATACTCTTTAGTACTCTCGGTAGTTGCTACTATCTCTTCGATACCCAGCAGCCCTATTAACTGCTCACGGTAGGCTTCAAGGAAATATCCGGTTAGACTTTGGATGTTTTGGTATTCAAAAAATAACGTTTTCGGCAACGATCCAAATGTCTTTTCTAATTGGTTAGTCATTTGCATAACCATAACCGAGTCGATGCCATAGTTATCCATGGGTGCATCCGCTTCAATTTGCTGCGCCGGCAGCTTGATTTCTGAGGAGAGTAGTTTTTTAAAATAATTTATTGCTTTTTCTTGAAGCAAATCCGGAGTAATTGCTATCACTATTTTCTTTTCTTCTATGCTAAAAGATGATTTTGAGGGAGCTGTTTGGAGTTTACGCTGAACTTTAAGCTTTTTAATTTGTTCAATGGCATTTTGTCGACTTATTTTTTGTTCTTTTATCTGTTTATATAATAATTTAAATTGATTATCCATTTTTCATCTCCCTCTTCTCGTCAAAGCTAAACTTTCAAATTGCTCTTCAGATAATTCACCTTTTGTTATTTGTTCAAAAAGGCTTTGAAAAAACTCATTATCAACTTCGTCAAATTCTATCAAATCCAACCCCAAGAAACTCCTCAGTTTCATAACATCTCCCTCAATGACCATTACCTGATCCTTACAGGCGACTAGCCCTTGATACAAAGCCTGAATGCCTATTGGTGTCTCCATCGCAATCATACCCATGCCCTGCATCGCCTTTTCCGCTTCTTTATCAACATGCATTCCGCCATCTTTCCACAGCGGCCAATTGATTGACAGCGTTTGACCATACCGTTGCTTAGACACAACCATGTCATTGCGATATCTTGCGTAGCCATCCATAAAAGCATTCGCAGTGGAATAATCGGCTTGGCCTACATTGCCTAAGCTTCCTGCCATTGAGGAAAAAAGCAGGAAGAAATCAAGATTCATTTCCTTGCTTGCGTGATCCAAATTCACCAATCCAGTGACTTTGGGAGTCAACACCTCTTGCATTTCCTCCTTGGTTTTCTGGATCATAAATTTGTCGCGAATGACTCCTGCACTATGGATGATGCCGCTTAAGCTCCCAAATTTCTCTTGGATGCTCTGGATTAAATCCCCTACCGCCTGCTTGTCGGCCACATCCACTTTCCTGTATTCAACGAAGGCACCTAACGTCTCTATTGCCTTTATTTTCTCTTGCTTACCTTCATCCAGCACAGACCGTCCTGTGAGAATCAAAGTCGCATTCTTGACGGTATGCGCAATCTCTTGGGCAAATATAAGTCCCAAGCCGCCAGCCCCGCCAGTAATTAAATATACACCATTATCTTTCCAAGGTAAGCTTATCTCCTCGGTAACTGCAACTTCCCTCCAGCCGTTAACCCATCGTGTCCCCCCTTGATAGCGAACATGGTTGTCAATGGAGCTTTGGCTGTTTTCTTTCAATATCTCTATGATTTCTTGTGAAAGCCCCTCCACCTCTACTTCAATCATCTGTCCAATGATTTTCGGATTCTCCAATTGTGCCGTTTTCAATAATCCCAAAAGGCCGGAGAAAAGTTGTCGCTCCTCTTGCGTGGGAACAACAACTTGAATAAGTACCTTGCCCTTTTGTTTATTTTTAAGGATAGTTTGGATCTCCTCAAAGACCTGGACGGCATAAGCTTGAAACCGTTCCTCAATGCTTTCCTTCTCAATTTGTAAGGTAACACAGCGTATTGTGTCCATGCAGGTTTCAACGCTTTCACGATACGCTTCACTTAGCTCACAAAGCATCACCACATGCTGAACATAGGCAGAATCCATGGTTTCTAAGATACTGGCTTGTTCTTTCCAATAAGGCTCAAGCAGCAGCATCTCATTATTTCCTATTTTCCCTACCGAGCCTACTTCTCTTTCCAATACTCGCAATGAAAATCCCTTTATCCGTACACAAACATTCCCTTGCTCATCGCATAAATCAATATCGAACTTCTGTACCTTATCTCCTGCCCTACTGCCGGCACTATAGCGCAGTAAAGCCCACATAACGGAAGGACAATTACTCAGGATTTCAAGTTCTTGCAGTGCAAAAGGCAACACTGGCTTAAGAGAAGCTTCGCTGCCCGTAACTCCAGTAACCAGCATAAACCCTATTGTTGCCTGTAAAGCCGCATCCATTAAACTGGGATGCAAAGTAAATTGGTTGTGAGTATTCGAAACAGAAGCAGGTAACCGCAATTTCGCGAGCACTTGCTCTTGTCCCGTATATACTACCTCAATTCCCTGATGACTTGAGCCATACGCAAGCCCCATTGTCCTAAATGCCTCGTAGCATTGACTGGACGTAAATGTGCTTTGGCCGCACTCAGCCTGTAAAGATTTAAGATCTACTCTTGGAGTTTCTGTAACCGAACGCAGCACTACACTGCCCTGACTGTGTATGATTGGTTCTCTATCAACCGTTTCAGAATCACTATAGATTTCATAGGCAATCTCGCCATTTTCCTCTGGATAGAGCCCGATGTGTACTTGCACCGGCTGACCTAGGGCGGCAACAGGCCGTACCCAAACCACGTTTTTTAGTCGTATTCCAATCTTATCTTCTGCCAAAACTCCCGCGGCCTGCTCCACTGCTGCCCTAGCCATTTCAAGATAGGCTACTCCAGGCAGCACTCGCTGCCCCTTGACAACATGATCTGCCAGGAAAAACTCCTGACCCGTAAAGGTTGAGCTAAACCGCTGTTCCGAAAAATCGGAGGTATTCTGGTGCAATAGAGGATGAAGTAAGCCGGCAGTGACTGGACTTATTATATTACTGCTGGCCGCTATGCCGGCCTCAGGTACCCAATAGCGTTCTTTAGCAAAGGGATAGGTAGGCAGACTGATGCGGCGGGGTTTGCTGTCGTTATAGAGTTTCTGCCAATCATATATCATTCCCTTGACCCAAAGGTCTAACAGTTTCCCATATTTTCGATGCGCAATCCACTTTTTAAGTATTTCCTGCATTTCATCATCGGCTGCAAAGATAGCCATTGTATCTTTATTACGCTTGACTTGCCCGCGATAGAGATCTTCAATACCATCCTGGTCTGCCAAGAAGCCCTTTAGTTTTTCCTCAAGCTCTTTGCTGGAACCTACCAGCACAGCTACGCGTTCCTCCATGGCTTCCCGTCCTACTTGCAGGGTATAGGCCATATTGGCAAGGTTTTCATCTGAGATTTGCTGCTGCTGGATAGCAGCTACCATTTGCTGTACTTGTTCTTTGAGCCGTTGTTCGTTCTTGGCTGACAGCACAATGATTGCTGGATTCTGCTTGGTAATCCTAATCGAAGATGGCTGTTCATCCTTGTCCATGTATTCTTCAATCACTACATGGGCATTTGAGCCTCCAGCACCAAAAGATGAAATACCAGCTATCCTTGGATATTCTCGGATCTCTCCATTGATTTCAATCTTCGGTCGTTTCCACTCCGCAAGTTCTTGCTGAACGACAAAGGGCGTGTTTTTAAAATTAATATTCGGATTTAATTTCTTGGTATGCAAGCTTGGAACAAGCTTTTGATGCTGCATTTGCAGTACAATTTTAGTAACTCCGGCAATGCCTGCTGCTGCTTCCAGATGACCTATATTTGCTTTTACTGATCCAATAGCACAATATCCTGTATCTTGGGTATCCTTGCGAAATGCTTGGGTAAGTCCCGTAATTTCAATTGGATCCCCAAGTTCTGTTCCCGTACCATGGGCTTCAATATAACTGATTGTCCGAGCATTTACCCCTGCTTTATCCATCGCCTTGCGAATAACGTCTCCTTGAGCTGTTGGATTAGGAACCGTATATCCATTGGTTTTACCATCGTGATTAATACTCGTTCCCCGGATGACAGCATAAATATGATCTTCATCTATAATGGCCTGGGACAAGCGTTTTAGCAAAATAGTACCGACTCCCTCGCCAGGTACAAATCCGTTGCCGCCTTGTCCAAAGCTCTTGCATTGTCCATCTGCAGAAAGCATTTGCTGTGCACAAAGCCCGTTATAGCTTGAAGGATGAACATACAGATTCACTCCGCCTGCAATCGCCATTTCGCATTCTTTACGATGAAGATACTCACAGGCTTCATGGATCGCTGTTAACGAGGAAGAACACATCGTATCAACCGCCATGCTGGGACCTTGTAAATTCAGTAGATAGGAAACTCGATTAGCTACTGAGCTAAAGGAAGTGTGTGGAAAATCTTTTTTGCCCTGCTTCCATAAGTCAGGACCATATAAATCAAAGCCTGTTTTGGTAATTCCCGCAAAAACACCAATCCGGCCATTATACTTAACTTTAAGCTCATCTTTTGTGTATCCTGCATCCTCAAATACCTCCCAACAGGATTCAATAAACAATCGCTCCTGTGGATCCATATTGAGAGTTTCCCGAGGTGAAATATTAAAAAAGAGCGGATCAAAATCCGCAAAGCCTTCTACAAACCCACCCCATTTGCTATAACTTTTTCCTCGTGCTATAGCCTCTTGTTGATCCGAATAATAAAATTCCTCCAGCGACCAACGTTCTTTAGGGATTTCTATAATACAATCCACGCCTGATTGCAAATTACCCCAGTACTCTTTTAACTTTTTTGCCTGTGGATAACATCCGCTCATACCAATAATGGCAATTGAATCTCGTGATCCATCACTGGATGAGGCAACAGCAGTTAAACTACGTACCAGATGCTTTCGCTCTTTAAATGAGGGAAGTACTGGAAATTCGCTATGGAACGGCACAACATCTGGTTTTTTTTCTGGGGTCGATGGAACCGGCTCTATAAGTCCGGTCCACTTCATACACTCTTGTGGATAGTCTGATATAAAATATTCTACTAAGACCCCTAAAGTCTGATACTCATAAAGTAGTGTTTTTGATACTTCACCAAAAATACTAGCAAATTTCTCATTCAGTTGCGTAATCATGATTGAATCAATCCCATAACTTTCCAGTGGCTCGTCACTGACAATCTTGCTAATACTCAGCTTGGTGAACTCTGCCAATAGTACTTTTAGTTGGTACAGCGTCTTTTCTCGAAGTAACCCAATATCCACCTTTTGCTCTAGACTACTACTTGCTGCTACTGATCCTAATTCGCCAAACATGCTCATTTTATCTTCCACCTTTTCGATTGATACTTGCCGTTGCTCCTACCAATCCTAATTCGCCTCCCAGCTCTCTCAACGAAAATCCCTTCATCTGTATACAAACATTTCCTTGTTCATCACACAAATCAATATCAAGTTTTCGTACCTTGTCATCTGCTCTACTGTCGACACTATAACGCAGTAAAGCCCACATAAGGGAAGGGCAATTGCTAACAATTTGAAGTTCTTGCAGCGCATAAGGAAAGACTGGCTTGAGAGAGGCTTTGCCGCCCGCATCTCCAGAAACCATCATGAAAGCCATGGATACTTGCAGGACAGAATCCATTAAACTGGGATGCAAAACAAACTGAGCTTGCGTATCGGAGATGGAGGAAGGTAAGGACAACTTCGCCAATACCTGGTTTGAGGCGACATACACCACCTCAATCCCCTGATGCCCTGAACCATATTCAATTCCCATTGCCCCAAATATCTCGTAACATTGACTGGATGTAAGAGTGCTTTGGTTACACTCATCTTGTAATGCCTTGAGATTCAAAGTTAAATTTCCTGTAGCTGAACTTAGTAAAGCACTACCTTGACTATGCACTACCGGCTTTGTATCAGCCTGTTCAGACTGGCTATAGATTTCATAAGCAATCTCACCGCTGGCTTCAAGATAAAGACCGATATGAATCTGAAGCGACTGATCTCCAACGGCAAGTGGACGTGCCCAAACTACATTCTTTAGCTGTATTACGGTCCGGTCATCTTTCAAGGCTCCCGCAGCCTGTTCAACTGCGGCCCGCGCCATTTCAAGATAGACCACTCCAGGCAACACGCGCTGACCTTTCACGATATGATCTGCCAGAAAAAACTCCTGACCTGTGAAAGTTGAACTGAATCTTTGTTCTGAAAGATCGGACGTATTCTGATGCAGCAAGGGATGAATTAAATTTACACCAGCTGAGCTTGTCAATTTGTCCATTGTACTGGTCTCAGGTACCCAATAACGCTCCCTGGTAAATGGATAGGCAGGCAGACTAATACGGCAAGGTTTGCTGTCACCGTAGAGCTTATTCCAGTCAATAATCAAACCTTTAACCCAAAGTTCCATAATCTTTGCATACTTCTTTTTGGATATCCAAGCTTCAACCGTTTTTGCCATATCTTCATCTGCTGTAAAAACAGCCATCGTATCTTTATTGCGTTTAACCTGCCCACGGTAAAACTCATCAATACCATTCTGACCTTCCACAAAGCCCCTCAATTTTTCCTCAAGTTCTTTGATGGATCTCACAATCACAGCTACTCGTTCCTCCATGCCTTCCCGGCCCACCTGGAGGGTATAGGCCATATCGGTCAAGTTTTCATCTGAAAGTTGCTGACTATTAATACTATCCAATAATTGCTGGGCCTGCTCTTTAAGCTGTTTTTCACTCTTGGCCGACAATACAATAATGACTGGTTTGGAAGCACTATCCATATTGATAGGCATCTGCCTATCCCTGGGAATATATTCTTCTATCACTACATGGCCATTAACACCCCCAAAGCCAAAAGAACTCACTCCTGCCCGACGTGGAATCACGTTGCCTTGAAGATCGTGCAATGGCTTCCACTCCTTAGTTTCCTGGACTATATAAAAGGGACTGTCTTTAAGTTGTATATATGGATTAATCGTTTCACTATGAAGACTTTTAACCAACGTTTTATTTTTGAGTTGTAATAAAACTTTAATCACACCCGCGATTCCCGCAGCAAGTTCCAAATGCCCAATATTGGTTTTCACCGAACCTAATCCACAATGGCAATTTAAAACTTGAGGATCTCCTGTTTCCTTATACAGTTCTTTGAAAGCTGTTTTCAGCCCGTTGATTTCAATTGGATCACCAAGTTCAGTGCCTGTTCCATGTGCCTCAATGTAACTAACAGTTCTTGGATCAATTCCAGATTTTGTGTATGCAGTTTGCAACAATTCCGCCTGAGCCTTGGGGTTAGGTGCCGTCAGCGAATTAGCCCGACCGCCATGATTCACAGCAGTTCCTCTAATGATTCCATAAATATGATCTCCTGCTTCTTCCGCAGCCTTAAGCTTTTTCAAAATAAGCATTCCCACCCCTTCACCACGCACATAGCCATTGGCTTGGTTAGAGAAGGTTTTGCATCGCCCATCTTCACAGAGCATGCCCGTCTTGTTGAATTTGATGTGATTTTCTGGGGTTATGATTGTATTAATACCACCAGCAATCGCCATCTGACAATTTCCACTCTCTATGGCACTCACTGCCCGGTGGATTGCCACTAAAGAACTAGAACAAGCCGTTTCAATCGGCTCACTGGGTCCATGAATATTAAGAAAATAACTCATTCGATTAGGTCCTACGGAGGGTAACAAACCAGTAGACGAATAGCTTTCCATTGCTATATTAGCCTTTGAAAGCAATTTATCATAACCACTACTTCCTGTACCAACGAAGATAGCGGTTTTGGTTCCCGAAAAGCTTTGAGCCGAATAACCCGCATCTTCAATTGCCTTCCAAATATAGGTCATCAACAGGCGCTGCTGAGGATCCATAAACTCAGCCTCTTTAGGAGAAATCCCGAAGAATAATGGATCGAACTGATCTATTCCATCAATGAATCCACCCCATTTTATATTTGTTTTATTTGCTTTTTCTGCAGGATCACCGTAATACTCACGCCAGTCCCAACGTTCTTTAGGAATTTCTGTAATACAATCCTTGTCTTCTACGAGATTTCTCCAAAACTCATTTATATCCTTGGCTTTCGGAAATTTACCACTTACTCCCACAATTGCAATAGGCTCATAAGTACTTGCAACCGATTTTGCTATAGAAAGGTCCACCATTTTCACATACCGGGAATGTCTTTTCTTAGTGGATGATATTTCTGTCACCTCATCTCCCATGGTGGGCAGAAGAATCTCAACTCTAGGTTGTACAGCAAATTGTGAGGTAAATACCTCTTTATATTCTTCATTTAAGTATTCGGCAAAACTATGGATAGTGGGATATTCGAAAAATATGGTGGGAGTCAATTCAAGTTTGTACTTCTGATTAAGTTCGTTGGCGAATTGTGTCAGTGTAATAGAATCAAATCCATATTCATTTAGCTCGGTACCTACATCAATATCTTCAATTTTAACCTTCAGTATTTTGGAGACTTCTTGCACCAAAGTGGCTTGCACTTTCTCCAACAAGTCCCTGGTATCAATACCTGCTGCAGGAAAAGCTAATATAGAAGCTTTCTCAACTTGTACAGCAGTAGCAGCCGTCACTGAAAGAAGTTTTTGTTTTATCCGTGCAACATCTCCCTCAATCACCATTACCTGATCCTTACAGGCGACTAGCCCTTGATACAAAGCCTGAATGCCTATTGGTGTCTCCATCGCAATCATACCCATGCCCTGCATCGCCTTTTCCGCTTCTTTATCAACATGCATTCCGCCATCTTTCCACAGCGGCCAATTGATTGACAGCGTTTGACCATACCGTTGCTTAGACACAACCATGTCATTGCGATATCTTGCGTAGCCATCCATAAAAGCATTCGCAGTGGAATAATCGGCTTGGCCTACATTGCCTAAGCTTCCTGCCATTGAGGAAAAAAGCAGGAAGAAATCAAGATTCATTTCCTTGCTTGCGTGATCCAAATTCACCAATCCAGTGACTTTGGGAGTCAACACCTCTTGCATTTCCTCCTTGGTTTTCTGGATCATAAATTTGTCGCGAATGACTCCTGCACTATGGATGATGCCGCTTAAGCTCCCAAATTTCTCTTGGATGCTCTGGATTAAATCCCCTACCGCCTGCTTGTCGGCCACATCCACTTTCCTGTATTCAACGAAGGCACCTAACGTCTCTATTGCCTTTATTTTCTCTTGCTTACCTTCATCCAGCACAGACCGTCCTGTGAGAATCAAAGTCGCATTCTTGACGGTATGCGCAATCTCTTGGGCAAATATAAGTCCCAAGCCGCCAGCCCCGCCAGTAATTAAATATACACCATTATCTTTCCAAGGTAAGCTTATCTCCTCGGTAACTGCAACTTCCCTCCAGCCGTTAACCCATCGTGTCCCCCCTTGATAGCGAACATGGTTGTCAATGGAGCTTTGGCTGTTTTCTTTCAATATCTCTATGATTTCTTGTGAAAGCCCCTCCACCTCTACTTCAATCATCTGTCCAATGATTTTCGGATTCTCCAATTGTGCCGTTTTCAATAATCCCAAAAGGCCGGAGAAAAGTTGTCGCTCCTCTTGCGTGGGAACAACAACTTGAATAAGTACCTTGCCCTTTTGTTTATTTTTAAGGATAGTTTGGATCTCCTCAAAGACCTGGACGGCATAAGCTTGAAACCGTTCCTCAATGCTTTCCTTCTCAATTTGTAAGGTAACACAGCGTATTGTGTCCATGCAGGTTTCAACGCTTTCACGATACGCTTCACTTAGCTCACAAAGCATCACCACATGCTGAACATAGGCAGAATCCATGGTTTCTAAGATACTGGCTTGTTCTTTCCAATAAGGCTCAAGCAGCAGCATCTCATTATTTCCTATTTTCCCTACCGAGCCTACTTCTCTTTCCAATACTCGCAATGAAAATCCCTTTATCCGTACACAAACATTCCCTTGCTCATCGCATAAATCAATATCGAACTTCTGTACCTTATCTCCTGCCCTACTGCCGGCACTATAGCGCAGTAAAGCCCACATAACGGAAGGACAATTACTCAGGATTTCAAGTTCTTGCAGTGCAAAAGGCAACACTGGCTTAAGAGAAGCTTCGCTGCCCGTAACTCCAGTAACCAGCATAAACCCTATTGTTGCCTGTAAAGCCGCATCCATTAAACTGGGATGCAAAGTAAATTGGTTGTGAGTATTCGAAACAGAAGCAGGTAACCGCAATTTCGCGAGCACTTGCTCTTGTCCCGTATATACTACCTCAATTCCCTGATGACTTGAGCCATACGCAAGCCCCATTGTCCTAAATGCCTCGTAGCATTGACTGGACGTAAATGTGCTTTGGCCGCACTCAGCCTGTAAAGATTTAAGATCTACTCTTGGAGTTTCTGTAACCGAACGCAGCACTGCACTGCCCTGACTGTGTATGATTGGTTCTCTATCAACCGTTTCAGAATCACTATAGATTTCATAGGCAATCTCGCCATTTTCCTCTGGATAGAGCCCGATGTGTACTTGCACCGGCTGACCTAGGGCGGCAACAGGCCGTACCCAAACCACGTTTTTTAGTCGTATTCCAATCTTATCTTCTGCCAAAACTCCCGCGGCCTGCTCCACTGCTGCCCTAGCCATTTCAAGATAGGCTACTCCAGGCAGCACTCGCTGCCCCTTGACAACATGATCTGCCAGGAAAAACTCCTGACCCGTAAAGGTTGAGCTAAACCGCTGTTCCGAAAAATCGGAGGTATTCTGGTGCAATAGAGGATGAAGTAAGCCGGCAGTGACTGGACTTATTATATTACTGCTGGCCGCTATGCCGGCCTCAGGTACCCAATAGCGTTCTTTAGCAAAGGGATAGGTAGGCAGACTGATGCGGCGGGGTTTGCTGTCGTTATAGAGTTTCTGCCAATCATATATCATTCCCTTGACCCAAAGGTCTAACAGTTTCCCATATTTTCGATGCGCAATCCACTTTTTAAGTATTTCCTGCATTTCATCATCGGCTGCAAAGATAGCCATTGTATCTTTATTACGCTTGACTTGCCCGCGATAGAGATCTTCAATACCATCCTGGTCTGCCAAAAAGCCCTTTAGTTTTTCCTCAAGCTCTTTGCTGGAACCTACCAGCACAGCTACGCGTTCCTCCATGGCTTCCCGTCCTACTTGCAGGGTATAGGCCATATTGGCAAGGTTTTCATCTGAGATTTGCTGTTCCTGGATAGCAGCTACCATTTGCTGTACTTGTTCTTTGAGCCGTTGTTCGTTCTTGGCTGACAGCACAATGATTGCTGGATTCTGCTTGGTAATCCTAATCGAAGATGGCTGTTCATCCTTGTCCATGTATTCTTCAATCACTACATGGGCATTTGAGCCTCCAGCGCCAAAAGACGAAATGCCAGCGATCCTTGGATATTCTTGGATCTCTCCATTGATTTCAAGCACCGGTCGTTTCCATTCCGCAAGCTCTTGCTGAACGACAAAAGGCGTTTTACCAAAATCAATGTTGGGATTCAGTATCTCAGAATGCAGAGAAGGTACTAATTGACCATATTTGAGTTGCAGCAATATTTTCGTCACCCCGGCAATGCCTGCCGCGCTCTCACAATGCCCGATATTCGACTTGGCCGAACCAATCGAACAGAATTGTTTGTCTTTCGTATATTCCTGGAAGGTTTTCTTCAAGCCCGCAATCTCTATCGGGTCCCCTAAGGAAGTCCCCGTGCCGTGAGCTTCTATATAACTGATGGTTCTTGGATTAATTCCTGCTTCCTTGAAGGCTTTTCCAATAACACTGGCCTGAGCATTGGGATTGGGAACTGTAAACCCGTTGGTTTTCCCACCATGATTAATTGCGGTTCCTTTGATGATGCCATATATGTGATCACCTTCAGCAATGGCCTTAGAGAGGGGTTTTAAGAGTATTGCCCCTACCCCTTCTCCTGGCACATAGCCATCGCCTCCCTGCCCAAAGCTTTCACAACGTCCCTTGCTTGATACAAATTTTCCTTGTCCGAGTGCTAGATATTTGTTGGGATGGATCGAAATATTAACACCGCCTGCAATAGCAAACTCACATCCGCCCTGCTTTAAACTTTGACAGGCCAGATGGATTGCGGTTAGTGAGGAAGAACACATAGTATCCAAGGTCACACTCGGTCCATGAAAATTGCAAAAATAAGATACACGGTTGGCAATGGAAGCTGAATTGCCGGCCAGAGCAATCGGTCTACCTTGAACTTGTTCCTGTGCGCCATAAAGCTGATACTCTTCGTACATCACTCCCACAAATACTCCTACATCGCCCCCCAAGCCACCTCCTTGATGCATACCCAGAGCTTCCCGAGTATATCCTGCATCCTCTAAGGTTTCATAGACACATTGCAAAAATAAGCGTTCCTGGGGATCTATTATTTCTGCTTCCCGCGGTGAAATATTGAAAAAAAGAGGATCAAATTGATCCACACCATTCAGGAAACCTCCCCACTTGCTGTATGTCTTTCCCGGCTTACTCTTATCTTCATCAAAGTACAGGTTGTAATCCCAACGATCTTTAGGTATCTCGGTAATAGAGTCCTTACCAGCCTGCAGGTTTTTCCAAAATTCCTGAATATTCTTTGCTTGCGGGTAGCGTCCGGATAGGCCAATGATGGCAATATCTGTAGCTCTTACTTTTTCTTGCGGAGTATCACTATACGGTGTTGTAAATCGGAGGTGCCTACGATTACTAATGACTGGTTTTACAGATCCAGTCATAGCAGCAGAATCTTTGGCACTCTTCCTAGTCGCAGTTGCTGCTATCTCCTCGATGCCCAATAACCCCATTAACTGATCTTGATAGACTTCAAGAAAATATTCGATTAATGCCTGGATGGTTTGATATTCAAAAAACAAAGTTTTCGGCAGCGAGCCAAATATCTTTTCCAATTGATTGGTCAATTGCATGACCATGACCGAATCAATCCCATACTCTTCCATGGGCACATCGGCTTCAATCCGATGTACCGGTAACCCGATTACTGTGGAGAGTAATTTTTTGAAATAATGTACTACTTTTTCTTGAAGTAAATCTGGGGCAACTGCCGCAACTATTGCATCGCCTTCCATGAGAACTGTTTCTGAGACTTGCGTTTTGAGGCTATGTTGCAATTTTAGCTCGTTAATCTCTTTTATAGCATTTTCTGGACTTATTTTTTGTTCTTTTATCTGCTCATATAAAATTTCTAACTGCTTCTGCATCTTTTTCACGCCCCCTTTCCACTCACAACTGAATTGATAAATTGCTCTTTGGATAATTTACCTTTTGCTATTTTTTCGAAAACATTTGAATAAAACTCATCATTTATTTCTGCTATATTACCATTTGTCGCCGAATTGTCATGATCATCATTCTCTGTATTCCTTTGCAATTGCTCGAAATTCCTTAGAATTGTTTTCATATAATGTCTCAATTGCACATTGTCGCCTTCCCATACCATCATTTGATTATTTTCGGAGGCTAAAATCTGATAGAAGGCTTGAATGCCAGTAGGAGTTTTTATAGGGATCATACCCATATTTTGCTGCATCATCTTCTCGGTTTGCTGATCAACATGCATTCCGCCCTCCTGCCATAGCGGCCAATTGATAGACAAGGTCCGACCATGCCGCTGGTTTAACATCTCTAGATCGTTTCGATGCCTGGAATAAGCATCCATAAAGGCGTTGGCTGTGGAATAGTCCACCTGGCCTAGATTACCTAATGCTCCTGATACCGAAGAGAATAGCACAAAAAAATCAATGTCCAGATCTTTAGTTGCCTCATCAAGGTTCACTACTCCTGTGACTTTTGGGGACAATACTTTTTCTAGTTCTTCGTTGGTTTTTTTGAAGATAAAATTATCGCAAATCACTCCTGCACTATGAATGATGCCATGGAGGTTGCCGAAATTATCTTTGATACTCTGAATTAATTCGACTACTGCCTGCTTTTCGGTCACATCAACTTGCTTATATACGATCCTCGCGCCCAAAGTCTCCAATTCCTTAAGTTTTGTTTGCTTGTTCTCATTGAGCAAAGACCGGCCCGTGAGGATCAAGGTCACATCCTTGACTTTATCCGCAATTTCCTTGGCAAAAACAAGCCCAAGACCACCCATACCTCCAGTGATTAGGTAAATCCCCTTGTCTTTCCACGGGAGGTTTACTTCTTCCTGAGAAATCTCAACTTCCTTCCAGCCTGCAACGTAACGTTTGCCTTCTTCATGTCGAATGTGGTTATCAAGCGGACATTGACTGTTTTCTTTTAATATTTTTATGATTTCTACTGAATCTTCCTCTAGTCCCACTTCAATCAGTTGTCCAATGAGTTTCGGATTCTCAAGTTGAGCGGTCTTTAAAAGTCCGGAAAGTCCAGAGAAGATTTGCTGTTCACCTCGTGAAGGAACAACAATCTGAATCAATATATTCTTTTTATTTTTCTTTTTAAGAATGCTTTGAATATTTTCAAAGACCTGAACAGTATACGTCTGGAATCGTTCTGCTATATTATTCTGTTTAGACTCTAAGCTAATACAGCGCACCCCGTCTATTAGGTTTTCGATGCTTTCCTTAAGATCCTCATTCGCCTCACAGAGCACTACAAAATGTTGCTCATAATCAGGAACTATGACTTCTTGAACAAGTATCTGTTCTTTCCAGTAAGGCTTGAGCATCAAACTCCCAAGAGCTGCTGTCGTTCCTAATAAACCTACTTCATCTTCTAACACTCGCGCTGAGAAGCTTTTCATCCGTACACAAACCAGCCCTTGCTCATCGCACAAATCAATATCAAATTTTTGCAATTTATCCCCAGCTTTGCTGTCATTACAATAGCGTACTAGGGCCCACATGGCAGGAGTGCACCTGCTGAAGACTTCAAGTTCTTGCAATGCAAACGGCAAAATAGTCTTGAGGTTGCCAGAACCTATTATTAAAGCTATCGACGCCTGCAAAGCTGCGTCCATTAAGCTTGGATGCAAAACAAATTGATCTTTGGTACTAGAAAAGAGAGAAGACAAAGACAATTTCGCCAGCACTTGTCTCTGTCCTACATACACTGTTTCAAGCCCCTGGTGTCCCGGACCATAATCAAACCCCATCGCCCTAAATGCATCGTAGCATTGGTGGGACGCAAGGATATCTCGGCTGCATTCAGCCTGTAAAGTCTTTATATCCAAAGTTGGAACTTCTAAAATTTCGCTCAGTACCGCAGTGCCTTGGCTGTGCACTATAGGGTCTGCACTGTCTGCTTTTGTTTCGCTATATATTTCATAGGCAATCAGTCCATCGTCTTCCGGAAAGAGTCCAATATGTACTTGAACTGGCTGTTCCCCTACAACAATGGGCTGGGTCCAAACCACATTTTTCAGTCGTATCCCCAACTGACTTTCTTTCAATACTCCTACTGCCTGCTCCACTGCTGCCCGAGCCATCTCAAGACAGGCCACACCGGACAAAACCTTTTGTCCCTTTATGACATGATCTGCCAGAAAAAATTCCTGGCCGGTAAAGGTAGAACTGAACCGCTGTTCCGAAAAATTAGAGGTATTTTGATGGAGCAGCAAATGAATCGGACCAATTATTGGACCGCTAATCGCCGTGATGGTATTGCTCGCAGGGTAATTGCTAGTCTTAGGAATCCAATAGCGTTCCTTAGCAAAGGGGTATGTAGGTAAACTAATGCGGTGAGGTTTGACATTGCCATAAAATTTGTTCCAGTCAATAATCAAACCTTTGACCCAAAAATCCAAGAGTTTCCCATACTTTCCTTTATTAATCCAAGCCTCAATTGCCTTTTGTAAATCTTCATCTGCCATAAAAACAACCAAATTCTCTTTACTGCGCTTAACCTGCCCACGATATAAATTCTCAATACCTTTTTGTCCTGCTAAAAAGCTCTTCAGTTTTTCCTCAAGTTCTTTACTTGATCCTACAATTAAGCCCAATCGTTCCTCCATAGCTTCACGCCCCACCTGAAGTGTATAAGCTATATTGGCTAAGCCTAATTCAGATGATTCCTGTTCTCCAATGGCAGTCAACAGTTGCTGAGCCTGCTCATGCAGTCGCTCTTCATTCTTTGCTGACAGCACGATAACTGCTGGGTTCTGAGTCGTAATCATAATAGAAGGTCGCTGCTGATCCTTTGAAATATATTCTTCAATCACTACATGGGCATTCGATCCTCCCGCACCAAAGGACGAAATGCCGGCAGTTCGGGGATATTCCCGCTTTTCTCCATCAAGTTCAACGATCGGCCGTTTCCATTCCACAAGTTCCTGCTGAACCATAAAAGGGGTGTTGGCAAAATCAATATTAGGATTCAGCGTCTCAGAATGCAAGGAAGGCACTAATTGACGGTATTTGAGCTGCAGCAAGACTTTTGTTACCCCTGCAATACCTGACGCACTCTCACAATGCCCAATGTTTGATTTCGCTGAGCCGATTGCACAGAACTGTTTGTCTTTGGTGTATTCCTGGAAGGTCTTAGTCAAACCCGCGATTTCTATCGGATCCCCTAAGGAAGTCCCAGTGCCGTGTGCTTCTATATAACTGATTGTCCTTGGATTGATCCCGGCTTCTTTAATGGCCCGTCCAATAACACTAGCCTGGGCATTAGGATTAGGAACTGTGTAACCGTTGGTCTTGCCTCCATGATTGACTGCGGTTCCTTTTATAATCCCATATATTTGATCCCCATCGGCAATGGCTTTAGACAGAGGTTTTAGAAGTACTGCTCCTACGCCTTCTCCTGGCACGTAGCCGTCGCCGCCTTGCCCAAAGCTTTCGCACCGTCCTTTGCTTGAAACAAACTTCCCCTGACCAAGCATCAGATATTTATTGGGATGGATTGAGACGTTTACGCCACCTGCAACTGCAAACTCACATCCGCCACGTTGCAAGCTTTGGCAGGCTAAATGAATAGCCGTCAGTGAGGAAGAGCACATGGTATCCACAGCCATACTTGGTCCATGGAAATTACAAAAATAGGATACTCGATTGGCTATCGATGATGAATTCCCGGGAAGGGCAATCGCTCTACCCTGAATCTGCTCCTGGGCGCCGTAGAGCTGGTACTCTTCATACATTACTCCCACAAAGACTCCTACATTGCCTTCCAAGCCAAAACCTTGATGTATACCAAGAACTTCCCGGTTATACCCCGCATCCTCTAAAGTCTCATATACACACTGTAAGAATAAACGTTCCTGAGGATCGATCATTTCCGCTTCCCGTGGTGATATATTGAAGAAAAGAGGATCAAATTGATCCACACCATCCAGGAAGCCTCCCCACTTACTGTACGTCTTTCCCTGCTTGTTTTTGTCCTCATCAAAATACAGGCTATGATCCCAGCGTTCTTTGGGTATTTCAGTGATGGAATCCTTGCCGTTTTGTAAGTTATTCCAAAACTCCTTAACATTTTTCGCTTGCGGGTAGCGCCCAGACACACCAATAATGGCGATATCTAAAGCACTGCTAGTTTTTTCTTCAGGAGATCCTATGGGAAGGGATGTAAAACGTGGACGTTTACGGCTGTTAAATATGGCTTTTACTGTCTCTGCCTCAGTTATGAGTTCTGTGGAATTCTCTATAGTTGCTGCTGCTTTCTCATCGACTCCCAATAATTCTGTCAGTTGATCTCGATAGGATATAAGGAAATATCCAGTTAATTCCTGGATGTTTAGGTACTCAAAAAACAATGTTTTTGATAGTGAACCGAAGTATTTTTCTAATTGGTTGGTCATTTGCATAACCATTACCGAATCAATTCCGTATTGTTCCAGTGGAGCATCTGCTTCGATACGATCAGTCGGTAGCTTAATGACAGCAGAAAGTAGTTTTTTAAAGTAGTTTAATGCTTTTTCCTGAAGCAAATCTTGTCCAATTGTGGGAACTACCTTCTTCTCATCTACGATTACAGATATTTTTGCGCCTCCTGTTACGGACGGTTGTCCCAAAAATGCTGTATGCAGCCGTTCTATATCTCCTTCTATCACCATCACCTGATCTTTACCGGAAGATACGCCTTGATACAAAGCCTCAATGCCAGTTGTAGTCTCTAAGGCAATTAATCCTGAGTTCTGCATCATCATTTTTTCTGCGTCTTCATTAATATGCATACCGCCCTCTTTCCACAGCGGCCAATTGATCGCCAGAGTCTGACCTTGGCGTTGTTTTAACGCCGCCAGGCTATTCCGATACCTGGCATAAGCATCCATAAAGGCATTGGCAGTAGCGTAGTCCGCCTGCCCCAGATTCCCTAATGCTCCGGTTATTGAGGAAAAGAGAATAAAAAAGTCCAGGTTCAAATCCTTCGTTGCCTCGTCCAAATTTACCAGCCCGGTGACCTTAGGAGCCAAAACGGCTTCCAGTTCTTCCTTGGTTTTCTTGATGAAGAAGTTATCCCGAATGATACCTGCGCTATGGATAATACCATTGAGTCTGCCAAAGTTCTTCTGAATGCTTTGGATCACATCCAAAATTGCCTGTTTGTCAGTTACGTCGACTTGCTTGTATGTAATCAAGGTACCTAAAGATTCCAGTTCCCTGATTTTACTTTGCTTATCTTCATCCAGTGGAGACCGACCTGTGAAAATCAAAATTGCACCTTTAACTTTATGGGCAATTTCTTTGGCAAACATAAGTCCGAGACCACCAGCGCCTCCAGTAATTAAATAGACCCCCTGATCTTTCCAGGGGATCTTCACTGCCTCTTTTAAAGCTTCCACTTCGTTCCAGCCAATAACATAGCGTTTATTGTCCTGGTAGCGAATATGATTGTCAATTAAGCTTTGGCTATTATTCTTCAGTTTTTCTACGATTCCCTCTGCATCTTCTCCCGGCTCCACTTCGATCAGTTGTCCTATGAATTTTGGATTCTCCAATTGAGCCGTTTTTAACAATCCGGAGAGCCCCGAAAAAAGTTGCTGTTCCTGCTGAGTAGAAATTACAATCTGGATTAACACATTGCCCTTGGTTTTTTCTTTAAGGATGCTTTGGATTTCCTCAAATGCTTGGACGGCATAAATCTGGAAACGTTCCTCTATGCCGCTCTGCTGGGACTCTAAGGTAAGGCAACGCACACCGTTCATTTGGCTTTCGATCATTGCTTGAGAAATCTTATTTGTCTCACAGAGCATCACCAGATGCTGAGTATAGGTAGGAGCTGCAGCTTCCTGGGCAATGGCTTGTTCTTTCCAATAAGGGTGGAGTAGTAGCGCCCCAAGGGTTGCTGGAGGCACGCGCGATGAAACGCCTTTCATCCGTACACAAACCATCCCTTGCTCATCACACAAATCAATATCAAGTTTTTGCACTTTATCCCCAGCTTTGCTGCCTTCACTGTAGCGAATCAACGCCCACATGTCAGAGATGCATTTTTCAATAATTTCAACCTCTTGCAAGGCAAAGGGCAGGGCCAGCTTAAAGTCACTGGAATTCATCATTAAGGATGCCTGCAAGGCAGAATCCATCAAACTGGGATGCAGAATGAATTGGTCTCTAGTATCAGCTACGAAAGAAGGCAAGGATAACTTCGCCAGGACTTGCCCCGATCCTGCATATAATTTTTCAATCCCCTGGTGCCCCGGACCATAGTCCAGCCCTACCGTCCTTAAAGCCTTGTAGCATTGATCGGAGTTAAGAATGCTTTGATTACATTCAGCCTGCAAAGCGGGCAGATCCAAGATTGGCGGTTCAGCAAATGAACATAGCTTTGCGATCCCCTGGCTATGTATTATAGATTCTGCGTTAACCCCCTCGGGTTCGGTATAGATTTCATAACCGATCGCTCCATCTTCTGGGAAGAGTCCAATATGTACCGGAATCGGCTGATCCCCCACAGCAATGGGCCTGGACCAAACCACGTTTTTAAGCCGAATCCCGGTCTGACCTTCTGCCAAAGCTCCTGCTGCCTGCTTTACTGCCGCCCGTGCCATTTCTAGATAGGCCACACCCGGTAATATCCGCTGCCCCTTTACTACATGATCTGCCAGAAAAAACTCCTGACCTGTAAATGTCGAACTAAAACGTTGTTCAGACAGGTCGGATGTATTTTCATGAAGCAGGGGATGGATTAAAGCTCTAATGTCCTTGTTTATTTTGCTGCTGACCGCAGTATCGATCTTAGGTACCCAATAGCGTTCCTTAGCAAAAGGATAGGTGGGCAAACTGATGCGGTGAGGCTTGCTATCGCCATAGAGTTTATTCCAATCAAAAATCAGTCCATTAACCCAAAGCTCTAGAAATTTGTCATATTTTCCTTTCCTTATCCAAGCATCAATTGTTTTTTCCATATCTTCATCGGCTGCAAAAACAGCCAAAAGTTCTTTATTGCGTTTGACCTTCCCCCTATATAAATCCTCAATGCCATCCTGTCCTGCCAGAAAGTCCTTCAATTTCCCCTCAAGTTCTTTGATAGATCCCACAATCACAGCCAGATGTTCTTCCATAACTTCCCGACCCACTTGGAGCGTGTAGGCCATTTCTAACAAATTTTCATCTGAGAATTGTTGTTCGCCAATTGCAGCCAACAATTGCTGCGCCTGCTCCTTGAGCTTGTCCTCAGTCTTTGCCGACAACACAATAATTGCGGGATTCTGAGAATTGATCGTGGTTTGAGACCGCCGTAAGTCTTGAGGAATGTATTCCTCAATCACTACATGAGCGTTTAAACCTCCCGCACCAAAGGATGAAATGCCAGCGATTCTTGGATACTCCCGGCTTTCTCCACAGATCTCAAGCACTGGCCGTCTCCATTCCGCAAGTTTCTGCTGAACCACAAAGGGGGTGTTGGCAAAATCAATTTTGGGATTCAGCGTCTCAGAATGCAGGGAAGGCACTAATTGACGGTATTTGAGCTGCAGTAAGACTTTTGTCACTCCTGCAATACCTGATGCACTCTCACAATGCCCGATGTTCGATTTAGCTGAGCCGATTGCGCAGAACTGTTTATCTTTGGTGTATTCCTGGAATGTTTTAGTTAAACCCGTGATTTCTATTGGATCCCCTAAAGAGGTCCCTGTGCCGTGTGCTTCTATATAACTGATTGTCCTTGGATTGATCCCTGCTTCCTTAATGGCTCGTCCAATAACACTGGCCTGCGCATTAGGATTAGGAACAGTGTAACCGTTGGTTTTCCCTCCATGATTGACTGTGGTTGCTTTGATGATCCCATATATTTGATCCCCGTCGGCAATGGCTTTAGACAGAGGTTTTAGAAGTACTGCGCCTACGCCTTCTCCCGGCACGTAACCGTCGCCACCCTGCCCAAAGCTTTCACATCGCCCTTTGCTGGATACAAACTTGCCCTGGGACAGAAATAGATATTTGTTCGGATGGATCGAAATATTGACACCGCCTGCAATCGCAAGCTCGCATCCGCCCCTTTGCAGACTTTGACATGCCAAATGAATGGCAGTCAAGGAGGAAGAACACATGGTGTCCACAGCCATACTGGGACCATGGAAATTACAAAAATAGGATACCCGATTGGCTATTGATGACGGATTCCCCCAAACCGAAACCGGCCTGTCCTGAATCTGTTCTTGGGCTGCATAAAGTTGGTATTCGTCATACATGACTCCCACATAAACTCCCACATTGCCTTTCACACCAAGGTCATGATTCATCCCTTCCCGGGTATATCCTGCATCTTCCATCGTTTCATAGACGCACTCTAAGAATAAGCGCTCCTGAGGATCCATTATTTCCGCTTCCCGCGGTGAAATATTGAAAAAGAGAGGATCAAATTGATCCACACCGTCCAGGAAGCCTCCCCACTTGCTGTAGGTTTTTCCCTGTTTATTCTTATCTTCATCAAAGTATAGGTTATGATCCCAGCGGTCTTTGGGTATTTCCGTGATACAATCCTTGCCGTCCCTTAGGTTATTCCAAAACTCTTGAATATTTTTCGCTTGTGGGTAACGTCCGGAAACACCAATAATTGCGATATCTGAGGCACCTGCTTTTTCTTGTGGAAATTCCGTTTCTCTACACAGGGATGCAAAACGCGCACGTCTACGACTGCTAATAGCTGTCTCTATCGGCTCTGTCACAGCTACGGAAGCTTTTAAATCCGCAGCCAAGACTTGCGTTTTTCCTTCGATCCCCAGTAATCCTATCATTTTGTCCCTATAGGACTCTAGGAAATATCCGGTTAATTCCTGGATGTTTTGGTATTCAAAAAACAATGTTTTCGATAACGAACCAAATATCATTTCTAATTGATTGGTCAATTGCATGACCATAATGGAATCTATACCGTATTTTTCCATGGATGCATTTGCTTCGATGCGATTCACTGGCAGTTTGATTACTGATGAAAGCAGCTTCTTAAAGTAGTTTATTGCCTTTTCCTGAAGCAAATCAGGGGAGATTACTGCCACTGCTTTATCTTCTGCTATGATCGAAGAGGTTTCTGCGGCTTCTCTTCTGGGCAGCTGCCCCAAAAAGATTTCATCGATTCGTTTTAACTCCCCTTCCAGCACCATCACCTGAGTTTTTCCAGATGCTACCCCTTGATATAAGGCTCCAATACCCGTTGTGGTCTGTAGGGGAATTGCCCCCCAATTCTGTATCATCATCTTCTCGGTTTCTATATCAACGTGCATCCCGCCTTCTTTCCACAGCGGCCAATTGATCGCCAAAGTCTGACCCTGACGTTGTTCTAATGCCACCAGACTATTTCGATACCCGGCGTAAGCATCCATAAAAGCGTTAGCAGTAGCGTAGTCCGCCTGCCCTAGATTCCCTAATGCTCCGGTTATTGAGGAAAAGAGAATAAAAAAGTCCAGGTTCAAATCCTTCGTTGCCTCGTCCAAATTTACCAGCCCGGTGACCTTAGGAGCCAAAACGGCTTCCAGTTCTTCCTTGGTTTTCTTGATGAAGAAGTTATCCCGAATGATACCTGCGCTATGGATAATACCATTGAGTCTGCCAAAGTTCTTCTGAATGCTTTGGATCACATCTAAAATTGCCTGTTTGTCAGTTACGTCGACTTGCTTGTATGTAATCAAGGTACCTAAAGATTCCAGTTCCCTGATTTTACTTTGCTTATCTTCATCCAGCGGAGACCGACCTGTGAAAATCAAAATTGCACCTTTAACTTTATGGGCAATTTCTTTGGCAAACATAAGTCCGAGACCACCAGCGCCTCCAGTAATTAAATAGACCCCCTGATCTTTCCAGGGGATCTTCACTGCCTCTTTTAAAGCTTCCACTTCGTTCCAGCCAATAACATAGCGTTTATTGTCCTGGTAGCGAATATGATTGTCAATTAAGCTTTGGCTATTATTCTTCAGTTTTTCTACGATTCCCTCTGCATCTTCTCCCGACTCCACTTCGATCAGTTGTCCTATGAATTTTGGATTCTCCAATTGAGCCGTTTTTAACAATCCGGAGAGCCCCGAAAAAAGTTGCTGTTCCTGCTGAGTGGAAATTACAATCTGGATTAACACATTGCCCTTGGTTTTTTCTTTAAGGATGCTTTGGATTTCCTCAAATGCTTGGACGGCATAAATCTGGAAACGTTCCTCTATGCCGCTCTGCTGGGACTCTAAGGTAAGGCAACGCACACCGTTCATTTGGCTTTCGATCATTGCTTGAGAAATCTTATTTGTCTCACAGAGCATCACCAGATGCTGAGTATAGGTAGGAGCTGCAGCTTCCTGGGCAATGGCTTGTTCTTTCCAATAAGGGTGGAGTAGTAGCGCCCCAAGGGTTGCTGGAGGCACGCGCGATGAAACGCCTTTCATCCGTACACAAACCATCCCTTGCTCATCACACAAATCAATATCAAGTTTTTGCACTTTATCCCCAGCTTTGCTGCCTTCACTGTAGCGAATCAACGCCCACATGTCAGAGATGCATTTTTCAATAATTTCAACCTCTTGCAAGGCAAAGGGCAGGGCCAGCTTAAAGTCACTGGAATTCATCATTAAGGATGCCTGCAAGGCAGAATCCATCAAACTGGGATGCAGAATGAATTGGTCTCTAGTATCAGCTACGAAAGAAGGCAAGGATAACTTCGCCAGCACTTGCCCCGATCCTGCATATAATTTTTCAATCCCCTGGTGCCCCGGACCATAGTCCAGCCCTACCGTCCTTAAAGCCTTGTAGCATTGATCGGAGTTAAGAATGCTTTGATTACATTCAGCCTGCAAAGCGGGCAGATCCAAGATTGGCGGTTCAGCAAACGAACATAGCTTTGCGATCCCCTGGCTATGTATTATAGATTCTGCGTTAACCCCCTCAGGTTCGGTATAGATTTCATAACCGATCGCTCCATCTTCTGGGAAGAGTCCAATATGTACCGGAATCGGCTGATCCCCCACAGCAATGGGCCTGGACCAAACCACGTTTTTAAGCCGAATCCCGGTCTGACCTTCTGCCAAAGCTCCTGCTGCCTGCTTTACTGCCGCCCGCGCCATTTCTAGATAGGCCACACCCGGTAATATCCGTTGCCCCTTTACTACATGATCTGCCAGAAAAAACTCCTGACCTGTAAATGTCGAACTAAAACGTTGTTCAGACAGGTCGGATGTATTTTCATGAAGCAGGGGATGGATTAAAGCAAGGTTAATTGACCTTGTATCACTTTCGATGTCGCTGTCAGATATCCAATAACGCTCTCTGGCAAAAGGATATGTGGGAAGGTTGAGTCGCTGTATCTTGCCCTCGGGGAAAACCATTTTCCAGTCCAAATCATTCCCATTTGCGTACATTTCTGCCAGAGCCATGAGTTTGCTGCCATATTCATGCTCGTCCTTCAATTTATTTAAATGTAACTCTGTGAGAATCATCTTACCTGACTCTTCAAAAGAAGACTGTGTTTCTTTCTCTTTTCTTGCATTACTTTCTTTAAAATATCCTTCAGCTTCTTCTTTTTCTAGAACTTGTTTTAATTTTTTCTGAAGTTCTTGAACATTTTTTACAACAAAAGCAGACCTTATTTCAAAATGATCCCTGCCCAAAAGCAAGGTCGCACTAATATCTATAAGTTTATTTTCTTGTCCTTTCTCTTCCAGCCAATGTAGCAAATCTTCTTCTTTATTACGCAATGCTTCTTCAGTTTTAGCAGATAAACAAATTAAAGAATAAGGGAATTTTCTCTTGGAATGCCTTACGATGTTAGGTGCCTCTTCAAGAACCAGATGTCCGTTCGTACCCCCAAAGCCAAAAGAACTTACTCCTGCACGTCTAGGAAAAGCTTGATTATTTTCATCTTTTAGCAGTTTCCACTCCTGCAACTGATCTACAACATAAAAAGGGCTATTTTCAATTGAAATGCGATGACTTAACCGTTTGAAATTTTGAAGTCCGGCTAACTGTTTATACTTCATGGACAATACTACTTTGATTACCCCTGCCATTCCGCCTGCAGCTTCCAGATGACCTATATTCGTTTTGGCAGACCCCAAACCACAATAGTTTCTTATTAAGCTTTGGTTCCCTTCTGAATAGAGACGTTCAAATGCCTTTAGCAATCCTTGAAACTCAATTGGGTCTCCTTTGGGAGTACCAGTTCCGTGAGTCTCAATATAACTGATACTTTCAGGCGCAACCCTTGCTTGTTTATGCGCTTCAACAATCACATCTGCTTGTGCATCGGAACTAGGATAGGTTAAAGTATGGGTTTTCCCATTATGGTTAATGGCGCTTCCCTTCACAATTGCATAAATATAATCCCCATCTTCAATCGCTTTTTCTAAAGGCTTGAGCAAAATTACGCCTGCACCTTCACTGCGTACATAGCCGTCTGCCCCCTCATCAAAAGCTTTACACGAACCCGTAGGGGACATTAGTCCAGCTTTTGAAAATGAGATATGGCGTGTGGGCGTTAATAAAAGGTTAATTCCACCCGCTAATGCCATGCTGCATTCCCCTGAGTGTAAAGATTGCATAGCTACATGAATAGCAGTGAGAGAACTGGAGCAAGCAGTATCTACAGTAAAGCTCGGTCCTTTTAAATTTAAATAATGGGAAACACGATTAGCGATTACTCCAGCGGCAGTTCCTATAGAATGATGAGTTTCAATTGTGCGGAATGTTCTCTCTTGCAATTCTTTATAGTCAAAGTTAAAGACCCCTACATAAACACCAACCTTTTTCCCTGATACATGAGAAGGGCAAACCCCTGCATCCTCCAAACAGGTCCAAGATAGTTCCAGCATGATTCTTTGCTGCGGATCCAGTGCTTCCAATTCTCTGGGAGACAAAGAGAAAAATCCCGCATCAAATGCATCAACATCCTCAATAAAGCCTCCCCACTTACTATTACTCTTATTTATTTCAGTTTTAGGATCTCCCCAAAAGGCTTCCCAATTCCAACGCTCCAGGGGAATTTCCTGAACACTTGATCGTTTTTGTTTGAGATTTTCCCAAAATTCTTCATAGTTCTTGGCTCCCGGGAATCGGCTTGCCATACCGATAATAGCGATATCCATTAGTTTCTCTTGAGAAGGCTTGCTTTGCAGATCTTCTTGATCCTTTTCAACAGATGATTGATTTTCGTTATCTTTCATACAGTTCTCCTTTCTTGATCCCTTTAAGCCATTGATTAGAAGTATCTAATAGTGGGTATTCTCAGTCATACTCATAATGCCGCTGCCTCATTCTTAATCCGTCGAATTAATCCAGTTAAAACATTGCCTGATCCGATCTCCACAAATTCCATCCCCTCAAACCCCATCAAATATCTTATACTTTCCGACCATTTAACGGGATGAGTAATTTGCTCAATTAGATTCTGTTTAATATCAGATTCTTTATATGGTCTGGCATGAACATTTGATATTACAGGGATTGTCATTGGGAAAAATTCGAAGGTATTTATGAAAACTTCAAACTCTCTTCTCGCCTCTTCCATGTAACGCGAATGAAAGGCTCCGCTTGTTTTTAAGATAATAAACAATTGGACGTTCGTGACCTTTTCAAAAATAGGCTGAGCACGCTCAATGTCTGTTTTTAAACCAGATATCACAATTTGCGTTGGGGAGTTATAATTTGCAATATCGATACTCTGCAAATTATTCTGTGCTAAAACATCCGCTATTTGCGCTGCATTTAACCCAATCACTGCTGCCATGCCCCCCCCCGTAGCTCCGCTCATTAGTTCTCCTCTCTTTTTCACTAGTTTCAATCCTGTTGCAAATTCAAATGCACCCGCCGCAAATAACGCATCATATTCCCCTAAACTATGACCAGCAACATAATTCGGTTTTTTTCCATCTTTTTCGATTCTGCTAAGATAACTTAATGCATTGACTATATATAAAGCTGGTTGAGTATATTGAGTTTGACTTAAATTCAAGTTTGGATCTTCCATACAAAGTTTCTTGATTGAATATCCTAAAATCTCATCCGCCTCTGCTGTTAATTCCCTAAATTCATCAAAAACTGGTCCACCCATTCCTTTAATCTGAGATCCCTGACCTGGAAAAACATATGTAATCATTCTTTCTATCCCCTTTCATATTTAAGTTTAATAAAAACTTCCCTTTATTTTTTCAAGTTTTTTAATATCCTGACCAAAGGGATTTAAAACATCATAAGATTGTGAGAAAGAATCTCTACTTAAGTTCTTTCTCACAAAATTCGCTAGTGTCCCTGATGGTCCTAAATCAATATATTTAAACTGACCCTGTTCTTCAAGGTTGATTATGGTTTTTTGAAAATAAATCGGTTGCCTAATAATATCCCAGAAGTACTTATCAGAAAAATCTGTAGCACAACCGCTTAATAAACACGATATAACTGGCATTTCTGGTTTTCTAAATGATAATTTAGATAAAAATGCTGCATACTCACTTTCTATTGGGGCAATATTCGAAGAATGAAAACCATACCTTACGGGGAGTGTTTGAAAAATAACATCTTTAGTTTTCAGGTGTTCTTCAATTTTTAATAACTTTGCACCCTCACCTGATATAATAAAATGAGAGGAATAATTAATTGCAGCCAAATTTGAATGGAGAGAAATTATAGAAGATTGATTATACAAAGTTGGACTATCAACTACCGCTATCATACTTCCAACTTGGCAATGACTCTCAATTAATTGAGCCTGTTTTAGAATAATTTCTAGCGTTTCTTCCACCGAAATAACACCTGCAACTGCCGCGGAAGTAAACTCTCCTAAACTTGCTCCTAAAACATAATCAGGCTCAAGCCCACTTTCTATTAAAACGCGTGCTAATGAATATTCCACCATAAAAATCGCTGGGTGAGTATATAATAGACGATCAAATTTATCAGCCTTATTTTTTGATCCATTATATATCTCATCAATAATCGAAAACCCAACTTTCTGAAATACGATATCGTTTAATTTTGACATCCACTTTCGAAATATAGTATTTTGACTGTACAACTCTTTTCCCATATGGTAATATTGGGATCCTTGCCCCGAAAACATAAAAATTAACGATTTTCTCAATAACTTTCCTCCTTTATTTTATGAAGAAGAAACTTGGCTTCCGCAGAGCCTCAGCAGCAGATGGAAGCCTTAGTTTCTCTTGCTTGGAATCAAGAAAGCGTTATACTTTCTTATTCTATAAAAAAATTTAGCAGACCAATGTGACCTGCTAAATAATATCGCCAGAGTAATTTTTTTAAAAAGTTCACTAATATATCCTTAAAGAGACATACAACAATACTTGATAGTCGAAAAATTCATGGAAAACTTATTCTTAGGTACAGCGTCATGTATATTATCTTAATACATATCATTAGAATACTATTGCCGCATGCAGAGCCCTTAGGGGATGGAAAACGGCCCTCATTTAATGTAATTTATAACGTCCCCCTGATCTTTTTCACGCGCCTCCGCTATGAAAATGCAAGAGGATTTTTTACACTTCCTGATTGGAGCTGTGTAACAATAATTTCAATATCTTTTTATTATTTTGGTTTATTTTTACCAAAATCCCCCATTTTTTTCTATAGATATTGTCATAAAAGGCACTTTTCATGATTAAAAACTCGATTAGCGTGAACGAAAAATCAATTAACGCGAAGTTAACTATATTAATCGATATGATTTTCTATTATAATCAAAGTGCCTACTCCACAATAAGAAGAGTAGGCACTGAGCAGTAATTTTTATAGTTGGATGTAATTAATTTTTCTTTGCAGCCGTTTTTAATTTAAAGCCGATATACAAAGAAAACAGCCAAATAGGAGCAATATATAAAGAGAAGCGCAAATCAGGGATAAAGGCCATAATAACAACAACAACAACTAAAAAGACCAAACTAATATACGATGAAATCGGATGCAGCGGCATCTTAAACAAGATTGGCTCACCTGTCTTTTCTTTATGCTTTCGAAATTTTAATTGTACAATCAAAATGGTCGCCCAATTGATAATAATAGAAATTGTTGCCAGCGCCATAAAGTATAGGAACACCTTTTCTGGGTCCAAATAGCTGATTAACACCGTAAGTAATGTAAACGCGGTAGAAAATAAAATTGCAATGATTGGTGCTCCAGCTGAATTAAGTCTTCCAAAGAGTTTAGGAGCATTCCCCTGTACTGCTAAGCCATATAACATTCTTCCATTGCTATATAGGGCACTGTTATATGCAGATAGGGCCGCTGTAAGAACGACAAAGTTTAATAAATTAGCCGCGGATGGAATACCCACGTGAGAAAATATCTGTACAAAAGGGCTGCCCGTTGCCTCAATTTCATTCCAAGGAAAGATTGCTAAAATAACTCCCATAGCTCCTATATAAAAAAGCAAAATCCGCCATACTACTTGGTTGATTGCTTGTGGGATTGTTTTATTAGGATCTTCAGCTTCACCGGCAGTAATCCCCACAAGCTCAACGCCACCAAATGAAAACATGACTAAAACCAGTGACATCACCACTCCCAAGACGCCATTCGGAAAAAAACCGCCATGTTCCCACAAATTACTGATTCCAACAGGCTGTCCACTATTACCAATGCCAAAAACAATCATAGCTACGCCAAAAACAATCATTCCAATGATTGCCAAAACTTTGATAATCGCAAACCAGAACTCAAGCTCGCCATAGGCTTTTACATTTACCGTATTAATGAATGTAACAACCACTAAACAAGCAAGTGCTGTTACCCATGTAGGAATATCAGGATACCAATAATTAATATAAGTCCCTACAACTGATAATTCAGCCATACCAACAACCACATAATTAAACCAGTAGTTCCAGCCAGCAATAAATCCAGGAAGCTCACCCCAATATTGATAGGCATACTGACTAAATGAGCCCGATACTGGACAATCCACAGCCATCTCGCCTAATGCTCGCATAATAAAGAAAATAATAATGCCGCCAATTAAATACGATAAAGTAATCGCAGGTCCAGCGGTTTTTACTACCGTAGCGGAACCGTAAAATAAACCTGTACCAATGGCTCCCCCTAATGCGATCATTTGGATATGACGATTTTTCAGACCACGTTGTATTTGTTGATTGGTAGTGTTACTATCCATACTTTTCCCCTTTTTCAATTGCATTTGTTCGGATCATTCTTCCGTTGGTATCGATAATGTTCTCTTTTCAGTATTAATTACGATGCTGGTTTCCACCCGGCTTACCCCGGGTATCGCCATAAGTGAATCGATTACAAAGTCTTTGTACGTTGGCATATCTTTAGCAACGATCTTTAAAAGATAGTCCTTATTGCCAGTAATGCTGTAGCACTCAAGTACTTGTGGAAGCTTATTAATCTGCTCTAAGAAAAAATCAGCTGTTTCTCGATTCAGAGGAGACAAAATCACCATAATAAAGGCAATGGTCTCCATCCCAAGCTTTCTTTCATCCACGATCGTTGTAAACTGCTTAATAACCCCCAGTTCTTTTAAGTTTTTCGTTCTCGTAAGACATGCAGAGGTTGAAAGACCAATTAATTTAGACAAATCCAAATTCGATATTGAAGAATCTTTTTGTAAAGCACTCAAAATGGCTCGGTCATAACTATCAAGTCTCATAACAATATCCTGCTCCTTTATAACGAAACACAAAATAATATTCTTACATAAGTATATAATGCAATATTTTATTTCGCCTTGTCAATAAATTTAAGTATATTATTATGTATAAGGTTTAAAATCATTGGAAGATCACACCTGGCATTTTTCCATTTTTATTATTATTTTCTGCAAGAAGCAGGATAAAGAAAAAAAGCGGCGAACTTGAAAGTCATAAATATATATTTACTACTACAGGTCATGAAGGCTTGTCAGATGGCTACGAAAGTCATGCTCCAAGAAGTTTTGGAGCTTTTCTTGCGTAGCTATTTTTATGAAGAAAAAGAGAAAGATTACATTAAGTGTCTTGGATATATAAATTGAGAAATATAATGAGGAGTGATGACGTATGCACATGGCGGATGCACTAATTTCCCCAGTGGTCGGTGGAACCCTCTGGGCCGCTACTGCTGGATTGGCTTCTTACGCAGCCAAGAAAGTTCAAAATGATATGGATGAGCAAAAAATTCCTTTGATGGGCGTGTTGGGTGCTTTTGTCTTTGCTTCCCAAATGATTAATTTCACCATACCTGGTACAGGATCAAGCGGTCACATCGGAGGAGGCGTGCTGCTGGCGATACTCCTTGGTCCTCATGCTGCTTTTTTAACGATTGCTTCTATATTAACGGTTCAGGCATTATTCTTTGCCGATGGAGGTTTACTGGCTCTTGGCTGTAATATTTTTAACATGGGTTTTATTCCTTGTTATATAGCGTATCCATTTATCTATAAACCATTAGTCGGCACGACTCCCTCACAAAGACGTATTATGCTTGGCTCCATAGTAGCAGCAGTTGCAGGACTCCAACTAGGAGCCTTTAGCGTAGTTTTAGAAACCCTCTTTTCTGGAATATCAGCCCTTCCTTTTACAACCTTTGTACTGCTCATGCAGCCCATTCACCTTGCTATTGGCTTGATTGAAGGCATTATTACCGCTGTAGTCATTGGATTCATTTATCAAGAAGCCCCCCAGATCATCCAACCCACGGCTTTAAATCAATCATTAGGTGCTACCTCTATAAAAAAAGTGATTCTCGTCTTATTTGTCCTCGCTTTAATCACAGGCGGTGCTTTATCCTGGTTTGCTTCCAGCAATCCCGATGGACTGGAGTGGTCGATTTCCGGAATCAACGGCGAAGAAGAGCTGCAAGCAACGGATGAGGTTCATGGTTTTTTCGCCGAAATACAGGAAAAAATCGCTTTCCTTCCTGATTATAATTTTAAGACTACGCCTGCCTCTCATCCAGCGGCAGTTGAAGAAACCGAGGTAACCACAGAAGCAGTTTGGCCTACGATAGATACAGGAACCTCGGTAGCTGGTCTTGTGGGATCTTTAATTACATTGCTTTTAGCTTATTTTATTGGCAAAGGGCTACAAGTTGCAGCAAAACGCTAGTATACTATAAGGGATGCGACGATACGTCGTATCCCTTACTCTTATGGGTATGCAAATATTATTTTTTTCTAATGAAAGAGGTTACTATGATCAAACTGGAGTCAACTTGGCTCGATCTGAGAAATATTGATGATCTCGCCACTCAAAAGACTTTCATTCACTCTTTGAATTCCTGTACTAAACTGATCACGACCTTAGTCTTTGTCGTGCTGGTTACCTCCTTTTCTAAATACGAAGTTACAAGTGTTCTTCCCCTATTATTTTATCCTGTTACTTTAATGGCTTTAGGAAATCTGCCTTATAAACCGATAGTAAAACGCTTGATACTGATCGCTCCTTTTATTGTTTTTATTGGCCTATTCAATCCAGTTTTTGACCAAACGCCGATTGCAAAGCTCGGACCCTTTCTGATTACTGGAGGCTGGCTATCCTTTCTATCCATTACCATCAAACTACTCTTAACCGTAACATCGGCTTTAATTTTGGTTGCAACAACGGGTATGAATTCAATTTGTACAGCCTTGTCGCAAATTGGTGTTCCCAAGCCTATTGTGATTCAAATCCTCTTTATGTATCGCTATCTCCATGTATTGCTTGAAGAGTTTCTAAAAACAAATCAGGCCTACACTCTTCGTTCTTTCAAGGCAAATGGAATTCATTATAAGGCTTGGGGGTCATTGCTGGGACAATTACTACTTAGAACCATGGATCGAGCGCACCGAATCTATCAAGCTATGCTGTGTCGCGGCTTTGACGGAAAGGTCCCTTTACGATCTGCTGCAAGTTGGACAAAAAAAGATCATCTCTATCTACTTTTTTGTCTATCCTTCTTTCTCCTCTGTCGTTTTATTAATATTCCACAGACCTTGGGAACATTGCTAACAGGAGGTTTTCAATGAGTCATCACACAATCGATTTAACAAATGTACTATATACCTATCCTGACGGCACAACTGCATTAAGGAATCTCTCTCTTCATATCGGTCATGGGGAAGCGATCGCAATCGTTGGCTCCAATGGTTCAGGTAAAACCACTTTGCTATCTCATTTAAATGGTGTGCTATTTCCCACCGCAGGAGAGGTCAATATTGGCGGTTATCCCGTTGTCAAAGAAACTCTACCCCACATCCGCCGCACAGTTGGCATGGTTTTTCAAAATCCTGACGATCAACTGTTCATGCCAACGGTTTATGATGATGTAGCTTTTGGTCCCCTAAACTTAGGATATCCGCCTCTAGAAGTGGAAAAGCGTGTAACATCAGCATTAAAAACCGTAGGTGCTTATGCTTTAAAAGACCGTCCCCCTTATCGCCTCTCAGGAGGACAAAAACGAGCAGTAGCCATCGCGACGGTGTTAGCCATGGACCCGGCAATATTGGTAATGGACGAACCAACCGCAGCCCTTGATCCCTTGGCCCGCCGCCAGTTGATCACTCTTTTGCACACATTTAGTCATACAAAAATTATTGCAACTCATGATTTAGATATGGTACTGGATCTTTGCAAGCGAACCATTGTCTTGCATAATGGCACCATTCTGGCTGATGGCCCTACCCTTGAAATCTTCCGCGACAGATGCATATTAGAACAGGCAGGTCTAGAACAGCCCTTCTCCATGCAAAGCTGCCCGATTTGCTCTAAAATTTGATAATAGAATCTTTTGGTGCCAAATAAGACTAAAAACCTCTGTGCTCTCTCGCAACTCTGTGTCCTCTGTGTTTAACGTTCCCCTTAGAATGCCTATACTTTTTAGCCTCGCAAACAAAAACGACTAGCCCTTTCATTTTTTTTAAAAAGGGCTAGTTCTTTTTAATATCATAAATATATTCTTTTGACTCATGAATGTTTAGGCATCCAATCTTTACTTATTTTTCGGATAAAATTCCCTAACATGTATCCATGCAGTAATGGAAACACTAACAAAAATGTATGAAAGGAAGATTAGCTATGAAAAGTATAATTCGTAGAAAGCAAATAAAGAACCACTCGAAGAAACTATTAGCTGCTGTTGCAGGAGCGGCAGTTATGTCTTCGGCAATGTTGCCTGGTCTTCCTGTAACAAAAGTTTTTGCCGCTTCGAATGAAACAAACCAAACTCCTGAAGCAGATCAAACTTCCAAGTCAAAAAATTGGTCGAACTCATCCAAAATGGACCCCGTAAGAACCGTAAAGGAAAATGCCTACACCTATGGCTTTAATCCCTTTCGTGATAGATTTACAATTCTTGACCAGTCAGCAAACAAAGCAACTGTTGAAGTACGAACCAGCGGTCAGACTTTTAAAGTGAACCTAGTAAAGACTCGCCATCAGGGATGGGAAATTACTGCAATACGTGGTATTGGTAATTCAAGATATCCTGCTACTTATACTCCCGCCAGCTTTTTTACCCACCGCCCCATTACGGGTCCAGTGGTCATCACCCCTAATGCTCCCCAAACCCTATATCAAACGAATGATTTCCGTGAATGGACATGGTACAATACCTCATACCCCGCCGACATGACCTTTGGTGCTCTGATTCAAGACCCCCGCTTACGAGGAACGAACTTAGTTCCAGAAGACATCATCAACCAGATGAAAAATGTTGACTTTAACCATCAAATCGTTGTTTATACTCACCTTGGTACCGTAGATTCAACTGGGTACGGTATCGGCATTGAAAAGATCACGCAATCAGGAAATGACCTTACTGTTACCGTAAGAACAAAAAGCCCTCGCCTTAGTGAGAGTGTGACGACTACCAAGGGTTATGACTATATTGCCATGGAACGCTCATTATTTGATACCCGCCGTCCAATCCGGGTAACCTTTATTAACCAGAATAATACCATGCTAACAAATTATAATATTACGCTAACGCAGTAAACAACAATCTTGCAAAGAAATAGAAAAACCGTTACGCTCCTTTAAAGAATAAATTCGAACCGCAGAGACGCAGAGGACGCTGAGGAGATTTTTAACCCTATCTATCTTTTCTCTGTGTTCTCTGCGTCTCTGCGGTTAAATCTATACCTCTCTACTTATGAACCTATTTTTTTATCCATTCCGTATGGAAAATACCAGGTTGGTCAACTCTCTCATAGGTATGAGCACCAAAGTAATCCCTTTGCGCTTGGATCAGATTGGAAGGGAGCACGGCTCTGCGATAGCTGTCATAATAGTCCAAGGAAGCACTAAAAGAAGGCGTCGGAATCCCTAGCTCTTTACACGTTTTTACAACTAGGCGCCAATTCTCTTGAACTCGGCTTAGTGCCTCTTGGAAGTAAGGCGCCAGCAGTAGATTCGGCAAATTAGCATCTTGCTGAAAGGACTCTTTAATCCGATCTAAAAATTGAGCCCGAATAATGCATCCACCTCGCCAAAGAAGAGCCACGTCACCATAGTTCAAGTTCCAGGCATATTCCTTATCAGCAGCTTTTAAAAGAGCAAACCCCTGGGCGTAAGAACATATCTTCGATGCATACAAAGCATCATGGATCGCTTTAATAAATACCTTGCGATCTCCCTTATATTGATCATTCGGACCAATTAAGATACTAGATGCAGCCACTCGTTCTTCTTTATAGGCCGACATACAGCGCGCGAATACGGCTTCTGTAATTGTTGGCGTCGGTACTCCCAAATCCAAAGCACTTTGCGAGGTCCACTTACCTGTCCCTTTCTGACCGGCTTTGTCTAAAATCATTTCTACTAATGGTTTACCCGTGAGTTCATCCTGTTGTAAAAACACATCTCGTGTAATTTCAATAAGATACGAATCGAGCTCCCCTTCGTTCCATTCAGCAAATACTTCATAGAGTTCCTCTGCTGACAACCCTAATGCAACATTCATAATATAATATGCTTCACTAATGAGCTGCATATCGCCATATTCGATCCCATTATGTACCATTTTCACGTAATGACCGGCCCCGTCTGGTCCCACATAAGCGCAGCACGGACCATCTGCAACCTGAGCAGCAATCGCTGTAAAAATCGGTGCAACTTCCTGGTAAGCAGAAAGTTCAGCTCCCGGCATGAGACTTGGTCCCTTTAGTGCTCCTTCTTCTCCCCCAGACACGCCCATGCCAATAAAACGAATCCCTTTACGAGATAATTCATCAAATCGCCTGCGGGTATCTTGAAAATAAGAATTACCACCGTCAATAATGATATCCCCTTGATCTAGATAAGGCAGCAATTCAGCTATCATATCATCTACTGGCTTACCGGCCTTAACCATCAGCATAACTTTCCGAGGCTTGGTGAGCATCTTGGTCAGCTCCATTATAGAATGAGCCCCGCCAATCTTTTTGCCCTCTGCATTTTGCGCCAAAAATTCATCTACTTTACTTACCGTACGATTATATACCGCTACACCAAAGCCTTTGTTAGCCATATTCATCACTAGATTCTCACCCATTACAGCTAAGCCAACCAATCCAATATCATATAACATCCCTGTTTCCTCCCTTTCTGTAACAAATCAATTCCTCTTGCTACTGTATTATTCTAGTGTAAGTCTAAGGATACCTGCTCATTCAGAAAATTTATTTCATTTTTTTATTTTTTTTAGGGCATTATAATCAATATTGAAAAGGATACTACTTTCGCCTAATTCTAGGTGAATTTACAATCTTCCCAGGAGACTAGCAAGTTCTGAAACTGATGAAACGATATAATTAGGATCAGCGGCAGCCAGCTCTTCTTGGCTGCCGTATCCATAAGCAACAGCAATCACATCAATATGATTCTTCTTAGCACCGCTGATATCATATTTTCGATCTCCAATCATTACAACTTTACTTAGATCAGTAATGTTTTCCCCTGTTAGGGCAAATTCGATGACATCGCTTTTTTCAGTCCTTGTTCCATCAATATTACTTCCCACAATGGCAGCAAAGTACTGTTTTAAACCAAAGTGTTCTAAAATCTGCACTGAAAACTCGGTAGGCTTTGAAGTTGCTACGATTAGTTTTTTACCTTGGTTCTTCAAACTGGCTAATAGTTCCTCCATGCCCGCATATACTTTGTTTTCATATAATCCAGTTACCGAAAAACGTTCTCGATAATATCCAATCGCCTGCACTGCCTCCTGATCACTCATATGGTAGAACTCTTTAAAGGATGCTAATAAAGGTGGTCCGATAAAAGGGATCAACACATCTGGATCTTCTTCCTTAATTCCCATTTCTTGCAAGGCATATTGAACGGATGATGTAATACCGATTTTAGGATCTGTCAATGTTCCATCTAAGTCAAATAATATGATTTCATACATAACTGTCACCTTCCTATTTGTTAAGATTTTCTATACTATTCTTTTATATTGCTTAGCTAAATTAACGATTGGCAACAGAAAACAATTCGCGCTCTGTCATTGCGAACAGAGTGAAGCAATCTCTTAGCAAGGGGTGCTTCGCTATGCACGCAACAGAAGGACGTTATTGTAAATTGATCCTAAAATAAAAAGGCCTAAGGTCTCCTCTTTATTACAGAGCAGCACTCTTACACCTTTGGTTTTCAATCTGCCAGTTATCGATTTTTGCTCACGATTTCATAAGGAATTACAATATCTCTATGATTAAGGCTGTAAACGGCCCCCGTAAATTATTCGATGCCAATATTTAGTTCAATTACTAATGAATCGGCAATCATTTCCACTACTAAAAATTTTGCACTGCTTACTTTCAGTTTGAAATTCTCTCCCACAACTAGACTAGGAGGGGAAATATCCACTCGTAAGCCATCCTTCTCAAAACGAGTTGCAGCATTTCCCGTAACCATGTTTGTTAGCTCAGAAATTGCACTTTGTGCTAAGTCATCTAATGTTGTAACAGGCATCCCCATCATCATTTTCGATGCAATCGACATGGCCGTTGCTTCCGTGAAATTATATGCAATGTTGCCTCGCAACTGATCTGTCAATCCTACTAGCACGGTAATTCCCTTACTTTCGACAAACTGCTCCCCTACTGAAAGCTTGCCCTTCACAACATTTTGAAATCCTAATTGCGGCATAATATTCATGATCGCATCGATAAATGGATTAATCACTTTTACATCCAAAATTATTTCCCTCCTACAAACCCAACATTCATATGCAATGGACCAATAGCAGTTTTTGCTGTGACTGTATTCGAAGTCATTTTAGGATTAATAATAGCAATGGATTCACCAATTATAATGCTCGGTGGTGTAAGACGAATTTCAAATTCCTTAGCTTTTAATACATTATTAATCTCAGAGATACTATGTCCTGCAATAATATTAGTAAATTCAGAAATACTATTAAATATATCCTCATCCGCTACTACATCAGTTCCTAATAACTTCTTAGTAAATTCTTGCGCCACGTCCATAGATACATCCAGCATAATTCGCCCTTGCTGACTTCCTGTGATACCAATGATAACGCCTAAACCATGGGATACTACCGTCTGAATCTTACTATGATCTACAGAAAGAACATCCATTCCCGTCATGTCTTTAATATTTTTCGTAAAGGCTGCAATAAAATATTCCAAGAAATGCTGCTGACCTGCTTCATTCCCCTGCTGCGAGATAATCTGTTCAAATCCAAGGAGCAGCGCCTCCGACTTCACCGGCTTTTGGAAAAATGCTTTTACGCCAATGGCTGTCCCCCGATTGATAATGGCTTCATCCTTCATGGCACTTACCACTACGATTTTACCGGCTGGATCAATGGTCAACAATTCACGGCAGCACTCCAACCCATCCATATCAGGCAATGTCAAATCCATTGTTACCAAATCCGGCTGTAGCTCACGGTACTGACGTATACCATCACTACCTGTACCAGCACAACCGCACACCTCATACTTTGATTCTTTCAAAGCATCTTTTATTAACCTCTGACTAAAAGGGGAATCATCAACTATTAGTACTCGAATTTTAATCATCGTCTCACCGCCAGCATAATTTTTTACAATTCAATTAGTAATCTATATAAATTATTATCATTCTATATTTTTATCTTTTTACCTGCGCCAAATGACAAATCTAGCAATATATTTACAATGTTTTAACACGCATTCTGCTGTTTTCCCTCTTATCATCAACATTCTAGTGACCTTTTCTTTGCTCTAGGCTTTACCATTGGAAGAATTTACGTTACCATAAAGAATGAATAGATCTATGATCAACTTTATATCCAACACTGATTTTTAAGGAGGCAATTATGCTTGTTCACGAAATAATCCAACAAGACAGCATCCATGACAATCAAGTTGTATTTTTAGGCGAAAAACCGATTACGTACGGTGAATTGTCCAATGCAGTTACAAAATATCGAAACTTTTTTTATCAGCAAGGTATACGCCCAGGAGAAAATGTTGGCTTATTTTCTAAGAATTGTGTTGAATTTATTTATAGCTATTTAGCAATCACTAGCTTAGGAGCTGTTATTGTACCTCTTAATTTCCAATTTGTTCCTCGTGAAATTGCATACATTCTACATAATGCCAATATAAAAAAAATAATTACTATGACGATACTTGACTTGGATACGGAACTTGCTCACTATGGCTATCAAGAGGAAGTAAGCCAACTACTCATCACCGATATTTCCCATACAATCTCTCAACAATCATTTCCCCCCGCTCCAGTATCTCAAACCGTTTATGAAAATGAAGTATGTACAATCATCTATACCTCCGGAACAACAGGAAGCCCTAAAGGAGCTATGCTCACTCATAAAAATCTGGTTAGCAATGCTCAGGCTTTTTCACAAGTCTTCACCTACCAACATGAGGATCGCATTCTTTGTGTTTTACCCATGTATCATTGCTTTGCCTGGACGGCCGCCGTATTGACGCCCTTACTAAACAGTTCGTCAATCCTAATTTTAGATAATTTTTCCATTCGGGAAACGATTTCTGCCATTAAAGATAATGCCTTGACCGTTATTTTCGGTATTCCCAATATGTTTCGTCTACTTGCCCAAAGGGCGCAAAAAGAAGACTTCCTTCATGTTAAGCTTTTCGTCTCAGGCGGTTCTTCCCTGCCGCAAGAAATTTCTGAGCAATTTACAAAGAAAATTGGCAAGCCAGTAGTGGAAGGCTATGGGCTATCGGAAGCATCGCCCATTGTATCTTTAAATCCAATCCATAAGGTAAAATACTGCTCCATTGGAAAGCCATTGCCCGGTATTGAAGTAAAGATTGTTAATACCGACAATCAGCCTCTTGCCCCCGGCGAAACAGGTGAACTATTGGTTCGTGGCCCCAGCGTAATGCACGGCTATTACCGATTACCAGAGGAAACGGCTAAAGCCCTTCAAAACGGCTGGCTTCATACAGGAGATTTAGCCTATATGGATCAGGACGGCTATCTCTTTATTGTGGATCGATTAAAAGATATGATTGTAATTAATGGGGAAAATATCTATCCACGAGAAATCGAGGAACTTTTATATGCCTATCCTGCAATTGCCGAAGCTGCGGTCATCGGAATTCCAAATAAACACTATGGTACTTTAGTTCAAGCATATCTTGCTGTCAATGAAGGATTCACCATCGACAAAAAAGCAGTCAAATCTTATCTGCAAAAAAAACTTGCTTCTTACAAAATCCCTAAAGAGCTTATCATTATAGATTCTCTGCCTAAAAATTCTACCGGAAAAATCCTAAAAACGGTCTTACGCCAGCAAGCAATAAGTATACAAGCTCTTTAAATCGATTATATCTATTTAATTTTTTAGGGAAATTGCGTAAAAAATCAGTTAAATTCTACATGTTTATGATATAATTTCCATAAACGCTGTCATAAACATGGCGAATCGATTTAATACTGGAGGTTTACAGTATGAGCAAGTTGTTAACTCAACTACATGAACTAGTCACACAACTCACCATTTCCCCTGAACAAATTGGTGCCATCGCCACTAAATTTCAACAAGCTATGCAAAATGGCCTAATCGGAGCACCTAGTTCATTAAAAATGTTGCCCTCTTATTTAAGCAAACCGTCCCGAAAAGAAATAGGAACATTTCTGGCTTTAGATTTTGGCGGAACCAATGTAAGAGTCCTGTTAACGGAATTGTTGGGAGAAGGACAGTATAGAATACATGCTCGGGCAGGAAAGCCCCTTAAACAGGGAGAAATGCAATACAATTATATATCTAAACAATCTACTGCCGATCACTTATTTGATTTTATTGCAAAGCAAATTGCCCCTCTTGTAAAACCCGATCAGATATATCCCCTAGGTCATACGTTTTCCTTCCCCACTGACCAAAAAGGTCTTAATACAGGCACATTAATTCATTGGACAAAAGAAATTGAAACAACTGGTGTGGAAGGTAAGGACATTACAACCTTGCTACGATCAGCCTTAGACAGACAGAATCTTCGTAATGTGATACCTAAAGCCATCATCAATGATACTGTCGGTACCTTACTTGCCTCAGCCTATGAAGATCCCTTTACAGATATTGGCTCTATTTGCGGTACTGGCCACAACACAGCTTATATTGAACCTTGTGCGCCGGATAGCAAAAGCCCAATGATTATCAACCTAGAATCAGGTAATTTTGATCAATTACCCTTTACAGCTTATGATGCCCTATTAGACCAACAAAGTGAGAAACCCGGCGAGCAACGATTAGAAAAAATGGTCTCTGGTCACTATATTGGTGAGTTAGTGCGCATTATAACCTGTAGTTTATTTGACGATGGATTATTGGCAGGAAGCACCTCTACAAGAAAAATACTAACCACTCCTTATATACTACATGGTGCTTATATTTCGCTTTTATTGGAAGATGGCAGTGAGGAGAATGAACAGATCGCCCACTTTCTTGAGAGCAAGCTAGGTATTACAAACTCTACGCTTGAGGATCGCCGAACCTTAAAAAAGATTGCCTCCCTTGTATCCATTCGCTCTGCCCGCTTGGTGGCGGCTACTTATATCGGAATTCTGCATCATATTGATCCGGATTGTTCTCAAAATCATACCATTGCCATCGACGGCTCACTATACGAAAAAACTCCTAACTACGCTAAAACCATTCAGATGACGTTGGATGAAGGACTTGGAACTAAGAAGAAAATTACCAGCACCCTTACAAAAGATGGCTCAGGTATTGGTGCTGCCATCGCTACCGCCATTGCGATACATACAGAAAGTTAAGAAATATGCGACCAAAACAAAAAAATCATTGAATACAAAAGTGTTCAATGATTTTTTTGTTATTACGCGTTCTTGGTCATTGAAATAAAATACTGGTGAATTCGATCATCCTTGGTCAATTCAGGATGAAATGCCGTAACAAGGATATTATTTTGCCTGGCAATAACAATTTTATTATGTACCCTTGCCATCACTTTTACATCCTTGCCTGCCTCTTCAATATAAGGTGCGCGAATAAAGACAGCTTTTAGCGATTCTGCGCCAAATTCAGGCACTGTCATATCCGCTTCAAAACTCTCACGCTGACGGCCAAAAGCATTGCGTCGAACTACAATATCCATGATCCCTAAACGAGGCTGATTGCTATCTTTAATTTCCTTCGCCAGCAGAATCATGCCAGCGCAAGTTCCATATACCGCCATTTTCTGGTCCACTCTTAATTTAATCTTATCCAACAATCCCCACTCCATCATTAGCTTGCCAATAGTGGTACTTTCTCCCCCAGGAATGATCAAACCGTCAACCCCGTCTAATTCTTCTGGCTTTCGAATCTCTACTGCTGTTACTCCACAGCCTTCCAGCATCCAGCAATGCTCCCGGAAAGCACCTTGCAATGCCAATACTCCGATCTTCATAATAATCCCTGCTTTCTCTCTTGCTTACCAGCCACGATCCTGCATGCGCTCATGATCTGCTATGGTAGAAATCTCGATACCCACCATAGCCTCACCAAGATCGCGAGAGATTTCAGCCAAAATCTTGGGATCATTATAATAGGTAGTAGCTGCTACAATTGCTTTTGCCCTTTTTACAGGGTCACCTGACTTAAAGACACCCGAGCCAACAAATATGCCATCGCAGCCTAAGTGCATCATCAGAGCCGCATCAGCCGGTGTCGCAATACCTCCTGCAGCAAAATTAACAACTGGCAGACGTCCTAATTTTTTCACTTCCATAACAAGTTCTAAAGGAGCTGCAATATTTTTGGCAAAGGCAGATACTTCTTCATTCGGTAAGTTCTGCAGCTGACGAATTTCACTCATAACCATACGAATATGCTTTACAGCTTCGACTACATTGCCCGTTCCTGGCTCTCCCTTGGTACGAATCATCGCTGCCCCTTCACCAATACGACGCAGTGCTTCACCAAGATTCTTAGCACCACATACAAAGGGAACGTTAAACTGATGTTTATCAATATGATATTTATCATCGGCAGGAGTTAGCACTTCACTTTCATCAATATAATCAACTCCTAGTGATTCTATGATCTGCGCTTCTACAAAATGGCCAATTCTTCCTTTAGCCATAACTGGAATGGTCACAGCCTCCATGATTTTCAAGATAATCGTAGGATCAGCCATCCGAGCAACCCCGCCTGCCGCGCGAATATCTGCTGGAACACGTTCTAATGCCATTACAGCACAAGCTCCTGCTTCCTCAGCAATTTTTGCCTGTTCAGGCGTAGTTACATCCATAATCACGCCACCCTTAAGCATTTCTGCCAAACCAGCCTTTACGCGAAAAGTCCCTTGCTGCATATTGTTTATTCCTCCTATACTTGTTTTTATTTTTAGTCCTAGGATCATTTATTATTGAGGACTTCTAAAAATATAATGTTATTATAAAACAAAATAGACCTCTTTAAAATATACAGAATTATATTTTTCATTAGGTACAGATTTGAAAAAAATCGAACCACAAAGACGCAAAGGACACAAAGGGTTCTATTTATAACTTATTTGGTGTACTCCTTTGTGGTTCATAATATTCCCTATCTTTTCAAACACAAAAATTACAAGCTTTTTGTCTCGTTCTTATGTTTGACAGATTGTACAATTTCCCTGGCAAAAGGTCCCAAGGTGCCATCAGCATAGGATTTCATCACTCCAGCGGCAACTTGCCCGATAGCATTTTTTATAATCCCTGGATCTGAAATCCCTTTTTGCTTTAAGACCTCCTCAATAGCTACGCCCGCTTCAATCGCTTTCTGCGCAGCTACCGTATTAATGGTATACACTAAATCTGCCTTGCCGACGATTACCTGTCCAACTAATTGAAAGATTTCCACAGTTTGCGCAACTACCTCTACAGGAAACTGATTGACAATAATGACTGGAGAATGTCCTAATGCAATCTCACCTGCATGGCCAATAAATTTAGCACAAATACACTTTACATGGGAATCCGCTATACTGTTTAGCATATTTTGGCTCGCATTTGTCGCGATATTAATCACAGTTATATTTTTTCCTATGTCATTAAATACTTTAATACAACTCACGACTTCTGGATCAGGGAGAGCCAAAATTACAATTCCCAATTCCGCCATCTCTCCTAATGAACCAACAGTAGAAACACTAATTTCTTCTGCTGCTTTTTCCACCTTCTCTATATTTCGATCAAATATGACTAAGTCTACCTGACCTGCTAATAATCCTGCTAATACTCTTCCCATACGTCCAATCCCTACTAAACCAACCTTCACCTTAACCACTCCCTCGTTATTTATAAAATAACTTTCCAGCGACCTTCTACTAGTATATGACCAAACTCTTAAAATAGCGCTTTATTGATTATAATACAAGAAAGAATCACCTTCTCGTATATAGAGAGGTGATTCTTTTTGCGACTTCATCAACAATTTCTAATATGACTACCATAATAATAAGTATTGCAATTACAAAACGTTCTTTCATCATTTTTCCTTAAAACCAGCTTTGGATAATGGGAACGACATAGGGATCATAAACATAACGTAAGAAGAAAAACATCAGTAAACCGACTATACCGCCTACGATAGAACCATTGATGCGAATCCATTGTAAATCATTCCCTGCTTTTTCTTCCACGAAATGATTCAGCTTATCATCGTTAAATTCCCCTAAAACCCTTTGAACAATTTCACCAATGATATAATGCTCTTTTTCGATAAGCTCATATATCACCTGCTTAATACGCACTTCCAGCCATTCTTGCAGCTCAATATTTTCCTTAAAAAACATCCAGTATCGATCCATTTGAGTATAGATCCAATCGATGAGTTGAGGACTGAGCTGAGGATTCGCCGTCTTTAGAAAATTCTCCGATACATGAATCACTGCATCACCTAATTCTACTTCTGTCGCCAACGTCATTTTCCAGCTCTCCACTTGTTCTAGCCAAGTATAATTCTTTTCAGATACTTCGGCTATCGCTGTTAAATTTTCATGAATTTTATTATGTATGACATGATCAGGGTTCTTAATATCTTGCAAGATTGCCAGAATCTCTGCATAAAAAGCATCCGTTGCATCGGAAAGGCTTACACTATTAGTCTGCTCACCTAACCAAATGAAGGCTCTTTCTAAGGGTGACCGATTCTTGGTTTGCGTCATTTCTTCTAAATATCGGTAGATATTTCTTTTTGCCTCATTTTTATCTAGCTGATTGATAAGTTCATCCACAATGTACATTGTTAAAACTCGAACACGGTCATTTTCTAATAACCATCTGACTATATTGTTCATTTGCGAGATAAGATCAATGTTTTTGATTTCTTTTCTAATAAAACCTTCTATATGATTAACGAAATCTCGAATATCAAGTTTACTGATCATATCCTTACCGAATCGCTCCAGAGAACTTCTTATGAACGCCCTTCCTCTCTCATGATCTACAAAGCCAATCAGCAAAGTAACAAAGCAGATACTCTCTACCCTTTTTTTAATGGATTCTACCGTAAGCAAATCTTGGTCAATAATATTCCGAATGGACCGAATTACCTTTTGACGATGCCTGGGGATCAATGCCGTATGCCAAGGAAAACCTAAAGGTTTTTTAAAAAGCGCAGTAATCGCAAACCAATCGGCAATCCCACCTACCAACGCCGCCTCCATTACAGCAAAGAGCAACTCTACAGCGAAAATATCTTTATAGTAATGTTTAAGCCCAGCAGACAATAAAAATAGTAAAAATACCAATAGTAAAATTTGATTTGCTATGCTTTTATTATTCATTTCTCTTCACCTGCATTTATAACCAATAGGTCAATATGTATAGAATCATTCCTACCAAACCGCCAACAAATGAGCCATTAATACGAATCATCTGCAAATCATTGCCCATCTTGCTATCAATAAAATTTACCAATCGCTCATTGGTAAATTCATTAAGGCTCTCCTTTACAATTCTGCCAATTTGGTCATGGTTGCGATCTAGCCAATCTCCTAAAACAGCCTTAAGGTACAAATCCATCTTCACCCGATCTTCCTGATTTTTAGTGAAATCTTCCAGAACTATCTCCAGCTGTGCCATAAGAGAGTCCATCCCTCGAACTGCCAGTCTATTGTCACGAATCACTTTATGAAATACAGCTACCATGGACCTGGATATTTTTTCGCCTAATTTAAATTTATATATTATATTTTGCTGGAGCCATGACTCAACCCGTTGCCCAAAATCAGCATCATTTTGCAGCCTGACTACAAACTGTTTCAATTTCGCCTTTCCGTCTAGCCTGAAAGGATGCTGGGGGGATTTCATTTCTAATAATATACTGACCAATCCATGCTGAGCTGCCTTCGCCAATTGCTTAGGGGATAAATCCATCAGCAAATTAAATAATTTCCTCCGATTCATACCATGTTCATATTTCTTGGTAACAGCAGCAAAAACATTTGCCAGCAAGTGGACAAACTTTTCATTCTGGGCAGCAATGATACATTGCTCAATGATAAGATCTAGTATTTTGTCATCATATTCGTGATCCATAAACCATTGGACAATGGGGATCCCATAGGGAAGAACCTTAATATTGTCCATATTGTCTTCTACAAAATCTTGAATTAATACCTCTAAATCTTCCGGATTCACTTGAAGAGCAAAATCCTGCCAAAAGCGATATAGCATTTTTTTCACATCTTGCTTACCACTATTCTCATTGGTAAAATACAGTAATGTAGCCGTTAAATCATAGTCATCCAAGTTTTTCTTTATATTCTCTTTTATTAATATCTCATGCTCGACCATATCAATCAAAGCTTGAAATATCTTTTCCCGATTTCGGGGGATAATCGCCGTACGAAAAGGTATGCCTAAGGGGCGGCGAAATAAGGCGGACACAGCAAACCAATCAGCTAAACCGCCTATCATTGCAGCACCGAACCCTCTGGCTAAAAGACCGCCAAAGAACGTGTGGGAAAAAGGATAGCTTGCTAAGAATCCACAAGAAACAATCCCCAATATACAAGTTGCCTTATATTTATTAGCACTCATAACTTAGCATTAACCTCTTCCAGTTCACTTTCATCTACTTTACCAAACCAAGACTCCAAACGGGACTTTGCTCGGATTTTTGTCTCTTTATCAATATATATTGCAACTACCGCTAACGCCATCATCAACGCACCAAAATCATCCGTATATCCTAGAAAAGGCAAAAAATCTGTAATGAAATCAAAAGGGGAAATAAAATATCCCAGTGCGCCAATAATAACCGCTTTCACTTTTTTCGGAACATTGTTTTTTTGCAATGTGTAATATAAAAGTAACACAACATATACTAACTTTTTACCAGCTTTAAGGGAAAATCTTTTTAATTTCTCAAACAGCTTTTTATCCGTATATTTGGTCGAGTATTTCTCAAAATTAAAATTCATAATAAAAACCTCCTATAAAAGATACTGATTTATTCTTTTATAGTATCTCTCTTTATCACTACTATAATTTATCTTCCATATAAAGACAAGTCATCCTTCTACTTGCTGTAGCAGGATGACTTGTTTTATTTAATAGTTTTCACCTTTAAACTCAGTTATGCTTAATGTATTTTCTTTTGTATCATTTGCAGTTACCGATATGAGATCTCCTACCTTAACTAAAGGAATTTTCGGTGACGTATTCGAACTCCCCACAAAAATTCGATTATCGCCCTCGATCATAAAATAAAAATAAGACTCTCCACCCTTAACCACTTGAGAAACACGGCTGATTTTACCTTGCAATTTCAATGCTTTATTTTCCTGACTTGGAATAAACTGATTTCCCTTGCTAGCTAATACTTGCTGGTAAGCACGCAAGCCACTTTCAATATCAGCTCCAACACCTACTAAATTATAGTTTTCTACAGAGATAAAGGATACAGCTTTTAATAACCCTTCTTTATCTTTTAAAGGAGCAATATAAGTTGGCACACCGCCGATGTTATACAAAATAGGATATCCGGCACGATAGGATTTCTCCTGTACCTGGCCTTCTGCTGATTTTTTGGCGCCGCCTTCATCAGCACCAGATACCTTATACCATTTTGCTTCTTTCGTACGAGAGTTGATCAAAATAAAACCGACTGAGCTTCCATCTTTACCTGATGAGGTAATCCCTGTATACCAATATACACTATCATCGTTGCCATAAATGAGATGAAGCTCATTTCCCGTTGGCTTTAATGTTCCCATTTTGGCAAATACACTATTCCAAAAACCATTTATGTAATCGCCCCAATCTTTAACTTGCTTATATACATAGGATTCAGGCTGAACCCTGTCAACCCAGCGAGGCAAATCATCAATAGTATGCCGACTGATTTGACCTGTTTGAGCATTTACAATCACTGCACCTACTGCATCAGAACCGTGATAACCAACTTTATTTTTATATAAGGTCACAACCCAATATGGATTAAGATCATCATCTACTTCAAAAGAAAAATCTGAAATCCCAATATTAAAAAATCCATTAAAATATACGTATCTGGGTAAATAATCAAAGAAGAAACCCTTCATTTGATACTTTAGATATACCTCTTTGCCATTAACCGACTGCACTAAATGTACATCTTGGGGATTCGTAGCAGAGACCATAACAAAGCCTTTACTTCCCCTAGTATAATTCGTCAGCCATTGAAAGATACCACGATGTTCTAAGGGTGCTACATAATATAATTTTTCTCGTACCTTTTGCAGTGATAATTCACCAATTTGCACTTCACTACCTAAAGCAGGTACTTCACCAATGATTTTTTCTGCCAGCTTACGAGCTGTTTCCTCATCTACAATTCGTATTTGCGATAAGTTTATCGGCTCGATATCAGAAGTAAAAGAACTTTCTTTTACCTCGCCTAATAAACCTCTGTAAGCACTGCTATATAGCATCGGAGCGCTTGTTAATATTGGTAGAATCAACAAATTACTCACACCAACTACTAACAATATAATCCCTACAAAGCCGAGCATTCTATAGCGTTTATAATTTTGTCCTTGATTTTGATAATTAGCAATATCAACAACATGTGGCCGTTCCTGAAATAACTGAGGGAATAATTTTTTTAATACTTCTCCCCAGGCTGTTTTGGCTATAAATAACCTAAACTTATTCAGCAAAATTAATGCTGAGATAAATAAAAATAGTATCCCCCAGGCTATAACCAAATTCGACCAATCCGTAAAACCAAATGCTAATACGGGCATTTCCATAAAGAAATATAGGAAATTAACTACTAAGAATGCTATTATTAGAAATGGCAACACATTTAATCACTCCTTGCAAATTAAAGCTTCATTACTACTTTCTATTCGCCATAAATCAATACTCATCCTGCTTCTTCCACAGAATCATATTATATAATAAATTATTGATCCAGTTACTCCACTATTAAATCTAGGCGCTCACTCATATAAGTGATCCTTGAATCCGAAAAAATCCATAGGACGGACTTAGCTTAAATTCTACAGCATATTTCTCTTAGCAGGATTAGTTCTTTGTTAAAATTAACACTATGTTATTAACTTTAACATACTAGTAAAGCTAATTATGATATAATTTATCTATCTATAATTAGAGGTAGGTGTTGTCATGAAAACTGTTGCGTTAATTGCTCATGATCGTAAAAAAGAAACCATGTTAGAATTTGTTGTTAAACATCAAAAAATTCTAGCAAAACACCATTTAGTGGCTACTGCCACTACTGGTCGCCTAATTAAAGAATCCGTTGGTCTGGATGTCACCACATATTTATCCGGGCCACTTGGTGGTGACCAACAAATAGGAGCACGTGTTGCCTGTGAAGAAATTGATTTAGTAATATTTCTAAGAGATCCTCTAACGGCTCAACCCCATGAACCAGATATCACAGCCCTTCTTAGAATATGTGATGTTCATAATATCCCAGTTGCAACAAATGTAGTCTGTGCGCATTTACTGGTTTCTACACTAAATGAACCGCTATAAAGAAGATTTAATTTAGATGGGTTTGCAGCTCCATCCATAAAGAAGGAACAGCTAATATCAATTTAGGCTGTTCCTTTCTATTACAATATTTTAACTATATTATACATAGAATCCCTCTCTACTGGAATACGACCAGTTTGACGGATTGTCTTAATGATTGTTTCTTTACTCAATGATGTAGCAGATTTTGCGCCTGCTGCATGCATGATTTTTTCTTCATTTACTGTACCATCAATATCATTTGCACCAAATCCCAATGCAAGCTGAGCTATCGGCAATGTTAGCATGACCCAATAAGCTTTTATATTCTTAAAATTATCTAACATCAAACGAGAAATAGCCATCGTCTTAAGTTCATCCCATACTGAAGTTCTTTCTATTCGTTCACCAAGTACCGTATTATTAGGATGAAAAGGAAAACAAATAAACGTTTGGAAGCCGCCTGTTTCATCCTGCAAATTGCGTAAAGATAATAAATGATCCACTCGTTCTTCTACTGTTTCAATATGACCATATAACATACTGGCATTACTGCGAATCCCTAGACTATGTGCTATGCGAGCTACCTCCAACCATTCAGCGGCAGTAGCCTTTTTAGGACAAATCTCATTTCTTACCCGATCTGACAATATCTCAGCACCACCCCCAGGCATAGAGTCTAAACCAGCATTTTGTAGTTCGATTAATACTTCGGCAACAGACTTTCCAGAAATAGCAGAAAAATATATAATCTCTACAGCTGTAAACGCTTTTAAATGAATATGTGGCAATGCCTGTTTTAATTCCTTTATTACATCGACATAGTATGAAAAAGGCCAATCTGGATGCAAGCCGCTCACGATATGCAGTTCTCTAAGATCTGGATCTTTAGCCGCCTGTTTAGCAATTTCTAAAGCATTTTCCTTATTCATGGCATAGGAGTGGACACTCTCTGCATCACATCCAAAAGCACATAACTCACAACGAGCAGTACAGATATTAGTAAGGTTAATATGACGATTCACATTGTAATATACATAATCGCCGCTCACATTTTTTCTAACTATATCTGCTAGGTAACCTAACCAAGTCAAATTGTTACATTCAAATAATGCAATGCCATCTTCTCGATTAAGACGAATTCCCTGCATAACTTTTGCCTCAATTTGTTCTAGAACTATATTCACGTATGACACTCCTTCCATTTTGTATTCTTCCCCAAAAAGACATTGCCTTCCTGCAAAACCTAATAAAAAACTAAAAAAATATAATCTTTTTCTTAATACACAAAAAGCACTCACATAAATGAGTGCTTTTTAATTAACCAGCAACTACCTATCCTCCCAGGACGTTTCCATCCAAGTACTTTCGGCGTATAGGCTTAACTACTGTGTTCGGTACTTCGACTGGCGATAATACCCCATCTGCGTCGTTACTCCTGCGCGCGCTCACTTCACGTACTGATGTACTGCTCAGTTCGCGTGCTCGTCGTGCCTAGCATCTGAAGCATTCTCACCAATCTCAGGAACGAAAAAACAAAAAATACTCACTCAAGATCAATATGATAAAAAGCACTCACATAAATGAGTGCTTTCTAATTAACCAGCAACTACCTATCCTCCCAGGACGTTTCCATCCAAGTACTTTCGGCGTATAAGGGCTTAACTACTGTGTTCGGTATGGGAACAGGTGGAACCCCTTAGCTATCGCCACTGGATATGTGAAGTACATACTATATTGTATGTTCCTTCAAAACTTCACAGAAGAAAGACTGCATGTTAGTCGTTAGCAGCTTGCTGCTAACTAAATTAAGTCAAGCCCTCGTCCTATTAGTACCAGTCAGCTGAATCCATTGCTGGACTTACACACCTGGCCTATCAACCTTGTCATCTACAAGGGGACTTACTAGCTTATGCTATGAGAGATCTCATCTTAAGGCTGGTTTCACGCTTAGATGCTTTCAGCGTTTATCCTTTCCGAACGTAGCTACCCAGCTGTACTCCTGGCGGAATAACTGGTACACCATTGGTTCGTCCACTCCGGTCCTCTCGTACTAGGAGCAGTTCCCTTCAAATCTCTTACGCCCGCGATGGATAGGGACCGAACTGTCTCACGACGTTCTGAACCCAGCTCACGTACCACTTTAATGGGCGAACAGCCCAACCCTTGGGACCTACTACAGCCCCAGGATGTGATGAGCCGACATCGAGGTGCCAAACCTCCCCGTCGATATGGACTCTTGGGAGAGATTAGCCTGTTATCCCCAGGGTAGCTTTTATCCGTTGAGCGATGGCCCTTCCACGCGGTACCACCGGATCACTAAGTCCGACTTTCGTCCCTGCTCGACCTGTACGTCTCGCAGTCAAGCTCCCTTCTGCCTTTGCACTCTTCGCGCGATTTCCAACCGCGCTGAGGGAACCTTTGAGCGCCTCCGTTACATTTTCGGAGGCGACCGCCCCAGTCAAACTGCCCACCTGACACTGTCCTCAGTTTCGTTACTACTAAAGTTAGAATTCCAGTAAATAAAGGGTGGTATCCCAACAACGACTCCACACATACTAGCGTACATGTCTCGCAGTCTCCCACCTATCCTGTACATCATTTACCAAAATTCAATGTCAGGCTACAGTAAAGCTCCATGGGGTCTTTCTGTCCAGTCGCGGGTAACCTGCATCTTCACAGGTATTTCAATTTCACCGGGTCCCTCGTTGAGACAGTGCCCAAGTCGTTACACCTTTCGTGCGGGTCGGAACTTACCCGACAAGGAATTTCGCTACCTTAGGACCGTTATAGTTACGGCCGCCGTTTACTGGGGCTTCAGTTCACACCTTCGAATTGCTTCTAAGCACTCCCCTTAACCTTCCAGCACCGGGCAGGTGTCAGCACCTATACGTCAGCTTTCGCTTTAGCAGGCACCTGTGTTTGTGGTAAACAGTCGCTTGGGCCTCTTTTCTGCGACCTCCTTTAGCTCATACCGCGAGGGTAATCACCTAAAGAGGCTCCCCTTCTCCCGAAGTTACGGGGACATTTTGCCGAGTTCCTTAACGAGGGTTTTCCCGCGCACCTTAGGATTCTCTCCCCGCCTACCTGTGTCGGTTTGCGGTACGGGCACCCACAGCCTCGCTAGAAGCTTTTCTTGACAGCATGGGATCAGTAAGTTCATCAACCTTGCGGTCAACTCCCCGTCACTCCTCAGGCTTCTCGTTTAGCGGATTTGCCTACTAAACACCCTACAAGCTTAGACGCATTTCTTCCATTCATGCGATTACTTACCCTTCTGTGTCACTCCATCACTCAAACGGATGGGGGTGGTACTGGAATGTTTGCCAGTTGTCCATCGCCTACGCATTTACGCCTCGGCTTAGGCCCCGACTTACCCTGAGACGACGAGCGTTGCTCAGGAAACCTTAGGCTTTCGGTGGACAAGATTCTCACTTGTCTTTTCGCTACTCATACCGGCATTCTCACTTCTATATACTCCACAGCTCCTTACGGTACTGCTTCGATGCGTATAGAACGCTCCCCTACCACTTGTATCCTAAGATACAAATCCATAGCTTCGGTTCCGTACTTTAGCCCCGGACATCTTCGGCGCAAAACCTCTCGACCAGTGAGCTATTACGCACTCTTTAAATGGTGGCTGCTTCTAAGCCAACATCCTGGTTGTTTCTGAAGTTCCACATCCTTTGCCACTTAGTACGGCATTTGGGACCTTAGCTGATGGTCTGGGCTGTTTCCCTCTTGACTACGGATCTTATCATTCGCAGTCTGACTCCCAAGGTCCGAGTACAGCCATTCGCAGTTTGACAGAGTTCGGTAACCTATAAGGCCCCTAGCCCAATCAGAGCTCTACCGTCTGTACTTATTTCTTGAGGCTAGCCCTAAAGCTATTTCGGGGAGAACCAGCTATCTCCGCGTTCGATTGGCATTTCACCCCTATCCACAACTCATCCCAAAACTTTTCAACGTTCACGGGTTCGGTCCTCCACGCAATTTTACCTGCGCTTCAACCTGGCCATGGATAGATCACTGCGGTTTCGGGTCTACAACAACTAACTATTCGCCCTATTAAGACTCGCTTTCGCTACGGCTCCACATCTTCTGCTTAACCTCGCTAGTTACTGTAACTCGCCGGTTCATTCTTCAATAGGCACGCCGTCGACCACATAAGGGTCTTCGACTGCTTGTAGACATACGGTTTCAGGTTCTTTTTCACTCCCCTCCCGGGGTGCTTTTCACCTTTCCCTCACGGTACTATACGCTATCGGTCGCCAAGGAGTATTTTGCCTTGGAGGGTGGTCCCCCTGCTTCCCACAAGGTTTCACGTGTCTCGTGGTACTCTGGATCTCAGCCATCTCGCTCTGCTTTTCGTCTACGGGACTGTTACCCCCTATGGTCTACCTTTCCAGGTAGTTCGACTAAGCCTGACTTGAATTATGCTGGTCCTCAACCCCGAATCAGTAAACTGACTCGGTTTGGGCTCTTCCCCGTTCGCTCGCCGCTACTTAGGGAATCTCACTTGATTACTTTTCCTCTGGGTACTTAGATGTTTCAGTTCCCCAGGTGCCCTCCTCATGGTCTCAGCCATGGGTAACAATGCATTACCATTGTTGGGTTTCCCCATTCGGAAATCTAGGGATCAATACCTGCTTGCGATTCCCCCTAGCTTATCGGAGCTTACCCCGTCCTTCTTCGGCTCTTGGCGCCAAGGCATCCACCGTATGCCCTTATTAGCTTGACTTCGTCACTCTAATAGTCGGTTTACAATAACCTATCATCTGCGTTGTTGTCGCTGTGGGCATTCATGTCGACGTACAAGTAGTACGACTCCATTCTTGTCCTCGCTCCGCCTAGCAGCTGACAGCTTCTTGCCAACCTTTACTTGGTGGTATATTCGAGTTCTAAAACAAGAATATACATGTTTCAAATAATCCTAACATGCTCGGTAATCACCCTAATATTGCTATTAGAATTATTACGTTGCTTTCTTCTGTGCAGTTTTCAAAGAACATAAGCAGACATTCGGAATCGAAATTCCGTATGGTCGCTTAGTTAACAATGTTAATTGTTAACTTCATTTAGAGGTTTACCATTCATATCACTACCATCACTGGCAACAACATGGGATGTATTCCCTCAAAACTAAGCAATGTAAGTACGTGAACAACCAGATGTGTCGACCTTGGATTAGAAAAACATATTTCAGCTTTTCAAATCTCCATAGAAAGGAGGTGATCCAGCCGCACCTTCCGATACGGCTACCTTGTTACGACTTCACCCCAATCACTGATCTCACCTTCGACGGCTGGTTCCATTGCTGGTTACCTCACCGGCTTCGGGTGCTCTCAACTTTCGTGGTGTGACGGGCGGTGTGTACAAGGCCCGGGAACGTATTCACCGCAGCATGCTGATCTGCGATTACTAGCGATTCCGACTTCATGCAGGCGAGTTGCAGCCTGCAATCCGAACTGAGAGCTTGTTTTTGGGTTTGGCTTCACCTCGCGGCTTCGCTACCCTCTATTTAAGCCCATTGTAGTACGTGTGTAGCCCAAGACATAAGGGGCATGATGACTTGACGTCATCCCCACCTTCCTCCGTGTTATCCACGGCAGTCTCCCATGAGTTCCCACCTTTACGTGCTGGCAACATAGGATAAGGGTTGCGCTCGTTGCGGGACTTAACCCAACATCTCACGACACGAGCTGACGACAGCCATGCACCACCTGTCTATCTGTCTCCCGAAGGAGAACTTCCTATCTCTAGGATCATCAGACGATGTCAAGCCTTGGTAAGGTTCTTCGCGTTGCGTCGAATTAAACCACATACTCCACCGCTTGTGCGGGCCCCCGTCAATTCCTTTGAGTTTCAACCTTGCGGCCGTACTCCCCAGGCGGGGTACTTATTGCGTTAACTCCGGCACTGGAGGGGTCGATACCCCCAACACCTAGTACCCATCGTTTACGGCCAGGATTACCGGGGTATCTAATCCCGTTCACTACCCTGGCTTTCGCGCCTCAGTGTCAGACACAGTCCAGAAAGTCGCCTTCGCCACTGGTGTTCCTCCTAATATCTACGCATTTCACCGCTACACTAGGAATTCCAC